>CBDEVD010000005.1:507500-1128516 GCA_965243645.1 Arenicellales bacterium | reverse complement strand
GCAAGGTTCAGCGTCCCAGTGTGTATTGTCTTCGCAACGCACTGGTGCAGGTTGACTGTGAGCAGTTTGATGCGGCCGTGCACACTTGGCGTACTTTCATCGAGGGCACCGATACCGCGATTGCAATCGACGGCAAGACGCTGCGCTCGTGCATTGACGAAAACGAGCGCCAGTTGCATGTGTTGGGTGCCAGCGGGCACCAGACACGCATGCCGGTTGGCAAAAAAAACAAAACTGCCGGTCAAGGACACACAACAGCAAAAGTACACCAACGAGATTGGTGTTTGCAAACCGCTGTTGGAGTCAATCGAAGATCTCAAAGGCAAGGTGATCACCGCGGATGCGATGCTGGCGCAGCGCGATATTGTCCGCTACATCACTGCGCGTGGCGGTCACTATAGGGTGACCTTGAAGGACAACCAGAAACTGTCGCACGAAGCAGTGCAGTTTTACTTTGAGAATCTGTTGCGGCTCAAGCCGGATGCCGAGCCGGATTTTTTCACGCAGACCGGTGATGAGACTGATCGGGTGAAAAAAGCACCGAAGGTCCAGCATGGTCGTGCTGAGTTAAGGCAAATCTGGGTGAGCGATGTGCTCAACGAGTACCTGGGTAGGGAGTTTGACTTTCCGGGCGTTGCGCAGGTGTTTCGTGTGCGCCGGGCGGTGCAGCACTACAAAAATGGCAGGGTCGACCGGGAGACAGAGGAAATCAGTGTCGGCATCACGTCGTTGAGCACCCAGCAGGCCGATGCACAGACTTTGCTGGGGTTCAACAGGGGACATTGGGCAATAGAAGCTGTCCACCGCATATTGGATGAGGCCAATAACTGGAACAAGGACAAATGCCGGATTCGCACAGGTTTCGGAGCCGAGAACATGATCACTTTGCGCAGACTTGCGATTGCAATAATCAGACGTCATGGCAAGGGGGTTGCGCCAACGCTGCGCAGCAATTCACGCCTGTTGCTCGACTATCTGTGTTTGACTGAAAACGCCCGTTGCAGGCGCGTCTGTCAACAGTGAACCATACGCGGTGCCGCTATCGCACCGCAGCTCGCACTCGTAACAGCCATTCACTGCACCGTCGCAACCGGTGCAACAGGACCGCTGTGCCTTCATCCTGAGCGCTGCTCGAAAATTCGGTTGACACGCCTTTGAAATCGATTGCAAATCGATAAGTTCACTCAGATGGCATGATTTTGTGCGCCAAATCCAGCCCGACTTGCGTATCATTCAACCCGCATAAGTGACAACGACCGTTTGACCTGCCGAACAAAAATTCGCCTTGTGCGGATGCAGAGAATCGAGTTATAAGTCCCCAACCCCGCCTCAGGCGTGGACACCATCACGGAAAAAACAAAATTTATAATATTATTAATATCATACACTTATAAATTTGTTTCTACAAAGTCGATATGGCCAGCATTGATTTGCACTATTTCCATACAGGATGATTTTTCCATTCTTCAGACATTCCCATCGCAATGCGCCATCTATCTTCATTCGCGATAGGTTCAAGTAACTTTCCAACTCTTTCTTTCCACTCATTGCCTGCACTATCGAAAGAAAGTAGGTATCGAAGAATCAAGAGAACGTAGAATACTCTGTCGTTTCCAGGTGTAATGGGAGGCTGCCAATTTCTTTGTTGCAACATGCGGGGTCTGATGCCTAACTCCCTGTTCCACAATCGACCGTGGTGTGAACAAATATTGCGGACATGGGTGATTGTGTGAAGCCAACTGGACAAGTACCTGAAATCCAACGCGAACTTATCTGATATGTATTTCTTATCTTTGGATTTCATTCCCTTATATCCGACAGACAAATTACCCAAGGACATGACTTCCGTTGCCATCCACACTGGTAACGTGGGGAACCCCGTATATTTTTTTTTGTAGCTAGTGATGAATTCTTCTTTACCAATATCACGTTTTGCCGTTGCATCATTGATTTTTCCCAACCATTCAGCATGCTTGAAATTTGGCGCAAAGTTCGCTGCAACCGTATGCCCGAACGCTCCGTACTCGTGCCCCATGCGATAAGCAAAAAGGGAACGCACATGCACTTCAATTCGTTCTATCGCATCCATCACCAGCAAACGTAAATCTCGATCAAAGTTGTACAGCTTCATTACCTCGTCGAGATGAGCACCTTCCTTGAATTCGTCGGATTTCATGCCGATTTTCTCTTCCCTACGAAACGGGTACCAGTAGATACTCAGGCGGTAGTAGCTGATAGTCTTAAGATGGGATAGGGCGATGTCGTTATCATCTACTTTCAGACCGCGATTATTCAGCTGTTGGAGCTGTTGTTCGAACGTAAGGGGTGGTTTTCGGTATTCTTCGTTCACCCTGAATTTTCATATCGCGGAAAAGGACAAAAAAAGCCGTCAAAGTTGCGCATTGTGAAGAGGCGTGACGGCTATGTTGGGTAATAGTATAAAACTTATTGGACTTCAGAATCAATATTATTCCAGCAGACCAGCAGACGGATTTTTAGTTCACTCAACTATTTGACCTGAAATAAATACCCGCGGTTACTGAACTTTCCCTTTCGTTTTGTGTATAGTTCAGTCAGTAAAGCTGAATCACACATTCGAGAAGTGAAACTGTCAGAGTTGGCTATGTGCCGGTCGCACGCGACCAAGAGGCGCATTTCAAGGCACTGATGGAGGGGTGTGCGTCAAATTATTGGCAATTTTACGAATTGTCGGCTCTCGTGTACCAATAATCGTCAAATCGATTACTGATGACGCTGGCGCGCAGTGCCGCAATTTTGTTGGCTCCCGCTTCACTCCAATGCATCCCACCGCGCTTTAACCGAGTCCCAATTACATTTTTACAACCCGCCTCGACCACTGCACTTGATACACTAAGCCCCTGGGCGCGAAACCCAGCATAACGCATCCGCTCGCGGTTGCGGTCAAAATAACCAATGGCCACACCAACGTCGGCATGCTTGGTTGAAAACGATCTCAGGCGCGCAATGAGTTGTTCAATCTCACCAGCCCTGAGAATCTCAACGGTCGTTTCAGCCCACTGCTTACCCGTATCAGTGTCTTTGCCATAGATGAGTTTCGACAGCTCCCAAACTTTTTCTTTGGCATGATAAACATCGAGTATCTGAATGGCATCGGGAAACAATTCTGAAAAACACTGCCAAATCCAGCGCGCCCCGTCACCGAGTACAACCTGAGTGTCGGCATCATAAAACCCCCTTCTTAAGGCCTCTCGCTCCACCCGTTGCACAAACGGCGCCAACTGTTTGTCCACATCAGCAGTGTGCGCAGTTTCAATCGCAGCGGTGTAGGTCACCGAGGTTTTTGCAGTACGCGCATGACCGTGTTCATCATACTGGTCACACCACCAAGCAGCCGCGACCTTCATCTCCCGGGTCTTGGCACTGCCGTCGGCCTGTTTGCCTTTGATACCTGCGGTTGCTGAACTGATCATCGGTACCCCGGTCCCATCAACACCCAGGTACATGGTCGTTGCCGCCGGGGATTCAAGTTCAGTATCGTGGCGTTCATGATCACTTAGCTGTTCACCCAAGCGCTCTGCAGTGCGTTCCACCTGCTTGGTGCTGACTGTGACGCCAGCCAACTCGTGCAATAGAACCTGCGATTGCGCAAAACTTTCCCGGGCCGCACTTTGACCGATCATGCGAACCACCCCAGGTGATAGCGCACTTGAATCCAGCCCCATGGCCTGGTCTTTAGGGAAAAACCCACTGTTGCAAGCGCGACAGTGGTAATACGCCCGTTGATATTCAATCAAACCGACAACCGTGGTGAGCCGTCGGCTTCGAGTGCCGCTGTAGTGCGCCATTGCACCACATTGACAGCGCTGTTGATTGGTCTGGTGATCCGAGGTGTCGGCGTTCAAAAACACCTCAAGTACCGATGCAGCAAATGCCATCGTCTTGGCTTTGATGGCACATTCAACCGCATCGAAGTCAACGCACCGGGAAAAATCCTGACCACTGAGCAGCGCCACAATCTCCTGTTCAACTTCAGCTGCGAAGGTTTGTTTGAACGGGTTTGGTGTCGTGTTTTTTTTTACGCTTCGATTGCAGCTTTAAATCACACAGCGATTCACTGACTTCGGTCAACTCGTGCACCAGTTCCCGGAACCGTTGGTATTCGTCGACTTGTTGACCGGTGAGTTCTACCGCATTATGGGGGATGCGACGGGTGATGGTTTTCTGTTTGACTTTGCGCGACAGTTGCCAACCGGGGTGGCCGGGGTCGTCGGGGCGGGCGCAGTGGCAGTTGGGATTGCCGCATTGGCGGTAAACTTTGAGTAAATTACCGGGTCGGAAGTCTGTTATTTTGCTGATTTGAGCCAGCAGGGCTTCGCGTTTGGCTTTCAGTAGTTTGATGGTGTCCATGGGTAATGGGTATTATAGTGGCACTATGACAGTATTATATACTACCAGATATAAGGCAAAAATATATAGATTTCATACGCTAATTGAGTTGCTGCCAAAATTCTGACGCACACCCCTGATGGAGCCCATCACTACCTTGGCGCACCGGCAAAGATCGGTGAAAGTGCCTTTTATGCGGCAGTGCTTGAAGGGCGCTGGGTCGCGTTGTCATCGTTTTATGCCTGTGCTTTGAAAAGCCGTGCCCGCGATGAGTGGCTGGGCTGGCATGAAAGAGACCGCATTCCAAGACTGCACCTGATTACCAATCAGTCTCGATTCCTCGTTCTGGAGTCGATTCCGAACCTGGCATCGCGCACCTTGTCGCTGCTGGAGCGTCGCATTGCAAAAGACTGGCCCATCCGGTTCGGCCACCCGGTCCTGATGATAGAGACGTTCGTTGATTTAACGCGTTTTAAAGGCACATGTTATCGCGCCGCCAACTGGATTGAGATCGGTCGCTCCGCCGGCTACCAGCCAGGCGCATCGCAAAAAGCGATGTTCGTTCGGCCGGTCGAATCGGGTAGGAGGCGGGATTACTCCCGCCGTCCTCCCACACCACCGTACGTACGGTTCCGTATACGGCGGTTCATGGTAAGCCACGCAGCCGGTGAACGGTATCAAGCAACGAAACCAAGCCAAGACGACTGAAATAGGCAATAGGGAAAGCCCAGTTCATGTGCGGGAGTCGACTGTTCCGCCACGGGCCACGCCCATTGGTGGCTCCGCTCCACGCCTGAACCTCATCCAATCCCATCCGCATCAGATTACGGGCACGAGTGAAAACGCGTTTCCATTGCCGCCAGATAATACAGCGCAATTTGTGCCGTATCCACTGGTCAAGTTCGCTTAACAGTGTTGCCGCTTCGGCCAACTTGAAATAAGCCGCCCAACCGCGCAACAACCCATTAAGATGCTCGATTGTGTAGGAAACACTCCGACCGCGTGCGCCGCGAAATATCTCCCGCACTTTCGCCTTGAAACGTTGGCGGCTCTTCATTGAGATGCGGATGACGGTTCGTCCACCACCCACGATGGTGTAGCCCAGAAACTGACGTTTCGATGGTCGTGCAACTGCACTTTTAGCCCGATTGACCTTCAGTTTCAATTGCTTTTCCAGAAACTCCTCCAGACTCGCCATTAATCTCAACCCCGCTTTCTCACTGCGTACATAGATATTGCAGTCATCGGCATAACGGCAGAAACGATGACCGCGCTGTTCTAATTCCAGGTCCAGTTCTGTCAGCATGATATTCGACAACAAGGGGCTAAGTGGCGAACCCTGCGGAGTTCCCTCCTGGCGCGGCGACACCACCCCGTCTGCCATCATACCGGCCTTAAGATACCGGCGAATTAACTTCAACACGTATCGATCGTTGACTTTGCCCGATAACTTGCTCATCAAAATGTCGTGGTTGACTTGATCGAAGAACTTCTCCAAATCCAAGTCCACCACCCAATTGCAACCGGCCGCCACATGTTGTTGCGCCTGTTGAACTGCCTGGTGAGCATTGCGACCCGCTCGGAATCCAAAACTGTAATCCGAAAACTCCGGTTCAAACAACTCACTCAATACCTGATGCAATGCCTGTTGGATTAACCGATCCAACAATGTCGGTATGCCGAGCATCCGCATCCCACCTTGCGGTTTGGGAATGTCCACCCGACGCACTGGCGCAGGAATATATTCCCCCGCCAGCAACTTAGCCTTGACCGTTGGCCAATGCCGTTGTAAGTGTGCTTGAAACTCCGCAACGCCAATGCCATCGACACCGGCACTGCCTTTGTTCTTACACACTCGCTCATAGGCTTTCTGCATGTTGGCCGGTGACAACACCGCCGCCATTAAGTCCGCCTCGTTGGGCTGCGCTTTCGTCCGCGTTGGAGTCGCCGCTTCCACCTCAACACCCACAACCGCGCCAGATCGATTCCGTCGACCCGTCACCGTTTGGGCTTGACCCGTTCGGTCAACTTGTGTCTTCTTCGGTGTCATCGAGATTCTCCCTCGCCTACTCGCATCTTGCCATGTTCCGCCCTTCAGTTGCCAGTACGCAACCTACTATGGCCTCTGCTGACTTCTGTCGTCCCATCCTACATCCTTTCGAATGCAGTAGCCATTGGCACAACGACAGACCTCCCAGGGTAATGCGCGCGACTTTCCCACTTATACCTGCCGCATATACGTCCACGGTTGCCGTACAAGTATCGGGCTTTGAAGATATTAGCCTTCTCACCCACCGTGACCGCCTCGTATGCGATTCCTGTTCGTCAGGTCAGTGGTTTGCCTTCGGCTTCCTTCAGATTCCGCTTCGCAACGGACACCCTTGCCGTTCGGCTAACTGTTCCCCTTGTCGGGCCAGTAGCGGACTTACACCGCCAAGTCATCCGACCACCACCACGTGTGTCGGAATAGCACCAGTCAAGGCGCTGCGCGCCATGCCTGGCGCACTAAAAAAGCGCGCCAGCTGCTGGCTGACGCGCATCTTCATTCCTGCTATTTCCCTCAAGGCATTCACAGAAAAATGTATACAGACGAAGGTTTTAAAACAATTCTGGATTATTTTGCACACATTGACGATCCTCGCAAACGGCGCGGCAAGGTTCAGCGTCCCAGTGTGTATTGTCTTCGCAACGCACTGGTGCAGGTTGACTGTGAGCAGTTTGATGCGGCCGTGCACACTTGGCGTACTTTCATCGAGGGCACCGATACCGCGATTGCAATCGACGGCAAGACGCTGCGCTCGTGCATTGACGAAAACGAGCGCCAGTTGCATGTGTTGGGTGCCAGCGGGCACCAGACACGCATGCCGGTTGGCAAAAAAAACAAAACTGCCGGTCAAGGACACACAACAGCAAAAGTACACCAACGAGATTGGTGTTTGCAAACCGCTGTTGGAGTCAATCGAAGATCTCAAAGGCAAGGTGATCACCGCGGATGCGATGCTGGCGCAGCGCGATATTGTCCGCTACATCACTGCGCGTGGCGGTCACTATAGGGTGACCTTGAAGGACAACCAGAAACTGTCGCACGAAGCAGTGCAGTTTTACTTTGAGAATCTGTTGCGGCTCAAGCCGGATGCCGAGCCGGATTTTTTCACGCAGACCGGTGATGAGACTGATCGGGTGAAAAAAGCACCGAAGGTCCAGCATGGTCGTGCTGAGTTAAGGCAAATCTGGGTGAGCGATGTGCTCAACGAGTACCTGGGTAGGGAGTTTGACTTTCCGGGCGTTGCGCAGGTGTTTCGTGTGCGCCGGGCGGTGCAGCACTACAAAAATGGCAGGGTCGACCGGGAGACAGAGGAAATCAGTGTCGGCATCACGTCGTTGAGCACCCAGCAGGCCGATGCACAGACTTTGCTGGGGTTCAACAGGGGACATTGGGCAATAGAAGCTGTCCACCGCATATTGGATGAGGCCAATAACTGGAACAAGGACAAATGCCGGATTCGCACAGGTTTCGGAGCCGAGAACATGATCACTTTGCGCAGACTTGCGATTGCAATAATCAGACGTCATGGCAAGGGGGTTGCGCCAACGCTGCGCAGCAATTCACGCCTGTTGCTCGACTATCTGTGTTTGACTGAAAACGCCCGTTGCAGGCGCGTCTGTCAACAGTGAACCATACGCGGTGCCGCTATCGCACCGCAGCTCGCACTCGTAACAGCCATTCACTGCACCGTCGCAACCGGTGCAACAGGACCGCTGTGCCTTCATCCTGAGCGCTGCTCGAAAATTCGGTTGACACGCCTTTGAAATCGATTGCAAATCGATAAGTTCACTCAGATGGCATGATTTTGTGCGCCAAATCCAGCCCGACTTGCGTATCATTCAACCCGCATAAGTGACAACGACCGTTTGACCTGCCGAACAAAAATTCGCCCTAGGTATTCGGATAGTCTCAGATGTCTTGTATTCCAACTGCTCAAATAGAAGACGCCTTGGATTAACGGTTTGAAGGCATTGAGTTCCCCTCACACAGGTTTGCGTATACTGACTTAAGCCAGTCATGTTGTGGCATGATTGTAGTCTTTGGCGAATCATTACAAGTACATCTATTGCCTAAACGACGAGTTATATACACACTCTATCAAGAACTTACGATACCGAATATCTAAGTGATTTCAGTGCAAAAGAACAATGCGACCACCAAGCAAACAAACATATGACTACATCGTAATCGGTGCTGGCTCAGCCGGCGGTATGTTGAGTTATCGATTGACGGAGAACCCGTCGGTGCGGGTCCTGCTACTGGAAGCCGGATCAAAAACAATGCACTGGTCCATTCAAATGCCAGCAGCTGCGCGACAAAATTTCTTGGGCGGCCCGCGTAACTGGTGCTTTGAAACCGAGCCCGAACCTCATATGAATAACCGCAGACTTTTTCAGCCGCGCGGTAAAGTCATCGGCGGTTCTTCTTCACTGAATGGCATGGTGTTCGTTCGCGGCAACCGACTCGATTACGACAGTTGGGCACAGAACGGTGCCAGCGGATGGGCTTACCAGGACGTACTCCCCTACTTCAAAAGCATGGAGTCTTATCGACCTGGTGCATCAGAGTTTCGCGGTGGCGACGGTCCAATTTCTGTCGAACACATTACCGATACACATCCGATTGAACAGGCATTCCTGGCGGCTGCACAAGAGGCCGGGTTTCCATATACCCATGACTATAACGCTGAGTTGCAGGAAGGCGTCAGCGAATTTGATGCAAATATTGATGCCGGCTATCGCAGCGGCACCGCGCGCTTGCTGCATCCCGTATTGGCGAGACCCAACCTCATCTTTGAGGCCAATTCCCATGCCACTCAATTGATCTTGGACGGCACCCGGGTACTGGGGGTTGAATACCTGCAAAATGGCCAAAGTACGCTCGCCTATGCCAATGCCGAAACCATTGTCGCCGCCGGCGCATTTCAGTCTCCGCAGCTTCTCATGCTGTCTGGAATCGGGGCTGCGGATGAACTCGAAAAACTTGACATTAAAACCTGCATTGATCTACCGGGTGTCGGGCAAAATCTTCAAGATCACCTCGAAGTGCATGTCAAACACAGATGTCCACAAGGCATGTCTCGAAACGGACTGTTGCGTAAAGACAGGATGATCCGGGCAGGTCTGCAGTGGCTATTATTCAAGTCAGGTCCCGCCACGACGCCTGCCAGCAAGGTTGGTGGTTTCCTTAAGACGTCAGATTCTGTTGAATATCCCAATTTACAGTTTCACTTCTGGCCCTACTATTTAGAAGGCTGGTCGCCACCACCGGCCAAAGACGGCTACTGCTTCGACGTTGGTCCGGTACGGCCACAAAGCCGAGGTTGGGTTAAATTGCGGTCCACCAATCCCCTGGACCCGCCGCTGATCCAGCTAAACGGTTTGGCCAGCTCGCAGGACATCGAAGAATTTCGCCAGTGTATCCACATCGCACGGGAAATCGCAGCCCAGCCAGCTTTCGAATTTTGTCGTGGACCCGAAGTTTCACCAGGACCGGAAGTCACGTCCGATGCAGACATCGATGCCTATGTTCGCGAGAACGCCAACAGTGCTTATCACCCCTGCGGCACCTGCAAAATCGGCCAAGACCCAATGGCTGTCGTAGATCACCAACTGCGAGTTCATGGTATCGAAAGACTCAGAGTTGCGGATGCCTCGGTGATGCCAACCATCACCAACGGCAATATCAATGCCCCAAGTCTGATGATTGGCGAGCGAGCAGCTACACTACTGCAAGAATGAAATTCCAAAGTCAGCAAAAGATGAAAGACTACCGCACGCTGATCTCCTCAATCAGTCTTGACCCAGAACATAACTTTGAGAATTGAGTATTGCACGATTCCAAAAGAAACTGGTACAAAGATACTGAGTTCCTTTAATCTAACGACTGATTCCAGTACGGTTCGGCTTATGTTCGAAGCAGTCAAAGCAGTACAAATCGTGATATGATTCAGGTATGAGTACAATCAGTCAAAGCAGCCGCTCCAAACTTCTTCCGCTCGGTATTCAGGATTTCCGCACGATCCGTGAGGAGAATTGTTATTACGTTGACAAGACTCCCCTGATTCATCAGTTGGTCGCTAGCGGGCGGCACTACTTTCTTTCGCGTCCTCGCCGCTTTGGCAAGAGTTTGCTGCTTGACACGCTGCGCGAGCTGTTCAAAGGCAACGAGGAACTGTTTCGGGGACTGGCCATCCACGACGAGTGGGACTGGTCGCAGGTCCATCCTGTGGTGCGTTTGAGTTTCGATGGGAACTATTACGAGGCCGGAAACATTGAACAGGATATACAGGATCAGTTGACAATCATCGAACGCGAATATGGTCTGTCGCCGGTGGAAACCTCCGGTGGTGGGCGATTGCGTCATCTGCTGTCCCGCTTGCACGAACAAACCGGTAAAACTGTAGCGGTGCTGGTGGACGAGTATGACAAGCCGATTCTCGATGTGGTGAACAATCTGGAACTTGCGAAGAGAAACCGGGACTATCTGAGCGGATTCTACGGGATTGTCAAAGGCAGTGCGGCCCATGTGCGGTTTGTTTTTGTCACTGGCGTGAGTATGTTTTCGAAGGTAACCCTTTTTTCCGGAATGAACAACCTTAAAGACATCAGCCTGGACCCTCGGTACGCCACGATATGCGGGTATACGGAGGAGGACATCGAACAGGTGTTTGCGCCGGAACTTGAGGGAGTGGATCGAGGGGAGATGCGCCGCTGGTACAACGGATACAACTGGCTGGGAGAAGAACGGGTTTACAATCCCTATGATGTACTTAATCTGTTTGACAGGCGAGAGTTCAAGTCCTGGTGGTTTCGAACCGGGACCCCAAAATTTCTATATCAGCTCATCACTGAAAACGAATTTCCTGCGGTGGAGCTTGAAAGCGGGCCTATCGATGAGGGACGACTAACGCGCTTTGATGTAGGCGACATTGATCTGCGTTCCTTGATGTTCCAGTCGGGTTACCTGACGATCAGGGAGAAGCGACGCATCGAGAACGACACGCTGTACACGCTGGAGTACCCTAACCTGGAGGTCCGAAAGAATTTCAACTCTGGGTTTCTTGCTCACATGGGACAGAACGAGGCACATGCATCAAAGGACGGCAACGCCTTGCTGGAGCATCTGAAACAAAATGACTTTGACGGATTCAGCGGTTTGCTGCATGCAGTGTGTGCCGGGATACCACACAGGTGGTATACGAACACCGCTTTGGCTGGATACGAGGGTCATTATCTTTCGGTCCTGTATATGCATCTCAATGCGGCAGGAGCGAATGTTGTGGCTGAGGAATCGACGGTACGCTGGCAGTCAGACTTGGTGGTGTGTCACGGCGAACAGGTGTTCGTGGTGGAGGCCAAAGTGGTTAGACAGGGAAAAGAGGAAAAGACCGGCGAGATACTGTCAGATGCCATGCGGCAGATGGCTGAGCGAGGGTATGCTGACAAGTATCGCAGCCGCGGTAAGGTGGTGCATCTCCTGGCACTTGCTTTTGGAGAGATGGAACGCAATCTTATTGGTTCCAAAATCAAAACTGTCTGATACTCAGTTCCAATTTTTTAGGACTAATTTACGCTGCCGGTCGTACGGATCTGGAATCCAGCCGAATTGGAAATCGCCGCCGAATTGCGCGTTCAACTCCAGCATCAAGATGATCCGGCGCAGGTTGATCCAGTATTTCCTGGGTTTTTTGCCGAGCAATCGCCAGCAGATCCGGCGCACCTTTTTCGTGCCACTCAAGTGGTGTATTACGGTCGGCCAACTGCGGGTAAAAATAATCGCTCTGCATGCGATTGAGGGTTTGACTGTGACCAAGAAAATGGCCAGGACCGTTCAGACAAACGTCCCGAATAACATCAAGGGACAGGGTATCGGCGTTGACTTCAATGCCCCGGGTTGCCCGCAGGATGCCCCCAATCAGATCATTGTCAAGCACGAAACTCTCCGGTGAACAGGCCAGTAGTGAACCATACATCCCGGCTGCTTCGTAAATCAGATTGGCCCCTGCCAGAGCACTCAACAATTCGGTACAACCCTTCTCGTAGCCCGCTTGAAAATCTGGCAGTTTCGAATCAGTCATGCCCGCCGAAACGGCACACGGAATACCATAGTACTGCGCCATTTGTGCACAACCCGCCATTAGCAAACCCTGCTCTGCACTACCACCGGACATTGCTCCGGTACGCAGGTCAGAAACGAATGGTAACGCACCAAACAATGCTGGATGACCAGGGTTCAGTACATTGATATAGACCAGACCTGCAACGACCTCAGCAGTTTGCAACGCAATCGCCCCTGCCAGCGGAGCCGGACTTGTCGCACCAGCCTGGCCTGCAGAGACCAGTTTCAGCGGCGTACCCGTAGCAGCAGCACATTCGATGACACCAAGCGCTTCCTGAGCGAAAGTCAGAGGCGGCACCACAAAACAGGTCGATACGCACATAAATGGTCTGGATCGCCACGTCTTATGATCGCCGGCAATCATCTGCATCATTTCAACCCCTTCATACATGTGCGCGGCGTCAACGAAACTCGTACCAATGTGCTTTGACGTACCCGCAATACAGGCAAAGGCAGTGTTGAGATCCATCTCCCTGGGATCCTGAAGATCACAAGGCACACACACTCGCTGAAACATGTGAATGTTTGGCAGCGCATTGGCCAGTCTTGCCATATCGTAAAGGTCAATCAGTGTTGACGGACGAACCTCACGGGTTTTCGAATCGACAACGCTGACCGCAGCACCTGATGTGCCGAGATGAATCCGGGTTGCTGATGGATCCAGGTCGTATTCCGGATTCAATGCATGTAGTTTGAAGTTCCGGCCTGCTACCTTAAGCGAATGTTCAATCAGCTTTTCAGGGAACAGCAGTCGGCCGTCGTCAGAGACTCGACCGCCCGCAGCACAAACCGTATCGATACAGCGATCGGTTGCACTCGCCATCCCGACGCCCTCGAGAATCTGTACCACCGTATCGTGAATTTGTTCAACTTCGGTTGCGGTGAAAGGTCGATAATTGCCACCGGAAATACCGGGCCAAATCGCGCTTGAAGTACCGGCACCTGCACCTCCTCGGCGCATGGCAAGTCGATTTGCCCGCCCCCGGCCGCGTCGATGATGTTCAGTCATACTCGTTCAATAGGAATTGAGACTGGTAAAAGCCATCTCCTCATACCGGGGGTTGGCAGTCTGTTCGCAGCATGGGACTATACGATTCGCTGAGTGTGAAGTGACCTGCACAGCGTAGATGTAATTGCTCAATTGCTGTCAATTTTATTGAATATTGATTTTACAAAATTCAAGTTTTGGCGTATTTGTGCGATCGAATCGACACCGCAGCAAGAGTCAACACCGTTTGATTTCAGCATAAAATTTCAGCATAAAATTAAATGACCAGCCAAAGTTCGGCATCACCACTTGCAAAGACGGAACGGATTATAAAATTCCATGCAACAGTCAGTTACGACACAGACACTGGACCATCAGAATTTTCGCGTTAAAACGTACGCACGCAGGGAAAGTCGTATCACCCCTGCGCAAAAAAAAGCACTCACGGATTTGCTCGAAGTGTATGAACTGCCATTCACTAAAGCAGAAATTGACTTTTTAGATATTTTTCCAGGAGTTAATCGCATCGCGGTGGAGATTGGATTTGGTGACGGTGAAGCGCTGCTGCAACAGGCCAAGCAAAACACAACCACAGGGTATTTGGGTATTGAAGTCTTTCGACCCGGCGTTGGCAAGTGTCTCATGCACCTGCACAAGAACAAAATTGACAACGTTCGGATTTCAACATTTGATGCACGAGATGTTCTGTCGTACCAAATTCCTGCCAATTCAGTCAATGAATTCATCATCCTGTTTCCGGACCCCTGGCCAAAAGCCCGCCATCACAAGCGTCGTCTAATCAATTCGCAATTCATTCAATTGTGTGTTGACCGGTTAGTGGCAGGTGGCATGATTACAATCGTAACGGATTGTGAAGACTATGCTGGCGAGATCCATCGGTTGCTCACCCAACGTGTCGATTTGGAGCGCATCGAAACTGTCGAGCACTCGCCCGCTAAGCAACCTATGGGACCGCAAACCCGCTACGCGAGAAAGGCTGTCCAATCCGGTAACCCAGCCTATGAAATGAACTATGTCCGAACAGCAAGACCAAATCGGTGACAACTCAGTCGTGCGTGATTCAGCGATGCACAGGGACTGGCTGACCCAGAAAGATCTCGCCGCCTTCCAACGAGATGGGTACCTGGTGGTTCGCAACCTGTGTGATGAAACGATTCGCAGCAAAATGTTGCAAGTCATCGAAGGCTCACTCAACCCGGCTCTCGCACCGGTTGAATACGAAGCGGATGTGCATTATCCAGGTGCGCCGCCCTCGCGGGTGGCTCCCGGTGGTAATACACCACGGCGTCTGCTGAACGCGATGGCGCGTGATGAAATATTTCGTCGCTGGGCAACCAGCAATGCGATCACCAAACGGGTTCGACACCTGATAGCGAGCGAGCAGATTCAAGCCAGTCAAAATCACCACAATTGCGTCATGACAAAGTTTCCGGGATATGGCAGCGAAACCGGGTGGCACCAGGACATTCGCTACTGGAGTTTTGACCGACCTGAACTGGTCACTGCCTGGCTGGCACTGGGTCGTGAAGATCACGATAACGGCAGTCTAACGATCATTCCAGGCTCGCATCGCAGTGCATTTGATCGCGGCCAATTCGATGCAGCGTTGTTTTTTCGAACCGATTTGAAAAAGAACAAGACCTTGACTGAAACTGCCAAAGTCATCGAACTGAATGCTGGAGACGTGCTATTCTTTCATTGTCGTTTGCTGCACAGTGCCGGACGCAATCAATCCGACTGCGTTAAACTTGCCGTGGTATTTACCTACCACGCCAAGGATAACCGGCCGATCCAGGGAACGCGCTCCGCCGAACATCCCGATATTGACTTGAGAGTTAACTGATGGAACTGACTGCTTACTTGCTTTACCCTATGATGGCCTTCATTTTGCTGTGGATGTGGACGCGCGTCCGCGCCATGAGTCTCGAAGAAATTGTCGAACAGTCAGCAACTGAGCACCACCGATTGATCGCACTGTTTGAAATTCACCCTCGTGGAGGGAATTGGACCGAGTATTGCAGCTGGCTCGAACACCAAACCGAAATGGACACGGATCAGGACAATTCATGAAGATCAGCATCAATTCATTTGGCAAACTGAAACAAAGTGGTGAGAAGTTTGCCTGTCTGACTGCTTACGGCTATTGTGAAGCCGTCGCCGCCAGCGAAGCAGGAGTAGAAATGTTGCTGGTAGGCGATTCCCTCGGCATGGTTGTCCAAGGCTATGACAGCAGTCTGCCGGTAACCATTGAAGATGTCGCCTATCACGTTCGCTGCGTGCGGCGTGGCAATCGCGGTGCTTTCATAATGGCGGATTTACCGTTTATGAGCTACTACAGCGAAAATGCGACGCTTGAAAATGCTGCGCTGCTGATGCGCGAAGGTGCACAGGTCGTCAAACTGGAAGGCGGTGCATGGCTGGCTGAATCAACTCGTCTGCTGGTTGAACGCGGCGTACCGGTGTGTGCGCACATGGGTCTGACACCACAGTCGGTCAACCATCTTGGTGGCTACCGAGTGCAGGGACGAGACCCTGATCAAGCAAAATCAATGATTGACGAAGCACTCGTGTTACAGGATGCAGGCGCGAGTTTCATTCTGCTTGAGTGTATACCCACTCAGCTTGGCCAAACCATCACTGAAACTCTGCAAATTCCGGTGATCGGCATCGGCGCGGGTCCACATACCGATGGTCAGATCATGGTGCTCCATGATTTACTGGGGCTTTATCCCGGACGGCCAGCGAAGTTCGTTAAGAATTTCCTCCTGGAAAGCACCGACATTCAAAGTGCAATTCAAGCATACGTCCGGGCCGTTAAAGCCAAAGAATTTCCGGCACCTGAGCATTGCTATGTCTGACTCACAACCAGTTATTTGGCTCACCGGCTACCAGAACCGAGCGCTCACTGACATCGTGAATCTGGCGCATCGGTATCGCGCCGATTCAATCGTTGATGTCTGTGATATCTCCGATGCACCAGAGAGTAATCTTGGCTGGTACCAGGACTTGCGGAATCTGTTGCGATCAATCAGCGTCACCTTTCACGTGGCTGGCTACCAACTTGGAGTCTTCCCGTATGCCTCAGATCACTGTGCACATATCGGACTTGAGCTCCATATGCGAGGCTTCGCAGAACACATGCGAACCGAGCTGTTTAAACAGGGGATCAGAAAGGTCATTTCGTTAGCAAGAGACAGTCGAACAATCGTAATCAACGGGAATAACGATTTTGAGGACAGCAGTCGTATGCTCATTGCAGATTACCTGTTTCTGATGGAGGGTTTTCGGGTGTTCCATATTCTGCCAGACGAAAAGATTTGCGAACATCGACCGACTCATTCAGCCCGCGTGGAAGCGGAAGGCATCATTTATGATCGGGCGGAATCCAAATGCCTTCTGTATCATTGAAATCAGTTCTTATCACAATTAAGCAAATCAACTAGCAACACCGCGCGAGTCTAACCATGTTTTTTAAGCGAAAAGTTTCCATGCCCCAACCGGACGATGCTCTCAAGGGACGGGCGAGTGCAATAGAAACCTCGACACTGCATTTTGTCAACAATCGCAGCATGTTCGAACCCTATCCTGATGGTACGCAGATCGCCATGTTTGGAGCCGGCTGCTTCTGGGGTGTGGAGAAGCAATTCTGGTCGTTGCGCGGGGTATATGTCACTGCGGTCGGTTACGCCGGAGGCTACACACCCAATCCAACCTACCGGGAAGTCTGTTCCGGCCTGACGGGCCATAACGAAGTGGTTCGAGTGGTGTTTTACCCCGACTCCATTGCATTTCAGGAATTGCTGAAAGTGTTCTGGGAGTGTCATGACCCAACCCAAGGCATGCGTCAAGGCAATGATGTCGGTACACAATACCGATCTGGCATTTATGTATACAGCGACGACCAGTCAAGGCAAGCGTACGAATCACGCTCAGCATACGATTCGGCACTTCGAGCTAAGGGTCTTGGATCGGTTACAACCGAAATCGCCAACGCGGCAGATTTTTTCTTCGCTGAAGCTGAGCACCAACAATATCTTGCCAAGAACCCTTTTGGATATTGTGGACTAGGCGGTACCGGAATCTGCTATTCACCGCAAGCTGAACCAATTGAATCGTAAACCGATGTATAGAGATACAAAATGACTGTCAGGCTGTCACTTGACGATGTACTGGACTTGAGCCTGGATGCACTGACCGGCTGTGGGGCCGCGTCAGGAAACGCATTGCCGGTTGCCGAATCGATCCGCGATGCAGAAGCCGACGGTATTCGAAACGTCGGCCTGAACTACCTGCCTCACTACTGCGGACATCTTCGCTGCGGGAAGGTGGATGGAAAAGTGCAGGCGACATGGCATCATGGCGCGCCTGGTGTGGTGCTTTGCGATGCCCGCCACGGCTTTGCGCACAGCGCGTTCGTGCAGACATTGGATCCGCTGGTGAATACGGTTCGAAACACCGGAATTGCCTCCCTTGCCATTCGAAACTCTTACGCAGCGGGTGTGATTGGGTGGTATGTTGAACGACTGGCCGCTCGCGGCCTGGTTGGATTAGCCTTCGCAAATTCACCCGCGGCCATCGCACCGTGGGGCGGAAAACAGGCATTCTTTGGAACCAATCCCTTGGCTTTTGCCATTCCGCGACGCACTCAGCCGCCGCTCATCATTGATCAGTCTTCGAGCATCACTGCGAAAGTCAATGTTGTCGAAGCTGCCAACGCAGGTGAAGCGATCCCAGAAACCTGGGCATTCGATTCCGCGGGCAACCCGACGACGGATCCGAAAGCTGCACTGCAGGGCTCCATGGCTCCGGCAGGCGGATACAAGGGTGTCGCGATGGCGATGATCGTCGATCTGCTGGCGGGTGGCCTTGCCGGGCCTTTCATGTCCTACAATGCCGCACCATTTGGCAACAATAGCGGTGGCCCACCGGGGGTCGGTCAGCTATTTATTGCGATTGAGCCCAACCTGTATACAGACGACTTTATCACAAGAAGTGAGGCAATGCTGCAAGCCATGACTGATCAGGATGGTGTTCGATTGCCTGGTGATCGACGACACCAAAGCCGTCGCAAAACCGCCGCTGAAGGTGTTTGGCTTGACCTCGATCTTTATCAGAAACTCAAGTCCTACTGTGGTAAAGGATAGGGCAGAGCCGTTGCTGATTACTGTTTGCAGGAAAGACCAAGCCAAACTCATCATCGGTCACCTTTTGCGGCCAGATGGCGTCAGTGAGTGCAAGTGGGGTTTTGAAGATAATCCCCGAACAGGTAACGATATAAATTAAGGCTAAGGTCTTTATCATGCTGTTCCAGCCAGTCTCGGGTTGCCTGGCTCAAAAATTTGGTTTGGCAGTGCTCATCGGCGACTACGGCAGTCACATTTTCTTGCCGATTAACGTTCGCTAACACTGCATCGCCACGACTGAACTGCAATACGCGGTTACCGCTTTGGTCATAGGCAGATGCCCGTCCGGAAACCAGCAACTGCAACCCCGACTGAGAAGAGTCTGAGCTGGCAAGCGTATCACCCGCTTCATATGCCGTTGTGGTCAGCCAGGGATCAAGGGCTTCAATGAGGGCTTCGAACTCAACTTGCCGGTCCAGGAATTGCTCGAGCTGACCCGCACTTTGGTCGAGTATTGCCGCCAAGCGCTGCTGTGATGGTGTGGTTGCTGAAGCACTCCATGACGCAATGACAAAGTCTTCACAACGCTCGAGTCCTCGATCAAAATTTGCCTCAATCGTTAGTGCTTCAAACACGGGGTTCGGCAGACTGTCCTGCAAACCTGAAATCATCTTCGCGGACGGTTGACTCAGTACCAGTTGAATCCCACTGGTATACGCACTTTGCATGAACCGTGACAATGCGCTGACTGCGGAATAGTCAAATCCGGTAACAGCTTCAAAGTCAAGTAACAAACAGACCGGAGGGGTGGACCGCTCGAGGCTTTTGCGCAATTCGCTTACCAGTGAGGTCACACTCCCGAAAAAAACGTAGCCGTTCAATTTGAACAGACCCACCCGTTCGCCTTCGGCCAATAAAATTGCGCGCTCTGGAATGGCGCGCACTTTATTACTGGCACACTGGCGTGCACTCAGGTAAGCACCAATTGAGCCGACGCGGCTCAAGCGTATCACAAACAGAATGAGCATGGTCAACATCCCAATGACCACACCATCGATCAGCCCCAGGAACACAATACAGAAAGAAATCAAAAGGACAATGCTGTATTCGGACCAAGGCAACCACCTGACAGTTTTCACAAGTCCTTCTTCTATCATTCCAATCGCGGCAAAGAACAGGATTCCGCCAACCAGTGTAGTTGGAATGTAATCCAATGCGCGATCACCAAACAATAATGCAACGCCAACAACGCTGGCTGCAACAATGCCCGTCAATCGGCTCATCGCACCTACAATCTTGCTTCGGTATGACGACGGTACAATCAATGTTGCAACCGTTCCGCCACCAATGCCCGCCACCATGCTGGCCAAGCCTGAGGCCTTGAACTCGCGGTCCCAATCCAAATCCTGGTTGACAGTGACTTCCAGACCAGAGATGTTCAACAGCACGCAAATCAGTGCGATCAGCATCAAGGTTAACAGATTTGGAATCTGCGCGACAAGAGTTGACAGGTTCACGTCGACCAGGTCCAGCGGATATAAAACCGGCCAAAGACTGCCATCCAGTGTACCAACCAACAATAGACCCGCTTCTTGGGCTTCCTCGCGAGATATGTCAAACATTATGAGCGCAACTTGATAAGCCACAATGACGAGCGCGACACCAAGCGGTAGAATCAGCGCATTTTTCCAGCGTTTGATTGCAGCATAGAGGAGCACTCCAAACACAACACTGGGCAGCCACTTGATGAGCGTTTGCAGTTCAAAATTTTCCTGCACGGACAGCCAACTCAACTTTGCACCTAACAGGGAAAGCGCAGCCATGAATACCAACCCACCTATTCCAGCTACAAAACCGCAAGAAACCGGAAATGGAATAAAACGCACTAGGTTGGTCAACTGAAAACGCCCAAGAACAAAGCAGCAAATGCCAGTGACAAACGCACTAAGCATCAATGCAAATGAAGCAGTTACAAAAAGCTCGCGTCCCTGCAATTCAATTGAAGCGACCAAAGTTGCCATCACCAGCATCACAGCCGACGACAATCCGGCGATTGCACCACGATAACTGCTGACCAGCGCAACAATCAGACAAGCAGCAAAGTTTCCGAACAAAATCAGTCCAATGCCCTGCGATAAGTAAGCACTCAGTGGACCGGAAAAAATGAAACTACCAAATACGACCTGACCCACCAGTAAGGCGATTCCTGACGTAAACCCGGCTGACAGTGCAGCCAGGATTTTTGCACGCCCCGACTCACTGCCGAAATTGCTGACAATTTTGTTAATATGAGGGGTTGAATTCACAATAATTTGAAGCAGAAATCTTGATCAACTGAGTTCGACTTGCCGTGCCGGGGGCTACGCGTTCTATTGTAAGTCTCAGCATTGGGTTTGATGCCATCGGATTCGAACACGGAAATCATGCCACAATAATTCGACCAATACCACCTCAGTTGCAGCACTCAGTAAAACTCGTTGTAAGTTTTACGATGATGTTTCTGGCAAATCCAGTCAATGGGAAGTACAGTCAGCAATCGTTGGTTGAAACTGACCCTCCACAACGATTTTTTTGATTCTTTCAATGTTGGTATACAATATACAGGGATCATATATTCTTAATATATTATTCAGCAATGCTATGAATCGCAACATGTCAGTTGATACACTCACCAACCTATGCGACTACCGTGCAAACGTCGCCATTGTGCTTTGCAATGATCGCGCACAGGTGTTATGGGCCCGACGAATCGGTCACGACGGCTGGCAGTTTCCGCAAGGTGGTGTTGACGCAGACGAGTCCACCTTGGACGCAGTGTACCGCGAGATGGAAGAAGAACTGGGACTGAAACCATTCCATGTCCAGCTGATCGGTTCAACCAAGGACTGGTTGACCTACGACATTCCCGATAGATATGTTCGATTCCGCAACAAGCATAGACTTAAAGGTCAAAAACAAAAATGGTATATGTTTAAGTTTGTTGGTGATGAATCAGACTTCTGCCTGGACTGCTGCGATAATCCAGAGTTCGATGAGTGGCAATGGGTGAATTATTGGACGCCACCTGATCGGGTGATCAGTTTCAAACGCGACGTTTATGTGAAAGCATTAACGGAACTTGAACCTTTCATCGATCAGATTCATAATAGTTCGCGTTATTCACAGCGATCAGCGAACTGAGCGTTTCAGGTCTAATCGCTTCGCTGAACGAATCAGCGGGCGTAGTTCAATGGTAGAACTTCAGCTTCCCAAGCTGACTACGTGGGTTCGATTCCCATCGTCCGCTCCAGATTCATCGGCGAGTGGGACGCGCTATACACACCTCATCAGTTGGCATTGAGTCAAGTATTGCTGTCTGGATCACTCTCCTTAAACTGGAAAATAGTAATCACGCGATCAACTCTTTTGGTTTGGCGGGCAACCTGAGCGGCCCGTTCAGCAACAGACTCGCTGACGACGCCCATCAGGTAAACCACTTTGTCATACACAACGACGTGTACCGTGGGACTTTCCTCATCCAGTTCATTGACGAGTCGAAATTTGACTGTCACCTGCAGCGCCTTGTCTCTTGCCAGTGCAAATGCACTGCGATGGGCGCGTACCTTGAGTTCGTTAACGACTTTTTGAACTTTCGGGTGACTTCTGGCAGTGTCCTCGCACCATTGCTTGTCCTCAGCAGTCGCAACACTACCTGAAAGCAACACAATACCATTCACAGTGGTTACATTAACGTCCGCTTTGTTGCTGACATCTTCATTGAATTCGATTAAGTTGCTGACTCTGAAAGTGATCGACGTATCTTCCATTTTTTGCAGCACACCGCGTCTCTCGACTATTGGGTTTTTAGATTCGACAGGCGCGTCGTCAGCGAGCAGAACAGCACTGGGCAATAGTAATATCAAAGACGCGATTGCCCCACAGATCAACTGCAGCGGTCCGGGCGACGTCGCAGCCGGGAGTCTTGCACTTTTCATAACAAACCCTGTTGGTGGTGAGTGAAACAGAAGTTTCAACATTGGTTTACTTCGATTTGACAACCAGATTACAAATTGTTGCACGCTCAACTCAAATTCGTCCGGTCTCGACTATTGTGGCCTGTCACCATCCAAAATCGGTAAGACGTCAGGGACTTGAACTGGAGTTGTCGCTTGTTCGGGATCAGCGAATCCTGGGATAAACGTAGCAACACCGTCGCTGAACATTGCCCAGCGTGCGGCGCGGAGTATCCGTCCGCCTTCTGCCAAGCGCAGCTCAGAGGTAACGCCATGAAAACGCGCGGCCGGGTTGTGGCCCAATACTTCTATGCGCGCAACCACGTTGTATAAGTCGATGCCCATTGCAAACAGACGATCAAATTGTTCGGTACGCGCCTTTCCTCCTTGCAGTGCAGATTTCAAATCCGACATTTGATCACTCTGGTCCAAAATCCAGTTCATATCCGCGAATCTGATACCGTTCAAATCCTGATCACGAATTTTATTGACACGGCCAGTGTAGATGTGAGAGGTTGAATAAATGGGTAAATCATGCGCTTTGAGAAAGTCCAGGTAGGGCTTCAGCAATCGTCCGTGTTCAGAATCAGCGCTCAGGTAAATAAAGTCAGCATCCTGGCGACGTCTGGGAATAAACTTGATCGGTTGTCCCAGTAGTGTCCGCACTGCCTGGTAACGACTTGCACTTGAATCGATCAGCAGTACCTGTTTGGTCGCATCCGAGTAATCGTTCTGGTCCAGTTCATAATCGAACACTTCAATGATGTGTCCACCCAAGTCCTGCCACTTTTGTGAAAACGCACCAACCGCTCGCTCGGACCATTTTTGCGGTGATTTGATGACCAATGCTGTCGCGTGCCCGTCCCGCCTTGCTCGCGCAGCGATTGCATAGCCTTCATGTTCCGGTGCCAGGGCGAATTGGAAAACGTCATTTGGCAGCTGAACATCGTCGACCTCACCCAATAACAATGTGGGGACAATAAAGTCGGCATACAGTGCCATTTCGTTGACAAAATCAACCCCAAGTGGTCCAATCACATAATCCGCACCCCCATCAACTGCCTGGTAATAGAACTGCGTAACCTCAGTTGGCTCGGCACCAATATCAATGATTTGTACATTGGGCTTTAGCGGATCAGTATTGGCTTCGTGCTGGGCAACAAATCCATCCAGCAGTGCCTTAGCCGACGCACCGTTGGCTGATGACAAAGGCAGCAGTATGGCAATCTGAGATGAGGCACTCGGACCGGGATTCAGCCCTGCCTCAATTAATCGGTTGGCGGGATGCTCCGGATTTTCCCTTTGCCAATTTTGAATGGCCTGCCTGTAGAGGTATGGATCAAGGCGCGCAGAATTCAATCCCAGTGCCAGCGCGAGTACAAACCACTGCCGGGTAACCGGATCATTGGTGCGACTCAACGCGAGTTGCAGATCCAACCCGTTCATGCGCGATAATTCGCCCCATAGCTGATGCCCCACTGTCAGTTGCGCCTGCGGTTGAGCGGCGAGTAAGGAGTACAGTTCAGCCAATGCAACAGCTGCATCGACGGGTTCAATCAGATGAGAATAGGAGTAAGCGGTGAGCCGTTGAATTCGAATACGCTGTTCGATATTGAGAGAAATCGAACGCGATAATCGGTTCAACACGCGTAGCGCGGCACGATGATTACCAGACACCTGCGCCATACGTGCATTAAGAATCTCCCGGTCCGTTCGTTCAGTTTCACTCAGTTGACCGTCATCAATAAGATCCAGCACCTGCTCAACTTCTGACTCTCGACCGGCTGCTGACAAGGCTACGGCAGCTTGCAACAGCAGCGCATTTTTCTCAACCGGTTGATCCCCAGCCTCCTGTATCAGTTCCCATGCACTTGGAAGATCGTCTTCAACGACCTCCAATACAATCGGATGATCGATCAATACGGGTTGACGGGCTGGCGGCGACAATTCCACGGGGGGTAGTAATGATTCCGCTGCAGGCGCCTCGGGTAACACGGAAACTTCTGGATCCGGTGACGGTGTGGGGACTTCAGTGGCACAACTCACCAACACCAGGCACAGAACCGCGATCGAAATATTTCGAAAGTTAGCGAAGTTCAGACCCATTTTTGATGAATAATCCTTATACTCACCCCAAGACGGGGTTGCAGTAAACGCAGGCCAGGACCGTATTGTTGAGCAGCGAGAAATTACTTTCGAATTATATAACCTGCCGCTGACATAGAATGAACCAGACCGGAACCCTTTACATCGTCGGTACGCCGATTGGCAATCTGGACGACATCAGTGCACGCGCACTCAGGACTCTGGAACAAGTCGATGTGATTGCCGCAGAAGACACCCGACAAAGTCGCAAACTACTCGCAAGGTACGGAATCTCCACACCGCTTTCAGCCCATCACCAGCACAATCAGGCACGCACCACAGAGAAACTCATCGGCAGGCTGCTTGCCGGAGATCACATCGCACTCATTACTGATGCTGGCACTCCGCTGGTAGCCGACCCGGGTGATACCTTGGTGAAACACGCACACGAACATGGCATCCAAGTTGTTCCAATTCCAGGTGCCAGCGCCTTGAGCGCGGCCTTGTCGGTCTGTGGATTTGACGCCAAGCCGGTCCACTTTGAAGGATTTTTACCCGCGCGCAGCGCGGGACGCCGACAAAGGCTTCAACAACTGGCAGACTGCCAAAGCGCACTGGTGTTTTTTGAAGCCCCCCATCGAGTGTTGCAGTCGCTTGAAGCCATGATTGAGGTATTTGGTGCCAGCCGACAAGCTTGCATCGCCCGAGAAATGACCAAGCTACATGAACAAGTCCAGGTTGATAAGTTGGCAAGTCTGAATCAATTTTTTCGCAACAATAGTGAATTCCTCAAGGGCGAATTCGTGGTCATCGTCGCTCGACGGGAGCCTAAAAAACGTGAAATTGATGCCGAAGTTGAACGTACCCTGGAAATCCTAATCAACGAGATGTCGCCTCGTAAAGCAGCTGAGGTGGCCGCAAAAATTCATGGAGTCGGTCGCAATGCGCTCTATCAATTCATCCATAAGCTGCCAACACAGTCGAATCGTAAACTAAAAACAGAAACTTCGCCCAGCCGTTAAGGTTCACTTGCTTGGTGAATTACCTGTTATAGCAAGTGGATTCGGGTACTGCTGTATTGCTGTAAAATTTTCCGGGAAGAAACGAGTTGGTCGGACAGTCGTCTGGATAAACATCCAGGAGGAAAGTCCGGGCTCCCGGGGCACGGTGCCAGGTAACACCTGGGCGGCGCGAGCCGACGGCTAGTGCAGCAGAAAATATACCGCCCGTCTTAACCCACCTTTGGTGTGGAACTGATGCGGGTAAGGGTGAAATGGTGCGGTAAGAGCGCACCGCGACATCGGCAACGATTTCGGCAGGGTAAACCCCACCTGGAGCAAGACCAAATAGAAATCCGATAACGCAGCCCCCGTTGGATTTGGGTAGGTCGCTTGAGTCGCGCAGCGATGTGCGTCCTAGATAAATGACTGTCAATGATCCAAGGATCATACAGAACCCGGCTTACAGGCCAGCTCTTTTCTTCAAGCTGCACCAAATTCAGTCCAGCTCAATCTGGTTACACAAGCGGACCACTGACTCAAGCCAATACTTGTCATTAGTCGGGAATGGATTGCCCGCGCGCGATCCTTTTCTCTGTGATATGTTGCGTGCTTGATTATGTTGCAAAAATTGAGTAACTGATTGACGGAAGTTGCGCCGTGAACTGAATTTTTGGGTCTCATTTACTGATTAAGGTCCCGATACACTTTCCCTTTGGAGATCACGAGTATATTTATAATCGTACAGAAATCATCTAACTGATTCACTTAATTCGTGAAATTCTTCACATGGATAAGATAGGTTTACCATCCTATCTTTGTTTGTTGATTCACAATTCCAGCGTAAAATCAGAGTGGAGACGAAATAGTGAACAGTAGTATCGATATTGAACAATATTCACCTACCCAAAACATTCGTAGAATATTGAGTTTATTGCACAACCGATGAACAACGTAGCCTCGATCAACGAGAAAATATAAACGTGACTGCCGAATACCAACTTTGGGAAAGTGTCGCAAGACGAGAACGCAAACGTGTTGATGATAAACATGCAAAGGCTAAGGAACTAGGGAAAAAATCGAACGCTAAGTACTCACCTGAACAAGCAGCGAAACCTTGGTCATGGTCATCCGTAGGACCTGGGTCACTGTTCGACCTTGACGACCGTATTGTTTTAACAGTTGACAGTTTCGACTATGACCTTGATGATAAGGAATTTGTCGAATTCTTGGATCGTATTGCGCAGCTTCATATCTGTCGGAAGAAAGACTGCGCCTTTTGGAAACTGCTTCAACTCAAAACTACAACCCGCGCTGATTTCTTTGACAATCCCGAGATGCAGTACGCGCAAGAGTTCAACGGAGAACGCCATCGCTATTCCAAAATAGAACTTGAAGTCCATTACAGGATTTTCGTTTGTACACGCGTCTACCTACAAGGTACCTATGACGCATACGTCGGTCGGGTAACTGATCCCTTGGATCATTCGGCATATAGCAACTAAATTGGTTGGTCAATGGATTTCGTAGCGGTAGATGTAGAAACGGCAAACCGGGACAAGTCTTCAATTTGCCAAATCGGGTGGACGGTGGTGAGGAATGGAACAATATCCAGTAGCGATGCCCTCCTAATTGATCCTGAGACTTACTTCGACCCTTTCTGTGTCAACATCCATGGTATCACTGAAGATGCAGTGAGAGGCAGTCCCAATTTTGCTGATGTCAAGCAGATGTTCCACGAGCTAATGAATAACTTACCAGTAATAAGTTACGGTCTTTTTGATAGAGCGGCTTTTGACTTGGCAAATAACGCAGATGCGAACACTCATTTTGTAACTAATTCCAATTGGATTAACGGGCAAAAAATTGTCCGACGTACCTGGCCGGAGCACTTTAAGAAATATTGGCGACTCAGTTTCGTTGCACAAACCCTCAGTCTCGACCTAGACGCTCATGATGCAGGTAGCGATGCGCGTGTGTTAGCGGAGGTTATCTTGCTTGCATCAGAAAAGTTGGAAATGTCCTTCGACCAACTTGTCGCGCGAGCAGAGCAACCGGTCACGTTAAAAAAATCAAATAATAAACAATATTATCAATCGCTCAGGATGCAGGGCAATAGCAACGGGCCGCTGTCGGGTCAGAACATTTGCTTCACTGGCTCCTTAGGAATTTTGAGGCGAGAAGCAGCGGAACTGGTCAACGGGTTAGGTGCTACTATCAGTGATAGAGTAACTACAGAGACGACTATACTCGTCGTGGGTACTCAAAATTCGCCAATGATTACAGATAACAAGAGTAGTAAGCATAGAAGAGCAGAGGAACTGATCAACGCTGGCTATGGCATAGAAATTTTATCTGAAAATCAGTTTCTCCATGTTCTAGGTTATCGCAAGTAGCAAGTTATTCCCGACCCGTCTTAAAGCGTCACTTACGCATTACAAAGTAGCGTTCGTCTTGCCGTGCTAATCCATGCAGCAACTTTGCACAGTTGCAGTGGGCTGTCGGAGGTTTTGTAGGTTAAAATATTCATAGCCTTGTCATAGTCTCGATATTTGTCACCCATTGGGTGATATTGTTTTGTTATTTATATCGTTGATTACACAGGGTTTTTGCCTAAGTTACAACTCATATTTTCCGATTAGGATTGTAAGTTGAAACGAAGAAGGTGTTCAATTTTGAGTTCATTCGTAACAATCGATGTTGAAACAGCCAACCCGAACTTCGCAAGCATTTGTCAAGTTGGAATCTGCTGTGTGAGGGATGGAGTAATTACTGATGAATGGGAGTCATTGATCAATCCAGAAGATTACTTCGCACCCATGAATATATCTGTTCACAGTATCGAAGAACATCACGTCAAAGGCGCACCGAAACTACCGGAAATTTATGACGAGCTATGTGCAAGATTAGACAATTCCATAGTCGTTTCCCATTCCAAATTTGATCGAACCGCACTAAATCAGGCGTACGGAAAGTATTCGCTCAAAGCGCATCGCTCAACCTGGTTAGACAGCATCGATTTGGCTAAACAAGCTTGGCCAAATCTGCAAAACTGGAAGTTGACATCCATCGCATCCCATGTGGGATTGCAGTTTAAACATCATGATGCTTTGGAAGATGCCAGAGTAGCTGCCAAAATAACTTTGCGAGCATGCGAGCAAACGCAAAGACGTATTGAAAATTGGTAAATGAGAAGTGAGATGAAGCGCAGCGTCACGCGACACCATCATTTGGGCTTGTCCGGCGGTTGCGCGCGGCATCTCGATTCAAGGACAGAAACATAATGCCAACAGAGGCAAGTGATGGCATACAACGATACCGATAGAAAAACGGTGAAGAAAGCGATTGATGTGTTCAACCGCGTTGGTCGGGAAGTTTTGCTAAAACAATATGGCGGTCAACCTTCAACTTGCTGGTACGTCAACTTTCAAGGCAAGCTATACGATCAAAAACTAATATTACGCGTCGCTCATGACTTACAGGGACTGGGGGCATTGCCCGCTGGCAAGGGAACATTTAAAGCCAAACAAGCGCGGCAGCATTTGTGCGATCTCGGTTTCTGCGTTCAACGCATTGATAAGAATTGAGTTCGGGTGAAACTGAAATTCGCTCGAATGTCAGGTCTTGATTTAGCGGATCAAATCGAAATAAAGTCTCAATCTGTCGCTAAGCAAAATTCTCTCTTGGTACTATTTAACGACTGCTATACCAAATCCCCAATAAGATTTCCGATTTGCACAAAGTATTCATTACCTACCATCACTGCAACGATCAGAAGTATAAAGAATTTCTGCTCCGACTGAATGAGAAGTATGGCATCTTCGTCGACAGGTCTGTGGATACAGGCGATATTTCTGACGATTGCAATGACGAAACAATTCGTCGCACCATACGAGATGAATATCTTCGCGATTCCACCGTCACCATTTTGCTTGTTGGAACCGAAACAAGACATCGAAAGCATGTCGATTGGGAACTGTACTCCAGCATGATTGATGGTGGAGTAAACACAAAATCCGGAATTCTTGTCATCAACTTACCAGAAACCAAAAGCCCATTCTATACTGCTGCACATGGTGATGAAGAGACAAGAATCGTTCATCCCGAAAACCAATTTTGGGAGAGCGTCAATTCCCGCGAAGAATACGAAAGCCGGTATCCCTATATGCCGGAACGCATAATTGATAATTTACTGGAATCCCGATCTAAGATCTCAGTCGTTCCATGGGAAAAAGCAAGTAATCCTGAAAAACTGCGATTTCTTATCAATGCGACATTTAATGACCGAGCTAATTGCACCTACAACTTTAACAGACCCATGAAACGTCAAAACAGTTAAAGTTCACTGACTTCGATGTGCCCCGCCGAGTATTCGACTCAGAATTTCTATGAATCGAATTTCATTTTATTTATACCAATTGAAATCGTACGCAATGCGAACTCAACATCAGTTGTGTCAAACAGTTTCCGCTTCTCATCTTTTTCGAGGCCGTTTTCCGATAACCAGTATTTTGAGCTTCCACGCTGATTCGATTCTCCAAAGCTCCGGGCGGCACCACCAAACCCTCCGAGTAAATACAACGGCTTTCCGAGTTTCAATGCCAATTTAGCCTCTTCGATGACACCTGACTCATCGCCTTCAAATCCCTTAATTTTACCACCCAGGCAAACTCGGCATCCTGGATCTAATTGGTTGGTAATCCAATGTCTCACAGCTGTCAATTCGGATGATCGATCACTTTCCGAGAACAAATCTTTGTATTTTGAAGGAAGGTCATTGCTCGATATAGCCTCCAACACACCCCCGCTATCGTGCACCGCTTGGCGCACCATTCTGCTAAGCGGCTTTCCCCCCGTCGGGACTACATTAATCATCCTGGGTTGAGCCTCACCTTTTTCGCGGTGCATTCGTGAATAGACATAAGAATCATCAGAATTCTTTGCACCAGATGCAACTTTGATCGCGAATTTTGCAATAGCTTCCATCACTCCGTCTTTGCGCCAGTCGTGACCGAAAATTACTTGCATGTCTCGATTTAAAAAAAACTGAGCTGCTCTAACCACAATTCGGTTTATCTGTCTATTATCGTAGCCAATTTTCTCCGCGTCACTGCACGGAGACACCGAAATTCCTATCGACCACATTCTACTCGACCTCCAAATCATCGAACGTGACTAGTTCCATTGTGCGCTCTCCTTGAGCCAAGATTGGTGCCACCGCGCTTATGTAAGCTTCTGGCAACTTCGGTCCAGGATAGGCGATTTTTCTTGTATCCTCCGCATACTTTGTCTGACTGGCCCCTTCCAGCGAATACACAGATGGTCTATGCGGCAATACCCTTACGTTGGGCACTGAAGTTTGGACTCGCAACGCTCTTAGATTTACAGCCATAGCGTGCAGTATGATTCGAAAAATATTTCCGTCATGAACGCGCAATGTTGGGGCTGAATTAAAGGGTAGCAAAGCACAGTCATGGTATTGCACCTTGCGTAGATCTACCACAATGATCGGCATTCCACTTTGTTCCGCCAACAGGAACTCCCGACGGCACCAATATCTACTTTCGTAGTCTTCTGTACGAAGTGCTATCAATACCGAATGCCTTGCCTGTGTATCAAGTACTTCGCGCCACATATCACCAGGCTTTATGTGCTCATGGTCGTAGAAATAATCGAAACCAAGTTTTTCGCTTTCCGACTCCCGAAGTTGCTTGAGCATGGCGATTAGAGAGTTAGCTATGGCTGCACCGTCACTCTTTGCGTGACTGATGAATAGCGAGAGATTGTTTTGACTGTCTCTGATATCCTTAGATAAGATTTGTCGCGCTTTGTCCATCACTCTAAGTGTAGCGATGACTGGTGCTAAGGCCGGTTCTATGCCATCAGATGGTTTTTGCCCTTGAATTTCACTGTTACTTTGAGGTGACGGAGCAACGACGCGAACGACATTGTTGATTCCAAGATTCTTTTCAAGCAGGTCGATGAGATTGTTGTATTGACTCACAATGGCAACGACTATAGTATGTCGCGCACCAGTTAAAAGACGTTCGACTTCTTTTGTTGCAATTCCCTCAACGGGTTCTAAGACACGAATGCCGAGGTCTACTGCATCATCAAGATAGGTGCTGGGTGAACCTGACGTTTCCACACTTCCTTCAAACGCCAACCTTAAGGTGTCGGCATACATATCTGTTTTGTGATCATCTCGATTCCGGATAACCAAAATTTGTAGGGGCGTTCGCATCTAGTTCGCATCAATCTCAGTCATGAAATTCCGGGTTGCTGTTCCAATATAAACCGTAGTAATTCAAAATGCCAAAATTTTCGACAGCACCCTTAAATTTGTTCATACAAATGCGAATCGGATTTATTTTGCTGCGAATTGGCACAGAAACACGATATTTACTCGTAGGCATCCCTCCGGCACCGAAATTTCCAGGAGTTTCCCACGCTAACCTATTCGGGAAAGAATTTAATACTGGCATAAATTTACCTGCAGGACTGTTGCTACAAATTTCATACATCAGGTGTTTAACTCAGCTTGATTTGTACAGTCCACAAATATAAATAAACATGCTTATGGAGGTATTTAAGTCTAGAGTCGAATTGGGGCATGGTCGATAGACGCTTGAATCAGTCTCATTGGCAACTGACCGTCCCAATGCCGGCGATTCAAACAAAACACGAACTCGTTGACGTCCTGTTGTAAATACTGCTCCGACACGCTATAAAACCTACCACCAATGAACTGTTTAAAGTTGATGACACGGTAAACACCTATGGTAGTCGTTCATCAACTTTATGCGCCGATGTGTTTTTTGAATGGTGATCATGGGTGCGGCCAAGCGTCGCCTTTGAGGCAAATGCGTCGGTGCAGATGACCGCATCCGGGTCCGCCCGCGGTGCCATACTACGCACCGCTTCGGAAATAACGCACTGTACTACCTGGACGTCCATGAAACTCATGACCTCAGTGCGCCGCTCAACGGCGAACAATTGCGGTTTGTACCCGTCAGACCTGACGTGATCATTCCAGCAACCACTGAGTGATTCCGCTCACATTGCGAGTAACCGACTGTTACAAATTTGTAGTATCATTGCCGACCGATTCCGTCTGAGACTGGCTGTCGCCGTTGATCTGTGCCAACTGACGCAGACGTGCGCCGATCGGGCGCATGCAATAGGGGAACCAGTCTGCAACATAAGGCGACACACAAAATAAGTTCAATTCGGGATGGCAAATCGTTCGCGTCGTGCGCGATTGAGTTCATCTGTCCTGAAAAACAGTTTTAATTTCTATCTATGGGGAGTACAAATCGGTGTTACAGGTAAAAAGTGACATAGAAATCGCCCGCGAAGCCACAATGAAGCCTATCGGTGAGATCGGCGAACGCCTGCAAATTCCACACGATTCACTGATTCCGTACGGTCACACCAAAGCAAAAGTTGACCTCGAATTCATTGATTCGCTGCGCAACAAGCCAGATGGTAAACTCATCCTGGTTACCGCGATCACCCCAACACCAGCGGGGGAAGGCAAAACGACAACTACCGTCGCGCTCGGTGATGCGCTCAACCGCATACAGAAAAATGCAATGATGTGCCTGCGCGAACCCAGCCTTGGACCGTGCTTCGGTATGAAAGGGGGTGCCGCGGGCGGTGGCTACGCACAAGTTGTCCCCATGGAAGACATCAATTTGCACTTTACCGGTGATTTCCACGCCATTGGTGCCGCACATAATCTGCTGTCTGCCTTGGTTGACAATTCAATTTACTGGGGTGCCGACACCAATCTTGACAGTCGGCGCGTCACCTGGCGACGGGTGGTGGATATGAATGATCGCGCGCTGCGGCATATCGCCTGTTCGCTGGGCGGTGTGGCCAATGGGTTTCCGCGCGAAAGCGGTTTTGACATCACAGTAGCCAGTGAAATCATGGCGATCTTCTGCCTGGCCAGTTCTCTGACCGATCTCGAAGACCGCCTTGGACGGATTAACGTGGGTTATCGCCGCGACCGCTCGGCTGTTAGCGCGCGTGACCTTGCAGCATCGGGTCCGATGACGGTGCTTCTAAAAGACGCGTTCGCGCCAAACCTGGTGCAAACCCTGGAAAATAATCCGGCCTTCATTCACGGTGGACCGTTTGCCAATATTGCGCATGGCTGTAATTCTGTCGTCGCAACGCGCGCCGCACTCAAACTCACCGATTATGTAATCACCGAAGCTGGCTTTGGGGCTGATCTCGGTGCTCAGAAATTTCTTGACATCAAGTGTCGCTCGGCCGGCTTGACGCCGTCGGCAGTCGTACTGGTAGCAACCATACGGGCACTCAAGATGCATGGCGGGGTCGCGAAAGCCGATCTGCAGTCAGAAAATGTCGCAGCCGTGGAAGCCGGTTGTGTCAACCTGGAGCGCCACTTATCGAATCTCGCGAAATACGGTCTGCCTGCCATCGTTGCCATCAACCGCTTTGTCTCCGATACAGACGCTGAAGTCGAAGTCGTACGTCAGCGCTGTGCGCAATTGGGAGTCGCTGCACATGAGTGCACCCATTGGTCTGACGGCGGTGCCGGTGCTGAACAGTTAGCCGCAGGCGTTGTCAATCTCGTGGAATCAGGTGAGTCAAATTTTCAAACGCTATACCGCGATGATTTACCGCTTGAGGAGAAAATTCGTACCACCGCGCGCGAGATTTACCGAGCTGCTGATATTGCGGTGGAAAGCAAGGCAGCGGCCTATCTCGCCGAGTTGCAAGACTCCGGTTTCGGACACCTGCCGGTCTGCATGGCCAAAACCCAGTACAGTTTTTCGGTTGACCCCACCAAGGTCGGCGCGCCACAGGGACACATCGTACCAATTCGAGAAGTGCGCCTGTTGGCAGGTGCCGGTTTCGTGGTGGCCATTTGTGGCGATATCATGACCATGCCCGGACTGCCTCGGGTGCCCGCAGCCAATGCAATTCACCTTGGGAAAAACGGTCAAATCGAAGGCCTGTTTTAACCTCCAGGTTAATCTCGGACAAGGAGTGTACTGATGCCAATGCGTTTTCGCGACGAGGCACAAATTCAGGCGGCACCGTTTCATCCACGCCTATTTGGCACCAACGGCGCGGTAACCAGCGAACATTACCTGGCGGCCAATGCCGGTGCCGATATTCTTAAAGCCGGTGGTAATGCAGTCGATGCAGCAATCGCCGCAGTCCTGGTAGAGGGTGTGGTCAATCCTCATCAGCACACCATCTGTGGTGAGTGTCCGATGATCATCCAGATGGCTGACGGGCAAGCTCCCGTCGTTGTCAATGGCAATACCATGGCACCTGGTGCAGCCGATGTCGCAGCTTATCGTCAACGCGGGCTCGATGCAGTACCCGACACCGGTATCTTGGCAGCCGGGGTTCCCGCCGCACCCGGTGCGCTAACACTCGCGCTTGAGCGATTTGGCAGTCTTTCCCTGGCAGAGGTTGCCGACGCAGCCATCACCCTCGCACGCGATGGCTTTCCAATGCATCCCGGGCTGCTGTACATGGCAGATTTCGGTATCGACGACAATCAAATCCGTTTCACTGAGGAGTGGGCGAACAGTGCAGAAATTTATCTGCCTAAAGGAGAATTCCCAACTCCCGGACAGCTGCTTCGAAATCCAGCCTTGGCTGATTTGCTGCAAACCCTGGTGACAGCCGAACGGACTGCGTCTGGTAGCCGCGCCGCGGGAATTGCCGCGGCACGTGATGAATTTTATCGAAACGACATCGCCACAGAAATCGCACAGCATTCCAAGGCACGCGGCGGGTTGCTCAGGCGTCAGGATATGGAGGGCTTTCGAACGGAACTTGAACCCGCAGTCTCAGTCAGTCTCGGCAACATACAGGTATTCAAATGTGGCCCCTGGAACCAAGGGCCTGCCCTGTTGCAAACACTTTCGATAGTAAAAAATTTTCCGCTGCAATCGATGCAGCATAACGGGACTGAATATTTGCATACTGTGATTGAATCAATCAAACTGGCGTTTGCCGACCGCGAGCAATGGTACGGTGATCCAACTCACGTGCATGTTCCCATCGCTTCACTGCTCGCTGACAACTACGGAAAATTACGTGCCGGGCTGATTGATTCCAACCGCGCCAATCCCGAAGTCCGGCCTGGTAATCCGTTCAACCATGAGGCCCTGCTGCCTGCAGCAGAACGGCTGGGTGGGCGATCTTGGGGTCCTGGAACTGTTCATGTGGATTCGATTGATGGGGCAGGTAACATGGTCTGTGCCACCCCCAGTGGCGCGTGGCTAAAGTCATCAGAAGTTGTAGCAGCTCTCGGTGTACCGCTCGGCAACCGATTGATGACGTTCTATCTGGAACCGGCCAATCATCCGAATATCGTAGCACCCAACAAACGTCCGCGCACCACCATCAGCCCAACTCTCGTTCATCGCGACGCAATCCCGTGGATGGTTTACGGCAGTATGGGCGGAGATCAACAGGACCAGTGGATGTTACAGTTCATATTGAATCGCGCGGTGTTCGACATGACCATCGCGCAAGCCATTGAAGCGCCTAAGTTTTCCAGCCATCACGTACCTGGATTTTTTGCCCCGCACGAACGATTTCCGAATCGTATCAATATTGAGCCGCGCGTGGGCGAAAGCGTCATCAAGGGCTTGGCAAGCCGCGGTCATGAGATCGAAAGAGTCCCGGACTGGACCGAGGGCTTTTTGCTCGCCATTGAGCGTGACCCGCAGACCGGGGTGCTGGAAGCAGGTTACGATCCGCGCGGCGCCAAAGGGGACGTGTTTCCAGCCGCCGCAATATGCTGGTGACGCGTTGCGCTCAGCACACGCGTGGCCATCAGTCTTTTGGTAAGTTAATGCCGTGTTGTAAGCAGGTCGCCGTCACGGTACTTCGCAGCAAGCAAGCAATCGTCATGGGCCCTACACCACCGGGGACCGGGGTGATGGCACCGGCCACTTGCTCGGCTGCTGCATAATCAACATCACCAATCAAGCGTGTTTTCCCGTTATCGTCTTCGATCCGATTGATTCCGACATCGATCACAATGGCACCGGGTTTAATCCAGTCGCCCTTGATCATGTGTGGTTGACCCACAGCAGCGACCAGAATATCGGCATTGCGACACACCTCGCCAAGATTGCGGGTGCGAGAATGGGCGACAGTCACCGTACAATTTTCTCTGAGCAATAGGGCAGCCAATGGCTTGCCGACGATATTGGATCGCCCAACGATAACCGCATTGAGTCCAGTCAGGTCATCCTGGTATGATTTCATCAGTAGTATGCAACCAAGCGGTGTGCAGGGAACCAGACCCTCCATACCCACTGTCAAGCGGCCTGCATTAATCACATGGAACCCGTCGACATCCTTGTCCGGATTAATCGCGCTGATCACTTTGTCTGCATCAATATGTGCGGGCAGCGGCAACTGCACCAAAATACCGTTGACCGAGGGGTCCTGATTCAATTGCTCGACCAGCGTCAGCGTATCATCCTCAGAAACTTTTGCCACCAACCGGTGCCGGTAGGAATTCATGCCGGCTTTGGTGGTCTGTATAATTTTGTTTTTGACATACACTTGACTGGCGGCATTTTCGCCAACCAGCACCACTGCCAGGCCAGGAATGAGTTCGTACTGTGACCTGAGCAGGCTGACTTCGTCAGCAACTTGCTGCCGAATTTGCGCAGCAATACTCTTTCCGTCGATTCTGTGTGCCATTGCTGATCCCGAAAAAAAAGAAATAATTGTTGAGAAACTGAAAATTGGTGTCGGAATTTTAACTGTTTTGACCCGCATCTGCAAAGCATTCGAGACGCTCAAGCTTTGGTTGAATCACCAACTATCAAACGTGCCTAATTTTAACCATTACAACAAGGGAAACCCTTGCGCACGTCATGGCTATGCAACGACTTCGTAAGCGCACAGCGCATTCGGACCGGGCTGACAGTGCCGGGCACTCCACCATGAGTCTGCCCATTGTTGGTGTGTTTGGATCGGGCTCTAATCCACACCTGGAACAATCCAATGAATTGGGTGTTTGGTTGGCTTCACTGAATGTCCATTTACTGACCGGTGGCGGTGGCGGGGTAATGTTAGCGGTCAGTCGGGCTTTCGCGGGGGCTCGCAACAGAACCGGTCTCGTCATCGGCATCATCCCTGGACAGGTAGACGAGAGCGGAAATGAGTATGGGTTACGAGACGGTTATCCGAATCCGTGGGTCGACATTCCGATATTCACACATTTACCCGATTCGGGAGCAAAAGGGGTGCTCTACAGTTCCAGAAACCACATCAATGTACTCAGCAGCGATGTAATGGTGGTATTGCCCGGGCAACTTGGAACTGCTGCAGAAACCGAACTTGCTGTCCGTTACAATAAACCGATTATTGCCTGGTTGGAAGACCGAAGTCAGATTTTGGGGCTGCACCCCAAGGTTCGATCGGTCAAGCGGTTCAGCCAGGTTAAGAAATTTGTTTCCGCCAATCTGCCCAATTAGATGGATGAACTGCAACGGTCACTGCTAAACGTCTTTACGTACAGTGAACTGGACCGAATGGTCAAACAACGCAAGCAGGCCGATCATCTCCTTGCTTTGCAAAACTCGCCGCAGTCCAGGTACCTGGTGTTTTACGACAACCGGTTTCTGGTTCGCACCCGTACCAAAACCGCACCTCGCTTCATGGTCAGTCAGGAAATCACCAATTTGATGCCGTCCATCAAAACGGTAGTTTTTTTGGGGTCACGCAAGAACAAACACTACTTTGCCGCAGAACTTGGCGATGCGAACGCTGCCACTGGATTGATTAATCGCACTCAGGATTTTATTGGACTGCGGGAATGCGGGCGTGGCTTGAAAGCTCGAAATGCTTCGCTATTGTCTTATGCAAAAGCCATGTTCAACTGGCACCACGCGCATGGTTTTTGCGGTGTTTGCGGTGCTGGCACGATATCTGAGCAAGGCGGACACGTACGTCGTTGTAGCAATGAAAGCTGTCGAAAATCACATTTTCCGCGCACTGACCCAGCCATCATTGTTGCAGTCACTCACAATGGCAAGTGTCTGTTTGGGCGGCAGAAGTCATGGCCACCGAAACGTTTTTCGGTCATTGCAGGTTTTGTCGAACCCGGTGAGAGCATCGAGCAAGCCGTCGCGCGCGAAGTGCTCGAAGAAACCGACGTCGAAATCGACCAGATCTTTTATCACTCATCACAACCGTGGCCATTCCCCGGTTCGATCATGCTCGGTTTTTCAGCGACTGCGACAACAACTGAGATTTGTCTGAATGATGGCGAACTGCACGAAGCGCACTGGCGTAGTATCGATGAACTGGTCGATGGACTCGCAAACGACGAGTTTCGTCTTCCCACACCGCTTTCGATTGCCTACCGGCTCATTGAAGATTGGTTCAACAGCAATTCGAACGAATCGCTGGCCCATGTTATTGAGCGGCTTGACGCCGATCGCATCTGGTAGCGTACCTTCCCGCGCGAACGAACCAGGCTAAACTACCCCAACCGAAAGCCGGGGTTTGCAACCGCAACTTAGGCGAGGAAACTTGAAATGTCGGAGTTGCTCCAACCAGACCCTGGCGGGACCGCATCGATCAAGCTGACTCCGCAGTCATCTCAAGGTCTGGAAACGGATTCTGCAGTGCCTCCCAGGCTTCACTGTCGGCATCGGCCAGGCGTTTGTCGAGCAAGCACGCGTCCAAGTCAGCCCGCATCTTCGCCTCATCCATCTGTTGCCCGATGAAGACGAGTTTCTGTGCGCGATCACCAAAACGAGGATGCCAGCTCGGGTGCTGGTCAGGACGCTGACCGTCGGGATGGCCCCAGTGTTCGCGCGGTACGGCTGCCCACCACATTCCAATGGGATTCACATTGCTGACTCCGCCGGCTTGAGCCCACTCGTAAGCAATCCGATGGTCAGCAGCGACCCAGAAAAAGCCCTTTGAACGAAGCACACCGCGCCAGTTGTTCCCGTCGTGCATGTATGCCCAGAGCTTCTCAGCGTCAAAGGGTTGTGGCGTATGGTAGGCAAAACTCGAGATTCCGTACTCTTCGGTTTCCGGCGTGTGTTCGTTCTGTAGTTCCCGAATCCAGCCGGCAGAACTTGCCGCCTTGTCGTAGTCGAACAGTCCCGTGTCAAATACACACTCCAGTGGTACCTGACCGCGCGTTGCCATAAGAATTCGCGTGCCGGGGTTGAGTGCCCTGATGATGGCCTCAACCTCAAGTGCATGCTCTTTACTCACGAGATCGAGCTTATTCAACACGATGATATCGGCAAACTCGATCTGATCAATGAGCAGGTTTGTGACTGTGCGGTTATCATCTTCGCCCAACGACTCACCACGGTCCTTGAGATCATCGGCAGCTTGGTAGTCGCGCAAGAAATTCGCCGCATCCACGACTGTTATCATGGTATCAAGACGCGACAGCTGGCTCAAACTTACCCCGTTTTCGTCCTCGAAGGTGAAGGTCTGTGCCACAGGGATAGGTTCTGAGATTCCCGTGGACTCAATGAGCAGGTAATCGAATCGCTGCTCCTGAGCAAGCCGAGAGACCTCCGCAAGGAGATCGTCGCGAAGAGTACAGCAGATGCATCCATTCGACATTTCGACCAGCCTCTCCTCAGTTCGCGAGAGTTCCGAGCCGCCGTGCTCGATGAGGGCTGCGTCAATGTTAATCTCGCTCATGTCGTTCACGATTACCGCAACTCGCCGCCCTTCACGATTGTTCAGCACTTGATTAAGGAGCGTTGTCTTGCCAGCCCCGAGGAAGCCCGAGAGGACGGTTACGGGGAGACGTTGATGGTTGGTATCGGTTTGCTGTGGGGTGAGAGTCATCAAAATCCTCTTCTGGTTCATTCGGGGTTGCAGTACTTTGGCCAACCGGGTTGAGGCAGTAACCGGATGATTAACGTGTACTTGGATACTGTAGTTATATTTATGTTATGTTATAATATTCATTGACCAACAGGGGCGAATTTTTTCATTCTGACGTAATAACAGCAGTCGCTCCCGCGTTCATGGATCGGGACCTGGTGCAGACTTTTATCAACCCACCTCACTCGGTGTGGCGCGTTCACATCAATAACTTGGCAGAAACCCTCAACCTGGCTTCCAATCACTAACGGCTTCACCCCGGACTCGACCAGCCCAACTATCTTTTCGACGCCATCCAACCTCCCCAACATACGCGCGGCAAATCGAACCTGGCTTGACTGAGTTGGGCGTACTCGCAACCTAATGCCGCAACCCCAGCGAGTTGTGGCAGATACGTGCCGGACAACAAAATTCACACCCGCACGGACAATCACCCAAACAGCCGTAACTGGGCGATGTGCTGCAAAATCACGCGGGTGCAACTTTTTGGTCACAGTCCCTTCAAGTCTGTGCCGGGACAAAAGTGAGTGTCGATTACAGTAATGGTTAATAATGGGCACAGCAACCAAGCCTGTGTGAGTCAGTTCATATTCCAACCCGTGACTACCCGATAGAAAGAAGCACGACGAACACCCGTGCCTGGCAATCTGTACCGCTTTTCACTGACTATAATGATGGGAAACAGTGCCATACGCACACCATAAAAAGTAAGCAACTTACCATTCGTGTCTGGTTCTGAGACAGCAAAAACAGAGGTCTTTCGCTCCCTTCGCCGTGCACTGCAGCAGTTTTCCGCCGCTGACCGGGCTGCAGCAAAGCGTCGCTATGATGAAATAACCGCAACGCCGACACCGCGTCCCGTTGTCGATGGCGCGTTGCTTGATCAGTTCTGCGACAAACATTCGGCAGTCCACGGTACCTTTGCAATCGTTACAACGCATGCCGCAATACCCAGTGCTGTCCAGGACTTTCTGGATCGACATAAAATAGCCACCGAAATGGTAATGAGCAATACCAGGTTGCTACGAGATATTGATTGGCCGAACGGTTGGCATATCGAACGACGTACCGCCAATAAGGCAGATAACGTTGCAATAACCGAGGCGATTTGCGCCATTGCCGAAACCGGTTCGATCGTTATCGCGAGTTCCTCGCAAGTTTCATCAACCCACCTGTATCTACCAGAAAACCACATCGTCATCCTGGATACCGGACAATTGGTGCGACATCTTGAAGACGCAATGCAACTGGTATTGCAGCGCCTTGACGGGCATGCTCGTGGCATTCACTTGGTGACCGGTCCTTCGAAGACTGCAGATGTTGAACAAACGATACAATATGGCGCACACGGTCCCCGTCGGTTCCACGTGATCTTTGTGGATACGCGCGCGGTTTAACTGACTTCATACGCAAGAACTTTTAGTGATTCAGATGACCTCCGAGTTTGTTCCCAAATCGAGCTACGACTACGAAGACTTGCTTGCCTGCGGGCGCGGAGAATTGTTCGGCGCAGGCAATGCCCAATTACCACTGCCACCGATGCTGATGTTTGATCGAATCACTTGTATCAATCGCGATGGTGGTCAATTTAATAAAGGTATGCTTGAAGCAGAACTCGACATTCGTCCGGATCTTTGGTTTTTCGACTGCCACTTTCGCGGCGATCCGGTAATGCCAGGTTGCCTGGGACTGGATGCCTGCTGGCAACTCGTCGGCTTCTACCTTGGTTGGCTGGATAAACCCGGGCGCGGACGTGCGCTGGGTGCAGGCGATGTCAAATTCTCCGGACAAGTGACCCGCGAACATCAACTGCTAACCTACCGAATCCATATCAAGCGCGTCATCTCGACAAAATTGATTATGGGTATCGCTGATGGCATCGTGGAGGCCGATGGCCAACAAATCTATACCAGTTCCGACTTGCGCGTCGGACTTTTCAGCCTATAGCCATGAGACGTGTTGTTGTAACCGGTCTCGGCATTGTATCCAGCATCGGTAATAACTGTGCCGAGGTGACAGAATCATTGCGCGCCGCTCGCTCCGGAGTAGTTTTTGTACCGCAATATCAGGAGCTTGGGTTTCGCAGCCAGGTGCACGGCGGCATCGATATCGACATTGATAGCCATGTAAACCGCAAAGCCCGACGCTTTATGGGAGATGGCGCAGCCTTCAACTACATTGCCATGCAGGAAGCTGTTGAAGATTCCAGGCTTCCCGAAAGTCTGGTTTCACATCCCCGCACCGGCTGCATCATGGGATCCGGTGGCGCATCGACGGAAAATCTCGAACGGGCAACAGATTTGCTGCGATCCAAAGGTGCCAAGTTTGTAGGTCCGTATATGGTCTCGCGTACCATGTCCAGCACCAACTCAGCCGGAATCAGCACTTTGATTGGAATTCGCGGCGTAAATTATTCCGTAAGTTCAGCCTGTGCAACCAGTGCCCACTGTATTGGTATCGGCATGGAGCAGATTCAGCTTGACAAACAGGACATCGTTTTTGCGGGTGGCGGCGATGAGGTTCACTGGACGATGACCATGCTGTTTGACGCAATGCGAGCCTTGTCGGCTGGCTACAATGATCGTCCTGCCGAGGCCTCCAGACCGTTCGATGCCAATCGCGATGGATTTGTCATATCAGGTGGCGGTGGTGTGGTCGTGCTCGAAGCGCTGGACTCAGCCCTGGCACGCGGTGCAAAAATTTATGCAGAACTGGTTGGCTATGGCGCAACGTCCGATGGATTCGACATGGTGCAGCCCTCCGGGGAAGGGGCAATTCGCTGCATGCAAAGCGCGCTGCAAGGTGTAACGCGCCCGGTTCAGTACATCAATGCCCACGGTACCAGTACCCCGGTCGGTGATATGAAAGAATTAGCAGCCATCAAAGAAGTGTTCGGTCACCAGGTCCCGCAAATTGGCTCGACCAAGTCACTGTCAGGTCACGCACTTGGGGCAGCTGGGGTGAATGAAGCCATCTACACTTTACTGATGATGGATTGCGGCTTTATCAGCCCGTCCATCAATATTAACGAAATCGATTCCGCAGCGGCAGACTTCCCAATCGTTCAACAATTGGTTGACAATATCGAATTGCAGGTTGCTATGTCCAATAGCTTTGGATTTGGTGGCACCAATGCGTCACTGGTATTTCAGCAATTTAATGGTTGAGACTCGCGCTTGCGCACCGAATTAGCCGCGATGCTGGTTCGTAACAATCGAAATTCAATGCACATCGCCGTGTGGCTGATTGTCGTTTGCGCGATGATCTACCTGGTCATTGCAGTGGGTGGCTATACCCGACTTACCGACTCCGGTCTGTCGATTGTCGAGTGGGATCCAATCAGTGGTGTTATCCCACCCTTGTCCCGCGCTGCTTGGGAAGCGGAATTCAAACGCTATCAGCAATTCCCGGAGTTCAAACTCATTAACCAGGACATGCAGCTTAACGAATTCAAGCAAATTTACTGGGTGGAATATGCCCATCGACTGGTCGCGCGAACGGTGGGCCTGGTGTTTTTGGTTCCCTTTGTGTTTTTCCTGGTACGCGGCTATTTGTCAAAGGCAATGACAGCAAGGCTTGCAGTACTTTTCCTGCTCGGAGGTCTCCAGGGAGCGTTGGGTTGGTACATGGTCGCCAGCGGTTTGGTCAACAACCCTGCAGTCAGCCAATACCGGCTAACAGCTCACCTCGCTCTGGCAATCGGCATATACAGCTACGTATTGTGGCTGGCAGTTGGCCTGATTCAAGTTAAACAGCAGCTTAAGTGGCATAACGATGCAAGCTACTTGCGCAACGCCACGCTGGTGTGCCTTTTCTTTGTTGTCCTTATGCAAATCAGCGGGGCAATGATGGCCGGTACCCACGCTGGCTTTGTGATCAACACGTTTCCAGACATGAACGGACAGATGATTCCGCAAGTTCTCGGCGCAATGCAGCCGCTTTGGCGCAACCTGTTTGAAAACGTTGTAACCATTCAGTTCACGCATCGCTGGATCGCAGTGGCAACAGTGCTCGCGGTGATCGCATTGTGGTTGGGCAGGTTCAGTACCAGCCAGTCGGGACTCAAACGGCTGGCCGACCTGATCTTGGTGCTCGCACTGGTGCAATTTTGCCTGGGGATTGCAACTTTGTTGAGTCACGTTCAGCTGCCCATTGCACTCGCCCATCAGAGCGGCTTTGTGCTGGTAACTTCTGCTCTGGTGGTGATGTTGCGGCTCACCTGGACTCCTGCCCCCATGCAGCAGCAGGCGGCCGCATAGTACGTCGTTGCGCCGCGCAGATTAATGCGAACCTGGATCAAAAATCCGCTGGCAATATTCGCCGAGCGCGCCGCTGGCGGCATCGTGATTGACGGCAGTCGAATTGCTGAGTGCATAGCTGCAGGTGCAACTCCACAGCAACCCTGTGATCACGTTTTTGATGCCTCCAACCACATTGTCCTCCCTGGTTTGATTAACACCCACCATCATTTTTATCAAACCCTGACCCGGGCGCATCCGGCCGCGCTCAACAAGGAATTATTCAATTGGCTTAAGGTGCTTTACCCGGTATGGGCACGCCTTAGTCCTGAGCAGCTGTATCACGCAACGCTTCTGGCGCTGGCTGAACTGTTATTGTCCGGCTGCACAACGGCCGCGGATCACCACTATGTGTATCCGCAAGGGCTGGAACAAGCAACTGACATCCAGATTGGAGCGGCTCAGGAACTCGGTGTTCGGGTTGCGTTGTCGCGCGGCAGCATGAACCTGTCGGTGGAAGACGGCGGTCTGCCGCCCCGCGCCACTGTACAGGACGAAGACACCATATTAAATGATTGCGTACGAGTTATTGATACTTATCACGATCCGCAGCCTGGCTCATTTCAAACCATTGTTCTGGCACCTTGTTCACCTTTTTCAGTCTCCAAATCGATTATGATCGAATCTGCCCGGCTCGCAGCGGAACGCAACGTCAGACTCCATACTCATCTGGCTGAAACTGCCGACGAGAATCGTTACTGCGAACGCAACTACAGTTGCCGACCCCTTGATTACCTGGAACAAACCGGCTGGCTCAGCGAACGGGTGTGGCTGGCCCACGGGATACACTTTCGCGAGGATGAAATCGAACGACTGGGTCAGGCGGGCACCTCGATATCACACTGTCCAGGATCCAATCTGCTGCTTGCCTCCGGCATCTGTCCTGCATTAGACCTTGAAAGTGCTGGCGTGAGCATTGGTATCGGAGTCGACGGTTCGGCCTCCAATGATGCGTCTAACCTGATCCAGGAAGTCAGACAGGCACTGATGCTGCAAAAACTCCGCTATGGTGCAGCAAAGATCAGTCATGCGGACGTCCTGCGCTGGGCTACCGAAGGATCGGCCGACTGCCTGGGGCGCCGCGACATCGGTAAAATTCTACCGGGTCGGGAAGCTGATTTTGCCTTGTTTAAATTGGATGAACCACGCTTCTCAGGAGCGGGCGACCCGTTGGCAGCACTCATACTGTGTGGCGCGCATCGTGCTGACCGCGTGATGATTGGTGGTCAATGGCGCGTCGAGGATGGCGAAATAGTCAATTTTGATCTACAGAAACTGTTGGCCGATCATCAGCAATCAGCGTTGGAGCTGACCGCAATCTAACCAATCCGCAATGCGGCGCGCAATTCCATAATTACAGATACCCGTCGGCGATCTTGCGTGCTTGCTCCAGAGTTTCTACAAAGTTGCCCGCATCAATTCCTGGTAGCGCATCGATTGAGTGGAGCAGCGCAGCCATCTTGTCATTGAGCCCCATAACTACGCACGGCTTGCCCTGTTCGTAAGAACTGATCACTAACTGGCGAATCACCATCATCGCGCTGTCATCCATATACTCCGTCTCCGAAAAATCAAAAATCACAACCTCATGTTCTCTGATATCTTCGGCAATCACGTGCTGCAGCGTACTCGCAGAAGCCACTGTAAACCGACCCGACATTCTAACCAGACCCGTTCTTGCTGAAAACGGATCGTCTGATTCGAGATCCAGCAAAGGAACAGAGATGACACTGTCCAACTCCAGCGCTTCGGCTTTCATTGAGTTGATCATTCCAGATGCGATCAACCCAATCGCAACAGCAGTAATCAAGTCCACAAACACGGTCAGCGACGCAGTCAAAAGCATCACCGTCAAGTGAGTTTTCTCGATTTTGTGCAGTCTTTCGATAAATCGCCAGTCAATAATATGCCAACCAATTTTCAGCAGCAGCGCTGCCAGGACCGGTAAAGGAATTCTTTCAACCAATTTCCCGAAATCAAACAAAAACGTACACAGGATCACCGCCACCAGGAGACTGGCGACCCGGGTGCGGCCACCGGCGCGGATATTGACAACTGTGGGAACCGTCGAGCCAGATCCCGGCAGACCACCAAATACACCAGACAGCATGTTGGCAAGACCTTGACCAATCAGTTCGCGATTGGGCTTGTGGCGCGCACGGGTCATGGCATCAGCTATCAGGGAAACCAGCAAAGAGTTAATGGAACCAATGATTGCCAGCACTAAGGCAGGTTCAATGACCTGGACCAGAAATTCCACATTCAGAACCGGCAGCTGCAATTCAGGAATGCCCGACGGAATGGTACCAACGATCGGGGCTTCAGTAAAAACAAAGAATCCGAGCAGCGTACCAAGTGCCAAAGCACCTAAAGTATCGGGAACAATACGATGGAATTTCAGTGGCCACAGTATCATCATTCCCAATGTGCATGCCGCCAGCGCGATGGCATGCACATTCGCATCCGGCAAGGCTTTGGGCAAGCTCATGATTGAACCGATCGCACCGCCTCCAGGTGCAGGCATCCCCAGGACTGGCAGCAACTGGATTGAAATGATGATGATGCCAATTCCCGTCATGAAACCGGAAATGACAGAGTACGGCGTATAGGCAATAAATCGGCCAAACCGAAACAATCCGAAACCAATCTGAATCAGCCCGGTCAGCATCACAATGGTAAACGCTTCAGCCAAGCTGTCAGCTGAATGAGTTACGATGACCGCCATTGCAACCACCATTGGTGCTGTCGGACCCGACACCATTGCAGGTGTACCACCGAAAATCGCAGCAAAAAAGGCGATTGCAATGGCTGAGTACAAACCGGCTACGGCACCGACTCCTGAAGCAACACCAAAAGCGATGGCAACCGGCAGGGCGATAATTGCCGATGTTATCCCACCAAATACGTCGCCTTTCAATAGTTTCAGACTGTAACTAACCAACTTACCTCCTCGATTGGCGCTTCTTCATATGACTTGCAAGCTAGAATTTTAAATTGAAATGCTACGATACTTACCCAAGAATGCTCTGTCGATGCGGTTGCCTAAGCCAAAAAATCTTGTGATGAAAATCAGCCGTGTCGACTATGGGCAGGCTTATAAGAATCTGCCAAGTATTTGATTTAACCTATTACCTATTATTTCTATATAATTTAGCAAAACCGTTTTCACGCAAAGTCACACAAAGAATATTAGCACAAAAGGAAATGTCTCCAAACACATCAAATCTAAATAGCGGTGTAGTGCTGCAACGCGCTCTATGTGTGGTCGCGTTCGGTACTCTCGTAGGATTCGTGCCGGTTGCAAACGCAGCAACGGATAGCGAAACAGGGTTCATTCTAAACTCGTTTTCTTTCCTTCTTTGGGGCGCGCTGGTGATGTGGATGTGTGCTGGCTTCACCATGTTGGAATCGGGTTCTGTACGCACCAAAAATGCATCGGTTATTTGTCTGAAAAACATTGGCCTTTACGCAATCGCAGGGCTGGCATATTACACCATTGGCTATAACTTGATGTATGTCGACGTAAGCGGCTTCATTGGGTCTTTCAAACTGTTCTACTATTCAACGGTTGCTGAGATTACCCTACTGGAGGTTGGCGGTGCGACAGTCGAAGCAGTTCTTGAATCCGACTATTCCACCATGTCTGACTGGTTTTTTCAGATGGTCTTTGTGGCAACGACCGCATCAATCGTATCCGGTACTCTGGCCGAGCGGGTCAAACTTTGGACATTCTTTGTGTTCACCCTAGTACTGACAGCATTTATTTATCCAATCGTTGGTGCCTGGACTTGGGGCGGTGGCTGGCTCAGTGAAATGGGATTCCAGGATTTCGCCGGTTCGACGATCGTTCACTCAACCGGTGGTTGGGCAGCCTTGGCGGGTGCCATGGTTGTTGGCGCCCGGGCAAAAAAATTCCGCAAGGACGGTTCAGTGAAAAATACACCGCCCTCAAATATTCCGGGTGTAACGCTTGGGGTTTTTATTCTCTGGCTGGGCTGGTTCGGATTCAATGGCGGTTCGGTGCTGGCGATGGATTCTGCGGTAAACGTCGTTACCATGAGTATCGTACTGGTCAACACGAACCTGGCTGCCGCAGCCGGCGTCATGGTCGCCATGATAGTCTCACGTCCAATTTTGGGCCGTGTCGATTTGCTGGCTTGCCTGAACGGCGCAATCGCCGGACTGGTAGCCATTACTGCGGGTCCCGATATCGTCGCGCATCAATGGGCGATACTGATTGGTGGAATCGGTGGGTTGATATCTACCGCTGGGGTAAAATTACTCGAAAGACTGAAAATTGATGATGTTGTCGGTGCTGTTCCAGCGCACCTGTTCGCAGGCATCTGGGGTACAATCGCCGTATGTATCGTTGCGGGTGGGCAACTCTCAGTTCAGTTGATTGGAATTGTTTCAATCGGTGCATTTGTGTTTACAATTTCGTGGGTGGTTTGGAAAGTTCTGGACCTGACACTCAAGGCCCGGGTCTCGGCTAACGTGGAAGAATTGGGACAGGATGTGGCTGAACTAGGAATCGAAGCCTATCCCGAATTTATGATTATGCCAGATCACGATGACACCGACTGACTTAGAGATATTTGCAACAAACCCAAAATTGCGTAAGTTGTCCAAAATTTGATTCTGGCTTACCAAGTTAGGGATTTATGAAGAAAGTGTGCTATCTCCATCTATAATTGTTGTTTCATATGACCAAGTGTGCAAGCCATGTTAACCTTGGGACAAAGGTCGATGGATGGTGAATGGCGTTTTCCGCTTAGTTACTTTACGACCCCGTCAAGAGACATAGGTGAAGGCAGACCCGGTTTATATGTGTGCCTTATATTGTGTAGAATTTGACCCAGGAATGTGTTAGTCGTTAAACCTTAGGAGGTTGTTTGATGGAAATTCCAACTGAACACAGCAGTGGTGCTCTGATCATTATGCCAGGTGGCCGTATTGATGGTCAAAATGCACTTGATTTTCAAGCTTCAATTGACAAAGCAATTGGCGATTCAAGTGAACCTGTTATCCTGGAGTTGAGTAATCTCAACTACATTAGCAGTGCTGGGCTACGCGTTATTTTGCTGTTGGCGAAGACGCTGTCTAGCAGGAAAGTGCACTTTTCAATCTGTTCGATCGCACCTGCAGTGAAAGAGGTATTCGAAATCAGCGGATTTGGCAATATCATTCAAATTAAAGATACCCGACAAGAGGCACTGGACGCGATTTAGATCAATATTCCTATTTGATACAAAGAGCTGACATTAAATCGCTAACCATCCGGATACCTATTCCGGATGGGGACCACGCTCAACCCCCCTATCCAATCCAGGTTAAGTTGGAATTCAACCAACCACTGCAATCATAGGCGTTCGATCTTGCTGATCTTGAACTCGCTTGATCGCACAAGGTCTACCCTCAATAATCTGCCATTTGAAAAATTGGTCGGATCGGAATCATTGACACATTCAAGTAGAATCCTCGCGGTTCCACGGCTGCCAATGATCAGCGGCCAGTGGACATAACGCGCAAGATACCGGTTAAAACTAAGCAGCGTACGGGTGCGGAATTCCGCGCGACTCTCACCGTTGGTTGGCGTCAACCCAGCCGCCAATTGCGGGTTGATGATGCTACTGCTTTGCCCATTCCAATTGCCAAGCGACCGTTCTTTGATATCGGAGTCGAACAGAATTTCAGCGTCGGGGTTCAGTTCGGACTGAATAATTTGCGCACTCTGTACCGTCCGGTCGAGATTGGAAGTGATAATCAGTTGGGGCGCATACTTAGATTCCCGCAGCAGCGCAGCTGCCTGTCTCATTTGCTCTTGACCTGATGGATTGAGCGACAATTCGCAGTCACCGCCGCAGGCAACTCGCAATTCATTGGCCTGGGTCTCGCCATGCCGAAGAAATATAAAACCGGGATTCTTCCGTTTTAAGTCGCCAACCATTGGGGATAAATTAATCGCGCGGGATTGTACTTGAAATAATAATCTAAGTCTTCACTGAAAGACTCATCGCATTGAACCCACTTGATAATAGCATCGGTCAGGCCTGCAGAGGCAAGAGAAGGTGTATGCCCGGCTTCATGAACGTGGATAACAGAGAGTTTTTCGTACCGGCGCATCGTTTCAATCATTTCATCTGAAGTCGCGTCACTCTGCGAACCGCGCAGCAATAACACTGGACAGTTCAGTTTATTCCATTCTTTCCACATGTCCAAACTCTGCGTTGCTTCAGCACGATAGGCAAGCGTCGCGCGGGGGTCATGGCGGTAAATTCGACCGTTCTCTACGTCCGACCAGCGCGTTTTATGATGAAAATTGTGCAACAACACAGCCTCCGGTACAGGACCCACTGGCCGAGTCGCAGCACCAGTGCGCTGAAATAATTTTTCCGGCGAACGAAATACGTAAAAACGTCCAACCGCAACTGCACGGCGAGCACGCCGTTCAACCGGAATGAATGGGCCACTGTCGTTTAGCACAAGGCGTTCGGCTCGCTTGGGATATTGCATTGCAAATCGCAGTGCAACAGCTCCTCCAAGCGAGGAACCAAGCAGCGTGCACCGTTCTAATTCGAGAAAATCCAGCAGTTGACGAAGCTGTTCGACATAGCTGTCGAGGTTGTACTCTGACTGTTCCACCAGCCAGCCACTGCGTCCACGTCCGGCAAGGTCAAGACCAATGAGTCGTAGCTGACACCGCGCATCAAGTGCCATGAAATCGAACCGCTGTACTACATTGATCAACCCACCAACAGCAACCATTGGTACGCCATCGCCGCCTGTGTCAGATACATTCAGTCGTACGGAGTAAGGTTTCCCCAAACCATACTTTTTATCCTGCAATTCAACGGGATGAGTGTATTCGAAGCTGTATTGGGCGGGCCAATCAGGGCTGCTGGATTCGACCGCTTCGACCATCGCATCATAATCCCGCCAGTTTAGATTAGCCAAATCAGGCGTACCTGCTGATGAGTACCAGTCCCGCAAAGCGAAATCGGCTCGAATTGCCGAAGACTGATTGAATTCGATTGCGGATGCGCCGAAGTTAGGGATGTACTGCACCACCTTACTCTACGGAATGGAGTATCAGAGTCGTGTGGTTTTTTCCGTCCTGGCGGCGATATCTTGTTTCGCTTACCAGGGATTTGACGAAGAAAATGCCCAAGCCTCCAATTTTCCGTTCTTCGAGTGCTGCGTCAACCGATGGCGTCGCCGCATCACTGAATGGGTCAAACTCGAACCCATCATCAATCAAATCGACCCACAGATCACCACCGACAACTTTGAGCACCAATTCAATATCCTGTCTATCCGAACCGGGCTCGTAGCCATAGTTGATAATGTTAGTGATCAATTCGTCCAACGACAGGTTGATATTAAACATCCACTCTCTAGGCCAATCATACTGCTGAGCATGGCTCTCAATATCTGCTGCAATTCGTGCCAGCTCCGCAAGATCGTGTTTGATATACAGCGTTAGTTTCTCTGTTTCCTTGATCACTCCACCAGTTGCAGATGATTTCTGCGCGTCTTCTGAAATATCTTGGTCCATTTCCTCCAACTCACCCTTGTAGCGAATGACAACACAGGCAATGTCATCAAACTGAGGGGCATCTTGCACGAAATCATTAACCGAATTCACAATCGATCTGACATCGTCTTTGGGAGCCTGTTCCGGGAGATCGCTGATTGTGTGCAACAGACGATCATCACCAAAGGCCTCGCTTTCGATATTGAACGCCTCTGGTATTCCATCAGTCAACAAAATCAGACGCGCACCGGGTTCCAGATCAACGACCGCGTCTTTGTAAATAATATTCCGAAACATGGCCAACACCATTCCTTCAGTCGGTGGGAGTGTACGCACCCCTTGACTGTCGGCCACAATGGGAGGGTTGTGACCACCATTTGAGTAGGTTAGTCTCCCCGTATTCAGGTCCAATATTCCGTAGAACACCGTAACAAACAAGCCCTCATCATTGTTCTGTTCCAGGAAATTATTGATCACTGACAGGGCCTTGCCGGGCGATTCGAGAAACGCCGCACTTGCATGCAACATGGTTCGGGACATCACCGTAAACAGCGCCGCGGGTACGCCTTTGCCGGACACATCGGCAATTGCAATTGCCAGACGATTATCGCTGAGCGTGAAAAAATCATAGAAATCACCGCCCACCTCCTTGGCTGGCCACATGCCTCCCCACACATCGTAAGATCCGGAAATTTCGATATTAACGGGTAACAGCGACTGCTGAACCCGAGTAGCAATATTGAGTTCGTTGCGAAGTGATATCAACGCTTCCTTGGTCGCAAGCGCATCGCGCAGTCGCTGATGCTGATTCTGCACGCGACTCGACATGCCTTGAAATGCGATCGCAAGCATGGCAAGGCTATCGGAATCATGCCGCTCGTTGCTGTCAGAATTGATATTGCTGAAATCAGCCTGTACAGTCTGCGAGTCTTTTTCAACGAGATCACCCAGGTCGCTCAGTTCATCCAACAATTCGTCACGCTCTTCGCCATCGAGCGTGTCTGCCAGACCTTGCATTTCGCGAAAAATAAACCTTTGTTGACGGCCTTGCTGGCGTTCGCGCGAGCGTCGAAATCGATACAGTGTGAGCAAATTTGCGCGAAAGACATTAACGGCATTCGAGATCAGGCCGACTTCGTCTTCGCTGGTAGCGCGCTCAATTTGAGCTTGTAAATCACCTTTACTGAGTGCACTGAGCACCGTGACTCCCTCGGTTAACGGGGTAAAAACGTGGGCTAAATATAAAGAAAGACCAATGACCGCCAGAATTAAAAATATGATGATGGCGATTGCCGTCACCCGACTGATTTCCTGCTGCCGTTGAACAACATGTGTGACCTCGCGGATATTCAGCAACCGACCCACCAACCCGCCGAGTTCAGCAGTTTGCGGCAACACGATCACTGAAAAAAAGCGACCATCGTCTTCAATGGTTTGTAATTCATTGGCTTCACTGATGTCAATCAAGCTGCTATAGCGTTCCCATAAATTTTCACCGGTTGAAGCCAGCAGTCGGCCGCGTCGATTGACAATAACAACCGAGGCATAATTCAACTCTTCCATCTCAACTAACGCATTAACGATATCCAGACCAAACACACCCAAAGCCAGAATCTCACCATTATTGGCGTAAATTGGTCGACCGTATACCAATGCTGTATTACGTTCCTTGTCGTTGCCAACACCCCGGATTGGCTCGTTAATTTCAATCGCCTGTTCAACCGCGGCATTCGACACCAGTGCACTTTGAAAAACAGCGGTGTGTGAGGAATAAGCGAGCGTGCCATCCGGGAAAATGATGTCGATCCGGTCGACACTTGGATCGCGTGCGAATTGATTTTTAAGTTGTGTACCGATGCGCTGAATCCCGGCAGTGTCATTGGCTTCCAATGCTTCTATCAGGGGTTGATTCTCGGCAAATATCCAAGACACATTTTCCATATCATCGATCAGTCCGTCCTTGATTTTGTTCCACAGAATCAGTTGATCAGCGATGATTTGATTGGAATAACGTTTACCAATCAGCTCTTCGCGCTGGGTGGCGGCAAACACAATTACTGCGCTGACAACAACCGTAACCAATACGCTGAGAATGCTGATTCGAGTTCGAATTTGCATTGTCTGTAATTTACATATTAGTGAAAGTGTTCACTGGTCTGCTGCAGTCGTCTTGAAATCTGCAATAGCGATCATGTTCATGGGCGGATACATTCGGATTTCCCGAACCACATCAATGTTGATCCATAATTTAAATCGAGACAGACTCGTTACCGGCAAGTCTTCTGGTTTTTGTTTGTCGATGAGAATTTTTTCCGCCTGTACCGCAGCCAATTTGCCGAGGGTATGGTAATCGGAAACCAGTCCGAACATGGCACGTGAGCCTTTTAGTGGAGCCTGCGTTGATGCAAACGTTGGCAACCCTGCCGCGATGGCTTGGGCAGTGTAGACCTTGGCGTGGCGGGTCAGGAATGAATCAGGACCCATATACAGCAATTGTGCGCCTTGCGATTTTGCCTGCTCAATCAAATCAGGAATTGTGCTTGGATCGGGTTTTTCGTTGTCTCCAAGAGGAACAGGCAGCACAATTAACTCAATGTCGAACTGGGGCGCCACGTGTTCCAGAGACTCAACATTGATCCTCGAGTTACTGGAAGTGTGATCGTAAATCACAGCAATTTTTCTGAATTTACCGTAGTCGAGAATGGCTCTGAGCTGTGATTCGATTGAAGCCAGAAAGGAAACTCCGGTAATCGGTCGTCCAGTGTTTTCGAAGCTTGCAACGATTTTCGCGCTGATTGGATAGGCAACCAGCACAAAAATACCTGGAATACCTCGTACGAACCGCTCCGGTTCATCCGTATCCAGCGGTCCGACAATGCTGCGTGTCGTCCCTGTACCCCAGGTATAGACCAGGTCGGGTTGGGCTTGACGAATTTCTTCCACAATCGGTGGTGCATTATTGCGGTCAAGATCAAGACTGCGCACCGTCATGTTGTAGCGGATACCGCGTTGATTCAGATAGTCGCGAAAACCATCTTCCACTTCAGTTTCACCGCGCCAGACGACTGCAAAAATCTCGAACGGTTTTGCTAAGCGATGTCCGCCATCTTGTGCTTGTGCACTGGTCGGCAAAGCCATTATGCTGATCATTACGAACAGTCCGATGATGGCATTGTGCAAGGCGCTGAACTTATTCATTGGTCAATCCGTGCCGCGGTTGAACAGCCTGTCGGGAGCCGGTGCGATTACAGATCACGAACAGCGCAATGAGTCCAATCAAAATAACACCGAAGCCAACAATTGCGCCTTGATATCCAAACGCGGCAATCAGCGCAACAGCAACCAGCGGACCCACGACCATACCCAAACGTTCGCACAAACGGTATGCACCAATGACCGATGCTGGTCCGAGGGTGGTTCGATGGCGCACTGCGACTTGTTGAATAATGGAATTTTGTGAAGTCAATGTTAATGCATGACCCACTCCAAGCGAACCGATTGCCACAATGACCGCGTAAGACGCATCACCATACAAATGTGAGAAATACGCAGCGATACAGCCAAGTCCTGCAATCGTTGCACCCAATCCAACCATGAAACCGTATTTTTCGGTCCGGTCTGCAAAGCGTGACGCAAGGGTCAGACAAAGCAGCGTGGCGATACCATAGATCATCAAAATTCGGCCAATTGATGGTTGGTCATGCCCCAGTTCGTTCAGGTATAGCGGCACCAGGTAGGCTATAAACCCGGCCACCATCATCTTGCCAGGAACAGCCGCGAACGCCAACACCGATACAAATCGGATGTCCTTAAGCAAAGTTAACCAGCCGCGGGCTCCCAGGATCAGTGTCGAAGGGGTGCTTGATGCCTCATTCATTCGATCAGTATTGGTATGGCCAACACGAAACATCCGGTAAATTATCAGACCAGAAGCAGTTGCGAGTGCCGCAGACAGGAGAAAAGTTGCCTCGAAACCAAAGCGGTCCGCGAAAATACCACCGATTGGCGGCCCACAAATAATGCCAGCGAATACAGCAGCTACGAATACACCCGTCGCAGAAGCCCGACTGTAACGTTTCGCATTTTGTGTGACCCAACCTTCAGAAGCAATAAATACCAGTCCATAACCGATTCCGGTCAGAACCCGGTATGCCACCAAATCAAAATAACTCTGCGTGAAGAAATTACCGACAAAACCGATGACTGCGGCAGTGATGCCAGCCAGAAACACCCGTCGCACCCCGACTCGATCAACGAAACCGCCACCCAGCGGTGTGGCAAGCATCGCGGCAACCATAAATAAAGTGATCGGCAGACCAATCAGAACTTCACTGGACAGCATCAAGTCTGTCGGCGCGTAGCGTTGGACAAATAAAGGTAAAAAAGAGCGTGACAGCTCTTCAGAAAATATAAACAGGAATAGCGGTACCCGAATACGGTCCGGAGATTTATCACGCAAGGCTGAACCTTGTTCAAACTGATAGCGGCGATCAATGCCGCGATGAACTTCAGATAATTTGCCGGCTATCTCGCTTTCAATCTGAGCATTCTGTGTTTCTCGAAAATCGAACAGGAAATCATTGTAGCGATGCCGCAGCCCCTGCAAAGTACGATTGAAACTTAAGGTGAGTTGACCAATTTCATCGCTGCTTCTGACGACCAGCCAAGAGGAGAACTTTCCGCGCGCGCCTTCATACATCACCCGTAACAGGTTTTGCATTGGCTTTTCGACGCGGGCAATCGTGAAAAACAACAGGAATTCGAAAGTAACCAGCCAGCAAATGATCACAATCGTGAGTACTTCCCAGAAAACCTCTTGCAAATGACCGCGTATGCGCTCACTGCTGACACCGACGTGCAGCACATTTTGGGGAGCTTCACCAGCGTCGACTGCAAAGGCACCATCAATGTGCTCACCCATCGCGTCAGCGAACTTTGCTGCATCGACGTTCTCCATTGGTAGCGCCTGCAAAATCGTGTTCATTTCTCCAGACGATATGCCACTGACAAACAGCACTTCGTTGGATGAATTAGTCAGAGACAGATACTTGATATCGTCATTGGTTAACAGAACGCCATCGAAGTACTCTTCTACACCAACCAATTCTTCAGCTGGAATTGCAAGCTCTCCAGTTGCGTAGGACAACTGATCAGACAGGGCTTTTCCGACTGCATTGGCCTTTTGGTGCAATTGCGGCTCGAGTTGCTGCTCAAAACCCTCAAGGGCAAACCAAGAAACAGAAGCCTGTCCCAAAATTAGTACAAAAACAGCCAATAGCATCAGCCGCAACAGTAGTTTGCGCTGACCGCGTCGAAACTCATCCGGCGCGATCTGCTCAAACACTTTATTCTTCTCAGTATTCACTCCGCTTCTTCGTCTAACCGACGGAGCTCTCCGGTTGCTGAGTCAATTGAGTCCATTGCGTCAAAGGCCGCATCGGAAAATCCCTCAAACTCGGGATGTCGGGAATTTGCTTCGAGCAAACTTGCACTGCCACGATTTCGCGAACGGATATCAGCCAACGCTTCGCGCATAATTTTCCAGTCCTGCAAATGGCCTCGGAGCAACAGAATACAGCCCATAACGCTCAGTGCAATCACCACAATTGCAACCACCGCGGCGATCAGCATCAAGCGTTCCACCTGTTGCAGTACACTTTGGTCAAGAAACTCGCGAGAATACCGCAGTGCAATTGAACCAACATTCTGGTTCAGGTTATTTTGCAAACCAGCGCCAACTACACCGGCATCGGCTTCCAGCATAGACCATGTCGCGTCTGGGCGATTGACCTGCCATGTAAAAATCCAGTCCTCAGCAACCAAATCACCAACAAAACTGGGGTCCGTACTGAAAACAACAGTTCCGTTATCGTTGATTATTTCAATGGATAGAATCTGCTCGTCGTCAATGAGAAGTGCATCCAACTCATCGTTAAGGCTTTCGAGATTTTCTAACGCCAGACCCAGGTCCATCTGAGTTTCAATTCGGCCGCGTAAGTCACTTACGACAAATTCGAATCGGGAAGTGAGCATATCGGCGAGAATCCGCTCAAACTTGTGTAAATTCAGAATACTGGTTAATGCTGTCCCTGCAACCAGTGCCAACGCAAGCACCAAAGCAATCCGATATGCGAAACCAAGTTTCAATTAAGATGTCTCCCAACGGCATAGCCCCGCAATCTACCGCGACTATGACTGCCGCGTGAAACCCCTACGGGACACTTAATATTTGTTTTTATTATAAGTTAGAGAACCGACTCAGTTGACCAGTTCGGTTTGCTGTATTCGTACACTGCGTTTACATCGATCGCTCATGACATCAGTTGTATATTTGTGTGCATAGCAATAACATTGTTTCAGCCACCCAAATGGTTTCCATTCAGAATTCATCCCGATGCAGAGACAAAATTGTTCTGCCGGAGAATATGGTTTTTAAATATATGTTAATAAATATATATTCTATTATTACGCTGTCAGTCTGAGCGCTAGCAGTGAACTTTTCTCAGTTTTTTCAAAATAAGACTTGACTTTTGTCATGCGAGGATATATATTGCATTGCAACAAACATTATTAAAGGAATCCACCAATGCAAGAGAAATTAGTAAATTTCGTAAATGAAGCAATCAGCATCAATACCAGCATCCTGAACAAATCTGTCAGCTGTGGTGTTGAATCGAGCCAGAACCTCGCCCAGCAAATTTCAGACCAAGCCGCTGGGTGGTTGAATAATAAGAATTTCAACGATTATGTCGCCAGTCAAAAAACATGGAATCTATTTGCAATTGAACAAACTCGCAAATCCGCCCAAACCATGACTGAGATTGGCAATGAAGCATTTAATGCGTACTTTTCACTGTGGCAGAAATCTGCTGCACCGTTAAGCGAAACGAAGGCTACCAAGTCTTAAGCAGCTTAAGTTTTTAGATTCATACTACTCCTCCTTATTGGGTCGGTCTGCTATCTTGCGATAGCAGACCGTTTTTTTTGATGTACTGTTCACCTGGTTTCGCTGGATACAGTGCGACATTCACCTTGAATCTCTCTATGGTCCGATGCTGGAACTGTGCATAGCACCTTGTGTGTTTGGGTTTTTGCAACTGCGCCCTGGAGCCTATTGAGCGACACTGAGTGCTGGTGTTCAGTTGTTCCGAAAAAGACCGCGTCCCGCTGCATCAGCCAAGGTCTTGTCACAGTCGGGTTACTGAATTTGCACAAGGTGGTATACCGGTTGCCAGACCTGAGATCATCGAGTGGGGTGAATTGTTTGAGCAGTGAATCGCGTTGGGCTTGAAATGGCTGCAGTGCGAATCGTTCATGATCAATCTCGTTGGAAGTTAGTCCCTGGAAATTCTGACCTGCAAGTACGGCTAATGCTACAGAAAATGAACCTCGAAACTTGATTTATAATCGAAGTTCAAACCTCCTTTCTGCATGCATTCAAATAGATCATTAGCATGCAAACAGCGCAGTAGGGTGTATTTTGTATTTCCAATCCGCTGCAGATTTTCGGTCTTTCATATCATGACAGAAAGGGCGCTTTCTTTTTATACATATCAATAAATCAAATCAGTATTTCGGCGAATCTCGAACTGCGATATTCGGGCAATCAATCAGGTTGATTGGTTAGATATGGCGAAATGTTTGAATCAAAACCGAAAGGATATTGAGTTGTCATACGGCCGGCCGATGCGCACAATACCCACCGAACAACAACCTATAACGCCGCGCCAGCATGTCTGGAGTGTGACGCGACTGATGTGGACTCGATTGACATGAAAACCCAGGGCAGGCACGACTGATGGACGATAAGGCGAAACTCAAGCATAACGTCGCCATGCAGCGTAAGAAGTCGGCAGTCGATGAGCAAATTGCCCTCGCCCAGGAAAAACGCGGGGTACTGGTGTTAATTACCGGCGACGGTAAGGGCAAAACCACCTCTGCATTCGGCACCGCAATTCGAGCTCTCGGACACGGGATGGGAGTTGGAATCATACAGTTTATCAAGGGCACTCAGGCAACGGGCGAAGTCATTTATCTGACCCAACAGCATCCTCAGCTGGCTTACCATGCCATGGCGACTGGCTTTACCTGGGACACTCGAGACTGGGACCAGGACAAAGCCGCGGCAGAGGACACCTGGTCTTATGCCCGACGCATGCTAGCGGACCCCTTGATCCAACTGGTGGTACTCGACGAGCTGACCTATATGCTGACGTATGAATACCTGAGCATAACGGATGTCGTAGCAGCCATCCGCGAGCGCCCGCCGAACCAGAATGTGATCGTCACTGGCCGCGATGCGAAACCGGAACTGGTTGCTGTTGCTGACACCGTAAGCGAGATCGCGGCGATTAAGCACGCTTTCAAAAACGGTGTAAAAGCCCAGCCTGGTGTAGACTTCTAATGCTCAGGAGTGTGTTTAGAATCGGTTTGCTTTACTGTGTGATGAGCGCGGTTGCAAGCGCCGAACAACCCGATACGCTGCCAACAATCGTCTCGACTCACCTTTGCGCTGACCAACTGGCGCTCAGTCTGGCGGCACCGGAACAAATTCTTTCACTCAGCTACAAGAGCCAAGACCCCATTCGGTCTCGCTATGCCGCGCGCGCAACAGCCTATCCCGCCAACCGCGGCAGTAGCGAAGAAGTGATCCAGTTCAAACCGGATATCGTGCTGGCCTCGCGACGCTGGCGAAATCATCCGCAGCAAAAACAGTTCACCATGCTCGACATTCGTGTGGTAGTGGTCCCCTTGTCTAACAGTTGGCTGGAAGTATTCGCCAACACCCAGTGGCTGGCCGACCAGCTTGGACGGCCGGAACGCGGTCAAGCCTTGGTTGCGGACGTACGACGACGCTTACAGATCTTGCAGGAGTCAGTGAGAACATCGGACGAGCCCGTCCCAAGCCTGCTATACCTGCGTCCCAACGGCGGCAGTAGCGGTGAGGGAACGTACATCGATATGCTGATTCGGGCGCTGGGCTTTCGTAACCATGCTTCGATATTGGGCCTTGAAGGCTGGGGTCAACTACCACTGGAAACGATTGTGATGCAGCCACCCGATTATTTTCTGCTCAGCGGTCACGTGCGCGATAGCACTCGCGGTAACAGTCGGCTGTCGCGTCATCCACTGCTACAGCAACTACTCGATGAGCAGACGGTTCTTTCGCTGCCACCTGATACTGGTTATTGCGCTGACTGGCAAATCATCGACACTGCAGAACACCTAGCTAAGCAATTTGCGGCGGTGCATGGAGCAGCCCGATGAACGGACAGGCAGTCTATCGACGCTATCCTCTGTTGAACAGCGGATTGCTCATCGTGTTGCTGTTGTTAGCACTGGTGTCACTGCGTATCGGTCCCGTACCGATCTCCACCGGTGAGTTAATCAACGCTTTGCTACAGAGCGACCACTCCGACCAAGCATTACGCCATAGCATGATTCTCAGCGAATTGCGACTGCCGCGCCTGCTGTTGGCGATACTGGTCGGCGCCTCGCTAGGGGTTTCGGGAGCGGCGCTGCAGGGGTTACTGCGCAACCCGCTGGCTGAGCCGGGCTTGCTCGGTGTTTCTTCATGCGCGGGACTGGGCGCGGTGATCTGCCTGTATTTCGGCCTCAGTGCACTGAGTATCTGGTTGCTGCCAACCATGGCCATGATCGGTGCCGCACTGGCCACCCTGTTGCTATACTGGATTGGCCGCCACCGTGCCGGTAACCTGACCCTGATTCTCAGCGGTATCGCACTGTCATCACTGGCTGCTGCACTGACTTCGCTGGCCCTGAATCTGGCTCCCAGCCCGGCTGATGTGCGCGATATGGTGCTTTGGTTGCTGGGATCACTGAACTACCGCAGTTTCACTGATATCCAATTATGCCTGCCTTTCGTGATTATCGGCTTAACTCTGCTGCTGTCCAGCGGGAACAAGCTGGATGCACTGACCCTCGGTGAGGGTGAAGCGCAGAGCCTTGGTGTTAATTTGCGTGCCTTACAGCGCCAAATCATACTTGGTACTGCGCTAGCGGTCGGCTCCTGCGTTGCAGTGACCGGATCAATCGGTTTTGTTGGGCTCGTGGTGCCTCACCTGTTGCGCCGCTGGGTGGACTACCATCCGTCACGGCTGCTGTTCAGCAGCGCTATAGGCGGTGCAGTGCTACTGCTGAGTGCCGATATCGCGCTGCGTTTGCTCAGCAGTACGCAAGAAATCATGCTCGGTGTGGTCACTGCGCTGATTGGTGCGCCGTTCTTTCTACTGCTGGTGCTACAGCAAAAGCGGGAGGCGGTATGAGCTCAATGCCGTTGTTGAGCGCCAACAATGTGTGCGTAGAGCGGCAACAGCGCACGTTGCTCGAAAACATTTCGCTTAATCTCCAACAGGGAGAATTGCTGGGACTACTGGGTCCCAATGGCGCCGGCAAGAGTACACTGATGAAAGCCTTGGCTCAGTTGTTGCCCTATCGCGGCGAGATACGCTGCCAGGGAAAATCGTTGCAACAGGTTGCTGCCGCCGAGCGCGCCCGGTTGATGGCCTACCTGGAACAGGCGGTCCAGACTGGTTGGCCAATTACAGTGCGCGACTATGTCGCCTTGGGACGCTTGCCTCACCGCCTGCCCTGGTATCGCAACGCACGTCAGCACAGTGACCGCAACGCGGTTGAAACGGCCATCGCACAGACTGGTCTCAGTGGTCTGGACGACCGACCGGTGGTAGAACTGTCTGGGGGCGAATTTGCCCGCGTACGGCTGGCACGGGCATTGGCAGTGCAAGCTCCCTTGCTGTTGGCCGATGAGCCGGTGTCAGTACTCGACCCTTTTCACCAGCTGCAGGTTATGGAATTGCTCCAGCAGCAGTGCCGAAACGGCAAGGCGGGTATCGTTGTACTGCATGACCTGACCCTGGCCAGCCGTTTCTGCGACCGCCTTATGTTGCTGGATAAAGGTCGTACGGTCGCTGCCGGTTTACCGAAAAAGGTTTTGACCCCGGCCAATTTACAACAGGTTTATCAGGTACAGGCCATGGTTGGGGAACACCAACAGCAGTCCTACATATTGCCTTGGGCATGCCACACCACCGAGTCTCCAGGCAAAATGAGACATTAATTCCGACTCTAATCGTTTATGAAAAATGGGACAATAACACTCATCCGTTTTAAAGTTGCTCATCCGGTACTGAAATGCCCTCGTCGTGAGGTAAAAGTCACTTTTTTCGCTAGAGATATTTGCACATTCATACAGTGAAAAAGCTAACATTTCAATGCGTTTTTCGGAACAGCATAAAATTTGTAGGATTAATGAATCGACCAATGACTAAAGACAATAATAATAACAGTGTAGAACACAACAGCTGCGCAGTCACCGGCCCAAAACAACTTGCGCAGGGGCAATGCATCGCCCGCATCCGTTACCGCTTTCCGGTTCTTCCATCGAAGGTACGAGACCATGCTCAATAAAGTTCATCGTAAAATTCCGGCGACGATCGTCACCGGTTTTCTAGGCAGTGGCAAAACCACATTACTGAGAAACCTGCTCCATAATGCCGAGGGCAGACGCATCGCAGTCATTGTTAACGAGTTCGGCGAACTTGGTATTGATGGTGATATTCTCAAGGGCTGTGGACTGGGCTGTGAGGACGGCGGCGATGAAGCTGGCAACCTGTACGAGCTGGCCAACGGTTGTTTGTGCTGCACGGTACAAGAAGAGTTTTACCCGGTGATGCAGCAACTGGTCGAACGCCGCGATGAAATTGACCATATTCTGATTGAAACATCCGGGCTGGCGCTGCCCAAACCATTGGTGCAGGCCTTCCACTGGCCAGAAATCAAAAATGCCTGCACCGTGGATGCAGTAATTTGCTTAGTCGACACTCCGGCGGTGGCCGCTGGGCAGTTTGCCGCCAACCCTGATGCCGTCCAGTCACAGCGAGAGGCCGATGACAACCTGGACCACCAATCGTCACTGCATGAATTGTTCGAAGATCAGCTCAGTGCCGCTGACCTGGTTGTATTGAGTAAAACCGACCTGGTCGATGCAACAGCAATCGCTGCGGTCACGACGGAGGTTGGAAAGGAGGTGCCGGAACAGGTCAAACTGGTTCACAGCACCGTTGATGGTGTCGACATGAGTTTGTTATTGGGTCTGGACCATGCCTCTGAAGATAGCATTCACCTGCGTAAGAGCCACCACGATCATGAACATGGCGATGATGACGACGATCACCATCATGATCATGACCAATTCGACTCCTTCGTGATCGAGTTAGCGCAGGTGGAGAAAGCACCGCTGTTCACAGCTCTGGAGCAATTGGTGAAAAATAATGTAGTGTACCGCATCAAAGGCTTCGTCGCCCTGCCGGATAAGCCGATGCGTTTGGTGGTGCACGGCGTCGGTAACCGCTTCGACAGTTATTTCGATCGTCGCTGGCCGACTGATTCGGTACCCAGCACCCGCCTGGTACTAATCGGTAAAGATCTCGACCCCACTGACGTGCAGCAACAGCTCGAGGCCGAACTGGGCCACTAAGGACAATCGGGATGCATATGCTTGCCACACAGCCCGGTGGCTTTGTCGATGATGATTCAATCATCATGCGTATGGATCAGACGCCCGCTGAGCTGGTGATTCTCAGTGCCGCTGACACTACCCTCGCCCTGCTCGCCGCCCAGCACCCGCGGGTAAGCGGCGACTGCTTGCTCCAGGACTATCCCGAAGTGCGTTTGGCCAACATGCTGCATCTGCGTCAGCATGCCTCCATCGACCTGTATATTGATGAAGTGCTTCAACACGCCAAAGTAATCATCATCGATCACCTTGGCGGGGAAAGCTATTGGCCCTACGGCACTGGGCGAGTTGTCGAGCTGTGCCGCAACCAGGGCATCGAACTGCTGATGTTTTCCGGTGACAACAGTGAAGACCTTAGCCTGCTGCAGAAAAGCACCGCAGCAATGGAGGTATGCCGTCAATGTTGGCGTTACCTGCGCGAAGGCGGTCCTGATAACGCTCAACAACTGTACCGGTACCTGGCACAGCAGTTTTTCAACCGGGATATCCCGGTACTACCCCCGAAACCGATCCCAGCGATTACTGTTTTCCATCCACAAAAACCCATAGCGGCCATTGACGACTGGCTCCCAGACTGGAACGACACGTATACCACCATAGTGGTTGTTTTCTATCGTTCCCATTTGCAGGCCGGTAACACCAAGGCTTTCAGTGCATTGTGTGATGAATTGCTGCAGCAGGGATTCAATCCGCTACCTATCGCGCTGATTTCACTGAAAGACAAGCTTTGTCTGGAAACCTTGCGACAGTTGTGCCGTGAACACAATGCCCAACTGTTGTTGAATACGACCGCCTTTGCACTGTCTTCGATGGATGCAGCAGGCAGCTCAGAACAGTCATTGGTGGATGACTTGCCCGTATTGCAGTTGATCATGAGTGGCGACAACCAGCAACGGTGGCAGGAAGATTCCCATGGTCTGAGCCCCCGCGATATTGCCATGCACGTGGCTTTACCCGAAGTGGACGGACGCATTATCAGCCGCGCGATCAGCTTTAAGGGGCTCAACTACCGTTGCAAACAAACTCAGACTGATGTGGTGCAATATGAGCCACATCGCGAACGCATCGCTTTTATCGCGCAGCTAGCCGCTGGCTGGTGCCGCCTGCGGGCCAAGACTAACAGTGACAAACGGCTCGCCCTCATTCTCGCCAATTACCCGACCCGCGAGGGACGGCTCGGTAATGGTGTCGGACTGGATACACCGGCCTCGGTTATCACGATACTACATGCGCTGCAGCAACAGGGGTATTCGATCGACAATCTGCCACCGGATGGCGATTCGCTGATGCATGCGCTGCAGCAGGGCATCACCAATGATCCGGACAATTGGACACTGCGTCCAGCATGGCAAAGCCTGGCGATGGCTGATTACATGACCTTCTTCGCGCAGCTACCGGCGGCAAGCCGTGATGCAATCAATGCGCGTTGGGGACCGCCGCATCGCGATCCGATGTTGAGACAGAATCGCTTCATGGTCGCGGGTCTGCGCTGTGGTCAAATTTTCATTGGCATTCAGCCGGCCCGGGGCTATCACCTCGATCCGATGGCTAGTTATCATGACCCCGACCTGGTCCCGCCTCACTGCTACCTCGCGTTTTACTGTTGGTTGCGCCATCACTACGACTGTGACGCCATCGTACATGTCGGCAAGCACGGTAATCTTGAATGGCTGCCAGGCAAGAGCGTGGCACTCAGCGCGGAATGCTGGCCGGATCTGGTGTTCGGCCCCATGCCGCATCTGTATCCATTTATTGTCAATGACCCGGGTGAAGGCGCGCAGGCTAAACGCCGCGCGCAGGCGGTGATCATCGACCACCTAATGCCACCGCTGACACGCGCAGAAACCTATGGCCCACTGCAAGACCTGGAGCGACTGCTAGATGAGTTCTACGAAGCACGAACAATGGATCCAAAGCGCGAAAAGCTACTGCGCAAGGAATTGCTGAACCATATACTGACGCAGGACCTGCACCGTGACCTTGGCATTGCGCAACCGCAGAATGAACAAGAAGAACAGACATTGCTGAATAGTACTGATGCCTATTTATGCGAATTGAAAGAGAGTCAAATTCGCGATGGACTGCATATCTTCGGTCACTCTCCGGCTGGCCAACAGGCGCGCGATACCCTGGTGGCTCTCGCGCGTTACCCAGTAGGCCGGGGCGAAGGGTCTCAAAACAGTCTGATCCGCGCCCTGGCTGAAGATCTGCTGCATACGGAAGAACCAGGCGATGCAAACGCATTTGATCCCCTGGACGCAGACTGGCAGCAGAGCTGGCAAGGGGTACGCCCGAACCGCCTGCAACAACTGAGCGAGGATCCATGGCGCAGTCTTGGGGACACCCGCGAGCGACTCGAGTGGCTGGCCCTGGACCTGTTGCAGCAACGCGATACGCCGAAAGCACTAGAACAACAAGGGCTGACAGCCACTGCCCTGGTTATGTCACGGGTTTATGATGATCTGCAACCGCGGCTGGCTGCCTGCGGTGAGCAGGAAATCCAGCAACTGATGCAAGGGCTGAACGGCCGTTTTGTGTTGCCCGGCCCCAGCGGCGCGCCGTCGCGCGGTCGTCCCGATGTGTTGCCGACCGGAAGGAATTTTTTCTCCGTCGATACTCGCAGCATCCCCACCCAAGCCGCCTGGACTCTGGGCTGGCGCTCGGCGGAGCGGTTGGTGGAAAAATATCTGCTTGAGGAAGGGGATTATCCCACTGCGATCGGCTTGTCGGTTTGGGGTACCGCCACCATGCGGACCGGTGGTGATGACATTGCCCAGGCCTTTGCCCTGATTGGTGTACGGCCGAAATGGGCGGAGGGCAGCCATCGGGTTACCGATTTTGAGATTCTGCCTTTGGGGTTTCTAGACCGTCCCCGGGTGGACGTGACGCTTCGAGTTTCGGGATTTTTTCGCGATGCATTTCAGGGGCTTATCCATCTGTTTGATGCCGCGATACAGGCTGTTGCCGAACTGGATGAACCCATCGACATGAATCCGATTCGTTACCGGGTTCAGCGTGAGACACAAACTCTGGTGAAGCATGGGCATGATATACAACACGCACGACAACTGGCAGGTTACCGTGTTTTTGGCGCCAAACCCGGTGCATACGGTGCCGGTCTGCAGGGACTGATCGACAGCGGACATTGGCAGGACGATGCTGACCTTGCGACGGCGTACCGTAACTGGGGCGGCTATGCCTATGGCCAACGAGCCTATGGTGAAGCGGCCCACGAACGATTCAGTGAACGTCTGACCCAAGTGGAACTGGTGATTCAGAATCAGGATAACCGCGAACATGATCTGCTTGATTCCGATGATTATTACCAGTTTCAAGGTGGAATGACCGCGGCCGTACGTCACTACGGGGGACAACAGCCGACTATCTATTTGGGGGATCACAGCAACCCACAGGCACCGAAAATACGCAGCCTGGAACAGGAGATCAGCCGCGTGATGCGCGCGCGGGTCACCAACCCGAAATGGATTGACGGCGTCCAGCGTCACGGGTACAAAGGCGCTTTCGAAATGGCAGCCACGGTGGACTACCTGTTTGCCTATGATGCCACCACGCGCGTGGTGCGCGATGACCAGTATGCACAGCTTGCGGATGCCTATCTGCACAACTCGGATAGTCGTGAATTCCTGCAACAACACAATCCCGCAGCATTGCATGAAATATGTGAGCGGTTACTGGAAGCCATACAACGTGGACTTTGGCAGGAACCCGCGGATCATCAACCGCGGATCGAAGAATATCTGCTCGACAACGAACAACGGATGGAAGGCTAGCCATCATACCTGCCGCCATGGCAAGTACAGAATTCTTATGGAGAAGAGGCCATCATGAATCAAGTCAAGGACAACCATTTTCCATTCAGTGCACTGGAAGATCAGCAATCTTTGCAAACCGCTCTGTTGCTGAGTGCGATTGACCCGCTGATCGGCGGTGTGCTGATTGACGGCCCACGTGGTACAGCCAAGTCCACGGCAGCGCGCGGACTGGCGGATCTACTGGACGGAGGCAGGCTGGTGAACCTGCCACTAGCGGCCAGCGAGGAACAGTTGATCGGCTCGCTAAATATCGAAACGGTACTGCAAGATGGCCGTGTCGATTTCAAACCCGGGCTGCTGGCGGCCGCCGATAACGGCGTACTCTACGTGGACGAGGTCAACCTGCTGCCCAATCATCTGGTGGATGCCCTGTTGGATGTGTGCGCCAGCGGCATCAATCGCATTGAGCGTGATGGCATATCCCATCAACATCCCGCGCGTTTTGTCCTGATTGGCACCATGAACCCCGATGAAGGTCAGCTGCGTCCACAGTTGCTGGACCGATTCGGTCTCTATCTACAGCTGCCTGCCCGCATTGAACCTTCTGTTCGCCAGCGTATCGTCGAGATTCGTCTGGCTTTCGATCACGATCCAGAGGCATTCACTGCCCGCTTTCAGGCTGAACAGCAGACGTTGCGACAGAGCCTGCAGCAAGCCCGCGAACGATTGGTGGAGATCGATTTTTCCGAGGCAGTGGCAAGCAAGGTGGCCGAGATCTGTTACCAGGCTCATGTGGAAGGCGTGCGCGCCGATTTGACGCTGCTGCGTGCAGCAAGGGCTCATGCCGCCTGGCAGAAGCGGTATGAAATCACCGAGGAGGATTTGACGACGGTCAAAGACTGGGTATTGGCGCACCGTCTGCGCGAGCCGGAGACTGCTCCCACCGATGCAGCGCCGCCAACGTTCCCTGTTTTCGATTCTGCTTATGATTCGGGGGAGAACGATCTTGGTAATCAGGACCAATCCGGCCAGGATCCTGCAAACGCGGATGGGGATCAGGACTGGGGCGCAATGCCACCCCAAACACCGGAGATCGCCATGGTGCAGCCAACAAGGCCACTGTGGGGAAATAAAACGCCAAAAAAGTAACAGGCCGGCAGCAGGGCCGCGTAAAACAAACTGCTGCACGACAACCTACAGAGCGGGGCGCAACAAACACGACTTATGTCTCAACCTGTACGGCCAGCGCGCCTTATGGACAGCTCACGCAAACAGTGCATTGGCCGCGAACCATGATGCAAAAAACCAATCAGCCCTTATCCGCAAAACATCTGCGCTACCGGTTGCGCGCGCCAGCGACGCATCGGGGTTGCTGTCTGTTACTCGATTGCTCTGCTTCTATGCTACGACAACGCAAGCTGTCTCTGGCCAAGGGATTAGTTCTGCAACTCGCACAGCAAATCCATCAGCAACGCGGGCATTTGGTGGTGATCGGTTTTCGCGGCAATCACGCAAGCATCCTGAAACATCCGGATCAACTCACGGGTATGAATGAGCACTGGATTCGCAGTATTCAAGGCGGTGGTGGTACACCGCTTCGCCTAGGCATCGCCACTGCTGAGCGATTTCTCCAACACTATCAGCGACAGTTTCCTGGATTGGTGGTTGATTGCTGGCTACTCACCGATGGGCGATTTAATGACCTGCCTGAAGCCCCACAAGGGGCCACGCATTACACGGTAATCGATTTTGAGGATGGACAGCTGCGCCTGGCCAGAGCTAAGCAACTCGCACAGTACTGGCATGCGGATTACCTGCGGGCACTCAATGTGTTGGGGCTGGATGAACCTGTTGGATCACTCACCATCGACAACTGACAAACAGGCAGTCGCGATCACCGGAAGCTTGCTCATCCTGCGATGACTCGGGTTCACGCGCTGCGGTAAACGCGGCAAACAAGAGAATCTTGAGTGTTTTGTCAAGTGGGTGTAGGCTCGACCAATGATCTGTGGAATGTTTATGGCACCTCAAACAATGCTGCAGCACCTTGACCGCCAGCAACGCACATGGTAACAACAACACGTTTGGCGCTACGCCGTTTACCCTCGATCAGAGCGTGTCCTACCAAGCGAGCACCACTCATGCCGAAAGGGTGCCCGATTGCAATTGAACCACCATTAACGTTAAGCAATTCGTTAGGCAGACCGAGTCTATCGCGACAGTAGATGACCTGCACTGCAAACGCTTCGTTCAGTTCCCAAAGATCGATGTCCTCGACCGTCAGATTGTGCCGCTCAAGTAGACGGGGAATCGCGTATACAGGACCAATTCCCATTTCGTCAGGCTCCAGCCCCGCAACAGCCATCCCGCGATAGACGCCCAGCACCTCCAGGCCCCTACGCTGCGCGAGTTTCGAGTCCATCATCACGCACGCTGACGCACCGTCCGAGAGTTGGCTTGCGTTTCCTGCGGTGATGAATTTGTCCAAACCCCTGACCGGCTCCAGTTGGCTCAGACCGTTCCGTGTTGTTTGGGGTCGGTTGCATTCATCCTTTGCAAAATCAATTTCCTGTCGCGATACCTCACCCGTAGCTGGGTCCTTCACTTCCATAACCGTATTAATTCGTGCGATCTCGTCGTTGAACAGACCGGCATCCTGAGCTACGGCCGTACGGTGTTGACTCTGAAACGCATATTCATCTTGTGCTTCACGGGTGATACCGTAGCGGGAGGCAACCACTTCGGCTGTATCGATCATCTGCATAAACAGAGCGGGTTTGTTTTGGGCCATCCACGGCTCGTCGGTATAGCCCGGACGACGGTTCATGGCGACCATGGTGATGTGCTCAATACCACCCGCCAGTACGATCGGAACACCTTCTTGAACAATTTGATGTGCGCCAGCCGCGATAGCCTGCAGACCGGATGCACAATGACGAGAAACAACAAGACCGGCGGCGGTCACCGGCACCCGCGCGCGAATTGCTGAAGTGCGAGCAATGTTGAATCCGGTCGCGCCTTCGGTCACCCCACAGCCCATAATCACATCCTCAATTTCGCCAGCGTCAATTCCGGCCCGCTCGATGGCGTGCCTAAATACGTGCCCACCGATTGTTTGTGGATGGGTGATGTTGAATGCACCGCGAAAAGCCTTGGCGATGGGGGTGCGAGCAGTCGAAACGATCACGGCTTCACGTCTCATAAGGCATTCTCCTTGTCCCAATCGGCGAATGATTTGTCTTCGTTGACCAGTCGCTCCAGAAGAGGCGAAGGAACCCAGAAGTCGTGGGTTTCATCAAGTGTCTTGATAGCGGAAAGCACCTTCTCGAGCCCAATTGAGTCGGCATACTTCATGGGGCCACCGCGCCAACGCGGAAACCCGTACCCATTGATGAAAACCAGATCAATATCACTGGCCCGCAGCGCAATACCATCGTCCAGAATTTTCGCACCTTCATTTACAAGCGTAAAGATACAGCGTTCGATAATGTGTTCATCGGTAATGGTGACGGGCTCAATACCGGCCGCTTTAGCGGTTGAATCAACGATTGTCTGTAGGTCAGGATTCGTGGATTTTAGTCCATCTTCATAAATAAAAAAGCCCTTGCCGGTTTTTTGACCGTACCAGCCGCGTTCACAGACTTCATCGCAAACCGTAGAATAGCGTTCGTGAGGTTTACGTAGATGCGCCGTCGATTTGCGCATCGACCAGCCGATGTCCAATCCAGCTAAATCGCGCACCGCAAATACGCCCATCGCCATGCCGAATTCATACAGTACGTTATCGACCTGTGCTACTGTTGCACCTTCCTGCAACATGAACTCGGCCTCGCGATTGTACCCAGCAAACATTCGGTTACCAATAAAACCATGACAAACGCCCGATACGATCGCAGTTTTCCCTAGGCGCCGGCCGATGTCAATACCAGTTTTCAGCACATCATTCGCAGTCTTGGTGCCGCGTACAACCTCGAGAAGCTTCATCACGTTCGCTGGACTGAAGAAGTGAAGGCCCAAAACATCGGCTTCGCGGTCGGCTGCTGCTGCTGCGATTTCATTGATGTCAAGGTAAGATGTATTGGTAGCCAAAATCGCGCCAGACTTTACCACCTGAGCAAGATTAGTGAATACCGACTGCTTGGCCTTCATTTCCTCGAATATCGCCTCGACAACAAGATCCGCATCTCGGGCTGCTGCTAGATTCAAGTCTCCCGACACCAGAGCTGTGCGCGCATTTGCTGTTGCTTCGGTCAAGCGCCCTTTCCTAACTTGGTTTGCGTAGGTTTCCGCGATGCGATCCAGGCCATTTCGCAGCGGGTCCGCGTCACGCTCGATCAAGGTAACAGAAATCCCCGCATTCGCGAAGCACAGCGCAATACCAACGCCCATTGTACCCGCACCAAGAATCGCCACTTTCTCGACAGGACGACTTGCGACCTGCTCATCAATACCGGGAATTTTCTTCGCCTGCCGTTCGGCAAAAAACACATGACGCAGTGCTGCCGCCTCGTTTGATGTCACGCATTCGAGGAATCGTTGCCGTTCGTACGCAAAACCCGCATCAATATCGGATTCGGTCGCCATTTCGATGCAATCGATACTGGCAAGAGGTGCGATCTGAGTGCGCGAACGCTTCGCAACACGGGCACGTACATTTGAAAAGATTTGCGGGTCACTAATTTTCACGTGCTGTTCCCGCGTCCGCGCTCGAACGTTACCAGAGGCAATTTCTCGAGACAGATATTCAGCAGCTTCGGCGACTGGGTTAGATACAGAAACAACGTGATCAATCAACTGAATACTGTATGCTTCTTCAGCTGTTATCGGGTCGCCTGACAGGATCATTTCCAACGCCTTGTCCGCACCGACAAGGCGCGGCAGTCGCTGGGTACCGCCTGCACCCGGTGGGATTCCAAGTTTGATCTCTGGTTGACCGACCATTGTTCCCGCTTGTGCGATACGGTAGCGACAACTCATTGCTATCTCAAGACCACCGCCCAAGGCAGTTTTTTTCAACAGAATTCCAATCGGCTTGTCGTTTGAATCGAGTGCCGTAACCAGATCGATCAAGTTAGGTTCACCCACCGGCCAGGGCTTGCCCAATAGCTTGATGTCTGCACCACCAAGAACCCCGCTGCCACCTGTCGCAATTAGAATAGCCTGCACTGAGTCGTCGATGTTCAGCTGATTGATCGCTTCCATAATTCCAGCTGGTACCCCAATGCTCATGGCATTCACTGGTGGATTGTCAATAACAACCACCGCGACGTCAGTAACACTGTCAGCCTTACAAATCTTAATCGGGGAATCCATCAGTTTTCCACATTGAATTCATCACGCCCTACAGGAAAAGACCTGAAACAACATTGATAAGGTAGATGACTTGCTTGTAAGAAATGGTTTTCGATGCGCGAGCAATGAGCGTCCAGCCCATATAGAGATTGTCATATTCAATTCTAACTTACTTCAACCATGAGCGTCATTCCGGCAGCCTGATGTTCGAGAATGTGACAATGTAACATCCATTTACCCGGGTTATCCGCAACGAATGCGATTTCGGCATGCTCTTCAGGCTGAAGCAAGACGGTATCACGAAATGGCGGACTGCTTAACTTTTCTGCATTGCGGCTGATCACCTGGAAGCTGTGTCCGTGCAAATGAATCGGATGTTCCCAGGCAGTACGATTTTCAAGTGAAAAAATGTACGACTGATTCAACTGCAGACTGAACATTGGTGCCTCATGGTGTACATCACCGGGAACCTTGCCATTCGTCGCCCATACCTTACCCAGACTGACCAGTTCGCGAATTGTCTGCATCTCACCATGCATGGTTGCACTGGTCAATGTACCCATGGCGCCACCCTCAAAAACAATCGATAGTCGCTCGGCATGTACTAAATCCGGTTTGGCGACGGGATTGTCTACGAGACGCTTGGGGAGAACCTCACGTGGTGAGTAGATTTGCGCGCCTCGAACCAGTCTTTTGAGTTCGTACGCAAAGTTTGGTCCATATGCGTGATCGATTACAGTGCTGCTTTCACCCGGCGAACCAGTGACGTCTAATATCAGATCGATACGTTGGCCCGCTCCCAGAATCACAAGATTGTTGTCGGGACGCATCGGATCTACCGGATGGCCATCCATTGCGACTATCCACGGATCAAGACCTTTAAATTCCAAGGCGAATGTTCTGGCATTTGCTACGTTTACAAGGCGCAAACGTAGTCTTTCACCGGGTTGCACGCTGAAAGACTCACTGATATCACCGTTGACTGTCACAACATTACCGATGCGCCCGTTGTGACTTGCATCTCGCATGTTCAAGTTGAACGGAACAATCTGGGCTTCCTGGTCAAGCCGCCAATCATCCAGCACCCAAATCACATCTCGGTCGACTGCAACGGGTTCCGGCTCATCAACAATCAATACGCCATGTAGTCCGCGACCCACCTGTTCCGAACTTGTAAAGTGCGGGTGATACCAAAAAGTTCCGGCATCGACAAGTTCAAATTCGTAATGGAAGGATTCCCCAGGAGGGATGGGAAGTTGACTAATATGAGGTACACCATCCATGTCATTAGGAACGCGCAATCCATGCCAATGTACTGTTGTTGGTTGGGGCAGTTGGTTTTCGATTTCAAGGTTCAGTATGTCGCCCTGACGATAACGCAGCAAGGGACCGGGCACCTGATGATTAAACGCCCAAACCTGAGTGGCAGGTCCAAGACCGGCGACCAACTCTGCACTCGCCGGTGCTGCGATCAAACGCGTTGGAGTTGATTCGTGTGAAGTACTTCCCTGCGGCATTGACAAGACGGCAACGGCACCAGCGGATGCTTGGAGGAACCGACGACGATTCAAATTTATGGTGGAACTGAAAACTGTCTGCGTCAAAACGGAACTCCTTCAAATCAAAATGCCGAAAGATCATTCGAAGCACTACTGCAATGAGTGACGACTTGTTAGAATTTTATTGCCCGTCGCGGTGGATTTGTGACTTTGTCTACTAATTAAAATCGTCGCTTTGGGAGGATGATTCACAGCAAGTAACCGGTCCGTGATCTTGGCTTTCAGTACCCATTCGATCGGTCGAATTGTTTTCAAATTGTCTTACAGCAAAGTAAAATCTTTGCCAATTACTTCACTCACAGTCAACCAACGTGAATATTTACGAACAGCATCTGGACAAAAATCCAGCCAATTACCACCCGCTCACACCGATCAGTTTTCTCGAACGCGCGGCGCGGGTTTTTCCCGATAAGGTCGCCGTGATACACGGCGAGCTGACCTGCAAATATGGTGAGTTGTACTCACGCTGCCGGCGGCTTGCCAGCGCACTTGCAAAACGAGGCATTGGAATCGGCGATACGGTTGCAATTATGGCACCAAATACACCTGCCATGCTCGAGGCACATTACGGTGTGCCCATGTGTGGTGCTGTGCTGAATGCCTTGAACTATCGCTTGGATGCAGCGACGATTGCATTCATACTGGGTCATGGTGAAGCGAAAGTTTTGTTGACTGACCGCGAATTCTCCCCTGTCATCAAGGCTGCAATTGACCAGGTCGACTCCACTATCACAGTGATTGATATTAATGATCCCTACGCCGAAGGTGGGGAAATGATCGGAGAAACCGATTACGAGTCTTTATTACTGGAAGGTGACCCAAACTACCAATGGTTAATCCCAGACGATGAGTGGCAGGCCATTTGCCTTAACTACACCTCAGGAACCACTGGTAATCCGAAGGGTGTGGTTTTTCACCACCGCGGCGCTTACCTCAATGCGCTTGGTAATGCACTGGTGTTTCAGTTGGATAATCGCAGTGTTTATCTTTGGACATTACCAATGTTTCATTGCAACGGGTGGACATTTACCTGGGGGGTAACTGCGGTCTCGGGCACGCATGTTTGTCTGCGCAAAGTTGATCCTGCTTACATATTTCCGTCAATCAAGCAGAACCGGGTGACCCACATGTGTGGTGCGCCAATCGTGCTCAACATGCTGGTCCATGCACCAAAAGATCAGAAAGTCAGGTTTGACCAAGTCGTTGAAGTCGCAACCGGCGGTGCCGCGCCGCCCAGTCAAGTCATCGCTGAAATGGAAAAATTGGGATTTCGCGTTACCCATCTGTATGGATTGACCGAAACCTATGGACCAACCACGGTCTGCGCCTGGCAGGAAAAGTGGGATGGACAAACGTCCGATGATCGTGCAGCAATGATGGCCCGGCAAGGTGTGGGTTATCCAACCGTTGAAGAAGTATGCGTCATTGATCCCGAAACCATGGAAGCAGTGCCGAATGACGGGACAACGATGGGAGAATTGATGGTACGCGGCAATACAGTGATGCGAGGCTATCTCAAGAACGGTGAGGCCACGAATGAAGCTTTCGCTGGTGGTTGGTATCACACTGGCGATCTGGGTGTGACACATGAAGATGGTTACATTGAGGTGCGCGACAGATCCAAGGATGTGATTATTTCCGGCGGAGAGAACATCTCGAGTCTGGAAGTAGAAGATGTACTCTATCGACATCCGGGAATTATGGAGGCTGCAGTGGTCGCGCGACCGGATGAGAAATGGGGCGAGACCCCATGTGCGTTCGTCACGGTTCCTCCTGGCCAGGAGGGCTCCCTAACTGATGAAGATGTGATCAGATGGTGCAAGCAAAACCTGGCTGGCTTCAAAACTCCAAAGACTGTTGTATTCGGTCCACTACCGAAAACTTCAACCGGTAAAATTCAGAAGTTCGTATTGCGAGACCGCGCTCGCGAACTATGAGCACATGCAACTGAATGGATTTCATGTCGAGATTCTGAAGCTTGGCATCGAAACACTCACCAATTGCCCTTGGGCCGCCTTACTGGCTGTAGCTAAAGCCACATTCCATTTTGTTTGACACCGCGCCTGTAGCAATAGCGTTCTGATTTGTTTCACCATCCGTTTTTATTAGCTCTTCACCAATCGTAGTGGGTAGGGTTAATTCGACAATGGAAAACTGTCATTAAACGGACAATTTTCGTTGACAGGAGCGATAATAGGGTCATTGATTTGAACCCATGACAGAGCGGAACAAAAGCTCTGCCTCGCTCGGGGCTGAATTTCATTTTAGTTTCACACACTGGTGCTGGAATCGATCATTCATCATAAACGACTTGAAGGAGCAAGGGAATGCCCGACAAACGACATGAGGACTCCGCACTAAAGCGGTTATTCGCGCTACCGGAGGTGGTGCGATCTTATCTTGACCATGCGCCACTGCCACGAGAACTTAAGGGTGCGCTGGACTTTGCCACGCTGCGTCAATTGCCGACTGAGTTCATCAGCGCCAATTTGATGAAACGATACGCAGATCTGCTATGGCAGGTCGATTACCACCAACGGAAGGGACAGTTGTATGTAATCGTGGAGATTGAGTTTCAATCTGCACCGGACCCTGACATGCCACTGCGGATGCTGACTTATGCGTCCTTGATTTATGAATCGTTATGGAGAACGGCGCAACCGCGCAACCCATCGTATCGGTTGCCGGCAGTGCTGCCGCTTGTCATCTATACCGGTGAGGCGGCATGGAAGGTGCCTCAAAGCGTTGATGCACTGATGGGATCGGATTTGAAATCGCTGCGGCCGTCGTTTCAGTATTTGCTGCTTGCAGAGCAGGACATTGTTAACACCGAGAAGGCCATTCAGGCAGGGCCGGCTGGTGATTTGATGCTGTTTCGCCATACGCGCGACTATGGTATGATGTTGGACGTATATGAGCGTATTATCAGATCGGAGATATATCAATCGAATCAGAATACCTACGCTGAATTGTTACAAGAGTTTGGCAGGGGTATGTTTGGCACAGAGGTGAAGACCATGGACGACATGAAAGCAAGACTGGAAGAGATGGACCGAAATTCCATTGCGAAAGGCTTTAAGCAAGGGATGGAGCAGGGAATGGAGCAGGGAATGGAGCAGGGGATTGAACGAGGCAAGTTGCAAGGAATGGAGCAGGGGATTGAGTTTGTTGCCTCGCAGATGCTTGACAAAGGCTGGTCGGCCAGTGAGATTAAGACCTATACCGGTCTGACTCATGAGCAGATTCAGCAGTTGCGGCGTACCACCTGACGTGGTAGCGAAACATTATGGTTTACCTATCGATTGGTGGTTGAATGAGTTCCTGTGCCAGTTACGGTTGAATCTTTTCAACATTACCGATTGAAAGTTGCCACTCTGTGAGTACTTTTGAAAATAAATCTATCGGTAGTGATATTCCTGTTTCCGTGTGAAAATTATTTTTTCGAAATGTGTCGTTCGATTAGTGTTGTTTGACCGCATCAGAATACCTACGCTGAATTGTTACAAGAGTTTGGCAGGGGTATGTTTGGCACAGAGGTGAAGACCATGGACGACATGAAAGCAAGACTGGAAGAGATGGACCGAAATTCCATTGCGAAAGGCTTTAAGCAAGGGATGGAACAAGGGATGGAGCAGGGAATCGAACGAGGCAAGTTGCAAGGAATGGAGCAGGGGATTGAACGAGGCAAGTTGCAAGGAATGGAGCAGGGGATTGAGTTTGTTGCCTCGCAGATGCTTGACAAAGGCTGGTCGGCCAGTGAGATTCAGACCTATACTGGACTGAATCGTGAGCAGATTCAGAAACTGCGAAACGCCACTTGACGCAATATACTGGCATTATCGATTAACGCCTCGGGTACTGAATCACTGTGAGTGTTTTCGGTGTGCCATCTACATTGACAAGCTAGCCCAGTTACCATGAAGTTGACGATATTTTGCTTCAGCTCATTGCTATTCAATTAGCCTGCAATTTCGTGTGCACCGTCATGGTGTCGCAAGACCATCAGATATGATGTGCATTCGCCCAGCATTGTTCAAGCTCGAAGTGGTGTTGCCTGAAATGCATTGCTCGATGGATCGCGCATCGATTAAATTCCTACAATTGTTCGCGAACAGCCTGAATGACTGGTGGAGTATCTGGCATCACTCCGTGCCAGATGTTAAACGATTCAGCTGCTTGCTCGACAAGCATTCCGAGCCCGTCGGCAACCTGTTCCACACCATTTGCGATTGCCCATTCCATAAACTGGGTCGGCATCTTGCCATACATCATGTCGTAAACCAGTTTGACTTCTCGAAAGACTTGAGGTGAAATTGCCGGAAGTTTTCCATGAATTCCGGTAGATGTTGCGTTAATGACAATATCGTAGGGACTCGCACCCGCTCCATCTAGCGCTACCGAACCAACATTACCATGATCAGAAAATTCCTGTACCAACACATCTGCTTTGCTTTTGGTTCGATTTGCAACCATGATCGATTTGGGATTTTGTTGAAGTAGTGGTAACAATACGCCGCGTACTGCCCCGCCAGCTCCTATGACCAGTACTCTTGAACCTGGCAACGGCACCTGTAGATTGGCTTCGATATCCTTGACTAAACCGACACCGTCGGTATTGTCTCCCTTAATCACCCCATCAAAAGTCAGAGTGTTTACTGCTCCTGCTACTTGAGCCCGGTCTGTCAGCTCGTCAGCGATTTTCCATGCATTAAGCTTGAAAGGAACGGTAACATTGAGGCCGTTGCCACCATTGGCCTGGAATCCGCTGACCGCCTGTTCGAATCCACCTATGTCAACGTGCATTGCGCGGTATTCGAGTTCAATGCCAAATTCCTTTGCAAACAGGCTATGCACCAATGGTGATTTACTGTGCGAGATGGGGTTTCCAAACACAGCATAGAGTCGACGCTTTGGGGCGAAGTCGAACGGGTCACTCACGAAATTAAACTAATAAAATTTTAGACCTTGACTTCCGCATGGTCGACGGATAGGCAAGCATGAAAACTGGCTCTTTTCAATCGTAGCACTCTTGCAGTGTCCCTGGGCCGATCTTGGAGACTGAATGTCTATGTTATGTTGGAGAATACCGAGAGAATTCAGGACATCAATAATAATCTATTTTGAAGATGCTGCTGCGACCCGACGCAAAGCGTGGCTACTGGTACAGTCGGTTAGAAGGAGCATTACTCCGAAGTGAAACTTCAAGACAAGTTCGAAAACCGCTTATGCTTCTAAAATACTGAATCTAGGTGCGTAACAAGTCATTTGTTGGGTCGTACGGCGGCTCACCTAAAATCACTGCGGGGTGTTTTTCACCGATCAGTTCAACCTCAAATCCACCATCCTCAATGTGCGCGTTCTTGGTCAGGTAAGCCAGTGCCAACGCCTTGCCGGTTCGATGACCGTAAGCTCCCGAGGTAATGATGCCGACAACCTGGTCACCTTGATGAACCGCGTGCAGGTAGAATGGGTCGATGCCTTCCGCATCAATTGCCATCAGCTCCATACGCCAATGATCGACAGCTTCCTGCCGCCGTAACATCGCGTCTCTACCAATAAACTCGCGCTGCTCAGTCTTGATTAAGTGATGCAATCCTGCTTCCAATGGTGTTCGCTCGGTTGTCAAATCCATACCCCATGCTCGATATCCCTTTTCAAGCCGCATGGAATCCACCGCATACGCACCAAAATGCCCAAGTCCATAGTGCGCTCCGGCATCAAGCAATGCCGCATAAACCGTCATTGCGTTTGCCGCAGGAATATGCAATTCCCAACCGATCTCCCCGGTATAGGAAACCCTGAGTGCCAAGCAGGTTATACCGGCGATTTGAAATGCGGCCCCGCTCAGCCAGGGAAATGCGTGTTGCGAAAAATCAAAATCAGTTAACTCGCCCAGCAAAGCCGGTGCAGCTGGTCCGGCGACACTCAATACTGCTCGGTCAACCGTTACCGGCTTGATTTCGACTCGATAGCCTGCAACTCGGCTGCGAAGCAAATCAAAGTCGACACGAGCAGCACCCGCAGCACAAGTCAAGTAGTAATGATTGTTACTATGCCGGTAGACGACAAACTCCGAAAGCACTCCCCCTGACTTTGCGAGCATATGTACGAGTGATATTCGACCGTCCTTGCGTGGCGGTGCATTGGAACCGAGGCACTCCATGAATTGTTCTGCGCCGGGACCGGTCACCTCAAACTTCGCAATCGGTGACATATCAAATAGCCCGACACGCTCACGCACAGTGTGACACTCGAACTTTACCGCTTCAAACCAATTGGTCCGTTGAAAACTGTTGATCGTGTCCGAACCGCTGCCAGAAATCTGGAACCAATTGGGACGTTCCCATCCAAACACTGAGCCAAATACTGCGCCTGCTGCTTTGAGTGGTTGGAAAAATGCAGTTAGCCGCGCCGGGCGGCCCGCAGCACGTTCCTCTTTCGGATAGTGAATGCCAAACTGATGGGCAAAACTTTCAACGGCTTTGGCTACCCGATAATTGCGATCGGCGTATTCGCCAAATCGCCGCGCATCGACCGCGAGTGGATCCATCGGCGGGTCACCGCCAACAATCCACTCGGCAAGAAACTTCCCGGCACCACCACCTTCCATCACACCCATGGATGAGCCTGTAATCAGCCACGCGTTCTGCAGTCCAAACGCGGGGCCAATCAGCGGGTTTGCATCGGGTGTAAAGGTGATGGGTCCGTTCACATTGTTGCGAATACCAACACGACCCAGCGCTGGTATTCGATCGCTCGCAGCCGTTATGATTTCAGCTATTCTGTCATACGAAGGAGGCAGCAATTCAGCACCAAATTCGGGCGGTACACCATCGACCGACCAAGTCTCAGGCGATTTCTCATACGGACCAAATATCAGTCCATTACCTTCCTGCCTGGTGTACCAACTTTCCTCTGGGTCGCGAAAAATGGGCAACGGCGCAGTACGCGCGGTTATTTCATCAATGGACTCAGTTACAAAATACTGGTGCAACACTGGAACCACGGGTAAATCAACGCCCATCATCTCCCCAATTTCACGGCACCACGTCCCTGCCGCATTAACGATATGTTCACACCGCCATTCCCGTTCGTTTGTTACCACGCGCCATTCATCTTCCGATCTCTGTTCAATGGCGACCACCGGACTTCTTCGATAAATCCTTGCACCGCAGGCTCGGGCAGCGGCCGCAAACGCATGAGTCGCCTGGCTCGGATCAACATTGCCATCATGTGGCTCATAAATTCCACCGATTAAGCCCTGCGTCACGGCTAGTGGGTAGAGCTCCTTGATCTCGGTTGGATCAAGCATATGAAACTCATGTCCGACGAACCGCCCAATCCCCTGAACATGTCGGAATTCGTCCATACGATCGGTTAATCGGGTAACTCGCATCGCCCCCGTCTGTCGGAAACCCACCTCCGTACCGGCTTGTTCAGCCAAAACGGAACTGTAGAGCCGAATGCTCTCAGCTCGCATTTGCATGATCGTCGCATTGTGCCCGAAATGTGTGCACAACCCCGCCGCGTGCCAGGTTGAGCCATGAGTAAGATCATTTTTCTCAAGCAGCACGACATCTGTCCATCCCAACCGAGTCAAGTGATAGAGTGTGGACGCACCCATCACACCACCACCAATAATCACAACCCTGGCCAGATCTGTCATTAAATCATCCCCTCATGCGCATCCCGTCGGGATCATAGGGCGCTTCCGACAGGACTCGGACGTCGTAAAGATCTCCGGCAACGTCGATCTGATAAGGTTTATCAATGATTACCGAATATGACTCACCGGGACTGCATTTTACGATTGCAAAAACCAACAGTTTCCCGGTACGGGGACCAATGCCACCTGATGTCGTCAGGCCAACGATCTCGTCATTACAAACCACCAACTCATCATGCAACAGCAAGGGCCGCTCGGAGCTGACCAACAGCACTTCAAACAGCACGAGCCGCTGGGACACACCTTGCTCGCGCTGCCGTTTGATGGCGTTGTACCCTACGTAGTTCGTTTTGTGTTTGCCGAGCACAAATTTCAAATTGGCTTCAATGGGAGTCACCTCAGATCCCCACTCATGACCCCAGTGTCCGAAGCCTTTTTCCAAACGACAGCCGTCAAGCGCCAGCATGCCAAGATGCGACAAGTTCAAGTCGTCACTAGCTACTAAAATTCGCTCGTAAATTGAAGTCGCATGAGTCGCATCCATGAATATTTCAAAACCCAATTCGCCGGCGTAGCTGCGTCGCAAAACAACGACCGGCATCCCGCCAATTCTCCCGGTTTGAAAGTGACCAAATGGTAAGGAATCAATTTGCGATTCTGGTGTTAGGACACGATTAAGCAGCAGGCGTGAATGGGGTCCCATGACCCCGAGTACACATTCGTCCTGTGTCCGGTCAGTTATTCGAGCGCCATCAATAGCTTCAAGCATCCGACGAAGTCGGGCAAAGTCCTTATATCGAGTATTCGCACCGCTCACTATGCGGAAATGATCGTCCGCTAACCTGCTGACCGTAATATCTGCCTCGATGCCACCGCATTCGTTGAGCATAACTGTATATTTGGACTGTCCCACCCTCATGTTCATTTCAGCCGTGCAACAATATTGCAAGCCTGGCAGTGCACCCGCGCCTTTAATGTCGAACTTCGAAAATTGTGACAGGTCGAGCAAGGCAACTGAATTGGCCATACGCGTGGCCTCGCGTCGCGCGATCGGCCACCAGTGCTGTTCACCATAGCTGTGAACGATTTCAGTTTCCGTTTCATCTTCGGTATACCACAAGGGCACCTCCCAGTGCGGCAAACAACCAAACACTGCACCTGCTCGCGCTAAACGATCAAACAGCGGCGAGCGAAAAAGACCTGCTCGAGGCGTTGGCTGTTTGAGCGGCCAGTGCATGGCGAATTGGGTGTGTACGGCATCCTGCATGCGTGCCTCGAGACTCGTCGAATCGTTCCATGCAAGACTCGCACGGCAGACATCCACCTCCCACAAATCGATTTGCGGGCGACCTTGTAAAATCCATTCAGCAAGCGCGCGACCCACACCGGCCGACGACATGATTCCGACTGAATTAAAGCCGGCCGCGACATAAAGCCCTGTAACTTCCGGAGATTCGCCTACGAGTGGTTTGGTGTCGGGTGTAAAACTCTCCGGTCCATTCATGAAAGTTTGAATACCCGCCGTCTCAAGAGCCGGCATCCGGTGCACCGCGGCAGACATAAACGGCTCAAACTGATCCCAATCTTCGCCAAACATCAAAAATCCGCCGTGTTCTGGTACTGTGGTTGGAGGATTCCAGGTTTTGGCATTCTTCTCAAATCCTCCGACGACGATTTTTTGGGTATCACCTTTGAGATAAACACCTGCATCAAGATCCCGCACAACCGGAACCGGGTCTAACAGCGACCTAATCGGCTCGGTCACCACATACATGTGCTCGACTCCCTGTAGCGGGATATTTACACCAATTTTCTTCGCCAAGGTTCGAGACCAAACTCCAGCACACAAAACAACGGTTTTACAATTGACTTGTTTGCCAGTCACGAGCCGAATGCTGTTGATGCGCCCCGCGTTTGTAATGATTTCGCGAACCGGCTCGTTTTCCAAAACCTGCACGCCCGATTTTCTTGCACCCGCCGCATAAGCAGCACACAAGTCGACCGGATTAACCTGGGCATCCTCGTCAACCCAAAGTGCCCCGATAATATCGTCCACGTGTAAATGTGGCGCAACCTCGGCAACTTCCCGCGGACTGATGATTTCGACTCCCAAGCCAACTCGACTCCCCATGGCGTGAATTCGCCGAAGCTCAATCAACCGTGAATGATTTTGAGCGAGCCAAAGGCCACCGGTTTGCCGATAACCCGTTGGTTGTCCGGTGATCCTTTCCAGTTCTGGAAAAATCTCTGTCGCGGCCATCGCAATCCTGGTCATATTTAACGATGCGCGCAGTGGTCCCACGATACCAGCCGCGTGCCAGGACGTGCCGCTTCCCAGTTGATTCGCTTCAAACAAACAAACTGAACGATCGCCTAACTGGCCCAAATGATAGGCTACTGAAAGCCCAAGCGCGCCGCCGCCAATAATTGCGATGTCAATGCTATCGTTCAACAATTGCTGCCACCCCCGTCATAGTGAGACCCGTCATTTTAACGAACTTGTACAATTTGGATGTCCAACACTTAATATAAAATTTCATCAATGGGACAGACAGAGGCCAAAACCCTACGCCGTAGAGCCGGCGGGCGTCAATCCAAACATGCTCGGCGCACTCAGGTCGTTACTCGGGGTCATGTTGGTCCCTACATCAAACGTCATGTTGGTAGAATCTCTCTGCTTGACGAAGACGGCTTATCCCTGATCGAAAGAAATGCGGACCGTATTCTCGAAAAGGTTGGAATGGACTTTCGAGATGACCCGGAAACGATTGATATTTTCCGTCAGGCAGGATGTGCCGTGACTGGTGAAAGAGTCAGATTTGAACCCGGTTTCTGTCGGAGCATCATTCAGAATTCTGCGCCCAAAAAATTCATCCAGCACGCCCGAAATCCTGCGCGGTCGGTCGTCATTGGTGGCAATAATTCGCTGTTTTGCCCAAGTTTCGGTTCTCCGTTTGTCCATGACATGGATCGCGGGCGACGCTACTCAACAACTGAAGACTTCGAAAACCTGACGCGACTTCACTATATGCTGGACAGTGTTCACCACTCAGGCGGTGTGGTCTGTGAACCGGTCGACCTGCCGGTTCCGGAGCGCCACCTATTCATGGCCAAGACCCACTTGCTACTTAACGACAAACCATTTATGGGTGCGGTAACTGCGGCAGAACGAGCAGCGGATACGGTTGAAATGGTACGCATCGTCTTTGGCCAGCGCTTCGTTGATGAAAACTGCTGCCTCTACAGTGTGGTCAATACCAACGCACCGCTCGTACTTGATGCCACCATGCTCGACGCACTGAAAGTTTATGCACGTGCCAACCAGGCTGTGGTCGTCTCACCTTTCATTTTGGGCGGTGCCATGAGCCCCGTTTCCGTTGCAGCAACTTTGGCTCAGGTGCTGGCGGAAGTGCTGGCTGGCCTGTGCCTGATCCAGCTTATTCGACCCGGTGCACCTGCGGTATTTGGGACATTTTTCAGTCCCATCTCGCTGCAATCGGGTGCCACAACATTTGGAACACCTGAAGGCATGCAATTTCAGATGTGCGCTCGGTCTCTCGCTGATCGCCTCGGTGTACCCCTGCATTCAGTCGGGGCTTTAACCGCCTCTAAAGTTCCCGATGCCCAAGCTGCTTATGAAAGCGCAACGCAACTGATCGGATCATTCATGGCTGGTACGCACTTTATCATTCATGCAACCGGTTGCCTGGAAAGCTTATTGACAGTCGGCTACGAAAAGGTGATCATGGATGCAGACCGCTGTGCCATGTTGACCGCCTTTGCTGAAAAGCTTGACCTGTCAGAGGAAGCACAGGCCTGGGACGCATTCGAGGAGGTTGAGCCGGGCGAGCATTTTCTGGCAGCCGGACATACGCAGCGCAATTTCGAAGAAGCATTTTTTCAGTCGTCAGTCGCAGACAACAAGTCCTTCGAACAATGGCAGGCTGACGGTTCGAGCTGGCAGCACCAGCGTGCCAACAGCATGTGGAAACAGCTCTTGCAAGAATATCAACCTCCACCGATCAAACCTGATATCGCTGAAGCGCTCGAAGAATTTGTCGAACGTCGGCTAACGCAACTTCGCAACTCATAAAGATCAGACTATGGAAATGAAAACAGACTGGGCCAGCTCTGCCGTCATTCGACGCCGCGAGCAATTTTACGCCGCATCACAGCGCAAGTTTCAACCGTACCAGGCACCCCTGATTCTAAAATCGGGTAAAGGACAATACCTGTGGGACGAAGATGACAATCGCCTGATTGATCTGCTGGCCATGAATGTTTGCATCTCCGTTGGCCACGCGCATCCTGATGTGGTCCGCGCCGCGAGCGAACAGGCCAGGCTGCTGCCGCACTGTACCACCATGTTCTATCATCCGGTTCCTGCCCACTTCGCCGAAGAACTCGCCGCAACAATGCCGCAAGGACATGACTGGGTGGTACACTTCACCAATAGCGGAGCAGAAGCCATAGATCTCGCACTCATGATGGCACGTACCTATACCGGACGCAGCGATGTCATATCGCTGCAGGGTGGTTATCACGGCCCAACTTACGGCGCGCAGTCCATCACCGGCATTTACGGGTTTCGACACGATGTGGGTTTACCGGGAAATGTGCAATTCGCCATGGCGCCAAACCCTTATCGAGGCAGATTTGGGGACGATACAGAATGCTATCTGGCAGCGCTAGACGACACCATTCAATTCGGTACCTGTGGACAGCTCGCAGCAATGGTTATTGAACCGGTGCAGGGTTATGTTGGTATTGTGCCAATGCCAGATGGTTATATTGCCGGTGCTGCAGAGCGAATTCGCGCCGCAGGTGGGATTATGATCCTCGATGAAGTTCAGGCCGGATTTGGTAGAACCGGAGATTCATTCTGGAGTTTTCAGCAACACGATGTCGTACCCGAAATCGTAGTGGCGGCCAAGGGCATCGCAAATGGCTATCCGCTTGGTGCAGTGATTGCGAAAAGAGAAGTAGCTGAACCGATGGCAGATAAGTTCTTATTTCATACCTATGGTGCCAACCCCATGAGTTGCGCCGCAGGCCGTGCAGTACTGCGGGTAATTGAGGCAGAAGGACTCCAGCACAACGCAAAAACTGTCGGCACCCAATTGCGGGATGGCTTGGCTGGATTGATGAGCGATCATACCGTCATCGGTGATGTACGCGGCAAAGGGCTGATGATCGCAATTGAACTTGTTAAGGACCGTGGGTCTAAGCAGCCCGCCACCGACGAAACTGCAATCGTGTTTGAAAAAACCCGAGACTACGGCTTGGTGACCAGTAAAGCCGGCCCCGAACGAAGCGTACTGCGACTCGTACCCCCGTTGTGTCTTGCCAGCGACGATGTACCTGTTATTGTTGACGCGATGGATCGCTCATTTGCTGCTTTGCATTCGCTGTGATGATTGGTTTAAATTGTCGTGCGCTTTAATATTTAGACGAACCAAACGAGGAACGCGACATCGAAGCCGTATTGGATTCAGGCACCCAGTAGTAAACTACCGATCAAACGGTTGGGGTCAAGGGTAAAGATGCCAGCGATAATCAAGCCGACAAGACAGCCAATCATTGCCATGAAGTGTGCGCGCCGTTGCCCCCGGCGAATCATGAAAATTGCATACCCCATCGAAACCAGGGTAAACGTCGAAAGCGCATGAATCCAGCTCAAACCACCTGGATTCAAGTCATGTATGGCAAAAGAACCAAGCGCAACCACGGTCATCATTACAACCCAAATCCGTCCCATCAATTTATGCGTCAGTGTCCCCTTGGTCTTAATCAAAATGACTGTGCCAAGAACAACTGAACACAATGCAAAAGCAATATGCGATCCGACAATATATGTGTGCATCAAATCACCCTAAGAATTCGCCTCATCCTGTCTTTAGACTGCTCAGATTATTCGCCTGTTTGCCAGCAACCTCCAGTGCCAATTTTAAATTAAGCATCATACGAACGACACTTGGCTACTTGCTGTCTTGATTTGAACGCCGAATTTTTATTCCTTTTCTGGCTACTTGACCCAATCGGAACAACCTGCTTGCTACCGTCGCAGCACCTTTCTTTGGAACCCACTCCGCAGCCTGTTGCATTGTATTTTGATAGATATCACCATTTCTAATTCAAATAATTTAATTAAAAGTGATATCCATCTGATACAGCGAGTTATCGGGCAGAATTAATCTATAGTTATTTGTTACTTTAAAACGTGTGAATATTAATCCGAAAATCTGAATTCACCGCAACAAGGGAAGGGAAAACGTATCAAATTTTAAAAAATTGACCACTATTGAGGAAAAGTACTTACTTTTGCGCCAATTTTCCAAAATTATTATTTCAAACAGAAAAATGATGTGTTTATGTGTGAAATAATTGCGATTTTGTCATAAAATCATGGTTAAGATCGAGTCTAAATTGATCGATAATTGCAAATAACAAGATCAGTAGGTCTCAAGATGGGAACGGTCGCTGCAATCGAAAAGCAAATTAGAGCCGTAGAAATGTTTGATGTTCATTTCATTCATTCGGGCAGCGAGAGGCGTCTACACTCAAAAATGGAAGGGCTGCCGGAGTACCCATATACCACACCCGCACCATCCAACATGTCAGCCAACCGCTGGCGACGATTGCGCTTCGACCCAATTTATTCGAATTTCTCGGTCAAAGTGCTGATGGGAAACGGCAAAGAGTCCAGGGGTCCAGAGCGACTCTATACGATAAGACGCAGTTATCCCTAAGCTGCAAACGCCAAATTTACGCAAGCATCGCCACTGTCGTCACCTAAGCTGAGCGGCGTCTGCCCTCATTAGGAAAGATGACTCATGCGTATCAACCTTTCAGTTCTATAAGCGCATCTCGACAGTTGGCTAGAGATAGGCCAGCACAATGCCGCTAAAGACCAGTGCACCGAACCAACTGTTGCCAATAAACGCGGCAAAATATTTTTCCCGATTGTGCTCTCGGCATGAGCATTGGTGCCAAACACCGACCAGTACCGCACCCGACAAACCAAGGAAATAATACCCGTCTAACTCTTCGAGTCGCCCCACCCAAGCCAATATCGCAATCGTCGCTAACTGGCAGATTCCAATGACCTGACGATCACGCTTGCCGCTTAATGTTGCCAATGACTTGACTCCAATGCGGACGTCATCATCGCGATCAACCATCGCATAAAAAGTGTCATAGGCACCTGCCCAGACAATATTGGCCACTAGTAACAACCAGCCAACCAAGGGCACCGTTTCCAGGTGTGCTGCAAATGAAATCGGAATTCCCCAACCGAACGCGATGCCAAGATAGAATTGTGGCAGCCCCGTCACGCGCTTGAGGAAAGGATACGATGCGGCCAAAAATAGCCCGATAACCGCCAAAATTATTGACAACCAATTGAGCAACAGAACCAATATAAAACCAACAAGGCTCAAGCAAACAAACAGTACCAGCGCCTCTCGCACTGAAACCTCACCAGTAGCCAGCGGTCGATCTCGGGTTCGCTCAACATGAGGGTCAAAGTTTCGGTCTGCAAAGTCATTGATCACACAGCCCGCTGATCGCATCACAAATACCCCAATCACCATAATTAACACGATTTGAGGGTCTGGTTCACCTTGACCTGCAATCCACAGTGCCCATAGCGTAGGCCACAATAACAGCAGACTACCGATAGGCTTATCCAACCGCATCAAGCGAGCGTACGCACTCAACCGATCAGACAGCACTGTACTGACCTTCTCGTATGGTCCAACGACGAATCAAGGGTTGCACGAGATCTGGATATCGATCGAGAATCAATTCAGCCGTAGCACCGACGTCATCAAGTAAGTCTCGGTCACGCGGAAATTGTGCAAGTCGAAACATCTGCGCACCAGTCTGGCGGGTGCCAAGCAACTCTCCGGCACCGCGAAGCTCTAAATCCTGCTCCGCAATACGAAAGCCATCGGTTGTTTGTCGCATCACGGTTAACCGTTTTCGTGCCATCTCAGAAAGCTTGCCCTTGTAGACCAATACACACAGCGCCTGCGCAGCACCGCGGCCGACCCGGCCGCGCAACTGATGAAGTTGCGATAGCCCCAATCGCTCAGCACTTTCAATAACCATCAAACTCGCATTGGGTACGTCAACGCCAACCTCAATTACAGTCGTGGCAACCAATACATCAATTTCACCATTTCTAAACTGCGTCATAGTTCGATCGCGTTCAACACTCTTCAGACGTCCGTGGATTAACGCAACGCGGTGGTTGGGTAGACATTGTTTGACAAATTTCTCTGCTTCGACCGCGGACTCAACATCAAGCACCTCCGATTTGTCAATAATTGGGCAAACCCAATAGGCTTGCTGACCCGTGGCACACAGCGTTGCAATCTTCCGGATGGCTTGCTCACGATTTTCTGATGATAAAACCTCGGTCTTGACTGGAATTCGACCGGGTGGTAACTCTGTAATGCTGGACACATCAAGGTCTGCATAAAACGCCATTGCCAAGGTGCGCGGAATCGGTGTTGCAGTCATCACCAATTGGTGCGGCACCTTTTGTTCATCCCGTCCCTTTTCACGCAGTGCAAATCTTTGGTCAACCCCAAATCGGTGCTGTTCATCAACGATAACTAGTCCCAGACGTTTGAACTCGACGCTCTCCTGAAACAATGCATGCGTACCGATGACGATTTTGGCTTGTCCACTTTTCATGGCGCGTGCCACTTGCTTTCGAACTTTAGCTGGTAATCGGCCGGTCAGCAACAGTACTTCTATCCCCAGCGGGGCGAACCATTCATAGAACGATTTGTTGTGCTGCTCCGCCAACAATTCAGTCGGAGCCATGACTGCAACCTGATAACCCGAATCAACCACCCAAGCAGCAGCAGCGGCCGCGACCAGTGTCTTGCCAGACCCAACATCTCCTTGCAACAGGCGCAGCATTGGTAATGTCATCCGAAGATCAGCCAGTATTTCTCGAATGACTTGGCGCTGGGAGTTGGTTGGCGTAAATGTCAAAGAGTCCCGTAATCGTTTAGAAAGATCTCCGGTTGGAACCATGCGGGGCGCGTCAGCGTCCTGCCGAAGCAATTTTTGTTGGCGTCTTGCAATCTGAAACGACACCAGTTCTTCAAAAATCAATCGGTGCATATCAGACTGACTGACAGCTTGATCAGCTAAGCTGAATTGCCCGATTCTTGGCGCGTGAATTTCTTTAAGTGAGCTTGGCACATCGCCCAGTTCATAGCGCTGAACGATCTCTTGTGGTAATAATTCCGGAATGGATTGATGCTGGCAATAGTCGAATGCCAGGCTGACTAAATTACGCATCACTGCCTGGCTGATTCCTTCAGTCAATCCATACACTGGAGTCAATCGATCACCATCAGGAGGCGGCGGCGGATGATGAAAAACCGCGTATTCCGGATGGATCATTTCAAAGCCCTGCTTGGAAAGTCGCACCTCGCCGAAACACCGCACCCAGCTCGCGCGCTCCAACATCTGTTTTTGCTTGTAAGAATAGTGAAATAGCCGCATGTTCATTCGGCCGCTGTCGTCCTCAAACTGCACCACGAGCGAACGGCGATAGCGAGAACCTTCCTGAATCGAGGTAATGCGGCCGACAACCAGTACAACCGCTCCATTCACGAGGGAGCGAATCGGTGCAGTACGAGTTTTATCCTGAAATCGGAATGGGAAATGCAGCAGCAAGTCTTTGACTTGCACAATACCTAACTTTGCCAGGTTCGATGCAAGTTTTGGCCCGACGCGCGGAAGTTCCGTGACGGGATTCTCTTCAGGATGGAGAGTTTGGACCGACTCCACCTAACCCTGGATAGCAAGGATGGCTTCGACTTCGACGCCGACACCTTTTGGCAGCGAAGCAACTCCAATGGCCGCTCTGGCCGGGTAGGGCTCGTTAAAGAATTCAGCCATTACTTCATTGACGATTGGAAAATCCGCCAGATTAACCAAGTATACCGTCAGCTTCACCACATCATCAAGGCTCGCGTGTGCCGCTTGTGCAATCGCAGAAAGATTTTGGAAGACTTGTTTGATCTGTGTGTAAACATCACCCTCGACCACATCCTGAGTAACCGGATCAAGCGGAATCTGCCCGGAAACGTAAAGGGTTCCCGCATGTTTTACTGCTTGAGAGTAGGCACCTATCGCGGCTGGTGCTTTGTCGGTCGAGATCGTATTTCGCGTCGTCATTGTCACTTCACTTTTGAATTGCGCGGCTGCGTTCGTCTACCCATTGTGTCGTTGACCTAGAGTCGGAGGACATAATTCGTTTGATTCACACAATTTTAATACCAATCGATTATATCGTTGTAGATTGGCTCCTTTCCTGAGGCCCTTCAGTCCAATTTTACGCGCTCGACGTCGTTGACCAGATTGTGCCGCATAATATTTTGTGTTATTGCATCAAGATGCTCAGCATCTTGAACTTCAATGTCGTATTCCAGTGCTGCATCACGCTTGGAGGTGCGCGTAATACAGCGTGTAATATCGGCACCGTGGTGCGAAATTCTACTCGAGACTTCTGCCAGCAAGCCAGTTTCATTTTGACAACTGACAAGTAGCGTCACCCGGTACCGGCCTTTGGGTTTCTTAGCCCAATTGAGCTTTTGCCAAAACTCCGGAGACAGCTTTGATTGGCGTACATTCGGGCAATCCTGAGTGTGAATTACGATACCCCGACCGCGATTGAAGACACCAACAATCGGTTCTTTAGGAATCGGGTTACAGCACTTGGCATACTGAACACCAAGACCTTCGGTGCCCTGGATAGAAATTACTTCTGAAGATTTAGAATTAGAGTTCAGAAACGTTGCCGGAAAAATCTGGCCGATCACCGCCGCGGCGAAACGTTCGCCGGTTCCAATCTCACGCAAGATATCGGACCAGGACTCCGAACCGAGGCGGTCAGCCAATTCCTCTTTCATCTCATCGGTAACTGCAGACTGCTTGATCTTGTACTTTTTCAGCATACCTCTGAAGATCCGGTCTCCCATTTTTACCAGCTCTTTACCGGACACTTCCTTGAGTGCCCGGCGAATTGCGGTGCGTGCATCACCGGTCACCGCGAAGTTAAGCCATGCCGGATCCGGGCGACTGAACCGACTCTTGGTAATCTCTACCCGATCGCCATTTTTCAGTACCGTATGAAATGCGACCGGATGATCGTCAATCTTGGCAGACTTCGCGCCATTGCCAACGGCGGAATGTATCGAATAGGCGTAGTCGATAACTGTAGACCCTTTTTTCAAGCGCTTGATATCACCTTTGGGTGTAAAGACATAGACGTAATCGGGGAACAGTTTTAATTTGAGATTTTCGAGATACTCCGCTGGCGACTCGTGCTCTTCAAGTGACTTGATCACTTCATTCAACCACTTGACTCCGGGCAGAAGCGTGTCGTCGGCACTTGCACTGCCGGTTTTATAAGAAAGATGCGAGGCAATGCCTGACTCGGCAACTTTGTGCATCTCTGCGGTTCGAATCTGCACCTCGATCGCCCGCCCAAAATTTCCATGGACGGTGGTATGTAATGATTGGTAACCGTTCATTTTGGGAATTGCAATGTAATCATTAAACTCCGCTGAAATGGGTTTGTAGAGGTTATGTATCAATCCCAACGCCCGGTAACAGTCGTCTACGGTTTTCACGATGATTCGAAATGCAAACAGATCCGGCACCATTCTGAGTGAATTGCCTTTCTTTCGCATCTTTTCGTGAATCGCTGAGGTTTCTTTGAAGCGACCCATGACTTCACCTTCGATGCCACTTTCTTCCAGCAGCTTACGAATGGTCGTGGTATGTTTTTTAATGGTTTGGTCAACACTCTGCTTAAGGTCTGTCCGGACAGCTTTGTGAATGACTTTATAGCGTTGTGGATTGAGTGCTTTAAAACACAACTCCTGCATCTTACGCTGCCAGTTACCCATACCGAGCAGGTTGGCAATTGGTATGTAAATATCACGCGTCTCATCGACAATTCGCTGACGCTTTTCAACACGGTGCACATGCAACGAGTCCAGATTGTGCAAACGATCTGCCATCTTGATCAGAATGACCCGCAGGTCGCTGGCACTGGCAAGAAACATACGACGCAGATTCTCCGCTTCCGCGTGCTGGGGTGAATCAAACTTCAGTTTATCGATTTTACTGACGCTGTCGACCAATTCAGCGACTTCCACGCCGAATTCAGCAACCATCTCGGATTTTGTCAAATGCGTATCTTCAAGCGTATCGTGTAGGATCGCCGCGATGATCGTGCTGCTGTCGAGCTTGAGTTCAGCGAGCAAACCCGCTACCGCCAGGGGGTGGTTGATGTATTTTTCACCTTCTAAACGGCGCTGACCTTCATGCGCGGCAGCACCGATTGCATAGGCTCGATGGACTTTGTCGATCTGGGGTTCGCTAAGGTAGCCGCTTAGCGCCTTAACGAGCGAATTGAACTGAGCGTCTTCGCGCTCAGGAATGCCAATTCGACGTCGTAGTCCTGCTAAGCTAGGTTTGGGCTTGTGACTGAGCGGACTCGCTATCGGCATCCGACTCGCCAGACGCTTCGACGTCCGTTTGCGCTTCATCTTCACCATCCGACTGCGCTAGTGGCGCTCCCTCTATGTGCATTTCGTCGTCCGTCATTTGAAACTCTTCCTCGGAATCTTCCAATTCGTCGTCGTCCGAGTCCAGTTCCGCTTCGATTTCATCATCGAATGGTTCCAGATCAAACGGGTTGGTGACGATTGGCGTGTCATCTTCATCAAGTATCTCTGCGGTAACGAACCCCTCGGCAATTTCACGCAATGCAATGACCGTGTTTTTGTCGTTGTCCCGTTCAACCATGGGTTCGGCTCCGCCAGCCAACTGACGCGCTCGTTTGGTTGCGATCAGTACCAGCTGAAAACGATTCTCAACTTTCTCAAGACAATCTTCTACAGTAATTCTTGCCATTTTTACCTCAAGGAAAAGAAACAGTTTGCGCGAAACCGCTAGATACGAAGAGCAACTTCAGGTGGAAAATAGATTATATCTTGACTCAATTATGAGAAAATTCTTTTTGTGCAAGCAACAACAGAGGAAATCGCGATGGTTCAACCCTCAAACGATTGTGACAAAACCAAGATTAAAGTATGGGACCTTACAGTTCGAGCTTTCCATTGGCTGCTGGTACTGAATATTGTGGTTATGCTGGTCAGTGCAGAGTTGGAGAATTTTGATGTCCATATAACCGCCGGTAAAGTTATTGTCACATTATTGCTGATTCGGATTGTCTGGGGGTTTGTTGGCAGTTCAAATGCTCGATTTGCAGCACTCATATTTCGTCCAAGAGCTTATCTCGATTACATTCGTAAACTGCCTCAGCGAAGCCCCAGCTATGGTGTGGCGCACAGTCCAATAGGTTCACTGGCGGTCATCGCCATCCTCATTGGCCTCGCAGTTCAGGCTACGACTGGGCTATTGGCGGCGGATGTCGACGGATTAGTTGAAGGTCCGTTCGCTTATTATGTCACCTATGAGTTGAGTCGATTTGCAAGTGATATTCACCTGTCTCACATCGACTGGCTGATTACGCTGATCATTGTGCACATTGCAGCCAACCTGTTCTACTATTTTTACAAACGGGATGACCTGATCAAGCCAATGGTCACGGGCGAGCGTTCAATACCGAATCAAAGTCTTAAAGAACTGCCGCGACTTGCCTCGCCCTGGAAAGGGCTCTGGGTGGCAATCGTTGTCGCGGCGATTATGGTTTGGGTATTTATTCAGTACGGCTGATTAAATCAATGATCGTGCTTTTCCCTGAACTTGTCATGGCAACCCTTGCACCCCTGGCCACCCAAGGCCTTGACCGCGGCACCGATTGCGCCTTTATCTCCCGAATCAAACGCAGCTTCGAGCGCTTGAGCAGGCTCGACCAACGCGTCAGCCGCAGCTACAAAATCTGCCCAGTTTTGCCATATATCGGCTTTGGCTTCACTTTCCTCATTTTGCTCCATCCCGGTATCCTGCGGGAAAAGACCGGGAATTTCAGATGCAGTTGCAGCGATTTCTGCTGCCATACCGGACAATTCCAGCGGCTCACCATCACCACGCTTGAGAAAATTCGAAAACGCCTTCATGCTACCGCCAAGCCCTTTCATATACTCTGATCGATTGGCGTAAACCGCTTCGGCTTCTTCCGCGGAAGCCACTGTACCCGGCATGGTGTCAGCATGGAGTACGGGCGCACAAAATCCGGCCGCAACCAGAAAACCAAGTGCAAGATATTTCAATTTTCGCATACTTAAATCCTTATCAAATATTTGGTAGATTCATATACATTCTACACGGAATTGGGTTGCGGATAATAAAACCGGCAAATCCACTGGACCTTGTGTCCCGAACCAATCTAAAATCTCCAGCATTGAAACAAAACAGCATTGGAATTCAACTGCCAATACCTGCGCGGCACCGATTCGATTCACGTATGACTAAGCAGCTCGAACGCTATCAAAACGAAGTCAATACACTGCTTGCAAAGCATCGCAAACGCGAACTGACGTTAATCAAGGGGGTGGATTTCACCTCCAATGATTACCTGGCCTTGAGTGGTTCATCAACGGTCAGGCAAGCCGTGATTGACGCACTCAATCGTGGCGTACCGCTTGGCTCCGGCGGCTCGCGATTATTGCGCGGTAATCATGCGGCTCATGCTGAACTCGAACACAATGCAGCAAAGCTGTTTAAGTGCGAAAAGACCCTCTATTTCGCCAATGGTTATTCGGCAAATTTTGCACTGCTAACGACGCTGCCCAAACGCCATGATCTGATTGTGTTCGATGCGCTGTCGCACGCCAGCATCAGGGAAGGAGTCGCGGCATCGGTGGCTAAATCAGTCAAATTTGCGCACAACGATGTCGAAGCAGCAGAACGGGTGCTACGCAAATGGCAGCAGAATCGTAAACAAGGCGCAATCGCCTGGCTCGTGGTGGAAAGTATTTACAGCATGGACGGAGATTGTGCGCCGCTTGAGAATTTCTTACAGGTAGCACAGCATTTTGACGCCATGCTGCTGGTCGATGAAGCTCACGCTACTGGAATTTGGGGTGAGCAAGGCCACGGGCTGACAGAAAAGTTCGCGAGCCACCCTCAACTGATTGCAGTGCATACCTGTGGTAAGGCACTCGGCGCAGCTGGTGCCCTTGTCTGTGCCCCTGCAACACTGATAGATTACATGATTGACAAATCGCGGTCCTTTATCTACTCAACTGCACCGCCACCAATCAATGCCATTTCAGTCAATGCCGCCCTGAACCTCCTGACGACTGAACCCTGGCGACGAGAACAGCTGCGCGGGATGGTCACGACAGCCAATCGAACCTTGGAAAACAAATTTGGAATCAAGGGCAGTGGTACCCAGATCATACCTTTCCTTCTTGGTGAAGATCGGGTCGCTGTGCTGGTCGCGCAACAATTGCAAGCAGCCGGTTTTGATGTACGAGCCATCAGACCACCAACCGTACCTGAAGGTACCGCACGCCTTAGAATATCCATTACCCTGAATGTCGATATGAGCGACATCACCAACTTTTTTCAGACGCTTGGACAAGTGATGCATTCCTCTATGCACTGTCAAACCTAATGACTGTCATGGTAAACAATCCAAATCCATCGCCTCGAGGTTTCCTGGTAACGGGCACCGATACCGGCATTGGCAAAACCATTGTTTCAGCCATGCTGGTGCGAGCACTCGATGCAGCCTATTTCAAGCCGGTACAAGCTGGCTTGGATGAACCGACCGATACGGAAACCGTGCGCGAGCTGACTGGACTACCGCAAGAGCACTTCTTTCCGGAACGCTATCGATTGATAGAACCTGCTTCACCCCATCTTTCCGCCGCACTCGAGGGCATCAAGATTGACACGAGTCTGCTTCAGTTACCTGAATCAGCGCGTACGCTTATCGTTGAAGGAGCAGGTGGTGTTATGGTACCGCTGACCCGCAAGACACTGTTTATTGATGTGTTTTCTGAATGGCAGCTACCAACGATTGTGTGTGCACGCACTTCACTTGGTACCATCAATCATACGCTCTTGACCCTGGATGCGCTGCGACATTGGTCGGTACCGATTCACGGTGTGATCTTTGTTGGGGAACCTCACGAAGAAAACGAGTCCATCATTCCTGAACGGGGAGAGGCAGTCAATCTGGGGCGCGTGCCCATGCTTGGCTCACTTAGCAAAGAAGAGCTAGCAAAAGTCTTTCGACAGAACTTTCGAGTTGAGGATTTTCATTAGTCATTACATAACGATTGGGGTCTATCCCTGACCTCACCCTGAGACGGCGAACTGAGGCTGCCTAAATTGCCGGTAGTGTTGGTACAAAATTAGATTCTCCCCAGGTCGGAGCGATTGCCGGAGATCTTTGCCAACAATATCAAACATCAGGTAATATCCCAACGCGCTCCGATATCTCCATACCGCGGTAACAAATCGTAATAATATTTATATATAGATCATAATGGCACAATATGTTCTATATATAAATCATTTTTAGAAGATGCCTAAATCCATTACACGCAGCTATTCAAGATACAGCCAAACTGCATGCACCCTTCTTGGTGAATTGATTCGTACGGCGCGCAAAAAACGTAGACTTACTGCGCAGGATTTAGCGCAGCGCGCCGGAATTTCCAGAGGTCTGCTACAGCGCATCGAAAATGGCAATCTCAAATGTGAAATCGGCGTCGTGTTTGAAGTTGCGACCATCGTTGGTGTAAAGCTTTATGATGCCGATCAGAACACATTGACAAAACATCTGCACCGTGCGGAAGCTGAGTTGGAACTGTTGCCAAAATCTGTTCGCCACAAGAACAAGACGGTGCGCGATGACTTCTAGTCATGACAAAGAAGCATTTGTCTGGATATGGTTGCCAGAAGAAACGGAGCCTGTTGTAGCCGGTCGGTTGGAGGCTGACAATGGCAGTATCTGGTTTAACTATGGTAAAAGCTATCTTGAACGAACGGCCAGCAGCAAACCGGCCATTTCGATTTATGAGTCGGAATTGCCCCTCCAAACTGGAATACATCCCTTGACAGACGGCTTGACTATGCCTGGATGTATTCGAGATGCCGCACCTGATGCATGGGGACGGCGGGTGATTATCAACAAATTATTGGGACTCAAGGGTACGAACACCGATACCAATGAACTGGGTGAATTGACGTATTTGCTGGAATCTGGTTCAGACCGGATTGGAGCACTGGATTTTCAACGTTCGCCGACCGAGTATGTGCCGCGTACCACGATTAATCCAACCATTGAAGAGCTGATTGAATCGGCTGAACGGGTTGAAAAGGGAGTCCTACTCACCCCTGAGTTGGATCAGGCATTGTTTCATGGTAGTGCGATTGGCGGTGCACGTCCAAAGGCCCTGATTCAAGATGGAAACAGGAAGTACATCGCGAAATTTTCCTCTAGCACTGATACTTACAATGTCATCAAAGCTGAATACATCGCAATGCGGCTGGCAGCGTTAGCAGCACTGAATGTTGCGCCGGTTCGACTGACCAGGGTAGCGGGTAAAAATGTGCTTCTGATCGAACGGTTCGATCGTATTCCCAGACACGATTCTTGGCTTCGTAAGCCCATGGTCTCGGTATTGACATTGCTTGGCCTTGATGAAATGATGGCGCGGTATGCCAGTTACGAAACCTTTGCTGAAATTATTAGGCATCGTTTTACAGAACCCCGCAAGACTCTTGACGAAGTGTTTGCTCGATTGGTTTTCAATATTCTTTGCGGCAATACTGACGATCACGCGCGCAATCATTCTGCATTTTGGGATGGAAAAAATATAACACTCACGCCTGCTTATGACATCTGTCCACAAAACCGCGCGGGCAATGAAGCCTCACAAGCCATGCTGATCTGTGGCAACAACAACCTCAGTCGGTTGAGATCCTGTGTTGACACAGCCCATAATTTTCTGCTTTCTGAAACGGAAGCCCGCAAAATTTTTGAGAAACTCATTACTGCCATCACTCAGAATTGGGATACAGTTTGCGAAGAAGCTGAACTAAGCGATGTGGATAAAAGGCTTCTATGGGGAAGGCAGTTTCTGAACGCTTATTCGACTGAGCAATAGGAGATCATTGCACTAATCTGATGAATCCGATCGGTCGGTACGTCTGGAATATGCACCGGTCACTAGTCGAACCTGGCCAATCTTCGATGCCAGCTCACTGCAATGGAATGATTGCTATTTTGGTTGATCAAACAACGGCCTGAATGTCTGATGCACTCGAATAGCCGTGCCTTTACGAGAGAATTCCAAATTACAACTCTTAGTTGCTGAAGCCCTGACAGGTAATGTTCTGCAACTATCCCGCACATGTCATCAACGATATGGGTCATGATCATTTTTTACCGAAATCCATGTTCAGTTTGCTGGAATCGGCGTTCATTTCATTTGCGACTGCATGTTCATGTTTCATGTGATTATGCGGCGAGTAACTTCTGTCTGCGGTATAGGGGTTCGTAGAATTCAGGGATTGATCATTCGAAATAAAATGTCAATATCTGCCATTATTGGGTAATTTAATGCCAAACGTACACCTTACCAAGCGAATGGAAAGTGATATTCGGATTCAGATCAAGTCCGGGTCTTATGCCAATCTTAGCGAAGTCGTCCGCGCCCGGTATGAGATTGCTTATGGAAAAAGACAATACACGCCCATTCTATGCATTGAATGCGGATCTCGAAGAAGCTTTGCAGGAAGCCGAGGCAGGCGGGTACGAGATTTTTGATCTTCAGGCTTACGAACCGAATGCCAAAACTGGACTACTAAAAACTTCATGACGATTCGGCTGTCCAGGCACGCGAAGCTGAACTTGAATGAAATTCGGAGATACACAATTGAAACGTGGCGACTTGAACGATGGTTGAAATACTGCGAGGGCTTAGTACAGGTTTTCGATAGAATTTCAGCAGAACCTGATCGCGGACGTGATTGAAGTCTGTTTGCGTCAGGACTTCGTGCGGTGAATTGCGCTCAGCACGTAATTTTCTATTCGTGATTGGCTGCTGCCGATAATGAGCCGGTCGACATTCGAATCGTACATCAACGAAGAAAATTGCCGGCATTAACCTTCTATGAGGATATCAGTAGTGATAGTCCCGGACGCTGAATCGCCTGCATGCGCTGTAAGAAAGAATCAACACTATTTCCATGCTAATGGAGAGGACAGTAACCGCCGCACATGCTCAATTGATTGGTTTCAAGTGATACCGCAGCGTTTGAAATATCATTAGTCTAAGTATTATCGTTCACCATGGAATACACTCTTTGTGCTCTAAGATTTCAGTTAGCCTGTCCCTAAAATTAACAAGCTTGAGAATACGCGTCTGGAAAATGGCAAATTGAGTTTCTTATGAATAAACACGTCTCACCCATTTGGCATCCATTCACCCAGCATGCCATATTCCCTGATTTTCTGGAAATCGCCCGCGCTGAAGGTGCTTATCTATATACCGATAGCGGTCAGCAAATCATTGATGCGATCTCGTCCTGGTGGGTCATCACACACGGACACTGTCACCCGCGATTGCAGCAATCTGCCCGTGATCAAATTGAGCGTCTCGACCAGGTCATTTTTGCAGGCTATACCCACGAACCAGCACAACGCGTAGCAAATGCGCTGGTTGACCTCACCCCTGACGGACTTGATTACGTATTTTTTTCGGACAGCGGCTCTACCGCGGTCGAAGTGGGCTTAAAAATGGCACTTGGCTACTGGCATCATCAAGGCGTATCGCGCGATCGAGTGATCGTCTTGGAGCACAGCTACCATGGCGATACCATCGGCACCATGTCCGTCGGTGAGCGCGGGGTTTTTAACAAACCCTACAATCCGTTGCTTTTCTCTGTTGACTCGATCCCCTTTCCATCCCCGTCCGAGGAACAAGTAACGCTTGATGCACTCGAATCAAAATGTCGAGAAAGACCGGACGTTGCTGCACTGATTGTCGAACCCCTTGTCTTGGGTGCGGGTGGCATGTTGATGTATTCCCCCCAGATACTTCGGGAAATGAAACGGATCTGTGAAAAGTATGAGGTGCTGTTTATTGCTGATGAAGTGATGACCGCTTGGGGTCGGACCGGCACCATTTTCGCATGTGAACAAGCTGAAATTGTGCCGGATATTGCCTGTTACTCAAAGGGAATTACGGGTGGATTCTTACCCCTTGCCGTCACCATGTGCAACACGCGTATTTTCGATGCACATTACTCAACCGACCGAAGTAAGACTTTCTTTCATTCGAGTTCTTACACGGCAAATCCGATTGCATGCGCGGTAGCTGCGACGAATCTCGAAATGTGGCAGGAAGGCCAAGTGATAGAACAGGTACAGGCAACGACAGCCATGCAGAGTCAGAAATTCGCTGAGATGTCGAATCTTGATTGTCTGACCAATGTACGGCAAGCCGGTACGATTGTCGCCATGGACATTCGGGTTCCTGATGGAGGTTATCTGTCTGAGATAGGCACGCAACTTTACCTGAATTTCCAAAGCAGTGGAGTCCTGCTGCGGCCACTCGGAAACACCGTCTATGTGCTGCCACCTTATTGCATGTCTCAAGGAGACTTTGATCGGGTGTATGAGATCATTGCGAATACGGTCTATGCGCTGATGAAAAACTGATCCAATATTAGATCTCTAAGGCAGTGGACTATGTACTTGACGATCCAAACTCACTACTCGCAAGTGCTGATCATTGCGCGCAGGTTTGCTTTGGAAAAACTGGTTGTTACCTGGCTATTCGCGGCCCTCGCAAGTGGTACAGCATTACAGTTGCCAATCGCCTTTGCTGACCCCTCGGCGCAAGAACTCTGGCACGAAACGCTCACTATGGTCAGGAAAGACTTTCCACACGTTCAGCACGTCTCAACCGAAGAACTGGCAAAGATACTAGAGGAGCAGCCCGATATCACCCTTCTCGATACGCGTGAACCGGAAGAATACCAAATCAGCCACATCAAAGGTGCAGTTTTAGCCGAAGATGTTGGGGAGGCACTTGACGCACTCGAAAATCAAACCCGAGATGACCTCGTGGTGCTTTACTGTTCAGTCGGTTACCGATCATCACACATCGCAAACAAGCTCCGACGGCGCGGCTTTACTAACGTCGTCAATGTTGAAGGTTCACTATTTAAATGGGCCAATGAAAACCGTCCGATTTACCGTGGCGATTCGGAGGTTTCTAAAGTTCACCCTTATGATGATGATTGGGGGCGACTGTTGGATCGTAAATTCTGGCCTTGATTGCTTTCGAAAAGGTCAGTACGCTGCTCACAATTTGTTCATAGGGACAGCCGGGTAGCGGAAAATGGTGCTATACACACTCGGTGAGCGGCGCGAACCAAGCTGTCAATTCACAGAAAATAACAGCGCTTTGCAGGTATATCTCAGTAGAGCGATCATTCACTTCATGAAACCATCTTGTGCTATGGTCAAAACAAATCCATAATGCAGTCATCACTGGATTCGCGAATTCACTAAGGTAATGTGTTAAAAGATTTCCCACCGATTGAACGAAGTATCTGGCATAGTTCCGACTCAGTCAGTATTCCATCGAGCGCGGTTATGCGTGACCAGACGCCAGACAGTCTATTCAATCTGCTCGATGTCCCACAATTCTTCAATCTCACCGGCTCACCGCAACCACCCGACGCTGACAGAACCTTGGAAGTGCTGCAAGCAAATGCACTGGTTGTTCCCGGTCGCGCTCGACACTGGGATATCACCCAACTGGGTGCTGTCTTACTCGCCACAGACCTCGAAAACTTTCCTGTCCTCAAAGATAAAGCCGCGCGCGTCATTCAATATGAGGGAATCAGTCGAATCGAAATTAATCAAACCTGGACTGCGGCCAAAGGCTATGCCAACGGATTTGAGGAATTACTGAGTACCGTTTGGAGCCTGCTGCCCACTACAAATAACAAAACAGAAAAGCCGGACTCTTCAATCACAGCGTGGCCCGAGAGTGCGCTGCGCGAATTAATTATTAATGCGCTGGTCCACCAGAATTTTTCAAAAACCAGGATGGGGCCTCTGATTGAAATATTTCAGGATCGCATTGAGATCGCCAATTCAGGTGCTTCGCTTGTTGAACCGCAACGCATGATCAATGCGCCACCCAACTCAAGGAACGAATCCATGACTTCAATAATGCGCCTGATGGGGCTGGTCAACGGCAGTGGCAGCGGCTGGGACACAGTGGTTGCTTCGGCAGAACAACATGGAATGCCCGCACCGCTTGCGAAAGTCGAAGACGATTGGACCCGTGTCATACTTCTCTCACCAAGGTCGCTGACCGATATGAATCGAGAGGACCGCATCGGATCCGTCTACCAACACGCCTGTCTGCAGTTTGCGAACGGTAGTTTTCTCACCAATGCATCGCTGCGTATGAGATTCAACATTGAAGATAAAAACAGCGCAATTGCATCTCGTTTAATCAAAGAGGCCGTTGCAGCAAATGCGATCATACCTTGCGAGGCAAATATCGGTCGAAAGCACATGCGATATGTACCATGGTGGGCAGACGCAGCACGTCAATCTTTTATTTGATTGTTATTTGATAGTAATGCGATGCCGATTGATATTTCTTGGTCATCGCCTGCGTTTCTTTTGACAGGAATACTTGAGTTTCGTGGGTTTTGGATCAATCAATCATTCCGTCCATGTCTTCTGAAAACTGAAATCAATCGGAATCTGGTAGTAGTCAGTTCCAACAGCGGAATATATAAAATACTGTTTATATTGTTATTTATATTAATAATTAGATCTAAATAAGAATTTAATCGAAACGCGATCTATTATTTGATGGTTATTTGATGGACTATAGTCCTTATAAAATAATTCATTAGCTCCAGTCCCTACAGTGCGATGCGGTTATCCCTACTACACAGATCAATTGTTAATTGTGAACACGCGTATCACTACGCGACTTATTTAAGGCTAGTGCAAAGACAGTGGGTGTCTTTATGCTGGAGGAAATACGGCTGGAGTTGTTGACTCGATAACAGTGTGGTAAACAGTTTTCTGGTCGAATTCACGCTCAATGGCTTTCATCAGCCGTACGTAAAGCATTCTTTCCCGTGTCCAGAAATATTCAATATGTGATTTGGACAAGAGCGCATCTTCATCAAGCCTTCGAACCATACTATTGAGATGTCCCTGCTCCTCGGCGAGAAGCTTGGTTAGGGAGAAATCCAGGCTACTGCGCTCAATACAGCTTTGAAGAATATCATAACCCCAAACCGCCCGGAATTCGACAATCAGCGACATATAAAGATAGATCGTGCGATAGTTGGCATTGCGCCCAAAATAGCGCACCATCGTCGCTTCCAATCGACCAAAGTAAGCACGCGCGGATGCCGGCGCGATCAGCGCTGATTCGGAATAATCCAGCCCGGTCCCTTTAAACCTTTCAGCATGCCGTTTGAACAGCACTGCATGCCCGGTTTCCTCGTTAAGGTGCTTCAAGGTTGGATAATCGATGACATCGCCTTGCTGGGTAGCCATGATTTTGTAGCTGCCAATGTGCTCCATATAGGACAGTGTATTGAAGAACATCCAGCGTAACCGGTCATCCATGCAAAGTGCCATAAAGACCTGGTCACTCCACTCGGTAAGATCTTTATTGTTGCTCGTAAACTCCGCAACAAGTTTTGGGATTTCAGTCATTGCGCTACCGCGACCCTGATTGGAGGCGCCATCGCGGGCTCGTCGAATTTCGCAGGTGGCATTTCTTCAATACCCAATTTGCTAAATAATGCCGAGTCATGATCGTATTCGATATTGTCGGTCGTCAACAGTCGATCCCCCACAAAAATGGAATTGGCACCCGCAAAAAAGCACAGTGCCTGCAGCTCTTCAGACATCGTACGGCGTCCGGCTGACAGCCGGAGCACTGATTTTGGCAGCATGATTCTAGCAACCGCAATGGTACGAACAAATTCAATCGGTTCGACGGGTTTGGCATTTTCTAGCGGTGTGCCCGGAATTGGTACCAATACGTTGATCGGCACGCTTTCCGGTGGCTCTTCCATGTTGGCAAGTACCCGCAGCATACTGCCGCGATCCTGTTGTGATTCACCCATACCAAGAATACCCCCACAACACACTTTCATACCGGCTTCGCGAACGTAGTCAATCGTCTGCAGACGATCTTCAAAGGTACGCGTAGTGATGATTTCCTGATAGTATTCGGGGGAGGTGTCAACGTTGTGGTTGTAATAATCAAGTCCTGCAGCCTTTAACTGCATCGCCTGGTCTTGATTCAATAAGCCCAAGGTCATACAGGTTTCAAGTCCCAGTGCCTTAACTTCACTGATCATGGTACAGAGCTTATCCATGTGACTGGGCTTCGGTCCGCGCCAGGCGGCACCCATACAATAGCGGCTCGCCCCATCAGCCTTGGCCGACTTGGCATCGGCTATAACTGCTTCGATTGACATCAATTTGCTTGGCTCTACCTCGGTCGAGTATCGAATTGACTGGCTGCAGTACTTGCAATCTTCAGGACAGCCGCCTGTCTTGATATTGACCAACCGACTTTTTTGTACCTGATTGGGCTCAAAACTTTGTCGATGGACAGTTTGCGCCTGGTACAGCAAATCACTGAAAGGCAACTCAAATAATGCCTGCACTTCCGATTCTGACCAAGTTTGCTTAAGGATTGCCTGGACCATAGGACAAATTATTCTCCGAGTAATTGAAATCCGATTAGTTTTTGGTTAATCGACGCAATTTAATATACAACACTCAGTCAATCGACAGGAATGCCAAAAATTGATAAGTGAGTTCAAATTATGTGATTGGACTGCACTTCCATGACCTATGCCTGAAACCTGGATCTTCATAACGATCGCGGCAGCGTTTTTTCAAAACATTCGCTCCGCGCTGCAAAAACATCTCAAGCAACGGTTGTCGGTCGGCGGTGCCAGTTATGCTCGGTTTCTCTACGCACTGCCCATCGCGGGCGTGTATTTGTGGCTGCTTCTCGGCAGTGGTGACCACCCACTGCCAGTCAGCAACTCCAAATTTCTTTGGTTTTGCCTGTTGGGTGGAATCTGCCAGATTCTATTTACTGCGTGTTTGCTGTGGATGTTTTCGTTTAAGAGTTTCGCGGTCGGTACAACTTTCTCCAAGCTGGAGGTGATTGTTGTCGTATTACTCGGTGCAGTGTTGCTCGGCGACTGGCTGAGTCACTTAGCAATCGGAGCCATTGTCATCTCGTCATTCGGCGTAATATTGTTATCAGTCGGTCAAAATAAACTGACGTTAAGCAGCTTACGTATCGGTCTGTTTCGTCGTCCTACTCTGATTGGGCTGATCACGGCTGTATGGCTGGGTGGCTCGTCGGTATTCTATCGAGGTGCGTCGTTAGCTTTGCAATACGACAACTTCATGATCAGTGCAGCTTGGACTCTGTTTGTCGCGCTGATCATCCAAACCGTACTGATGGGCGGTTACCTGATCGTACGCCAGCCCGGTGAATTTATGCGAGTACTACGCGAATGGCGGTGGGCGGGTGCTGCCGGTACCGCGGGAGCTTTGGCTTCTATCTGCTGGTTCTCTGCCTTTACCCTGCAGAACGCTGGCTATGTACGAGCGCTTGGACAGATTGAATTGCTATTTACCTTTGTCGCCACGACAGTATTCTTTCGAGAACGGGTCAGCACACCAGAACTATTGGGCATCATCTTGATTTGTGGCGGAATTGTGCTCCTGTTGTTGGGTGGTTGAGTCAAGAATAAATTCAGGCCAATGACATTCATCATGAAGCGTCGCGCTAGGCCTTCTTGTATATTTGTCTGGATTCCTTACTCCCGACTGTCAATTCAATATTATCTGCATGAATTCGCTCAGCACGAAACCAAGACAGGAAGATCACCGCCTGGTGACCGGCCGCGGTCGCTTCGTAGACGATCTGACTGGCACTCAACATCTGGTCGGACATGTTCTTCGGTCTCCTTATCCACACGCAGTTATCCATCATATTGATACAAACGTAGCATTACTGTCACCCGGAGTAAAGCTGGTTCTCACTGGTGCAGACTTGCTTGCCGATGGTATCGGACCACTACCTTGCGTTTCAGCCTTTCCAGATCCGCAAGACGGGTCGATCTTTAAACCACGCCGTGATGTGCTGGCAACCAATCGGGTTCGTCATGTTGGTGAGCCTGTTGCGTTTGTTGTTGCGGACACACTCGCCAATGCAATCCAGGCCGCCGAATGTATCGATGTCGACTACGAACAGCTGCCATCGAACAGCAACGTTGAAAACGCGATGACTGATTCAGCCGATATCTGGTGCGACACACAACACAATCTAAGCTATGACTTTAGCCGCGGTGATGCCCACGAGGTAGCGCGAGCACTATCCGAAGCCGCGCATGTCGTTTCAATTAAAGTCGACCACCCAAGAATGGCAATCACACCCATAGAACCCAGATCTGCAGTGGCGCATTACGATTTCGAGGCTGAACAACTGGTCCTCAATGTACAAACACAAGGTGTTCACATGATTCACCGCGTGCTGACCGAAGACATACTGCACCTTCCGCCGAATGGCTTACGCGTCATCACCAAGGATGTGGGTGGCAGTTTTGGGATGAAAATTTTTCCCTATCCCGAATACGCCCTGGTCTTGATAAGCACACAAAAAACCGGGCAGCCGGTGGGGTGGACAGCCACCCGATCAGAATCATTCCTCGCAGATTGCCAGGGACGGGCCAGAGTGGATTATGCCCAGCTGGGATTCGATCAAGAGGGACACATTACAGCCTATCAGTGCGATACGATTTCAGATTTAGGCGCCTACCTAAGCTATGTCGGCGCCTCAATTGCCTCAGTATATGCATACACGGTCGTAGGACACACTTATAAGATTCCTTGTCTTTATTTTCGAAACCGTGGTGTTTTTACCAATGCGCCGCCAACCGATGCCTATCGAGGCGCCGGCAAACCAGAAACGGTCTGTACCCTTGAGCAATTGATCGATAAGGCGGCATTTGAACTCAACATCGATCGGTTGGAGCTGCGAAAAAGGAATTTTGTACAGCCTGAAAACCTCCCATATTCGATGCTGAACGGGCAAACCATTGACAGTGGGAACTTTACAATGCTGCTTAATCGTGTCGTCGAACAATCAGATTGGAACGATTTCCCCCGACGACGGAGATTGGCTGAACAATCAGGTTTGCTACGAGGTATTGGACTTGGCATGTACATGCACTCCACTGGGGGTTCGGTTAGTGAAGCATGCCAAGTGAAGCTAATAGCGGGCGGCGGTGTTCAGGTTTTGACGGGAACGCAGGCGGGTGGACAAGGACATGCGACAACACTCGCCGCACTGGTTGCCGATGTCATGGAAATCGACCCGTCAAGAATCAAAGTGATTCAGGGTGACACAGCCGAGTATCCGATCGGAGGCGGTACTGGTGGTTCTTCATTGGTTGCAATTGCAGGAACAACTGTGGTCCGGGCTGTAGAAAATTTGCTTGATAATGCGCGGCGAATCGCATCAGACACACTTGAAGTTCGTCCTGATGACCTCGCGTACGCAGCCGGTGAATTTTACGTTCCTGGAACTGATCGGCGTCTGAAACTAGCCGGGCTGGATACCCAGATAGAAATGCAATCAAATGATGAGTCGAGCTGCGTCGGGGAAGCGAATTTTGCGGGGATCAATACAACACATCCCTGTGGTGCATACGTGGCGGAACTGGAGTGTGACCCCGATACCGGCGTCATTCGAATTATTCAACTGGTCGGCGTGGATGATATTGGGCGCGTACTATTTCCACAAATAGTCGACGGCCAACTACACGGGTCTTGGGCACAAGCTGTCGGCACTTCCTTGATGGAGGCCATACGATTCGACGACGAACAAAGCGGTCAGGTGCTGAGCGGCTCACTGATGGACTACCAACTGCCGCGAGCGCAAGACTTACCGTTCATCAAGCTTGACAAGGTGCCAACACCGTGCAAAACAAACCCACTCGGCGTCAAGGGAGTTGGCGAGGTTGCCAATCTCGGTGCACCTGGTGCAATCGGTAATGCACTCTCCGACCTTTTGAGCCGCGCGGGTCGGTTTGTCGTGATCAAACCACCAGCAACGCCGTTTGCGGTCTGGTCGTTACTCCAAAATCCCCTCGAGTAACAACCCGCTGGGCGAGATTACTCGTTATCGAGTCGGGCAACCCGACCGAGATAACCGCCGTGATGACGTAGTCCATACTGTTGTTTGGTAATGCCTTTTTGTTCCATCAGTGCCAAGGTCACCGCGTCAGCAATCGCATTCATTGCCGCGATACTGGCTGACGGCGTCAAACCCAGCGGACAAGGCTCCTTGATCTCGCCCATTTCGAGGATGATGTCGCAATATCCGCGTAATTCTGACTCTGGGTGGGAAGTCACACCGACCACTTTACCGAGCCCCAGGTGCTGCGCCAGGCTGAGCATCTCGATCACTTCTCGCGTTTTACCACTGGTTGAAAATGCCACCAGACAATCGGACTTGGAAATAACACCCAAGTCTCCATGTGCTGCTTCACCGGGATGGATATAAACTGCAGGAGTGCCGGTTGAACAAAGCGTGACGGCAAACTTCTTGGCAATCAATCCCGCTTTACCCATTCCAGTCGTCAAAATCTTGTTGCGACAGGACAGCAGCAATTCAACAGCCTCTGCAAATGCAGGGGTAACTTGAATTGATCGGATTGCTTGCGCTTCAGTCTCAATTACATGTTGTATTCGTTCGGAGATCTTCATACTTTTTAGAAATTAGGGTTTCGTCAATGCTGGGCGCTTACAACAGGAATCAGTCCGGTAAACGTCGAAGCCTATTATCTTTGATAAGGTGAGTCGTGAATATCACTAATAAGATCACATCCGCTTAACGAGAGTGAAGCACTGCCATCATCAGGCACATTCAGCACAGACGATTGCAATAGCAACGTAGAACTCAAAAAACGCAAACCTAGCGAAATAATCGGAACTGGAGAAGCCACGACAATTCATCTTTACATCTCAGCACCAGTGAAAGCGTCATCCGGAATCGTTCCATTCAGGGATTTGCTGATTGAATTTCAACTGAGTCTGCTGTATTGATACCGAATCGAATACATCATCCAGATGTTGAGACGAGCCCAAATCGAGCCGTAAACTTGCAGCGGCTTCCGTAAAAAACTGATCCTCAACGATGGCCTCGTCATTGATATAAGCGCAGTTCCACCAGTTCAGAATCCTATCCCTAGAGTCATTTAGTTTCAGTAGACTCGGTATTTTCTCACGCTTTTGTTTTTGATTCACACTGCGTGCAGTCGGTAATAAATTCCACAAATCATCACAAGGCCAGGCTGAGTAAGGAAAACAATGATCGATGTCAATCGTATTTGAGCTTAGTCTCTTGCCAGACCAAACACAATGTCGAATCACACCATCTTCGTACAAACGCAGTGCTCTGCTGCGGGAAAAGGTTGTCGTCCGACTGGGTTCGCTCCAGATCAAGGCTCGTTCCATTGATTCAGGATCGAGAACCCGATCCTGCTTGTACGCGTAACGCTTCATCAACAGCTTCCACTCGGCAATTATTGCGGGTTCTATCCATGCGCCAAACTTCTGGGCGCTCTGCCAGAGTTCATAGGGAATTTTGACACAGCCAAAACTGAACAGATAGTCAGAGTTCAAAATCAATTGCCTTGGATTGAATGTTGCAGTGGCTTTTTTCGAAACAAAGACCTGCTCTGAACTGCCTGGATACGTAATGTGGTGCATAGGCATTTTTGTCAGCGTTGCACAGATTGTTTGAAGTGCTTGATGGACAGTTTTTGCGTAACTTGACTGGAATCTTGCTCCCACCCGAAAATCCAGTGCCGATAAACTGTGTAGTTTTTGAAAGGCCTCTTTCGCAAATCCGAGCCTTACACCACCTGATACATTGTCCGGAAGTTGCGGTAGATTTTCCGCTAGCAAAGGCCGATATAGCCGCAGCCAGTAGAGTGCAAATAGTCCCAGCGGAAGTTCAACGTAGTCTGTACTCTTCAATCGTGCCATACCGCCTGCAGACTGAGAAATACGCACCAGCACGCGTAACAGTGCCAATTTGTACGTTGAACTCTTGCTGTCATTTAGTATGATTCCTCGCAACAGTGGGAGCGATCCGGTGCCATCACCCGGTGATCTTAAAACGATGCGTGTCCAGGAAATTCCGGTACGACGCAGTAGATCGTCTTCTTCACGGACATGCGTCGCAAACAAGCCAAAATCACGGGCAAGTTGCAGGATTTCTTCTGAGTTTGCTTCCCAAAATCCTCTCGCAGCATCCGCAGGACCATGGCGAAGCGTAACGCACATTATCCCACCGGGAGTCAATAAACTGGCCAGTCGTCGAAAGGTGCTCCGCCGTTCATTGGGCGCGACATGCACCCATACACCACTCAAAAGAATGAAGTCATACGTGAGCGCAAAATTTCGTACTTTGTTGAGTTTAGGGAGACTGTCGTTCAGCCAGTGAATTCTGTCTGACGAATGGATTTGCATGGCGCGGTTGCGCATTTTATTGTTTGGCTCAACTGCAACAACTTGATGCCCCAATTCTGCTAAGCCGGCAGCATCTCTCCCCGAACCCGAGCCTACATCCAGCACCGTGCCTGCCTTTTTTGGCAACAGCTCCAACATTTGTTCGTGCACCTCCCGAAAAGAGGTACTTTCGTAGGTATTCGATGCATACTCTGCATTTTGTTCATACCATTGGGACGCAGTGGTACGTTTAGCGGATTTTGAAGACGGCGGGGATGACAATGTCACAAGTCTGCTGTTATTTTTCGTTTTATTCCGGAGACTGACGCACAATATTCAAGTCTTGGTGCGAGCTAATCCTCAGACCACTGATGGTGCGTAATTTCGTTGGCCAAACCGATCACTTGATACTTCATTACTATACCTGTCACTGCGTGAACAAATTAATAAATATGCAGGAATTGCTAAGATCCATTTGCTGAAAAAATCATTTCGGGAGCACCCGCTTGTCAAAAGCCAATTGCTGATGATCATGGCACTCGATCGAAAAACCTTGTTTTTTATTTGCTCAATTGGGTACAATCTTGGCACACGATTTTTCTCACTGTGCGAGATACAGTTGAGAATCTGCCAAATTTAATTGGATAATTGTCAATTGCAAAAAAACGAAAATTCTAAAATTTTTTCGTCAATGCAAATAAAATAACCACTCCTGCCAAAACAAGTTCAACAGAATTTGGTAGCGCAGACTTTCTTGAGTTAACCCGTAGACTATTCACATGACAGAATCGATCATACACGTCACCGATTCAAATTTTCAGGACGAAGTGCTGCAATCAGCAATTCCTGTAATTGTTGACTATTGGGCTGAGTGGTGCGGCCCCTGTAAAATGATCGCACCGATACTGGAAGAAGTCGCGGGCGAATATGAAGGCAAGCTGAAAGTTGCAAAACTGAATATTGACGAAAATCCGCAAACTCCAACCAACTATGGTATTCGCGGAATTCCAACTTTGATGATTTTTAAAGGCGGCGTTGTAGAAGCAACCAAAGTCGGGGCCGTTTCGAAATCTCAATTGACCACTTTTATTGATGAATCCGTCTAATTTATTCGCCTGGAGGCAATAGAATTATTCCGAGCACCCATTGGGTGCATTAATCACTTCCTGCCATACCTTAATCAATCTTATCTTTTCTTTAACGGTGCCATAGAGGCACCGGTCTATCTACAGCCGTAACTGAGGCAATATTTATGGGAATTAGCCTAACCGAGTTAAAAGCCAAATCACCAACAGAACTGGTCGAACTTGCACGCAGGTCGAATATTAACGGCGTCTCGAGAATGAGAAAGCAGGACCAGATTTTCGCCATTCTCAAAGCTGAAGCACGAAACGGCGGTAACATTACCGGCGAAGGGGTAATGGAAACCTTGCAGGATGGCTTTGGTTTTTTACGCTCACCGATGGGATCATATCTAGCTGGACCCGATGACATCTACGTCTCACCAAGTCAAATTCGCCGTTTCAATCTGCGTACCGGTGATACAGTTTCAGGCCTGGTACGACCGCCCAAAGACTCGGAGCGCTACTTTGCGCTTCTCAAGGTTGAACAAATCAACAATGAACCGCTTGACCGACTGCGGGACAAGGTTCTGTTTGAAAATCTCACACCGCTGCATCCTGATGAACGCATTCGACTTGAGCGCGGTAACGGCAGCTCCGAAGACTTAACCGCTCGAATAATCGATCTTGTCGCCCCAATTGGTAAAGGCCAACGCGGCTTAATCGTCTCATCTCCCAAAACCGGGAAGACCGTCATGCTGCAACAGGTTGCCCACTCGATTGCCGCCAACAACCCGGAATGTGAGTTGATCGTACTGCTAATCGATGAACGCCCCGAAGAAGTTACCGAAATGCAGCGCTCAGTGCGAGGCGAAGTGGTCTCCTCTACCTTTGATGAACCGGCCTCCCGCCATATTCAAGTTGCGGAGATGGTTATCGAAAAAGCCAAAAGACTGGTCGAACACAAACGCGACGTGGTCATTCTGCTTGATTCCATTACCCGACTCGCCCGTGCGTATAACACCGTGGCACCCGCTTCCGGTAAGGTACTCACCGGTGGTGTCGATTCCAATGCACTGCAACGGCCGAAACGTTTTTTTGGTGCGGCCCGCAACATTGAGGAAGGTGGCAGTATTACCATTCTGGCGACAGCCTTAATTGAAACTGGCTCCAAGATGGATGAAGTCATCTATGAGGAATTCAAGGGCACCGGTAATATGGAAATCCACCTTGATCGCAGAATCGCCGAAAAACGGGTTTATCCGTCCATCATCATCTCTCGTTCTGGAACGCGTCGCGAAGACTTGCTGACCGAACCGACCGAGTTGAAAATGATTTGGGCACTGCGCAAGCTCCTGCATTCATCCGACGATCTGGAAGCGATTGAACTGCTGACCGAACGGCTCAAGGAAACCAAAACCAATGCCGACTTCTTCGAATCAATGAAGCGGATTTCCTGATCGCGGTAATCGACCAACTATTGAAGTTGCTTAAGGCAATCAAACCGAGTTGATAAGTAACCCCGATTTGACTTATCATTTGCGCCCTTAGCGACGTTAATCCAACCCACTCCCTGAGCTACAGGATTCATCGAGACATGAGAAAAGACATTCACCCACAATACTCAACAATTACGGTCACTTGTGGTTGTGGCAACAGTTTTAAAACGCGCTCTACGCTGAAACAAGACCTCAGCATCGAAATCTGCTCAGTTTGCCATCCCTTTTTTACGGGCAAACAAAAAATTGTTGACACCGCAGGACGAGTCGGTAAATTCAAGCAAAAATACGGCTTCTAAACCTCTCCATCAAGCCTGTGCCGTTCAACAGGCAGCCTTCTTTTGAAGTCATAAGGATTGGTCGCTGCCGGCTAACGCAGTGCCGCTCAATACAATCAACGACTGTGTAGTCTGGGCAACTGCGCGCCTGGAACATTCGGACGCACACTTTGGTCACGGCTGCGACAACTCCCGTGACGAGGCAATTTGGGCGACCTTGCATATAACGCAGATGATGGACCGCAATTACGACGAAGTCGCGGATCACGGCGTTACAGAACAGCAATCCCAAGCACTTCGCCATTTGGTTGAACAGCGCATCAAGACCCTCAAACCCTTGGCCTATCTCGTTGGTGAGGCCTGGTTTGCAGGCTTTTCGTTCTACATAGATCCACGTGCAATCGTGCCTAGGTCTCATTTTGGCGACTTGATCCAGGACGGTTTGAGTCCGTGGATACAGCCGCACCAATCGCATCATGCACTTGACCTTTGTTGCGGCAGCGGCTGCATCGCCATCGCGATGGCGTTGAATTATCCACAATTGAAAATTGATGCTGCCGACATCGACACCCAGGCTCTCGACGTAGCGAAGATCAACATCAACCGTCACGAGGTCGGAGCGCAGATTACAACCATCCAAAGCGACTTGTTCAACAGTCTGTCAGGACGTAAATACGACTTGATCCTATGTAACCCACCCTACATCGCAACCTCGGAACTCGAAGCGTTGCCGCGCGAATATCTGCATGAACCTCGCCAGGCTTTTGACGCAGGCAGTGATGGACTTGTTTTTGTCAGGCAGATTCTCAGCCAGGCAGGCAACTATCTGTCGAATGACGGCTATTTGCTGATCGAACTTGGTAATTATGCTAACGTACTGGAAGAGGAATATCCGACCATCCCTTTCCTTTGGTTAACCAGCCGCAGCGGCGAATCCGTAGTCCTGCTGCTGAGTAAACAGGACATTGATCACTATCACTTCAATACAGTAGGTTAAGACAACGGTAAGGGTTATACCTTCTGTCAGATTTCCAGCATGTCGAAGTCTTCTTTCATTGCGGAACAATCCGGACATTGCCAAGTTTCAGGAACATCCTCCCAGCGGGTACCGGGCGCAATGCCTTCCTCTGGCAGCCCATACTCTTCTTCATATATGAAGCCGCAAACGACACACATGTATACCTTGTAGTCCATGCCACTACCCCGAACAACCACTCGTGAACTACGATCGGCGCTGCACTCAGTCTTTATTATTTGGTTGCTGAAAACCGTATAGCTTCAGCATCTCCTGTTGCATCTCTTTCCAGCGTTCGAGATTCTGATGTGTCAATTCGCCAACTGAAGTCATGGAATCTGTATTGAGCATGTCGTTCCACTGCTCATAGTAAGCCTGCTGTTGGTGATTCAGCATCTCAACCGTCTTTCCCAGGTAATCCGTAAACACACTCTGAAAAGCACCACCATAAAATCGGATCATCTGTGTCAGCAATTCCTTGGTAAACATTGGTTGTCCGCCTGTCTCCTGCTCAGAAATAATCTGAATCAAGATCTGCCGGGTAATATCCTCCCCAGTAACAACGTCTACAACGACGATCTCGATTCCGCTAATCACCAGTTCTCGGACCTCCGACAAGGTGACATAGCAGCTTTCTTCAGTGTCGTACAGACGCCGATTGGAATATTTCTTGATTGTGCGAGATTCTGCCATGGGTATCAATACATGTGTTGACCACCGTTGATATCAATCGTCGAGCCGGTTATGAACGAAGCCTCCTCAGAGACCAGAAACATAACCCCACGCGCAATGTCTTCAGCCTTGCCTAGACGCCCAACGGGTATCGTTCCGATGATCTTCTCTAATACTTTCTCCGGTACCGCACGTACCATATCAGTGTCAACATAACCGGGTGCGATCGCATTCACTGTAATCCCTTTGCGAGCGCCTTCTTTAGCCAGTGCTTTGGTAAAGCCATGAATTCCAGACTTCGCAGCAGAATAGTTGACCTGACCATATTGACCTGCTTGTCCATTGACTGAACCGATATTGACAATTCGTCCAAATCCACGCTCGCGCATGCCATCGATCACACATCGAGACATATTGAAACAGGACGACAAATTAGTCTGCAATACGGCATTCCAATTGTCAAAGTCCATCGAGTGCAGCGTACCGTCACGGGTAATTCCAGCGTTATTGATGAGAATGTCAACAACACCAAGTTCTTCTGTGATCTGTTTCACGCCAGTTGCACATTGATCAAATTCGCTGACATCAAAAGCATAAACTGGAATACCAGTTCGTTCGCTAAATGCCTGGGCTCGTTCATGATTGCCTGCATAATTTGCAGCAACTTTATACCCTGCTTCCGCTAATGCGATAGAAATGGCCTCGCCAATTCCCCGCGTCCCGCCGGTAACTATCGCAACATGTGATCTCATAGCTCGTCTTTTCTGGTAGTAATGATAAGGGGTTAATATTTTACACGCACATCAATTTCCGCAATACCGACATTTAGACATCGAATCAGGCGCGTCAGATGATCCATCGCCAAACAGCCTGAATTTTTACTTCGACTTCACCGACTCCGTTCACAGTTTCATTTATTTAACGTTAGCATTACTCGGTAATGGCATTTGGTAAGAGATTACACCATCATTCTGATAGAGCTACCTCGAGTGACCAATCCAGTTCAATATCCCGGCTATAATCGCTTGTCCAATAAAAATGCAACTGACTAACAAACAGTGGAGGAAATGATGAGTGCTTTTTTAAAAATTGCCCTATGGGCGGCAATGACATCGCTACTGTGGACCGGTTCAGCCATCGCGGACAGTTCCGGCTACGAAAAGCAAAAGGTAGTCTATCACATCAATTATGACAACCCCAAAGCACAAGCAGGTGCGCTTCGCAACATCCAGAACCACATAAACGCAGTCGGCGCAGAGAATCTTGATCTCAAGGTTGTGCTCCATGGCAACGGCCTGGCATTGTTGCTAGAACCGACTTCATTGGAGAAGCTGAATAAATTCAAGCATGCGAATGCAAATGAAGAAATGACCGCAAAGATTGCAGCACTCAAGGACCAAGGCATTGCCTTTAACGTCTGTGCGAACACCGTAAGGGGCCGAAAAGTAGATTACACCAACGACCTTTATGATGTTGCAGAAGCTGACATTGTACCGAGTGGCGTTGCCGAGGTCGCTAAACTTCAGGCAATGGGCTACTCTTACATCAAGCCCTGATCTGCAGCACCAGTATTTAGGAACGACAGCTACCCAGCGTCCGGACGGCTGTCGTTTCAAAATGCTGAGCTCCCATGTGAATCACCATTAGTCGGCTAAGGTTTTAGCGAGATTCCATACCATGCTCTTATCGCGACACTTTTGAATTCAGGAAAACACCGTCTCATTCTTCGATATGTTCAATCCGTGGGCTAACTTCAATCCAAATCAGCCGTTCCCGATGTGGGGACAACCACCCGCTTCGCAACCCAATTTTGCCCCGCCGGTCTTCGCACAGCTTTTTAATCTTGGGACGTTTATGCAGTCCATGCAAGACGCAATGCAACAATCGGTGCCAGGTGCGGTAAACATGCAACAATTGGAAGAATTGATACGTATGTTTTCTACCGTTCCCATGCAAGGCGCCTTTCCTGCTGCAGTTTTGTCGCAAAATAACCCATGGTCAACGCCTCCAGACTGGAACAACATGATCGCATCCACATGGAATGTCCAATCGCCAAATGCACCAGCGCTTGGCATTACCCGCGAGTATCAGGAAGACTGGAATCAATTGGTCGCTCTGCACCAAGACTGTGCAGCCGCAACGAGATCTTTTGGTGAACTGTTCCAGGACTTTGCCCGCAAAGCCAGCGACAAATTTGCCAGTCTCGTCACTGCGGCGGATTCTGATCTGGAATTCGATGCGCTGTGTCGTCAATGGATCGATTGTTGTGAAAATGAATTTCAAACCATCGCCCAAACGCCGGAATTTGCGGCTCGGCTGGGAGATGTGATCAATTCGAACCTTAAAGTAATGCAACTAAGTCAGCGTATGCAGGAAAAAACGGCCCAGTTGCAAGGGCTCCCCACCCGCGGTGAACTCGATAGCCTGCACCAGAAAAATATCGCAGCACAGGGAAAAATCGATTCACTTGAACAGCGATTACAGCAGCTCGAGGCACAACAAAAGGCCCAGCCAAAGAGTAGACCGAGAGCCCGTCGGACCCGCAAAAAATCTGACTCCTGAATCCACTTAAGTAACCGGTTGATGAAGTCCAACGAAGAATTTCTTAAAGATGCGATCGAATTCCAGTCGCGTCTGACGGAAGGTACTAACGTACTATCCAAACTGGGGGATGTCGAAGTCGGGAACACTCCAAAAGACCCCATCTTTCAGTTGGGTAACATGGTTCTTTACCGCTACCGACCACTGGTCAAAACCCAACAAACCGGCCCCCCAATCCTGATTGTTTACGCGCTGGTCAATCGTCCTTACATCGTAGATCTTCACGAACAGCGCTCTCTCGTACGTGGTTTGCTGAATGAAGGCCGGGATGTCTATCTTATTGATTGGGGTTACCCAAATCCTAGCGACCGCTACCTGGATCTTTCCCATTACGTATGTGGCATGATTGACCAATGCGTTGACCAGGTGATCGAGCACTCCAAAACCGCAAAAACCAATATTCTCGGTATCTGCCAGGGCGGTACGATGAGCCTTTGCTACGCCGCACTCAATCCAGCCAAAGTCGCCAACCTGGTCACAATGGTGACGCCGGTTGATTTTCACACGCCGGATAATATCCTTGCGAACTGGTTCCGAGACATTGACGTCGACCTGTTGGTCAATACTATGGGTAACGTACCCGGAATCATGCTGAACAGCATTTTCCTGTCACTTAAGCCTTTCAAACTGGGTGTTGAAAAGTACCTCGACTTCGTTAATATCATTGACGATAAACGCAAAGTCGAGAATTTTATGCGGATGGAAAAGTGGATATTTGACAGCCCGGACCAGGCGGGTGCGATGTTTCGCACTTTCCTGAAACAGTTTTTCCATGCAAACAGGCTGGTCACAGGTGACCTTACCATTGAAGGACAGCAAGTCAATCTGAAGTCGCTCGATGTACCGATCCTCAACCTGATCGCCAAACACGACCATCTTGTGCCGCCGTCCTCATCCCGAGCACTGAAATACCTGGTTGGTACGAAAGATTACACGGAAAAAACCTACGACACCGGACACATTGGAATTTATGTCAGCAGCAAGGCTGGGGGAGACATTCCAAAACGCATTGCAAGCTGGCTCAACGAGCGGCAGCCCGATTAGTCGCTAACTGTCTGCCTTGATTCGAAAGACCAGCGGTTGAAATTGCAGCGCGGTCAAACTGCCGGTGGTCTGCTCGGCAACCTCATATTTATTGAACGGTCCCAATCGCACTCGATAAAAATCGCCCCGTCCTTCGATTGACACTTTCTGAATATATGCCTCGTGTCCATTAATCGCAAGCATAGCCTTGACCCGGTCAGCGTCTTCAAACTTTCGAAACGAACCAACCTGAATTATAAAAGCCGTACCTTTGCTGGCTGCAGGCTGCTGTGCCGGTTCGGCGGTTGACGTTGGCGCGCTGCTCGTGGTGGACGTATTGCTGGCAGCAGGCGCGGCAGCAACTTCAGTGGTCTCGCCAGACGCAGTCGACTGCTCCCTCGTCGGTGGTGGCAGCACATATTCTTCCTCCAGCAGCAGTTCGGGATAGTCGAACTTAAGCCCTGGAAGTTGTCCATCGACGGCTGCCGTTTGCGATGATTCGGTCGCAGGTGAGATTGATTGGTTTGAATTATTGAGTAAACTGCCCAATCCTGAACCAACATCGTCCAGTGGCGTTTCATCGAAAAATCCCATAGCCAGCACTGTGCCGATTGAACCCACAATCAGTCCCATGCAAAAGATACCGAAACCTGAAGAGGACTTGCGGCTTTTGGATTTACGTTTAGAACGAGCCATGCTAGGGGATTACATTGACTTAGGGGCGGAGACGCCGAGTATGCGAAGACCATTGACCAGCGTCTGCCTGACTGCATCTATCAAGTTCAACCGCGCATTTCGAATGGCCGGCTCGCAATCCAGCACCCGCACGCGATTGTAAAACGAATGAAAATCAGTTGACAGATCGCGCAGGTAGTAGGCAACCTGATGGGGCTCAAACCCTTGTGCGGCGCTTTCGACGACCTCTGGGAACCTGGAGATTTGCCTGGTCAGATTTAATTCCACTTCTTCAACAAGTGACGCATTGTTGCAATCAGTGATGCGCTGAATGCCTCGCTCAGCCATCTGCCGAAAAACGCTACAGATTCGAGCGTGTGCGTACTGAACATAATATACAGGATTTTCATTCGACTGGGACTTTGCCAGTTCCAAGTCAAAGTCAAGATGCTGGTCCGGCTTTCTCATCGCATAAAAAAAACGGGTGGCATCTTTGCCGATTTCATCGGTCATCTCCTCGAGTGAAACGAACTCACCTGCGCGCGTTGACATGGGGATTTTCTCTTTGCCACGCCACAAAGCCGCAAACTGGACAATATATATTTGCAAGCGCTCTGGGCACTCACCAGCAGCTTTCACAGCCGCTTTCATTCTTGCGATGTAGCCGTGATGATCAGCTCCCCAGATATTGATCGCGAGATCATAACCACGTCGCAATTTGTTCAAGTGATAAGCGATGTCGGGTGCAAAATAGGTCAACTCACCGTTTGACCGACGCAGTACGCGGTCCTTCTCATCGCCATAATCGCTGGAGCGAAACCAGGTCGCACCATTTGCCTCATAGACACTGCCGTTCGCTTCTAAGGTTCGAATCGCTGCCTCAAGCTCACCAGTCTCGGCAACCTGGCTTTCATAAAACCATTGGTCTTGGAATACGCCAATTTTTGCAAGGTCGCTGCGGATCACTTGAACCATTTCATCCAAGACGAATTTCCTGAGACGATCGAATTGATCTTTCCCAAGCCACCTGCGAATTTGTGCAATCAGAGAATCTAATATCTGGTCATCATTGGCACCGACTGCCGCAAGCTGTGGAAAGTCCTGGCTATTGAATTGAAGTTCACGCTGCTCTCCAAAACGCGCCGCAATATCCAGAATGTACTGACCCTGGTATGCCGATTTGGGCAGGGGTTCATCAATGCCTTGAATTTGCAGGTAACGAATCCATACGCTGATACTCAAGATATCCATTTGCCGACCGACGTCGTTCACATAGTACTCTGTGTCAACCCGGTGACCCGCTGCGCGCAGTAAACGAGCCAACGCGTCGCCAAAGGCTGCACCGCGACCATGTCCCACGTGCAGTGGTCCAGTTGGATTGGCAGAAACGTACTCCAGCAAAATTTTTTGCGGCGCTTCAATCACACCAGAACCATAGGCTTCGCGCTGCTCAAGAACCTCCTCAATGACATCAGTCAGTGCCTTCTCAGAGAGAAAGAAATTAATAAAGCCAGGCCCCGCAATCTCGGTTGAGAGCACTTGGGAGGTTAGTGGAAGATTGGTCTGAATCAAGGTTGCAAGATCCCTAGGTTTGCGCGCTGTTGTGCGCGCCATAGCGAGAGCTATACCGGAAGCATAATCACCTTGGCCTGAGCGCCGCGGACGCTCCACAGGGATTTGTGCGGGTACCGCATTCGCATCGATTTCACCGGCTGTTACCAGTGCATCCAATGACAGCTTGAGTAATTGTCGAATTTTGTGCTTCATCTTTACCTTGTTTAGGAAAAATCAACGGGATCCACATCCAGATTCCAGCGCAGCTGACCCTTTTTCGGAATTTTTTCCAACTGCAGTGTCCACGCACTTAGAAACCGTTGCAACCCTGGGATACCGGTACTGCCAATCAGCAACTGCGCGCGATGTCTGTTGGATATCTTCTGAATCGGAGACTGTACTATATCAAAGACCCGAATTTCTCTGGCGTTCAGTTCTCGCTTGATTGACAGCGCCGTCTGCCTGGCGTAGTATAAATACTTCAATTCTTCACCCACTTTCAACGAATTGGCCCTAAGCAGTGTATAGTGCGAAAAAGGCGGCTGTTTGGCTTGTTGTCTCTCGGCAAGTTCGATGTTTGCAAAACTGAGATAGTCGTGGTTGCGGATACAGTCAAAGTATTCACTTTCCGGGTGCAGCGTCTGTATGTACACTTCGCCCGGTTTTTCTGCGCGTCCTGATCGACCCGCGACTTGCAGCACTTGTTGAACCAGGTGTTCCATGGCGCGAAAATCCATGCTGTAAAACCCTTGGTCAACGTTCAGGATACCCACCAGGGTTACATTGGGAAAGTGATGGCCCTTGGACAACATTTGGGTGCCAACCAAAATGTCAACCTCGCCGTTGTGAATGCGCTGCAATTTTTGTTCAAACTCGGCATAGGATTGCGTAGTATCGCGGTCTATTCTGAGTACTCTGGCTCCTGGAATCGCGCGCTGCAGCACCTGCTCCACGCGCTGAGTGCCAACCCCGAGTAACTGCACCTGGCCTGACAGGCATTTCGGACATTGGGTCACCAACGGGTAGTGTTGCATACACAGGTGGCAGTGCAAGCGGCGGTCCGATTGATGAAAAATCAACCTCGAGTCGCAATTTTCACATGTTGCTGTCCATTGACAAGCCAGGCAGACAACGACTGGTGCGAAACCGCGTCGATTGATGAATATCAGGCTCTGCTCACCGGCCATGATGCGATTGCGAATTTGTTCAATCAGGACATTGGATAGCCCTTCTTGGGCATACTCACGGCTCAGGTCAATCAACTTGACTTTCGGCATCGTGATTCGCGTCGCTCGTTCAGGCAGCAAGAGTGTTTTGGCCCGACCCGCACGCGCCGCCTGCACCGTTTCTAATGAAGGTGTGGCGGTACCCAGTATGATCGGAATCTTGTTTTCCGCAGCACGATGCAGGCAAACCGAACGAGCATGGTAACGAGCCCGCTCCTGCTGTTTGAACGAAGTATCGTGTTCCTCATCAATCACGATCAATTTAAGGCTCTCGAATGGCAAAAACGCAGCCGACCGCGTACCGATGATAACCTTTGCAGTACCGCTATAGGCCAACCACCATGTTTTGTGTCGCTGGATTTCGGTCAGTCCGGAATGGTAGGTGCTAACTGGTACCCCCAACGCGACTTTTACGCGCTGTTCGAGCTGTGGTGACAATCCAATCTCGGGCACCAGCATTAATGCCTGCCCACCAGCCTTGATGACATTGGCAATGACGTGCAGATACACTTCAGTCTTGCCACTACCAGTTACTCCCTGAATCAGATAACATCGAAATTGGTCCATTGATGCCAGAATGTGATCGCGCGCATGGGTTTGCTGAGATGTCAATTGACCGATTAACTGCTGCTTACCTGGAACCGATTCGACGCTCTGTTCGAGTTTCGAAATCAGCCCCTTTGATTCCAGTGCTTGCAAAGCTGTTCGCCAACTGGTCCCGACGGATTTAAATGCTGTCGGAGCGAGGGGACTTTGTGAATTTTGCAGCAACTCGAAAGCCTGCTTCTGTACGCGGGCGCGCCTAAGCGTTTCCGCATCGGTGTTGAAGCCGGTTTCAGTTAACTGGTAAACATAACCGAATTTGGGCTGCAACTGCCGTCCGCGACGAATGGTCTTTGGCAGCGCGGTCGCCAATACCTCACCGATCGGTTGCTGATAGTATTGTGCCGCCCATCGAAGTGTTGCCAGCAGTGATTTCGACATTGCGGGTGATGTATCGAGAACGGTTTCCACCGCACGCAATTTTTGCTGCGAATAGTTGGATTTGGTAACCTGCTCGGCAACAATGCCGAGCATGCGGCTTCGTCCGAAAGGCACAATCACTCGGCAGCCGACCTCGACTTGCGCTTCGCAGGTGTAATCAAAGAGGCTCCGATGGCGGATGGGAACTGCGACTCGGACGATAACGCTCAAACTTCTACCTGAATTGTGCAAAAAAAATGGCGACTTGCCAAATTACGCGATCCTCTTGGAACACCGAGGGTTCAGCAGTCCGGCTGCCTTTTTTCGCTGTATATCTTCTGCCCGGCTCAGAAATTAGCCGGTAAAGCACGGACTTCTCACTCAAATTTCTGACTGGCATTCACGCGGAATTGTAGTGAATCTGACTATTTTAAGAGGATAATAGTTAATAGTTGCCAACAACGAATGTTCATTCGCCCTTTGTGTATCAACCGCGGCTTGGTGTTGTCAGTCAGATTAAGGAAATCAGAGGCTGTTTTCGGTTGATAGCGCAACTCAACGCAGACAATAACCCGTTTAGCTCCTCCACCGTCAACAATGTGCTACTCTACGCAGGAGCTATCAACGCCTGACACAACTTTCGTGTTATCAGTTAACTAACCTCACCTAAAAAAAGAATCCTTGATGATTAACCCTAGTAGTATCTCCATCGGATTTTTCAGCGAAAACTTCGTTCTCTACGTAGATTTCCATTAAATCTGTTCCCTCAGCAACGACACATCCGCACTGATTATTCGTGATGTGAGCTAGGTTCCTATAATTCCATGCGTCATAGGCCAGATCCTTCGATAGGGCACAACCGAAAAGAGTAAGTTTGGGTTTGACAAAGTCCAGAAACTCGTAGTTACGACCTGACTTTCGCCCATGGTGTGGCGCTATAAGCAGGTCGACATTAGAGGCTTCTAGCTTGTAATTTTGCTCGACAAATTCCCAAATTTCATCATGGGCATCACCAGCAAATAGTACCTTGCCAATTGCGCTTCGGTACAACACAACGTACGAGGCATCATTGAAGTCTTGACTCTCGTTGGCCTTGTCAATAAGGGATCGGTTTGGGGCCAAGATGTGGAGTTTAGACCAAAATTGCCACAGACTCGCCTCCTCCCACCAATTATTTAAACAGAACACTATCTATTTGGCTGGATGGAATATCGAGTCCTGAGTCAACACTGGCATCGATTACAAACATCGGACTCAACGTGGTTCACACCCTTCTCGCAAATGAGCGTTCGCTGCAATCTGTTCCTGCCGCTTGGTCAGTTTACGAACTTGCGCTGCCAACTCGTTAAAGTCTGGTGCAGTGTCGGCAGATAAAACTTCGCGAAGAAATTCCCGGTGCTCGGCTTCTACCGACTGACCATTGAGAGCGGCGCGACGTTTAAGACGAGTTACCAGTTGTTCTTCAACCTTTCGAATGGACAAACTTTACGCCGACTGCCACTCCCCATTGACGTGTGTGCACGAAAAATGATTGGATTTGCTATCAAATTTATTATGTTCTATCAGTACTCGGATGAATCGCTCAAGTACACTGTTCATATTCATCAAAATCGACATCATATATCTCAAGATTATGCAATTAATGCCGTTTCTGACCGCACTTTGACGCATACCCAATAAAAAGTGTGAATTGAGTTTGATTCGGACGCCGGCTTACGACGCACACAAAAAAGTGGGTGATAACGTTGAGTTCTTTGAATTTGAATAATATTGACGAGAATAACCGTGAAAACCCTTCTTGTTCTTTATTGCAGCCGAGTTGGATCATTCACGTCGGAAGGCATTGAGCCTCAACTGAATAATATTCCAGCCCGCTTAAGTGACAGAATGTTGTCCCGCTGCATCTGTGGGTATCTTGTACCAACCTTGCGTTGGAATCTCTCATCTGCAGTAATAAATCGTACCTTTTTCCAGACCGCCAGCGCAAGATAAATGCAATCGTAGGCAGGATGATTTATCTCAATCGCCAAGTCGGTTGCGAATCGAATCAGATGCATGGTTGGAAATAGTTCTATCTTCGCCAACCTTAGCGCATCGGCAGCCAACAAAGCACTCTTCTTTGAAATTAACTTTTGCTGCTGTTTCTTGTACAGAACATTGGCGCATTCCGCAACAAGAATATCGGGAGCATACAGATTCGCATTGTCGAGCACAGCAAGTGCATCCGCCGTGTGCTCTTCTTCAATGAGCCACTTGATTGCAACACTCGCATCGATGACAAACGTAAGGCTCAACGTGCGTTGCGCCCTTCGCGCAGAAGTATTTCTGCGGGAATCTGCTCCTGACCCTGTGTCAGTTTACGAATTTGCGCAGCAAGTTCGGCAAAGTCCGGTATAGTGTCAGCAGACAGTGCTCGCTGAAGGATCTCCCGATGTTCAGCTTCTGCCGATCGTCCATTGAGTGCAGCACGACGTTTAAGTCGAGACACCAGTTCTTCTTCAACATTTCGAACGAGCAAGCTTTTTGTCATAATGCTCTATCCATCGATGTGATTCTTAATAGGCTAGATATGCTATCAATTATATCATTTTTTAACGATTATTCCCTAAATTAATTCCCTTTGTGCCAGCCCAGCTGAAGTGTGTATCAAACAAGGTTAACTTTTGTTTTGAATGTCTGACACATCATCCGGCCTCAATAGCCGGCGATTCTCTAAAGAATCAGACACCTCTTTAAGCGAACCCCATTGACCGTCTTAAACTGATGAACTCAATGCGTTGAAATTGTAAGCAGGTAGGCAGATCACTGGATTGCACAGATCAGGCATAAAGTACTTCAGAGTGTTTTTCGCGTTGCACAAAGAATCCGTTAAATTCATGTTTGCGCAATAATAAAACTGCTTTGCCAAACAAAATACCAGAAAAATCGCTCAATCTGATTGAGGGTTTGTTGCAGCACCATCCTGATGGATTAAGTGCGAAAGAAAATTCAGCTGCGTTAACTGACCCACAGCCCAACCGTACGCTGCAATTTCACCTGAAGTTTCTGGTTGATAATCATCGAATCAAAAAGGAAGGTCAAGCTCGTTCGACGAAGTACGTGAAAATTCCTGCCGCTGCGGTGATCCAGAAACCCGAGGCCGAAGTTCAAGAAATTAGTCAAGTGCGAGTTCAAGAAATTTCGATCTCTGAATCCGGGACAGAGCTACAAAGATACTTGAGTCAGCCTCAATATCTGCGCAAACCGGTTGGCTATAACCGACAGTTTCTCGAATCCTATCGGCCGCATGATACGCATTATTTGTCCCCCCAGAGGAAAGGTCCCACCTCTTGAGAATCGGAACAACCCAAGCTGCAGCAGGACAGCCAGCTGGCACTTATACGAAAGTAATTTTTAACAGGTTGCTGATTGATCTTTCTTGGAACTCAAACACACTGGAAGGCAATACCTATTCGCTTCTCGATACTAAGCGCCTTATTGAAGAGGGAATTGCAGCAGAAAACAAATCGAACCAGGAAACTCAAATGATCTTGAACCACAAGAGTGCTATAGAGATTCTTGTCGATGCAGTGGACGAAATTGAATTCAATCGCTATAGCATCTTGAGTCTTCATGGGATGCTCGCAGAAAATCTGCTTATGCAGACAGCGTCCGAAGGCCGGCTGCGACAAGTTGGTGTAGGTATCGAAGGCTCGGTCTATACGCCGCTTGCGATTCCGCAGCAGATAGAAGAATGTTTTGAGCAGGTGCTGATGTTTGCTGCACAAATTGATGACCCTTTCGAACAGAGCTTTTTTGTCTTCGCACAACTTCCTTATTTGCAACCATTCGATGCTGTCAACAAAAGGGTGCGCGTTTAAGTGCGAACATTGCGCTTATTCAGGGCGAATCTGGTGCCAATTTGCTTTGAAGATGTTCCTAGGGAAGTCATATATTGAGGCTTTGCTTGGTGTCTATGAGCTGAACAGGACAGGTCTGCTTCGAGATGTTTTTATGTTTGCTTATGAGCGCTCAGTCGATCGTTATGCAACAATTCGACAGACTGTTGGAGAACCAGACCCATTTGGACTGAAATATCGAACTGAGCTGCATGAAATTTTTGCTGAAGTCATTCGAAATAAGTTGAGTAAATCGAGCGCGGCTAAATTTATCCACTTATGGACACAGCAGAACATTGATCAAGACAACCAGGAGCAGTTCCGTCATGCGGCCGAGCGAAATCTTTTAAGTGTTCACAGTGGAAGTTTCGCGCGTTATCGCATAACCCCATTGGAATTTTCAGAGTGGAAAAAAATTTGGGGCGAGAAGATAATTTCTTGAAATTCAGAGAAAACAAATCGATGGGTATATTCTTTCAACTGTAATATCGATTTGGTTGTGTCGAATGGACCAAAGTAACGGAATGAACGTACTTCAAAATTTAACATTCCCCTTGCCTTTGAGAGCCAATCTGGATCGCACTTCATCTGATGTTGCAACACTGTAACCCAGCGCTTCAATAATCGACCGAATCTTGACGATCTGTGCGGCATTGGACTTGGCCAACTCGCCCTTACCAAGCCACAGACTGTCTTCTAAACCAACGCGTAAATTGCCACCCATGGTTGCCGCCTGGGTCGCAAACGGCATTTGGAACCGACCGGCCGCCAAAACAGACCACTCAAAATCATCGCCAAACAATTTTTGTGCGATCGAATGCATATGGGTCAAATTGTCAGGATCCGGACCGGCTCCGCCCAGGATGCCAAAAATCAGTTGAATAAAAAATGGCGGTTCAATCAAACCCTGGTCAACAAAGTACGCCAGGTTATACAAATGCCCGAGGTCATAGCACTCGAATTCAAAGCGCGTTCCATGTGCCTCGCCAAGTTCCTTCAGCGCATATTCAATCGTCTTGAACGTATTCGGAAAGATGAAATCCCGCGTCATTTCCAGAAATGGTTTTTCCCAATCAAACTTCCAATCCGTGTATTTCTCAGCCATCGGGAAAATTCCAAAGTTCAGCGAACCCATATTCATCGACGCCATCTCTGGGCTGGTTTGCAAGGCCGCGGCAAGACGTTCATCAATCGTCATGCCAAGACCCCCACCGGTCGATACATTCACAACCACATCGCTACGCTCACCAATTACGGGCAGGAACTGCATAAACGTTTCAGGTCGATAGTCCGGTCGACCCACCTCCGGGTCGCGGGCATGAAGATGGACAATTGCTGCACCAGCTTCGGCCGCACCAATCGCTGCATCGGCAATCTGTGCCGGTGTAATCGGCAAATAAGGTGACATCGAAGGGGTATGAATACCCCCGGTCACGGCACAGGTAATAATCACGCTTTTACTTGTCACAGTCAGAACCCCAAAATTGAATCAATATTTGTGTTTTGTGTTGCTACAAGCGCATTTGCTGAACCTGAGCACTCAATCCGCCATCGATGACCCACAACTGGCCACAAGCATAGCGAGCTTCATCACACGCCAGCCAATTAACGAGATTGGCAATGTCTTCCGGCTGACCATACATGCGCATGGGATGGGCGTCTCGAGCGGCTTGTTTCAATGTCTCCGAGTCAGCGCGGCTGCCAAAGAAACTGGCCAACATTGGGGTATCAACATACCCTGGACAAATGGCGTTGACACGAATGCCTTCGGGTCCATGGTCACAGGCCATCGCGCGGGTCAAGGCATGAACAGCTCCCTTGGTCGCACAGTAAGCGGCCAATTTGGGGTCTGCTATGAATCCGTCATAGGATCCGAAGTTGATGACACTGGCACCGTTGGATTGTCTAAGCATGGGTAACGCAAACTTGGATGTCAAAAATGTACCGGTTACGTTGATAGCAAATATCCGGTTCCACTCCTCGAGTGAGGTTTCCTCAATGGTTTTTTCAATCTCAATTCCCGCGGCGTTAACCAGAATGTCAAGTCGGTCCCATTGGTGGCTCAATGTCTTGAAATTTGACGCAACACTTTGCTCTGAGGTTACGTCAAACTCTACAAAACGAATGTCTTGTTGTGACGAAACCTGTCGCGTTAAATCGGCGGACACCACCGTTGCACCTTCGCGGGCAAATCTGCTGCAGATTGCCCGTCCAATGCCCCCTTCACCACCGGTAACCAACGCATATTTGCCCTCAAGCATTCGACTCATTGCCAATTTCTCCAGATCGATGAATTCAGATTAGTGTGTTTCTTGATTGCCGACTCATTGATTGTTGGACATAAGCTTGCGTGCTTTGAGAAATTCCAAAATCAACGCGTCTCGCTCAGCGGTCAGCGACTGGGTGCTTCGCGCGCCCGTTTCACTGTCAATTCCGGCGACCAGCTCATCAATGGTGTTCGGGTCGATTTGTACATCACCCAAGGTGTCCCACCAATGATGAAAACTATCTGCGTAGCGCGAACAGAACTCGCGCAATCCGCCGGGACCACCACCCAAATGAAACAACAAATGCGGCCCCATTGCAGCCCAGCGCAACCCTGGACCCGCCCACATGGCTTTATCAACATCCTCCACCGATGCAACTCCGGTCTTCACCAAGTGAATGGCCTCCTTCCACAACGCAGCCTGTAAACGGTTCGCGACATGGGCAGGTATCTCTTTTCTTACCCGAATGGTCACTTTGCCAACGCGCTGATAGAATTTTTCTGCCAATTCCAGTACGCCGTGATCAGTTTGATCATTCCCCAGTAGTTCCACAAGTGGAATCAAATGCGGTGGATTGAATGGATGGCCCAAAATAAAACTGCCGGGATTGTGCCAGCCCCGTTGTAATTCTCTGACCAGCAATCCTGAAGTCGACGATGCAACGATTGTACCTGCAGACAGTTCCGGTTCAATTTCTCGATATAGGGCGTGCTTGATCTCAATGCGCTCGGGTACATTTTCCTGAACGAAGTCGGCACCTTGCACCGCATCAGATGCGCGATCGTGAAAGCTGATGCGCGTACGGTCGTCTGTTTCGGTCAAACCCAGTTGTTCCAGTGTCGGCCAGGCATTATCCACATAAGCATTGACCTTCACTTCAATATCTTCGGCAACATCAAAGACCTTCACTTTGAGTCCGGCCGCCAGGTATAACGCGCTCCAACTGGCACCAATGACACCCGCACCCAACACGGCAACCGTGTCGAAGTTTTGGGTTGTTGCATTACTCATGGCAGCGTTGCCTGCTCATAAGCCTGCAGCACCAGACCATGGAAATGGTGGACTGCATGCTCACTCAATCCACTACCCTCAGGATCGACCAGGTACCGGCCCTGCTCAAATGCAGGTGTACGCATACCCCGTTGGACGCTTTCAACAAGTGCAATGTCTTCAGGCTGCAATACTTCGTCAATGAACTTGATGGCCTCCTTTTCATCATCATTGGGCTCAGCAGATTCCAGAAAAAAATCGAATACTTCATAAGTTTCAGTTTCGCTAACTGGATAAAAACGCCATACCATGAAATTACCGCGACCTGGATATCGCATGAGCGTTGTGTTGGGCCAAAGATACCACACCGCATGGTCGGTCACGCTGGCGCTTTCGATATTGTAGGCGTCGTTGTCGGCTTTATTAGCTTTCGCCATGTGACTCGAGTAGAGCGCATGGGTTGTGACCTGATAGGTCTTCATGTCAATCAGTGAGCAAAAGTCGCGATGCGCAACAGGGCAGTGATAACACTCCAAAAAGTTATCAACAACCGCTTTCCAATTCGCCTGCACCCGATAGGTCAAACGATGGGCAAACGTCAGGTTTGCGATATCCGGAGCAAAACTCGTAATCTCCTTTTCCAGATCACCGGTCTGTGCCGCCATTGAAGGCCCTTCAGGGTCCAGGTTCACGAATATCAAATGACAGAATGTTTCGAGGCGAACGGACGTTAGACAAACTTTGTTAATGTCAAAGTTCTCCAAATGCTCGCTGCGCCTGGCTTTGTATAAAGAACCGTCCAGTTTGTATACCCAGGCATGATAGGGGCAGGTAATATGCCGCGTCGAACCCTCACCTTGCAGGAGTTCATGCGCCCGATGCTTGCATACGTTGTAGAACGCCTTGAGTTCATCCGTTTCAGTGCGTACTACTAAAATGCTCAGACCTTGAATATCAACGGTCACGTAATCGCCGACGCTCGCCAGCTTTTCTTCATGACAAACAAACTGCCAGGATTTTTGGAATATCTGCTCATTTTCAACCTGGAGAAACTGCGGGTCGATGTAACACACCTTATTGATTGAACTGGAGCGTTGTGGAACAGAATCAAATCCGCTACGAACGAAATCCAGTTGGTGTTGATTGAGTGCTGAAGTCATGGGTGCTCGCCAGAGTGAAATCATTGCGTAAAGGGTCAAACAATCACAATATACCCGCGGATAATGGTCAATGCATGATATTATTCGTCATATTTTTGTTTTATTTCGTCATATATTTGTGAACAACACACATCAATTTCGAATTGCAATGTTATTGCTGCCTGACTTTAACGGCAATGCAGCATTTTCATTCATAGACCCTTTTCGGGCCGCCAACTACATACGAGGGATTAACATCTATGAGTGGCAATGGCTATCGATGGATGGTAAACCGGTGTTGGCCAGCAACGGAAATTCCGTGGGTGTAACGGGAACGATCAGTGATTCGGCAACATTCGATATGGTAGTAGTCAATTCGAGCTGGGCGCCGGAACGATACCGACGCGTTGAACTGAAAACCTGGTTTGTTAAGTGCCTGCGGCATGGCGCAATGCTCGCAGGTATCGACACGGGTGCATTTGTACTTGCCAGGGCTGGGCTGATGGATGGCTATCGGGCAACGGTTCACTATGAACACAGTGGTGCTTTCGAGGAACTTTTCCCAGCAACTAGCCTCGAAGAGGTACTCTACGTAATCGACCGCGACCGACTCAGTTGCTGTGGAGGGATGGCAGCCACTGATCTCGCCCTGCAGTTGATTCAGAATCACAATGGGTTGGAGTTGGCCAATGCGTCAGCGGTTTACCTGTTCAAAGACCGATTTCGCTTGGGTAACGAGGCCCAGGTGAAACATGACAGGGAACCGGTTGGTTACACTATGCCGTCCAAGTTACGTGATGCAGTGATATTGATGGAGCGAAACTTGGAAGAACCGTTAAGTCCGAAAGAAATTGCAAATGTGCTGGGACTTTCACAACGGCAGTTGCAACGAATATTCCAACGCAATACTGGAACGACCCCAATCAGGTACTATATCAACGTCAGGCTCGACCGGGCGCGCGGCCTGGTTACGCAAACAGAGATGTCTATTGCTCAGATTGCCACCGCCTGCGGATTCGGAACAGCAGCCCAGTTCTCAAGAGCCTATGCAAAACATTTTCAAATCTCGCCGAGTCGAGATCGCACAGAAGGCCGCATTCCATTTCAGTTCCGATCCTATCCGGCATACATCGGCGTATAGCCTATGTGAGCAATGGGTTGCTATGTGTGGGACACGGTAAACGAAGGCTTCGCAAGCATCTCATCACTTTGGATTGCTGCTCCTTTGATAGACCTCGTTCTGTCACCTTATGATGTCGTCCACATAGGGTATTTGAGGTAACTGATGACGAGTTTCAATAAATCGCTCAAGCGCGGCGCGCACGACCTGAAACGCCAGTTCATCCCAGGGAATTTCGTCGGCCAGGAAAAGTTCGGTTTCAAGACTCTCATCACCAGGGGCAAACTCCGGCGCATCCAGATGGGCTTTGAAGATGACATACACTTGGCTGACGTGGGGGATGTTGTACACCGCGAACAGATTGTCAATTTCCACAACCGCACAAGCTTCCTCTAGCGTTTCTCGAGCGGCCGCTGCGTTTACAGTTTCACCGAGTTCCATAAATCCTGCGGGAATGGTCCAAAGTCCGTAGCGCGGTTCAATCGCACGTCTGCACAGCAGTATTTTGTCCTGCCAGGTCACAATGCAACCCGCTACAACTTTGGGATTCTGATAGTGAACCATGCCACATTCGTTACAGATATAACGTGGCAGGGTGTCCCCATGCGGGACCCGCTTTGAAACCTGCGCACCACAAACACTGCAGTATTGCATACTGATTACACGGCCGGACAATTTAAACTTTTCCTTTTCACTGCTTGTTATGCTGGTAGATGAGTTCGCTCAATTGTTAATTATGACTGCAAAATGACTACAATCCTGATAACTCTTCCTTTTTTTGCTGTCATTGCCTGTGGCTTTGTTGCCGCACGGAAAGCAATACTGAATTCCGAGCGCCGCTCAGGCCTCAATCTGTTCGTCTATTATTTTGCCCTGCCCGTGCTGGTATTTTCGCTGATGGCAAAAGCAGACTTGCGCGGAGAATTTCAATGGCAGTTTGTTGCAGCCTATGGTTGCGTTGCACTCGTTTTGTTTGCAATCAGCATGGCAATTGCCCATTATGTGTTTCACCTGCAATACAGACTGCGGGTTATTTTTGCAACGGCTTGTATCTACGGTAACACCGGCTATCTGGGCCTGCCATTTGTTACGATCGCGTTTGGTGATGAGGCCGGTGTACCCATAATCATCTGCACCACAATTGACCTCGCAATCATGCTGCCTCTGGCTTCAGTGCTGCTTGAGCGGTGTAAAAACTCAAGCCGCACATCGATCGGACAAGTGTTTGGAAACACGCTTCAATCGATTGCGCAAAATCCCATCCTGATCGCTGTTGCACTGGGCGCGCTATTTTCTGTTTCAGGTTTGCGAATGCCAGAAGTTGCAGATCGATTTTTCGTGTTACTGGGGTCGGCAGCCGCACCATGCGCACTCTTTGCATTGGGTGCCAGCCTCGATGAGGATCGCGCTGAGTTTCTACAACTGCAGATTATGGTGATCAGTGTCATCAAGTTGATTATTCACCCCCTGTTGATTTGGATTTCGATGTTCCACCTGTTTTTAGTTGATCCGATATGGGCGCAAAGTGCAGCCATAGCTGCCGCTATGCCAGTCGCAGTTACAGTCTATATCCTCGCTCAGCAATACAATACATACACAGGCCGTACTGCGGCATCAATCTTGATTTCAACGATAATTTCGGTTGCGACTCTGACCATCGTACTCAATCAAATCGGCTGATTTTTTTTGTGTATCTGCTAATTGACATCGGAAACGAAAACGCGAAGTGGCGATGCGGCACCAAAAGCGGTGTCTTTTCGTCCTCGCAGGCAACGTTTAAAGGCAACCTGCATGAGCATTTCGGTGATCTCAAGGGTATTTCGGGGATAGTCTTTGTTAATGTAGCAGCGAATGAACTCGCAGACGATCTCCAGCATTTCGCGACGCAGCAATGGCAGATTCGGACTACACAAGTGGCTTCAACAGCTGCGCAATGCGGTATTCGCAACACCTATCGAAATATACAGGAGCTCGGTGCAGACCGGTGGGTGACACTAATTGGAACGTGGTCAATTCATCCTTGTGCGTCCATCACGATAGACAGTGGTACGGCCATTACCGTCGATGCACTCGCGACGGATGGAGAGTTTATCGGGGGATCTATATTACCCGGCTTCAATCTCGCTCGAGCATCACTTTGGCAACGGGCTTCCGGAATTTCCGAATTTCACACCCTGGAACCAGAGCTACCGTCGAGGAGTACTCCCGAAGCGGTTTCGAGCGGCATCGTTTACGCGATCGCCGGCGGAGTTGACCGACTGATCGACGAATATTGCAAGCTACTGGATAACTCACCGAAACTGGTGTTAACGGGAGGCAGCGCCGCGCTGCTCGAAAAAAATTCAACATACAATTTTGAAATCGTTCCAGACCTGACACTGACCGGACTTGACGTCATTTCGAAATCGTTATAAACAACCCCAATCAATCATAAAGGGCACACAATGGAACCAATAAATTCACAGCAACGCCGCGTGGTCAATGTAGACGATGGAGTCTTTGTACCGCTAATCGATGACGACGGCCGTGAAGATGGCGAGGTCCTGCAGGTAAATCCAGGGGCCGAGTTGGGCTACGGGTTTCATGTCTATCGCATGCCAGCCGGGCACATCACGACACCCCACGTTCATGCAGGGGATGAGGAGTTTTTTATCCTTGAGGGCGAGATTATTGATCACGATGGATATCGATATCAAAAGGGTGACCTGGTTTGGCTGGAGGCACAAACCAAACACCATTCCTATTCACCTGATGGTGCGTTGCTCGTGGTGTTTTTCCGTTGAAATCACACCCTGAGCAGCATAGTCCCACCCAGTATTACGTAGGCGAAATCCTTAAGAAACACAGGGACCAAGCGCGCTCTAATCTTGGTGATAGATCGACAAGACTTCCAGGTATTGTTCCGATAACAATCTGGCTAGCTGGTACGCGCTTGAGTCGATATTTGCGCAACGCGAATCACCGTCCAATTCGATTCCGCCTGCGAGGTACGGGTTCTACCCTTCGCGGACCATCGATTATTGTCACCACTCATCGGGCCTGCTGGTAACCAATCACATGACTCAGCAGGACGAGGTTCGACAACGAATAGCAACCCTAATTGTCCTCGCGGCGGTTCCCATTGCATCACTGAATCTGTTTCTGCCATCACTGGCGGAAATGGCGATAGACCTCCAGGTCGATTACAACACGATGAATTTTGCCCTTTCGGGGTACCTCGTCTTTACTGCAATCTTGCAAATTGTGGCAGGACCCCTGGCCGATCGCTACGGTCGAAGACCTGTCCTCCTTGTTGGTTTAACGCTGTTTATTGCAGCATCAATCGGTTGTGCACTGGCAACTGAGTATCTTTGGTTCATCACGTTCCGAATCATTCAGGGGGCAGTGATATGTGCTGCAATTTTGTCTCGTGCAATTGTCATTGATATTGCTGAACGTCGTCAGGCCGCCAGCATTTTGGGCTACATTGGCATGGCGATGAGTTTGTCGCCGATTCTGAGCCCTGTCATTGGCGGCATTGTTGGTTCAACATGGGGTTGGCGAGCCTGCTTTTGGGTACTCACTACCGCTGGTATAGGTGTGTGGCTGATGGTTTTGAATTTTCTCCCCGAGACCGCGCGCAGCCGACCTGCTTCAGTGGCTGCCTTGTGGCGTACTTATCGATCACTGATTGCGACACCTGCGTTCTGGGCATATGCATTGATTATTACGCTTTCAGTTGGCGCCTTTTTTGTTTTTATAAGCGGCGTACCACAAGTCGCTTCACAACGGTTGGGAATGACCCAACCTGAAATAGGAATGGCAATCGGTTCGATTTCGATGGGTTTTCTGATCGGTAATTTTCTGTCGGGTCGATTCGCCAAAACAATACCGCTTGACTGGATGATCCTAATCGGTGGGCTCAGCGCCTGTACCGGACTCACTGTCGGCGTAGTGTTGCTACTGATGGGCATCGTTTCACCCTTGACAGTGTTCTCAACGACGATATTCGTGGGCTTGGGAAACGGATTGACATTGCCGTCGGCCAATTCCAGTCTAATGAGTATTCGCAAAGAACTCGCGGGTAGCGCATCGGGCGTTGCGGGTGCGGTCTATACAGCTGGCGGTGGTTTATTAGCCATGGTAACAGGATTCGTCGTTACGCACACTCCAGAGCCGGTATACCTGCTGGGAATGATGCTCGCGCTTTCGATGGCCAGCCTGGTGCTGTCAGTTCAACTGGTTCGTACGCATGATCAATGAAGTCCGCCATGGAAGATCTGGTTTCGTTCCAGTTCTCACTGATACTAGTTTTGCTTTAGAAGTATCCGTCTATATTGATAACAGATCAGCGTCTATATGTACTATAGAATGTGTTAATCTCATTTTATTGCATATCAATCACTGTGTATTTATCTGTTTTTTTTTATATTATTAGTTACTTTCAATTTCCGTCTATTTGTCAGTTAATAGGTCAAATAAACTCCTGTGCCATTACCGTCCAATTTTATGTTTTTGTCTTGGCATCCTGAATCGTTGGTCACCGAAACACCAAATTTGTGTGCGTCTCTAGCCGCTTCATCAAGCCACATATCCACAGGATTTCGTCGGCTCAAATTGTGGACAATGACTACTTCCGACCGCTTGATTGAGCTTGTTCTTCGCGCAAATTGAAAATTCGGGAAAGTGCCTTGCAGTGTTTTTTACCAGCAAACCGAAAAGGTCCATCGTAATGCATGGAACATTCTAAAATTCAAACCTGTTGCACAAATTTAACAGACAATGGACACACCACGATTCAATCACTTGCTTAACTCGATTGCTGATGCAGGTATGGAGTTGCTGCGCGCTCGCATGCGCACCACCAAAGGGCGATCAAAATCACTTCCTGATTTATGTCACGAACTGCTGTCCACCAAGGGCGAAGCGTCTGGAATGGCCATCGCTCGCGATATCGTTGATCGGTATCGCAACTCAGACGAACCCACACGTCTGAAATTTTTTCAAACAGTCCATAACGAATTCGGTGTCAACACCGACGCGGTCCTGCAAGCTGCCAAAGACTATTGCAAGTCGCAGGATCCAATTACCTTGCGACAGTTGACCCAACAAATCGAATCCAATCGGCAGGAACTCTTTCGACGCATCAATATCGCACCCGGTGGTGTCGGAACGATTGTTGAAATGCGCCACGACCTGTTGCGACTAATGGGACCGCACCCCCACCTTGAGGCTGTTGACTATGACCTGAAGCATCTATTGGCTTCCTGGTTCAATCGCGGATTTCTGGAACTCCAACAAATCGATTGGGAATCGCCCGCTACAGTGCTGGAAAAATTGATTCAGTACGAGTCAGTGCATGAGATCAAAGGCTGGGGAGACTTGCGCGGCCGCTTGGCCAATGATCGACGCTGCTTTGCTTTTTTTCATCCGAACTTGAGAAACGAACCCCTGATCTTCGTCGAAGTCGCCTTGGTCAAAGGACTGTCGCAATCAATCCAACCCGTTATTGATGCAGACCGTAGCATTACCAATCCGCAACAGGCGGACACTGCCATTTTCTATTCGATCAACAATTGCCAGCAGGGCTTGAGAGGTGTTTCATTCGGAAATCTGCTGATCAAACAAGTGGTGCAGCAACTGTCGCTGGAATTCCCCCAGCTGAAGTTCTTCTCGACATTGTCGCCTATTCCAGGCTTTCGTAAATGGCTCATGTCAATTATTGACGAAGCTGACAACTATGGCGTCGCAACTGACGATCAGGTATTGTTGCAGCAGACGCAGGCAGACAATTGGTATGAGAACGAAGTGCTGATGGAGTCCCTGAAACCTGTACTGATAATGCTGTGTGCCTATTACCTGACCCGTATAAGAAGGGGCGATGAACCACAGGACCCAGTCGCGCGTTTTCACCTGAGCAACGGCGCGCGTCTGGAACGCATTAACTGGCTTGGAGATTCTTCGGTAAACGGGTTTGAACAATCACTCGGCATGCTGGCCAATTATGTTTATGATCCGGAAAAAATTGTCCAAAATCACGAAAGCTACGTCAAAGATAAACATTTCGCGACGGCCAAAGGCATCACTGAACTGGTGCCTCAGGAGCTGCGCACCAATAAACCAAGAAATACGCGCAAACGCGTCAAACATTCAGCTTGATCTTAGTTAAGTACCACTCAAATTTCCAATTGAGTCCGAAGGTGAGGTTTTGTTTGGCTCATAAGCTCAGTTTTTTGAGTGTTGACCCAACAAACTGCAAACGTTATTGATCAATCGAATCTCGGTGAGAATCAACAAATGCGCGCAGCGATGCAGCAGCTGGGAATCGCTGATCGGCAAGTTCAATCTCCCAACTGCCATTATTCAGGCAATTTGCTGTAACCCCACCGGGGTGGTGAACATAACCCATCCCGACTGAACATCCCAGGGTGAAACTGAATGCGCCTGAAGAAAGATAACCGACCGCTCTGCCATCGCAATAGATAACCTCTTCACCCCATACAACGGGCTGCGGATCAAGTAGTTTGAAAAGTACCAGGCGCTTGTCCAGATGCTCGCGCTGAGTCTGCCTCATCAGCGCCGCCTGACCCTCGAATGGACTGTATTTATCCATCGTGATTGCCAGCGACAAACCCGCTTCAATGGGCGTATCTTCCGGTGTGAGATCCAAGTCGAATTCGCGAAATCCCGCCTCGAGACGTAAGTGCTCGAGCGCATGATACCCTGCCGGCCGCAAGCCAAAATTTTCTCCTGCACCCATGAGCCGGTCGAATAGGTCTTGAGCAAACTCCGTTGCGATCAGCAACTCAAAGCCCAATTCGCCAATAAAGGTCAGCCGGTTTACGACAGCCTCACCCAAGCCGATTTCAACAGCTTTGGAGGTGGCAAATGGAAAGGCTTCACGACTGAAATTCGCAGTCGAAACCGCCGACAGAATCTCGCGCGACTTGGGCCCCTGGATGGATAGCACCGTATAACAGGACGTGACATCCGTGAGTACAACGTCGCTAAATTGAGTCGCCTGTCGTTGCATCCAGGCGTAATCCCGCGACGCCGAAGTGGCAGAGGTAATCAACATGAAACAGTCTTCCCGCAAACGATTCACGGTTAAATCGACTTCGATCCCACCACGTTGGTTCAACATCATCGTATACACAATTTTGCCGCACGGAACATCGACGTTTCTGGCACAGGCCCACTGCAGGAAATCCAAGGCCTGGCGACCCTGAACCAGGAACTTACCGAATGAACTCTGATCAATAATGATCGCGTTGTTGCGTGCCGCGTGGCATTCCTCGGCAGTTCTCTCAAACCAATTCGGCCGACAGTGGGAATAGACATTCTCAGTTGCACTACCCGGATTTGCGAACCACAGCGGCCGCTCCCAAAGTACCGCTTCACCGAAACTCGCGTTAAGCTCAGCCCAACGATCATGCAACACACTTTTGCGTACACCGCGCGCGGATTCCTTTTGGCGATGGGGCCAGTTCATTTTGTAGTGTAACCCCAACACCTCCGGGCCGCGTACCTTCAGGTAACTCGTATTGTTCTGACTTGCGTGAAATCGATTGACATCGACGAATCCCAAGTCAATGGTTGGCTTACCCTCTACAATCCACTGCGCCAGCACCCGGCCGGCGGCGGGATTTAGTTCAATGCCTTCTGAGTTATATCCAGCTGATATAAAAAGATTCCGTCGTCCTGCCACCTCACCCAATAAGAAGAGCAGGTCCGGTGTGAAACTCTCGGGTCCAGCCAGGAATCTTGTGATCCCAAGATTTCGAAGTTCCGGCAGGATTTCTGTCGCCCGGGTGAACGGCAATTCGAACTGGTCCCAGTCTTCCGGCAACTCAACAAACGGGACATTTGCTGGAATCGCGCCGAAATCCACCGGTTTGCCATGCGGTTCAAACGCGCCGACCAGCCATTTACCCGCGTCTTCCTTAACGTAGCAGTGACCATCGGTATCTCTGAGTACCGGCAACCCTGGCGTTGCTGCAGCCACGGGCTCGGTAATCACGTAGTAGTGCTCGCATGGATAAAGTGGCACGTGCACTCCAAGTTGTGCTGCAAGTGCACGAGTCCAGAGCCCACAAGCCAAAACCACCACTTCACAAGTAATCTCGCCTTGAGTAGTCTGCAGTTGGTAGTCCTGCCGAGCGCTTTGCTGCAACTGTACCACCTCGCAGTCTTCAACCACCTCCACACCACGTTGTCGGGCACCCGCAATCAGCGAACGAGTCGTGTCAACCGGATTCGTCTGACCGTCCGCGGGAATATAAATCGCACCTTCAATTTGGCATGCATCGATTGCCGGATAGATTTCTGTGGCTTCTGACGGAGTGAGCATTTGGGCTTCGATGCCGAAGCTGCGGGCAATGGAAACCACTTTGCGGGTTTCAAAGAGTCGCGCTGAATTTCTGCACACACCCAAAGTGCCGGTTTGCCGGAATCCCGTAGCCACCCCGGTTTCGTGTTCCAGATTCGCATACAACTCGACGTTGTATTTTGCAAACTCAGTCAAGGCATGGGTGGCGCGCAACTGCATGATTAAGCCGGCCGCGTGCCAAGTGGTGCCGGAGGTCAGCCGATGTCGTTCAAGCAGGGTGACCTCGGTAACACCCATTTTCGCCAAATGGTAGGCAGTACTGGCACCCGCGATGCCGCCGCCACAAATTACGACTTGCGAATACCGCGGCAGCTCGGCAGCCGACATTGACCGGCTCAATTGTTGTGGTCACAGAGAACTGGACGAATCGGGGTGACCTTGAGGCTGCCAGCGCCTTTAAGGTAGTCGCTGATTCGGGTTACAGTACAGTGCAGATAAAACCGGCGTACCTGGACAACTCCACGAATATCATCACGCTTCATCGCGGAGATCATCTCGGACGTTTCAATTTCCTGCTCGCTGATGATGTCGTTCCATATCAGATTCGGTAAAAAAGTAATCCAGATGCGCGCGGATCGATAATATAGGTTATCAGTAATCTCACGCAGCGGATCGCTGCCGATCAACGAAACCAGAACTTCGTGCAATTCGTTACACAGTCTGCCATAGGCTTCACTGTTACGGTCGTCATACATCAACTTTGTTCGCGTCAGCAACGTTTCCATCGCATCGATGTGCTCGTTGGTGATGGCACGCGGCGATAGTTCGGAGATCAACTCAGTCAGGTACATTCGCAGGTCATAGACTTCTTTCATCGTCTTGATATCGATGTCGGTAACCACCGTCCCGATGCCGTTTCTGATATCCACCAGACCTTCAAAATGCAAGCGTTGGAGTACCCGTCGAATCGGCGTGCGGCTGATATTGAATTCGGCTGCAAGTTCCGTTTCACCAATAACAGTGTGAGGAGGATAGTGAAGCAGTGATATCCGTTCGCGAATTGTCTCATAGATTCTCTGGTGCCGATCGTTTGCCGACTCTCGCTTCGTTAACCGGTTGTACTCATTCAATGCAACCGGTTCTGACAACATTCGTTCTTTCATGGTAATTGTTCTAATCAATGATTCTCAATCTAACCGAACAAGGTAAGTGATGCGCAACACGCATGACCCGGCAAACATCCCATCAAAGCGCTGCGGCCCGAGATTTTTCTGCTCGGTCTGTTGACTGTATAGGCCTAATCATATAACATTTGTATACAGCTCCGTCATAGCATTAGAGCTTTAAGGTGCCAACTGAAATTTGAGCCAAACTTTTGCTTGCTTCAAATTGCACTGGTTATTGTTGATTAAAAAAGGTAGGAGTTAAGTTATGTCTATGAAATTAACGCGTCGCGATCTCTTAAAAACTGTGGCCGCAAGTGGTACGGTTGCCGCAGCAGCATCGGTACCATTTATGAACCAGGCTTTTGGCGCAAATCCGCTTTCAGTCGTCGATTGGGGGCCACCTTGGATCGATAATACGAAGAAAATTGCTGCCGCTTGGGGAAAAAGCGAGATTACCTGGACACTGCACTCCGGCGGTGCTGCTTCCATTTTGCCCAAAATCAAGGCTGCATGGCCGAATCCACCCTACGATATCGTCGACAACTGGAGCCCGGTATTTTTGTCCATGATGCGGGAAAACTGGGCAGCAACGGTCACCATCGATGACTGCCCGAATCTGGCAGACGTTCCCGAAGGACTGATTACCAAAGATGGTGATGGCAACTGGAAAAACATTCCGCGTGGTACCAGTGGTGTATTTTTCACCTATGCGCCCGATAACTGTCCCGTCGAAATCAAGACCGTCGATGATTTGCTGGACCCGAAATTGAAAGGCCATATTCTGTGGCCCAATCCAACGCTGAACACCAACCTGCAAGTCGTCGCGCTGGCCAAGGCACGCGGTGGCGACGAGTATAACATGGAGCCTGGCTGGGAATTTCTGAAAGAACTGGCAGCCAGCGGTAATATTGGTCGCATATCAGCCAATACTTCCGATGTTATCACCTCCCTGGAAACCGGTGAAACTTCAGTTACCTTCGTGGACCAGGGTACACTGTCCGGAATAAAGGGTACCAGCCTGAGTCACCTGACCAAGGCAGATCCCTCACTGAAAACCTTTTTGTTCGTGAGTGGCTGGGTCGTGTTGTCAAGTTCCGAGAACAAGGAACTTGCATTTGACTTTGCCAACTTTACGATCAGCAAGGAGAACAGCGAGTTGTATTATCAGGAGGTTGGTGAAGTACCGGTCAACGGCAAAGCCGAACACGGCATTGAGCACCTGAGATTCTCCTCTGCTGAAACAGAAGACTTTGTGGTCATCCCTGATTGGGACCACTTGGGTGTGGAGTTGGACAGTTGGAACAAACGGTTCGAAAAGGACATCGTTCCGCTGCTTTAATCATCCCGTAAAAAATGCCTCGCGGGCAACCCTGATCGCTGTTACACATTCAGAATAAATCGACAGGCGCTCGCGCGAGCCGCTTTTGACTTCGCCCGGCCAGTCTTGGGCAACCCATTTTGCTTTCGATAGGTGGCCGAATGACTGGCGGCAAGTTTGGTGTTCTTGCAATGACACCTTGAAAGGTTGCTAAATACTCGAGGATAGCACACGCGCATGAAGCTCAACCGCGCTGCAGCACTGCTTTTGGTTCCCGGAGTAGGAATTTTGCTGGTATTTCTCGCGCTGCCGCTAGCCAATGTCGTCGAGGAGAGTTTTCGCCTGTTTGAACCCGGTCGTATTGGCGCAGCCAAGGATGCGCCTTATACCTTGTTCAATTATGCGGAACTGATGGATGCAACCTACCTGTATTACTTCGTCGAAACCGCGCGCATCGGGCTGATCGCATCGGTTGTTGGACTACTTCTTGGCTTCCCGATCGCTTATGTCATTGCCAGGCGGTGTACACCGCTGTGGCGCAAGATTGGTGTCGGATTCCTGATCGGCATTATGTTTCTCAGTACCCTGGTACGGGTCTATGCACTACAGTTGACGTTTGGGCCCACCGGGATTGCAAAAATACTCTCTGGCCTGCTTGGTGTCTCAATGAACGGGCGAATATATACCGAGTTGGTCGTGATTCTGGGACTGCTTCACTACCTGGTACCAATCGCCGCCATCACCTTGCTCGGAACGATTCAAAACGTCAATCCAAGGCTTACCGAAGCCGGGCAAGCGCTCGGTGCACCACGCTGGATGGCACACCTGACCATCACTATACCCCTGTGTGTTCCGGGACTGCTGTCCGCATTTTTGATTTCATTCACGCTTTGTTTGTCTGCCTTCGTGGTTCCCATGATTCTTGGTAAGGGGAAAATTCTCTTTGTCTCCAACCTCATCTATTCCCGCTTCAGTGAAATCGCGAATTATCCCAGCGGTTCAGCAATTTCAATCATCATGCTGGTGTTGTCGCTCGCCATTATTTACGGTATCACTCACCTTGTTACGACCCGTTGGATCAAACACTAGCGATTGAAGATGCTGCAACGCTATATCGACAATTTTGGAGCATGGGCTGTAATCGGCGTCATTGGGGTTACCATAATTTTCTTGATAGCACCTATCGCAGTATCAATCCTGATGTCATTTGATGCGCGCGGCTATCTCGGGCGTTTTCCGCCCACTGAGTTTTCGTTGCAGTGGTATGCCCGCTTCTTTTCCGACACCTACTACCTGAACGGACTGCGCACCAGCTTGATCATCGCGGTGATCGCTGCAACAGTATCAACCACCGCCGGAGTGTGCGCGGCAATCGTGCTGGACCGATACGAGTTCCCTGGCAAACAGGCACTGGAAACCGTTTTCCTGTCCCCATTGGTGATCCCTGCGGTTGTGATTGGCTTTTCGCTGCTGCTGTTTTTTGCTTTGATTGGTGTATTTCAGGGATACCCGCGTTTGCTCGCGGGCCACATCATTATTACTTTTCCCTATGCGGTGCGGACCACGTTGGCCGGCTTGACCGGAATCCGAAAAAATCTGACCGAAGCAGCAATGACGCTCGGCGCCAACGAACGACAGGCTTTTTGGGACGTTACCTTTCCACTGGCGCGAACCGGCATGGTAGCCGGCGCGGTGTTTGCGTTCGCGTTTTCCATGGATGACGTTGCTGTTAGCCTGTTTCTGACTTCACCGGATACCTATACGTTACCGGTCGCAATGGTGAGCATGATGCGGACCAACTTCGATCTCACCATCGCCGCAGCTTCGGTGATTCTGATGCTGTTCACAATTGGACTGATCATCCTGCTTGACGCGGTTGTCGGGCTTGAACGCGTCATTGGCGGCGGCGTGTACCGATCTTAGGTTGAATGTCAATGTCAGTTGTTGAACTCGTCAATGTCACCAAGCGGTTTGGGGAATTCACCGCAGTCCATGAGGCTTCGTTCAACCTCGAAAAAGGCGGAATATTATCCTTGCTCGGTCCCTCTGGCTGCGGCAAGACCACCACTTTGCGAATGATTGCGGGTTTTGAAGAGCCAAGTGCCGGCGACATCTTCATCTCGGGTAACAACATGCGCGCAAAACGGCCCTACGAACGCAACGTCGGTTTACTGTTCCAGGACTATGCGCTGTTTCCACACATGAGTGTCGAACAAAATGTAGCCTACGGCCTCAAACGCCGTAATTTTGATCGCAACCGAATCAGCCACCGCGTCGGGGAGATGCTGGACCTTGTCAAACTCAATGGCTTTGAATCCCGGCGCCCGGCACTATTGTCCGGCGGACAGCAACAGCGGGTTGCACTGGCCCGTGCGCTGGCAACAAATCCGGAAGTGGTGCTGCTTGACGAACCTTTGTCAGCACTGGATGCCAAGCTGCGCCAGGAATTGCGCATCGAACTGAAGCAAATTCTGTCCGCGGTTGATGCAACCACAATTATTGTGACCCATGATCAGGAAGAAGCCATGAGCCTGGGAGACCGACTGGTAGTGATGAGTGAAGGCCGCATCGTACAGGAAGGGCCGCCGACAGAAATCTACAAGAACCCGCGCACAAAATTCGTTGCCGAATTCATTGGCCGCTCCAACTGGCTGCAGGGTCAGCTTGGTCCGTCCGACCGGGCCGGATTCGGTTTGTTTGAAACGCCAACTGGTTTGTCAATCTGGGTTCCAGTGCCAGAATTTGACGCGACCGGATTTGAAGTCTGTATTCGACCCGAACGAATTCAGGTCAATCAATCCAATTCAAACGGTGATGCCGCTACACCGATGAACCGATTGCGCGGCAGCGCGCGCAACGTCGCCCATTTAGGCGCTGATATTCACATTGTCATCGAACTGGAAAGTGGCGACTTATGTACCGTTAGCGAACAATTTGTCGGCCAATCGCTGGAACAATATTCAGGAACACTTGAATTGTCATTCTATCCATCCGACTGTATTGTCGTGGCCGCAGGGACTTGACCTTATTCGCGAGGAGCTTAACTCAAAATGAATCTCACTGAAACTGCCATATCACAACAATTTCAATCGCAACCTGTTAAGGGAAACTACCACGCAGATGATGGACCGGGACGGTTTCGAATCGGGCTTCTGGCTTTGTCGAATGACCTGGCGACTGAGCGCGATTTCATTAACATGCGGCCCAGTGATGAAGTTGCACTCTTTGTATCCAGAATTCCGAACGATGACATCTGTTCAGTGGAACGCTTGCGCGAAATGGAACCCGAACTGACGCGCGCAACCGACTTGTTAATCCCGGGTTCGCGTCTTGACTCAATTGCATACAGCTGCACCTCAGGTACGGTAGTGCTTGGTTACGACAAAGTTGTCCAACGCATCCATGCGTCGCGACCGGGTATTCCAGTCGCTGCCCCGATCACGGCAGCACTTGCCGCGCTGAACGGTTTCGGTGCGCGTAAAATCGCCGTGTTAACTCCCTATGCAGACGATGTTAACGAGCAGATTTTCCAATACGTTGTCGAACGGGGAATTGAAATTGTCGCATTCACCAGCTTTCATTGCGCGTCGAACGACTCGATGGCCAAAATTTCGCCACAGGCAATTTTGGCTGCGGCTATTCAAGCCGACCGACCGGATGCCGATGCCTTGTTTATCTCCTGTACTGCCATTCGGGCAGTAGAGGTGCTCGATGCAATCGAACAAGCTATCGACAAGCCAGTTATTTCCGCCAACCAGGCATTATTCTGGCAAGCCTTGCGCGCTACTGGAAATACCCAATCAGTTGCCGGGTACGGCCGCCTGCTGCGTACGCAATCTTTAAACTTTACACTCAAATGAGTCCTGTTTGCCGGTGGAATCGTCATGCAACTCAATGAAATCAACACGTATTCGCCAACTGTGATCACACAGGTACAGCGTGAAGAATATTACGATCATGGCTATCTCTTGTTTCCGGGATTAATTGGCAAAGACTGCCTGGATGCCTTAAGAGATGCCCTGGATGAAGTCATTCAATCAACGCGGGACCTAAAGCAGTCGACTCGCCGCATTGATTTGGAACCCGATCACAGCGCCAGCAATCCTCGTCTGCGTCGGGTCGCATACCTCGATGAATTCGATTCGATATTCTGGCAGCTATGCACCGATTCTGTCATTCCGGATATTGCTGTCGATTTGCTCGGTCCAAACCTGAAGTTCCGTGAACTCATGGTGAATTTCAAATGGTCAGATGGCGGTGCACAAGTCAAGTGGCACCAAGACCTGGTCTTTTATCCTCACACCCACTCGGGAACCTTGCAGTTTTTGTTGTTGCTGGATGGTGCGACGCCTGAACAGGGTCCCTTGCAGGTTATTCCAGGCAGTCATAAAGGTGAGATTTTCCACCACTATGACGAACTTGGGCAATGGACCGGAGCCATATCGGAGCGTGACCTTGAGAGCGCGGGGGTAGCCAACGCAATTTCGCTCATCGGCCCACCAGGAACAGTATCGGTGCATCACAGTCGCACCATACACGGCTCGGCCAGCAATTTCAGTTCCAGTAATCGTCCTGCACTGGTTCTGACTTACAGTGCGGCAGATGCCATGCCGTATACCGCACCTGCCTACCCCAGCGTAAATTACAATGTCCTGGTTCGTGGCTCGCTGCCGCGTTATGCCCATCATGAAGAATTGATCGTGCCACTACCGCCGGATTGGTCCGATGGCTACACTTCTATTTTTGATCACCAGCAAAACAACAGCCAATCGGATTGATTGCGATCCGGACTATTCTGACTATGGCCAACAGGCACATAACCCTTTCCGATATTGAGCAAGCAAGCGCACGTATCGTCGCATCTGTTCATCAAACGCCACTCGTTCATTCAACAGCACTGAGTGAGCAAACCGGCGGTGCTGTATTCCTGAAACTCGAACACCAGCAACTGACCGGGAGCTTCAAACTGCGCGGTGCGACCAATGCAATTTTGAATCTCACCAAACAGCAGCGAGCCGATGGCGTGGTCGGTGTCTCGACGGGCAACCACGGACGTGGGCTTGCCTATGCAGCCTCTTTAGCAGGAATTCGCTGCGTGATCTGCATGTCCAACCTGGTTCCGCAAAACAAGATTGATGGCATCCGGTCACATGGTGCCGAGGTGCGCATTGTGGGTCGATCCCAAGATGACGCACAAGTTGAAGTTGACCGGTTGGTCGCAGAACAGAACATGACGATGTTACCACCGTTCGATCACTTCGACATTATCGCGGGTCAGGGTACGCTGGGACTGGAACTGCAACAGCAGCTACCAGATATCGAAGCGGTAATCGTCCCGGTGTCAGGTGGTGGTTTGATCGCAGGCGTCGCGACAGCACTCAAGGCATTCAACCCAAGCATTCGAGTTATCGGTGTGTCAATGCAACGCGGTGCCGCGATGTATACCAGTCTGCAAGCCGGGCATCCTGTTATGGTTGCAGAGCTGCCATCACTGGCGGACGCACTTGGAGGTGGAATCGGCCTCGATAATCAATACACCTTTGCGATGGCTGGCGAGCTGATTGATGAGTTCGTGCTGGTCAGTGAAACTGAGATTGATGAAGCCATCCGCTACGCTTACTGGAACGAAAAACAGATTCTGGAGGGCTCGGGCTCAGTTGGTATCGCTGCGCTACTGGCTGGGAAGGTTAAAGCTACTGGCCCACTCGCGGTAATCGCCAGTGGCGGCAATATCGATATGGATTTACACTATCGAATTATTTCCGGTGAGTTTGTTGATGTTAACCAACAAAGCGCTTAATCATGCCAAATCTTAAGTTATTGACTGAAAAGGAACTGCGTAATATTGTTCACTTGGATCTCGATGCGGTGGACTGCATTGAATCGGCATTTGCTGTACTGGCAGGTGGTGAGGTGGTTATGCCGCCAATCATGTCGATGGCCATTGAACCATCCAATGGCGAGGTCGATGTTAAAACAGCCTATGTGCCAGGTGTAGAAAGTTTCGCGATCAAAATGTCGCCCGGGTTTTTTGACAATCCCAAATTTGGCCTACCGAGTACCTCCGGTCTGATGGTACTTTTTGCGGTTAAGACTGGTATGGTCGAAGCCATTTTGCTGGACAACGGCTTCCTGACTGATATCCGCACTGCAGCAGCCGGTGCAGTCGCTGCTCGATACCTGGCCCGAGAAGATGCCAGGCGTGCCTGTGTGATTGGTGCCGGCCAGCAATCCAGACTGCAGCTCGAAGCCTTGACGCTGGTGCGTCCAATTGAGTCTGCGGTCATCTGGGCAAGAGATCACGCCAAGGGTCATACAACCGCGGTGCAGTTAGCCGATAAACTTGGTATTCGTGTCGAGTTCAGTCATGATCGTGAACATGCGGTTAAATCCGCGGACGTCATCGTGACGACCACCCCTTCGGCAACTCCCCTAGTGAAAGCAGACTGGCTGCAGCCCGGTCAGCACATTACCGCGATGGGTGCCGATCAGGCTCACAAGAATGAACTTGAACCCAATTGCCTTGGCGTGGCGACAACATACATCGCAGACCGACGCGCACAAACCGCCATTCTCGGTGAACTGCACCACGCAATTGCAGCAGGTATTGTCAAATCGGACTGCGCAGTTGTTGAGTTGGGGGATATTGTCGCTGGACAATCTGCAGGTCGTGTATCGGCTGATGAGATTACGATTTGCGATCTTACTGGCACCGGGGTACAAGATACAGCCATTGCGACATTTGCCAAACAACGTGCCGATGCAACTGACTCAGGAATTATGATTGAGGCCTAACCAATGAATCAAAACACCCCTTTGTTTGAAAAACTATTTTCCACTGCGGAGTACCGTGCGCGCGTCAATGACGTCAAGCAACGTATGGCACAGGCGGGTTTCGATCTGATCATCTGCCAGGATCCCAGCAACATGTGCTGGCTGACTGGATTCGATGGTTGGTCGTTTTATGTTCCCCAATGCGTGCTTGTACACCAGGAAGAGGAATGGCCAATCTGGTTTGGCCGTGCTCAGGATGCCAAGGCAGCACATGTCACAACCGACCTACCTGCAGTCAACATCGTCCCGTACAGTGAGAGCCTGGTGCAACACCCGGTTGGTCATCCCTATGATGAGTTGGTCGATCTGATCGATGATCGTGGATGGTCTGATGCCCGAGTCGGGGTTGAACTTGACGCGCATTTTTACACCGCACGATGTCATGAAACATTGGTCAAGGGATTGCCTAATGCAAAATTGTCCAACAATGGTGACCTCGTAAATTGGGCACGCCTGGTGAAATCAGATGGGGAAATCGCGTTAATGAAACAGGCTGGTGAAATTGGCACTGAAACCATGAATGCTACAATCTCCAAAATTCGAGCCGGTGTACCACAAAATGAAGTCATTGCAGAAGTTTATCGTGCACAGATCGCCGGGACTAATGGTCGCGGTGGTGATTACACGGCACTTTGCCCCCTGATCCAGGTTGATGAGGGAACCAGTACCCCGCACTTAACCTGGTCAGATTTACCCATTCCATCCGATGTCCTTGTCATGGTGGAATTAGCTGGTGTCCGGCGCCGCTATCACTCACCGTTGACGCGAACAGTTCATATCGGTAAACCTCCCGAAAAAATAAAAACACTGGCGCAGGTGATAGTTGAAGGTGTGGATGTCGGTTTGGAATTGGCCCGACCGGGCAATACCTGTGAACAAGTTGAAGCTGGCTGGCAAGCGGTACTCAATCGAAATGGCATTACCAAGGAAAGTCGCGTTGGCTATTCAATTGGGGTAGGCTATCCACCGGACTGGGGTGAGCGGACTTGCAGTTTGCGACCCGGCGATCATACGGTTTTGCAAGCCGGGATGTGTTTTCACTTTCAATCGGGGGTTTGGCTGGACGATTTCGGCTGTGCGGTGTCGGAATCATTCGTAGTAACCGAGAGCGGTGGTCAGCGGCTTTGTAATGTCGAACGGGATTTAATCGTCGTCGACTGAATAAATTAACCAACTCGTCAACGAGAATCGATATGCAGAATAATCCGATTACTCCTACCATCCCGTTGGATCAGGATGGTGCCCATCATGGTTTTTTGAATCTGCCACATAGCAGAAATGACTCTGCCTGGGGTTCAATCATGATACCCTTGACCGTCATTCAGAATGGGTCTGGCCCGACTGCGCTGCTGACCGGTGCCAATCACGGTGACGAATACGAAGGACCGGTCGCGTTACAACACCTGGCGTTGAATCTGGACCCGCTTGACATCACCGGCCGGGTCATCATCATTCCGGCATTCAACTACCCGGCTTTCCGAGCCGGCACTCGCAACTCTCCCATTGATGATGGTAACATGAATCGCGTCTTCCCTGGACATCCTCGGGGAACCGTCACAGAAAAGGTTGCTGATTTTTTCATGCGCACACTGGTACCGGAAGCAGATGTTGTCGTCGACATACACTCAGGCGGCAAAACACTTGAATTTGTACCACTTGCCGCCGCTCACATTCTAGAGAATAAAGCACAGCAAGCTGCCTGTGTGGCAGCAATGGAGGCATTCAACGCACCCTATTCGACCATCCTGCTCGAGATTGACAACACGGGAATGTACGATACTGCAGTTGAAGATCAGGGGAAAGTATTCGTTTCGACTGAGTTGGGTGGGGGTGGCACCACCCGCGCCTCAACGGTTCGGCTCGCAAAAAAGGGTTTGAACAATGTTCTCGCCCATGCTGGAATTCTGCAAGCTGAGCCGGTCATTGAACCAACGATTCATCTGGAAATGCCGGATGGCGACTGCTTTGTGATCAGTGAACACGATGGTCTGCTTGAGCCTGTGGTCGATTTGGGAGATGCTGTGTCGCAGGGCGATTGTGTGGCAAAAGTGTGGCCGCTTGACCGGACTGGGGTTGAGCCAGTTGTATATCGCTCGAGGCGCAGTGGAATTTTAGCGGGACGACATTTTCCAGGACTGATCCAAGCTGGAGACTGCATGACTGTGGTGGCTGTTGAAGTCTAACCCCATATGGAACCCAATAAAAACACCACCTGACACAAGTCCCACCTGATGATCTAATACCAACAGGGATAAACGCACTCTCGACGGTGTAATCAGTCCATTCGATCTAACTTGTCGGCTAATTTGGGGAATAATCGTGTATTTCCGAAATGTAATTCCTATAATTCACATAATGTTAGATCGTTGGCTAAGAACAAAACTGTGCAACCTGATTGAGCAACGTCCAGCTGTTGCCCTCGTCGGCGCACGACAAGTGGGGAAAACTACGCTCGCCAAATTAATCGCGCAACAGGAAGATTCTGTTTACATTGATCTGCAAAACCCTAGAGATGCCCAACTGTTGGACGACCCATTGAGTTTTTTTGCTGACCGTTCAGATAAACTGATCATTCTCGACGAAATTCAACGGGCTCCTGAAATTTTTTCCGTCTTACGTAGCGTAATTGACGACAATCGATGGGAAGGGCGAAAAGGGAAGCAGTTTTTGCTGCTTGGTTCGGCGTCGATGAACTTGTTGCGACAAACCTCAGAAACCCTGGCGGGACGCATTGGTTACCTCGAATTGTATGGCCTGAATATTCTGGAAATCGAACCACAGAGATCTGCGTTAAATTCCAGATGGCTACGCGGTGGATTTCCTGACAGTTATCTGGCTGGGTGTGACGAATCGAGCAATAGATGGCTGTCAGACCTGGTAACCACCTATCTCGAACGGGATATTCCACAATTAGCCTACCCTATTCCGGCAACACGATTGCGACGATTGTGGACGATGCTGTCCCATATGCAGGGAGAAACAGTCAATTTTTCAAAACTTGGCGGCAGTCTTGAAATCGACGCGAAAACAGTCAGCCGGTACGTTGATATTCTGGTTGATCTGCGGCTGGTCAGACGCTTGATGCCTTGGTACGAGAACACCAAAAAGCGATGGATTAAATCGCCGCGCTGCTACGTTAGAGACAGTGGTGTTCTACACCAACTGTTGGGCATTTTGAGTTATGAAGCACTGTTGTCCCACCCTGTATTGGGAAAGAGCTGGGAGGGGCTCGTCATCGAAAACATTCATTCTGTTTTGCCGGATCGTGCCGAAACCTATTTTTATCAAGCATCCACTGGTGCTGAAATCGATTTGATCATCCGTTTGGCATACAACGAGATTTGGGCTGTTGAAATCAAATTCGGGCTCGCTCCTAAAATCAGCAGGGTTTTCAGTCGCACTTGTGATGAAATTGGCGCAACCCAAAAGTTTGTTGTTTACGGAGGCGGTGAGGAAATTAAGGTCTCAGATAACGTTACGATGATCCCCTTGAGCGGGCTAATGAGGAAACTACAGAATGCTTGAAAAAGAAAAAGGGGTCAATTCCATTAAGTCTTCATGAGTTAAAGCCGCAACGAGAGAAAAGAATGGCATTTTAAAACTTTGAATCGTTTTCTACCCGCCGTCTCACCGAGCAATCGTAATACGACAAAATATGACGGCATGAACAATTTTTACCTAAATCTAATTCCTACCTACTTTAACCAAGCACTATACTTATTCTCCGTCGCCTGCCATCTGCAATCCATCGCAGTGCAGTTGCTCCCCCGACTTTCGTTTTATTGGAATGATTCAATTTGATTGGGTAGGTTAATGTCAGACCTCGACTACAAATCACTGTTCGCTAACCGTTGGGTGATTGAAGAGTTTATCTGCGCCTTCATGGACCCTGACATCATTAGTCATTTGAACCTTGAGTCTCTTACCCAATACCCTACAGAATCTATCGGAGGTCGCGGCCCCAAACACTTATCCAAACAACGGCTTAACGACATAATGTGGAAGGTTAACTACCACAACGATGATGAACTGTACCTGCTGTTCATGATCGAAGCGCAAAACACTGTACAACGTGGCATGGCAGTTCGAATTGGAGAGTATATTTTCAACTGGTATGCTCATCTCCACGCCACCCAACCGGCAGATGCAAGTCTACCAATGATCATTCCGACGGTTTTTTATAATGGTGAAGAACCTTGGCATGCGGCAACACGTATAGGTGATTTAATTGAAACGCCTAAGGGTTTCAAGTTCAAGCAACCCTTTGTTGATGCACAATATGTACTGATCGATGGGAAACATCATTTGACATCGGGGCCGTTGCCGGCTGACAATGTGTTTGTGCCATTGTTGAGAAGCGTGCATGCCACAAATTACAGAGATTTTGAGGAACAAGTTCAAACGACGAATAAAATCGCAAGAGCAGCCGGACAGTCAGACGAATACATCGAGACAATCAACACGTTTATCTACGCGTTACAGAACATTCGAAAAAGCTATTGGTTTGAATCAGGCGAAATTCAGGAGGTCACAGATATGGTAGCCAGAGGGTTTCCAACTTGGGAACAGGAATTCGTACAGCAAGGGATTGAACAAGGGATTAAAAAAGGGATCGAACGAGGGATTGAACAAGGGATTGAACAAGGGATCGAACGAGGGATTGAACAAGGTTCCAATCAAACCTCGCGCTCGATACTGATTAGACTATTGCAGCAACGGTTCGGTGACTTGGGAGATGATGTCGAAGCAAGAGTCGAAAACGCTGACCAACTGCAGCTGGAACAGTGGTTGAACCGCGTTGTGGTCGTGTCAAACCTGTACGAAGTATTTGAGTAGTCCGAATTATGTCATTGACATCATCGGGGCCGTTGCCGGCTGACAATGTGTTTGTGCCATTGTTGAGAAGCGTGCATGCCACAAATTACAGAGATTTTGAGGAACAAGTTCAAACGACGAATAAAATCGCAAGAGCAGCCGGACAGTCAGACGAATACATCGAGACAATCAACACGTTTATCTACGCGTTACAGAACATTCGAAAAAGCTATTGGTTTGAATCAGGTGAAATTCAGGAGGTCACAGATATGGTAGCCAGAGGGTTTCCAACTTGGGAACAGGAATTCGTACAGCAAGGGATTGAACGAGGAATTGAACGAGGGATTGAACAAGGTTCCAATCAAACCTCGCGCTCGATACTGATCAGACTATTGCAGCAACGGTTCGGCGACTTGGGAGATGATGTCGAAGCAAGAGTCGAAAACGCTGACCAACTGCAGCTGGACCAGTGGTTGAACCGCGTTGTGGTCGTGACAAACCTGCACGAAGTATTTAAATAATCCGAATTTTGTCATTTTGATACGTGTCCTGACAACATAGACTTAGTGACTCAATCCCTACTTGTCATCTTTACAAATTCGTTACCAGCAGTCTGGACTTGCGACTCAAGCATTTGAATTTGCTGCCAAGTCGGAGCCGGCAGCATAATCACCTCTCCACAACGCATTCGGTGCAGCCGCTCTCTTTCACCGGGAATTTCTACCTTGTCAAACCCTGGCGCTGGCGGGCATTCTCGCAGTTCTGCTAAAATTTCCTCTGCAATGGTTTCCATGTGAGACTTTGATCGCAACTGTTTGGTATCAAGTACCATAACCATCCAGTTACATTCCACTTTCGCAGGACCAACGAGCGCCTCTGCAACCAACTCGGCAATCACTGCAAGGCCGTAGCCTTTGTGTCCACCAGCTGGAAGAATCGCACCCCCATTGAAATAATCCGCGGGGTCAATCGTGGGATTACCATCACGGTCGATGACACTCCCCGCCGGCAATCGGGCGCCTGCAGAGTGTGCCGCGTAAATCCACCCGCCGGCGATTTTGGACGTTGCGAAATCGACAACCACCGGTCCTTGAACACCACCTGGTATTCCAATACACCAGGGGTTGGTGGGTAATATTCCTTTGGCGCCTCCGTGAGGCGCAGCTTGTCGCCAGTTATAGCGATTCCCTCCACCCATACAGATGGTAAGAAAGCCTTTCGTCGCAGCATCATCGGCGTAGGCACCAAGCCGACCCGTGTGACCGACATTGCGAACCGCCGTCGCACAAATCCCCGTCTCAGCCGCTCGCGCCATACCTTGTTCGTAAGCCAGTATCATTGACTGAATGCCCAAGCCGCCATCGCCGTCGATAATTTCTATACTGCCACTACTGAACTCTGTGTGCGGTCGCGCTCGTGGGTTCAAAGTACCGGACTGAAATTGCTCGGCATACTGCAAGGTTCGCATGACACCGTGACTTTCAACACCGCAAAGGCTGGAATCGATCAAATGCTCAGCCACCAGGGATGCTTCCTTTGAATCGCAACCAAGCCCGATATAGATTGCTACCAGTGTCACGTGAATTGTTTCTATGGAAATTTCAATCCACTGTCCATCGTAGTCAATTTTTGATGCAGGTGTGCTCATTGGAAAAATTCCACCGAAATCTGGAGTTAATCAAATGCTCTATCGATTCAAACAGCCAAAAATTTTACTGTAAGCGACAGCCTTGAGTAAACACACTAAGAGCAAGAGTGTAAATCTATTACTACCTGCTAGAACGCCGATATTTCAACGAAGTCTGAATGGTTTGAGATTCAATTATTAGCCTAAACAAGCGCTTTGCATTGAATCGAATGGCTTGCCAACTTAGTAACTACAATAACTTTTAGGACAGTTATGATGAGGTAAATGAATATGATTCCAATTTCGGGTTACGCAAACCGGTGGTCTGTCGGTCACAACCAGATCATTCAGTTCAAAATCAGTAGTGAATTCGACGAACCTTACTCCGTCAAACTGGTTCGAATCACCTGTGCGGATCCTAATCCGGATGGACCCGGGATTATCGAAGAGGATTTAAGTTCAGTTTTTTCCGGCAAGTTTCCGTCCCGAAGACAGCAGGCCAAGCTCGGTTCCTACGCACGCATCAATGTCGCAGAACAATTGGCTCACCACGATCAATTCACACTTGCCGCAAATATTTGGCCAACCCTCCCTGATGGCGGACAACAATCCGTCATATGTATGCGAGATACAAACGGCTCACGACTATTGGATCTGTCAATCGATTCCCGCGGCCGCCTCAGCGTCTGTATCAATGAGTCGTTTGAATTGACTTTAAACGCCCGCTTGCAACAGCGAAACTGGTACTCCGTTTGGTGTTCGATTGACCTTGCCACCGAGACGGTCAGCATTGGTCAGAGCGCGCACCTTGAGAACTATGTTGGAATTGACAATGACTTCACAACGAGTCGATGCGAAGGGCTACCACCATTGACCACCGTCGATGAGGTGCTGATTGCGTCTTCAGACACCGGGGTCAAGGCACGGCATTTCAATGGCAAAATTGAAAGGCCAGGCCTTCATAACGGGCTTTATCCGGAGAATTCAAAGCTCAGTTGGTCCGAAAACACAAGACATCCGGCATCGATAGCTGAGTGGGACTTTGCTCAAGGTATCAGCACCCAGTCAGTCACCGATGTTGGCCCCAATGAACTTCATGGCAACTTAGTCAATTGTCCGACCCGTGCAATGCGCGGCTCCAACTGGAGCGGACGGGAAATGGCGTGGAAACACGCGCCGCACGAATATGGTGCCATTCACTTTCATGACGACGATATTTATGACTGTCAGTGGCAGACTGACTTTTCGTTCAAAGTCCCCGATCATTTTGCAAGCGCAATGTATTCCATGCGGATTGAGTGTCAGGATGCCTATGAAGACATCCCTTTCTACGTTCGCCCAAAAACGGGACTACCGCAATCCAGAATTTGTGTCATTGTCCCCACTTTCACCTATACCGTTTACAACAACCAAGCCCGTTCCATAGCCGGGCCAGCATACGACGCACTAGTCAAGGAAAGAGGGACGCGGCGCTGGACACCGGACGAGATTCGCAACTTTGGTTTGTCGACCTACAACGAACACAATGATGGAAGCGGAATCAGTTTGTCCTCAGGCTTGCGACCGTCGCTTACTATGCGGCCCAATTACATCACGATTTTCCGCCCTTATGCTGGCTCCGGGATGCGACACCTACCAGCCGATACCCATTTGCTAGCCTGGCTGGAGCACCTCGGATACGACTATGACGTGGTCGCGGATGAGGATGTCCATGCCGATGGCAGTGCAATTCTCAAGCCTTATCAAGTTGTATTGACCATGAGTCATCCCGAGTATCACACCAGCAATACATTGGATGCGATCCTGGAGTATTCACGCACCGGCGGACGCTTCATGTATATGGGTGGTAACGGCTTTTACTGGAAGGTTGGCATTCGCGATGATCTGCCTGGCATGTTGGAAATTCGAAGAGCCGAAGGCGGCATTCGTACTTGGGCAGCAGAACCGGGTGAATATTACAACGCCTTGGATGGTGAATACGGTGGTATGTGGTTACGCAATGGTCGTCCACCCCAGCAGTTGGCGGGCGTGGGCTTTACCGGGCAAGGCGATTTTCAGGGAACGTATTACCGCAGAAATCCCGATATTCCCGATAAATTTGAATGGGTGTTTGACGGCATCGACGATGAAATACTTGGAGACTTTGGGTTAAACGGCGGTGGTGCTGCCGGCTTTGAACTCGATCGGGTGGATTACGGCCTTGGATCACCGCTCAACACTGTTGTGCTGGCCAGTTCAGAAACTTATCCTGATCACTTTGTCCTGGTACCGGAAGAAATACTGTCACACCAGAAAACTCGCACTGGAGATCCGGTTGACAAACTGATTCGATCAGACATGGTGATTTTCGAAACACCCCAAAATGGCTTTGTCTTCTCGGTCGGCTCCATTACCTACTGCGGTAGTTTACCCTGGAATGGCTTCAATAACAACATCTCGAGACTGACACAAAACGTACTTGAACGATTTCTGTCCGAGTGACCGTTCAAGACGAATTTTCGATGCACAGTTGACTCCGTGGCTAAGTATTCCTTTCCGGTAGTTCTGCTCCTGGCGTTGGGAACACTGGCCTATTTTCTGAATTGGAATTTGTTATTGTCACTCGACTTTTCTGTGGTTTGGGAGTATCGCGAGGTACTGCTCAGGGGGTTGCTGGTAACTCTAGGCTTAACAGCATGCGCGGCGGTTGCCGGCTTAACATTTGGAACTATACTGGCGATCGCCAGTCAATCCAATATTGCACCACTGCGTTGGATCGTTATCGCCTTTGTTGAAATTTGGCGCAACACACCACTTCTGGTGCAGTTAATCTGGATTCACTTTGCACTGCCTTTGGTGACAGGGATTAATACTACGGCACTAGAAAGTGGTGTAATCGGCATTACACTTCAGGCCAGCGCCTATTTCACCGAAATTGTGCGAGCTGGAATCGAATCCGTACCCAAGGGACAGTGGGAGGCTGCTTATTCCCTGGCGCTACCGGCCAGGATTCGCTGGACTCGGGTCATACTGCCACCGGCGATTCGCACAATGATTCCGCCATTGGTCAATTTGACCATCAGTTTCTTCAAGGGTACGGCCATCCTGTCGATTTTACAAGTCAGCGAGTTGATGACGGTTACCAACCGCATCAGTAACGTGACATTCAAACCAGTGGAATTGTTCAGTGCCATCGCGTTGATTTACTTTGTAGTCGGCATCGCGATGAGTAAGACGACCTTGAAACTGGAGTACTTCCTCCAAAAAAGAGAACGCTGATGAGATTTGAATGGGACCAACTCATACGCTATGGGCCAGATCTCCTGCAGGCGTTCGGTGTCACCATTTGGATCTCTGCAGTATCACTGTTGATCGGCATCGTGGTTGGGATGATCGCTTGCCTCGGTAAATTACAACAGCGGGGCTTAGCATTCCGCCTAGCCAATGGATTCATCGACTTTTTCAGAACGATCCCGGAAGTGGTGCTGATATTCTGGGTCTATTCCTGTTTGCCATTGCTGCTATCCGTTCGAATTTCAAGTGAAGCCTGCGGAATCATCGCACTTTCTCTTTTCAGCACCGCTTATCTTGCCGAAATCTTCCGGGCAGGAATCCTGGCGGTGCCCAAAGGTCAAGTTGATGCGGCAAATGCGTTGGCCATTCCAAGCTATCACACCTGGAGAAAGATTATCCTGCCACCAGCCATACGCCGTATGATGCCGGCTTTTGTAAACTTTCTGACCGAACTGCTTAAGGCAACGAGTCTGCTCTCTGCAATCGCAGTCGGTGAAATGGCCTACACTGCCAGCATTCTCGGTGCACAGACATTGAGCTATTTTGAGTTCTTAAGCGCAATCGCGGTACTTTATTTCATACTGATTTTTCCGTTCAGCTTACTGGCACGTCGCTCGGAACGGAAATTGCTTGAAAAAACAGGACATTAACGCGGATGGAAATTGACAAGATCAAAACTGATGCTTTTATTTCCTGTCGGAATGTTTCAAAGTTCTTTGGGAATTTCAAGGCACTGGATGACGTTTCGATCGATATTCAAAAAGGCGAAATCATTTGCATCGTTGGACCCTCCGGGGGTGGAAAATCGACCTTTCTACGCGTGTTGAATGCGTTGGAGACAATTGATCACGGCGACATCACCATCAACAAAGTCCATTTGCCCGGCAGCAGCAAGGACATCGAAGGTGTGCGTCGCGAGGTGGGCATGGTGTTTCAGCAGTTTAATCTGTTTGAGCACATGTCAATTCGCGAAAACGTTACGTTTGCTCCTCGCTTCGCGCGCGCAATGAGCCAACACGAAGCAGACGAACTGGCAGAAAGCCTGCTGAAACGAGTTGGAATTGTTGATCAGATCGAAAAGTACCCCAATCACCTGTCAGGTGGCCAGCAGCAAAGAGTGGCCATTGCCCGCGCGCTGGCGATGAAGCCGCAGGCGATGCTTTTTGATGAGCCAACCTCTGCACTCGACCCGGAGATGGTGATTGAGGTATTGGACGTCATAAGGGAGCTTGCCAACTCTGGAATGACAATGATTATTGTCACCCATGAATTGGGGTTTGCCAAGGAGGTTGCCAATCGCATGCTGTTCATGGCACATGGACAGATACGGGTAGACGTCAAGACTGAACAGTTTTTCGAAGGCGGCAACAATGCCGAATTGGAGCGATTTCTGGCCAATATTCTATGACCACTGCGTAGCTCTATAGCAGCAAAAGAAATGACCCAAGCTACCAAACCACGGGAATTTGCAAGTTTTCGAAATTACGGGTTACAATGCTAATACCATCCGGGAACATCTCATTGAACCGGAGTTTCAAAGTAACAAGAAATGGGGAGATACATAATGAGTTTGAAAAAATTAGTTTTTCTAATTGGCATAGCATGCAGTTTGGTCGGAGTAAATTCCGTTATGGCTGCAGACGACCAAATTTCAGTCATCAAGGACAGAGGTGAACTGCTGGTGTGTCACGCAGAAGCATTGCCGTGGGGCGCTAAAGATCCGAAGTCCGGTGAATGGGTTGGAACCGACATTGAAGCTGCTAAGCATTTGGCTGACACCATGGGTGTCGAATACAAACCGGTTGACTCCCAATGGGGAACTTTGATTCCCAGCCTGGAAACAGCCAAGTGTGACATAGTGATGTCGCCTATGTTCCGTACTGCGGAACGAGCGATGCGGGTGTTGTTTTCGAATCCATCTGGGTACGAAACCCAGGGTACCGCAGTACACATGGACTCAGACGCCCAAAGTCACAAAGACTTGGATCAGGAAGGAAAAATTATTGCGGTCGGATCCGGGACAGCAGATGAAGCATTTGCCATGAGATTTTTCAAGAAAGCCACCGTCAAACCGCTTGTTAGTGACAAGTTGTCCACTTACTTTCTTGAAGTGGCCAGCAAGCGAGCCGATGCCGTGCTAACCGACAGCTCATCGCTGCGAAATTTTATCAAGCAAAATCCAGCTATGAATCTGCGTCTCGTTGATGACGCACCGCTTAACCCTCAAGGTTACGCCTACGCAGTTCTACCCGGTCAATACCACTTTGTGAATTTCATCAACGTCTGGCTTGAAACGATTGAACAGCAGGGTTTGAAAGACCAATGGTATGAAATGGTTACCGCTGAGTGACGCAGAACCTTTGATAACCCTGTCTCGGTGTTTCAGTAGCTGACATGAGCAAGCCATCTCGTCAGGTTCAGTTGCAATCTGATTCCATTGCAGGGGGCGTCATGTCGCTCAATCGGAAGATTGACCCGATGCGCGTATTCGTACGCGCGTCGGGTGCTTACATGTGGGATGATACTGGCAAGCGTTACATCGATTATCACGCGGCTTTCGCACCGTATCTGCTGGGACATGGAGATACGGATGTCGATCAGGCAGTGATCGATTCGATCCGTCGCAATGAATCATTGATGGGAGCCGGAACAACACCGTGGGAACATGAGATCGCCGATCTGCTGGTTGATTCGGTGCCCTATCTTGAACAGGTACAGTTAACCAACAGTGGCACTGAGGCGGTCGCATTCGCCGTGCGTCTGGCACGCGCTGCAACTGAACGCAACGATGTGGTATTTATGCAGGGCGGCTACAACGGTTGGATGGACTCGGTCGCATTTAACTTAATGGACCCGGCTGCAACATTCAAAGGTCATCATACCGGTCAGGAACACCAACTTAGACCAATATCTGCGGGCATGCATGCGGCGATTCCTCAGGGTGCGCACGCGATCGAATTCAACGATCGCGAGGCTTTGCAAATACTGCTCGAATCCAAAAAGATCGCGGCCGTAATTGTCGAGCCTGTACTGCAGAACATTGGCATCGTTAAACCCTTGCCCGGCTACCTTGAATATCTGCGTGAGCTTTGTTCGAAGACCGGTACACTGCTGATATTCGACGAAGTCAAAACCGGCTTTCGACACGCGCTGGGCGGCTATCAGTCAATCTGTAAAATAGCCCCGGACCTCAGTGTATTCGGCAAAGCAGCCGCCAATGGATATCCGTTGGGCGTGGTCGGCGGGAAAACCGAATACATGTCGTATTGCTGCCACCCCGACCCCGCGCGCAGGGTGTTGATTGCCGGCACCTACAATGCCCATCCATTCGTGGTGGCTGCGGCAATTGCAACAGTTCAAAAGCTCAAGTCGCGTGGTGCAGAAATTTACACTCACCTTGAGCGCTTGGGTGCTGCAATGGAGTCAGGGCTGAGCGCGCTGTTTTCCTCCCGGGATTATCCGACAACAATCGTGCGAGTGGGCTCTGCGTTCGTGGTCTATTTCATGGATCATGAACCGGTTTCCTGGGCAGATATTGCGCAGCACAATGACGCCGAACGGGACGTTCGCTATCGCAATGCGCTCATCGAAAACGGCATTTTTCACTTCCCTGTCACAACCAAACAAGGCAGCATTTCTTTTGCACATACCCAAGCAGACATTGACGAAACGCTCTCAATCACTGAATCTGTCCTGAAGCAACTTAACTGAGTGATGCTCAGTTCCTAATCTGCCGTAATATGAAATAACGGCACCACACCACTAACTTGGTCGGTGTTTATTGAATGCGCTTGAGTTTACAAGAAGAAACTCTATTCAGCAGCCTCAACATACATCCGCTCACCCCAAAAACCGGATTTCCAGACCTTGATGCATTCGGCGGCAAAGCTCTCTAATTCTTCAATATCCGCAGCCGTCGCAAATATGTTGCCCGTATTTCCACCGCTTGGACCGTATAAATTATTACCGCGATCGTAGAATAGCGCAATGTCGACGATGCGATAGTCACTGTCTGGCGTCCAAGACTCTGGCGGCAGCAGCCCATCGGGATGAAAGATATACATTAAATCACCCGGTGCCGGAAACATACAAAGCCATTCTTTGGGCGGATCTTCACCGAAAATGGGTTCCACAGGTAACAGCGTATAGATTTCGTGATTGGCGTATTTTGCATGCCACATATCACCTTCGAACGGCAGTGCTTTACTGATAATCTCACAGGTTGCCGGAGAATTATCCCAACGAAGTTTTAGTTTGACGCTCGCACCATTGTTACGCATGCCGACTCGAACGTACGTCAACCGATTACTCATTGCTTGCCTCCTTTAAAATTCACTCAGCAGATTATCGAAATAACGAGATTAATTAGTGTCTGCCAGAAAACTAAAATGGAGTATAATTAATCAACATAAACAAAGGCATAAGGATTCATTCCTGCATCGAAGATGGCCCGAATCTGAGCCATAATTCGCCAAAAATCGCCTCTAAGTCCCAAAATACTCCATTGTGACCCAATCTTCAGGTTAAAAACATGCGAAAAGTCGAATCCACCCAATGTGAATTGGGCGGCACCTTCATCCGTGATATCGTTATCAATCCAAAATCCAGAGACGACATTCCGGCCTTGCTGCTCGGATTGCAGCACCTGTATCTTGACGTTGAAAAACGAGAGAAAATCTTCCAGCTGCTGGATGCCCAGGTGAATCCCAAAGCCCGCAAAGACACCGGCCGCCCAGGGATGGAATTGTGGCGTATCCTGGTGCTCGCTGCACTCAAACAAGGTCTGCAGTGCGATTACGACCGCATCGTTGAGCTTGCCAACGAACACGCCACCTTGCGGCAAATGCTCGGTCACGGCTTGATGGCATACACCTATGAGTACCAAACCGTGGTAGACAACGTCCGGTTGCTCACCCCGGAGCTGTTGGCCGAGATTGGCCAGCTGGTGACCGAAAGCGGTCACGAGGTGGCCAGAAAAAAGCCTGGCGAAACATTGCGCGGGCGCGCTGACAGTTTCTGTGCGCTTACGAATGTACATTATCCGACAGATACGAATTTGTTGTGGGATGCAATGCGTTGCACCGTCAGGACCGCAGCCCAGCTGGCCGAGAGCCTGGACCTTTCCGGTTGGCGTCAGCACCAACACATTACCCGCGGCATCAAACAACGGTTCAACCGGGTGCGAACCTCGAAACAAATCAAATGCGCGCCGCAGCAGGTGAGCGCATACCTGTGTGAATGTGAACGCTACCTGGAGCGTGCTGAGCATACTTTGAAGCAAGCCGATGAACAGTTGCTGAGTCCTGTTCAGCGAGCCCAAGCGATTGAACTTAAAGACTATATCCAACATGCACACCGTCAGATCGACCAGCTCACGCGGCGCGTGATCAACGGTGAGAAGATTCCTCATGAGGAAAAAGTGTTTTCGATTTTTCAACCCCACACCCGCTGGATTGCCAAAGGCAAGGCCGGCGTCTCGCAGGAACTCGGTGTGCCGGTCTGTGTGGTTGAAGATCAATACCGGTTTATCCTGCATCACCGCGTCATGTGGGACGGTAGTGATGTGGATCATGCCGTACCACTGATTACCGAAGCCCGGCAACGCTTTCCGGATTTGAGATTGTGTAGTTTCGACCGGGGCTTTCATTCCCCAGCCAATCAGCAGGTCCTCAGTGAACAACTCGACAACTGCGCATTGCCGAAAAAAGGCTACCGCAGTGCGGCCGTTGTAGCGCATGAATCGCAGCCGTGGTTCCAGGCAGCTCGACAAAAGCACCCGGGCATTGAAGCGGCGATCAATCATTTGGAACACTGTGGGTTAGATCGGGTGCGGGATCACGGCAAACGCGGCTTTGCCCGGGCCGTGGCGTTGTCGGTACTGGCGGCCAATCTGAAGCGCTTGGGCCGACTGGTGCGCGATCAGCAGCGCAAGAAACTCGCCCGACAGCAGCGCTTGCGCGCGGCCTAGCATTTTATCTCGCAATTGGGCGTAAGATCCGGGTGCCGGAGGGGTAGCTGTCGGCGCAATTCGTGATTTGCCCCGGTTTTGGCTGTTGACAGTCAAATTCAGCTGGGGCAGTTGATTTTTTGCCGTGCTCGGTTTCATTGTTGGTCAATTATTTTTGAATTCTCGCCTAAAATCGAGGGTTTTCTGGCAGACACTAATTAGGTGTCTGAACTTTATGTCAGTTGGTACTAACAATTTGCAACACAACTGATATTGCCAATAATCATACCGGTTTTCGCAATCAGTCTAACGGAAATTCACCGAATTGGGCTCTCTCAGACAAATTCCAATGGTGCGAAGTGGTGTTGTAGAACTTCTGATAGGCACCCGCCGAATCCAATGCACCATTCGACGCATTGGAGAACGAGTGACCTCAAAGGTCACGATCTACCGTAACCCAATGGCAGTTGGTGCTGATTTGCGGTAACTACGATATCAGCGGTACTCAAAGCATACGAAAACTTGAAGCTGGCATTTCGCTGACAGGTTTCGGTACTTTGGACTGCACGGAATTAAGTGGTTCCGGCAAACCGCAGCAGTGCGATAAACAAAGCAGTGGTACTATGCAGGTACAGGAGTAGCTGACAGGAAGGGGACAGGTTTATTGAGTCCCAAACTATTGAACGACATCACTAGATGAGATTGCATACAATTTCAAATCAACTTAAATACTCAATCTTGAAAACGGAGGTACGGTATGAAAAAAATTCGATCCAACTCTTTCTTGACTACTGCCATATCCGGTGCAGTCTTATCGATTGCAATCAGTTTCTCGGCCATAGCACAAGTTGTCGACAGCGTACACTTTCTGATTCCTGGTGGAGCCGGTGGTGGCTGGGACGGAACTGCGCGCGGAACCGGAGAAGCACTAACCAAGGCAGGACTTGTCGGTAAAGCCAGTTATGAAAACATGTCAGGCGGCGGTGGCGGTAAAGCAATCGGTTTCCTGATCGAAAATGCTGAGAGCAATCATGGGACAATGATGGTAAATTCAACGCCGATTGTCATTCGTTCATTGACGGGTGTATTCCCACACAATTTCCGTGATCTGACTCTCATTGCAGGTACGATAGGCGACTATGCTGCAATTGTTGTTGGCAAGGATAGCGCGTTAAACTCGATGGAAGACCTGCTCGCCGCGTATAACGCCAATCCAGGTGGCACCGCTATTGGCGGTGGCTCAGTGCAGGGCGGGATGGATCATTTGGTCGCCGCGATGGTATTTGAAGCCGCCGGTGTGGATGCGACTGGTGTGAAATACATCGCTTATGATGCCGGCGGAAAAGCGATGGCAGCTTTGCTATCGGGAGAAATCGTCGCGCTGAGTACGGGATTCTCTGAGGCTGTTGCTTTGGCTAACGCCGGTGAAGTCAAAATTCTTGGCGTAACCTCAGACGATCGTGTCAGTGCCTTTGATTCCGCACCAACGCTCAAAGAGCAGGGCATTGATGCGACTTTCGTCAACTGGAGAGGCTTTTTTGGTGCACCTGGATTGCCGGCGGAAACCTTGGTGAATTACCAGGACGTACTTGCAAAGATGTACGACACACCGGAATGGGAAGACGTTCGTGCCCGTAATGGCTGGGTAAACATCCACAATGCAGGTGATGATTTTCGCTCGTTTCTCGAAAATCAGGAGCAAGTGATTGGCGACCTGATGCGCAAATTGGGTTTCCTTTGATCAATGACTGAGCGTGGCGCGCCGCATTGAGTGAGCGCGCCCACCCCACGCGGCTGATAACCATGGGCCTTGATCGCTACATTGCGCTAATCTTCTTTCTGATATGTGCGGTTTACGGATACACCGCATTTTTCACCATGGACCACTCGCTTGCACCAATAATGCAGCGCAACCCGATTTGGCCGAGCACCTTCCCCAAAGTGCTTAGCGTTGCCGGAATTCTGGTTAGTCTATGGATTCTATTGGGCTTCGAAAAACCTCGTGAATCAAGCGAAGCAGAGATCGACTATCGAAAACTGACCGACTACAAGCTTGGGCAGGTTGTGTTTTTGATTGCACTGATGATTGTCTATGCCCTGACGCTTCGACCGGTTGGCTTTTTACTGTCGACGACTCTGTTTTTAATTCTGGCTTCGGTAATTCTTGGTGAGCGCAAGTGGTTCTATATGATTCTCATATCCACAGTCGCCAGCGCAGTGATCTGGTATCTGGTTCATCAGGTATTGGGCGTATACATGCGACCGTTACCGGGTATTTTTTCGTAAAGTGAGCTACTGACGTGATCGAAGGCATTCTAATCGGATTGACCACTGCGTTTTCGCCAACCAACCTCCTGATGGTGGCGGGAGGTTGTTTGATTGGAACGTTTATTGGGATGCTGCCCGGACTCGGCCCAATGTCCATTATCGCGATCATGATTCCCATTGCTATTAACATTGGCGATCCTTCGGCCGCCCTGATTTTATTAGCCGGGGTTTATTACGGGGCAATTTTCGGTGGCTCAACTTCGTCGATTCTAATCAACGCTCCAGGAGTTTCGTCAACTGTCGCATCCAGTTTCGATGGTTATCCGCTGGCCCGTCAGGGCAAAGCAGGCAAGGCACTGGCTGTTGCCGCGATTGCTTCATTTGCGGGTGGAACGTTTGGTGCGATTCTACTGATGATCTTTGCACCTGCACTGGTGACTGTGGCATTATTGTTCCATTCAGCAGAGTATTTTGCGCTGATGGTGGTCGGTCTTTCAGCGATCGCGGCCTTTGCCGGCACGGGGCAAATTGCCAAAGCACTGATGATGACCATACTCGGTTTGATAATGGCAACTGTAGGCGAAGGGGTACTGTTCAATCTTCCCAGGTTTACCATGGGTTTACAGGACCTGCAGACAGGCTTTGGTTTCATCACACTTGCCATGGCGATGTTTGCACTGCCCGAGGCAATATTTCTGGTACTTGATCCCAAGCGTTCAAGTCAGAAAGGAGATAAAACGGGTCAAATCAAAAGTTTGAGGATAACCCGAGAGGAAGCAAAAGCCATCGCTCCCGTCATTGGGCGCCAATCAATCCAGGGCTTTCTTATCGGAGTTCTTCCTGGTGCAGGTGCGACGATTTCATCATTTCTCGGCTATGCAGTTGAGCGTAATATTGCCTCAAAAGAGGACCAGAAGAAATTTGGCAAAGGTTCTGTCAAAGGCCTTGCAGCCCCCGAGTGTGCCAATAACGCGGCCTGTACAGGCTCATTTGTTCCGTTATTAACACTGGGAATTCCAGGTTCAGGAACAACTGCGATTTTATTGGGGGCACTCATTGCGTTGAATGTGGCCCCGGGGCCTCGATTGATGATCGATAACCCTTCGATTTTCTGGGCAGTCATCATTTCCATGTATCTTGGCAATGTCATTTTGCTGATCTTGAATTTGCCACTCATTCCATACATCGCAAAAGTACTCGCGGTACCACGAAACTACCTGATTCCATTCATTTTATTTTTCACCTTAATGGGAGCCTACATTGGACAGAATAATGCAACTGAACTATTGCTGCTAACAGGAATGGGGGTTGTCGCGACAGCGTTGCGCCTCGCCGGTTACCCTCTGGCGCCTGTATTGATCGGATTCATATTGGGATCTATGCTGGAAGACAATTTTGCCCGTTCGATGCAACTGTATGACGGCGTCGCCTTTATTATTGAAAGACCGATGACGCTCGCGCTACTCGCGTTTGCGGTTATTCTTGTCGTCCTCCCAGGCTTAAGAGCCAGAAGGTCAGTGAAAAGAGTTTGAATCATTCAATACTACTACAAGCATAGGGCATGAATTGCGGTAAAACTACATCATTTTGTTTTGCGAATAATCGCTCGCATCGGCCTCCCATATCTCTGACATCCCCTGGCACAACCCTGAAGTGGGTATTTCCAACCGCTGCTTCGGGGAATATTAAACCGCTGTCTACATCATTGGCCATCTGAAGCTTGATGGCAGGCTGGGACTGAGTCATCTCAAGGGCGCCGCAAGCTTCAGCATAAATATGCTGCTGATCTGTACCGGACACAATCTGCGGCTGATCCTGAAACGCTTGGGGGACTGCCGCGCCCGAGTTTGTTGTCGCACGGTTTTCACTGGACTATTCGCCCGAATCGTGCACTGGCAGGGACAGATCGCAGCTTCGCGGTGTTACGTGCGACATAATGCCGTTTCAGCTTCCGTGAGTTGAACTTCCGCCACCTCGAAAATCGACAGAAAATTGATTTTTCAAGGACGACCAATTAGTCCGAACTTGGTAAAGTCGGGCTAGAATTGGCTGAATTTCTGAACGGGTTGTTGTTCCTGCGACTGCATCAGTTTTTCAGCAAGAATCATATGGTCCAGCATTATCTGTCTGCACTGCTGTCGGTCACCAACTTTCAATGCATGGATGAGATTCAACTGATGTTCACGCCCTTCTCGCCATAACTCGAAGTTCGATGGTTTATACAATCGTCTCGTAATTGTCAGCTCAGCGAGAAGATTCGCCATGAATCGCACGAAAAAACCCAACAGTTTGTTGGAGGAATATTCAGCCAGCTGGGCATGAAATTTGAGTGACGACCGATGATGATTCCTGTCTTCTTCAGCAGTTTTCGGGGGCGTTTCATACTCTCTGGTAATTTCTGCGAGTTCTTGAATCTGCTGTTGATTCAATGTTCCAGCTAAATTAGCGACGAGTTCAGGTTCAAGCTGTTTACGTAACTGATAGATGTCTGAAATCGTTAAATTTCTAAAGTAAAAATAATTTGATAAAAGTGCTGAGGTGCGCTCCTCGGAAACTTCATGAACAAAACAGCCACCGCCTGGTCCAGTCCGAGTCTTGACAAGACCTTGTGCCTCAAGAATTCGCATTGCCTCGCGGATCGTGCCCCTCGATCTATTGAACTGTCTCATCAATTCGGCTTCCGCTGGCAGTCGATCCCCAGGGTTCATGCAATTGTCAACGACATAACCCTTGATCACTTCGGCAACATGAATTGGTACGCTTTGATGCTGTTTTAGTTTACTCATGGTTTACTATAGGGTGGTGGCAGATAACATAGTTTGAGTTTCCTGTTTTTGTTCTCGGAGTCTGTAATTGAATGCATTCGTTGGTCGCATAGCGACATCTGGCTGCGAAACTACAGCCACAGGGTGGATCTAATGGGTCCGGCAATTGCCCGACACCTGATTCGGCGGTAAGCGATTTGCCAATTTGCGGAGCGCTGGATGCCAGTAGACTTGTATAAGGATGTCTGGGGTCCATCAATATCTGACTGCAATCACCGTACTCAACAATTTCACCAAAATACATTACCGCGATTTGGTCACAGACTGCTTCGATTACGGCAAGATCATGACTGATGAAAATATAGGTCAGGTCGAATTTTTGCTTGATTTCTGCCAGTAACTCAATAATCTGTGCTTGTACAGATACATCAAGCGCCGACACCGGCTCGTCAAGAACGATAAGAGGCGACTGTGCCAGCAAGGCTCGCGCAATGGCAATGCGTTGTGCCTGTCCCCCAGAAAATTCATGCGGATAGCGTGCGAGAGAATCGATTGGTAACTTCACAGCATCAACGATGTCATTTATTGCTGCCTTTCTTTGGATGGATGTGAGGCTATGAAGACAGCGCAAAGGCGTTTCCAGCGACCTGCCAATAGTCATTCGCGGGTTCAGTGAACTGATCGGGTCTTGGAAGACGTATTGAACCGCACGTCCTCTTTGAACCGAATCGAGCGTGTGAAGTTCCTGCCTGTCAATGCGTATTTCACCTGCATCAGGCGATTGCAGACCAACCAGCATTCGCGCAAGTGTTGTTTTTCCACAACCTGATTCACCGATAATACCAAGCGTTTCGCCTTTGTGAACTTTAAAAGAAACGTCACAAACGGCACGTAGTTGCCGTTTGTGAAATCCGAACCATCCGCGGTTAACAGGGAATGATTTGGAAAGATTTTGAACTTCCAGAATCTGTTCATTCATGATTCTGCAACGGGGAACAAACAACGAACCAATTGAGAGTCCATATCGACAATTTCCACGGGCTGTTGTTGACAGACCGGGCGAACACGGCTGCACCGATTGGCAAACGCACACGCATTCAACGGTTCATGACCGGTCGGTGGCATGCCTGCAATTGGCTGCAGGCTTTGCCGTCCTTGTCCAATTTGAGGACTGCAGGCTAGCAACGCGACGGTATATGGATGCTTCGGGTGTCCGAGTATATCCGGTCCCCTGCCCATTTCAACAATCTCACCGGCATACATCACCGCAACTCTGTCACAAATCTGCGCCATCACGTTCAAATCATGTGAAATAAACAGCATAGATAAACCTCGCTGCTGGCGCAGATCTTTCAGGATGGCTAGAATTTGTGCCTGGACCGTCACATCTAGCGCTGTAGTCGGCTCGTCTGCAATGATGAGGTTGGGATCATTGGCCAATGCCATTGCAATCCCGATGCGCTGTCTCATCCCGCCGGACAGTTCATGTGGATAGGCATCCATAACACGTTCAGGATTTGGAATGCGGACCTCAGAAAGCAAAATTTTTGCTCGTTCGATAAACACCGAAGCGGTGCCTCGATTGTGCGTCGACATGGCTTCTGTCAATTGATGGCCGATTCGATGCAATGGATGCAAACTGGTCATTGGATCCTGAAATATGTATGCAACTCTACGACCCCGTATGGCTCGTAAACCCTCATACGGCATATTGATCAGTTCCTGGTCTGAAATTCGAACCGACCCGGATACCACGACACCCGGTGGAGATGCCACCAGTCGCATCAATGAAAGAGCGGTTACCGATTTCCCAGACCCACTCTCTCCTACCAATCCGAGACACTCACCGGCGTTGATCGAGAAACTGACATCGCGAACTGCTTTGTTGACTACCTCACCAACTTCGAAATTTGTCGACAGGTGATTGACATCCATGACAGCTTTACTGGCAGTACTGACGATCGGTGGACTCTGTTTCAGGCTGTCGTGTACACGGGTAAGCGGGGAAGGTTTCTCAAGCTGACCTTTGGCCAAACGCGGGTCCAACGCATCGCGAATGCCGTCTCCCAATAAATTTATTCCCATCACAATGAGGAATATCATTATTCCTGGAATAATTGAAGTATGCGGGTTGGTGATCAGCGCGGCTCTGCCTTCTCCAAGCATCGACCCCAGGTCTGCTTGAGGAGGTTGAGAACCCAAACCCAGAAATGAAAGTCCCGCCGTTTCCAGGATCATCCAACCGACCGTGGTTGAGAAAGCAATGATGATCACCGAGGCGACATTTGGCAGCAGTTCGAAAACCAGAATGGAGATATCGCTTCGACCTGACAATCGGGCCGACTGGATAAAATCAGCTTGCGCAAGTGTAACCGTCACGCCGCGGACATTTCGTGCAAAAAATGGAATGTTCACAACTGCGACCGCTATGAGTGCGTTCATCAGTCCCGGACCTAAAGCAGCGACAATTGCAAGTGCGAGGAGAATGTATGGAAATGCCATCAGGATATCGACTGACCGCATGATCAAGGAGTCAGTTCGACCTCCCAGGTAGCCAGCCACAATACCCAGCAAGGCGCCGAAAAATCCAGCGATGAATGCAGCCGCTAGCCCGACTGCAAGACTCAGCTGGGTTCCCCACAGAAGTCTTGAAAGAAGGTCTCGACCCAGATGATCCGTTCCTAACAGAGCGTTGTCGCTAAACGGCAAAACAAAACGATTCGGGGTGTCTATTGCATTCGGCGGAGCAAGCGGAAGCAGTGGCGTCAGTATTGCCAACAGGATGATGCCAAATAGGACGACCAGACCCAGACCAGCGAGACGGTTTCTGACAACTTTTTTTACAAACCCAATCATTTTCTGGTAATTCTCGGATCGAGCCAAAGCTGCAGGACATCAACCGCCAAATTGAAAAAAACATAACAGAACGCCACAAAAACGACGCCTCCCTGCACCAGTAAGATATCTCTGGTCAGGATCGCGTCAACCAACATTCTTCCGATGCCCGGCCACTGAAAAACGATTTCGATATAAACCGACCCGGACAATACGAATCCAGCCTGCAGACCCAGCACAGGAAGAATTGTGACAACAGCTGACCGAAAGGCATGACGTGTAACGACTCGAAACTCTTTGACGCCTTTGGCTCGGGCCGTCCTGATATACTCGAGCCGCAGCACTTCCAACATGGTGGAACGAGAGAGTCGGGCAATCACTCCGGTAGCCACAAATGATAAAGCTAACGCCGGCATGATCAGATGCCTTATCAGGTCGGCAAAATCTCCTCCTCCATATATTGCAAACATACCCGAAGCAGGCAGCCACCGCAACTGGACGGTGAAGAAAATGATCAGCATCATGCCAAGAAAAAAGGACGGCACTGAGATGCCAATCAATACGACAAACGTGATCAGTTTATCGCTGATTTCGTACTGTCTGGAGGCTGAGACAATTCCTGCCAGGACTCCCAAAAATGAGCACAGCAAATACGCTGTACCCGATAGTATCAGAGTCGCATTGAAGCGTTCGAGAAGTTCATCCAAAACTGGTCTATTCAAGGAAAAAGAACGACCAAAATCGCCTTGTGCCAGATTACCAAGCCAGATGAAATAACGCTGTACTAACGGTTTATCCAGGCCGAGTTTGGCATTCAGGTTGGCAACATTTTCAGGTGTCGCATAAGATCCCAGTATAGCCGTGGCTGGGTCCCCTGGGATCAGCGACATGATAAGAAAAACGATGGCAGTGATTCCAATCAGAACTGGAATCATCGAAATGAGACGTCTTACTATATAGCGCAACATAAGATGGACGCCTAAAAACTGAAAATACTACAGGACGAATGAAACATCGTCCTGTAGTTTAATGACTTTGTCTGGAGACTTTTTCTCTATTGTTTAGAAACGTCTTTCAACAGCAGCAGAAAAGACGGCTGCAGCGAGAAATTCTTGACTCTGTTGCTAGTCACTGCATTCTGTTTCCAATTCGCCACAAATACCCACGGCGCGTCATCCTGGACTATTTCCTGCATTTCCCTATAGAGCCGTGCACGTTCGGACTGGTCAACTGAAGATCGGGCGGCTTCAAGCAGTTCATCCACCTTGGGGTTGGAGTAATAACCTGAATTGAATCCACCCTTGTCGGGCCACGCTTCGGTTCGCAGCGCAAGATACGGGAGTGTATCTGGGTCATTGGTCATCCATGCCATCTCAGCCATATCTGCCTTGCCTTCCAAACCGGGATTCACTTCACCCAGAAAGGTATTCCATTCAAATGTCTGAATTTCGACATCAAATCCAACAGCGGCGAGATCTGCCTGGATTGCAGTACCCATAGCAACTGGATCCAGCATTCCTGAACCGCCTTGAGTGACATAGAAAGTGAGTTTTGCATCAGAAACACCCGCTTCATTCAACAGTGCTTTCGCCTTGTCCGGATCATATGGATAGGGCTCCAGTTCTTCGTTATAGGCCCAAGCAAATGCTGGTGGTGTCGGACCCGCGGCAATTGCAGCGGTACCTTCCAGAACATCCTCGACAATCGCTTTCTTGTTGATCGCATAGTTTGCAGCCTGTCTGACCAATTTGTTGGAGAATGGACCTTCTTTCGCGTTCAGAATCAAGAACCAGACATGAGGACCTGCTTGTTCGACGACAGAGAAATCATTCCCTGAAAACTGCGACAGGGAAACCGGTGGCACCTCAACCATCATGTCAATTCCGCCCGAAAGCATTTCTGCAACTCGCGTATTCCCATCCGTAATCGGTCGAAAAACCACTGCCTCGGTACCCGCGGTACCGTCCCAGTAGCTATCGTTACGCGACAAGATAACGCTTTCGTTGGCCTTCCAGGATTCAAACTTGAATGCACCTGTACCGACAGGATTGCGTCCAAATTCGGCGCCGCTTTTCTGAATGGCAGCAGGCGAAGCAATCAGACCCGTCGGGTAGGCCAAGTTCGACAGAAATGGGGCATAGGGTGCGTTAAGCGTGAAGCTAACGGTATCCGCGTCTACCGCTTCAACGTTTTCTATGGCCGAAAAGAAAAACGATAGTGGAAAGGGTCCGGTATCGTGATAAGGATGATTCTCGTCCAGCATTCGGTCAAAGTTGAACTTCACGGCTTCAGCGTCAACTGCTGTGCCATCATGAAACACAACATCCGAACGCAGTTCAAACGTGTAAGTCTTGCCGTCATCACTAATCGACCAACTATTCGCCAATGCCGGTTCGACCTCCAAAGTGCCATCTTTGTAGCGAACCAGACCGTCATAGAGATTCATTAGAATTCGAAAATCATTGACTGCGGTTACTGTTGCCGGATCTAAAGATTTGGGTTCTGCAATCTGTCCGACAACCAGTACGTTATCGGCAGTTTGCGCGAATATCCCCATGCTAACTAATCCCAGCGACAACACCAAGATAATTTTCGCTGTTAAGGTGTGAATAACCTGTGTAAATTTGAACATAACAATTTTCTTCGTTGATAGGTAAAACTGGATTATATGTATTTATTATGATAAATATTTATCATAATAAATTATAAAATTCAAACTTTAGTTACTTTTGCACTCACAGCGACCAAGAATTGGACAATGACATTTTCTATGCTCACTTTTGAACCGGCGACGAAAACCTTGGCAGGAGCATCTGCGACAGGCAACTTATGTGTGGGTGGCTGGGTGTTGCGAGCCGATTCAAGTGCGGGGATATCAGCATCTCAAGGCGCCAATCCAAGCACTTTGTGGGGAGAAGACGTAATTGGTCAGATGGCTAAAGGCGTCAATGCTGACGAGGCGGTTCACAACATCGTCTCAGCCGATGAAGGGAGTAACTACCGACAGCTAGCCGCTCTGGACGTCAAAGGAGTAGGAGGCATTTTCAGTGGTTCCGAAAATTCGCCGATCGTTGACCACATCGTTGAGAAAAATCTGGTTTTGGCGGGTAATATTCTCACGAATGAGCGCGTGCTTTCGACGATGAGAGACCGGTTTACCGAATCAACCGGAGACATTGCGAATCGACTCATTGACACACTGGAGGCTGGATTTGAAGTCGGTGGAGATCGTCGGGGCATCATGTCGGCCGCTCTTTTGGTGGTGAATCAGGCTCTCCCGCCATTGTCGTTGAGAATTGATTATCACGAAGCCCCGCTCCAGGCCTTGCGTCAGTTGCTAGCCAAGACACAAGAAGTAGAATATCAAAATTGGTTAAGCCAATTGCCTACCAGAATTCAATCTTGATTCAATTTTCTGCCATTTTCACAGGGTTACCAATTCCTGACAGATCGATCGCTTCGGTCACAAAATAACCTCTGCTTTTGTAATCATCGAATGCAGCAGAGTATTCGCCCCCGCTTCGCAAAACTCATTCGACGTATTCTCAGTTTCGTTGTGACTGATTCCCCCGTCGCACGGAATAAAGATCATTGATGTTGGTGCTACTTTTGAAATATAGACTGAGTCATGGCCAGCTCCACTGAACATTTCATTCGTGCTGTAACCACATTTTTCAGCACTTTTTCGAACCGAGTCAATGCAACCCTGATCAAATTCAATTGGTGGTGAAGAAAAAATACGCGTTATATCAGCGTCTAGGTTTGACTCTCTGTCGAATAGCTTTACCGTAGTCATGACCTGGTCGTGAAGATCATCAAATGTTTTTCCATCTGGGTGGCGCATATCAATTGTAAACTTGACACGCGAAGGCACTGTATTTCGAGAACCTGGATAGGTTCGAAATTCTCCAACTGTCAGTCGGGCTGCAAACCCGCAATTTTCCGCAATCGCATACAATTTTTCGATCAATTTTCCCGCACCTCTCAAGGCATCGCGACGATTAGCCATGGGAGTTGGCCCAGCATGCGATTCGTCTCCAATAACGTTCACATCATACCATTGCACACCTTGAACTCCGGAAACAACACCGATAGTTTTGTCCAGCTCTTCAAGAATAGGACCTTGCTCAATATGCGCTTCGAAAAAAGCCGAGAAGTGGTGATCAGAAGGAAGCGGATGACCCAAATACCCGATTCGTTCGAGTTCACCGCCGATCGTCTTGCCATCATGGTCAGAACGGGAATGGCCGTACTCAAGATCATAAGCCCCCGCATAGACAGCAGAACCAATCATTGATGGAGGAAAACGAGCTCCTTCTTCATTTGTCCACACGACCATTTCGATTGGCAGGTTAGTCTCTATGTTGGCATCATTCAACGTTCGAATTACTTCAAGTGCGGCTAATACGCCATATACACCGTCAAATTTTCCACCAGTAGGCTGGGTATCCAAGTGACTACCAGAACCGACTGGTTTACCATCCGTCAAACGGCCTGACCGTCGAAAAAACATATTTCCCATCGGATCTATGAGGCAACTACAACCCTGCTCTTCAGCCCACTTCGACAACAGGTCTCTACCCTCTCGGTCTAAATCCGATAAAGCCAGGCGACAAACCCCACCCTTTTCAGTCGCGCCAATTTGCGCCATTTCCATCAACGAATCCCACAATCGGTCACCGTTTACACGTAAGTTATCAATCATGATCACCCCCAGGTGTGAAATATTCGAAGACATATTCAAGTAGTCGCGTTTGAACTAAGCCGCTGCGCGGCAGATTCCTCATTCGACTGTCACCGGTCACGGTTGAAGACTTAAAATTCTCCCCACCAGCAATCAAGAATAGTCTATTGTGCTGGTTGTGCTCCGAAGCAGCGGCGCACCACCATTTACTATAATTTTTTACACAATAGGAGACAAGTTATGTCCCAACGTGACGGCATTATGCCGTGCTCGCCATTACAGCAGAGCACACTTGATTATATGCGGATCGCTGGGCTGTCTGAGGCCACTCAGGACAGCTACATGCGAGAGCTCAAGAGTCTGCCAAGATTAACTGCATAAGTATCGCCACTGGCGAGACTTTCTAAAAGGATTTTTCGATCAATATGAATTTTTGACCAAAACACTGGTCACGGGCAGTGCTTTGCTCGGAGCATTCTCCAGAAGTGGTGATAGTTTAATGGGGCGATACTTTCCCTACACACTACACCCGCTGTCCGTGGCTGAATGTAATTTAACCGGCTCTCCACAAGCGAGATTAACCAAGAGCCTCGACACATTGAGCGCGAAAAGTGGGAGTCACTGTGGCAGTTTGGGGGATTTCCTGAACCCTATATCCGAAGCAGTCAGCGTTTCTATACCCGCGAGCAACTTGCGTAGCGAGCACCTTCTGCGCGAAGATTTACGTGACCTGACCCGAATCGCAGAAATTGACCAAGTCGAAATTCTCGCCAAATACCTGCGTCTCCAAGTCAGCCAACTGACAAGCTATTCCTACCTCGCAAAATGTGTTCGCGTGTCAGTCGACACAATCAGGCGTTGGATCTCTACCTTGGAAGCACTGTATTTTGTTTTACCATCAGGCCTTGGTACAACAACGGGACCCGAGCTTTACGCAAGGAACCCAAATACTAGTTGTGGGACTGGTCGCGAGTTCAAGACCTTGCCATACGCGCAGAGAACATGGTTGCAAGCGCACTGCTCAAGGCGATTCACTGGTGGACCGAAACCGGGCAGGGAGAGTTTGATCTCCACTTCGTTCGCGACACACAAAAACGGGAAGTAGACTTTCTCGTTACCCGTGATCATGCCCCTTGGTTTCTGATCGAAGTCAAATTCAGTGAGACAAGAAACTTGTCAAATTCACTGGCATACTTTCAGAGCCAAACGCAGGCCAGACACGCGTTTCAAGTTGCATTCGATATGGACCTTGTCGAAAGAGATTACTTCGAATTTCATCAACCCATAATCGTTCCTGCTAAAACGCTGCTTGCCCAATTGGTTTAATTCAACACCCCATCAATTTAGGATGACGCTAGAATTCAAGGGGTGAGCTATTGTAAGACCGGGTAATAAAATCCCGGAAAGTACGAGCAGGTAAAGACAGCTCCGCATTACGATTCCAGGCAACACCTACATCCATCGTCGGTACATCTTCAGCAACGGGTTTGGTTTCAACTCTATAGCCCTCCAAAGACCAGGGACGATATACCATATCTGAAAGAATTGACACCCCCATACCCAAGGCCACCATACTACGAACCGCCTCAACCGAAGTCGTTGCGAAAATAACCTTTGGACGGTACTGCGTCTTTTCCCAATAACGCATTGCAGTCTTATTTGCTTCATCAACTGTCAACATAACATAAGGTTCAGTGGAAATCTCTGCCAGCGAAACAGTTTCCTTATCCATAAAGGGATGATTGGTGCCGAGCCACAACTTTCTGGGTGAACGAAGCAGTTTTTCGGATTTAATGTCAACAGAATTGCTTAGATTTGAAACCAGCATCAACGCTAAACTGAGCTTACCGGTTACAATTCCTTGTTCAATGTCCTTCCGATCATGTTCTAAAACATGGACGGTTACCTTTGGAAAGATGCGCTGGAATCTGGACAGTAAATTGGGTAGAAAATAGGCTGCGACAGTGAATGAAACACCAACAAAAACATCGCCTTCCACACTTTCGCTGGGTTTGTAAGGCATGCGCGTTGCCTCTGATACCGCGGCAATGATGTTGCGAGCATGCTGGAGAAACTGATGTCCCTCAAAGGTTAGTGTAACACCATACGCCTGGCGCGTAAACAGGCGCGAATCCAATTCTTCCTCAAGGTCTTTAATTGCTGTACTAACCGCCGACTGAGACACGTTCAAATCTGCCGCAGCCAGAGAAACTTTCCCTTTATCGGCAGTTGCAATGAAATATCGGATCTGCCGAAAAGTAATCACGACAAATTCAGGTCCCAGGCGCGACTCTCAGTTGATTGCAAGAAGGATCAGACAAACTCAGTACAAATTATTGTTGAAAATTGGACTGAATGCAATCTATAGATCGTTCGCCACCAATGATTCAGTGTAATTCAGCTGGCACTTTGTGCCGCACTGGATTAATTCAGTAATTCTCGCACATCGTTCAACTGGGCATTTCTATCCTTTCTTGCGTTGAGTGCGGTATCCATATCAACTGCTACAAATTGAGTCCCCATGTTCGGCTGCAACTGCCCAATGAGATCCATATCTGACGAAATGACTGTTCCAAGCATAAAGTACCCTCCACCGGAAACCGCATCTCGATGTAATACGATCGGTTCAGTGCCACTGGGAACCTGAATTGAACCGTAGGGGTAGCAGCTATCAACAATATTTGATGGATCAGACCCCGCTCCAAAAGGCTGTACCCGGTCGACAAATTGCAATGTACGTCCGCCTTGAAAACGATACCCGATTCGATCGGCTTCGGTCGCAACTTTCCATGTGTCCTCGAAGAACTGTGCGCCTGACTGATCCGTCAGTCGGTGCCAGTAAAGGCCGGGTATCACTCTTAATTGCGCCAGGGTTCCAGGCAATCGCCGCTGGGCAGATGGAACACTAACACCTTCGCCCGGACCATTCGACCTGCATTCGCCAATTTGCAACTCATCCCCTTGCTGCAGAGCACGCCCCTCCAAGCCGCCCATAGCTCCGAGCGTGTAGGTCGACCGACTCCCAAGCACCGTAGGCACATCAATTCCGCCGCTGATAGCGATATAGGCACGCGCCCCATTTTTCAGAAAATCGAAACTTAATGCCTGCCCTGCTTTGACATTGAACGAAGACCAGGTTTCGCGGGATTCGCCATCAACTTTAGGCGGCAATTCAGCGCCAGTCACGGCGACGATGGCATCTTCGGTAAACTCCAGTTCCGGTCCCAGGAAAACCGTCTCAAGCGCCGCATCACCCTCATTGTTGCCAACCAGCATATTGGCAACTCTCAGCGCATAGCGATCCATTGCACCGGAAATGGGAATTCCAAGATGATAATATCCGGGTCGGCCTAAATCTTGCACCGAAGTTGCAAGGCCAGGTGAGATTATTCTAATCGCCATAAAGAGTCTCCCCAATTTTTTGATTGTAATCATCAATATCGGTGTAAAAATCCTTGAGTGAAAAATCAAAGTTCTCAATCCTTGGCTCAAAAGAATCATTTTCAACTTGAGTGACGGATTGATCGTAGGTTTCGCGGTCAATTGGTCTGAATTTGACAATATCTCCTGGATTGAAAAACACCATGAAATCCCGTAAATAAGATATGCGTTGATTGGGATCGTAAATCGGCATCGGTGTAATGCCAAACATTTGGTAACCACCGGCACCTCGCACCGAATAAATACATGAAAAACAACCACCGTACCCTACCGTCAGTTTTGGAGTGTCGGTACGGGGTCGCAGATATTTCGGCACTTCTATCTGCCGTTCGCGATCAACCATTTGATACATGAAAGGCAATCCGGCAACGAATCCAACCATCGTAACGAACCACGGATGACTTGAATGGGCATCAATAAATTCTTCAATTGAAGTGAAACCGTTAATCTGAGCAGCGTAGTCTAGGTCCGTGCCTGTCGGATCCTGATGACGCTCGCGAAATCGCATCAAAGTTTCATGAGTCCACGGGTCGTTGTAATAGACGGGCACATCAATCACACGCGTCTTAAGTTCCGGGGCCGAGGACATGGCAACAGATTCGAGCTGTTTGAGTTCTGTTAACAGATCCTTCGGCTTCAGTACATCTGGATTGAACTTAATCTGATACGACGCATTTGCAGGACATACTTCAGTAATTCCGTTGATCTGACTTTCTCTAACCGCGTTCGTGATTGACAGGCTTTTGAAAAAAGCTTCAAGCGACATTTGTTCTTCGACTTCTACGAAGATGTGATCATCACCGCCGAAAGAATAACGGGCTGTCATAGATACCTACCTCCTTATTGCTGCGCTGTCTAAGACAGCTTGGTTGAGTTCTCGGCTAACCATCGCTCCAGAAATTCTGTGTGATAGTCAAAACGAACAACTGCGGGATCCGTTGCCAACATCTGATGAAGCGATTTCGTAGTGCTGATCCCTGTGACTTCCAATTCTGACAAGGCGCGTTCTAATCGACGCAATGCAAATTCTCGCGATTCATCCCAGACAATTAGCTTTCCAAGCATGGAATCATAGTAAGGTGGGACCTGGCAACCTGAATACAACATCGTGTCAAAGCGCACACCCGAACCTGCTGGAAAGGCAACGGAATCAACGGTCCCTGGACTTGGCATGAAATTATTCACCGGATCCTCGGCATTGATACGGCATTCAATTGAGTGCCCTCGAATCCCGATATCTTGTTGCTCGAATCGTAACGGATTGCCTGCGGCAATCAGTAGCATCTCCCTAATCAAATCCAGTCCCGTGATGTACTCGGTAACGGGATGTTCAACCTGGATTCGCGTGTTCATCTCAAGAAAATAAAACGTCTCATTCACTTCATCATAAAGGTACTCTACTGTACCGGCACTGCGATACCCGACGTGTTGTGCTAAAGCTACCGCGGACGCGCAAATTTTGTCGCGAACTTCATCGGACAAAATACTCGCTGGAGCCTCTTCCCAGACTTTCTGGCGGCGTCTTTGCAACGAGCATTCCCGTTCGAAGCAATGGATCACATTGTGACCATCACCAAGAATCTGAACCTCAATATGTCGAGCGCGGCGCACAAATCTTTCGATAAAAAGTGCACCATCACCAAACGTCGCCTTGGCCTCGGCACTGGCTTGCGGAGCAAGTCGTCGCAGTTCAGCTGCATCATTTGCGATTCGAATGCCGCGTCCGCCGCCACCAGACGAGGCTTTTATCAATACCGGGTAGCCAATTTCCTCCGCAATCGTACACAGTTGGTCTATTGAATCTTCACTGGATAAACTGCCTTCAACAACTGGTACGCCAGCGGACTTGGCTGTATTTCGAGCGGCAAGCTTATCACCCATCAAACGAATTGTTGCCCCATCCGGACCGACAAATTTCATCCCGGCAGCCTCTACAGTTTCTGCAAAATCAGCATTTTCCGCGAGAAAACCATACCCGGGATGGATCGCGTCTATATTGTGCTGGTACGCAATCTGCATAATGGCCTCAATATTGAGATAGGACTTCGTTGCCGGTGGTGGACCGACTTCAACTCCAGCATTAGCGAGCTTCACCGCTAACGATTCTCCATCACATTGACTGTAAATCGCGGTCGTGTGAATTCCCAATTCCCTTGCTGCGCGAATGATGCGACAGGCGATTTCACCGCGATTGGCAACCAGTAATGAATTGATCGTTTGATCAAACAAAACAACTTACTCCTCAATCTCCATTAACGGCTGACCCGCAACCACTGGCTGTTCGTTGTCAACCAGAATCGTTGCAACGATGCCGGCACTATCCGCTTTGACTTCATGAAAAGACTTCATCACTTCAACCAGGCCAATGACATCACCCACACTGCAAGATTCGCCAATTTCTTTATAGGGCGGGTCGTCAGGTGAAGGTTTACGATAGAAAATTCCTGGCAGTGGTGATAAAACTGGTTTGGTTGACATGTATTTTCTCCTGCAAGCGCGTATTTGTGGATTTTGTCCATAAGAATTACGAGAGTGAAATGCGTATTTGCATTTCAATCAAATCGAAAGGATTCCGGTTATGCATTTCACGGATAAGAAGGCAGCACCGACATACTCACTAATTCGGCAGGTATTGCGCGATCGCACTTCGAACTACCCGCGCGACCTCAATCGCATTTGGTGTATCCGAATGAACACAAACACAATCTGATCCAACTTTAACTGCCACACCATTCACTGAATCAACCAGACCTTGCTCAATCGCTCTTAGTGCTCGCTTTGCAGCAAAATCCGGCTCAACCGCTTCGTGTTCCCGTGTAATAATCAGACTGCCGTCATCGTTGTACTCAAGATCAGCGTAAAACTCTGCAATGAAGGCATGTCCTCGTTCGATATACACCTGTTCATGCATGGTGTTTTTCATTCCCAGAACAGGCACATCAAAAATGTCCGCTGCGTCGCAGATTGCATGGGCAATTTTGCGACTGCGCGCAGCCATCCCATAGAGCGCACCATGCGGCTTGATATGATTGAGTTTCATGCCTTCCGCTTTTAGGAAGGCTACCAGCGCGCCAACCTGATAAATGATGATGTTGGCCAACTCTTCTCGCTCAATGGTCATTGCTCGACGCCCAAAGCCCTGTAAATCCGGTAGCGAAGGATGTGCGCCAACGCGCACACCATGCGCTTTTGCTAACCTAACTGTCGCGCGCATGTGATTTGGGTCTGATCCATGAAATCCACAGGCAACATTTGCCATGGATATCAAAGGCATCATACTAGCATCATCCCCCATTCGGTAGATTCCAAAACTTTCACCCATATCACAATTAATTTCTGTAGTCATCGTGTGCATCCCCTCTGTGCATCAAATCAGAAAAAGCATCTATGCATTGTTCAATTTCATTCAGTCCTTTCAGTCAGTTTCTCAATGTCGACAGGTAACGCAACCGAAGTTGATCGGAAACCACCGCGAATATTAAAAGTACCCCAATTACAACGATTTGTAGATAGGATTCGATGCGCGCCAGATTCATACCGTTTTGTACAAGTCCAATGAACAGCGCACCAAACACGACACTTTCCAGTCTTCCAACTCCACCCCGTAGACTGACCCCTGCAATAACGCAGGCTGCGATCGATTCAAGCGGCATGGTCGCACCAATATTGGCTTCGCCGGTATCCAATCTTGCCGTTAGCAGTATGCCTGCTATCGCAGACATCAAGCCGCAGAACACATAGGCCAAGAATAATGTCAGCTTGGTATTGATACCCGAAAGCCGCGCCGCCTTAATATTACCGCCCACCGCGTAGAAATATCGACCAAGGCGTGTCCAGTTGACAATGAAGTACAAAATTATGATCAATATCACCGTTACCACCACGGGTACAGGTATTGAGAAAATTGTGCCAAATCCGAATATGTCGCCAAACTCAATCGGCATACCGTATACCGGTGTGCCGCCAGTCATGTAAAGCGCCAATCCAAACCCAACTGAAGCCATACCAAGACTCATCATGAACGGCGACACGTTTAATATCGAAATGCCGATGCCGTTGACAACCCCGACCGCAGTGCCAGCCATTCCACCGGCTAAAATCCCAATCAAGATCGATAGTCCAATTGCATCTGGCATTGCCGCGTAGGCTGCCGCCATTGCGGTGGCACCAACTACCGAAGTTAAAGCCAGAATCGTACCCACTGACAGATCAAAGCCACCTGTCAACAGGGCAAACATCTGTCCCATTGAAACCAGCGTCAGGTAAGTCGACTGCCGCACAACGTTCATCAGGTTCCTTCCAGTCAGAAAATTGTCCGAAATCGTGGCGAACACAATCACTGCGATCAACAATAGAAATGGCAGCACACCAAGCCGGATCAATGTAACCCGAAGCCAATGATTTAAGGTATTCATCAAACTACTCGATCTGAAGACTGGCAATCAATAAATCCACAATTTGCATCATGCTGCCTGCCTTTCAAAACAGTGTTTGAGGACGCTCTCCTGCGAAATCTCGCTACCATAAAGTTCCGCGGTCAAAACACCTCTACACATCACATATACCCGATGTGTGAGGTGTAATATTTCAGGCAAATCAGAAGAAATCAGAACCACAGCCGCACCTGATTCACATAAATCCCGAATAAATTCATAGATTGCCACGCGGGTACCGATATCAACCCCAACCGTCGGTTCATCAAACACAAATAAACGGATTTCCCGGGTCAAGCATTTTGCCAGTAGTATTTTTTGCTGGTTACCACCAGAAAACTGGCCTGCATCCCACTCAATTTTGGGAGGCTGCAGGTTCAAGCGGCTGGCGAGCTCGCGTACTTGTGAGATTTCTGCCTTGCGTTTTAGAATTCCACCCTTTGAGTAATTCCCTTTATTCAGTGCGGGCAACGCAATATTTTCCCGCACACTGCGCATCATCATCAATCCTTCTTCACGGCGGTCCGCCGGAACGTAGAAAAATCCGCGATCCATAATTTGACCAGGAGACATTTGACTGATGTCTTCACCTGTCAACGAGACCTGGCCCGTCGCTTTCGGTACGAGGCCAAAGCAGGCGCGTGCAATTTCGGACTTTCCCGAGCCGACCAATCCCGCAATTCCGATTACTTCACCGCATCGTACATTCAATGAAACATCGACAACTGAACCATCTACTGTGCTGAGATCGTTGACTTCAAGAAATTTTTCCCCTGGATGAAATCCAATGTCTGGAAAAATCTGGTCAATTACGCGTCCAGTCATCAGTCGAACCAGTTCGCTTTCTGACGTCTTTGCGCTGACTGTATCGACAAGATGTCCATCGCGCAACACTGTTATTCGATCGCCAATCGTTCGAATTTCATTAATTCGATGAGTAATGTATATGATCCCGACGCCCTGGGACTTGACCTGCTCAATAAGGGAAAATAACTCATCAGTCTCCTTGTCAGTAAGTGAGGCTGTTGGCTCATCAAGTATCAGAACAGACAGTTCATCACGAAAGGCTTTGGCAATTTCAACCATTTGTTGCTCAGCGCGTGTCAAGAACGCGACACTTGCTTCCGGTCGCAGCACAAATCCCAAACGCTCAAGAATTTCGGTCGCGCGTTTACGCATCTGTGTTTTCTTTATGACACCCAATTGAGTCGGTTCGGAACCTAGAAACAGATTTTGTTCAACCGACAGTTCTGGAACTAAAGAAAACTCCTGAAATACCGCACTAATACCCAATGCTCTGGCATGATGTACCGATGTTAGCTGTACTGGTTCTCCCTTAAATCGTAGTTGGCCGGCATGGGGTTTAACCGCACCGGCAACTATAGAAATAAGCGTTGATTTACCGGCGCCGTTTTCGCCGAACAAAACATGTACTTCTCCAGATCGAACAGCGAAATCGACCCGGTTCAAAGCCTTAATGCCTGGATACTGTCGCGTGATACCAACCAGTTCCAATAACGGCGATTCAGGCGCACTCAATCGCCGCAAATCGCCGCTTTGGCCTGGCCGGGAACTTTGCACAGATTGATTTGACAATCTTTGCACCGGCGCAGTAGTCGGTTAATTGACTGAAAATGTCGCTTTGAACCCATCAGGTGCAAGTGAAGAGCCCCGATCAAACGTGTCAATGTTTTCCGAGTCAATCACGTACAGCGCTGGACCGACATGCTTTTCATAGGGTTGACCTTCAAGAATTTTGACCGCCTGGTCAATCGCAACCCGACCTTGAATGACTGCAGAATCCGTCGGAGCTGCCAGCATTTGGCCACGTTTGATGCCCTGAAAAACACCAGGAGTGAAGTAGTAGGCCATCACTTTAACCTGGTCAGTCAACCCTCTGGCTCGAAGCAAACCCACTGCGGCTTCTGCAGTTACCGCTGTGCCCACGACATATTGGATATCAGGGTGTGCTTCCAGTGTGTCTTCAACCAGTTTCAGCTGGACTTCTTTACCGGTATCGCCATATTTGGTTTCAACAACATCAATGTCTGATCCGGCTACCGCTTCTTGAAATCCTGTATTACCGGCTTCGACCCAACCAGCCCCTGGAGGTCCCGGAAACCACGCCACCTTGACTTTCCCTGATCCAGCCGGGTGAGCCTTAGCGATATATTCACCCGCTTTGAATCCCATTTCACCGAATGAGACCAGTGATTTGGCAGACAAATCTGGAGATGACATACCATTTATCACGTCAATCACAGGAATTCCTTTGCCGCGAATTTCAGAAACCAGGTTGTTAAGACCGTCAAAAGAAATCGCGCCAATGACGATCGCATCCGAACCACCTGCAACACAATCTTCGATCTGAGAAATTTGTGTATTCAAGTTGGTATAACCACCCGCTTCCACGAGTTGCATTTTCACACCCAGTCGCTCTGATTCAGCAACAACGCCGTAATCAACCGCCAACCAGTACGCATCTTTCATGTGGGGAAATGACACGCAAATATCCCATTGCTGCGCAGCCTTTTCCAATGGAACATAATCAACCGTCGTTCGGGGACTCGCCATATCAAATGGGGGATCCCAGACTTCAACTGGATAGGGAAACCAATTGTCAGCAACAACTTTTGCAGGCAAGGCCAATCCGGAAACAAAAACACAGACTGCAATCGCCAGCGATACACTCCATACACTATTGCTTTGAGTATTCATTTTCATTTTCTCTACCATCTTTCAAGATTACTGAAAACTCCTGTCACCAAATTGAGGAATCGCGGTAATAAATGCAGTCAGCATTCTTGACTGCGAACCGGCGAATCGTTCTGTTATGATCAACAGGAATGTCATATGTAAAAACAATATACAAAGCATCAGTTCTATCGTAAAGCATAATATTATGATAAGTGTTATTAATATTTTAGATATCTCAAACACAGCGCATCTAAATCATCTCACCCCTAGTAAATCAGTGTAAGAACATAATCGCCCGCATCAACACCGGCTAATCGACCAGTTCAAACAACCCATTGTTCTTTCTAACCACCCAATTCGGAATGAATGGCTCACACGAAACGCACTTTCAACACACCGGTTGCTTGTTCCGTACAATATTGTCAATCGCGGCATTTTTATAAACCAGTCAACAACGACTCCCAATTCCCACAGCGTCAATAACCATGCTACAGTACCAAGTCGCGATCGGTGGAATCTGGCACGAAACCAATACCTTTGCAACAGGTCTCACCACACTCGATGACTTCAAGGCTTATCAGTTCGCCCGTCAGTTTGAACTGATTGAGCGATACAAGACAACCAACACTGAACTTGGCGGTGTAATCAGAGCGGCCGAACAAATCGGCATACAACTCGTGCCGACACTATTTGCCGCCGCGGTGCCTTCCGGAATCATTGAGAAGCGCTCACTTGATTGCCTGCTCGACGAGATCGCTGCGTCGATTCGCGATGCACTGCCCTTAGATGGCGTTATCTTGGCGCTGCATGGTGCCGCGGTTGCAGAAACCATCGATGATGTGGATGGATATACCATCGAACGGGTGCGACAAGTCGTGGGTCCAGCCATACCCATCGTCGCAACTTTCGACTATCACGCCAACCTGAGCGACGGTATGGTTCACCATGCGTCCGTACTGATTGGTTACGATACCTATCCACACACCGATATGGCGAGGTGTGGCGCAGAAGCCTGTCACGTGATTGTGGACCTTATCTCCAACAACCGCGACTTGTATCGAACTCATCGCAAACTACCACTTTTGACCTCGCCGTTGAAGCAGTCAACAAGCGAATCGCCCATGCTAGAGGTGATGCAAACGCTCCACCAAATCGAAAGTGCTGCGGATATTACTTGTGGTTCCATCGCGATGGGATTTCCATACAGCGATGTCGCGCATCTGGGTGCATCGGTGGTTATGTATGGTACCAACCCGAAAAGCGTTGAAAGTGCCGCAACGACAGTTGCACGAGAGATATGGAGTTCGAGGCACGAGTTTCACGAAGATATTCTGCCCGTCTCCGAATGTGTCAAGCGCGCAATGAACTCTACTGAATTTCCCGTCGTTATCGTCGAACCTGCTGATAACGTTGGTGGCGGAAGTGCGGGTGATGGTACAGGCGTCCTCGCAGAACTGCTTAAGCGCCAAGCAAAAAAATCAGTCGTTGTGGTTTACGACCCCGCTGCGGTAATCGCAGCCGAGCAGGCTGGCGTCGGTCAGCTGTGCAAACTTTGGATTGGAGGCAAGACGGACAATCAGCATGGCGCACCCGTCGAAACAAACGCTTTAATTCGATCCATTACCACCGGCGAATATGAGCATAAAGGCTCTTATATGACAGGGTATATTACATCAATGGGGAGAACGGCGCTGGTTGAGGCGTGTGGTGTACAGATTGTCTTAACCTCAAGACGCAGCATGCCATTCGATGCAGAACAGCTGCGCTGTTTGGGCATCAAACCCGAGGAGCAGAAAGTCATTGTAGTGAAAGCTGCCGTTGCATGGAAAGCTGCGTTTGGTGAAATCGCCAAGCGAGCATTGGTTACGGACACACCGGGAGTTTGTGCCGCAGAACTGGCCCGGTTAAACTATCGAAACAGATCCCGACCGATTTTCCCCCTGGAACAGCATACTACTTACTTGATTTAAATTGAATCGATGACCATTCCCCGAGAAGAGATATTTCCTTACGAGGAATTCACCACGCGATTACACAAAACCCGAACTTCGATGCTGGCGCGTGGATTGGATGTGTTGATCTTGCATTCAGCGCCTAATATTTACTATTTATGTGGACACCACTCGCTAAACTTGTGGGACTATCAGTGCCTTATTGTTCCACTGGAAGAACAGCCAATCATGGTGCTGTGGCAATTTGAGCACGGACGGTTCGAAGCATCAGGATATCTTGCTGAATTGGAACTTTATGAGACCCATGCCGACCCGATTCAGGCAACTCGCAACGCGTTGGCCAGCCGTGGTCTGCTCAGAGGTACAATCGGTATCGAAGCACAAAGCCGATACCTGGTTCCCAAACTGCATGATGAGTTGCGCGACGCACTGGTAGGCGCAACTGTTGTGAATGGTTCCGGTCTGGTTGACAATGTCAGAAATATCAAATCTGATCTGGAAATAGATATCCTGCTTGAGGCGGCGAGTATCACGGATGAGGCCATCGCATTTGGATTTGAAGTGACTTCTATCGGTGTTACCGACTCCGAGATTGCCTCCGCAGTTGCCTGCGATTTAATCGAAAATGGCAGTCAGGGGTTTTCAGTCTACCCAATCGTATCGGCTGGATATCGGTCGGGAATTCCACACAACAGCAACATTGGCTACGTGATAGCAGACGGCGACCCAGTGTTCATCGAGTGCTCACCAAGCTATTATTGGTATCACGCGCCCCTGATGCGTACGGCCGTCGTTGGTAGTATCGATTCCAAGATACAGAAATTTGCCGATCTCGAACGGGAAGTGGTGTTTACCATGCTGGACGTAGCCCGAACTGGGGCACTGGCTTCGGATGTCGCCAGGGCGGCTGAATCGCTGATTGCGCCCATTCGTGATGAAGTGCTGTTTCATGAAGTCTATGGGTATCCGGTTGGAATCGGGTTTCCACCCACCTGGGCGGAGGAGTCCGGTTTTGCAATTGTCACGACCAACCATCGACCGCTGGAAGCTGGCATGGTCTTTCATATTCCAATGACGCTCAGAGTTAACGGGCAATTCGGTGTGGGGCTCAGTGAAACGTTTATCGTCAACGAACAAGGCGCTCCCGACACGCTCAGCGACATCCCACTCCTGTTGCATCATATTGACGAATGAGTCTGAAATTCGATCAATCACAACAACGCTATGAGGTGGGTCGCAAATACCTCGCCGGCGGGGTGAGCAGTAATTTTCGCTATATCGGTTATGGCGAAAGTCCGGTTCCCCTGTTTTATACCGGAGGTAAGGGAGCGAGAATTACCGATGTCGACGGCAACGTTTATATCGACTATGCCTTGGCCAACGGGCCAATCATTCTCGGCCATGCCCCTGACGCGGTGCTCGACAAGGTAGCAGCCACTTTGTCCACAGGACAGCTGTTCGCGGGTCAAACAGATATCGAAGTTGAACTCGCCCGCAAACTCGTGGAGATCATTCCCTGCGCCGAGCGGGTTCGATTTGCTTCAAGCGGTACCGAAGCCATTCAGGCTGCCGTCAGACTGGCTCGTGCTGCGACCGGTCGCTCCAAAATTGTGAAATTTGAAGGCCACTATCACGGCTGGACAGATAATGTTTTTGTCAGTGTGAATCCTTCGATTGACGAGGCTGGCCCTGAGTCCAATCCAGTCAGCGTCGCCCAGACGCCCGGGCAGTCCATCGGTGCGCTGAGTGATGTCATCACGCTTCCCTGGAATAATCTTGAACTTTTGGCTTCAGTGCTGCAGCAGCGCGCGGAACAAATCGCAGGTATCGTGATGGAGCCCATCAATTGCAATACCGGTGCCATCATGCCGCGACCCGGTTATCTTGAGAGGGTACGGAAGTTGACGGAGCAATATGGCATCGTGCTGATTTTTGATGAAGTGATTACTGGGTTTCGCGTGGCACTCGATGGCGCCCAGGGGATGTTGGGCGTCACACCCGATCTTGCCATATTCGCCAAGGCACTGGCCGGTGGCTTTCCACTCGCGGCACTCGCAGGTAAACGTACAATCATGGAACTGCTCCAAACGCGGTCAGTCATGCATGGTGGTACCTACAACGCAAACGTTATGTCCGTAGCTGCCGGGCTCGCAACCGTTGAGTGCCTGCAATCGAACAATGGCGAGGCGTATCGGCAAATGGAGACGCACGGCAGCAAACTGATGGAAGGCTTACAATCGCTCGCACTTAAATACGGTAAGGACATATCAATTCAAGGCATTGGTTCTGTTTTTCACCCAATATTCGGTAACCGCGAACCTGTTCACAGCTACCGAGACTACCTCAAAGGCGACAATGCGTTGAAAAATCAGTTTTACGCCAAACTACAGTCCGCAGGCACGCGGGTTACTGCACGTGGCACCTGGTTTCTTTCAACTGCGCATTCGGAAGACGATATAGATGAAACACTTGATCATGTCGACCAAACCTGGAGGACCTTGAGCAATGACCGTTAATCAACAGGCTCGAATTGGCTTCGTTTGGCCGGGTGGGGGCGCGGAGCATGATTTTTACCAGTTTCTCGAGCAAACTGGCGATCGGGCACGACTCTTCTTAACCTGTACGCGAGTTGGCGGAGACGGAGACAGTGACCACGATATCGCTGCCTTGCAACAAACATCGCGGCTTGACTGGTTGATCGAAGCCGCGCTCAGACTTGTTCCACTCAATGTTGATTGTGTCTACTGGCCATGTACCAGTGGCAGTTTTGTGCGCGGTCGTTCGCACGCACAGGAGCAGCTGCGCGTCCTGACGGACACTGTTGGCGTCCCGGCCGGCAGTACTTCGCTGGCTTTTATCAGAGCCCTGCAGCAGCGCAATATCCAACGAGTCAGTATTTTGTCAACCTATCCAGAACCGGCGTCAAAAGCATTGGCGTCGTTCCTTGAGGAATTTGAAATTGAAATTCTGAGCATGAACTGGTTGAATGCAGCCTCTGGTTGGGACGCGGCACTGTTCGAGCCTGAATTCATCATTAAACACATACCCGCAGCAATCCATCGAGACGCTGAAGTGCTGCTGATTCCTGATACTGCCATGCCCACGTTGTTTGCCATCAATGCATTTGAAACAGCGGCTGCCATACCTGTGTTTACAGCCAATGGCGTCACCATGTGGGACGCCATGAACCTGGCCGGCCTCACGATATCCGATTCGAGATTTGGTTCGCTGATGACCTGAGCGGGATTTGAATTTGGCGCGTTTTTTAGAATGATCAGACGCGTTCCAGACTAACCTACAGAATACGATTAAATCAATTTTTAAACTTAGTCAGGAGCGATTCCACTCGAGTGGATTGGCCCTATTTCCAAATTGAGATCATACACAAAGCCTTACAAATCCAACCTTACCTCGCACTCCGTATTAGGTGAAGAGCGAAATATAATTCTGTGAGTTCCATGAAAGTCTCTAATTCTTCACAACTTACAGACCGACAGTTTTCAGCTGCTTCGAGATTGCATTCTCCGACTGTGTTTCGGGAGTTAGCATGTAACGGTCACTCACCTACGTTTGCCCGATTAATGAATGAACTGCTGTCTTTAGATTTCGTTGATTTAAACTCTCCGGTAAGGAACGTTTTTGATTCAATCTTTACTCGATTAAAGTCGAAGGAATATCGATTTGAATACATTTACAAGTCGGCGATTGCTCACAAGGTTTTACTTGGCAAACACTCGCTAAACACAGCGGTCCTTCTTAATGAATTCAGAGTAGGCGCCTGTAAAGCGGATTGTGTAATTATCAATGGCACATCGAATGTCTACGAAATTAAATCAGAACGTGATTCTCTATGTAGACTGGAAACGCAAATTTACACATATCAAAGTATTTTCGCGAACGTCAATGTTATCACAGGCAAAATTCATTTGAACTGTGTTACTAAAACCATGCCTGATTCAGTCGGAATCTTATTACTGAATGATCGTCATCAAATTTCTACGATACGAGAATCCAAAAAAAACATTCGCAATATACAAACTGAATGCATATTCGATTCAATTCGTCTTGCAGAATCGAAAGCGATATTAAGAAATTTCGGATTCGAAATTCCTAAAGTACCAAATACAAAAGCGTATTCTACCTATAAATCCCTGTTCAAAAGACTCGATAATGAAGGTGCTCACGAGCAGATGGTAAAGATTCTCAAGGAAACTCGTGATCAGTCCAAACTTTCTAAATTTCTCAGTTTGTTACCCGATTCAATCGTTCCACTAGCACTAAATATCCGCTTAAGTAGTTTCAATCAAGATCAGCTATTGACTGCGCTTGATGCTTCTTTGCAGGAAGCAATCGGTTGGTAATAGTTGATTATGTACTTCCCGTATTTTCGCGGAAAACAGTTTGAGTTGATTGCAATCCGAGAATCAGCTGAACTACTTCACAAATCGAGATTCAAGCCGGTAATTGAGCCTGTAAGGCAAGATTTTAAAGTGCTTTATAAAACGTTGGATGAAATTGTCAAGTTCGATGGCAGCACAATTGTTATCGCGAATCCAGATTCGGGGAATTTCAACAGCAGTCAGAACTTTATCGCAGAGGACATAGTCAATAAGTATTCCGGCTGTAATAATATTTCTTTTGGTTTGTTATTAAAGGAAAACCTAACACGAAGCCACATTGACTCAATGCTTAAATTAGGCGGAACGGATTTAACCTGCTTGATTCATGCCGGCATTTCCGATGCTAATTTGCTAAAGGACTTGCTCGGAGAAGATTTAGGTAGCTTTTACCATCTTTTTTTGGAAGATCAAAGTGGAAAGCTATATCGGCGCCACTTCAATGATTCAGGGAGAGTTCTGCTCAGAGATGGATTTCGAAGGCTAAACAATCGCGATTATTCTAATCAAGAATTCTTTTCGGATTTACATGCAACTTTTGAAGACGAAGGCATGAAAGGATTTGGAGATTTTCTGACTATTGGAAACTATTTTTCCGACACGGGTGGACCGGCGTATGCAGTCGCAATTCATCTTACCTACATTGACCGCGATAAAGATGATGAAATGCATATTCGTCATTTTAAGTCAATTCGTCAGGATGACCCGAAGGACCCTGCTGGAAAATTCCTCGAAGCTCTAACAGAATTAGTGGAAGAAGTCCAAGTTCAAAGCAGTCAGATGTTAAATTCAAGTGCTATTAAGGAATTTCTCTACTTGCACGAAAGAGGGCACTTTCCTGGATTGGGTTACGTCAAAAAACTCTCTATAAAACATCACATTGAGACATTGGCGAACTACTTTCAAAGTAGAAAATAGCTTGATATGAGGTGTTGTGGTAACTGCTTTGGCGATAGAGGCCTGCAACATGAAATAATTCCGCTCCATTCCGACTCAGAAGGAGTATGCTCTTATTGTCAAACTGCCGATGCCGTGTTGGTCGAACCCAGTAAACTAGCCGATGTATTTGGATCACTTATCAATGTCTATGAAACAGACTCTAACGGAATCAGATTAGTTGAGTGCTTAAAGAACGATTGGGAGTTGTTCGACAACGAGCAACTTGTTCACGAGGTTTGTGAGAATCTATTACGTGACATACTGGATGATGACAGAGTAGTTCAGGAAAAGTACTCTCCACTAAGCATTGGAGGCGATACGAAGTTAGTTAGCTGGGAACGCTTACGATCTGAACTTATGCACGAAAATAGGTTTTTTCCCGTCACAAAAATTGATCAAAGCAGTCTGGAAGACCTTTTTTCAAATCTAATTCTTTACGAAGTTGAAATGAAAGGGTTTGAAACTTGGTATCGCGCTCGAATACAACCGTCGAAGGGTGCAAAGTTTAATATTGACGAAATGGGAGCACCTCCTAATCGGACCGCCTCTCAAGGACGTGCAAATCCCGCTGGAATACCTTATCTGTATCTTGCATCGACACCGGATACCGCTATCGCCGAAATTCGTCCGCATACAGGAGATCATGCCACTGTTGGACGATTTACTGCAAAATCTAATCTGAAAATAGCTAATTTACGCAACCCAAGAAAAACTGCTTCTCCGTTCCTGTTAGACGATGACGGCATTCTAAATTTAAGGCAGGACATAGACTTTCTAGTTCAGTTAGGGAAGGAGTTGACTAAACCAATAGTTCCAGATGCAGCAGCAATTGACTACATTCCAAGTCAATACATTTGCGAACTAATCAAGAAATTCGGCTACGATGGAGTAATGTATGACAGTTCGGTTGGGAGGGGAGTAAACTTGGCTCTATTTGATTCTAGCAATGCGACGCCAAAAGACACGAAATTCTACTGCGTTACTCAAGTTTCAGTCGAGATTGATGAGAAATGTTGAAGGTGTTGTGAGGTAGAACCCAAAAGCGATTCAAGCACCTCGATGACAACTCATTTTATTGAAAGAAAGAGTTATGTGGAATTCCGGCCACTGACGATATAGACGTCATTCAGTTCCCCAATGCGTTTCTTCAACACAACGGGCCCAGTGCGACCACAAGAGCATTACGCCATTCCGCCCTTTGAACGTCTGAATCTAAAGTACGTGCGGCAGCTTATTCGGGAGCAGCGTTGCTTCGTACTGCACGCACCAAGGCAGACGGGCAAAACATCGAGTCTGCTCGCTTTGAGAGACCTGCTCAATAGTGAAGGCGACTACCGATGCATCTATGTCAATGTTGAACTCGCTCAAATGGCACGGGAAAACATCAAAGATGGCATGCTTGCGATACTTTCAATGCTTGCCTCTCAGGCAAGCATTACGTTGCGAGACAACTCTTTCGAAGCACTTTGGCCAAACCTTCTTACCACTGCCGGGCCCAACGGCGCTTTTTGGAAGTCGCTAAGCTATTTGTGCTAGTCCGATGACAAGCCATTAATTCTTCTCATTGATGAAATTGATGCACTTGTCGGGGATACGCTATTTTCGTTACTCCGCCAATTGCGCTCAGGTTATCCGGAACGGCCCTATAGATTTCCTCAAAGTGTTCTGCTGTGTGGCGTTCGAGATGTGCGGGATTACCGTATTCATTCCAAATCCAAAAATGAAATTATTGCTGGAGGAAGTGCATTCAACACCAAGGTAGAATCGCTGCGGGTCGGTGACTTTTTGGAAGACGAAGTCAGCATGTTACTCAATCAACACACCCTTGAAACAGGGCAGTCATTTACAACAAATGCCCTGGAAACCGTTTGAACCCAAACTCAAGGCTAGCCGTGGTTGGTTAACACACTGGCCTACGAAGTGTGTTTTCGATTTTTACCGGAACAAAATCCAAAACAGCCCATCGATGCAGAACAAATTTACCAGGCACGCGAACAACTCATTGAACGTCGTGAGGTACATCTCGACCAGTTGGCAGACAAACTTCAGGAAAAACGAGTACGACGTGTGATTGAACCGCTACTGAGCGGCAGCAACGAGAGTGCCTTTTCTACCCGCGATCTCGAATATGTACGCGACCTCGGCTTAGTCGCACACGCTGGCCCACTGCGCATCGCCAACCCCATCTATGCGGAAGTCGTGCCGCGCGAACTGACCTATGCCACCCAAGCAGGACTCGTCCAAGAAACCGCCTAGTACGTCAATTCTGACGGGAATCTCGATACGACCAAACTACTGTCTGAATTCCAGAATTTTTTCGTGAACACTCAGAGCACTGGGTCGCCAGGTTCGATTACCAGGAAGCTCGCCCACAGCTGCTCCTGCAGGCATTTCTGCAACGGGTTGTTAACGGTGGTGGCCGAATCGAGCGCGAGCACGGCTTGGGCCGCGGCCGAACGGATCTCATGATCATTTGGCCACAGGGCAGCGAGACTCGTCGATTCGTGGTGGAATGTAAATTGGTCCATAAAGGACTGGAGTCGACCATTCGGGACGGGCTCCAGCAAACGCTTAACTACCTTGACCGTTCTGCCGCCGAGGCGGGTCACCTCGTCATCTTCAACCGCAATCCAGGAATAAGCTGGAAAGACAAGATATTTCGGCGGGAAGAAACAATCGACGGCCACCTCATTACTGTTTGGGGGATGTAACCATCCTGTACAGCTTCATCAAGCTAAATAAACTCAAAACCACCACTCTCGCCTCAACCCAGTTGCCAATGAGACACCTTGCATAAAAACAATGACGAGGCAGGCAAATCCACCCCGCTACATCCTCGCGAGCCTTCGTCATCAGCAAACCCAACACAGTCAACTTCAGTCCATGGTCCTTCTGACACCATGCCATCGTCATCGCGACGACCGACTGTCACACCTGTACACCGGATCCTTCAGCGCGCGTAAATTCAGTTCAACCTGCCAATGCCTTGCAGTAAAATTTTCGTCAGTCACATCGTTGCGGTAGCGCTCTAATCTACCGAACAAATTCGACAATAAGGACAGTCAGGATTGGAGAAACAACTTACAACAAGATGTATATCTCACTGGCATACTAAGAAGGCTTACCTTGTCGATAAACGGACTTTTTTTCAACTACCTAACACCAGCTGATCCCTTTCATGTTACGTAGCCCACTGCACGATTTGCATATCGAACTTGGCGCAAGAATGGGGCCTTTTGCAGGTTTCGAAATGCCGCTGTGGTATCCTGCCAAGACCGTTGCCGAGCATAAACATACCCGTACCCAAGCGAGTTTGTTTGATATCTCCCACATGGGGCAGGCCAGTATTGTCGGCGAAGATTCTGCTACCGAGCTCGAACGGCTCATTCCGACCGATCTCAAAGCGCTGTCGGATCACAAAATGCACTATTGCTGCTTCACTGCAGACAATGGCGGCATTCTTGATGACCTTGTAATTACCTGCCTGGGACAAGACTACTTCGTGGTTATCAATGCCGCCCGTAAAGAACATGATCTTAACCACTTGCGGCAGAACATTACTCGATCTGCAGTGCTGGAACACACAGAAAACGCACTGATCGGCCTCCAGGGACCGAAGGCCGCTGCTGTGCTGCGCCGGCTGACCCCTGAAATTTGTGAGCTTGACTTCATGACCATGGGTGATTTTGCCATCAAAGACGTTCCCTGTATTGTCAGTCGATCCGGTTATACCGGTGAAGATGGTTTTGAAATTTCCATGCCAGCTGAAACGGCGATGAAACTGGCCAAGGAACTGCTCAATGAGCCCGAAGTCATGCCAGCTGGACTTGGCGCCCGAGACTCCCTGAGACTCGAAGCGGGATTGCGGCTTTATGGTCAGGACATGGATACGGACACAACACCGGTTGAAGCCGGGATTCATTGGACCATCTCCAAGTCCAGACGCACGGGTGGTGCTCGCCCAGGCGGATTTCCGGGAGCGGATGTCATTCTGGAACAATTAGCCAATGGTGCCAGCCGCCGTTTTGTTGGTATGCTGCCACAAGGTCGGGCGCCAGCGCGTACCGGCACAGAGATTTGCCTGGCTGATGGAGCAAAAATTGGCACTGTTACCAGCGGCCTCTTTGCGCCTTCGCTCGAAGTGCCAATCGCAATGGGCTACATTGACCGGGACTATGCCACACCCGACACCGAAGTCAATTTACTGCTGCGCGGCAAATTATTACCCGCCAAAATCGTGCGGTTACCGTTTGTCCAGCGTCGTTACCACAATATCGTAAAAATTCAAGCTTCATCCAATGGAGGAAAAACCAATGTCTAATATTCGTTACAGCAGTGATCACGAATGGGCCCGTTCTGATGATGGTACAACCGCAACCATCGGCATCACCGATTATGCCCAGGAGCAACTTGGCGATATCGTGTTTGTTGAATTGCCCAGTGTTGGCGACAGTTTCGACACCGGTGATGATGTTGCAGTGATCGAATCAGTCAAGGCCGCGGCGGAACTCAAGACGCCAATCGCGGGTACGGTTGTCGAAATCAACCAGGACCTTGAAGACGCACCCGAAACGGTCAATGAGAGTCCAACCGAAGACGGTTGGTTCTGCCGTCTGGAACTTGCTGACTCAGCCGAGCTCGACAGTCTGATGGACGAACAACAATATGAAGAATATATCTCCAGCCTCGACTAATCTTCAACCTGATACCAATACCATGTCCCAGCAACAACAGTCTCAAAGTCTGCATGAGCTAGAGTCAACCAACGATTTCGTCAGACGCCACATTGGACCTGGACACGAGCAGGTTCAGCAAATACTTGATGAACTCGGCATTGATTCCCTTGACGCACTCATCGACCAAACCGTTCCCGGTAAATTGCTGAGCAATGAACCTCTGGACCTGAAAGTACCCGTCGGCGAGAACGAAACCATCAGCTACATCCGTCGAATGCGGGAACGGAACCAGGTTTTTACCTCGATGATTGGGATGGGCTATCATCCGACAATCCTGCCTGGCGTCATCCGCCGAAATATTTTTGAGGACCCAGGCTGGTATACAGCCTACACACCCTACCAGGCCGAGGTGAGCCAGGGGCGCCTGGAAGCACTGCTGGTTTTCCAGGAAATGCTCATCGATCTGACTGGGATGGAACTCGCCAACGCATCACTGCTCGACGAGGCCACTGCAGCAGCCGAGGCCATGGCCATGGCAAAACGGGTAGCCAAGTCCAAGTCGAACCGGTTTCTGGTGTCCGATGACTGTCACCCGCAAACCATTGCGGTCGTCAAAACACGCGCCGGGTCACTGGGCTTTGACATTGAAACCGGCGACGTCAGTCAACTTGTCGAAGACGCGGCTGATTATTTCGGTATTTTGATTCAATATCCCGGCTCTAGCGGCCAAATCACCGATATCGGCGCTATGGTTGAAACCGCCCATGGAAAAAAAGCCATCGTTACCGTCGCTACTGATCCCCTGTCCCTATGCCTGATTAAGCCACCCGGTGAGTTCGGTGCGGACATCGTCATCGGCAACACCCAGCGATTTGGAGTGCCCATGGCTTACGGTGGACCCCATGCCGCGTTTTTGGCTACCCGCCACGAATACCGACGAACCATTCCAGGCCGTCTGATCGGCGTTTCAATCGATGCGCGCGGTCAAACTGCACTGCGCATGGCACTGCAGACCCGAGAACAACATATCCGTCGCGATAAGGCAACCAGCAACATTTGTACAGCCCAGGTGCTGCTCGCAATCGTCGCGGCGTTTTACGCGATGTACCATGGCCCGCAGGGGTTACGCGACATTGCAGCCAGAATCAATCGCTATGCTCAGATTACTGCGGAAGGCATTCGACGACTGGGCTACAACGTCGTTTACGATGCCTATTTCGATACACTAACCATCAATGCGCATGGACAAGCGCGCCGTATCGCGGCCAGAGCGCGGGAAATTCGCATCAACCTGCGCGTTGTTGACGCAGATCATCTCGGCATTTCACTGGATGAAACAACCAAGCGCGTGCACCTGGAGCGTTTGTGGACGGTTTTTGACACCCATGCCAACGAAAAAATATCAATCGACGAAATCGATGCGGCCGTATCCAGTTGCATTCCGAAATCATTGGTCCGCACCTCTGAATACCTGACTCACCCAAAGTTCAGTCTTTACCAGTCAGAAACACTCATGCTCCGCTACATCCGCCAGCTGGGGCAAAAGGACATTGCTTTGAACCGGTCCATGATCCCATTGGGTTCATGCACCATGAAACTGAACTCAACCACTGAAATGACCCCGGTCACCTTTCACAAATTCAGCGCCATCCATCCATTCGCACCACTCGATCAAACCCAGGGTTATCATCAACTGGTTGAGGAGCTCGAAACCATGCTGTGTGAAATCACCGGATTCGATGCCATCTCGTTTCAGCCCAACGCCGGATCGCAGGGCGAATATGCAGGCTTGCTCTGCATCAAACGCTACTTGGAGGAACAGGGAGAAGGCAAACGCAATGTCTGCCTGATTCCCCAATCCGCCCACGGCACCAACCCGGCCAGTGCAGCACTGGCGGGCATGCGCGTGGTTGTGGTGAAGTGTGATGAAACTGGTAATGTCGATGTCGATGACCTCCAGGTCAAACTCGACAAACATGCCGATCATGTGGCCGCGCTGATGATTACTTATCCGTCGACACACGGCGTCTTCGAAGAGCAGATCACTGACATTTGCGACCTGATGCACCAGTATGGTGCGCAAGTTTACCTCGACGGTGCGAACATGAACGCCATGGTCGGTCTGTGTAAACCGGGCGAGATTGGTGCAGATGTTTGTCACCTCAACCTGCACAAGACTTTTTGCATACCCCACGGTGGGGGCGGACCCGGCATGGGCCCAATCGGGGTCAAACTGCACCTGGCACCCTATTTACCCAACCATGCAGTTGTGGATGGTGTCAATCCCTATGCCGGAAAAGCACCGACAGTCGGGACGATCGCTGCAGCTCCCTGGGGGTCCGCCGGCATTTTGCCCATCTCGTGGGCCTACATTTCACTGATGGGGGCACAAGGATTACGCTATGCCACAGAAATTGCCATATTGAACGCCAACTATATGGCGAAGAAATTGGAGCCTCATTTCCCGGTTCTATATAAAGGAAGAAACGGCCGGGTAGCGCACGAGTGCATCATTGATATGCGCCATATCCGCAAAAGCTGCGGAGTCACCGTCGAAGACGTTGCCAAACGGCTCATGGACTTCGGTTTCCATGCGCCAACCGTATCGTTTCCGGTCGCTGACACCATGATGATTGAACCCACCGAAAGTGAGGCAAAGCGCGAAATCGACCGCTTCTGTGATGCCATGGCAGCCATTTCCCAGGAAATTGCCGATATCGAATCAGGTCAAGCAGATCCCGAAAATAATCCGCTCAAGAATGCACCGCATACATTCGACAAGCTGATTGCAGATGAATGGGACTTGCCGTACTCCAGGCAGCAAGCCTTTTTCCCTCTTGATTGGGTTTGGCAGGACAAGTACTGGCCACCCGTCGGTAGAATTGACAACGTCTATGGAGACCGGCACGTAGTCTGCAGTTGTCCGCCAATGTCTGAATGGGAAGACCAGGCCGATGCTGAGGGCGACGCCACCATCAAGTAGGGGCAAGATGACTTTCGTCGTCCTGCGAAACTACCCGACGTACAGTTCTGTATCCCGCAATTCAGGGTAAACAACGCAACCGTTGAACCGTAGCAAACGACAATGCCGGGCGAAGACATCGAGCTTGCCAGGCTTGCCAGGCTCAGCTTTGCATCAAACTACGCGCCAGGGAAAATTTTCAGTGAGCTGCTTGCTGTGAATCTGCTGTAAGCAGTGTCTGCAATGCCGCTTCGTTCAGGCGTGAAGAATCGATCTTGATGTCGTTCACAAAATTTGCGAATACACAGTGAGCCGTTAAGTCGACATCCTGGTACTTGAAGCGTGCCATCAAAGCGCGTCGCAGCTGATCCACCTCAGTGGAGCCGTGCACTGACCGCTCGGCCTCGCGATTCAATCGAATCAGGGCACCCTTGCCCAAGAGCAATAAATCCGGGCGAGTATGCATTGCATCCTGCTCACCGCTGCGCATTCTGAAACTGGCAATGGCGTTTCCAGAAATCAGGGCGGTACGTTCCAAGTGAAAATTCAGACAGCAAACCCCTGGGGTGGCAAGCAAGACAGACGCATTGGCGATGTAGCGGTTCGCGGCATGTAAGGCTTGCTCTATCGTGCTATCGGGCTCTAGCAGCAGGTAAGAGACCTCAGCACCAATGTGCTGACCCGCGCCAATCAACGCATGCAATCGCGCCACACATTCGGGACGCGCACCAATCAAAATCTGCCGCAGCCCCGCCTTGACCATCACTGCCACGGAAAATAGTATTCTTGGGGTCTCGAGCAGGCCCGGGCTGAGCCCCTCAATGTTCTGCAGCGGCAGGTGGGCGTTCGCCTCCTTGCCGATGGCGTAGATTAATCCTTTACAAGGCACGCGTGCTCAGTCGGCATACTCGCACTGGGTGGCAATCATCGAAATCCCATGTAAACGAAAACCTGCTGGTCAGCCGCGAGCCCTTCGAATTCAACTCGAAGTCGAGTCAGGCTGGCGATTTCGTGATGCTCAGTCAAAGTTCCAATGGCCAGAATATCGCCGTCAATCGTCTCAATGCCGCGTTCCAGTAACGCATCTCGAGTTGCCAGGACCGCATCCAGTGGATGTACTGCCATTGATGCACGTTTGACTGCGATCTGCTGTTTGTCCTGATCAAGCATTGCAACAGAGAAATTTTCCAGCCGCTCAATCCAATCGGAACCAGCATCAAGCGGCAAAGGGCCGCCCAACACACACAGGCGTACTCCAAGATTGGTCGCCGACACCAACGAGCGATCATGCGCTGATAGAGCGGGAATCAATGAGTCTGACAAGCGTACCCCAGGTATGACAGAGTCCAGCGCCATGAGCACCTCCTGCCGAGACTGTGCGGTTGTCAGATCGTGCGCAGATTTCACCCGGAAATAAAGTTCGGCCGCCGCCTGCATATCAACGCCAAACGAGCGATCAATCATCGCCCGGGTGCCGGTAAACATATTTTCCAGCAAAATACCAGTCTGTGGTGACGCGGCGCTGGCCTCAGACTGCGTGGCCAATGCGGCATAGCCAACATCCATTCCCCAGGTTGGCCTGAGCAGTGCAATAAAGAAATCCTGTACTGCATTGGCGGCATCAGGATCAATTTCGAGTGCGGTTTCTAATGCATCGTTGCGCGTAAATGACTTGAATATGGTGTTGGCAGTCTGTTCGATATCAAAGGCATCCGCAACGGCCAAGCTACCCGCAGCCGCTAAGTTAAGTCCCACAATCAGTGCCCAGAATCGCAGTAACCAATCACGCCGCGAAGCGTACAATTTATAATGTTTTGTTGTAGTCGCACTCAATTCAGGCACACATCAAATCAGTGGATTCACAGTAATATTGTAATTCACAGATTGACTCAACCGGATGCCCTTGCTTGAGTTGCGCTGAATATTTATCGCCGTAAATATGGTTTTTTGTTTTGCAAGTTTTTGATAATTTGTACTTATTTTTCACCGATAACAAGATTTCCACGACCCGCCTGGTCTTGGCTGTGCTGTTCGCACTGGCATTGTCCACCGGCTGTGCAAAAAATCACACGCCATCAGCATGTGATGCACTGGATCCCGAACTGTACGTTGAAACTGACGATCCGTTTGAGTCATATAACCGCTCAATGTTTGAATTCAACCAGAATTTTGATCAGGCATTTGTTGCACCGACCGCGCGTCTTTACCGCGATCATGTCGGTGAGCCCGTGCAGCAGGGAGTATCAAATTTCTTCAACAATCTGAAAGAACCACGCAACTTTTTTGCCGCCGCGATGATGGGAAATGTGGAAGGAATGGCTCACTCTTCCGTGCGCTTTTCCATGAATTCAACGATCGGACTGGCCGGCTTCATCGATGTCGGGCAAGCCGCCGGAATTGAGTACACTGATTATGATTTTGGCCAGGCGATGGGATACTGGGGAGTTGGCAGCGGTCCTTACATCGTGTTGCCCATTCTGGGCCCTGCGACGCCCCGTTCAATGACCGGCTCCTGGGTGCACAATCAACACACTTACATCGTGCCGCGTATTAAAAAGTCAGAGGAACAACTGTTCGTACAAAACATGCAATGGCTGGATACCAGGGTGCAGCTTTTCCCCTTTACCGAGGTACTGGAAGAGCAGCCCGATGCCTATATTTTTGCCCGCGAAAGTTATCGGCAGACCCGTCTGAACAAAGTCTGCTCGCCGTAAGTATCGCAGACAAAATCTCAATACGTTACACGTCCAAATCGTGGCAACATACGCTATCGGTGATATTCAGGGCTGCTACCGGCAATTCCTGAAACTCCTTCGTAAGATCGATTTCGATCATCAAAAAGATCGCCTGATTCTGGTGGGCGATCTGGTCAATCGCGGTCCTGATTCCCTTGCGGTTGTGCAATACGCCATGCGCCATGAATCGTCTGTCGAGATGGTACTCGGCAATCATGAACTTCACTTGTTGGCTGTATTGGACAACATCAAAGCACCGCGTCCCTTGGACAACTTCCACGCCATCATTGATTCACCAGCTCGCAACAAGATCAAAGACTGGCTGTGCAGCCAGCCTCTCGCCATTCACGACCCGACACTGAATATCATCGTCACGCACGCTGGAGTGTACCCCTTTTGGTCGGTGGCGGAATGTCTTGATTATGCTGCACAAATCGAAGCAATCCTGCAAACCACAGAACGTAAAGCCATGTTCATGCATATGTTCGGCAACAAACCAAGGCGATGGTCAGAATCTCACCATGGATGGAAGCGTACCCGATTCATTATTAATACATTTACCCGTATGCGCTACATCACTGCGCGCGGCAAGTTGGATTTTGATGAAGTAGGACCCCCTGGTAAGCAACGACCTGGGCGCATGCCCTGGTTTGATTTTCCAGACCGCAAGCCAATTGATGAAACGATCGTCTTTGGCCACTGGTCTTCGCTTGGCGTGTTACAACAACCGGGCATTCTGGCACTCGATTCAGGCTGTTGCTGGGGTCGGCGACTGAGTGCGGCGCGGCTCGACTGTCATCCCCACAAGATTATCTCGGTACGTTGTAAAAAAAGGCAAGTGATGCCCCTCCAATCAGCAGGTGCACCTGAATCGGAGTCCTTTGCTGTAATTCAGAATGATTAAAATGTGAACTGTTCGTTTATCCTTGAATCCAGAGCTTTTGACCACTACATATTAAGTAGTTGACGGCAGCCGAATATTTTTCCAACGCGATACTCGCAAACACTCACCGTTTCTGGTTCCGCTCACGCACCCGACAAACTCTAGCCGTATGAAATACGACAACATTCTGCAGACGATTGGCAAGACGCCAGTGGTTCGGTTAAATCGGTCTGATGCCCCCGAAAACGTAGCTGTGTGGGCAAAGATCGAAAGTTCCAATCCCGCCGGGTCAGTCAAGGACCGACCCGCACTCAACATGATCGTGGATGCCGAAAAGCGCGGCCTGATCAAGCCCGGTGATACGATTGTTGAACCAACGTCAGGCAATACCGGAATCGGACTTGCCATGGTTGCCGCCTTTAAAGGATACCGCGCCATATTCACGATGGCTGAAGACATGAGCGATGAACGCAAACGGATTCTTCTTGCCTACGGTGCCGAGATTATATTGACACCCGCGGCACTTGGAACCAAGGGGGCAATTGAAAAGGCGCGCGAACTTGAACACAGCCACGGCTATTTCTTTGTCGGACAACACTTCAATCCGGCCAATCCGCAAGCCCATGAAGCAACCGCAGATGAAATCTGGGATGATTTCGGCACCGAGCTTGATGTGCTGGTTTGTACAACCGGTACCGGCGGTACAGTTTCAGGGCTGCGACACTACCTGAAAGAACGCCATCCCAACTTGATCATCATCGCAACAGAGCCCGCCGATTCGCCAATTTTGTCGCGCGGCATCGCATGCAAACATAAGATTATGGGTACCGCGCCCGGGTTCATTCCTGAAATCCTGGATACCGAAGCCTATGATGAAGTCATCCCCATCACTACCGAAGAAGCTTATCAAACAACCCGCTACCTTGCCCAACGCGAGGGCATTTTCGCCGGCATATCGTCCGGTGCTGCGGTGAGTGGCATGCTGAAAATTGCCCGCCGCCCGGAGGCACGCGATAAGACACTGCTAGCAATACTGCCGGATACCGGTGAGCGTTATCTCAGCACCGATGTGTGGGACTGAGGCGTTGACATCGCCCGTGATTTCCGCTACCTTAGTGCTGATACAATTACATTTCTCGCACAATTGAATGACCGATTCCAAGGCAAGTGATAATAAGTTGCCACCCAGCATGAAAAAGAGACTCTATCTAAAAACGTTTGGCTGCCAGATGAACGAGTACGACTCTGCCCGACTGGCTGAGTCCCTGATCGATGCTCACGGCTACCAAACCACCAGCACTCCGGAAGAAGCTGACGTTTTGCTGCTCAATACGTGCTCAGTTCGTGAAAAAGCCGAAGAAAAACTGTATTCTCAGCTGGGTCGCTGGCGGCCCTGGAAAAGTCTTAACCCCAACCTGCTAATCGGTGTCGGCGGCTGCGTTGCAAGCCAGGAAGGCGAAGCGATATTGAAAAAAGCCCCATTTGTAGACTTCATCTTCGGGCCACAAACCTACCACCGTGTCAGTGAACTGATCGATCAAACAGTCGCAACCCGGCAACCGCATATTGACGTGTCGTTTCCCGAGATCGAAAAATTCGATTGTTTACCACCGCGCCAAGTCGACGGACCGCGCGCGTTTGTCTCGATTATGGAGGGCTGCAGCAAATATTGCAGCTTTTGTGTGGTTCCCTATACTCGGGGCGAAGAGTACAGCCGGCCATTTGACAGCATCATTACTGAGATTTATGAACTTGCCGAACAGGGAGTACGGGAAGTCACCCTGCTTGGACAAAATGTCAACGCTTACCACACGGTCAATCACTTGGGTGAGCGCATCGATTTTGCCACACTGCTCAGGTATGTCAGTGAAATTGAAGGCATCGGCCGAATACGCTATACAACCTCCCATCCGCTGGAGTTTACTGATGCGTTAGCCCGCGCCCACGGCGAGATTCCCGTCCTGGCCAAACACCTGCATCTGCCCGTGCAAAGTGGCTCAGATAAGATCCTGGCCCGCATGAAGCGCCGCTATACGCGTAAAGAATATTTACAAATCATCGAAAACGTGCGATCATATTGTCCAGGGATTTCCATCTCGTCTGACTTTATCGTGGGGTTTCCGGGAGAAACCGCCCGCGATTTCCGCCAGACGATGGAATTGATAGACGAAGTTGAATTTGACCACTCATTCAGTTTTTTGTATAGCAAACGGCCGGGAACTCCTGCTGCACAATTGCAGGATGAAACCAGTGAAACGGAAAAAAAAGAAAGGCTGCACGAGCTTCAAGCCCGCATTAATTCACTCGCGGCTACGATCAGCGAGGCCATGGTAAATACCGTGCAAACGGTGTTGGTTGATGGGGTGTCACGCCGCCGCACCCAGCAGATTTGCGGCCGCACCGAAAACAACCGCGTGGTCAATTTTGATGGACCCGAAAGCTGGCAAGGCAGTTTTGTCGATGTCCATATCACTGACGCCATGCCCAACTCCCTACGTGGGATCAGCATGCGTCTCAATCACCAGGAACCTGTGCCTAACTGAATTGTCTGACCCAACGAATTCGGCTCAGATCGCCAATGTCTTTGCATTGACGCCGGCAAACAGCAAGCGGCTTGCGCAGTTATGCGGACAATTCAACGCGAACATCAAGTCAATTGAACGACACTTTGACGTGCGCGTCTCAAATCGCGGCAACCTGTTTCAAATCGACGGCGATCCATCTGCCGCGCAGGACGTCGAAACACTGCTGCGCGACCTTTATGCACACAGTGAGCACAGCGACATCATCCGGGCAAAAGACATCCAAAACGCGATCTCCCGTATGAATGCCAACGAAGAATTGACGGACCCGATTACCCTCAAAATCCGTAAAACCACAATACGGCCGCGTTCGAAAACGCAACACGCCTATCTTGCCAGCATTGCCAAGCATTCGATCACCGTCGGCATTGGACCGGCAGGAACCGGCAAGACCTACCTAGCAGTCGCCAGTGCGGCCCACGCGCTGGCCAACGATTGGGTCAGTCGAATCGTACTGGTCAGGCCGGTGGTCGAGGCGGGTGAACGCATCGGGTTTTTGCCCGGTGACATCGAAAAGAAAGTCAACCCCTATCTGCGTCCGCTATATGACGCGCTGTACGAATTTTTTGGATTCGAACGAGTTGGGCGGTTACTGGAGCGCGGCACCATTGAACTTGCACCGCTGGCATTCATGCGCGGCCGAACTTTGAATGATGCTTTCATAATTCTCGATGAAGCACAAAATACGACCATCGAACAAATGAAAATGTTTTTAACAAGAGTCGGCTACAATTCAAGAACAGTCATTTCCGGCGACGTAACCCAAATTGATTTACCGCGCGCAATGCACTCCGGCCTCAAACACGCGGTTCGCATTCTGGACGATGTGAACGACATTGGAATCGTACGATTTGAAAACCGGGACATCGTCCGTCATCCCCTGGTGCAGTCAATTGTTGAAGCTTATGAGAAAGACTCCCGCATCCACACTCCACCGGATGATTCATTATGAGATTGAACGCTGATATCCAGGTGGCCAGTTCCTCCCAAGAGATTCCCAGTGAATCTGATATTGAAGAGTGGATACGCGTAACTCTGAACCAAAGTGGGCGCGAGGGTGCTGAACTCACTGTTCGGATTGTGGATGAAGCAGAAATTACCGCATTAAACAGCCGCTACCGGCGCCACGAAATCCCAACCGATGTACTGGCTTTCACACACCAGTTACCCCGTGAAATAAACACCGCCCTGATTGGTGATGTGGTGGTTTGTGCCGACGTCATCAACCAGCAAGCCGATCAGTTCCAAGCTGACCGACAGGCACACTGGGCAAGGATTATTGCCCACGGGATTTTGCACCTCGTTGGCTATGACCACGATCAGCCACAGGCAGCCCGGGAAATGGAGTCGGCTGAAGGTGCGATACTGAGTCGCCTCGGACTGCATCACCCGGAGCTTCACGAGCAGCGGTCATGAATTTTTCCGGGTCACTGTCGAAAGGCATTTTGCGGCGCTTGCGCAAATCTGCGACGACAAACTTGCTGCCGCCGTTGGGATCGGTTGACGACCTGATCGACGAGCTGCGAGTTGCCGTGAAAAACGGTGTCATCCAACGCGAAGAGTTCGAAATCATCGAGCGTGTACTGCAGGTGGCAGAGCTCAAAGTCAGAGATGCGATGATTCCGCGTGCCAAAATGGTTACGATCGATCATGAATCAACGCTCGGCGACATCCTCAAATGCGTAACCGAATCCGGACATTCGCGTTTTCCCGTGATTAACGAGAACGCGGAAAATGAGGTGCGCGGCATTTTGCTGGCCAAGGACATCCTGCACCACCACAGCGACAACGGCAACCAGGAATTCAACCTGTTCGACTCAATGCGAGATCCGATGTTCGTTGCCGAAAGTATGCGGCTGCACTCTTTGTTGAAGCGCTTCCAGGAAAGGCGCAGCCATATGGCCATTGTTGTCAATGAATACAAGGGTATCGCGGGCCTGATCACCATTGAAGATGTGCTTGAACAGATTGTCGGAGAAATTGAAGATGAGTCTGACATCGAAACCGATGACATGATTACTGAGCCCTCGAACAATCTGTTCAGCGTGAATGGTCAAACGGAAATCGAGGAGTTCAACGAACGCTTCAGCGCGCATATTTCAGAAGATGTCGACACCATTGGTGGTGTGATTTTGAAACTGGCGGGTCGGGTACCCGATGTCGGCGATCAATTCGATTACCACGGCTACCACTTCAAGGTCATCGATGCCGATCGCAGACGCATCCTGCAGCTGCATGTGACGCCCGTCAAACAATCCGCGCCTGATTCAATTCAGTAATCGAACCTTGTTACCCGGGCGTTTATGGGCAGCAGGCCACCTTCCTGTACTGACCGCCTTGGTGTGCGGCGCACTGACCAATCTCGCCTTCGACCCGTTCGGCTATTTTCCCGTCGCATTTGTGACCTTGGCAGTACTGTTTCGACTGTGGGACGCGGCATCTCCATGGCGCGCCGCCTGGCTGGGGATGGCATTTGGATTCGGATTTTACAGTATTGGTGTCAGCTGGATTTACATCAGTGTCCACGACTTTGGTGCGGCCCTACCCATGCTGGCTGGTGCCGCGGTGTTGGCACTGGCCTGCATCATGTCCGTGGTGATCGCCCTCGGGGGGTTCCTGCAAGCGAAACTAAACGCGTCTCGTAGGTGGAAATTTCTGGCACTGATTCCTGCACTGTGGGTGGTAGGTGAATGGACCCGGAGCTGGTTATTGGGTGGATTTCCCTGGCTGTACGTTGGTTACAGTCAAACTGAAAACTGGCTGGTCGGATGGGCACCGCTGACCGGTGTGCTCGGCGTTAGTTTCGCCGTCTGCGTAATCGCCGGCGCAATTGCGCTCTTGAGTCAATCCGAGTGGCGCGGTTGGATTACCGGTGTCATTACAACACTGGTGATTGTGCTGGTGGGATACACCGGTTATCACAGCGAGTGGGCATCCAAGCAGCACCCTCCGATAAATGTCGCGGTCGTGCAGGGTGATGTCACAGTTATTGAAAAATGGGACCGTCAATACGCGATCCATTTACTCGATTATTTTGTCACTCAAAGCCAGGCACAACCCGACGCGCAACTGGTCATATGGCCAGAAATTGCGCTACCCTATCTCGACACCCGACTTGAAAAAATCAAGCTCTGGGAGCAACTCAGCCAGCATCCGGCAGACTTTCTCGTTGGCACCCTGGAAGAACAAACCGAGGATGAAACAACGAATTTCTACAACAGTGCCTATGCGATTACGGATGAGGGCATTCAAAAATATCGAAAAAGCCGCCTGGTCCCATTTGGTGAATATACGCCTTTCGAACAATGGTTAAGCTGGCTGAATCGTTTTGTCGATTTGCCGGCTTCTGACATGCGTCCCTACCGATCCCCACAGCAGCCATTGCAGCTGGCGGGTCTGCCTGCCGGGATATCCATTTGTTATGAGGACGCGTTTCCAAGTGATGTTCGCAAAATGCTACCTGAGGCAACCTACCTTGTCAATATCAGCGAAGACGCATGGTTTGGTGAGCGGTTGGCACCACATCAGCGATTACAGATGTCGAAAATGCGCGCAATCGAGATTGCGCGTCCTGTTGTACGCGCCGCAAATAAGGGCATTTCAGCTGCCATTGATCATCGCGGCCAAATAATCGCCAAGCTGTCACAGGCCGATGGAAAACTGCTGCGCACGACCATCGTCCCGACCGCCGGCATTACACCGTTTAGCCGCTTTGGATTCGCACCCATCCTGATGTTGTGTGCCGTATTAATCGTAGCGGCGGTGTTCCGCGGACGCCGTGGCACCTAAACCAGAATCAGGGCGCCAATTCCAAGGATCGCGAGAAATCCAACCACATCGGTGATCGTGGTCAAAGATACCCCACCTGCCAAGGCCGGATCAATGCCAATCTTTTGCAGTGCAACGGGCAGCAGTACCCCGGAAACGGCTGACACGATGATATTCACCAGCATTGCCAGTGCAACGATTGCAGCCAGCACATAATTTTGGTACCACACGATTGAAACAACGGCCACCACGCTCGCCCAAATCAACCCATTCAGTCCACCAACAAGCAGTTCCTTATGCAACACATCTTTTGCATTGGCAATCGAGATGGTGCCGACACCCAGGCCGCGAATGACGGTGGTCAGGGTTTGAGTCCCCGCATTGCCGCCCATACTCGCAATAATTGGCATCAGTACAGCTAACGCAACCAGTTTCTCAATGGTTGCTTCAAAGAAACCGATCACGATTGATGCAATGACCGCGGTTACCAGGTTAACACCCAGCCACAGTGCTCTGCGTCTGGCGGTATACAAAACTGGCGCAAAAATGTCGTCTTCATCATCGAGTCCCGCGGGTGCCAGAAGGTTTTTCCCCGCAGTATCCTTCAGCAAGTCGACGACATCATCAATCGTAATTCTGCCCACTAGCCGATCATCACTGTCAACAACCGGTGCAGAAGTCAGATCATAACGTTCAAAAACCTGCGCAACCTGTTCTTCGGAGTCATCAGGTGAAAAGCGAAACAGATCTTGTTCAATACATTCGTCGATTTGCACATCCAAACCGGTTGTGACCAGATTACGCAGCAACACTGCCCCGCGCAAGCGGCCGTGCCGGTCCAATACGTAGATCTTGTCGGTGTATTCGGGTAGCTGTCCGATCACGCGCAGGTACCGCATGATCACTCCCACAGTCACGCCTTCGCGGACCACCGTCGCATCAATGTTCATCAGGCGTCCCGCGGTATCGTCATCGTAAGACAGAACCGTATCTAGGCCCTGACGACGTTCTTCGTCCAGCGCGACCAACACCTCAGCTGCAACCCGCGATGGTAAGCGCGGCATAATTTCAGCGATTTCATCGATGTCCAGCATCTGCAGGACTCGTACGAGCGTACGCGGATCCATTGCACCCATCAGGTTTTCCTGAACCTGATCGGATAACTCGGTCAACATCTCCCCCATATCGGTTTCGGAGATTTCGAACCAAACCAGACGGCGTGACACAGGTGGCAGGCTCTCTAATACTGCAGCAAGATCAGCACCATGAATTTGATGGATGAATTCGCGCAGTTCACTGGTCGCTCCGTGTTCAAGGAGCGCCAATACGTTTTTGCGGATATCGGAGTGCTGGGTAACTGCCATGAATTAATCTCAGTGAAGTAGCGACAGCGGGAGGATTACGCGGCCACGCTATACATCATTATCTTAACATAAATGATCATTCGCAGATTCGTGTGCCTCCTGAAACGGAACAGAATCCCAGGCACCACTGCCAATGGCTCACCTACACTAAGGACGGGGAATATTTATTACAATATTATCAAGACTTAACATCACTATTTTGGTAAGGCTGATCATTGTGACACAGCAATTGTAAATGCCCATCTTCTCTGTAAATAACTGTATGACAGTGGCTATACAGCGGGTGGGACAAAAAGTCGCAAACGGTTTTCGACATCGTAAACCTTGATGCTCCGGTTGACATAGCAACCATGCATCAATAAACAACACTTTGCCACGGTTTTTTGTGATTTCGATACAATTAAGACTTTAATAATATGGCTCATCTCAAAGTTGTTACGAAAGTTCGGGATGATGGCCAGTTGACTAAAAAAATTCAGGAATAAGAGGATAAGCTAAATGAAGAAAATCGTTTGTGCGGCGCTGGTGGCCGCAGTTTCAGTCACCCCTGGTTCGGTACTCGCGGAACCCCAAGCGGAGGTTCTGCATTGGTGGACATCAGGCGGTGAAGCAAAATCCGTAGCTGTGCTGCAAGAAGAATTCGCCGCAAACGGTGGCACCTGGACCGATATGCCGGTCGCAGGCGGTGGAGGTGACGCGGCAATGACTGCCCTTCGTGCTCGCGTTCTTTCGGGCAACGCACCGGCCGCCGTTCAGCTAAAAGGTCCAGCAATTCAGGAATGGTATGAAGAAGATGCACTGGCTGACATCTCGGCCGTGGCCGAGGCTGAAGGCTGGGCTGATGTTCTGCCAGCCTCAATCGCCGGTCACATGCAATGCGAAGGCAAATGGTGTGCTGCGCCAGTCAACGTTCATCGCGTCGATTGGATCTGGGCCAATGCCGACATTTTGAAAGCCAATGATATTTCCTTGCCGACTACGTGGGACGAGTTCAACGCTGCCGCCGAAAAACTGCAGGCTGCGGGTATCATCCCGTTGGCTCATGGCGGACAGGCCTGGCAGGATGCGACAGTGTTCGAAGCGGCCGCCCTTGGCATTCTGGGTGCTGACGGATTCCGCAAGGCTTTTGTGGACTTGGACGAAGCAACTCTAACCTCGGATGCGATGGTCGCGGTGTTCGATCAGATGCGCGTGTTACGCGGTTTTGTCGATCGCAATTTCTCGGGCCGCGACTGGAATCTCGCTACAGCCATGGTAATCAATGGCGAAGCCGCGTTCCAGATCATGGGAGACTGGGCCAAGGGTGAGTTTTTGGCTGCAGGAAAAATGCCAGGAAAAGATTTTCTTTGCGTTTCGACTCCAGGTGACGGATTTCTCTACAATGTCGACAGTTTCGCGATGTTTAACGTTGATGGGCAAGACAAACAGGACGGTCAGATGTTGCTGGCCAAGTTGATTGTCGGGAAAAATTTTCAAAAAGTTTTTAACTTAAACAAGGGATCCATACCGGCGCGTGTTGATGTATCTCTGGATGAGTTTGACAGCTGTGCGCATCTGTCTGCGGAGGATCTTAACGCAAGTTCAGATGGCGGTTCGCTACTGCCCAGTTACGCACACGGTATGGCGCTACGCGGTGCACAGGCCGGCGCGATTACTGACGTGGTCACTGCGCATTTCAACTCCGATATGTCATCCACCGATGCAGTCGCAATGCTGGCTCAGGCGGTTGCCAACTCAATGTAAGGCTCTCAGGTCTTGTGCTCACAAGCACGTGAGCACAAGACCAACACTCCCGGAGGTTCGATTCTATGTCCGCATGGCTTGAGCGCAGCGTTCCAAGAATTCTGCTTGCGCCATCTTTCTTAGCCACACTGGTCTTTGTCTACGGCTTTATTGCCTGGACAGCCTGGATTTCGATGACACGCTCGCGCCTCCTGCCAAAATACAAGATCGAGGGACTCATTCAGTATGAACGGCTGTTCGCAGCGCCCCGTTGGGATACAGCCATGGAAAACCTGTTTATTTTCGGGGTGCTCTTCATCCTGGTTTCGATGGCGCTGGGACTGCTTCTGGCGATTTTTCTCGACCAGAAAATAAGAGCCGAAGGTGTGCTGCGCACAATTTACCTCTACCCCATGGCTCTGTCAATGATTGTGACCGGGACTGCGTGGAAATGGATCATGAACCCGGGCCTTGGAATTGAAGCGATGGTGCGCGGCTGGGGCTTCGAGAACTTTTCCTTCGACTGGATCATCGATCCCGATAAAGCGATTTATGCAGTCGTTGTTGCCGCCATCTGGCAGGCGAGCGGTTTTGTCATGGCATTATTTCTCGCCGGACTACGCAGTGTGGATGAGGAAATTATTAAGGCAGCAAGGGTGGACGGCATTCCCACGTGGCGAATTTATTTGTCCGTTGTTATTCCTTCAATGGCACCGATTTTCCTGTCCGCGTTCATTATTCTGGCTCACTTGGCAATCAAGAGCTTTGACCTCGTGATTGCTTTGACAGGTGGTGGACCAGGCTACGCCACCGACCTGCCGGCGACTTACATGTACGCGATGGCATTCTCGCGAGGAGATATAGGTCAAGCGGCCAGTTCGGCAATGGTCATGATGGCTGTCGTTTTTGCGATTGTTGTGCCCTATCTATATTCGGAACTGAGGGCGAAAAATGGCTAGTTCGACGACGCTTTTCGCGCCACGTACCAGCCAAGTAGTCCTGCGTTGGCTGCTGTTCGCAATTCTTGCGGTATTTGCTCTTTTTTATCTCGTACCGCTGTTTGTGATGATCACCACCTCGGTCAAGAGCCTCGACGAAATTCGCGCGGGCAGCCTGGTAGCACTGCCGATTTCGATCACATTTGAAGCTTGGCGGACCGCGTGGTCGAGTGCTTGTTCCGGTATCCAGTGTGAGGGACTTAGACCGTATTTCTGGAACTCCGTAGCACTTACCGTTCCAGCAGTAGCGATCTCGACCTTACTCGGTGCAGTGAATGGCTACGTGATCGCGCAGTGGCGGTTTCGTGGCGCTAATCTCATTTTCTCGCTGATGCTCTTCGGCTGCTTCATTCCTTTCCAGGTTGTGCTGCTGCCGATGGCGCGAACACTGGGGATTTTGGGCGTGGCGGGCACGATTCCGGGTTTGATATTTGTTCATGTCATTTATGGAATCGGATTCACAACCCTTTTCTTTCGCAACTACTACGTCACAATTCCCGCTGAACTGGTAAAGGCGGCCAAAGTGGACGGTGCCGGGTTCTTTCGTATTTACTGGTCCATCTTTTTACCACTCAGTCTGCCGATTCTGATGGTCACCGTGATTTGGCAATTTACCCAAATCTGGAATGATTTTCTGTTTGGCGTGAGTTTCAGCCAGGCGGGAACCCAACCGGTGACAGTGGCCCTGAACAACATCGTCAACTCAACCACGGGGGTGAAGGAATATAACGTTAATATGGCTGCCGCCATCATTGCTGCGTTTCCGACACTGTTCGTCTATGCCGTTGCCGGCAAGTATTTCATACGCGGACTGACCGCAGGATCTGTGAAGGGGTAATTCAATGAAACCGATGCTGGAGATACAAAATCTCGACAAAAACTATGGTACGGTGGAAATCCTCAAGAACATCAATGTATCAGCGCAGGCAGGGGACTTTCTGGTCTTGGTTGGTCCGTCTGGCTGTGGCAAATCCACGCTGTTGAACTGTATCGCAGGACTGGAGTCCATATCCGGCGGGTCGATACATATTGACGGGCTTGATATGACGCATGTCAGTCCCAAGGATCGCAACATTGCAATGGTGTTCCAATCCTACGCCCTTTATCCCACCATGAGTGTGGCCAAGAATATTACTTTTGGTATGCAAGTGCGCGGGGTTGAAAAGGCCACCCGGACCAGCAAGCTGCAAAGTGTAGCCAAGCAACTGCAGATCGAAAAGCTGCTCGATCGAAGACCCAGTCAGCTCTCTGGCGGTCAACGCCAGCGTGTAGCCATCGGGCGGGCACTGGTGCGCGATCCCAAGCTGTTCCTGTTTGACGAACCGCTGTCGAATCTCGACGCCAAGCTACGGGTTGAGATGAGACTTGAAATCAAGAAATTGCATCACGACCTTGGTGCCACAATGGTTTACGTGACCCATGATCAAATCGAAGCGATGACGCTTGCAACCAACATTGTCGTGCTTAAAGATGGTGTAGTGCAGCAGATCGGATCGCCAGGCACCATCTACAGGCATCCGGCAAATTTATTTGTCGCCGACTTCATGGGGAGTCCTGCAATGAACCTGATTCCAGTCACGGCAACACGTGACGGCAGCGGCACCAGAGTGCATATCAAGCCAGCCGAGAGTGCACCGATCGAGTTGATTGACACCTTCCATAGCGATCTACCCGAGGACGTGATTCTTGGTATACGGCCAGAAGACATTGCAGAGGCGAGATTCCACGTGGGCGAAGACGTCCAGCAAATGGAATGCCTGATTGATATGGTTGAACCAGCCGGTGCAGATACGTATGTCGTGTCCCGCTTAGGTGGCAAACAGGTAACCGCACGGCTCCATGCGGAAACCAAGGCACAACCGGGCTCGAGCCTTGATCTGGCATTCGACTTCAGCAAAGTTTCGTATTTCTCGCCGGTTACAGGTGAACGGTTGAACTGACACTGGCAAGCAGATATTCTGAGGCGACTCAAGTGTCTGCGGACGGAAATCGGGGACAAAGAAACCAGCAAGCGGGTGTTGCGCTACCTGACTGCGTGCGGTAAACGACAACACCGCATCCATAGAGGAAAATGTCAAGAACCGGCAGCGAGATGGCGAGCACAGCCGGTGAGTGCGGCATAATCGTCCTCAATAACCGCAACGCCGAACCTTTCCATGAAGCCGCTGAATCGACCCTTGCTACGGAATGCTTCCGTAAAGCCAAATTCCCGTAAATAGGGTGCGATCGCACGCGACACGCCACCGACCAGATATATGCCACCGTAAGGTAGTGCCGTAAGTGCAAGGTTACCGGTCACCATCCCCAGCAGACGAACAAAAATTCTGAGCGTTGATTCAGCGCGTGGGTCCCGAGTGTCAAGTGCCTGAATGATGTCACCAGCGGGTACACACAATGATTCCTGTCCATCCCCTAGCCAAGCATATATGTGTTCGAGCCCGCGACCCGACAGCACGTCCTCAACACCGGTGAAGTCTCTGTCAGCAGCTATGAAGTTGGCCAGGCTGAGGTCTGCGTCATTGACGCTCGGCATATTCGCCTGCCCGGCTTCAGCAGGTGCCGCGAAGGAGCCCGACTCGAGATGGTAGACCACTGTGGCATTGAAGCCGGTACCAACGCCAATTACGAGTTGCGTCGCACGGGCGGAAGCAGGGGGCTTTGGTATGATCTCGCGCAGCTGCGCGGCAGTGATATAGCCAAGCGAGTAGCCTTGTGCCTGCAGATCGTTCAGGATAACGACGGTAGACGCGCCAGTCGACCGGGCGAGACTATCATTGTCTATGCACCAGTCCAGATTGGTGAGCTTCCCGACGCCATCTGCGACCAAACCGGCGACTGCAACGCACGCCATCTGACACTCGATGCTTCCAGTGGCGGTCAGGTAGTGTTCCAGCACGTCAGCAAAATCCTGGTGTTCAGCACTCCGATACTGACAAATCGTTTCGGTGAGCACAGTTGGACCTTCGGCAAGTGCGACTCGAGTGTTGGTGCCGCCGATATCCGCCACCAGAGAATGAGCTTGATTTGGTAGTGACAGTTTCACGATTCAGAACATTTTTCACATTAGGTGTCCGCGACAACTTTTTGTTTGACAGTTTAGTTATTTCCATTAGTTGATGTCAGGGGAATATTATGATTTCTATATGCTTGTTGCTCAGAATTCACCTCATTGTGAATGGATGTCGAGTAATCTTGTCACTGTTCTCATCCCAACTCCAACATTCGAATACAGGCTTTAAATTCCAGTATCCGGGAACGTTGTTTCACAGCGCGTCAATACATCATCGAAGGCTCTAAGAACAGCAACACCATAGATAACTCAGTTTTCAGTCGAATGCTACGACGGGATTTACAATTAAATTCATGATGATCGAGTAACGGCCGGCAAATGTTGAGTACGATCGCCGCAACAAATGCGACTCTTGTCCGCGTTTCAGTTATTCTCTTCGTCGAGCGTCCGGCACAAGGGTGGGCGTTTGAATATCCTTATAAATTGCGCAAAAAGGTTACTGTGCCTGACTTCCATCACACATTTGACTCTTTAAGAATTCGCCCTGCTACAGAATTCAGAACGCAACGTTATTCTATAATGCCGAATATTCGCAACACTCTCTACGTGAATGTTTTTACATAGGGAATGTATTGATATTCATTATCAATAGTTTATAAATTTCCGGATAAGCCTAGAAATTCCAACATGAAAGTTTCGCCATCAATTTCAAATTGTTCCATTGTTTTGGTGGGGCAGTTTAATCCAGCGATATTTCATCCCGCTTGGTTACAAGCCAAGGGCATCGAAACAGAGGGAATGTCCACTGATACCAATACCCTTATTACTGCAGAATTAGCTAATTTTTCCATCCATGATCGCTCTTATCATATACGAACGGACCGATTCCAAATCGATACCCTAATCGCGCCTTGGGTGACACTTTTGGATATTACAACCAAGATTTTCGCAGAGAATTTACACCACACACCAATAATGGGCTTTGGTATTAACCGAAGTGGTCATGTCGAACTTCCGAGTAAGCCTTCGAGGATTAAACTGGGCAGAAAATTGGCGCCAACCGATCCTTGGGGAGACTTTGGGGAAAGAATGGAAACAGAAGAGACATTTTTGACAGGAGGACTCAGGAGTTTAGTCATGCAGCGGAATTCAATAGTGAATAAAAACGTTTTTGAAAGGAATTAGTCGGCCCTGAAAAATTCGGTTTTCTGTCGATTTTCGAAGTCATGAAAGTCAGGTATCGGGGAGCTGAAACGACTTTATGCCGCGCGCAGTACCAAAAAGCTGTACTCTACCCCCGACAGTGCCCGTTTGAAGCGAAAAATACGCTCCAATACCGAGTGACAAAAAATACGGACACAACTGTCCCTCAAACGTTTCAGGATCAACCGCAGATTGTGCCCGGCACAACTGAGCAATACATTCACACTGTCGCCTTCTGTACCCTTGAGATGATTACAGCCCAGCCAGCCATCATGCTTCATATGTCCAATGATGGGCTCAATCGCCTGACGACGCTTCAAACACCGCCGGATGCGATCCGTCACCCCGCGCCTTTGTCCCGATATGTACACCACACTTTCGGTTTCATCGTGACCGCGGTAACCACGGTCCACATACACTTCCTCAATTTGCTGTCCACATAACTTGCGCACCTGATCCAACGCATCTTTCAACGTATGACCATCATATGGATTACCTGGCAGCGCCAGGCCACCAATAACAAAGTTCGAGCGGTTGGTCACTGCAATGGAGGCTTTCACACCAAATTCATAACGCTTGTGCGCCTTGCCTTTACTAATACACTCCACCTCCGGTGCATGCAGACTGTAAAGCTTGTTGGAACTGTCCCTTTGCTGGTTCAGCAACCGTTTGGCCATCTTAAGCTCTTCGGCAAACAGCTGTATCAGCTTCTCATCACCGTGAATCTTGCGTTCAATGTCGCGCACCACCCGCCCAAGATATGTATGTAGTGTACGAAGCTGGCGGCGCATACGGCGGCTTTGTCGCGCATGCGCATAACGATTGGCTCGCAGCACACACCTTGGACCCAAGCGCGCATAACTTTGACGCACCACCACCCGGTGTTGATGACACAGTTTGATCAACCGTTGCCGGCTACGGTTCAACAGCTTGGCATCGGTTGGAAAACTCACCGCCTTGTCCTGCACGGTGGTGTCAACGGTCACGCGCTTTAAATGCGACTTTCTAACTGCACCACTATCCAATCCCGCGGCAATCGTCTGTTGCAACAACCACTCACAGCCACTTTCACCAATACGCTGGCGATAACGCGTCAGCGAGCTCGGATCAATCGGCCAGCTCGTCTGAAAGTGGCTTTCCCCACAAAAATACTGCCAGTACGGATTTTCCAGCCAGCAGATCACCAACTGTTCATCGGACAGCTTGTGTATGTGTTTCAAATACAAAAGTCCCACCATCAACCGGGTGGGTTTTCCAGGGCAGCCCTTATCGGCGTGGTACAAATCACCGAACTTTTCATCGAACACATCCCAGTCGATCATAGCTGACAATTGCACCAGTTCATGGTTCAGGTTGATTTGACTGTCAAGGCGACTTCGGAACAGTTCTGACTGGTCTTGATGCTGGGGTGATTTGGGCTTCATTTTTGATCTCGAAATTGCAGGGAAATGATAGTCAATTATACCGTTTCTGGCAATTTCAAATCAGTGCATATGACATTATTAATCATTATTAACAATTACATACCAACGATTATTGGTTTATTCAGGGCCGACGAATTATGCAGCAAAATCCGCAACCGCTGAAAAAACTTAACACTCCAGTTTCCAGCGTTTTTGAGTTTTTGCTTGGTTTTTCTGGAATAAGGTGTGTCGAGTATAGTAAGTGCAAATCTTGCTAATACACTTGGGTTGCACTTCGATTCACTTATAGCCTCAGAACCACGAGGGAGTCCCGCGAACTATAGACATCAACTTCGTGTAGTCAGTAACTACATCATATTTTGCCCCTTCCGCTGCAATTCGCTCGTTCAGCACGGCGAAAAATTTTCGCGCGCACTCAATCTTGGTTTTCTCAACCTCGCTCAACTTCATTGAAGACATGGAGCCCTTGGTCTCCGCGACGAAAAAGATGTGTTTAACGCTACCAAGCTTAAAAGAAATCGCCCAGTCAGGGTTGTAGTGGCCAACTGGTGTGGGAATCAAGAATCCGCCCGGTAGCTTTGCGTAGACGACGACCTCCGTGCTCGTGTCAAGCTCTTCAACGAAGCGTCGCTCAACATCAGAATCTGTCATGCAATAGTCGTAGACATGGTTAGTGAGCTTGGCGGTAGCACGGGAGAAATCTTGACCTGTTTGTGCCGCCGTGAATATATCGGTTTCAAAGCGATCCTCGACTTCCTCATAGGAGAGTCGCTCAATGATTGTAGTCGCTTTCTGTTCGATTATTAGGCGTGATGCTTCGGTAATGAAGTGTTCCGGATTTTTGCGGAACTGATCGAAAACCACAGGTTGAATGCCCGATAAAATTTGGGCTATGGTCTTACGTGTGAGTTGAACGTTCTCAGCGATTTTGCCAATCAAGTCATACGTAACGTCCGAGTGTACATTGCTACCGTACTCGGTAGTGGTTTTCGTTACTTTGAAACTCTCACCGGACTTAAGCTGTTGATCCGTAATTTCCGAAGTTTGTTCGCCTGTATAGATCGTGTACAGTAGAGACGTAACACGTAAGTGGCTATCGAGATATCTGATAACCTTCTGAATAAGTTCGTTAGATTCAAAATCAACGCGATAGACTGCCTTTCGATTAATGCGTGACCAGAGCTTCTGGAATTCCTTTTTGTGGAAATTGTTGTTGAGAGGATTGGTCTTCGGTTTCCTATCATCTTCGATCTTCGGTAGCTTACTGTCATCGAAGACGCTGTCGATCAGATCAATGATCTGGTCGGTGTAAGGTTTCAAGGTTTCCGGAAGGGCTGCCAGATTTCCGTCCCCTTTATGTATACGGTAGATATCTGTTATTGCGTCGTAATCGTCTGTGTAGTCGTTCTTGATTAAATAGCGATATATATGCTTTGCCATTTGTGGGGAGATCTCTACAGAACCCTCTTCAGTATTCATCACCTTCCCGGTGAAATACTCTTCCGTAGCTTTGCGCGGACGTGCCGAAAGGGTTTCAGCAACTTCCATCTGCAAGCCTTTGACGAAGTTCCTATATGTCTCGCTTGCAACAACCGTCAATACGTTAATCTCATGTACAACTGCAGGTAGGTCCATACGTTCTCCATGCTGATTCACAGAAAGGCGCAGCCCCCGCCCGACTTCTTGACGACGCGAAATAGTATTGTCGCTGTGCTTGAGCATGCACATGACAAAAACGTTTGGGTTGTCCCATCCCTCGCGAAGAGCAGAGTGGGAAAAGATGAAACGTGTGGGTTCATGAAACGCTAGAAGACGTTCCTTGTCTTTCAGGATCAGGTCATAAGCGTCTACGTCATCTGAAAGTCCTGCATTTTCACCTCGTACTGTTACCTTTGAATCTTTCATCCGGTTTGTTTTCTTGTCGATAGAAAAGTATCCATTATGCGTAGAGTCTGCCTCTATGCCAGCCAGATATTTCCGGTAGCTTTTATTTTCGATTGCGAGTTCTGAAAGATACTCATTTTTCAGAACTCTATACTCCTCCTCGAAAACGCGTGCATATTCACCTTTATCATCGCCCTGATCGTAATCCCGGTATTTCGCTACCTCGTCGATGAAGAACAGAGAGAGCACTTTGATACCTAGGGAGAAAAGTTGTTTCTCCTTATCGAAGTGAGCTTTGATTGTCTCTCGGATTTGAATGCGCCGAATATCCTTTTCGTTCACATCGCCGGTTGCCTCGCCGGCTTGCAGAACCAGACCATTGGTGAATTCTACAGAGTCTTGTTTATAGTCAATCTGCGAAATTGTAAATCCTCGATATTGGTCGAGCCCTTGGGATACAGTGAAAAGATCACGACCAAATTCAAGTCGCCGCAGTTGCCGTTTAATTTCTCCAGATTTTTGCTTCAATTCCATCTCGATCCGGGCGACTGGAGCCATTTTCGAGATGTCGATTCCCTCGAGGTAGAGATACGCACTGGTTCCTGCAAGCCCGCGCGTCTGAATTCCCCGTACAGAAATCTTCTTCACGAGTTTCTGGTTGTAGGCGTCTAAAGCATCGAGCCGATGGACTTTGAGGTGGTTGGTTCTGTGAGTTGCTGAATATCGCAGGATCATCAGTGGATTGAACTTTGGCAACGCATCCAGTGTAGCCTTGCCCTCCATCTTTTGGGGTTCGTCCAGAATGAGGATTGGACGGTTGCTACTAATCACGTCAATCGGGCGACGCGATTGGAAGTCGTCAAGCTCATCATATATTCGGCGATTGTCGGCGCCCTTTGCATTGAACGCCTGAATATTGATGATCATCGCGTTTATACCGGCGTCTGAAGAGAAGCACTCCAACTCATGCAGACGCTTTGAATTGTAAATGAAAAATCGTGCTTTCTTTCCATAGCTCTCATTGAAATGATCCGCCGTGATCTGGAAAGACTTATGGACACCTTCCCGAATAGCGATACTTGGCACCATGACAATAAATTTTGACCAGCCATATCGCTTGTTCATCTCAAATATGGTCTTGATATAACAATAGGTCTTACCGGTACCGGTCTCCATTTCGATGTCGAGATTGAGTTTTGCACCTGGATTGTAACGATTGGCCTTTGGCTTGACTTGGCCTTTATGATCAACCTCGGTGAAATCACTCATAGATCGAACGGGTGTTAGGTTCTGGCGCTTCTGCACGTTCTGGATATTGGTTAACAATTGCCCATCTGATAGTAGTATGTCTTGGTTTCTGAAGCCCGAGTCAAGGACTATCATTTGACCTGTTTTGCCCGGATCTATGCGATAGCGTAACCCACCGCTTCTCGGCTGTCCGGCAAAGCAATCCACTACTGCTTCCACGGCATTCGATTGATAATACTGGACCTTGAATTTGAGCTTCATATGACGGGCCACTGAAATTTATTCGGCGTTTATTCGGCGTTTATTCGGCGTTTATTCGGCGTTTATTCGGCAAATTCTATGGTTTTTTATTCTGTTTTTTTATTTTCAGTACCCACTTAGGTGCTTTCCTTGACCCAATGTTTTCAATAACTTCCGCCCTTTTGAGTTTTGTCAGGAGGTTTGCCACCTTAGTTTTTTTTTGCTCCTGATCAAGGATTTCACTCATTTTTCCAATTAACAATTTATCCAATTCGGCACGAGAAGCCTCACCAAATTTTTCCAGATAATCAGTGATAAGTTTTGCGTAAAATTCATCGTCCTGGGCGCGTGTTCGAATATACTCCGCTTTCCGGGAAACTGTTGCCGCGACATTTGCGGAGACATGGAAATTCGGCTTGCGACCTTCGATCAATTTATCGTGGCGCAGCCGTTTCGCCATGTCGCTGGAAATGGGCATCCTCTTTTGCACTCGGTCAAGTGCGAGGATCACGTCAAGCGGCAAGTCTGCTTTTTGGATCAACAAACGGCTATAGGCGAGATCGATCACGCTGCCATAAATGGTGAGTTTCACTGCTCCAGCGTCTTCCAGACCATAATCTGGCATTGGGAAAAATCGCTTGGCTTGTTCATCATGTATCGAGCGGATACCACGTCCCAGAGAATCAATCATATTCAGTTCGACCATAGCGTTAACAAGAAACGGATTTCTGTAACGGCGAGGTGTCCGGTTGCCCGTAATGTAATCGCCCGGTTCCCCTTCAAAGAAGGATCCTTCATTTTCAAATACTAGGCGGTCGGTAAATTCTGTGACAACAATACGTGCATTGCGCGTGTAATCCTGATGGGCGATACAATTATGTAGAGCCTCCAGCACGATACGTTGATCATATTTGGAAACTTCCACTGCAACCAGTTGATTCTCCGGGAGAATGCGAATTTGGACATTTCTGATATTGTCATAGAGTGCTGTGCTATTTCGCAAAAATGGCACACTGAAGTGCTCGTAGGCTCTCTCTTCCCCCTCCAGTCTCCAAGTTAATTGTGTCGGGTGAGGCGAGAGTTTGAAAGACGCCACGTCTTTGCCAAGCAACAACAAAGCGGCGCGGGTGATTTTGCCGTTTTGGGTAACCTTCGCCCGGTCCAGAAAAGTTTCAAGGGGCCAACTCATCACCTCATCCTTGGGAATGCGGTTGGAATGTTTGCGCGCAAAACCCTCTCTCGCTGTTTGCACAGCATCCTCATCAAGGTCCTCAAGCGTTGCATCGGAGACAAGTTGTGCCGACCAATCTGTTGCCAAAGTCTGAGCGCGAATTTCATCCAGTTTGTCAAGATGAAGAGGGGCAAGGCTCTCTCCCGCTCGGCTGTAGTAATGCCCTTTCCAGGCGACGGGGATTCCCCTCGGCGCAGTTGGAATATGCATCATCACCACACGACCGCGCTTGTGCTGAAGAACGTGAAGATCTTTGAAATGAAGTGTAGGTTCTGTATCACCAGCGATTTGTTGTTTCAGGCTTTGTAAGCGATCTGGTTCCAGACGGTAGTCCGTACCAACAACTTGCCGGTCACTATCACGCACCCCAAATATCAACCATGCCTCGCCAATGTCACGCAAATTTGCCTCGTTGGAAAGTGCTGAAAAATAGCGGCCAATTCTGTCGGTACTAAAATTTTCTTTTGCTTCTTTGAACTCAATCACCTCATTTTCCCCAATAGTAATCAAGGTTTCGAGCTTCTCTAAGAGTTGATCCTGTTCCATATGCCTCCTTATATCGACTTTACATCCGTTGCTGGGGAAAGCTGACGGATCACTTGGTCGACATTGATCTTGACGGTGTCAGATACGAACCCATTGTCTTTGAAAACAATACGCATTGGCGCATATTGCGCAAGTTCTTTGGCAAGTTCTTCCGTAATACCGTTGTCGAAACAGGCGATTAAGTCGTAGGGTTCCTTGTTGACAAAGAACACTTTCTTGTCCCGTACAGTCTCAGTACGAATGGGAAGTGAAAGATCAACTCCCCAGTCCAGCAACACTTGAAAAAGGAGGTCGTCAGATTTGCGGTCAGCTTTAATGTTGTCGGCGAAAAGTTTTAGCTTGGATTGCTGAATTGCGTTTGGAGTGTCGTAGACATCCTCCATGTTCGATAAATCGATTTTTAATACCCGAAATCCTGTATCCTTGTTCCACTTTTCGTGGTAATTACCTTTCAGAATCTTTTGTCCTGCACGTCGGATTCGCTCTTTACCAATTTCAGCAATAGATTTATATCCTGCTTTATGTGCGGCGGACTTCTCGTCACAAGCTTCAGGTAACTGAACCACAATAAATTTCCTGCGCAATCCATCTTCAGCATTTTGCTCAATGACTGCATGTGCTGTAGTCGCTGAACCAGCGAAGAAGTCAAGAATAATATCATCGTTATTCTGACAAACTAATCTTGTGAGAAATTTCACTAAACTACTCGGTTTAGGAAAGCTCATAATTTTCTCGCCGAATAAATCTATGATTTCATCACCACCAGCTTTTGTTCCTCCCACTTCTGATGAAGAAATCACAGACTTTGGATGTAGTGTGCCCCTTTCCTTTTCATAGAATAGGATGCCCTTTGAGTTAAAATAGAATCTGTTTACTTTTTGGCCTTTGGAATCAAAAGTTTCTTTTCCATTTAACCACTGAATCAATTGGTTTTTCATTGCCCAGCCTGCTTTAATCCGAACATCCTCAGCTAGTAGACCATCTACAAACCTCAAATTTCCTTCTGTTACAAATTGTTTTTCCGAACCGCCAAGTTCATTCTCGAACTCTACATTTTCAGCGTCACATCGAATACTCCCTTTGGGAAACAAAATTTCACTTGCTGGATTTGCGACAGAAATTTTTTTGAGAGCACCATGTTGAATCACGCCTCCTGTATAGTCATTAAAATATGGTAAGTTATTTTTATTTTTTGCAAAGGCAATAATCGACTCATTTGATCGCGTAAAGTGACCTGCTTGCGGACCACTAGACAAATGCCAAACTAATTCCGCCAAAAAGTTGTTTTGACTGAATATCTCTTCAGTAAGTTTTCTGAGATTGTGATTTTCACTATCGTCGATACTAATAAAAATCACCCCATCATCCTTCAAAAGATTTCGCGCCAATTTCAGACGAGAATACATCATTGTCAACCAGTCAGAATGGAAACGTCCATAAGTTTCAGGATTCGCCACAAGCCTATTGCTATATTCATCTATCGTGTTAGAATTCAACAAGAATTGTTTGGTGGATTTAGTGAAATTGTCATTGTAAAGAAAGTCCTTTCCTGTGTTGTAGGGCGGATCGATATAGATCATTTTGACTTTACTGAGGTAAGTTTCTTGCAACAGCTTCAGGGCTTCAAGGTTGTCTCCTTCAATGAACAGATTTTCTGTCATGTCGAAATTCACGCTTTGTTTTTGGCAGGGACGAAGCGTTTTTGAAATAGGTGCATTTGCAATTAGCAGCGCTTTGCGTTTTCCGGGCCAGTTGAGATGGTAACGTTCCTGCGATCCTTCGACGATACACTCGGATAACTCCGACCGAAGTTGGTCAAAATCCACAGCAAGTTTTAATTTACCCTTTTCGCATTTGGCCTCTGTCACGCAACTCGGAAAGAGTTCGCGAATACGTGCTATATTTTGCTGAACTATGTCTTCAGTATGCATTTTCATCTTTTCTATCATGTCGGTAATTACCTAGGTTTCGGGTAATGTTTTTCTTTAATTTGCTTTCGTTTTGTTTATTCCTTGCCTGCGAGATTAACAGTACAAAACTCAACATTCTTTATTAAGGTATCGCTCAACTCCTGGCGAAGCAGATCGAAGTCCGCGGCATAGCAAACCTTTCCGTCCTTCTCTTTTTGCTCGGTGACGCAACTTGGAAACATTTGACGAATTTTCGCAACGTTGTCGTAGATAAGATTAGGACTATGCATTTTTAAATTTTCCATCGTATTCACCAGTCTTTATTAGTCCGTCGCCGTGATCGTTGCGCCAAGGTGTCTCAACTCTTTCACCACTTCCCGCAGTTCAGCATTAATCGCAACGCGTTTGTTAAATTGCTTTTCACGAACAATGCGAGCCTTAATGCGCTCAGCCTCGCGCTGCTTTGTTCGAATCGCTTCCAAACGCTCAACGCGCTTCACGATAGGTGCTTCAGTTCCATATTTCGTCGGAATCAATGTACTCAAAAGTTTGTCATAGAGTACACCAAGATTCAGTGCAGTAGGGAGAGGTTGCCGAGGACCGCCATCCACTTCCCACTCCGTTCCAAAATACTCGCTAACTACCCATTTGGTTCTGTCGACTTCACTAGGACGTTTATATGAGGCAATTGCTTTGCGCTTACCCGCTTGAGTCAGTTCGAAAATGATCGGGAATGCTACTGCCCTGTCGATTACTCGCAAGACATCCTCATTCAACTCTACCCCTCGAAGTTTGATCCGGAAAATCTGTATTTCGGAAATCGATTTGGTGGGTTCAATGTTTATGGTTTCTGGTGCAAGTTTGAATTGCCAGACGATTTGGTCAACCTGATCTACAAAAAGTTGTTTTAAGTTAGCTCCCACTCTAGCCTGATTGTAAATTTTGGTCTTGGGCAATACTTTACCGAATGATGCGGCTTTCGGATACTCGAAGAAAGCTGTCATTCGTCACCTCCTTCAATCACCACGAAAGCAATCAGCTCAAAGTCATCAAGGCCGGCAATTGTGTTTACAAGTGCCGTTGTTCGGCCACCAGTAAACAGGCTGTCCAAGTCTTTCTCCTCTTGCACATCAATCATTGACCTGATAGAGGAACTCAAAAGCTCGGAATGCTGCTCCATCTTTCGCCCATCATCGGTCCGTTCATTGAACGAGCGGCACGCTTCCAGAACAGGCTTGGAGCAACCTTTGCAGCTCGTGCGAACCAGATCGAGTAAGCGTTTCACCTCGGTATGATCTGCAATGATCTCGCCATCATTGGATATGTAAACCAAATAATTGGGGTGTAACCGGTTTTGCTGATTGATATCCACGCTGTCATGAATGTTTCGAAGCGCGAAGATTGCACCTGGTAAAAGGCCAATTTCGCGATCAGCAGGAACTACGGCGTGGAGTCCATTGGGCATATGTTCGAGATGGTTATTCTCCTTCACGTAATTCAGGAGATCCATACGGAAGTCGTTCAGGCCAAGATCAGTAATAGAAATTCCAGTCTTCACGTCCTCCAGCTCAATTACTTCGTCCTGGAGGCGCTTCAATTGCTCTTTACGGTAAGCGATTTCACTACTCTTCGCTGTAAGGACGTTGTCGTCGCCGGTCGCAGTTACGTCGGCGATCATCATCCGATTTTCAACACGCTCTTTAAGATTAATATATTCATCAAGCGTAATGTCCGGCCAATAATTTACGAGCTGAATTTGTTCATTCGGTGAACCTATACGGTCAATTCGGCCAAATCGCTGAATTATTCTGACCGGATTCCAGTGGATGTCGTAGTTGATGAGATAGTCGCAATCCTGAAGGTTCTGACCTTCGGATATGCAATCTGTGCCGATAAGTATGTCAAGCTCGTTATCGTCATCAGGCATGATGAGGTGCTTTTCTTTTGCATGCGGAGAAAACAACGTCAGGATTGATTGAAAATCGTAAGCATTTTGTAACGTTGATTTTGGGCCGTCTGATCCAGTCACTCTTGCTGTGTGTAGTGCTTTGCTGTCAAAGCAAAGATCAGGAGCAATATTGTTGTAGATATAGTTGGCCGTATCAGCAAAAGCAGTGAAGATCAACACCTTCCGGTTGTTACCATTTATTGGGTTATCGATCTTTTCTCGAATATGAGCTTTTAAGTGTTGAAGTTTGGCGTCATCCTCTGGCCGGACCATACCCATCGAGGCAAGAAGGGAGCCGACAACTTCGAGATCCGCTTTAAGGTCGTGCTGCCACGAATGAATGTCCATATCCGCCAAGCTGATTTTAACTTTTTTGCCTATGATAAAGTCACCGAGACCATCTAATTCGTCATCATCAGAATCTAACTCCGAGGAGTTGGTCGTGTAGTCAGAAATTTCAATACTGCCGCCCGATCGTTCAAAATCGGCAATTGCATCCAAGGTTTTAGTTAGGTTGTTTTTTAACTTGCCCAAGGTGAACCTGAACGCCTCGACGGAACTCTCCAGCCTTTTTAAGAGATTGGTGGTCATCAACGCCTGAAGGCTACGCTCTCGGTCAATTTGTTTGAGGTGCCCTTTGCCACCACTAACTTGGGTGTCATAGAGTGTTTCGTACTTTGCGACTCGGCTGGGGAATATGTAGCTAATTGGTGCATAAACTGCTAGCTTCAGCATTGTCAGTTGTTCCACAATTTCGTTGAGATTCATAACATCTTTGCGCGTTGTGAGAGGGCAATGGAATGAGAGAGGCTTCATACGTTCCGGGAAACTGCCGATGTCGGAGGTGTCGTAAAAGGTCTCGATATGCTTACGTGAGCGCGCAATTGTCACGCTATCTAAGAGTTCGAAAAAGTCGAAATCTAGCATCTTCAAGATAGCAGGCGCGGTTCGTTCTTCCGGCGGCAACTTGGACCAAGCATTGAATGAGGTCTGCGCGCGGCGAAATATCTCCTCGACACTAGAAGTAGTCTTCAGTTTCTCATTCAGAGCATCCGATTCTCCCTCATACGCGAGTGCAAGCTGGTTCTTGAGGTCTGTGAATCTATTGTTCACAGGAGTCGCCGAAAGCATCAAAACCTTTGTCTTGACGCCTTCGCGGATGACCTGATTCATTAGTTTTTGATATCTAGTTTCCTTGTCTTTGTAGATGTCATTATTTCTGAAGTTATGGGATTCATCGATAACTACGAGATCATAATTCCCCCAATTAACACGATTGAGTGGAATGCCAAATGAATCGCCACCACTACGCGATAAATCTGTGTGGCAAAGAACATCGTAGTTAAAACGATCTTTAGCAAAGAGGTTTGTCTTTAGATTCGAATTGTAGTTGAGCCAGTTATCTGCGAGTTTCTTTGGACACAGAACAAGTACAGCGCGATTACGGAGTTCGTAGTATTTGATGACGGCTAAAGCAGTGAAGGTTTTTCCCAAGCCAACACTATCGGCAAGTATGCAACCGTTATAAGTTTCTAGCTTATTAATAAGACCGGTTGCTGCATCGCGCTGGTAGTTAAAAAGCTTGTTCCAGATAACGCTGTTTAGGTAGCCGGTTCGATCATTCGGGAGCACATCCTCATCGATTTCCTCCAAGAACTCACTAAAAAGATTGTAGAGAACCAAAAAGTAAATTCGCTCCGCAGAGTTTTCTGTATACGCAGATTCAATATGCAAGCAGATAGCGTCTGTCACATCTTCCAACTTATCAGGGTCAGCCCATATTTCATTAAAAAGCTTAAGATAGGAGTCAGTATGCGGCGCACTATCTATGCGATTTACAAAATTCGAAACTGCATTACCTTTTTGGATGCCAAGATCAACCGCGGTAAAGCCGTTAACCGGCACGTAGGTGGTTTGCTTGGAAGCATTGTCCAGATGGACAAACTGTTGCATCGGGGCTTTGGTGCTGTTCGACCGAAAAGTTGCTTTCTGTCGTATCCATTCAGCACATTCTCGAGAAATTGCTCGCTGAGTGAGCTTGTTACGTAACTGAATCTCAAACTCTGATCCGTAAAGGCTGCGTTCACGTTGAGTTTTTGTAATGAAAAACTCTCGGTGTTCTTTTTTGAACTTGTCAGTCGCTCCTTCAGGTACAAATGTTGGAGCAGTAAAAATGAATTCCACGCTTTCAACACTTTTAAACTCTTTTTTCAAAGCTTCAAACGCAAAAATTGAAAAAGAAGAGGCTGCGATTTTTAATTTTGATCCGCGATCAAGAGAAGATCGAATATCGTCAACGAGTAGGTTGTTTATATTGTCGATTATCTGCATTTCCATCCTACTCGCTTATTTGTTTTCGAGTATCTACTCAGGTACTAATTTCTGAAATGTCAGTTTGGTGAAAAACCAGTTTACCCCATTTCATGTGCTTGGCTGACACTCATAATCACCGAATACTAATTGCTCGATCGTACACGAATTGAGTTGGATTGATATTTCAGGTCAGCCCTTGTCCACAACATCTGCACCGCATGAGATTTTCAGTTGCAAAAAAAAGTCCTTGACCTTGTTAGATCCCACTTTATAGTAGCAAAAAGACTACCAAATTTCCCACAATAAAAGAGTCCACCCGTTAGAATAAAGCGGGAATCGGACAACCCCGTCTGTGAGACGGTTCAATTCATTAATCAATAGCTTTTTGTAATAACAAAAAGCGCCACGCTCTAATTTGCAACAGACGCGGCGCTTTATAACCAAACAACCTTTAGTGTTCATGACAAAAACAGCAGCAACGCCGCGCCAGATTGCGAGTTTTCAACGGCACAACCACTACGTTGCACAACCAGAAAAACGCCGATACACGGTAACAATCACGCTGATACGAATCAGCCAATACGCCGATGCAACTGGTGTATGAAACAACCTCAAGCTGTCGGCAATATGTTAGCGAAAAAGGCTGGCAAAATGCAACTGTTTCGTCGTGTCCGAATCATGGTGATAGCTGCGGCAGTTTTCACCGCCTGGGTTATTACCGGCGTTATACACCCTATGGCGATGCCCTCATTGCGCGTTATTACTGCCGAGCATCCCATAGGACGTTCAGTTTGCTGCCGGTGTTTTTCGCGGCGCGTATGCCGGGCACACTCAATGAGCTCGAATGCGTGGCCGCGGTCATGGAATCCGGGGGTTCAGCACTACAGGCCGCCGCTGAGACGCGCCGCCATTACCGGGTCGAGGCCGCCGGAATGCGGCGCTGGGCCAACCGTCGGTGGACGCGCGTACAGCTGTGCCTGATTACGGTGATGACTTTATTGCCAGCACACTTCATAAACTGCCCGGTCAAGGTACTGGCAATCCGCCGCCACCTTGACACTGACTGTGCCTTGGTGAAGATGCGCACACTCAGTGTTGCGCATCTGTCAGCCATTCCGGCACCGGTTGGCTTTCGCCCACCGTAGCAGGTCTGAATAATGTGGTGATCCGGCCGGTGGCGCAGTCCCACACTCAGGCGCGCGTCGCCCGGCATTATGAGACGCTACGATAAGGGTTTTTGAGCATCAATTGAACCCAGGAGCATGACCGATGACTGATCGCATTGAAAAATACCGCCACGACACCGCGCTGTTTCGTTATGGCGTGATCAATCGTGTTTTAAAACCACCACCCGGCGAGTCGCGCACCTTGGCACAGCGCATTCGACAGGTGGCCAGCGAGTCGCACGACATTCCCGGTTCCACCCGCACCCGGGTCGCACCGCAAACCCTGCGCAGTTGGCTCAGTCTTTATGACCAAGGTGGCTTTGACGCACTGATCCCCAAAACCCGCCGCGATGCCGGCCGACCGCGGCGCCTGTCAGTCCCACTGATCGAAGCGCTGGTGGAGCAAAAGCAGCGCCACCCTAAAATCAGCGTCAAGGATGCCATTGCCAACGTGCGCCAAGTGCTTGCGCTCGACAGTGCAGTGCCGATTCCACCGTCAACGGTGAACCGGCTGTTTCATCGCGAAGGACTGATGCACCCAACGCGCGAATCGATCCAGGACTGCCGTCGGTTCAGCCACGAATATGCCAACGAACTATGGATGGCCGATGTCATGCACGGACCGAGTGTCGCAGCCCCTGGCCAGCGCCGCCGCAAGGCTTACCTGATCGCGATCATCGATGATGCCTCGCGCCTGATCCCGTATGCGGCCTTTGCTCTGAGTGAAAATGCCGCCGCCTTCACCGGCGTGCTCAAACAGGCGCTGTTAAGAAGATCGCTGCCCGCTAAATTGTACGTTGACAATGGCTCGACGTTCTGTTCCCATCAATTGTCGCTCGCCTGCGCCAGACTGAACATCGCACTGATTCATTCGCGCCCCTACAAACCCCAAGGGCGTGGCAAAATCGAGCGGTGGTTTAAAACCTGTCGAGGTCAGTTCATTGCCCATCTCACAGATGCCGATACCGCCTGTGTTGAGGCCCTGAACCGCGCCCTGCACGCCTGGGTCGAGGGCGAGTACCACCGCACCCCGCATCGCGGCATCGACAACCTCACGCCGCTTGACAAATGGGCGAGCTGCGCACTTAAGGTGCAGCCCCTGCCAGAGCAGATTGATCTCGATGATCTGTTCCTGTTCGAGGTGCGCCGTAAAGTGCTCAAAGACCGGACCGTTCGACTGCACAACCGCATCTATGAAACGCAGCCCGAGTTGATCGGACGCACCGTCACCGTGCGCTTTGATCCCCAGGCACCGCCCAACCGACCCATCAAAATCGTCTGCGACGGTCACCCCTCAACGGCCCGCTTGGTCGACCTGCACGTCAATGCCACCGTCAAACGCAATACACCACCCATTGATTTCACCCGTTTTCCCAACTCGGAGCAATAACATGTACACACAGTATTTTGGCTTAACCGGCTATCCGTTTGATAACATCCTGCACACTGATGAGTTATTTGCAACCCAGGCACTGGCACAGGCCAAACGGCGCATCGAACATCTGTTGGAGTTGTGCGGCGTCGGGCTGATCACCGGTGAAGCCGGTTGTGGTAAAACCACCGCCTGCCGGCAGCTCGCTGAAAGCCTGCATCCGGCCAAGTACAAAGTCGGCTATCTGGCCTTGACCACCGGTAGCACCATCGACACCTTGCAGTTGATCTGCCATGCACTGGGACTGGCGCCAGTGAACCGGCGCGCCCGCGCCTGGCAAATGATCAGAAACGAGATCCAGCGCCTCAGTGATGAAAAAAAAGTCGCCCCGGTGCTGATCATCGATGAGGCCCATCACTTAAGCCGCGAAACCCTCGAAGACTTAAGACTGCTGACCAATTTCAACTTCGATACCACCAACCGTCTGTGCCTGCTGCTGGTCGGACTCACCGAACTGCGCCATCGCTTCCGAATGTCAGCCCTGGAATCACTGGCTCAAAGACTGGTCATGAACCATCACTTCGGCACCTTGTCGCACCAAGAAACCGCACAATATCTTGACCACCGCATGCGCTGTGCCGGTGCCCCTGAGCTGTCCTATTTTTCCGACAACGCCAGCCATGCCGTCCATCAGGCCAGCCAGGGCGTCATCCGCCAGATTGATCGTATCGCCCATTACACCCTCATGGCCGCGGCTAACGACCAGGCCAAACAAGCCACCGCTCAACACGTCGAAACCGCCTGTGAGGAGATCCGCCTTTGAACACCGCCGAACCGGGCTTTAAAACCCTGACACCGACACAACTGACCGAGCCACTACCCCAGCAGGCCTGGCTCATCGAACAGCTGTGGCACACCGAGGCCTGTGGCATCATTGGCGGCGAACCGAAATCCGGAAAAACCTTCCTGGCACTGTCAATGGCGGTCGCGGTCGCCTCCGGCCAACCGTGCCTGAATCGATTCACCATTCAACACCCGGCTGCCGTAGTGCTGTACTCGGCCGAACACCACACCACCTCGCTGCGACAAAGAATCCATGCCATTGCCGCGCATACCCAGGCCCCATTCGATCAACTGCCCATCCACATCATCCCCGCCAGTGCCGAAATACGGCTGGACTTTGAACACCACCGCACCCAACTGAGCTGTACCGTGGCTCGCATCAATCCCGCACTGTTGATCCTCGACCCATTCACCCGCCTGCACCACATCAACGAAAACCTCACCCACGAAGTCGCACCGCTGCTGGATTATCTGCGCATCTTGCAGCAGCGCTACAATACCGCAGTCGCACTGGTGCATCACTGTAGAAAAACCACCGCTGAACGGCCCGGACAGTCACTGCGCGGCACCTCAGACCTGCATGCCTGGGGAGACTCCAATCTGTATCTGACCACCCACGCCAATCACCATATCAACCTGCTCGCAGAACATCGAAACGCAGCCAGCAATACCAAAGTACAACTCGCTTTAAAGAACGCCGCCGCAGGCACTGCACTGCATATCGTTGGGTAATCGACGCACCGAATCAGTGCCAACATCAAACGTTGCTTTCCCGCAATCCATCTCACCGCAATTCAATGCCCATCTACTCGTGCCCTACGATAGATCCTGGTATTTTTCTTACTTTTCTTACAATGTGAGAAAATCTCTATTTTCTCAACCAAATAATCTGACAATCAGTGTCTACTTTTCTGTGGGATTTAACAGACCTCAGTATTTTCCAATCTCAAAATGAGTCTGAAATGAACCAGTGAGCGGAAATAAACCTGTCAATAAATCTGTCGAAAAAACGGTTGCGTAGCAACAAGGAAGTGCGCCCTCAAAGCACGCAATTCCTGGCTTTTTTTCTATAGATTTATTTATAGGTTTATTCTGCGGGGGTTGGGTCATAAATTTTGTCAAAAAACAGTTTTTTCTCAACCTAGCATGCGTTGATGCTTGGCAATGTGAGCGAATAGTTTGTGGCGCGCCTCCTGCAATTGATGCGCCGCTTCATTATCACTCATTGCAGCTGCCAGCGCATCGAGGTGCGCAAAACTCACCCCCGGCTTCAGATAGCGCTTTGCATCAGGCAGCGACTTGAACTTCTCATACGGCGTTTGCACCAGCTCATAAGGATAACGTTTGGTTTGCCGGCCACGCGCATCAACACTGCGCTGGGCAAACAAACACGGCCGGTGATAGTTCACGTAGGCAAACAAGTGGTGGCGATTGAAATCATTCACCACACTGGCGCAATCGGGCGGGATGTGAGCATGGCCGAGCAGTTTTCTGATCACATGGCCGTTTTTGCATTCCACCAGGGCATTGTCATTGCTGCGCCGGGCCCGAGATTTGGTCAATTCAATGTGCAGTTTGTTCAACAGCTGTGCCACTTGGTAATTGATATACTCGGTGCCGTTATCACAGTGAAAGCCGCAGATCTGAAACGGAATACTGTCAAACAGTATTTGTAAGGCTGGAATCAGATGCCGTTCGGTGATTTTCTCAACCGATACAACACATTCGTACTGTGTGACCTGATCAACTGCATTGCTGTGATAAAGCCCTTTGCGACCGTCGTGAGCGCCTTGATGGACCGTGTCAACGCGCAAATACCCGGGCTTGCCATCGGGCTGTGGCCGCTGGCGCTGGCCAATGTCAATCTGGCGGGACTGCGTTTTGGAATGCCAGGTACGCTGACGCACATAGCTTGACGATTTCCTTAAGCCGAAGTTTGACGCCTTATTTGGCGTAAGGTATTGCTGGTACAGCAATATTTAAAAATATTAATCCGACTTTCTGCCTACAACTGCTTTTTATTCCTCGGATAGTCGATCGTTCTGATCAGTTCCAGTGCGCGTTGCTGCTTGTCATTCAAAGTGGCAGTCAACTCAAATGGCGCACTGTCATTGGCCGAACCCTTGACCCGACACTGGTTTACCGTAACTGTCTCAAGATGCTCAATCAGGGTTCGAAAGCAATACACCATTGACCCGTCTTCCAACTGCTGCGTCGCCACCTTGCGTTGCGCCTCCTTGGAACGCACCGCCGGTTGTACCGGATTGCGCTGCTCGCGGATTTGTTCGGCATCCGGATCGGAGAACAGCAACTCCCGCCACACCTCGCGCAGGTGCCACTCAACATAGTACGCCAGCAGGCACAAGAAAATATGCGCCCGGACCCGCTCAGCCGTGCGGTGATGAATCGGCCGGACCTTAAGTGACACCGTTTTCATGTTCCGAAAGGCGCGTTCAACCTGACACAGCCGCTTGTAGTTTTTCACACACTCACGAGCACTCATCAGTTGTGCATTCATCGAAGTTCGAAGCACGTAGATGCCATCAAGTGCCGCTTCTTTTGCAATGCTGGTGGCATTGCGCTGATACTCAAAGCGGCCCTCACCGATCTGCCACAAAAAGTGCTTTTTCATCTGCTTGGCATTGATCACCGCACCGACTCTGACACCAATGTCCGATTCATCCTTAACACGCCCGGCACGGACTGACTGGCTAATTTCAGCTAACCGCTCCTCCGTGGCCGCCAGCAACTGCTCGCGCACGATCGCACGTTTTTCGGCCAGTGCCGCATTGCGACACGCCACCAACCGCTCAGCGGGATAATCCGGATGCGCCACCTCAAACAAATCCACCTCATCGAACTGGTCAATTGGCAGATTGCCCGCCCGCACGAGCTTTCGAATCGTAGTGCTTTTCAAGGCCCCAAGCCACTCCACACCATCGAGCTTGCGAAGCGCATCAATGTTCACCTGTGTCACCATGCCGCGATCACCAACCACCGCCAACCGTTCAATCCCAAAGCGCTTCTTTAAGGACTCAACCTGGGGCAGCAGGGTTTGGGCGTCGCGTTGGTTGCCCGGGTACACACTGACCGCCAGGGGCCGGCCCTCACCATCACACAGCAAACCAAAATTCACCTGCAGCTTGCCCTTTTTACTGTCGCGGCTGTAGCCATACTGTGCCAGTGGACAGCAGCTGCCCTCAAGATAGGTGCTCGACAGATCAAACAACGCCAGTGCACCGGGCTCAAGGTGGCGGCGGATGAGTTTGCCCTCAATTCTCGCCTGCCTGTTCAACAGCCAGTCCATGGCAAAATACAGCTCATCAATTTCGGCATCATGTACATTGAAGTAGCGGCTCAAGGTGGTATCGTGCCACCACCGGCAGGTGGCCAGCTTGGTATGTGGACAGATGATGCGCGCCGCAATCATGGCCAGCACCAGGTCGCGTTCGCGTGAGGGCTCGCTAGCCACTAAACTCGCCAGTCCAAGTTGTTTGAAAGCTGCCGTGACGGCCAACACCGCGCCGTGTTTTTTGACGGCAACGATATCAAAGGCGGTATTGGCATCGACGTAGTGTTGACCAGCCAGTGCGCCTTTGATCAATGCAATGATCGCAGGTGGCAGGTGGGAGAGGTTGGCGAGGGTTTTCTTTTGGGATTTACCGTGTTGGTCTCGATAGCTGGAGCGCAGTAGGGTGGAGTAGTAGGTTTTTTGACCTTTGGTGGATTTGATGCGGCTGACGTGCATGGAGGGGGACTGGGATGCCTGGGTCATGGTAGTGCCTACACATATGGTATTTATATGTATATGTATTGTAGTTCATGAAGGAGCACATGTCAACAACATAAAACGTTATTACTGCCTACAATTACGAAAAAAACAAACCTCCCCTGGAGGACATCCACCTAAAATATCAATGGATTAGATTGCCAGAACCGGCAAAAAAGGGTCAGAACTTCGGCTTAAGTTGTAAAGATGTGAGACTGATATCCCGGCCAGTCGCTCATAACGTGGATCACCGTATACAGTAACAGCCCGTTCAAAGAGCTTTTTCACCGCCACACCATTTGGCACATCATGCAACCGGTCGGTGTCGACCAACAACTGAATGTCGGCATCGGTATAACGTCTGACAAAGCGGTTGCCACCGCCACCGTGGCACCGAACCCGACCGGTGTCGCGGTAGTGTTTGATCAAGCGTGTTATCTGCTGGCGAGAATAACCGCTCACCTTCATTAAAAAACGGATCACCAAACCGCGCGCCGACTTGGACAGCTTGGCGTAGTCAAAGCGGATCAACATCCGCTGAATCCATCGATAGCGCGCCGCTTTAGTGTCGGCAACTTCGAACACCACCGCTTGGGTACCTTCTAAGAATGCTTGCACGTCTTCGAGCGTCTTGATTTGTTCTAATGTCATGATCGTCTTCATCCGCCTATGATGAACCCGACCCACTTGGTTTTTCAGACTCATTTCCATTGGAAACGGAGCTGCCCTTCAGACTCATTTCCTATTGGAAAACACTAGGGGGTTATTGGCTCAGAACTTCAGTTTAAAATTCCACACCATGGATCTGCTAACGCGCACAATGGAGATGTATGGGCGGAACTTATGGACAAACTTTCTTGGTCCGTTGTTACACCCTGGAGAAAAGGCCAATACCCTCTTCCTCGGGAATCCGACGTAAAACGGTTGAAGGGTTTAACCGATAATTGCTACATTACCAGTAAAAAATTGTCGTCGCAAAAGGAACGTTACAATCGGGAAACAATTAAGTCCATTAAGGCAGCAAATGTCAAATTTGATACGGCAATATATTCTGGAGGACGCGTAACCATGAGATGGACTGCTGGAGGGCGGATTCCCAATGTAAACCTGTCAGGCGGCGCGGAACTTCTCTAATGTGGTGAATATTGGTGCTGGTACTTGATACAGAGACGCTTCACTCAATGAAATTCTTTAGACCTCGATTCTGTTTCGTATATCGTGTCTGTTCGCTTAGCAATAACGCAGGAAACTTCGCGCAGGACTTAAACCTTTAGCTGAGTCGATTCTCCCTCCTCGTTCAGCCTGCGCAGCAACCCGTCGCGGATCGTAGAATCTGAGCAACTCATAATCTGATCAACCAAAGGAATTGCGCGACCCACATCACTTTGACGAATAATCTGTTTGATTTCAGGTATTGCGCCAGGGTCCATGCTGAAAATTCGAAGGCCCATGCCGAGCAGCAGACGGGTGTATTGACCGTCGCTCGCCATCTCACCGCACAACGAGACTGGTTTGTTGTGGGTTTTACCAGCATCCAGTACAGTTCTCAATAAACGCAATATGGACGGGTGCAGTGGGTCGTAAAGGTAGTTGACTTCGTCATCCACTCGATCAATTGCTAAGGTGTATTGAATCAAGTCATTGGTCCCGACCGACAGGAAATCTAATGCACGTGCGAAATGGTCTGCAGTTACTGCTGCTGCAGGCACCTCGATCATCCCGCCGATTTTCACACTTGGATCGTAAACAACATTCTCACTGTCCAACTCCCTTTTGACCTCTTCGATTATGGTAAGCACCTGATTGAGCTCTTCAAGATTTGACAGCATCGGGATCAAACACTGAACTTCACCAAAGGCAGAGGCACGGTAGATCGCGCGTAACTGAGAGCGAAATGTACCGACCGAGCGCAGACAAAGGCGAATGGCCCGTAAGCCCAGTGCCGGATTGATGGCAACTTTACCTTGCTTACGGCCGCCATCAACCTGCTTGTCGGCACCAAGATCCAGCGTGCGAATCGTCACTCGCTGCAAAGCTCTAACCACATGCACATACGCCTGGAACTGCTCTTCCTCGGTTGGTTGATGCACGCGGTTCATAAACAGGTATTCGGTCCGATACAAACCAACTCCCATCGCACCACATTCGAGTGCGTGCTCCACATCTTCGGGCAACTCGATATTCGCAAGCAAAACTGTTTCCTTGCCATCCGTTGTTGTGGGCTCCAAATCCTTGAGCGCCAATAAACGATGCTGATGGCGCTGGTGTTCGACGCGGCGCGCATTGAGTCGATCAAGTGTGGCTGCATCGGGATCAACGATTACGCTGCCTGTATCCGCATCAACTGCAATGGTCGTCCCGTGGGCAATGTGTCGGACTGCACCATGCAACCCGACCACTGCAGGAATTTGCAGACTGCCGGCCAAAATGGCAACATGCGAAATCGGACTGCCCAAATTGGTAACGAACGCGCCCATATTCATTCTCATGAATTGAACTGTGTCTGCGGGCGTCAAATCGTGAGCAACCAAAATACAACCTTCCAGGCTACCGTCCAATGCACCTTGATCTCCATGATCATCTTGTAACTGTTGATGAATCTGCTGAATGACCTGATCGACATCGTCTTTTTTGCTGCGCAGATATTCATCTTCCATGTTATCGAAAACATCGGCCAGCTCACTGCGATGCATTGTCAGTGCCGATTCTGCTGAGAAATGATTGTCCTTGATCATCTGCGCGGTGGCATCGCGCAACATGGGATCGTTAACCATCATAATGTGCGCATCCAGAAAGGCAGCAATTTCTTTGGGCGCGTTTTCCGGCACTTCCAGACGGGTTTTCTTCAGGTGCTCTGATGCACCCTGGAGCGCGCGCTCCAGCCTGACGATTTCGGCATCGATCTGGTCGGGCTCAATTCGTCTTATTGCGACGCCAAAAACCGACTGCTGGATAACGTAAGCAGGTCCGATTGCAATACCGCTGCCGACCCCTGCCCCTTGCAGGTAGAACACTTATTCTTCCTCACCGAAACGTTGGTTGAATATTTTTTCCATGGCGGCATAGGCGTCGTTTTCGTCAGCACCGGTCACCCGCAACGTCAATGATGTTCCTTGGGTGGCCGCAAGCATCATGACCCCCATAATACTCTTCGCACTGACTTCACGCTCCCCGTTGCCAAGATAGACTTCGCTCTCATAAGCGGCTGCGGTACGTACCACCTGGGCGGCAGCACGCGCGTGCAAGCCGAGCGTATTCAACACCTTGATGTTACCTTGCACCAAAACTCAAGATATTTCGCTGTGCCGCTTCTGAACAATAATGTTGCGGCTGGCCAAGTGCTCTTCGAGTCTCTCCACCACGTATACCGACCGGTGACGACCGCCCGTGCAGCCTACTGCAACAATCAGGTATGGCCGACCACTCGAGTGGAATTTCGACAGCCATTCACTGACAAATTCGTCAATCTGTTCGATCATTCTCGCAACCTCTGGCTTGGTTGCAAAATAATCCTGAATTGGCTGGTCAAGTCCGTTGAACTGTTTGAGCCCTGCAACCCAGTATGGATTCGGGAGGCATCGAACATCAAAGACATAGTCAGCATCGAGGGGCGCACCATATTTGTAGGCAAACGACTTAAGCAGCAGTGTTTCCCGACCGACGTGGTATTCTGCGGCTTCTTCCTGAATCAGGAACCGCAAATCGTGGGGGGTTAAATAGGTCGTGTCCAAGTGCTTGGTCGCACGCTCAGACAGAGGTGCCAGCAACTGGCGTTCAAGTTTGACGCTATCCAGCAGCGACAATGAACCGGCCATCAGTGGATGCATGCGCCGCGTCTCGCTGTAGCGCTTGATCAGTACAGCTTCCTCAGCCTCAAGAAACATGAAATCAATGTTTATTCCAAGTTCGGCAACACCTTTGAGCGCATCATCCAGTTCGTCAAGAAAACTCTGGTTGCGCGAATCAATGCTGACTGCCGCAAACGAAGCCGGACTGTTGTCCTGCACAATCACTTGCTCGGCAAATTCAGCCAGCAGCGGAATTGGAAGGTTGTCTACACAATAAAAGCCAAAATCTTCCAAGGCACTCAAGGCAATCGATTTGCCCGAACCAGAAAGTCCACTGATAATCTTTAAGTGTTTACTATTGTTGTCGTTGTTCGGATTATTCTGCAATTCCCTGCACTTGCCCGTTCAAGTTGTAAGTGATTCAGTCCTGTGTCTGTGCGCACCTGGGCCGCGTTGCTACCGACGCGGCGTTTCGTCATCGAACTGAACGAGTTGATCGAAAAGCTCACGTTCATCTTTTGCATCCATCAAACGCTGGTGCAAATCGCGTTCAACAAAGCCCTCTGCCAGCCTGGCTAATATCCGAATATGCAGATCGGAACATTCTGCCGGTACTAACAGTCCACAAGCCAGTGATACCGGTGCATCGCTAGCCGTGTCAACTTCCAATGGCGTTGCCATCCTCACGATGGCACCAATCGGCGCGGGTAAACTGTGTAACCGGCTGTGTGGAATCATCACTCCATTGCCCACACAAGTGCTGCCAAGCCGCTCGCGTTCCAACAATGAGCGAAAGACGGTGTCCTTGTGCATTTCATGCTGACTGCCGCTGGCGAAAAGCTTCGAGATCACCTCGATCAGACGTCGCGTGTTACTGACCTCGACATCAATCTGAATGCGGCTGCAAGAAAATACCTGATTCAGCCGAACATCCTCGTCGCGACGCTCGGCTGACAAAGGCTGGTCTTTGGCATCACTCATTTCAATAGCGGACACTTGGTTGACGGTGCCCATTTTTTCCATGACTGGTAATCCGTTCTTTGTGCTTCATTACCTGACGGTCCAGTTTGTTTGACATCGCATCAATGGCACTAAACATATCCATTGAACGCGAGTGGGCATGAATTGCCATTTTCTTGCCGTGAATCGTTGCCTCAAGGTGATAAGATCCGTGTTCCTTATGGACTGTGACATCCACGCTGGTCGGCTGGCGAAAGTGATTTTCAACTTTTTTCAGCCGCTTATTCACATAACTGCGTATTGCATCTGTAACATGAACATGATGACCGGTTATTGATATATCCATCACACTACCTCTCGTTTCAAATGGTTTAAAGACATTGTCGTACGCAAACTGCGAACGGGTATTCGCAACTCGGCACGATATTTGGCTACGGTCCGTCTGGAAATGACGGTACCGTTGCTCCGTAACCTGTCGGTAATCTGCTGATCGCTTAGGGGGGTGGTCGCACTTTCCTGCTCAACAAGTCTCGCGATCGTATACTTGATCGCCGCTGCCGACTCATCAGAACCGCTGCGATTGGGAATTCGCACGGAAAAAAAGCGTTTCAATTCGTAAGTGCCTCTGGGTGTCATTATATATTTGCGAGCACATGCCCTGCTGATCGTTGAGTCGTGCAGATCCAGTGCTTCGGCTACATCACGAATTTTCAACGGCCGCATGCCAGCCTCGCCGATGTCAAGAAAGGCTTCCTGATGACGGACGATTGCTGTTGCCACTTTGAGAATCGTTTCGTGTCTGCGGTTGACGTTTTCCAAAAATGAATTTGCACTGGACAGACTTTTCTTCAGGTAGTGCTGCCCTGCATTACTATCCGTCTGACGCATCATTGCGAGATAGTCATTCGAAATTCTTAAATTTGGCACAGTCTCGGGATTCAGCCACACCTGCCACCTGTCGTTCACCTTACGGGTGATCAGATCGGGCAAAATCGTTTCAGCCGCGCTCCCGAAACTGTATCCCGGGTATGGATTCAACGCGCGGATAACCGCGGCGGCGGCGTTCACCAGGTCCACATCAACGTCGAGTCGCTGGGCGATCTGTGCAATTCTGTTATCCGCAAGCAGCGGCAGACAAGCGTGCAACATTCGCCTCGCACAGGTGGTTATCGCAACATTGACATCGGAATCGTCAAGCTGCAGCGATAGCGATTCAACCAGGCTGCGCGCGGCAATGCCAGGCGGACTAAATTGTTGAACTGATTGCAGCACAGACTCGATTTGATCTGCCGATATAGTGACCCGTTCTGTCAGTGCCTGCCGAAGTTCTTCGATTGACTCGATCAAGTAGCCGCGTTCATCGATCGAATCAATAATTGCTTGTGCAACAATTCTGTCAGTGCCTGCAAGCCCGGCGAGTGCCAGTTGGCGCAGCAGATGATCGCGAACCGTCTCAGCCTGTTCAATCTGGTCGGCATAGTCGAGTCGCACACCCGTATCTGCTGGTGTTGCTGCAGGGGGTGAATCGGTGGGGAAGTCCAACGAATTGAACTCATCGGGCTCGTGCGCTTCAAATTCCTCAAGCATGGGATTGGAATCGAGCGCATCCCTGATTTGTACCGCAAGCTCCGCGGCCGGCATTTGTAAGATTTGAATCGCCGCGTTGAAACGCGAGTTAAACTCCTGCTTGTGTTGTTGTCGTAGTTCGGTACGCTGTCTCATGCGAGTATTGACTCAAACGGACGAGCCAGATTTGAAATCCCGTATTCACTTGGCTGCCGACACAATTCATTCTATATCAAGCCGACGAGAATGGGAATAGGATTATTACCAGCAGACGCTGATTCAGATCCTGAAGTTCTCGCCAAAGTAAATCCGTTTGGCCTCATCGTTTTGCATAATTTCATCGACCGTTCCAGACACAAACACCTGGCCCTGATTCATGATATGGGCGCGGTTGCAGATTCTCAAGGTCTCCCGAACATTATGGTCAGTAATCAATACGCCAACATTCCACCGGGACAGCATTCGGATCAACGAAATGACATCATCGATCGCAATAGGATCAACACCTGCGAACGGCTCATCGAGCAGCATGAAGCGAGGCTGCAACGCCACTGCCCGGGCGATCTCCACTCGCCGGCGTTCGCCTCCGGACAGTGTGGTGCCCAGTTGCTTGCGAATGGCCTTGATATTGAACATGTCAATGATTTTTTCAAGAAAGACGCGCTGTCTGACTGCGTTCAAATCGCGCCGTGTCTGCATGACGGCCATAATGTTGTCTTCAACATTGAGTTTGCGAAAAATAGAAGATTCCTGAGGCAGGTAACCCAATCCGAGTTTCGCGCGCGAGTAAATCGGTAAATTGGTGATATCGCGGCCATCAATCACCACCGAACCTCTGTCGCAGGACACAAGGCCGACAATCATATTGAAACAGGTTGTCTTGCCCGCTCCATTTGGACCCAGCAAACCAACGATTTCACCGCTATCAACATGAAAGCTGACGCCGTTGACAATTTGCCGAGCAGCGAAGCGTTTCGTTATTTCAACGACATCAAGTCGCGACTTGCGTCGTTTTCGTTGTTTAGCGTTTGTGTCAGTTGTCATCAATAACGATTGTTGATTTCAGCCTCCCGTCGCCTTCTCCCTGCTCTTCGGCGGTACCAGAAATCGCACGCATTTCACCAGTTTCTGTATTGAAGATTGCCTCTTCGGCACGCAATGTGGTGCGTTCATCCTGAATTACAACATCACCGATCATCTGAATTTCGTGTGAATTGAATCGGTATACCGTCTGGTTTGACAAGCCTTTGGTGCTGAAGTTACTATCCGGCCCATCGTAGGTAAATTGTACCGGTGCTCCATTTGCTACGATGTAATCGCCTTGCTGCTGATCTTTGTAATGCTCAACGGTATCAGCTTTGAGTTCCACTGAACCGCGAACAATAACAACATTGCCCTGAAAAATACTGTTGCCAGTGTCGGCATCGTAGCTGATCGAGTCTGACTCAACTGTGAGCCGATTGCTTTGTGCAACCGTGGCTGCACAGAATATGAAAGACGCTAAAGTAAGGGGGAATAATAGTTTAAGGCAAAATTTCATTCTTCGTTATTAGGTTATGGTTAATACTATTTTGGCTACTCAAGATCAATTGTCAATGTTTCTGCACTAATCGTCATTTCATTTTGGGTGTTATCCGTACCGATTTCGGTAATTTTCACCCCGCCAATCAATTCGATCTCATTGGCACCCTGGTAATACGTACCCATTGGTGCGGAAATAATGCGCGAACTTCCGTCCGGGCGGGACTCGACCAACCTTGGAGAAACCAGCTCACTGACCTGCCGTTCCGGATACTGAGTCAACTGACTCGATTCAATCATATAATTTACTTGCAAATTCCCTGCAGTTCTGGTAATTTTCACATTTTTCATGACCTGTTCACGTTCTTCAAGTTGTGAGCCTTCGAACGCCAGTCTTTCTTGCTCGCTGCGGGAGCCGCCAAACATCGCCACAAAACTAATGAGAATCATCGCACTGACTAGCCCCACCCCAATCAGGGCCAAGGGCCCTGCGGCAATCAGACGCTGCAGAGTTTGATTGACTTTCATTGTCCTCTAATTGAACCCATGCCTGGGCATAATCAGTCAGTTGTTACGATTGAAGCAGTTGATTTCTGCTTTGCTGAGAAGCAAATTTACACTAATATTAACATAGAAATCCCAGCCCATGGCGTTAGCGTCATTATGGGGCCAAGCGGCTGCGGAAAATCGACTTTGTTGAATTTGATTTCGGGCCGACTAAAGCCTAGCCGCGGCCGGGTAATCGTGTTCGAACAGGAAGTCAATTCGTTGCGCGACTCGGTAGTGTTTGACTTGCGACGGCGCATGGGAATGATGTTCCAGTCCAATGCACTGCTCAGCGACCTTAGCGTATTTGAAAATGTCGCATTTCCGATTCGCGAAAACAGTGATTTGCCGGAGTCTTTAATTCGTACGCTGGTATTGATGAAGCTCGAACAGGTGGGTTTGCGTGGCGCCGCGCCCCTAATGCCTGCGGAGCTATCGGGCGGCATGGCACGACGGGTGGCACTTGCCAGAGCCACTGCGATGGACCCGGAACTGTTGTTGTTTGACGAACCTTTTACCGGACTGGATCCGATTTCGCTTGGTGTGATAACCAAGCTGGTGCGAGAATTCACTGACGCACTGCAAACGGCCTCCGTTGTCGTCACGCACGATGTCGAGGAAGGCCTCAGCATTGCCGATCGAGTGTTTCTGCTCGGTGGCGGTGCAGTACTGGCCCACGGAACACCCCAGGAGCTACTCGAAAGCCCGCAGCCGGAGGTGCGCCAGTTTCTGCACGGCCTGCCTGACGGACCGGTTGCATTTCACTATCCGGCAAGCGACTACCGGGGAGCGCTTCTTGAACGGCACTGAATCGATCAACTGGGTGCAGCGCCTCGGTGCACAAACCATCGAGGTCGTCGGGCGATTGGGGCAGGCAAGCCTGTTTTTTCTTCAGTCAGTCAGCCATTTCTGGAGCCTGGTCAAACGCCCATCACTGATTATCCGCCAGTTGTATTCGGTTGGTGTACTCACCGTGGCGATTACTGTTGTCGCCGGCGCGTTTGTCGGGATGGTATTGGGATTTCAAGGTTATTACACCCTGGTCGATTTCAGCGCTGAGAGCTCTTTGGGGCTGCTGGTCGCGCTCAGTTTGACCCGCGAACTCGGCCCGGTATTGTCGGCATTGCTTTACACCGGCAGGGCCGGCTCCGCACTGACTGCCGAGATCGGATTGATGAAGACCACCGAGCAGCTGGCAGCACTGGAGATGATGGCAGTCGATCCCGTGCAGCGAGTGATTTCGCCGCGGCTGTTGGCCGGTATCATTGCAGTACCCCTGCTTTGCGCGATGTTCACATTTGTTGGGATTTGGGGTGGCTACTTTGCTTCAGTCATTCAATTGGGTGTGGATGCCGGCGTTTACTGGTCCTCGATCGCAGATGGCGTCGATCTGCAACTCGACGTGATGAATGGCCTGATCAAAAGTTTCGTCTTTGGAATCATTGTCACCTGGATCGCAGTATTCGAAGGCTACGACACCTATCCGTCTGCAGAAGGAGTCAGTCAGGCAACGACCCGAACTGTCGTGCTGGCATCCCTGGCAATTTTGGGATCCGATTATGTGCTGACCGCCTTGATGTTTCGAGGCTGATTATGACAGCTTGGCAATACCGGTTGAAACTATCGTACTGTGACTACTTGTCTGCGCCAATCGCATTACTTTGCGGGCTTCCTGCAATGCGGTCAACGCCGGATTTGTGAGTACAGTCAATGACTGCCAATCGAGCAATGCGAACCTTCGGGACAACCAGTCGTGTCGGTCACGATTCGAGCGAATTTTACAATCGCAAGATGTATGCGAACGAAACGCCAGACAACAGCCTGCCTGCCGAGCCGGACACGCGCGATTTAGCGAAGAATGTCGTCAACCGCATCTACAACCATTCCAGCCAGAATATGCACGAGGTGCCAGACAACAGTGTCCATGTATCTGTCACTTCACCCCCTTACAACGTCGGTAAAGATTATGATGATGATTTGACCGGGGATGAATACTTTGCGCTACTCGATTCAGTGTGGCAAGAGGTGTATCGCGTACTTGTGCCTGGCGGGCGGGCGTGCATCAATGTCGCCAACATCGGTCGCAAACCCTATATTCCGATTAACGCGGTCATCTCCAGGCAAATGATCGAACATGGATTCTTGATGCGTGGCGAGATCATCTGGGACAAGTCGGCCAGCGCGGGCGTTTCCTGCGCCTGGGGAAGCTGGCGTTCACCATCCAATCCGGTGCTCCGAGATACACACGAATACATCCTGGTATTTTCGAAGGGGCGTTTCGACCGGCCAGCAAAACAGCGGGTCTCGACGATTACCAAAGAAGATTTCCTGGAGTGTACCAAAAGTGTATGGACGTTTCCTGCAGAATCAGCGAAACGGGTGCAGCATCCAGCGCCGTTCCCGGTTGAATTACCGCGCCGGCTCATTGAGCTTTATAGCTATAAGGACGACGTAGTGCTTGATCCTTTCATCGGTTCAGGGACCACCGCAGTTGCCGCCATGCAATGCGGACGACGCTACGTGGGGTACGACACTTCGGCAGCATACGTGGCCATTGCCCAGGCGCGACTGGCGAGCTGACTGCAACCAAGGTTCACGCGGTTTCAATCATCGCCTTCAGTACTTCGCACCAACCCAGTGCAATATTTTTACGATTGTACCCGCCACCACCAGTGGCAATGAATTTACCATCGCAAAACTCCTCTGCCAAGCGGCACAATTGGCGCGCGGCGTGCCCATGAGCCTTGGGTGAGAATCGCATATGGGTAATGGGGTCGCCATCAATGCTGTCCGCGCCCGCTTGCAGTATGATCATTTCAGGTGCAAATGAACGAATAAATTCCTCCACCTTGCCCCAGGCACTGAAAAAGACTTTATCGTCACTGTCGGGCAGGACCGGCAAATTCAATTTCGTACCTGCTGCAGCGCCCAGTCCGGTCTCATTGGCGAAACCGGTACCAGGATAGAGAAACCGGCCATCTTCATGAATGTCCGCGACAATGACATCAGGGTCAGATTCGAACGCGTAAAACACGCCATCGCCATGGTGTGCATCGATATCAATGTACGCGACGCGCTTGACGCCAAAATTTTCGCGTAACGTCTCAACCAGCACACCAAGATCGCTGATCGCACAAAAGCCAGCCGCGCGTTCGCGTGCGGCATGATGAAGACCGGCAATAGGAATGAAAATCCGGCTTAACTCACCGCGATATATTCGTTCAAGTGCGTCAAGGTCGGAACCAACTACAAACGAGCAGGCTTCGTAAATTCCGCGCATTGCGGGGGTATCACCGGCATCCAGGAAACCTGTACCGGTGCGCGACTTTTCCTTGAGAAAGGCGACATATTCGGGATCATGAAAGCGTGTGAAGTCGCCCTCACTGCAGGCTACCGGTTCGAGCACCTGGACTTGTTTTGCCAGATTTGTTCGCAGTGCCTCTGTCCAGAACGCATCAAGCCGGTCCATCCCGAAAGGGTGGCCGTCGCCAAATCCATATTGTCTCAGACCATCGCCAATGTAAACGCCAACTTGGGAGTTTTCACCGTTCATTGAGTCACCATGTGGAAACAACGACACCACTGCGCGGTTTACGGGTCTCGGATTTTTGGCGAAGATTGTGCTCAACGACGTAAGTTGAACCCGTCTCGCTGATTACCTCCACATACAACAACTGCTCACCGGTGCGGTACTCCCTGATGGTGCTGGTCCCAAGCTCATACTCGCGCACGCCAAGGTCATGTTGTCGGTCTGACTGCGCAGCATCGTCTGTGACAATCGCCTGTCGTGCGGCATCTTCAAGTTCGGGAATCGGTACACCTGACTGCAGCACAACCGGCTTTGGTAACTCGACCTCTTCAATCAAAGTCTGTGCATGCGCAGTACTGAAACTTAACCCAACTAACACAGCGGCGGCGACTGACCCGCTTCGTCTGGCGACTGTGTCAGCAACGGTTCGGAAGGCTAGTATTTGTGAGTTCGCGAAATACATCATCAAGCCGACCGCTTTTTTCTGAAATTGCCGTGATTTCCCAACCATATTCTGTACCCGTCTGCAAAATTGAATGAACGATGGGTTGACCATCCACGGGAGTAATCTCATAGGACTCTTCTCGTTCGTTATATTGTACGCTTCGCACCGCTTTGATCGCGCACAGTTGCTGTTCAACCGTTTGTGGTTGATGCTGCTGCAATTTGAGATGGACGCGATTGTGGTACTTTGAACGCGTCAGTAATGTTCTGGGGTCACTGTCCACCACGATTTCACCGCGATTGATCAATATGACGCGCGAACACACCGCTTCAACTTCTTCAAGAATATGCGTAGACAAAATGATTGCCTTGTCACGTGCAATGTTGTTGATCAGTGCGCGTACCTGGTCTTTTTGATTGGGATCAAGACCGTCGGTTGGCTCATCGAGAACCAGTGCCGGCGGATCATGTAACAATGCCTGGGCGATTCCGACCCGACGTTTATAACCTTTGGACAGGCTGTCGATGGAAGCGGTCAGCACCTCACCCAGCCTGACATCGGTCACAACCGCGGCGATTCTTTCGGTCAGTCTGGCTCCACGCAAACCGCGAATTCTGCCAACAAACGCCAAGAAGCTATGGACCGGCATCTCTGCGTAAAGCGGAATGCCTTCGGGCAAATATCCGAGCTGGGACTTGGCCTTGACCGGCTGTTGTTCGACATCGATGCCATCGATACTGGAAGACCCGGAATCCGGCGCAAGATAGCCGGCAATCATTTTCATAGTGGTGGATTTTCCAGCACCATTGGGCCCAAGAAACCCCAGCACTTCGCCGCGCTCGACACGAAATGAGAGATTGTTAACGGCGACAGTTTCTCCGAATCGCTTGGTCAGACCTGATACTTGAATCATCGAATTGTTAATATGATCTGTGAGTTTAGAAATTTAGAAGTCTTATCGCCCTAAAAAGTGGTCATGCAAACTAAAACTTCTTGATTAACAACAGAAAGATGCGAGAGCAGAAGAGCCTCTCTCCACAATCGCGGACTGCGCAACTACAAATACGTTTGAACCCGAATTCATATCTAATTTTGTATCAATTTTCAAAATATTGATAAATTATTTGGTGGATTTATCAACAATTGATATAAATTAACAGCTCTTCCATCACATACCGTACGGACCTGCAAAGATCAGCACAATGTGTTACTCATGTATGGTTGGCCGCATAAATTGTTAACATTAACTCGGAGCCGTCCGTCATGCGAAATTTTGGTACTTTACCGGAAAGTTGTTCGCTGCGGCTAAGGATTATTGGCACACCTTCTCCGCGTTTATCCATAACATGCGTACGGTAGTCGCTTAGGTCTTCTCGTCTGATCGGACAACGCGCCAGTAAACTGGACACCGCCTCATTTCTTGTAGCCTGTCTGAATGGCAAACTTTCTGGGGTCATCGTATTCATCAGTTGCCCTGGTGTATACAGATCCAACCGATCATCAAAAATTCGAAGCCGTACCTTGCTGCCCGCCATGGAGTAATCCCTATGCGCTACTGCATTGGTTACGGCCTCAAATACTGCCAACATATCAAATTGTGGAAGATCCTCGCGGCCACCCTGTGCACCTTTTCTGGCCGAAACACGCATATTCTTGCGAACAAAATTACAGGCATCGAAAATTTGTTGATCCAGCGGTCCGACAATATCTTGGGCATCTCGTTGGTATACCCTTCCAGCTTGCGGTGAAATCGCCTTACCTTGATATGCAACGGCTTGAACAAACGCATCAGGAATAAATTGATGGGGTTGACGAGAGGCCATTAACACTCCAGCCACGGTTGGTCGCCACGTCTTTGTGTCATCTTCTGATGCCATGGCTAACTTGGAAAGCAATCGTTCTCGTTGGTCCATATTCCTTGCTGTTGCAAAACGTTGCCACAGATCCTTGTCCAAGTCATTCAACGTTGCGTTAGAAATTGGCGTTTCGTCAAATCGAATAAGCCGTGCGTGGCTACGCTGTTGAAACAACCGCGCCAGTTGGTCTGGCGGCATTGGTCTTTTAGAGGAGCCGATTCGCTGATAGTAACCGCTGGGACTTTGATGAACAAACAGACTTCGAGAAATTTCTACGCGTACCACTGGTTTGTCAACACCAGCAAAATCCGGCAGGGTCATACGTTCAATCACCGGCGCACAAACTGGTTTGATGGAGTCATCACATGCTTGCCGTATAAGAGTTTCGACAGAGTCGAGCCGTTCAATTGGAATGCCAATCACTTCTCGCGATTCATCCGACACTCCTAAGATAATTTCACCCCCACGGGTGTTGGCGAACGCGGCTATTTCGTCCGCCAGATCGTTTTGTCTTAGTCCACGAATCCTTTGTCCGACGAATCTAACCTCCTTGAAATCCAGAAAACTGTCCTCACCAACGCGAATTTTTGCTTGCAATTCGCGGTGCTTTGCAGATCTATCGGACCTTACCATTTTGACGAACTAAATAACGAAAGAGAAAATTAGCAATAGCACTGAACTGCAGGCACTGTAAACGCTTCCGATTAGCGAGTGACTTCGTATGGCAACGCTCAAGCGGCATTGTATTTGAAAGATTTCAACGGTAACCGCAGCAGTAACCTACCAGTTCTTAAAACTAAACAACAGTAAACAACCATCCTCATTTCAACAGGATAAAGCTCGAATCCGTATTCTAGACAAGTCGAAGTCGATTATATGTTCTGGTCTATACAAATTGATGTTTACAAATTGCGCGCTCATTGGATGTTCAAAAAAGGCCAGACAATTGATATTCTTATTATTAGGGTTGAATAAGCGTTCTTTGATGCAAGTTCACAATTTCAGACGATGGATTGCCAAACAGTCTGCATCAATACTGTGCAGAACAATGAGTCCCAACTCATTGGTGGTTAACAGATAGAATTGGCTAATGAATGGCCACCAGTCATCCGCATCATCGGACTTTTTATGACAAACAGCAGTCAGTCCCTCTATCTCATCGATGGTACCGCGTACGTATACCGCGCTTACCACTCTACTAGTCTCGCCACCTCACGCGGTGAACCCACCGGTGCTGTTTATGGCGTTGGTAACATGCTCAAACGAATTATCAAAGAGCACTCGCCCGACTACCTGGTTGTGGTTTTCGATGCCAAGGGTAAGACGTTTCGGCACGAGCGATATGCCGAGTACAAAGCGAACCGGCCACCCATGCCCGATGACCTGAGAAGCCAGTATGACTGGGTTAGACAGATGGTGGATGCAATGGGAATCAAGTCGATTTCCATCGCTGGCGTCGAGGCAGACGATGTAATCGGAACCCTGGCGACAGCTGCCGGTAAAGCCGGTCTTGATACCTATATATCGAGTAGCGACAAGGACCTGACACAACTCGTCACCGACCGGGTCACCATGATTGACGACATGCGCGGGACCTGGATGGGACCTGCGCAAGTCGCAGAAAAATTTGGTGTGCGGCCAGACCAGATCATTGACTACCTGTCGCTGGTCGGCGACACCTCTGACAATATACCAGGCGTGCCATTGGTCGGTCAAAAAACGGCAGCCAAGTGGTTAACGGAACACGGCTCGGTTGATAACATCATCGCCATTGCAGACACCTTGCGCGGTAAGGCCGGTGAGAACTTTCGAAACGCAACCGCACAGCTGCAGCTCGCCAAGGAACTGGTTTCCCTGAAACTCGATGTTGATGTGGACTTCGACCTGGACGCGTTCAGGATTACCGCTCCTGATCTGGATGAGCTGCGTGAACTTTACACTCGACTTGAATTCTATAGCTGGCTGAATTTGCTGGAAGGCGGTGGAGAAGAACCCGAACCGGAGCCCATTCGTTACTCTGCCATCATGGAAGAGTCGGCACTTGATCAGCTGATCGAGCGCATTCGCGCATGCGGTTTTGTCGCATTTGACACCGAAACTACGGGACTTGACGTTCGAACCGACAGCTTGGTTGGCGTGTCTTTGAGCATCAAGGAACGCGAAGCGTTTTACATTCCGCTGGAACATCGATATTTCGGCGCACCAGAACAAATGAATTTTGAGGCAGCGCTCAACCGACTGCAATCTGTGTTGGAAGATCCGGGTATCATCAAAATTGCCCAGAATCTCAAGTTTGATGCCGCAGTGTTTGCCAATCTCGGCATCGGCATCGCCGGACCGCTGTACGACACCATGATTGAATCTTACGTGCTGAACAGTTCCGCAGTGCCGCAGCACAGTCTCGACAAATTGGCCCTTAAATATGTCGATGTAAGCACCACCAAGTACGAAGACATTGTCGGCAAGGGCAAAAACCAGATTACATTCGATCAGGTCGACATTGATTTGGCAACCGACTATGCAGCGGAAGATGCGGATATTGCACTGCGGCTGCACAATACGCTATGGCCCAAAATCGAATCAACCAAACAACTCCGGGATGTGTTCAAGGACATTGACATGCCGCTGGTGCCGGTCTTGATGCGGGTCGAAAGCAACGGCGTGCGACTTGATGAAGCAGCCCTGCGTGAACAGAGCGCGCAATTACAAGAAAGAATCGAGTCCGTTGAACAAGGGGTGTATCGACTCGCCGGCTGCACCTTTAACCTGTCTTCACCAAAACAAATTCGTGAAGTCTTGTTTGATCAGCTGGGGCTGAAGGCCTCCCGAAAGACTTCCTCGGGTCAGATGTCTACGTCTGAATCCGTGCTGACTGAACTGGCAGAGCAACACGAAGTGCCTCGATTACTGCTCGAACATCGAAGCCTGTTCAAACTCAAATCGACTTACACTGACAAACTGCCAGAGTTGATCAATAAAAAGACCGGACGGGTGCACACATCATTTAACCAAGCAGTCGCATCAACCGGACGGTTATCTTCTGCGGACCCCAACCTGCAGAACATTCCCATTCGAACGGTCGATGGTAAGCGAATTCGGGAAGCGTTCATTCCCGATTCGGGTTCAATTCTGATTTCCATTGACTATTCGCAAATTGAACTGCGCTTGATGGCTCACCTGGCCAGCGACCCAGGGCTGCTGGACGCGTTTTCCAGGGGGGAAGACGTACACCGGTTTACTGCCTCCGAGGTATTCGATTGTCAACCGGACGAGGTATCACCGGATCAGCGCCGCCATGCAAAAGCCATCAACTTTGGGTTGATGTATGGGATGTCCGCATTTGGACTGGCGCGCAATCTGCAGATTGACGTTCCCCAGGCACAGGCCTATGTCGAACAGTATTTTACCCGCTATCCCAGCGTGCGCGAATTCATGGACAACACCCGCACCAAGGCCCGCGAGTTCAAGTATGTCGATACCATATTTGGCCGGCGGGTGCACTTACCCGATATCAGTTCCAATCACTATGGCCGCAGACAGCATAACGAACGTGCGGCCATTAATGCACCGCTGCAGGGATCAGCAGCAGACATCATGAAACTCGCGATGATCGATGTCGACCGCTGGCTGGTCGATTCCAACAGTGATGCGCGAATACTTCTACAGGTACACGACGAATTGGTTCTGGAAGCACCGGTTGATCAAGCTACCGGAGTGATGGAAAACGTGAAATCACTCATGGAGAATGCCGCGCAGTTGGAAATCCCACTGATCGCCGACGCTGCCATCGGTGCGAATTGGGCCCTGGCTCACGACTGACTGAGCAACTCAACAATCCGCTGGCGCGCCTCGGCAACCCCCAGTCCTGAATGGGCAGAAAACGCTTGAATCGAAGTATTATCGCGGTTCTTTAGCTCTTTGCGCACTGCCGCGATCGTTGCAGCAGTTTGCGACTTTGACAACTTGTCGGCCTTAGTCAAAAGCACGTGCGAATGGATTGTCGCGCGCTGACACCACTCAACAAGTTGCCAGTCAAGCGGTTTGAGCGGGTGGCGAATGTCCATCATCAGAACCAGTGCCCGCAGACCTTGGCGGGTTTCGAGGTACTGCTCGATCACTTTGGACCAGTGTGTTCGCATTTGTTTGGGTACCTTCGAATAGCCATAACCGGGCAAGTCAACCAGCCTTGTCTGATCACTTACTTCAAAAAAAACAATCTGTTGTGTTCGGCCTGGCGTCTTACTGGTAATCGCCAAACCTCTGCGACCGGTAATGGCATTGATGGCACTGGATTTACCACTGTTCGAGCGGCCTGCAAATGCGACTTCGCATCCGTCATCTGAAAGCCATTGTTCAGGCTTATGGGCAGCCACAATAAATTGTGCGTGGTTAAGGTTGAGGGACATTCGCTATTGCACTTGAATGATCAGCGAACGATCAATGTTTCAATGAATTGAGCCAGACGGCTGTGCAATCGTATCCTCATACCAGGTTAAAGTATCGCGATTAGAGTTGTGGAATTTTCCACTCTGTGTTTCTTCAATGGCGCCATCAGGAACAGGGCTTTGTACTCATTGATACAGTTGCACTCATTGTTTTTTCATTGTGTTTTGGCAGGTGTCAGAACTTGCCGGCCCGCTGAGGAGATTACATAAATGATGCCAGCGTCAACGATGCGAAGCATTACATTGCCCTTACAGCAAGGTTTTATCGATTATATGACGCTGCGCAGTTGATGACCGCGCACTCAACAAACACTCAAACTGCAATATTCGTCTGTGAGACAACGACCCAGTTCAGATGGTGATCAGACGCAATGAACGTCATCGGTGGAATTGGGTAACAACAGCAAATTGTACAAGTTATTCATAATATAGAATTTATCAAACATATTGTTGCAAAAATCACAAAAATATCATCTACATCATGGCGCTGATTACTGTGTATATTACTATGATATTTAGAATATAATATTCTAAATATCATAGTAATATGTAGCAATGATTCATAGGCAACGATACTTGGATGAACTGCAAGAACTGGTTGCAAATTCTCCGGTGACCGCTTTGCTTGGACCACGACAATGTGGCAAAACCACGCTTGCTAAAGCGTTCGGAAAATTACATCGATCGTATTACTTCGATCTTGAATCCACCATCGATTCGAATGCACTTCAAAATCCTGAAATAGTTTTAGGGGAACTGGACGGTCTTGTCATTCTTGACGAAATTCAAAGGATGCCCAACCTTTTTAATGTGCTTCGTGTTTTGGTCGACCGGTTTGAACGCACACGTCGATTCCTGATTCTAGGCAGCGCTAACCCCAACCTTGTGCGAGGAGTCTCCGAATCTTTGGCTGGTCGCGTCGACTTTCTAGATATGAGGGGCTTGGATCTCTCTGAAGTCGGTGCAGTTAATTATGCGGAATTATGGCTGCGAGGCAGCTACCCTGACAGTTACCTTGCCAACAGCAGCCGCTTGAGCATGCGTCGCAGAAATGCATTAATTCGCACTCATGTCGAACGAGACTTGCCGATGCTTGGAACTACGATTCCAGCAGCAAGGATTCAACAGTTTTGGACCATGCTGGCACATTCACATGGACAAATTTGGAATGCATCGACAATCGCGCGTTCTATGGGTGTTTCCTACCATACGGTTAGAAATTACCTGGATTTGCTTACTGGAACCTACATGGTGCGCCAGCTTCAGCCCTGGCACAAGAACTTCGGCAAACGTCAGATCAAAGCACCCAAAGTCTACCTGCGGGACTCTGGGTTGCTACATGCCTTTTTGAACATTCATGACCGACGGTCTTTGTATTCCCATCCGGTTGCCGGGGCTTCCTGGGAAGGATTTGTTCTCGAAGAGGTTCTACGCGAACTACCCACTGAAACACCGCGGTACTGGGCTGCACATTCTGGTGGCGAATTGGACCTTCTCCTTGAAATTGATGGCCTGAGAATCGGATTTGAAATCAAATTGAGCGAGGCTCCAAAAGTACCGGCAAGTACGCGTCGAATACACGACCTATTGAATTTGGACCATCTGTTCCTGATTTCACGCACGCCACGCTCAACTCGTGTTTCAGATCGAATTTTCCAATTGGCAATCGAAGACTTGGGCAAGCTTCGTCGTTTGGTCAAGCAATTGTCAGCGGGTGGCAACCCAAGTGTCCGGCTGCTCGAGTAATGTACTTAACTGTGATATCGCACAAGCATGGGAAGGGCCGCTAAGATCGTGTGAAAAATCCAAAATTCTGTACAGTTCTTTGGTCTCCCATTTCCCGTTCGCACGGGTCTCGGCATCTGGTACATAGTGAAATTCACAATAATATTATCTGCCAGCCATAAACTGGCGTTACTGTAGCCGGTCGGCGCTTCTAATCTGATATATTATCGATCTGTCGGTCGCCTCGGGCCGATGGTTGTGTTTCATTAAATCTGTATTTCTATATTTGGATACCAAACAATGCGAGTTTCTGAAGTTCGGAGAATGTTCGCCCTCAGTGCAATGATGGGGCTGTGTTTGATGCTTGCCAGTAGCCCAGCAGTCAGTGCCGGAGACGCTGCAGCAGGTGAATCGAAAGCTGCACTTTGTGCTGCCTGTCATGGTCCCGACGGCAACAGTGTCTCATCAGAGTTCCCAACGATCGCCGGACAAATTCCCGGCTACGTTGCCGCACAACTTGCCGCCTATAAATCCGGCGCGCGCGATAACGCCGTAATGCAAGGGCTGGTATTGGCACTAAGCGAGCAGGACATGCTTGATATTGATGCCTTCTACGCCCAGTACGAAACGCGTAAAGCCAGCATCGCTGAAGATGAGGTAATTGCCGCCAATCGAGGTCGTGAGATCTATCGCCGCGGACTCAACCAATATTCAGTACCAGCTTGTATGGCCTGTCATGGTCCGGACGGTGAAGGCATTCCATCCCGCTACCCTAAAGTATCCGGGCAATTCAAGGAATATCTCACGACAACTTTGACAGAGTTCAAATCCGGTAAACGGGTGAACGAAGAGATGAACACCATCGCCTTTCGGTTATCCGTACAGCAGATCGAAGATCTCGCCATCTATATGCAGGGACTGGACTAGTTTCGTTTGCTGACTGCCTTCGGTCGCGCGGCAGCCAAGGCCTGTAACTGAATTAAACTTTCCTCGAGATCTGTGCTGCACCGGATTAAGCTCGGTGTAACAGTTTCATAGCCAGCAATGCCGGCGAGATACGTGGCGTCAAGGTGTGCCTGTTTTTTGATCAGCCACTCAAAGTTTCCGGCAGTTCCGGCAATCGCAAAATCGTGTTCTGCCTCAGCCTCAACATATAGAAAGTGGCCCACCCGGCCACTGACCTTATCGCGGGCTACAGCCATGCTCTTGTGTGCTACAGTCTTGCCAGGGTTCACCACTTGCCTTGTCCGCCCCGCTTGCGCCAACGATTTGTGAAACTGTCCCGTTGAGTGTAAATACTGAGGCCCAAAACTATAAATTACGCGTATTTCGTTTGGGCTAAAAACAGTTTCCAGCCAATGAGCGAAACCTGCCAATAAAGACTCGTTGGCAGGTGTCGGATTGACATAGGCAAATAGTGCAATGTAATCACCCGCCTGAAGCGATGCTTCAAGGTCTTCGAATAAACCATCAACAGCAACATCACACTTCTCAGCTCCTAGATTAATGTCGTGTCTAAAATTTGAAGCTTCCTGCTGCTCGACGACAGTGTTATCGGAGTCCAGTGATAATCGATGCATTTGCTTCGCCCGTTCAACCTCTGGCTGGTCGTACGGATCCATTCCGATCAAATACGCCGCCATTGACACTACGCTTTGCCAGCGTAAAAACAATTGAGCCAGCTGCTCTGCGCTGCTGATAACTTCCGAACAAGAATACTCGCGCACAGGGTGGCCAACTGCCAGGCGCAATCGTATCGCCTCAGGTTCGACCGTTTCCTGCTGCCTATAAGTAATGACAGGCAAAACACCCAAACCGGATTTACCCAGGCTTTCTGCAACCAATTGCTCAATCCAGCGTGCAACGGGCAGCAACGGTTGCGGCGTATCAATGTGCAGTTCACTTCGATCCACCAAACACGCCACCGCCAGGCGCGCAGCCAGTTTCCTCAATGCGGCTGCACACTCGTCATCACTTGACAATGCCATAGAGAACTCGTCGCGCGCGTTTTGTATCGCCGCGACATCAATGCCAAGTAATCCCACCGGGACCATTGCGAGTTTTGCCAGGCTAGAAAACCGCCCTGGGACATGCGGGTCCGAAAAGCGGATACTGATGCCGTGCTGAGTTGCCCAAGACCCAAGCGCACTGGATTGTGAGTCGGTAACTACGGTAAACAGATCCGGCCGATCGACATGCGCCAGCAAAGTTTGCGCAATTGCGAGCGTCTCCAGGGTCTGACCGGACTTGCTGGCAATCACATAGCAGCAATCGAATCTCGGGGGTGCAGTAAGAATATGGGCAAGCGAATCCGACGAAGTGCTGTCCAAGACCGTCAAATTACACTCAAGCTGGTCTCGATAAACGCAGGCATAAGCAGCGGCCGACAGCGTCGCGCCACCCATTCCAACAAGAATCAGCGAACGATAATTACCCGCTGCGTCTTCGCGTGTGCCAGCGGGGGCGGAAGGTAAGGAACGGGCCCAATCGAAACAGCGCTCACCAAGAACGGTCTCAATGCCGGCTTCGGTCCAAAGTTCGAAGTCATTAGCGAAGATTCTCGCTTCGATACGGCCGCAGAGCAACCGCCGCTCAAATAGCTCGACCTCGTTCAATTCACTGATTAAAGATCAGTCAGTACAAAGCGGGTCCCGCAGTAAGGGCACTGTGCCATCCCGGTTTTTTCGATTGGCAAATAGACCCGTGGGTGTGAGTCCCAAAGCCGCATGCGATCGAGTGGACAATGCAGCGGCAGGTCTTCTTTCGTGACGTTCACAAACGTTGCATCGTTGGGTGTATCACCGGTTTTCGGCTGATAAGATGGACGACTCATGGAAGCGGCCTAAATATAAGTAAGCCAATCAGAGTGAGCATCCATGCGCCCTTCAACCGCATCGAAATACCTCGTCTGGAGTTCCCTGGTGATCGGGCCCGGTGTGCCGTCACCAATTTCCCGCGAATCCAACACCCTGATCGGTGTCACTTCTGCAGCCGTGCCGGTAAAAAAGGCCTCATCAGCAATATAAATCTCATCTCGCGTGATCATTCGTTCCTGTACCTCGTAACCCATTTCGCTGAGCAGTTGAATGACGGTACGCCGCGTGATGCCATCCAGCGCAGAGGTGAGATTCGGGGTAATCACCCGACCCCTTTGCACTACAAAAATGTTTTCCCCTGATCCCTCCATCACGTAACCGTTCGTATCAAGGAGTAACGCTTCGTCGGCATCATTATCCAATGCCTCCTGTAATGCCAGGATTGAGTTGGTGTAATGACCGCAGGCCTTGGCCCGGCACATGGCTACATTAACGTGAAGCCTGGAAAAAGATGAAGTCTTGACTCGAATGCCGTTCTTGATGCCGTCGGCACCCAAGTATGCTCCCCAATCCCAGGCAGCAATCATCACGTGAGTGGACAGGTTGTCGGCCCGCAAGCCCATTCCTTCTGAGCCATAAAACACGATGGGGCGAAGGTAGCCGCTTTCGAGATTGTTCGCGCGTAATACTTCACACTGCGCCTGGTTGATTGTTTCGCGGTCAAATTGCATTTTCATACGCAGAATATGAGCGGACTCGAACAGACGGTCGGTATGGTCCTGGAGCCTGAAAATTGCAGTGCCATTGGCTGTTTTGTATGCACGTACGCCTTCGAAAACTGCCAATCCGTAATGCAGTGAATGCGTAAGGACATGCACCGTGGCATCGCGCCAAGGCACCAACTGACCGTCATTCCAAATAAACCCGTCTTTGTCACTAAAATCTGTGGTCATGATTTCTCTTGTTTTGTTGATGTATTGCGAAATTACTGCGCACGTTCAGGGTACTTTGGGCTCAGTTGGCATGCGTTGCAAAGGGCTCGCGAGCAAAAATCCTGCGCACCATGGGTTCGAAATATTCAAGCGGTAGTGTATCGTAATCCGGATCGAAAGCACATTGGTCCCACTTCTCACAGAAATCGGCACAGTCCTGGAAATAGATTGAATCCCGGAACTGCTCACGCGCATTGCGGTCACCGCCCAAATGATGAAAGAAATAGTACCCTTGAAATACACCGTGGTGCTTGAGAATCCAATAGGTTTTTTCTGATACGTAGGGCCGTAAAACAGCCGCTGCCAACTCGCCGTGGTTTTCCGGGGCGAGATTATCCCCTATATCATGCAGCAGGGCTGCTACGGTCATCTCCTCGCCTGCACCATCGCGCCATGCCCGCGTTGCACATTGAAGTGCGTGCCCAAGGCGAGTGACTCGATACCCGTCAAAACTGTTTTCAAGACTCTGCAGGTGCGCCAGAACGCGATCTGAAGTACTGTCAATGAACTCACTTTCGTATCGTTCCAGGAGTTGGTAGTCTTCCCTGGTTCCGTCTTTCATCTGGACGAAATCAACTGTTCGTTCGGTCCTGTTCATTCCTGTATGCCAGCAGTAGAAGTAGTATGCTTAAACCTTGAAACTCTATATGTTAATTCACAAATGTACGCACTTCATGGTGAAATTAGGTGGCGCGCAATCAAACTCAAACTGCGATGCGACACTCAAGCGCTTCTCCAGCCGGATGGTGTCTCACCATTGATCAATCAGTCCCGTACAACCGAAACAAACTCCGACAGAATCGTTTTGGAGCCGAATTTATCGAACTCAATTGTCAAATACGGATCTTTGTTATTCGGCTCGACATCAATAACGACCCCTTGACCAAACTTTTTGTGCTGAACCGACTTGCCCAGCCATTCAGTGTACCCCGAATTCGTTTCATTGTGATCATCGCCATCCAAGGCAAGCTCTCCTGGTGTACTGACCAGATTCACATATTCCAGCAACCGCTTTGGGATCTCCCGCAGAAAGCGAGAGCGCTGAAAATATTGCCACTCACCGCGCACCATCCGTCGATTCGCGCGCGTGATGTAAAGTACCTCTTCAGCCCGTGTCATACCCACGTAACACAGCCGTCTTTCTTCCTCAATCGCGTCTTCATTTTCACTCCTGAATTGATTGTTGCCCTGCGTTGAGAAAAAGTGCGGCAAGATGGATTCATCCAGGCCAGATAAAAAAACCACCGGGAATTCCAACCCCTTGGCTGAATGCAAGGTCATCAACTGAACTTTCTCTTCGGGTTCATCACTATGGGTGTCGCCAGGATCCAATGCCACGCTGTCAAGGTACTCACCCAATATTTCAGAGCTGACATCTGCCGATCTTGAGTCCTCGAATGCAACCCCTGCATTAATCAGTTCGTCCAGGTTAACAATGCGATCCCGTTCAGTGGGATCGGCATGATTCTCATAGCGGTCACGCATCCCACTCCTATCGATTGTCAATGCAATCAATTCTCCCAATGAGACGGTTTCGCTCACGTCCTTTAGTTCCACAATCAGGTCAACAAATTGTTTAATCTTTGTCCACCTCGAACCCGTCTCAGCAAGTTCGACAGTCGCATCCCAAATTGAAATGCCCTGTTCATCGGCGCATTCGGTGATGCGGTGCTTGGCAACGTCACCAATGCCGCGGGGCGGGCTGTTGATGGCTCTCAAGAGTGCATCAGTGGCATTTGGATTGGCAATCAACTGAAGATAGCACACAATGTCCTTGACTTCGCGTCGTTGATAAAACCGGACGCCACCATAGACACGAAAAGGTATGCCCTGCGCGCCAAAGGTCTCTTCAAAATTGCGCGACTGTGCATTGGTTCGATACAGTACAGCGAAATCTGATAATTTGCGGCTCGCTGATTCAATCTGCTGAATCTGGTCGGCAATGAAATAGGCCTCCTCGCCACTGTCATTTGCGCTCATAAACCGAATTCGACTGCCGCCTTTCTTGCCAGTCCACAGTTTCTTTTCAAAGCGGTTTGAGTTATGCTTTATCAGCGCATTGGCACCATCCAGTATGTGCTTGGTAGACCGGTAATTTTGCTCGAGCCGAATCACAAGCGCATCTGAATAAGTGTTCTCGAAGCGTTTTAAGTTGCCAGCCAGCGCGCCGCGCCAACTGTAAATTGACTGATCTTCATCACCAACCGCGGTGATATTCCGGGACTTGCCCCCGAACAGCTCCATCCACTGGTATTGCAATTCATTGGTATCCTGAAACTCGTCAATCAGGACATGCAAAAACCTTTCCTGGATGTGTTCGCGCACTTTGGCGTTGCGCTCCATCACTTCGACTGTACGCAGAATGAGCTCTGCAAAATCGACCCGACCCTGTGCTTCACACTGATGCTCGTAGACCTGGTAGATGCTGGCGAGCACGCGGTATCGATCGCTGTAAATTTCGTCTTCCCCGGCCCGTTGTTTGGATTCTTTGCACCGATTGATATAGGCTTGAACTTTCTGTGGGGTAATGTCTCCAAACCTTAAGTTTTCAGATTTCATCAGGCTCGAGATAAACAATTTCTGGTCATCCTGATCCATAATGCTGAAGTACCGGTCCAATCCGGCTTCCTGGTAACGGGTGCGAAGAAACTGGTTACACAAACCGTGGAACGTACCTACAACCGGCTCGATCGGTTCATCCCAGAGCAGGGCTTGGACGCGCTGCTTCATTTCGCGGGCAGCTTTGTTTGTAAACGTTACTGCAATGATGCGATTGGCAGGTACGTTTCTCGCACTAATGAGCCAGGCAATTCGATTGACCAGTACCGCGGTCTTACCGCTGCCGGCTCCCGCGGTAACCAGTACAGGTCCATCGGGTGCAGTCACCGCTTCGCGCTGGCGCGAATTCAAGCTATCAAGATGTGCAGAAATGTCATTCAAGATTTGCTTCACCAGTGCCTATAATCATTTTGAGGAGAAGTTAACTCAAGCTCGGTTCAGACGAGTACACGGTGCCTGAAAGCACTTGAAAAATGCTTGGAAAAGGTTTATTTATTGAACCAAATATTATCCAGCAATTTCAAATTTCAATGTCGATAATAGCAAAGTACAAAATTGGCCAAATCGTTCGCCATCGCTACTATCCGTTTCGCGGGGTTGTATTCGACGTCGACGCGCAATTTAACAATACCGAAGAATGGTATGAATCCATACCCCAGGAAATTCGCCCGCGCAAAGACCAGCCTTTTTACCACTTGCTGGCAGAAAATGAACGCAACAGTTATGTCGCCTACGTATCTGAACAGAATTTGCTTCCAGATGCCGCGGGCGGTCCCGTTGGGCACCCGGCAATAACCGAGATATTCGGCGATTTAGAAGATGGCGAATACGCCATTCGATCACATCGTATTCACTGACATCATACCCAGACTATCGCGATAACAAATTCAATCACACTCTAAATTTTAATGGACATCGCACTTGCCAAATTCAACATGGTCGAACAGCAGATTCGACCCTGGAACGTTCTCGACCCCCGTATTCTCGAAACGGTCAACTCGGTACCGCGGGAAAACTACGTTCCGGCGCAGTACCTGCACCAGGCGTTTGCCGATATGCAGGTACCGATCGGTGATGGTCAGGTGATGATGCAGCCAAAAGTAGAAGCCCGTTTGTTGCAAGCACTGGAACCTGATGCGCACGACCTTGCACTCGAAATCGGCACCGGTACAGGCTACGTCGCCGCACTGTTGGCTCACACCGCATTGGAAGTCCATACTGTCGAGTCCCGCGAGCAATTTGTAGAACTTGCAAAACACAACCTGGCAGCCAATCAGTGCAACAACGTTGCGGTCATCCATGGCGATGCAGGCCAGGGTTGGCACTCGGATATCGAATACCACACAATTTTTGTTTCCGGATCAGTGATAGAGTTGCCGGAAAACTACCGCGAACTTTTGTGTGTCGGCGGACGTCTGGTGGCCATCGTGGGAGAAAGCCCGATTATGAATGCAGTCCTGGTCAGACGCGTGGCTGTCAATCGGTGGGAAACCGAATACCTGTTCGAAACGCTGCTGCCACCACTCGATAACATCAAGCAGCCCGACCGCTTCGAATTTTAAGCAGTAATCCAACATTGTTGAAGATCGTAAAGACCCTGCGCGCACCAGCACTGGTGCTGGGTATATTTGCCACTTCGACGGGCTATCCAATTGATTTGGTTGAAAGCTATCATCTGGCAGTCGACAATAGCGCTGAGCTTGCCGCGGCCCGAATCACCTCGCAAGCCGACGGACTGAGCCCCGACATTGCACTTGCGGAGATTTATCCAACTCTCAGGCTCGATGCCGAGTCTCGCAGAGTCAATAAATACTCTGGGCCAGACCGCACCCTGACCAGCGGTAGCGCAACGATCACGCAAAATATCTGGAGTGAATCACTAAGTAGCTGGCTGGATGCAGCCGATGAACAGGGCGCACTGTCACGGCTGCAATACCAAAAAGCACAAATAATGCTGTTTCGAGAGGTGGTCGACGCCTATTTTGCAGTGCTGGCTGTACAAGATACGCTGGATACAACGCAACGTGAGATCGCATCGATTACGACGTTGCGCGATCACGCAGTTGTACGCCGGAATACAGGAATTGGCACTGAATCCGAAGTGCGGATTGCCGAAGCACGCTTGGCATTGGCCAATGCCGCGGTAATCATGTCAGAAAATCAAGTTGACAGTGCACTTTTGGCGCTGGCGGAACTGCTGGGAACGCGGCCTGATGAATTGAAAAAGCTACGCGACAACGTGACGCTCCCGCGCTTGGTACCCGGACAATTACAAGGTTGGTTAGAGCTGGCATTGGCCAACAATGCTGACATTCTGATCCAACAAACCTTGGTCACCTTGGCCAGTCATTCGATTAAGCTGGCCAGCGCAGCTTCAGACCTCAGGGTCCAGTTGAGTGCGCGCATCAATGACAAGTTCAGCGGCTCAGATTTAGTGAATGATCACACCTCAGCAAGGCTGACCATTTCGAAATCGTTTTCTGCAGTAGGGCTTGCCGCCAAGCAAAAAAAACAGGCTGCGCTTCGGTACGAAGCAGAATTGCAAAAACTTCAGGGGCTCAAAGCTCGGACCACCACGCTCACTTCGAGTACCTATCGCAATGTGATCAGCCTGATTGACCAGATCGAAGCACTCGAGCTGGCCGTCTCTGCGAACGAAAGCGCCCTCGAAATTACCCAAAGCAACTACGAGGTTGGGCTGGTTACCTCGTTACCCGTTCTCGATGCTCAACAGGACGTGTTCGAAGTTCGTCGCGATTTACTCAAGGCGCGCTACAACTATTTTCAAAGCTTGATCGCACTCGAACAGATTGCTGGTACGCTCGATATCACGGACCTGGAAGTATTAAACCAGCTGCTTCGGTAGCCACTTAGGCCGAATCCAGGATGGGCTGCAGCCGGTCAATCGTCTTTGCCAGCGCACCCTGATGAACTTCGAGTAGCCGCAATCCATTCGCGACCCGTTTCTGTCGAAGCGCTGGATCGGTCAGCAGTTTTACCAAAGCCACACCAAGCTGGGCGAAATTGTTGACCTGTTCCCCGGCATCGTTGGCAAGGGCTAAGCGGGTAATTTCCCGAAAATTTGACATGTCAGGGCCGAATACTGCGGGCGTGCCCACTCGCAGTGGTTCCAGGATATTGTGACCACCGGCTGCGACGAAGCTGCCGCCAACTACCGCAATGTCCGCGGCGGCATAAAATTCGAGCAGCTCACCCATCGAATCAACCACAATGACATCGACATCAGCAGACACTTTATCAGACCATTGACTGCGCCGCAGCACAGTCAGTCCCTGTCCTGATATTTGGCGAATGGCGTTATCGAAACGTTCCGGATGACGCGGCACAACCAGTAACAGCAACTCGGGACTGGTGGCGCGCAGTTGTGCGAATAGTTTGGCAAACTCCCGCTCCTCGCCATCATGAGAACTTGCCAGTACGATTACATCCCGGGTTGCACCCCAACGCGCGCGCAACAAAGCCGCAGTTTCTCCGATATCGCTGGATAGCTCAAAATCGAATTTCAGGTTGCCCGCCACGTACACGCGCTCTGACGGGGCCCCCAATCCAGTAATCCGCTCAGCGTCCACATCAGTTTGGACACAAAACGAGGCAACATTACCAATGACATAGCGACTCAATGGCTGCAGCAACCTGGCTCTTTTAAATGTCCGGTCCGAAATCCGTAAGTTTACCAGTGCAACTGGCACACTCTGGGCACGCGCGGTGCATAACAGGGTTGGCCAAAGCTCAGTTTCAACGATGATGAGTGCGCGCGGACATACTTTACGCAGTGTCCGACCGACCGCGAACCCCGTATCGAAGGGGGCATAAATTTGGGTAACGCGATCGCCAAAGAGTCGTGCGATCTGCGCCGCGCCAGTCGGGGTTACGCAACTCATCAACACCGGCGCACTGAAATTATCCAGCAGGTAGTCGATCAACGGCTTCGCGGCGTTGACTTCGCCGACCGACACCGCGTGAACCCAGATCGAGCCAGACGTAACTTTTGCAGGAATCAAACCAATGCGTTCAGTCAGTCGGTGCCAGTATTGCGGTCGCCAGCATCCCACCACCAGGAAACGAATCAGGACCGCAGGCAGCAGCAGGCTGATCACAACCCGGTAAATCAGATAATACAGCCGTCCCATGGTCACTCGGGCTGTTCGACAAGCCAGTCGCGCGGGGTAAGATACACCTCTTTGAGTTGATGTTCTTGAGTACCGGGCTCAGCTTGCCAATCATAATGCCAGGATACCCGGGGCGGCAGCGACATCAGAATTGATTCGGTTCTGCCACCGGACTGCAATCCAAACAAGGTCCCGCGATCATAAACCAGGTTAAACTCCACATAACGTCCGCGGCGCAGCCATTGAAACGCCTGTTCACGTTCGCCATATGGCATATCGCGGCGACGCACAACTATCGGCAAGTAGGCCTCGAGAAAATGATTGCCAACACTTCGTAGAAAGCGAAAGCTCTCATCAAATCCTCCCTCGATGAAATCATCAAAGAAAATGCCGCCAATGCCACGCGCTTCACCTCGATGTTGCAGAAAAAAATATTGATCGCACCACGTTTTTAACCGCGGGTACAGATTCTCCCCAAATCCCTCACACGCATGGGCCGCGGTACGGTGCCAGTGGATCGCATCTTCGACAAAACCATAATACGGCGTTAAATCAAAGCCGCCGCCAAACCACCAGCGCGAATCGTCGACCCGGATAAAGCGAACGTTCATGTGTGTGGTCGGCACATAAGGATTCAGCGGGTGAATCACCAGCGATACGCCCATGGCAGAAAATGGCCGGTCCTTGAGATCGGTCCGCTTTGCCGTCGCAGCAGCAGGCAGTTCAACCCCGTGAATGGAAGAAAAATTGACCCCGGCTTTCTCGAACAGCCGCCCTGATTCAAGCACGCGGGTGATACCACCACCACCGCCAGCATACGACCATGGGTCCGCGACGAAACGATCAGAACCACCCAGTTGTTCAAGTGCCTGGCAAATGTTCTGCTGCAGCCCTCGCAGGTATTCCTCTACGCGTGCTGCGTCAGTTATGGTGCATGAAGCCACTTCAGCCATTGCCCAATCACCACCTCAACTCGCGCGTAACACCTTGCCGGTCAATGCATCGGTGATTCGGGTGGGCTTGCGCTGCGTACCCAAAGGGCCGCGCACAACAAAATCCAGCGAGCCCCCCAAACACTGACGCACATGGCGGTGCTCTCGCATGGGTCGGTGGCCGTGCCGGTTGGCACTCGTTGATACGAGGGCACAACCGGCCATTCGGCTCAGTTGCGCAGCACCTTGATGTGCGGTAACACGGACCGCGACGGTGTTGTTTACGGTCCGCATTCCGAGTGGCATCCGGTTGGTTGCCGGGAAAATCCAGGTATAGGGGCCTGGCCAGCTGGCCAATGCGTTGTCGAGCAATGAATTATGATGAAGCGCAATGTAAGGCAGCAGTTTGTCTACACAGTCGGCAATCAGTATAAGCCCCATTCCGCGTGGCCGATTCTTGATCTTTGCCACGCGCGCAACAGCTGCTGCATTGGCAGGATCACAGCCAATACCGAAACACGCCTCTGTTGGGTAGGCAATCACCCCACCCTTGGTAATATATCTGGCGCCGACCGCCACATCATTCCGGTTCAATTTGCGCGCTTAAGCACCGCTTGCCTGCGGTAAATTCTGATTCTTCGCCAATACTGATTCCCGGTTGGTGTCCCGGTAATTGCGCAGCGCAGCAGCAACATCGTCATCGCCCAGCGCTAAAATTCGAGCCGCCAGAAACGCCGCGTTTTTGGCACCTGGACTGCCGACCGCAACACAGGCCACTGGCACGCCACCCGGCATCTGCACCGTCGACAGCAACGCATCCATACCGCCCAGCGAACCGGCATCCAAAGGCACGCCAATCACCGGTTTCAGGGTATGGGCGGCAACGGCACCGGCAAGGTGAGCGGCAAGCCCCGCGGCAGCAATGTACACTGCACAGCCGCGCGCTGCAGAATCCCCAAGGTACTCCCGAACTTCGTCAGGCGTACGATGTGCAGACAAAATTCGCAACTCCCAGGACACCCCCAGACTGTCCAGCGTGTCAATTGTGCCTTGCATAACTTTCAGGTCCGAATCAGACCCCAGCATAACTGCAACAAAATTCTGTTTCAATTTGATCTCCCTTACGTTGATGTGTTGGCGCCAGGAGCAAGTGCCCGCGCGCCGATGTCGGTTCGATAGTGCATGTTTTCAAAAGCGATCCTCGCCATCTGTTCATAAGCTGCGTCGCGTGCTGCGGCAACGCCGTCAGCAAGTGCCGTGACGCACAACACTCGACCACCGCTCACCAGCGTTTCACCCTGGTTACCGATCGCAGTGCCGGCGTGAAACACCTTGATATGTTGCTGAGCCGGATCGTCAATGCCTGTAATTGGCGTGCCTGTGGCATAGCTCCCGGGATATCCGCCTGCTGCCGCGACTACCCCCACCGCCGCGCGTGCATCCCAGTGGGCGTGCACGGAACCAAGATTTCCATTCAAAGCTGCGCGCAGCAAGACTATGAGGTCCGTCTGCAACCGCATCATGATGGGCTGTGTTTCCGGGTCCCCCATACGGCAGTTGAACTCAAGCACTCGCGGTTCTCCGCGAGGACTGATCATCAGTCCGGCATACAGGAATCCGGTATAGTGAATGCCTTGCGCCAACAGCCCGTGAACAGTCGGCTGCAAAATGCGTTCCATGATCACCCGTTCTAGATTTGCATCGATTATGGGTGCGGGTGAGTATGCACCCATGCCACCGGTATTTGGTCCCTCATCGCTATCAAGCGCACGTTTGTGATCCTGGGAAGTCGCCAGGGGCAACACATCTGCACCATCCACGATACAGATGAAGCTCGCTTCTTCACCGTCGAGACATTCCTCAATCACCACCCGGTGCCCAGCTGCCCCAAACCGGTCATTTTCGAGCATGTCTACCACTGCCTGTTTGGCCTGCGTTACCGTTTGCGCAACAACCACACCTTTGCCCGCTGCCAAGCCGTCTGCTTTCACCACGATCGGGGCGCCAACCGCGTCGATATGGTCACTGGCGGCGCGTAAATTGTCGAATGTCTGGTACCGGGCAGTTGGTATGCCGTGCCGCGCCAGAAACTGCTTGGTAAAATCTTTCGACCCCTCAAGCTGTGCCGCCCGTCGGCTCGGGCCAAAGCAAGCCAGACCTTCAGCCTGAAAGCGATCGACGATGCCATTCGTTAACGGCACCTCGGGACCCACTACGGTCAGTTCAATCTGATTGCGGACCGCGTACTCCAGCAGTGCGTCAATATCTTCAGCACCAATCGCAAGGTTTTCCACCTTGGGTTCACGCGCGGTCCCTGCATTTCCCGGTGCAACCTTTACTGCGCTAACCTGCTGGGAAGCAGCGATTTTCCAAGCCAGCGCGTGCTCCCTTCCACCACCGCCAACAATCAATACCTTCACTTTAACCGCATCCACTCAGTGTCGAAAGTGCCGCATTCCGGTAAACAGCATTGCGATCCCGTGTTCGTCAGCGGCTGCAACGACATCGTCATCCCGCAGCGACCCGCCGGGCTGAATCACCGCGCGAATGCCAGCGTGCGCAGCGGTATCAATGCCATCCCGAAACGGGAAAAACGCATCAGATGCCATTACCGCCCCTTCGATCTGCAGGTTCGCATCCGCGGCCTTGAGCGCGGCGATTTTAGCTGAATCGACCCGGCTCATCTGTCCGGCACCAATACCAATCGTCGCCTGTCCCTTGACATACACAATGGCATTTGACTTGACGTGTTTGGCAACTGTCCAGGCAAACAGAAGGTCGCGATACTCATCATGATCAGGATGTCTTTGCGTGACGACTTGCGGTTCTTCGCCGGCCAGCAGCGCAGTGTCCGACGACTGCACCAGCAACCCGCCACAGGCACTACTGAGGCGCAGGGACGAGCCATCATCAGATTGTGCCGGATGTTCCAGCACCCGGATATTTTGTTTGTCCTTGAGTATTCCAAGTGCAGCTGGCGAAACCCCGGGTGCCAGGATGACCTCAACAAACTGGTTGCACAGAATCAGCTCGGCAGTCGCTGCATCCAGTGTGGCGTTGACTGCTATGATGCCACCGAACGCTGAGGTTGGATCGGTTTGATAGGCCAACGCATAAGCGCGCGTAATGTCCTCGGCAACAGCCGCACCGCAAGGTGTTGCATGCTTGATAATGACACAAGCGGGTTCACTGAATTCCGCGATACAGTTATATGCCGCGTCAACATCGGCAACGTTATTGAACGACAGCGATTTCCCCTGATGCATCACTGCCTGCTGGAACCAGGAGTCAACCACGCTGCTCCCCAGATAAAATGCTGCCGACTGGTGCGGGTTCTCACCATAACGCATATCAAGCTTCTTTTCGAAGGTAAAGTTAAGTGTTGTCGGCCAGGCTTCATCAGCATGGTCTTGCGCAGCCAGGTAATTCGCAATAGCCGCATCATAATTCGCCGTTCTGCGATAGGCCTTGCGCGCCAGGCGGCACCGAGTCTCAGCCCGAATGCCACCATACTTTTCGAGTTCCTTCAGAATCTCGTGGTAATCGGCAGGATCTACCACTACAGTGGTGTGCGCCATATTTTTGGCGGCTGCGCGAATCATGGCAGGACCGCCGATATCAATATTCTCGATTGCGATTTCGGTTGTCGTCGACGGCTCGGCCGAGACTTGTTCGAACGGATACAGGTTGACCACGACGAGATTGATGGCATTGATTTGATTGGCTTGCATTTCGGCAGAATCAACATCCGGACGGCCGAGGATGCCACCGTGAATTTTCGGGTGCAAAGTCTTGAGACGGCCACCCATTAACTCCGGGAACCCCGTGTATTCCGAAACCGAAGTTACTTGAATACCATTGGCGGACAGTTGACTTGCGGTTCCGCCAGTCGAGAGAATCTGGATACCGTAGGCTGCTAGCGCACGGGCGAACTCAATGATTCCCAACTTGTCAGACACACTTATCAGTGCGCAATTTGGTTTGACAGTATCCAATGTTGTGTTCGCGGTTCGATACTCTGCAGATGGATTGATGCTCGCCACTCAGTCTGTAGCAATGCCGTAGTGATTGATCTTCTTGCGTAGCGTTGCACGCGAGATGCCTAGAATTTTCGCGGTGCGCGAGATGTTGCCATTGGCGTGCGAGATGACAAATTTAAACAGGTGGCGCTCTAATTCTTCTGTCATCTGTTGATGCAGACCCATTGGGTCAGCACCTTTAAGGTCAGTGAAATACCCCTCAAGCGTGAGATTGATGTATTGGCCGAAAGGCTTGATTTTTTCTTTACTCATTCGACAATCGCTACCTTGGCGTCCCAGTGGTGCTTTCATCTTTCGAAGGCAAGCCGGCGAGAACCTGACTCTCCAGGCAAATTCGATACCCGATGCTGAGTGAATTGCCGATTTTCTACAGATTATGTGAAGTTATATAATAAACGACACAATAAACAGGTAATCGCGGCGCACCAATATCTGCAATATACGAAAAATTCAAACCGGATACTGTTTGGAACTTATAGACAATGTTAGCCATTGCTACTTTTTTGACGGTTCATAGGGGATGGCTATCCATGCACCCCTCCACGTCCAGCTGCGTGAGTCCGGCCCGCCCCGACATAACCTTACGGGTTGTAATCTTGTAAAGCTTGTTCAGGTGGTTGTTATTATAGCGGATTGGCTTGGCTAACCTATCGAATAATTCCCTTTTATAAAGGCTGAGTACATTTTCACATGTCGCTGTCCGTCGAAAGGCTTAAGGACCCGGAAGTTCTCAAGGACCGGGTTTACCGTTCCTTAAAAAGTGCAATCTCTTCTTTGGACGTTTATGAATCCGATGTTGATCTGCGCCTCGATGAGCGGTCACTGGCCGAACAGCTGGGCGTGAGTCGCACGCCGATACGCGAAAGCCTGATCCGACTGGAAAACGAAGGGTTTGTGCAAATGTTCCCTCATAAAGGGGCATTCGTGGTGCGCAAATCCTTAGCCCAGATCATCGACATGGTCCATGTTTGGGCCGCACTGGAATCCATGGCTGCGCGCCTGCTCACCTTAAGGGCGAGTGATGAGGAAATTGGTAAACTGAGGTCGCTGTTTTCCACCTATGACGGTTCCAAGTCGGTGGCGCAAATCAACGAGTACTCAGAGACCAATATTGAGTTCCACCGAACCATCATTGAGATGAGTCGCTGTCAGCCGCTGATGGACATCTCGGAAAACCTGTTTCTGCACCTGAAAACCATTCGACTCCGAAGCATTGCAGACACCGAGCGCGCCAAGCACTCAATTATTGATCACATTCATATCATTGAAGCGCTTGAAGCCCGCGATGCTGATGCGGCAGAAACACTGGTTCGAAATCACACACTGCGTCTGGCGGACCACATCGAGCAGCATTGGAGTGTCATCACACCATAATTTGCTCCCCTTGCGTCTTGCGCACAGTCGACCAACTCAGTGCGCCACCACCAGGCGTGAGAACCGTACTGGCAGAATTTCATCAGCAAAGGTGGTGGCATCTCCCTTTTGAACCAGGATAAGGTTCTGGTTTTCCGCCGCGCCGACCGGCATGATCAACCGCCCACCTGGTGCTACCTGATCCAACAGTGCGGCAGGCACTTCGTGCGCTGATGCGGCGACAATAATTTTGTCAAAAGGTGCGTGTTCACGCCAGCCATAGGCACCGTTTGCAATCCGTACGTGGACGTTGTCGTACCCGACTTCGGCGAAGCTGTCACTTGCGACCTCAGCCAACTCTCGGATAATGTCAATTGTGTACACCGTCTCGGCCAGGTGGCTCAGCACCGCGGCCTGGTACCCAAGGCCGGTCCCCACTTCCAACACCCGGTCTGTTACCTGCACGTCAAGCAAATCTATCATGAGTGCGACAATGAATGGCTGCGAGATGGTTTTGTCATGTCCAATGGGTAACGGACAGTCGTCATAAGCGAAATCCCGGTACTTAGGCGGTACGAATTGATGTCGTGGGGTCTTCAGCATGGCTTCCATGACAGACTCCTCGATGACCGGGCGGCCGGTTTGCTCACCACAGGCAGCCGCGTGTGCTGCAATCACCAGCAACATCGTCTCGCGCTGTTCCTCGTAAGACTTATGTTCGGGGCGGTCTTGATTCATTGATTACGAACTGTTGATGTATGCTGTCGGGTCAGATTGCAGCCGGAATCCCGGCACTTGCAAACTGATTATCCAGGTAATTTTTACGAAACATATCGCGCAATTCAGTTGCAACTTGGGTATAGGTGGACTTGTCACTCCAGCTGTTAACCGGAGTCAAAATTCTGGGATCCACTCCGGGGCAGGAAGTTGGATGGCGCAGCCCCAACAGACTGTGCCTCTCGAAAAAAATACCCGAACCGGGATCATGGAAAACGCCCTGCATAGCGGCATTGAGCAAGGCACGCGTTGCTGACAATGGTATGCGCGGCACCGCACCCGCTGACCCGCCGATCCAGCCCGTATTGAGCAGTACGCAGCGCGATTTGCAGGCGCGCATTTTTTCCTGCAACAGCCGCGCGTACACCAGTGGTTTATGTGCCATAAACGGTGCGCCAAAACATGCACTGAAAGTTGCTTCCGGAGAATCCAAACCCACCTCGGTGCCGGCAACACGTGCGGTAAACCCCTGTACAAAGTGATACATAACCTCGTCTTCGTCAAGAATCGAAATGGGCGGCAATACCCCAAATGCGTCGGCAGTCAATAGTACGATCGTGCTGGGATGACCGCCTCGAGCACCTGCAGCAACGTTTGGGTTGCAATCAAGGGGGTAAGAAAATCGGGTGTTTTCCGTAATCGTCCGGTCGGTCAAATCCAGTTGCTCCGGGTCTGTGTCTGCATAAGGCATGTTCCGCAGCTGCGGAACATTTTCAATTAACGTGCCCTCGGCGGACAGTGCGCTGGCGATCACTGGTTCCGCGTGCCGGTCAAGATCAATGAGCTTGGCATAACATCCGTTTTCCAGATTGGCGACACCCGAATCTGACCAACCGGTCTCATCATCGCCAATCAGCTGACGACTGGCATCGGCTGACAGCGTCGTTTTACCGGTCCCCGAAAGGCCAAACAAAATGCTGGTGTCTCCGCCTTCACCGATATTTGCCGAACAGTGCATCGATAGTATGTCACGCTTCGGTAACAGGAAGTTCATAACTGTGAAAATTGATTTTTTCACCAGACCACAATAGTCGGCAGGCCCGCCAACCAGGCAGATGCGGTTACGAAAATCCAACACTGCGACGCGCTCGGAATGACAGCCATCGCGTTCGGGTTCACAGCGGAAAGTCTGGACATTGAGCATCGTCCAGCAATTACGACGGTCGAATTGTTCAGGTAAACCGTTGGCCGGCAAAAACATATTGTGCGCAAAGTAGGCGTGCGTTGCATACTGGCAAATGATTCGGTAGGCAATCGCGTAATCGGCATCGTGACCCACAGTTACATCCTGTACGTACAAGTTGCTGTCCTGTTGGTTCAAATGTTCAATGACCCGCGCCAGCAACGGTTCATATTGGTCAGGGTCATAAGGTTTCAAGCTGGCTTTCCACCAGATATCGGACTCTACCTCCGGCCAGGCGACCGCATAAGTATCGTCAATCGGCCGACCGGTACAGTCTGGGTCCGTCAGAAATAACAGCGGCCCGGCTGCTTGCAGCTTGGTGGCGTAAGCCTTGTGATCGTGATAACCGCCATTGTGATGAATTCGGCCGACATCGTGTTTGATCGCCGCGCGAAACAGCTCTGGTTTACTGAGGTTGTGGTGAATTCGGGAGCACTTTAATCCCCAATCATTTTCGAGTGACTTGCCAATATCCAACATGTGTATTCAATGTAGTTTGCATAACTTTGATTGCGCGTTTCACGCCCACCGCTCAAGCCACTCTTGAGGACGCCATGGGTGGCGCCCGTCACCCGTGACGGAAGTCAGAGCAGACCGTAATTTCACTCAGTTCAATTGAATCGTGCCTTATCCTCGCTTGCATAAGCGGCTACCAGTCGGTCGGCATGACAGACCTTCTCCAATTCCGCCACGATTCCAGCCATCTGTTCGAACGGAATCGCACACGTCATCTCGCTGTTACCCATGCCGGTGCGAACGCGGCTTAACATGCAGCCGACGCTCACCGCAGGCTGTCTTTGTTCGTGGGCGATCGGGACAATATGGCACTGCGGTTTGCCTTCAAATCGGAGTGTTGGCGCGGCCGAATGCAACTGCATTGCCTGTTTGGCCACCAGTCGCAAGAGCACGATGTCCGGATCTTCAGTTGCATCAGCAAGCGGCCCATAGACAATGGCTGCCGGACGTTCTTGTACGGTTGGTATGTGTGGAAATATTTCAGGATTGACCCAGTCGGCTTCGCAAATGGCTTTTACATCCGCGCGTTCGGCTGCTTCGCCCAACGAAATCAATCCATGTGTCAAACTGCCAACACTACAGTTGCCATGATCGGCTGCTTCGGTTACAAAGGTCGCCTCACTGGCCATTGACCAGAATACACAGCCCGCAGAAACTGCACCGGTGCGACCATCCGCAGTTGGCGCAGGGTAATCACCGCTCAATTTGGAAATGCCTGTGGGTACTGCATTACAAAATGAGATGGCAATGGGGGCGTGGGTGAGGCCGAGCAAGGCTTGGATCTTTTCTGCTAAAGATTGGTTGGTGTGCATGACTGACTCCTGATTGATGCTGAATCAGAAAATATACTTGACGCGCAACTCAAATTGGTACAAACCATTTTCGCGCGACCATCAATATGGCAGCCCCAAAAAGGTCCCGCGATTTCGTTCGGCTACATTTCTCATCAAAGTTGAGTAGCGACTGGAACCGTGTTCGGAAATGAATCCGAGACTGTGTACCCTCGCTCGGGACTCACCTGTTATCTGATTGATATTTAATTTCTTCAGCGTGTCGATGACTGTATCATACGATGCGCCGGTGAAATCATCCCCCACAATGTAAATCGATACATTCTCCCGGGTGCCACCATAGTCGCGAAGCGCGGTAACCAATCCTTCAACGGGGCTGCTGTTGGAAAAACCCTGCCAGGTGTACAGCAAGTTTTTTACGTTTTTTCTGGAATTGGGGGTGTCTGGCAACCACTTCCCCTTGGTGGATTCAATCAGGTAGTACCCATTGTCATTCATGATCTGAAAACCGCGTACCCGCGGATGAATGTCAATTATTTGAACCAGCCGCTCGACAACTTGATTCCAGATTTGCATCATACTGCCCGAGGTATCCACGATAAAAATGACATAGTCTCCATCAACCGGGATACCACCGACCTCTAGATCGCGCTGTTGCGGTGCAGTGGTTTGGGTAATATTTGCTTCCAGTTGTGTTTTCTTCACAAGTTCCAGCGCCTGATTGCTGCTTTTGAGTTCTTGCAGTGCCATTTTGGCTCGCTTGACAGAGGTCTGCAACTGCTGATCCACGGACTGTTCAACCGGATCCGGAGTGGCTGACAGCTTGGACTGAAGCCCCTGCAATTCCCGTTGCAGGGCAGCAACATCCTGAGCCGATTGTTCGATGCTGGCACTCAAATCACGCTGCTGCTCAGAAAAATCTGTATGATCAGGTACCGGTTTGCTGATAATCAGCAACAAAATGATGGCACCAAAACCGCAAGTAACGACGTCAAGAAACGCGAGACTTTCGCCACCATCGCCGCGGCGGCGCCTTCTCATGGCCACCCCACTGCTGGCACCAGCAATAATCCACCTGTGTTTGCCGTCCAATTCCAAAACAAGGGGGCAGCAGACGGATCCCCCTCGATCGGCAACAGGATTACATTTACCTTTTTGTTGCCAGCCGGAGCGGAATGGGACAGACTACTCAAAAACAGTACTTCGCGGCAACGACCACTGACATTGTTGGCGCGTTTACGACAGCGCGTTTGCAATCCCGGAGAGGAAACACTTTGAGTCGGCAGCCCATCGGTAATGATGTATATATCGGTTGGCGATGGCTTCAGCCGATTGAGCGCGCGCAGTCCTGCTTCCAGGTTGGTCGCACCCGTCGGAACCAGGCTGGCAATTTCCGTGATGAGCCCATTGATCTGGTGGCTGTCCCGGCTGCCAGCCCAGCCACCCTTGTTCAGAATATCGGCCTGCTCGTTAAATGCGATCACCGCTACCTGGCTATTCTCAGGCACTCTGGCGAGCAGCCACCGCGCCACTCGCACGGTTCGATTCCACTTGGGTCCTTGTCTCTTTTGGACATCCGAACCCAGCTTGCGCGTGATGATATCGACCAGTCTGGCATCGGTCATTGAGGCACTGCGATCGAGTAGAATGGCGATCCGTTCACCAGCGACTTTCAATCCGATCAAGTAGTCTTCCTCGCCGACTCTCTGATCGCTGACGATGTCAGCCGTCTGCTGTGGCCGAATCTGGCTTAACTCTTTTTCAAGCGCCGTGTTTTTTGCCTCTTCTCTGGCGATCTCCAACTCCAGGACAATCAACTCCGCCTGTTTGGCTTTGTGTTGATCGAGCAGTTGCTGATCCGCCTCGAATTGAGCCTCTTGTCGAGAGATTTGTGCCGCCATCGCCTTGATCTGTTCGGTCAGCGAGGCTTCGGTTTGTTGAAGTTCAGCCAGTACTTCCCCGTCGTATGAGACGGCATCCTGAATCACCGGCGGCGCGCCGGTGTGATGCTTGACGATTAGAAACAGTAAGATTGCAGCACCCAAGCCGCAGGCCATAACGTCCAGAAATGCAATATTGCTGCCGAGAGGTCGCCGGTTCCGTTTCATGGCACATGCGCTCTTGTTACTGACTGATTCGCTTGAGCAGGAACTCTTCGCAATAGCTTTGGATATCGACCAGCCGCCGGTCCTGTGCGCGCTGCAAAGAGTGCAACAGCAGCATCAGGAAAATACTCAGTACCAGCGCAACAAAGGTTGAATTGAACGCAATGCCAAGACTGGCTGTCATCTCTGAGATGTCGCCGGACAATGCCTGGTCCGCTTGTGACAGCGCCTGCCCGATGCCGCGTACTGTACCGATGAACCCGATCGAAGGAATCGCCCAAATTAGGTAGCGCAGCATGGTGTTCTCAGCCTCGAGTCTCATTGCCAGCGATTCAACACTGGTTTGGATGGCGTCCGAGGTGTTTTGTACGTCTGACGTTATTCGGTACCTGCGCAGCGAGGCTTTCAGTGTTTCAACCAGCTGAGAGTTGCCCACCGCGGCAGGCAGCGACTCAAGTTCATCCAGCACGTCGAAGAAGGAGTCTTTGGTTGCATCAATTTTTCCAACCAGGTCAACCTCAAACAGGTATTGTTCCCGGGACAACTCGTATAACCGAATGGCGACCTGAATAACACAGTAGATTGCCAGGATCAGGCAGATCTCCTGCTCCCAATCCTTCATAATCACTACCCAATCGCGCGGTGCATATTGTCCGGCGACACGACCTGCTTCGACCAGCAGTTCAGCCTTGGGGCGAATGTACTGGATATATAACGCGTGAACGGATACGGCAGCCAAGGCAAGGATAACCAGGCTTCGCAGTGTCTCTTTCAACTAGATGTCTCCTGGAAAACTAACCGGTGAGTTCAGGCTGATTTGTGCGCTCTGACTCTGCGCAGTACCAGTTGGCTGAAAGCCAAATACAAGGATGGTCAGCGAAACCGCCGCAGCGATCAAAAGTGCCAGTCGCCAATACCGGCTGACCCATCGTTTCGAGATCACGATTTATTCACCTCCTGGTTTTTTCTGGTTTACAGCGGCACACCCGAGGTGCTGTAACGATGTGTCCGCTAGCGCACATTTTACCGCCCAATGGTAATCGTCTGGTCAATACAAATAACGGGCCACTCTAAACCCGACGGTTGCATCGCCTTTCGCACTGCCCCGTCTGAAGGCAACGCGCAATTCCCTAAGCCGGGCCGACTGGAAGTTCGCACCTTTGATCGTACGCCACCTGGCAGCTGACTCGTCGAACGGATTGACTTCAGTTGTACTGTCCGTTGGCCGCGCATGGGTATACGCATCGTGGGTCCATTCACTGGCATTACCGGCAAGATCGTGAATACCCACTGGGTTCGGCTGGAACAGGCCCGTCTCGCTGAGTCCGGGTTGGCCATCGTTGTACTGGGGAATGTAGCGCGCGACTGTCGCCTTGGCAGACTCATCGGCAAGATTGCCGGTATTCTGCGGAATGGTCGATTGAGTCCCCCAGGGGAATGTAGTTTGCTGTAGGCGGCCCGCTTTTCGCGCCAGCCATTCCCATTCCGCTTCGGTCAGCAGTCGATAACCGTCCGCGTCAACGTCACTGCCCTCGAGTGTAGCGCCTGAAAATTGATAAACGGGGTTGAGTTCTTCCTTGTCGCTGAGCCAATTACAAAATTTAACCGCGTTTAGCCAACTGATGCCGGTCACCGGTTGGCGTCCACCCGTCGCGGTCTGACCCGGTGCACTGAACTGTTGGTACTGGTCCACTGTTACTTCATAGACCCCGGCATAGAAAGGACGGTTCAATTGAACTTGACGGTCAAATTCGTTGGGCCGCCCATTGGGCTCCCCGCGCACTGAACCCATTCGAAAGGCATCAGACTGCTTGAACAACTTTAACGCCATGCCAATGCTATTGACAAGCTCATCCGCAGCTGTGTTTAAGCGGTGATCCTGCTCCGATACCAGTGTAACCAACACTTCCTCAGTGGTTTGCTCATTGGGAGTAACGATACGTGACTTAGACACATAACCGGAACGGCTGAGCGTTATGGTCTGCGGGAAGGCTTGCAGTTTAAGTTGCAGCGGCGTTTGACCAACTACGCTGCCGTTGACTGACACAGCTGCACTCGGCTCTGAACGTACCTCGACGTTGCCGTAGACCGGTGGTAGCGTCAGTACGACTTCATTGGTCGCACCCGGCGCGACTGAAAATTCCACGCGTTGTTTGCGATAACCAGGCTTCGAGTACTCGGCGATGTGCCGGGAATTAACCGCCAGCAAAGCACTCGGCTGTGGCTGAACGGGAATAGCCACCCGATCCAACGTTAACAGACCGTCTTTGGGGGACAATAAGAACACCACTTTTTGGCTGGCTGGTGCCAGCTCGTAATGCCGACTGATGTTCCGGTTTGCTGAGCTTACCGTGATGGTATCGGTGCGAGTCGCATAATTGGGATAGGCAATGCTGAGTTCGCGCGAACCGCCTGCAACGTCGAGCTTGAGGGGCGTCTGGCCTACGACAACAGTGTCGAGGATGACGCTTGCTCCGATCGGTTCAGAAGTAACCTCAACTGTTCCCTGAACCGGATTCATCGTCAGTGATAATGCATGCGACTGAGCGCGCGCCAGCGATAGTGTTACCGGCGCAGTTTCAAATTCGGGATGCTGTGCCCGCAGTGTGTAATCGCCAGCCTTGAGTTCGATAGTTAATTCAGTAGATTGGGCAACAAAAACATCATCAAGATACCAGCGTACATCAGGAAGCTCGGGAACCGTCTTGGCAACCAGTTTCGCCGGTAGCGGTTCCAACACCAAATCAAGCGTGCCGCGCCGCCAGGTCGCATCAGCTACGATCAGTTCCTGCGGTCGGAAACCTGGCGCAGAGACTCGCAGCGTTAACTGTTCTTTCACTGCAATGAGGTTGCTGCCCACTACCAATCCAATCCCATTGAGCAGCTCGATTTCAGCACCACCAAGCGCTGTGTCGGGGGCGATTTGTATTTTGAGACGATCCAGATAGGTTAATGCCAGTCCGACGAGCACCGCAACAACAATGATGAGCACTACACTGCGCATGACGAGCGCCCTGGTTCGGCGTTGGCGGGATTGTGCCTCGGTCAGAAGATGATCAAGCCGGCTCATCACAAATAATCTCAACTTCAGCCGTTTGGCCTGTATCGGTTGAGACGTTTACCTCAACCAGCTTGTTGCGGTAGCCCTTTTTCTTACCCTCGAACTGGTAAGTACCGGGTTTCAGCATCACGACCCTGTCCACGGTGGTACCAATAATACCAACACCGCGTACCTCGATATGTGTCTTGCCATCCGAAAGCACCCGCACCGGCATCGGTTGCTGCCACTGCTCCAACTCCAACTCCAGCGTTTCAACGGTTGCGCTCAAGTGAGGGCTATACTTCACAAGTGGCCGTGCGCGCTCGATTTCCTGGCGTGCGGCGGTGGCGATATTGGCAGAATTCAGTCGCTGCGGACGGGCTACAAAATCATCCAGGTTTCGTTGGATGCTGACAATGGTCTTGGCGAGGTCTCGACCTTCAATCACCTCATTGAGCCCCGGGCTAAGTTTCAGGGCTGCGTCCAGTTTTTGTTGCGCGCTATACCAGTCATCCTGGTAGGCATCCTGTTCGGCAGCTGCGATCAGCCTTGACACTTCGTTGTCACGTTCAACGCGTGCGATATCTTTCTGTAAGCGTTCAATTTCGCTATGCTGCGGATTCATATTCTGCGCGCGGGTTAGTGCCTGGCGGGCTTTGTTAAGATCTCCGTCAATCAGTGCCTTGTGTCCCTGGCCAATTATTCGATTGAATTTTTGCTCCTTAAGCTGTCGTTTGGCAATCTCAATCCGAGCAAGTGCTTGTTTGTCATTGGGTTTGATTGACACCACTTGATACAGCGCATCGATCTCATCCTGCAGCCGCCCGGCATGCTGCGCGTCAGCGGCTGACTGTCTTGCCGCAATCAGGTTGGGCAGCTGTTCGATACGTTTTTGCCACAATTTTGCATCGTCGTGCTCGGGTCGCAGCGCGACCGCCAACTCAATTGCTTCCTGTGCCGGGGCGACCTGTTCGGCTTCGTATGCATCCATTGCAAGCGTCAAGTTGAGGGCGAAGTATTCCTGTTCGAGCTGCTTGACTGCATCGACTTCATCAAGCGCCTGTTGCGCCAGCCGAACAGCTTGACCATAATCAGCATCAAGGTACGCTTGTACTGCTTTACCGCGGCTTTTTAGGATCAAATCCTGGCTTTGGTCAAATCCGGGTACTATGGACCGTCTGAGTTGCCATGCCTCGAGCGCGATATCGATGCGGTTGAGCGCATTTTGATAGCGTTCCCGAAGCGGCTGTGAGGACTCGGTAGCGGCCTGCGCTGTCTTGCCCAGCATAACTGGTGCCCAAGGACCTGTGCCTGATTCTTGGGATAAGCGCAACACTTCAGGTGCAAGGAAACCTTGGTACACCTCGAGCGTCGGCGATGCCCAGGTAAATCGAGCATAAACAATGTCAGATGACATTGATCCGGCGCCAACCACACATAGCCAGAGCAATCCGATAGGGACTGCTTTATGATCCGCTACAGCCATTACTTATTTGGCCTCGCACCTTGGAATCCGGGAAATAATTCGATGCCTGGTTAAGCGTTGGTCACCACGCCAAGCAGCCAAGCCTTGAACTTAAACCAATTAAAGCTGTACCGAGGGTGTGGCCTCGAGTTCATAAAACGACTTTAAAAATTCTCGCCATTGACGCAACTGAGACTTGAGATCGCCCTGCAGCGTAATTGTCTGGTTCTCGAATTGAACAACCTGGGGTGCGACTTCAAGGTTCATTGAGTTTCCCAGCTCCATCAGGTTGTCGCGGTGATACTTGCCTTCCGCATTCGCGGCGAAACTCTTTTGCATCAGCATAACGCCACCGACCGCGGCACCCGCGATCGCGGCATTGGTTGTCGTATCGTTACTACTGTTATCCGCGGCTGCCGCAGCTCCAAACAGTAACAGCGCCGCACCGATGGCCTGCATCGTAGCCTTGGACTTTGCCTCGCGCTGCGCTTTGGCAGAAGCCATGCTGTGTTCCTGCCACGAAATATAACTGGGAGCAGTTTTTACGACAAAGTCCTCGTAATGATCCTGGACCTTATCCATGTATTGACCATCCAGCACGCGAATGGCGCGGGTTCGAACCAACATGGGGTCATCCACCGCGGGCAGCGAAACCAGTTTCACCCGTTTGTTCCTGACTTCGAGGTGGTGTGCGAAATTTTCGTGAGAAAATGCACTGGCAAACTGAAGCTCAGAGATCGCCCGCAGTGTTGCCAGGTCATCGTCGGATTTTTTCTTTAAAAGTGCTGCAATATTCTGCGCGGCACTTTGAAATACAGGCTGGTACGGGTCTTTCCCCGACTGGCGAATATTTTGCCAGTGGTATTCCTTCACTCGATGTTTGTAAGTCTTTTTCATCCACCGGGCACCGCTGATGTCGTGCACCTGGATTTCGATCTCCACGTCCTCGCCATTCGATTTAATGATTTTCCCGGTTACGTAAAGATCACCGCTTACCGCGGCGCCTGGTGTCGTTCGAACATCTGCAAACACATTGGTGCTATCGAGTTCATCGCGCATTGCCACAGCAAAGCGAATCGCTTCGGTGCGGCGCAGCTCGGGCCAAATTCCGAGTTTTTCATAATCGTCCGAATCTTCGGGGATATTGGGATCGAACACCGGTACGACCACATCGAGCCGGACACCGCGATACTGCTCACTCCAACCCTGGCCGGCATCACTGTCTTCCAGGCTGATTCCAAATGGCGCCTTAGCCGGTGCTGACGAGGTGCTGATTGCTGCACCACCACATGCGGTCAGGTATAGAGAAATAATCGAGACAAAAATTATCGCCGTGGTTCGTTTGAACTTCAGCATCGGCCCTCCTTTTATTTTTTTTGGTCAAGAACCGCTGTTTAGAGCAGCTTTTCGTTTATTGTATTCTTGCCACAGCTTTTCTTGCATGACGGGATCTTGTTCCGCGATCGCAGCTTGCCGGATTTCTTCCAGCAGCCCAGAATCATTGCCCTCGGCTGCTAACGGTTCGTTGGTAGCGGAAACTTGCTGAGGCACCGATGGTGAAGTATCTTTTGTTGGTGATACTTCGTTGCTTTGCGCGCGATCGGCCTGGCCAGATTTACGCTTGTTGTATTCCTGCCATAATTTTTCCTTCATAGCAGGATCTTGTTCGGCAATCGCGGCCTGGCGGATCGCCTCTACCAGCTCAGGTGTATTGTTGTCCGCAGTAGCCAAGGACTCGTCCGCAGCTGCGTTTGTTGTCGGTACCGCCTGTTGCGTTGGTAAAGAAGTACCATTGGCTTGCTGTGCATTGGCACTTGGCGTGTCAGCTGTTCGACCGGATTTGCGCTTATTGTATTCTTCCCATAGCTTTTCTTTCAGCGCGGGATCTTCCTCAGCGATTGCAGCCTGGCGGATCTGTTCCAGTAGAATCGCGTCATTATCGGCAGTTTCCAATGGTTCCGGCGCCTTGCCATTGGCCATTGCCATCGAATCCTGTTCGACCGCAGGTGAGTCATCCGGCTCAGGTTCCGGTAATTCGGTACCTTGGACATTGGCAACGGGTAGCGATTCGGTTGCCGCACTGAAGGTTTGGCTGCCCGATGCTCCACCGCCACCACCGCCTTGACCACTTGCCGCAGCACCACCGGCTGCACCGCCGGAATTTGCGTTGAAGCACTCTTCGAACCGGGCCAGTTCATCATAGAAACGCTGATTCAGGATCTCGATTTTTTCGTCTCGGGTCAGCAACTCCTCATCGAAAGAGGCATCAACCGGACGGGCACAATCGCCTGTCTCGTCCGCGCTCGCACTCAGCATTGCACCAGCGAGACAACCGCCCACCAGCAAGGCTACAAATTGTTCAGATCTGCACTTTCCTGGCACTCGTCATTACCTCATCAAATTAAATATTTTCCAAGTAGTATAGATTACACGAGAAAATCTCTCAGGTCATTTGACTCTTCAGGAATTCAAACACTTAATTCAAATCGCAGTTCGGATTGACATGATCATCCGACTCGATGATCTGTGCAATTACCGGAGGTTCGCCTTGACGCACACGCCCTCGGTTTGGACGGTGTGATCCAGCAATCTGATCAGCGCGTAAACCGCTTCGATAAAGGGCACATCGGTTTTGGTCAGCCCGGCCATCTCGATTACTGCACCAATCAAGCCTTCAAGCTCCAAAGCCTTACCGACCTCTATATCCTGCAGCATCGAAGTTTTGTGCTTACCCACACGTTCGGCTCCTGCAATACGTCGCTCATTGGACAGCCGAATGTCGATGCCCAGTCGATGCGCAACTTCCCGACACTCTGACATCATCCGGTCAATCAATTCCCTTGATGGTTCATACCTGCAAATGTCTTCCAAAGTGGCATGCGTCAATGCACTAACCGGGTTGAAACTCAGATTTCCCAGCACCTTGAGCCAGGTTTCGGCGCGTATACTTTCCAGAATTGGGGATTTGAATCCGGCACGCGTCAGAAGGTCTGCAAGCTGGCGGGTGCGTTCCTTTTCGATGCCATCGATTTCACCAACCGGCATACGTGTGCCTTCGATGTGTGTGATTTCTCCAGGCGCACTGATCTGCGCGGCCGGATAAGAGATTGAACCAATGATCTTGCGCGGATCAAGTGTCGATGCCAGTTTGCCACCGGGATCTATTGTCTGCAAAACATGATTATCAAAATCTCCGCCGTGCAACTGGAAGTACCACCACAGGATGCCGTTTTGAATGGTTAGCAGTATGGAGTCCTCACCCATCACGGCATTGACATCATCGACTATGGGTGGGATTTGGTGAGCCTTTACCGCTAGAATTACCAAGTCCTGATACCCAATGGAACGGATATCATCGGTCGCCGCAATACCTTCAGCAAATTCGACGGTTCCATCATTCATGATGAGTTTGACACCGTTGTTCGCCTGGATCGCTGCCAAATGCGGCCCACGTGCGATGAGCGTTACTTCTTCGCCGATGTTGTGCAGTTTTACGCCCATCATGCCGCCCATGGAGCCGGCGCCGACGATACAAATTTTCATTAAGTTCCTCCGCTGGAATGAGATATCAAGTGTGTCGATCAACTGTGATCACTTCTGTAATACAGCCGTGACAGTCGTCTGGGAACCAGGTTCCGCCAGAACCAGGAAATTGCAAGGTTTTGTCTCCCTATGATAATTCAAAATTTTGTTCTTCCTCAATAACGGCGGGTTAGTAATAGGAAAGTAAAAAAGTTGTCATTGAACGCGGTAATGTTGGCTCACAGGAGAGATAATAACGTCATTGATTCGAACCCACCACCGCGCGGAACAAAAGCCCAGTCTCACTTGAGGCTGTATTCAATTTGCTTCCCGATGCTGGAACGGGAAGCAATCATTCATCACCAACAAAAGGAGCAAGGGAATGCCCGAAAAGCAACTGGAAGACGCTGCCATGAAGCGGCTCGTCGCACTGCCGCAGATGGTGCGATCCTATCTTGACCATGCACCGCTGCCACGAGAACTTAGGGGTACACTGGACTTTTCCACACTGCGCAAGCTGCCAACCGAATTGATCAGTGGCAATTTGATGAAACGGCACGCCGACCAATTGTGGGAAATCGACTACCACCACTGTGAAGACCGCTTGTATGTGATCATTGAAATTGAATTTCAATCCACACCGGACCCGGCCATGCCACTTAGGATGCTGGCTTATGCGGCATTGATTTACGAATCACTTTTTCGTGAGACCAAACCACGCCCGCCATCGTATCGGTTGCCGGCAGTGCTGCCGCTGGTGATCTACACCGGTGAAGCCCCCTGGAATGTACCCCAAAGGGTTGATGAACTGATGGGTGATAATTTAAAAACACTGCGGCCGTCGTTCCAATATTTGTTATTAGACGAACGACAATTGGTGGCATCCAAAGCAGCGCTGCAGGAAGGTCCGGCCGCAGACCTGATGTTAATTCGTCATGCGCGCGACTATGGTATGATGTTGCAGGTCTACGAGCGTATCATGAACTCAGAGATTTACCAATCGAATCAGGGTTTGTATGCTGAACTGGTACAGGAGTTTGGCAGGAGAATGTTTAGCACGGAGGTGAGAACCATGGATGAAATGAAAGCAAGACTGGCAGAGATGGATCGAAGATCGATGGCGAGAGGTTTTGAGCAAGGGATTGAACAGGGAGTGGCACAGGGGATCGAACGTGGCAAACTCGAAGGGATTGAATCTGTAGCCCTGCAGATGATTGCAAAAGGCTTATCGGCACGTGAGATTCAGGACTTTACCGGACTGACTCCTGAGCAGATTCAAGAGTTGCGCCACGCCAGCTGATGTGATGTCCTGTTCGTATGGATTCGCGGCTCGGGTATCGAATGAGTGAGCTGGAGTTTTCAGCAGTCCACAGGTATCAATCAATTCATTCATCGAGGATAGATTCCACATCCAAAAATATACCCGTCATGAAGAACGACCCATGAAGATTTTGGTATGATTTCCCCAGAAGCAGGATCAATACTACTGTAATCAGCCCATTCACCGTCAAGGTCAGCGACATCCATGATTACCTGTCCGATACTCACTCCGTTCGGGTCAATTAACTCACGCGCATCTACTCCCACGATTGACCGACTGAGTGCGTGTGCGACGAGCTTACCATCCATGGCATTCATGACAAAAATGTAAAGATCCAACCGCTTGAAGTCCGGAGCCGGATTCTCAGTGAAGCGATTAAACGCAACATTTTCACCCTTCGCATTGTAGAGCACGATAGCTTGTGCGACCATCACCTGCGCCTGGGCCGCTGTGCCACGTTCGGCTTCGATGTTGTCTGCAGATGCTGGCAAAACGAACAGCAAAACTGAACCACACATCGCAATAGCGAACAATTTGATGAATGTTTGAATGCGGTTGATAATTGTCGGCATTTTCTTACTCCCAATTCCCAATCGTGTGACCGATGCTATAACGAATAGTCACAGCATCCCCTTCTATAAGCGGTGCTTTAAAGTCGACTGCGCTTTTCAGCACCTGCCATCATTGTACGTAAATTGGCGACTGCTACCAATGATTTACCGATTTTTGCATAGCCAGCCGGAGCGTAAACTGTTGGCGGAGCTTGTCGCTGCCAAAAAAAGCGGTTTTATTTCACCTTCCTTACTGCAGGTCGCAGCGACCACAAAAAGGCGTTCTTTTCCGTAACCGCTAATTTAACATCCCTGGCGAGGAATCCTGCTGTACTACAGTTGCAAAGTATGTGGCTAATCCAAACCAGACACCCTTAATGCAACAACTGTATGCCAATGTCCCCAAAATTCGAAAAGCACTTTTACTGTTTGCCCGGATACGAGTGACTGCTTATCGTCAACACGGTTTAGATCTTCCGCGCAACCATCAAGCCATCTCGGATCGGCATTAATAAATTGGTCACGCGTGCGTCATTTTGAACGTGTTGATTGAACATGTTGAGCGCAATCGCATTGTCACTTTCGGGATTGAGCACTTCACTGCTCCATAGAACATTATCCGCAACAACCAGCCCTCCACGCGCAACCATCGGCATGACCGCTTCGTAGTAGCGTACGTAATTTGCCTTGTCAGCATCGATGTAGACCATGTCAAATGGTCCATCCAGGGTGGGGAGAACTTGCAGTGCATGACCAATATGAATCAAGATTTTCCCGCCGTGCGGACTTCGATCAAAAAATCCGCGGGCGATATGCTCGCGTTCTGCTTCGATATCCAAAGTGATTAATTCTCCATGTTCGGGCAGCACTTCAGCAACTGCAAGTGCCGAATAACCGGTAAACATACCGATTTCCAGCACCCGTTTCGCGCCAATACTTCTTGCCAGCAACCTGAGAACCGCGATCTGGAGTTCACCGGACAGCATTTGTGATTCATCGCAGTTTGCCACTGTCCATTGATGTATTTCTGCGACAAGGTTGGACGATCGTTCAGAATGAATCTCAGCATAAGCTTCGATTTTGGGGTCAATGATATTCATGCTTGTTTCAAGAATTGAATTGGCTTGGGATGTGGCAGCGCGACACAATCTTGCTCCACAATGATCAGTCACAAGATTATGCGTCAATTTACGATCCTCAACAGAGGCGAAAGCGATGGTTGAGATCCGGAACACGCACCACTTTGACACACAGGACTGCGATTCTTAGTCAAATTTAACGCGCCCAGCGTTTGGCTGTGAACAGAAAAGATTAACGTAGAAATTTCAATTTCAAATGACATCAATTCGGATAGAATAAAGTGCTTTAATCCCGACTGCATTATGCTGACTCAGCGCATTGCGGCAGTCCAATCAACACGTACAATCTGACAACCATGTGCGGAATTGTAGGCCTATACCTTAAAAATCCTGCCCTTGAACCCAGGCTCGGAGAATTTGTCACCGACATGCTTGAAGAGATGGGCGACCGCGGTCCCGATAGCGCGGGCATCGCCGTTTATCGAAATCCGGCACCACCAAACGGCTCCAAGGTATCCTTGTTCAGTGCCGAACCGGATGAATCGTGGCAGTCCCGTGCTGATGAGATCAGCCGGTCACTCGAAACCGACTTTCGTTTGGAAGTCCACGCCAGCCATGCCATCCTGACCAGTGCTGCACCAGTCGATCAAGTTGATCCATGGATTGACACTCATTGGCCGGAACTTCGGGTGATGAGTATTGGCACCTCGATCGAAATCTACAAGGAAAAAGGCCACCCCAAAGCAGTTGCCGAGCGATTCGGATTCAAGGAATTTTCCGGCACCCACGCAGTCGCCCATACGCGCATGGCGACCGAGAGTGCCGTAACCACCGAACACTCCCACCCATTTTCAACCGGACTCGATTTGTGCCTGGTTCACAATGGCTCGCTGTCCAACCACAATCGCCTCAGGAACTACCTGGCCCGCCAAGGCGGCGAATTCCAGACTGACAATGACAGTGAAGTAGCCGCCGGATACCTGACTTGGCGCCTGTCTCTCGGAGACTCAGTTGTCGACGCGCTGGAGTCGGCCATCCAGGACCTCGACGGTTTTTATACGTTCGCCATTGGTTCCCGCGACGGTTTCTCAGTGCTGCGTGATCCCATTGCCTGTAAGCCCGCGGTGCTCGCCGAAAATGATGACTGGGTGGCAATGTCTTCAGAATACCGTGCCATTGCGCGGCTGCCTGATGCCAAGCATTCGAATATTTGGGAACCGGCACCCGCGCAAATATACAGTTGGGACCGTAGCGGCTCAAGCGCCGAGTAACGATATGCGTTTCGATCTGGCAACCCAATCCCTGCGGGATATTAACCAGGACTTGCACGAGGTCTCTCAGAACCACGATGAATCGTTTGTTATTGCCCATCCCAAGGGCGCACACTCAGTCGCTGCGGGCTTGACCGCACCGATTGAAGTAACCATAGAAGGCCACGTTGGCTATTACTGTGGCGGGATGAATAAAAATGCCAGCATTCATATCGAAGGCAACGCGGGTCCCGGCCTTGCAGAAAACATGATGTCAGGACGCGTTTTTGTCGATGGCAACGCCTCTCAATACGCAGGCGCTTCAGGGCATGGCGGCCTGCTGGTTGTCAAAGGCAATACCAGCTCTCGTTGCGGCATTTCAATGAAAGGCATCGACATTGTTGTTGGCGGATCTATTGGACACTTTGGTGCATTCATGGCACAATCCGGCCGCCTCGTGGTTTGCGGCGACTGTGGTGGCAACCTGGGGGACTCGATTTATGAAGCGCAAATCTTTGTGCGCGGTGAAGTCGAAGGGCTGGGGTCTGATTGCGTCGAAAAAAAGATGCGGAATAAACATAAAAGAGCACTGCAGGCCTTGCTTGAACGGGCATGCATTGATATACCGGTCGATGAGTTTCGACGTTATGGGTCGGCACGAAAACTCTACAATTTCAAGATAGACAATGCAGATGCCATCTGAAAAAAAACAACCGAACTTTGACCCGCGCGCGTTGCGCCGGTCAGCAACTTTCCCGGACCACGTGCTTGCTGAAATTCACCGGGCAGCCGATCAGGGCGTTTATGAAATACGTGGATTCGGGGCGAAACGATCCATACCCACGTTCGATGACCTGCTGTTTTTGGGAGCATCCATGTCGCGGTACCCGTTGGAGGGGTATCGCGAGCGTTGTGATACTGATGTCGTGATCGGCAGCCGCTTTGCGGCGCGGCCACTGCATCTGGATATCCCGATCACCATTGCGGGGATGAGTTTTGGTGCGCTCGGTGCCAACGCGAAAGAGTCCATCGGACTGGCTGCATCTGCAATGGGGACCAGTACAACGACAGGTGACGGCGGCATGACCGACGAAGAACGTTTATCGTCGAAAACGCTGATCTACCAGGTCCTGCCTTCACGGTATGGGCTCAATCCCGATGACGTGCGACGCGCGGACGCGCTGGAAGTCGTTGTTGGACAAGGTGCAAAGCCGGGTGGCGGTGGCATGCTGCTCGGTCAAAAGATTACCGAGCGAGTGGCCGGCATGCGCAATCTGCCGGTTGGCATCGATCAACGCAGTGCCTGTCGGCATCCCGACTGGACTGGCCCTGATGACCTGGAAATCAAGATTCACGAGCTTCGAGAAATCACCGACTGGCAAATTCCGATTCTGATCAAAATTGGTGCAACCCGTGTCCAGTTTGACGTTGCACTTGCGATCAAAGCTGGTGCAGATGCCATCGTGCTGGATGGCATGCAAGGCGGAACTGCGGCGACTCAGGATGTGTTTATCGAACACGTAGGCATACCAACATTACCGGCAGTTCGCCAGGCTGTAGACACGCTGATTGAACTCGATATGCATCGCAAAGTACAGCTGATTGTATCCGGAGGTATCCGCAGCGGTGCGGATACTGCAAAAGCTTTGGCTCTCGGCGCGGACGCAGTTTCTATTGGTAGCGCCGCGATGGTCGCGCTTGGCTGTAACCGCCCCGTGTACCTCGACGATTATGCATCGCTGGGCACCACCCCGGGCTGTTGCCATCATTGCCATACCGGTCGCTGCCCAGTCGGAATTACCACGCAAGATCCAAAGCTTGAGAAACGCCTGCGACCCGAACAGGGATCCAGGTGGCTGCAGAACTATCTTGCGACTATGGTGCTTGAAATGCAAACCCTGGCTAGAGCCTGCGGCAAAAGCCATGTACTCAACTTGGAACCGGAGGACATGGTTGCGCTGACTGTCGAGGCCGCAGCAATGGCGAAAATTCCCCTTGCTGGTACCAGTTGGGTCCCGGGGAACTAAATTAGGTAACATCGCCATATCAATCGCGACCGCGTCCAAATTAATCCTCAGGTGACCTGTCGTTCATATGATCCCCCTGGTAATAGTTTCGTCGGTCAACTGCTAAAAATTTACAATGGCTCCCAATCACATTGAAAGGAGGTTGAAAAATGTCAATTGATCTCGCAACAGTTGCGAAAGAGCAAGCAATCAAGTACTTTTTGATCAGTTTTGTTGACCTTTTCGGCGTGCTTCGCGCAAAACTGGTACCCGCTGGCGCAATTGGCGACATGCAGCAAGACGGTGCCGGATTCGCCGGATTTGCAACCTGGCTGGATATGACACCCGCCGATCCGGATATGCTCGCTATTCCCGACCCGGAAAGCCTAATCGTGCTGCCATGGAATCGGGAAATCGGCTGGCTGGCCGCAGATCTGTGGATGAGCGGTAAAGAAGTTGAGCAGTGCCCGCGGGTGATGCTTAAACGGCAGATCGCTCGATTGGCCGAGCAAGGCTATGTCATGAAGACCGGTGTGGAGTGTGAATATATGTTGCTGGACGCAAGCGGTGAAAACATCAACGATTCACTCGATTCCCAGGAAAAACCGTGCTACGACCAATCATCGCTGCTCCGGAAATATCACATTGTGAGTGAAATCTGTGACGCCATGGTTGAGCTTGGATGGAACCCCTACCAGAACGATCACGAAGATGCCAATGGCCAGTTTGAGATGAACTGGGATTACAGTGATGCACTGACTACCGCCGACCGGCATACGTTTTTCAAATTTATGGTCAAAACGATCGCTGAACACAACGGCGAACGCGCAACATTCATGCCGAAGCCATTTACCGACCTCACCGGTAACGGTTGTCATTCACACGTTTCGGTATGGAACACCGATTCGAGTAACAACCTGTTTCTGGATGAATCTGAAGAAATGGGGCTCTCGGCACTTGCCTACAATTTTCTGGGAGGCATTACCCACAGCGCCGAAGCACTGTGCTCAATCTTCAATCCGACCGTGAACAGCTACAAACGAATCAACGCCGCACGCACGCGTTCAGGCGCATCCTGGTCGCCAAACTCGGTAACCTACACAGGTAACAACCGCACTCATATGATTCGGATTCCCGATGCCGGCCGCTTTGAGCTGCGCTTAATGGATGGCTCCGCGAACCCCTACTTGCTCCAAGCTGGCATTGCAGCCGCGGGGCTAGATGGCATAAATAATCAGCGCGACCCCGGCAAGCGGCTGGATATCGACATGTATGCCAATCCGGAGTTGGCCGGCGAGGTCAAGAAACTGCCCCTGAACCTGCTCGATGCCATTCGCATCACTGAATCCAATGATGTGCTTCGCAACGGATTGGGCGGTGATAACATTGACAGCTACTGCAAACTGAAGCTGCAGAACTGGAACCAGTACTGTGCCGAGGTATCTAATTGGGAGCGCAATAATACGCTCGATTGCTAAACGGTGTGAGTTCCACGCGGGACTGGCATCGTACCGTTAAACGGTTCAGTTGGGGCAGGTAATCGAGCCGAGTAAAACGCGCGCGCTTGCTCCGGTTACCGCGGGCAGGTTCGCGGGAATACTGTTCATTCGCCGTTCGGCAAGCCACGCGAACGCACAAGCTTCAACATAGTCTGGCGGTATGCCATAAGAATCAGTGATAACAACCTCAAGGCCCGATAACTGAGCCAGGTTACCCAGTATTGCCTGGTTGTACGCGCCCCCACCGCAAACGACAATTTGATGTACAGGCGGCAACCAGTCCTTGATGGCTTGCCAAATCGATTGCGCGCTGAAGGCTGCAATCGTACTCTGCACAACTGCAGCAGTTGGCCGCGATGCGACCGCGTCGAGTTGTGTGCACAGCCACTCGAAACTGAAATACCGCGTATCAAGGCTCTTTGGCGGTGGCTCACGGAAGTATTCATCTTGCATAAAGACTGCCAATAGTTCCGGGTCCGGTTGTGCAGTCATTGCCCAGTGACCGTTTCGATCAAAAGGCAGTTCTCTTGATTTGAAAATCCAGCGATCGGAAAGCGAATTGCCGGGGCCTGTATCAAATCCGATGACCGGCTCCGCGCGGGTTGCTGGCAGGTAGGTAACGTTTGCAATACCACCAATATTCACCACTGCCATTGCCTGATCGCGATCGCCAAAAGCAAACTGGTGAAACGCCGGTGCCAGCGGTGCGCCTTGCCCACCGTGTTGCATGTCCGCAGTACGAAAGTCATCAACCACCGGAATTCCGGTACGATTGGCAAGGACAGTGGCATCACCTGCCTGCCAACTAAATGGCACCTGACTGGATGGTTCGTGCAATATTGTCTGACCATGGCAGCCAATCGCCTGCACCTCGCCTGGCGAATAGCTGTGGAGCAATTGCATAACTGCGGCTGCATAGAGCTCGCCCAATTGGATATCAACAGTGCGCGCGAGTACTCGATCGCGGCGCGGGTCACGAAGAAGGTCGGTTAATTGGGCGCGTAACGCATCCGGAAACGGTATAAAGCCGGAACAGTGAATCTGCACACGCGTGTTTTGAGGGAACGAAGCGACAACAGTGTCAATGCCGTCGAGACTGGTGCCAGACATCAGCCCGGCGTACAGGTCGCTCATCTCACTGGCTCAATCGCTCAGACCAGAGCGCTGCCCTTGACCCTTAATTACTGGCGGTTTGAACGGTGCTCGCGCGGTAGCCAATTTGCGGTGCTTTGATGCTGGCCAGGCGTTGCGAGAATTCATCAACAATGGCCTGAAACTTATACTGGTATTCATCTGCAATAGGCTCACCTTTCGGCATATCGTACTTCAGCGGGTCGCGCTGCTTGCCGTCCACATGAAATTCATAGTGCAGATGTGGCCCGGTCGAAAGGCCGGTGGACCCGACATAACCGATTACCTGACCCTGTTTGACAAAGTTCCCAATTGCCGTGCCGTCGGCAAAGCGAGACATGTGTGCGTAAATCGTGCGGTACCGACTGCCATGCTGCAGGGCAATGGTTTTACCATAGCCCTTGTAGTGGGCACGTTTGATGACCCGGCCGGTTGCTGTCGCCCGTATCGCGGTACCGGTTTTTGCACCATAATCAACACCGAGATGTGGGCGGTTTTTCTTCAGAACAGGGTGATAGCGACTCTTGCTGTAGAGCGAGGTCACTCTCGCGTACTTAATGGGGGATCTCAAAAAGTGCCCCCGCATACTCAAGCCGTTACTGTCATAGTAGGCAACTTGACCATCATCGTCAATATATCGGAAAGCCCTGAGTTCAAAGCTCTTCTGGGTCAGCGATGCAGCCTTGATGCTGATATCAAGCACCGGTTTCCCGTGAATATAGCTTTGGTCATAAATGATGCAAAATCGATCTCCGCTTCTTAACTGTCGGCTAAAGTCAATACGCGAGTCGAACAGGCTGACAAACTTGTTGATCGCCGTCCTCGGCATGTTGACTTTTTGGCCGGCCTGATACAGGTTGCTCTCAACCGTGGCGCACGCGAAGTGTTCCTGTTGCTCGGTTTTTAGTTTCTTGAAGCCAGCAAAGTAGTCATCTTCGAATGGGAAGACGAGACGCACGGTCGCGTTGGCGTAATCGGGGGCTTCCAGTATTGCGAACTGGTTGTCGTCAGTTGTCGCAATATTCATCTCCTGTCCGACCCGTAGACCGCTGACCAGCCAATCATTGCCTGGAACTGCAGCAACTTCAATCGCCATTTTCGGGTCTAAGCCGGTGCGACGAAAAATATTGGTTAATGTGTCACCTTTCGACACAGTAACTTTGCTCCAAGTCAAATCCGACTGCTTGAGTTCAGCGTACCGTATATCGTAGTCTGCCATGCCGTCCTGTTTGGCTGACTCAACCTCTCGTTTCAGTAAATTAACGAGTGTGCCTGCTTTGCGGGCCTTATTGTTGTCAACTATGCTGAACTCGGAACCATCAAACGTCGCCATCAGCGCAACTTTCTGCTTACGGCGAAGTTCGATGCCAAGCAACTTGTTATTACTCCAGATAAATTTGAACTGATCGTTTGGATACAAGACCGACACCGCTTTGGCACCCGGAGCATTGAGCAAGGCAATCGCATGCTTGTTGGTAAGGTTGTTGTGTCTGAATATTCGGGTCAGCGTATCGCCGACGCTAACCACCGATTTCGTTAATACGACTGGGGAACTGGATAGCGACTCAAGATTACTGGACAGCAAAAGGACCGGCTCTGATCCGCTGGTTGGCACCAGCTTCTCGTCGCTTGCAACCGGATCCAGCACCGTAACGTCGGGCGTCTCCTCGATTTGCGGTGCTTTGTCAACCTGCAGTGCCTGCTCATAGTCGTCTATTGGGCCGCCTAACCCAAGCTCTTCCGCTTCCGGTGCAGAGTATTCTTCGGCAACTGTTTCGGCAATGGCTGAGCCCACTTTGGATGCCAACTCCGACTCACCCGTGTCGGGATCATGTGAAAGTACCGACTGCAAAATTACCGCATACAATAATGCAACCGCGATAATCAGTGCATTGCTTTTACGGGAGGTATAAGTAAAGATGGAGACTTTTGCCGTACGTCTGGCATCGCACGGTTGCGAATGATGTTCAGCAAACTGTTGTTGTTCGCTGGTTGTATCTAATCTTTCGATTTCACTTTTCATGAAAGACCGGTACCAGAGAAATTTTCACGTAATCGACGGCCTACTTTACCGACCAACTATCACTTATAGCAGACTATGGCCACTTCCTTGAAGAAAAGAACGAAAATAATTCATTACAATTCCATGAATTGGATGAATTATTTCACCTCCTGGCTTTAAACCCACTTCAATCCGATTGACAACATGCATTCGACGCGAATTTAATGTGAATATTATATATGACAAATATATGCTGTAGGTAACGGTCTCAAAATCCCCAAAAGTCGCGATTGAAAATCCCCACTTTCGGGTGAATCGGTGATCAGCCGTTATTGTAGATCAGAGCCTCCTGAGATTATTATTTTTAAATTGTTCGACATTCAATTGTGTCAACATTTCAGTTTGCGCTTGAGCCCAAGGAGCGCGCTATACTTGCGGTGTTTTCTTGGGCCTGCCGCGCTTTTTCTTGACCGCCGGTTTAAGCAACGGATTGGCTGCAATTTCCGGAATTAAATCCACATGTGCTTTGAGTCGGTAGCTGGCCCCTTCGATCTGGATGACAATCGCATGATGCAACAACCGGTCCAGCAAAGCCGTCGCAACCACCGGATCGCCAAACACCTCAGCCCATTCACCGAAAGTGCGATTGGAGGTCAGAATCATGGCGCCTTTTTCATAGCGTGCACTGACGAGTTGGAAAAACAGATTGGCACCATCTTTCGGTAGTGGCAAATAACCGATCTCATCGATGATCAATAACGCCGGACGACCCAACTGACGCAGTTTGACAGTCAATTGACCGTTTTGGTGTGCTTTGGCCAGCGTGTCGACCAAATCGGTCAGTGTGGCGCGATAAACACTCCTGCCAGCTTTGACGGCATTGACCCCCAAGGCAGTCGCCAAATGGCTTTTACCGGTACCAGGCGGGCCCAGAAAGTGCACCACCTGCCTTCGCTCAATAAAATCCAACCCAGCCAGTGCCTCGATACGGTTGCGATCCAGGGACGGCTGAAACGCAAAATCAAACGACTCAAGAGATTTGGGTGGCATCAGCCCTGCCGTGTTAATCGACATTTTGATCCGCCGGTTCTCGCGATTGGTCAACTCCTCGGTCAATAATGCATCCATCGCCTCTAAGGCATTGAGCTGACCGTCTTCGAGTTGTCTGACCACCCAGGAGAAGTGCTCCAGCGCAAACGGCATCTTCAACCTGACCAGCGTTTGGCGAATATTGTCTAATACTGCAACACTCATGCGCGCACCTGCTCATCGGTATCCGCCAGTCGTTGCCCGACCGCATCGTAAAAGTTAAGTGGCCTGCGCAGCGCAGGGTCCGGCTGCGACAACTCCTCAACCGGTTCAGCCGGCTGGGCTTTGCGATGTGTCGGATCCATGATCCGCAGGCCCTTGCCGTCACTGATCGCATGGCGGGCAATCACCTCGCCGTGGTCAACAACGTGCAACTCAAGCGGCTTGACCTGAACTTCCAAAATACGGCTCTTGGTGCCGTCAGGCACCGAATAGTAGTTGCCACCGTAGGCCACCATACCTTCGTTATTGACCTTTCTTTCCAAAGCCAACAGTGCCTCATAACGCCGTTTCGGCAATGCTGTCATGGCCGTCAACTCAGCGGCAAACGCCTGATCAACATACTGACCGGTAGTCCGGTGTAAACGGCGGTTAGCCACCGCCTCAAGCCACTTGTGAAACTCACCATTGAGATGATCAATGTTATTGAATTGACTGCCTAAAAAGAAGTCCTCTCGGATATATCTGTAGGGGCGTTCCACTTTGCCTTTGGTCCGAGGCCGGTACGCCTGGCAGGCCCGCGCACTGGTATCATAGTGCTGCAACACCTGGCGCAGCGTCTGGTTGTATATCACGTTGCCGTCTTGGTCTTCGCCAATCACCGCAGTTTTCATCCGATCATAAAGCAATTCCCTTGGCACCGCACCGAAGTACTCGAATGCCTCAATATGCATGCGTACCACGGTCGCCATATCCTGTCGTTTGCAGAACGCACCAAATAGATACCGACTGTGTCCCAATACCATGGTAAATAACCACACCCGGTTCATCACCTCCGGGGTGTCTTTGAAGCGAACATTGAAACAGGCAAAGTCTACTTGCGCCTGTTGGCCAGGTGGCGTTTCAAAGCGAACCTCAAAATAGTGTTCCACAGGTGGACGTATCGTGCGCAGATAATCGAGCAAGATCGAATAGCCACCTTGATAGCCCAGTGTGCGAATCTCCCGCAAAAGGCGCGTACCGGTCAATGTCGGATACGTTGAGATACGGTCAGTCAAATACCTATGGTAGGGTTCCAACTTACCCACTAACGGTGACCGAGCACGGACGCCAACGTCAGTGAGTTCGGTGTGTAAATATTTGCGTACGGTCTTTCGATCCAGATTCAGTTGCCTGGCAATGCTACTGATCGATAGCCCTTGTTGTCGTAGTTCATGAATCATTAAATAGCCTTCCAATAGTATCATGGTTGTGTTCTAGGTTGAGGTGTGGAAAACCCGAACCATAGAGCAAAATTATCGATTTTGCCTTCCTGCCTTTTAAAAGGCAGGAAGGCAAACCTTTGTTCCCACAACTGGGGACTATCTCGCCAACCGAACTATGTAGCGTAGTTTATTAACATCCTAATTTAATTGCAAAAAATCAAATCGATGACAACATAGTATAGGCTTCAATCACAGCCCGTTTATGGGCAGGAGCTATATTATGAGTAATCGGAATTATGATCAAATTACGTTTCGACGGCCAGCAATTGGACCGTTCGCTTCACATTTGTCCCAATTTGCTGAGGTATTACGCGCAAAACAGTATGCACCGGTAACTGTTTATTGCATATCGCGTCACGTTGCCCGATTCAGCGAATGGTTGGCAGAGCAGCAAATTGGACTCGACACATTTTCGGAAGAACAGACCGAACGCTATTTGGAAACCAAGAAAGGCATCGTGCGAACGCATGCACGCAATGCGATTGGGCATTTATCCATCTATTTACAATCGGAAGGACTTCCAGCTTTGACTTGCACAGTTCAAGTCTTGTCATCGGTGGACCATTGTGTTGCGCAGTATGCGCAGTATTTGCGAGTACAAAGGAATCTGGCCGGAGGCACCATTCGGTGTTATCGCGCAGTCGTTCGAGAATTCCTCCATTATCAATTTGGCAATGAAGCTGTGGATTTTGATTCATTATGCACCGAAGGCGTGATTAGTTATTTGCGTCATAAAGCCAAACTGTTGAATCAAGTTGCAAGCGTACAAGCTATTGCCGTTGCATTACGTTCGTTTCTGCGCTATGTGAATCGTCAAACCGGAAAACTGACTGAAACAATCTCTCAAGTACCTTCGGTGGCGGGCTGGTCACAGCAATCGTTGCCGCGCGCAATGGCATCCGAACAGGTGGAAAAGCTATTGGACAGCGTTGACTGCACTACGGCGACCGGAAAGCGAGACTACGCAATCATTTTGTTGCTCGCACGGCTGGGATTACGTGCTTGCGAGGTGGCATTCTTGACACTTGATGATATTGACTGGAGCACTTCAACGCTGACCGTAACGTTAAAAAGTGGGCGTCAAAGTCGCTATCCGTTAACCCAACAAATCGGTGATTCGATGGTTGATTATCTGCAAAATGCGCGTCCGAAAAGTCACAGCCGACGCGTGTTTTTGCGTGTCAATGCGCCATTCGACGGATTTAAAACTTCAGTCGGTGTTTGCAGCCTGGTCAGTCGTCAAATCCAGCGCGCTGGCATCGATGCGCCAACCCGCGGGAGCCATCAATTACGACATGCGGTTGCCACCACAATGTTGAGCCAAGGTGCCTCACTGGAACAGATTGGAAACTTGCTCAGCCACCGCGACCTTGAGAGCACGCATATTTACACCAAGGTCGATATTGATGCACTGCGTGGTTTGACACTGCGGTGGCCGGGAGTAAGCTGATGAATACACTGAAACAGGCGGTTCACGATTACGTGAACCTCAGACGTAGCCTCGGATTTAAACTGTCTGATGCAGAACGGTGTTTGACGCAATTTGTCATGTATCTCGAGCAGCACAAGCAATCGTATATCACCGAAGCATGGGCGGTCAAATGGGCGCAGTTGCCGGGCGAAACAAAGCCTGCTTGGGCGGTTGCCCGTCTTGGCATGGTACGAGAATTTGCGCGTTATCGACAAATTGCTGATCCAAGAACCGAAATTCCTGCTTTCCATGTACTGTCGGCAAAGCGTAGTCGACCGAAACCATATCTGTACACGGAAGAAGAAGTGTGCATCTTGATGCAGAGCGCACAAAATATGCCTTGTCGAACACGACATGATGCATTGCGTCCATGGACCTACTATTGTTTGATTGGATTGCTGTGCGTTACAGGAATGCGGCCCGGTGAGGCCTGCGGACTAAAACTCAAGGATGTCGATTTAAATCGTGCATTGATCACAGTTCATGCGGAAAAATACGATCGTACGCGTCTTGTTCCAATCCATGAGTCGACCTGTACAGCGCTTGAGGAGTATATACAGCGGCGGGCACAATATTGGTGCGGCCACCCAGTGGCCGAACAGTTGTTTGTAACGCGCAACGGCACACGATTATCCAAAGGGCTGGTACAAGACACTTTCCGCGCTTTGACAATCCAGTCTGGTCTGCGCAAAACGCATGATTCCCATGGACCACGTCTGCAAGATTTCAGACACCGCTTCGCAGTCAGAGCTCTGGAGAATTGTTATCGCAGCGATGCCGATCCGGAAAAGATATTGCCCGTGCTTTCGGCCTACCTGGGCCATGTGCGCATTGGCAATACCTACTGGTATCTGGAAAGTAATCCTGGGTTGATGTCACAGGCCATGCGAAAACTCGAACGTCGTTGGGAAGGTGTGTTATGAATCCTCACACCACCCCCAATGAATTGACCGTTCTGATCAAGCAGTACTTTTTTCAACGCCTGACCAACCAACGTCAAGCAAGCCATCATACGGTCAAGTCATATCGCGATACATTTCGACAACTGTTCGATTTTGCAGCCAAATACTTGGGACAGGAACCTTCCAAGTTACTGTTCAATCAGCTTGATGAAACTTTAATCTCAGCGTTTCTTGATGATCTGGAAACTGCCCGTAAGGTCAGTATCCGCACCCGAAATCTGAGATTGACTGCAATTCAGTCGTTTTTCCGCTACGCATTTGAGCAGACGTTCCCCGAACATTCAGTACAAATTCAAAAAGTGCTGGCTATTCCGGCCAAACGTTTTGTGCACAAACAAATTGGCTTTCTTCGCCGGGAAGAGGTGGTCGCGTTGCTGAACGCTCCCGTGCGCAGTACGTGGATTGGGCGGCGCGATCACGCCTTTATTCTCACGGCAGTACAAACTGGGCTTCGGGTATCGGAGATGACCGCACTGAAGCGCGAAGATGTCATTTTGGGTGAAAGTTCTCACTTGCGGGTTTTCGGTAAAGGACGTAAGCAACGTTGTACACCGCTGGCAAAATCCACTCGTTCAGTGCTGACCCGCTGGATGCGGGAACCGGACCGTGGAAACTCTAAGCAATTGTTTCCAAATTTTCGCGGTGACTCGTTAACGATCCACGGTGTTCAGTACATGTTGAAAAAACATCAAAAAAAGGCAGCCATACAATGCCCTACACTCGCAATTAAACAACTCAGCGTCCACCTATTGCGGCACACCGCGGCAATGGAGTTGTTGCAAGGTGGCGTAGACCGGTCAACCATTGCATTGTGGTTAGGGCACGAGCATGTTGAAACTACTCAGATCTACGTAGAAGCGACGATGGAGATGAAAATTCAGGCACTCGCCAAAGTGACGCCACTTTCGCAAAAACCAACGCGCTTTACCGCAGATGATCAACTGATGAAGTTTCTCGACAGCTTGTGAGCGTAGAAATACTATGTAGCGTTGTTCGAAAATTCGTACACTATTATTATTTCTTTTCAACATGATAACGTTGCCTTCAGAAACTACGCTACATAGTTCGGTTGGCGAGATAGTCCCCACTATGTAGTGGGCAACATAGTGGGGAATTTCAACCGTTAATATTGGGGAGATTCAGTCGTTACCTACATATGCTTGGGGAAGGCGTCAAAATTACAAAATTGCAATGCAATTGATTATTGTGCGTTGAATTTCATGCTGCGGCAATCAATTCAAATCATTTGAGTCATCAATCGAGCCGACCTACAGTGCCAGTCGGAACGGAATTGTTACCAATGAACGTACTTTGCTGTTAATTCGTGCGACGGCCGGTGCTTAAAGTCAAGCCGGCGAATGAAGTGATTTCGAAATAAAATTCTCACATTGAACTCTGGCGAGCGCGCCCGAGCCATCCCAACTCACAATCAACGGTGTTCCATTGTCCGACTCACTGCAAGACCAATTCGACCTGATCTGCCGCGGAACCGATGAAATTCTGCTCGAATCTGAGCTCAAGGACAGACTCAAGCTCGCGCGGCCTTTACAGATTAAGGCAGGCTTCGATCCAACTGCTCCTGACCTGCACCTCGGCCATGTTGTACTGCTCGAAAAAATGCGCCAATTCCAGCAACTCGGCCATGCGGTAACGTTTCTGATTGGCGATTTTACTGGCAGAATTGGTGACCCGTCCGGAAAGTCGGCCACTCGTCCGCCAATGACAGAACAAGACATCAAGGCCAATGCAACCACCTATAAGGAGCAGGTCTTCAAGGTACTGGATGCGGAAAAAACGATCGTTCGTTTTAATTCTGAGTGGTTCGCCAAGCAGGACGCAGGCATGCTGATCCGCCTGGCGGCCCAGCACACAGTGGCCAGAATGCTGGAACGCGACGATTTCCGAACACGCTTCAACAACCAGCAGTCGATCGCCATACACGAATTTCTCTACCCCCTGGTTCAGGGTTATGACTCTGTCGCACTGTGCTCGGATGTGGAGCTTGGCGGTACCGACCAGAAATTCAATTTACTGGTTGGCAGGGAGCTGCAGAAAAACAACGCCCAGCCCCCTCAAATTGTGATTACTATGCCCATCCTTGAGGGTCTCGATGGCGTCAAGAAAATGTCGAAGTCGCTGCACAACTACATCGGCATTAACGAGCCTCCCAGTGAGATGTTTGGCAAGGTGATGTCCATCTCCGATCAGCTGATGTGGCGTTACTTTGAACTTATCAGCACCCGCTCAATGCTGGAGATCGACACCCTCAAACAAAAAGTCAGCGACGGGCTCAATCCCAGGGACGTTAAATTTCTCCTCGCCGGCGAAATCGTCGAACGCTTTCATTCCAAGGCTGCCGCAACCCACGCTCAGCAAGCCTTTATTGAACAGTTTCAGAAAGGTGCACTACCCGATGACCTGGATGAAACCTCAGTCACCATCGACAAGACGACCATCCCGCTTGCAAACTTGATGAAAGATGCCGGGTTGGTGCCCACCACATCCGAAGCGCACCGACTCGTCAAGCAAGGTGCCGTACGCATTGACGGGGATCGCATCAGTAATTCAAATCAGCCCATGAAAACGGGCTCAAGCTTCGTCCTGCGGGTGGGTAAACGCCGGATTGCAAAAATTGCACTGCATATGAACGACGTAAACGAACCGGATGGTTAGCCGACGTTCGTGTTATTTATCCGCATTAATTAGCGTTTTAGCCCAATTTCGATACAATTGCACAGCAGTTGCCGACAATTCTGATTGATATTCGGTGGCGGCCTGCTTTAATTCAGCAGCGCCATTTTCACCAAAGGTACTGCGCAGCGCGGCTTCGTATTCGGGGACTGCATTCCACTCGTCTATGGTATGCGGGGCTGTTTCGACATGAAACTGGATGCCCAGCGCGGACTGACCGACTGCAAACGACTGAACCGGACATACGGGTGACGACATTAGAATCTGCGCATCAGCGGGTACCGACTTTACCTCGGCACCGTGCCACTGCAGTGACTTGAATCGAGGCGGCAGTCCCTGCATCAGCGGATGGCGTGCGGCTGCACTGGTCAATTCAACATCCAGCATGCCAACTTCAGGCGTAACGGCCGGACCCACTGCACCTCCAACCGCCTCGGCTAGCAGTTGATGGCCCAGACAAACCCCCAGAAACGGTATTTTATGGACCCGGACTGCGTTGTAGATCGCTTCTTTTTCCGCTGCAAGCCATGGAAACTCCGTCTCCTGCCAAACATCCATGGGACCGCCCATAGAGATCATCGCATCATAAGATGCAAGATCCGGGATGGACTCACCTTCATCTAATTCAATTGCGTCCCACCGGATGCCGTCGGCCTCCATGAACTGGCGAAAGACGCCGGGATGCTCACAGGCAATGTGTTGCAGTACAACGATTCTGAGTGCGGCGGCCATTTACAGTCCCTCCTGAATGTACCCGGACAATCATCAAGCCTTGAACCCGATTGCAGGCAGCGACCACGATTCATATAGGCTCTCGTATCAAGTTGATTGCGAATATCGTACACCAGCAGGACCCGCAATCGGATAATATTTTGACCAACATCATGTTGAAATTCGGGAGGCACAGACGTGACAACTTTTAATTTCCATGCAGAGCCCTTGCAGGATGACTGGTTGGATGCTTACGGTCATTTGAATGAAGCCTACTACCTCATGCCCTTTACCAATACCAATTGGGCCATGCAAGAACATTTTGGAATTGGCGTGCCGTACTTCGACCAGACCGGCTGTGCACTTTACACGCTCGAGACCCACTTGCGCTACGTAAGCGAGGTCAGAAAACCAGCGCATCTTAAGGTCGATACGATCATTCTGGGCTTCGATCCAAAAAAGATCTGGTGCGCACATATGATGGTTGTCAACGATCACATCTGTGCGACAGCAGAGATGATCATGCTGCACTATAACACGCGCACTGAGCGCACTGTGGCGATGCCGGAGGCGACTCTAGCGATGCTGCACGATGCTCGGCTTAACAACCACCCCGACTGGATTGGCCGGCGTATATCACTGACCAAGAAACAATAAAAAGAGCCTGTTGCCAAGTTTTAATATTTGTATAAATTCGAGTCCTTACCTGCTGCTCCATACTGATATCATTACAGCCATTGTTCATTAAGTAGGGCGATGTGGCCTTTTCAGAAAACCAACAATTTGGAGGTAGTAGAGATGAAATTAATCAAGATGCTGAGCCTGCTCGCGGCCAGTTTAACCATGCTGTTCACGCATTCTGCCGCCCAGGCGGAATGTGAGGATCTCGTGCTGGGATCTGCGATTTCACTGACAGGCAAATATGCCACCAACGGCGTCCATGCCAAGAATGGTTATGAGTTTGCCATCCAAAAGATTAAGGAAGCTGGTGGCGTCACGGTCGGAGATAAATGTTACAACTTCAGCGTCATTTACTACGATGATGAATCCAAGGGTGACCGCGGTGCAACTTTGGCAGAACGCTTGATCAACCAGGACGAGGTTCAATACATGCTTGGTCCATATTCTTCAGGACTGACCAAAGCTATCGCCCCGGTAACCGAAAAGTACCAAATTCCCATGGTTGAAGCTGAAGGTGCCAGCCGTTCGTTGTTTAACCAAGGTTACCGCTACTTGTTCGCAGTGCTTTCAACATCCGAGCAGTATCTCGCTTCAGCGATTACTCTGGCAGCCGAAAAGGCCAAGGAGTCAGGCATGTCGCCGGCTGATGTTAAGGTCGCCATTGCAGTTGAAAACGACCCCTTCTCACTGGACATCCGTGCGGGCGTGCGTGAAGATGCCGCCAAGTACGACATGAATATCGTGGTTGATGAACAGCTGCCGCGCGACCTTTCCGACATGAGTGCCATTCTCACCAAGGTCAAACTGGTCAAGCCGGATGTATTGGTCGTCAGTGGCCACTCCAAAGGCGCGGCAACTGCGGTACGCCAGATTGAAGAGCAAAATGTCTCGGTACCGATGGTTGCAATTACGCACTGTGAAGCTGCAGATGTCGTCGGCAACTTCGGAGCAGCAGCCAATGACATTCTGTGTTCGACACAGTGGGCTGAAACGCTGACCTATAGTGATGAGATTTTCGGCACAGCCTCAAATTACGAACAGGAATTCAAAGCCGCATTTCCGGAATATTCCGAAAAAACAGTGCCCTACCAGACTGCGCAGGCATCTGCGGCCGTGTATGTGTTCAAGGATGCTTTCGAGCGCGCCGGCACACTGGATAAAGAAGCCGTGCGCGACGCGCTTGCGGAAACTGATCTGGCAACGTTCTACGGCCAAATTAAGTTTTCCGAAGCTGGCAACAACATTGCCAAACCCATGGTTTTGCGGCAAATTCAAGATGGTAAATACAATGTGGTTGCACCCTCGGCGTTTGCTTCGCATGAGCTGAATTGGCCAAGAAACTGATTGTCATCAGTATTAACTGTCTCGAACAGACCGGCTGTGTCACACAGTCGGTCTGCTCATTCTCACAGGTACATCAACAAATCATTCAAATTCCAACTACATAGGTAAGCTGGCGGAACGTCACCCCAAGTTCCATGGAACAGTTTCTCACCAATTTCTCGCTGCTCTTAGAGTTTCCCGTTGTCAATCTCAAGATTGTCATTGACGGCATCATGATCGGTGCATTGTTTGCACTGTCGGCATACGGGCTGGCTCTGGTTTGGGGAGTGATGAATGTTAAAAATCTCGCGCAAGGGGATTTTGTCATAGCCGGCGGCTACGTCGCATGGTGGCTTTCCAAGAATGGGATTCATCCACTGCTGGGAGTGCCCGCCGCATTTGTCGTGCTATGGATGCTGGGCTGGTTGATATACAAGCTGGTGATCACCCGGGTCATTGAACGTGATCTATTTACTTCGTTGCTGGCAACGTTTGGCATTGCGATCATCATCGCGCAGGTGCTGAATTTACTGTTCGGGTCCGACACACAGAGCATCGCGCTGAAATATGACACACTCTATTTCATCGATGGATTTATTGACGTCCCCATTGCGAAGCTCATCGGTGTACTGATGGCCGCGGTACTCGCTACCTGCGTTGTCCTGTTTATGAAATTCAGTCGTATGGGACAGGCGATTCGTGCAACTGCCCAAGACGCCCGAGCCGCACGGGTCCTCGGCATCAACACTGAGAAAGTCTATGCGTTTACATTCTCACTCAACGCTGCAATTTGCGGGGCGGCAGGGGCCATTGTGGTTATGGTTTGGGTGATTCAGCCCTTTTATGGAATTACTCATTCGATTCGCGCCTTTGTCATTGTCACTGCAGCCGGGCTGGGCAACCTGCCTGGCGTCATTGCTGCCGGACTGGGAATTGGTGCGCTCGAACAATACGGCGCACACATTTTCGGCATCGGCTATCAGCAGGCGGTAGCGGTGCTGTTGCTGCTGCTCGTATTACTGATACGACTGGCACAGCAAAAGCGAGTCCGAAAAAGTCTTCAGTAGCAGATCGGAATAAACACAGTGATTTCCAAACGGCTTGTACTTTACGGTGGTCTGATCGCATTCTCGGTGCTGGCACCGTTTCTGTTGCCGGATTTCAAAACCCAATTGGCCACTTTATGGCTGATGATAATCGTCGCGATCACCTGGGACATGACAGGTGGTCAAATGGGGTACAACTCGCTTGGCAATATATTTTTTTACGGCACCGGCATGTACGTCGCGGCAGTCGTCTCAATTGCCATTCCGTTTGATGTTGGCGATTACACCAACGCATTTAGCGACACGGTTTACAAATTTACGCCCGCGCAGTATTTCATCGGTGCTTTGCTGGGGACTCTGGGTGCGGGTCTTTTCTGTGCGCTGTCAGCATTGGTCATCGGCTATATCACATTTGGCCTGCGCGGACCATATTTTGCGATCGGGACACTGGGTGTGGCAATCGCGGCCGGAGAACTCGTCTCCAATTGGGACTGGGTCGGCGGCGGACAGGGAATCTCACTGCCGGTTTTTCCTTATGATCTGGAAATTGGCAAAATTTTCTTCTACTACCTGTTTGCCGCGACCGGGGTCATGGCTTTTTTGTTTGCCAAGTGGCTTTATAGCACTCGTTTCGGTGCCGCCATCAATGCAATTCGAGATGACGAAGAAAAGGCCGAGGCAATGGGGATTCATACCATGCGCTACAAGCTCACCACATGGTCGCTTTCGGCGTTCTTCGTCGGCATTGCCGGTGGAATTTCTGCCTTTCAATTGATTCATTTTGAACCCCTGGAAACTGCATATCAAACCATCAACCTTGGCATCTTTATGGTGGTCTGCGTCCTACTGGGCGGTAAAGGCACCTTGTGGGGGCCGGTCATCGGCGCGATTGCCTTTCACCTGTTCAAAGAGGTTACCTGGAATTATCTGCTTGGCTGGCAGTGGGTTGCGCTTGGCACACTCATCGTGGTTACTGTGGTGTACTTCAAAGATGGCATCATGGGTTGGTTGATGCATATCAGGCCGGACTGGTTTGGCATCCGAATTGAAACCAAACAGGAGCGTGCTTCACCGTGACCCGTATCATCGAAGTTCAAAGGGTCTCAAAAGCCTACGGCGGTGTGATCGCTAACAACAATATTTCAATTGATGTTGAACAAGGCGATATCACCGGACTAATCGGCCCGAACGGGTCGGGCAAGACCACGCTGTTCAATTCAATCGTCGGCTACCATCCAGTGGACACGGGCTCGATTCGGTTTGAAGGCCGTGAAATTTCTAAAATGTCAGTGCAAGACATCGCCAGACTGGGTTTGATTCGCACTTTTCAGCAAACCCGGATTTACGGGAAGATGAATTGCGTGCAAAACATGCTGATTTCGCTGCCGCACCGCAAAATGGGTTTTATGGAGGCATTCAACCGCAATACGCGTACTGATTATGACAAGGCAGATCACCTGCTGGATTTTGTCGGTCTGTACGAAAAACGTTTTCTGACGGCGGGATCGTTGTCGTTCGGGCAGCAAAAACTGTTGGAATTTGCTATGGCACTGATGAATGAACCTACCGCATTGTTACTGGATGAGCCGACTGCAGGCATCAATCCAACGCTGATCAATGGCCTGATCGATCGACTGAAACGAGCAAACAGTGAGTTTGGAATCACGCTGTTTGTGATCGAACACAACATGCGCGTAATTATGAATCTCGCCAACCGAATTTACTGCCTCGCGCACGGCGAGCTGCTCGCTGAAGGACGACCCGAGGAGATTCAAAACAATCAGAAAGTCATCGATGCGTACCTTGGAACGCATTGAGTGAGCAACCCAGGTTGGAACACCATGAATCCCGACAATTCTGAATCAATCAAAGGTTATGGCAGCGGCGGTGTCGACGCGGTCATTTCGGTTGATGAAGTTACCCGCCAGGCAGCTAAAATCGCTGAGAACATCTCGGTAGAAATGCTTGATCAATTGGTCGATGGCGACTCGTTTGTCACCATTAGTGACCTCAATGCGGGCTATGGGAAGATGGAGATTCTACATGATTTCAACCTGCGGGTGGGGCGCAAGCAATCCCTTTGCCTGATCGGACCTAACGGCGCAGGTAAATCTACCATCCTGCACTCGATCTTCGGATTCACCCAGATTTACTCCGGTCAAATCACGGTGGGGCCACCGAACGATCGAATGGATGTAACGACGCTAACTCCAAATCAGAAACTCGCGTCTGCAGGGATCGCCTACATCTTGCAGGACAAATCAATTTTTCCTGGCATGACTGTTGAGGAGAATTTGTGGATGGGTGGTTTTCTGAAAGACCAGCCAAGCCAGGCAAAGCAAAGCGCAGAAAAAATTTTTGATCGCTATCCCAGGCTCGCAGCCAGGCGCAAGCATCAGGCCAAGGTGCTTTCCGGTGGTGAGCGAAGGCTGTTGGAGATTTCCCGCGCACTGGTAATGGAACCGTCTTTGTTGCTCGTTGATGAACCATCCATTGGTCTGGAACCGCGTTTTATCGACATGGTATTTGAAATTCTCGATGACCTGCAGAACAAGGAAGGCAAAACCATCATTATGGTTGAGCAAAATGCTAAAAAGGGCCTGGAGTTTGCCGATATCGGTTATGTTTTGGTATCTGGGCAATTGGCCATCGCAGGGACTGGCGATGACCTTCTCAAAAACCCCAAGGTTGGTGAGCTATTTTTAGGTGGATGAAGCGCAATTCCAAATGAGGAAATTCAGCATCTTTATTTGAAGTTGTGCTGTATTTTTTCAGAACTTTGATGTCACAAATCGAGGTCGTAGCAAATTTTTCAATCAAAGGGCTTGTTGGGACAGAGCCAACTCGAAACCTCAACTGCACATTGGGACTTACTGTGTACGATTTTGCGCGGTATCGCACTACCTCAACAAATTGAAGCAGGGAAGTAATTTAATAATTTATTGAGTTCCGGAACCCGAACCCTTCGCGTTTCTAATAGACTCTTCGGAAAAGTCTCACGGTAGTCATCTTGTTCCAGGATTCGGTCAGGCAAACTCTTGCCCAGCAGAGCTTTGCATTGATCACTTGAGTTGGGGACATGTTCCCCCAATATTTTGAGCAGTAATCCTTCCAGGCAGGGAGCGGAGATTACGAGTTGTATATTGTGATTTACTGCGCTTCTTCTAAGTGATGGGTCCAATTCCAGGTCTGAGTCAAATAACGTAACTACATGGTCATAAGCAATTTCTCGGCATTGGCGAATTGCGAAATTCACCACATTCATTGGTCCTTTACCGTGCGCGTTTTTTATTTTTACGCGGGTACCACATCCGCGGCTGACGTAGAGTGTCTTGAGATGGTTTAAAAATGCACAATCGGACTTTCCTTCACCGACCATCAAGACTGTTGTATTCGGAGTGTATATGAAATGAGGAGACAAGAACGGTCGAATTCAAATATTAGGGATTCCGCCGTAAGCACCGGCACGAAATTTGGCATATAGGTTTTCGTCACGTCGAATGCCCTTTATCTTGTTTAAGCCTCTGGCTGCGCTGATACCATCGTGATCTTTTTCGACAATTATGAACTGCTCTTTTTGTAATTCGTTCAGTATTTCCAGTGTGTGACAGGTAAATATTATTTGGCCATTATGGGGATTTGTCTCAGGCGCGATAAAGCGTTCAAGTATGGCAATGACCATGTCTGGGTGTAATCCCAGTTCTAATTCATCAACAGCACAAACTCCGCCGCGTTCCAAAACTGGCAGAATGTTTCTCAACAAAACATAAGCGGTTTGAGTACCATGTGATTCCCGCCAAAGCGGTAATTTCGCCACACTCTTGCCATTTTTATGAACACCAATTGGAATGTGTAAGGTTTCAGACTTCCCGGACTTCTTGTTTAACTCTTCTTGTGATTCAATGACAAATTTCGAAACACCCAAGTCGAGGTTAGTCAAAATGTCTGACATTTCTGCAGCTGATTCAGGGTGATCAACAAAGTAATCTGCAGCGTAAAGTAGGCCGCCTACTTCGAAACTCTGTCTGCCAGTGTAGAGCACATTGGTAAACATTCGATCAAAATAATTCACTAACTCGAGTGCCTGTGGGACATTGTATTGAGCTCCGGTCGCAATTAACGACGCGTTCGGGCGAACCTTTTGCGCCTCATCAGGTATTAAGCCGAAATTTTGTTGGCTAATTCGATAACCAGACTGCGCTTCGCTCCATTGTCTTTGGAATACATACCGAAACGAACCGTCATCCTTAACATGCAAGGCCTCATGAATGACCCGGGTCTGATTGACGGTCAGTGCATATCGGTAGCACTTTCCTTTATTCTCAAATACTATTTCGAATTCACACTCAGATGGCTCAGAAAAAAAATGAGCTTCAACTGGAATATCGTCACCTGGCTTGCTATTAGTAAACGAATGGACGATAAACCACTGAATAAAGCTTAGAGGCTTGATGAGATTCGTCTTTCCACTACCATTGGAGCCAAGAACTGCCATCAACTTTGACAGAGTGGCACCACGAGGCGTCTTAAATATTAAGTCAGATTTAGGAGTACTGTCGTTTAATTCAAAGGAAACTTCTATTTCCTCCGCAAATGAGAAAAAATTTTTGAATTTGTATCTATAGAGCATTACGCCGTTCTAAAAACATTATTGATTTTTTAACAATAAATCGTTTGATATTAAATAATATGCCCTTATTTTAGTGTTTTTATTCGGTTTATTCACATTATATTGTTATCAGTCGTAGCGCCCAAAAGTCTAGGATGCCATCGGATTACGAGCCAGAGGTTTGTCATTGACTTGGCCAGCCTTGTAGGCCTTGAATCGAGAAAATTCAACTTCTACGTAACACTCAATACTGTTGTATAGCGACAATCAACTTTATTAGGAATAATCCTGATTGACCAAAAGAAAATTTGCGACAGAATACGTATGAGTAAATCACTACCACAAAATTAGAAACACTATTGGACAATACTAACTCTATTACTCCACTTTGCTATACGGTAAAATTCGTTTTGACTAGATTTTGTCCATGAAATAGCTTGATATTTTTCAGCGAGCGATTACTACATTGTCAAGCCTAACGGTGCAAGACAATTAGAATCATTCGATTTCCTTTCAAACACTTCAAAAAACTTTTGATTCTATGGCAGAGGAACGACATCTAAATTCAGCGCCAATAAAAGAAGCGATTATAGAATTTCGAGTCAATTTGCCCGAGCAAACAACCATGGAGGTTTTGGACCAGGCGTCATCGAGGTTGACAACAGAATACTCGAACAAATCTATACTGAAAAAAGGTAGCTTTTCCATACAAGTAAACGATGATGCGGCTCTCGTAGCCGATCACGAGCAAACTACAGACGGATATAGAAACGCTTCGCCTGTGATGGTAGAAAAGTCGTACAATTTCGTAAGAATGGATTTACTTTTAGCCAATTGAAGCCATATCATTCTTGGGGGAATTGATACAGGAAATACAGGAAACAAAGAAATTATGGGCGATCTATTTGAAAGAATTAGAGCCTGTAAGCATAAGCAGAATTTCTACACGATTTATAAATGAAATCTTCATACCATCTCGATTTGGTAACCTGGAAGCCTTTCTAACCAATTCTCCTAAAATTCCACACGACCCATCGCAAGAAGCATCCAGTTTTTTTACGCAGACAGTCAGTAAAGACCTTGAAATTGATGCGACAGCAATAGTGACTCAGGCATTTGACACCTCTGTCTCAGATAAAGCTCACGTCATTCTCGATATCGATGTTTTCGTGGAAAAGGATTTTGCACCTGACAATTCCCACACCTGGAATTGTCTAGCGGACCTGAGAAATTTCAAAAATAGGATTTTCATCAGTAGCATAACTGAGAAAACAGCGAGATTGTTTGAATGACTGCGACACTTGCAATGCGTGAGCTTTTAATGTTTACTGGCGGCCCAGAGAATACCGCAGCTGAATATGCAACTACCTCATTAGCAGTGCTTGCAACAAATTTGAGTAGCAGGTCCGTCTTGGGAGAGCAGTTCTCATCTCATTGAGGAATTGCTTGAAACAGTTAGCGAGTGCTCCATTGATAATTGGGATGGCTACGGAGTGTTATCAATCAAGAAGAAAGCAGCACAAGAAGCTGCGCGTTTTGCCGCTAGAATGCCAGTTCTGCTGCCAAGACCTGAAGTTGTTCCAGAACCCAGTGGTGACATTGGATTTCAATGGAGTTTCGGGGAAAATCGAATGTTAACGGTAAGTTTCGAAGGAAACAACACAGTGACCTATGCATGTATTCTAGGCTCATGTCAGAGAACGAAATTTGGTAGAGAAATATTCAATGATCGCATTCCTCAAGAAGTGGTTCAAGGAATCGAGGAAATTCGCACCTGACCCTCAACCAACACCACACATACTCGAAAATGAAACTATAGCTCGTTTTCTGTTGAGCAAAAATCACTTTGCCCGAACAAAGAACATTGTCAAATATAGAGCATTTTTACCTAATCGTGATGGGGAAACTTCCGTATACCGAACAACTGGAATTGTCGATGCAGAAATTTGGCAAATGGTGAAATATTTGTCCGTCGACCTATCGCAAAAAGTCGAAAATCCTGTACCCTATATCGGAGAGCAGATATCAAGGCAAAAGATATAGGTGACGCAAGTCTCGTATTGGTACCGAAGCCTCAACCTCATCCCAGACATGCCGATATTTTGAATTGGCCTGATAGCAAGGAAAAAAATACAAATGTTGGCAACAATACTGGCCAATCAATCAACTCTTTACGTCACCCCTGACTAATACGCGTCTCTCAGTGTACCGTGAAAGGTGCTCCAACCGAAAAGAGGACTGTTTTGCGAAGCATGCTGCTACAACACACGCACAAAAAAGTCCCTGGCAACCCGCAAATTGGGCCACCAAGGACTTGACTAAACGCCTGATACTAATTTGTCGGTTAGCGTATTCTGCTAAGCGGCGTACCCTGCTTTTCAAAGTACTCGCGCGTCACCTTGAATACCATTGGTGCCAGGAGCAGCAGACCGATCAGGTTGGGCACCGCCATTAACCCGTTTAAGGTGTCCGACAGGTTCCAGACAAAGTCGACTTTCACATTTGCGAAAGACAATGCCGCCAGTACCCAAAATGCCCGGTAAATCATCACACTCTTTTCGCTGAACAAGTACTGCCAACAGCGTTCACCATAATAGGACCAGCCCAAGATGGTTGTGAATGCGAAAACCACCAGCGCAATGGTAACAATGTACTGTCCGCCACCGATACTGGCATCAAATGCTTGCGAGGTCAGTACTGCACCGGTATAACCACCGCCATCCGGTGCGATCATGGTCCACGCACCTGAGGTTAAAATCACCAAAGCGGTCATGGTACACACAACGAGTGTATCGATAAAGGTGCCCAGCATTGCGATGATGCCTTGTCGAACGGGATTGTTCGTTTGCGCAGCTGCGTGCGCAATCGCGGCAGAACCCAGTCCCGATTCGTTTGAGAACACACCACGTGCCACACCAAAACGAATCGCGGCAGCAACGGCTGCACCTGCGAAACCACCGGTCGCGGCGGCAGGGTTGAATGCGTAGGTAAAAATCATGCTGATTGCTTCTGGAACCTTGGTGATATTCAGCAGGATGATAATCAAGGATGCGCCAATGTAAAGCACAATCATCGCTGGTACGAGTTTACCGGCCACATCACCAATTCGGCGGATGCCGCCAAGAATCACAAATCCGACCAATGCTGCAACAACAACACCGGTAATCCAAGTCGGAACACTGAAACTCGATCCGAGTGCTACGGCCATGGAATTCACTTGCACGGCATTACCAATCCCGAATGCGGCTACTGCGCCAAAAATCGCAAACGCCAAGCCTAAATACTTACCAAGTTCAGGCGCAAATTCACCAACACCGTTACGGAGGTAATACATCGGGCCGCCAACATACTTGCCGTTTTTGTCCACCTCTCTGTATGAAACCGCACAGACTGCTTCAGCGTATTTGGTAGCCATACCAAACAGTGCAATCAACCACATGTAAAATATTGCGCCAGGCCCACCGAGTGCGATTGCTGTCGCAACACCGGCAATATTTCCGGTACCAACAGTCGCTGAAAGTGCGGTCATCAGCGCGTTAAATGGTTTGACTTCCCCCTCTCCTTCTGCAGCGTCTTTCGAGAACAGCAGCTTAAACCCGTAGACGACTTTTCGCCACGGCATAAATACGAGCCCCAGCGTCAGCAATACGCCGGTGACACCCAGCATCCCGAGCATCGGCGGTCCCCAGGCAAAGGAGTTAATTGAACTGATAATTGAGTTCAGTTGATCCATTTTTCCCCTCCGGCTCTTCCAAGCCTACAGTTGTTTTAATTGCATTTGATATGAATCGAAGTGTAGTTCACTTCACTTCGCTACACGAATTTTGCGCATATTAGCATAGTTGCCATGTGAATGTCTAATTGAATTTTCTTTTCACTGGTTCCCCTTGCCAAAACGATGGCACATCTTTCGTCACGGTGGGACATTTTGTCTTGAGCTTGCTCCGATATAAGTATTTCAATACGATAAAATTTCAGCATCAATCAATAGACATCCAATTCTAATCAAGGCACTGGCTTTTGGGCTCGCGAGCATTGACAACATTCGCCTGCCACCTTGTAACCTGATTCAACAAATGCAGTATGTAAGTACGCGCGGCAATGCGCCTGATCTAAGTTTTGAGGAAGCTGCAACCTGCGGCCTGGCTCCGGATGGCGGGCTCTACGTACCTGCTGAATGGCCAAAATTCTCTGCCAGCGAAATGCGTGCGCTCAATGGCAGGCACTATAGCGATGTCGTACTCGCAGTCTTGCAGAAATTTGCAGGTGCCAGTGTGCCACATGAAGCACTCCGTCAAGTCGTGACCGGCGCGTACAGCAATTTCGACCACCCTGAAATTGCACCCCTTCGCGAAATTCGATCGGGACTGTACATGCTGGAACTGTTTCACGGTCCTACACTGTCTTTCAAAGACTACGCCTTGCAGTTTCTTGGCAAATTCATGGACTGGAGTCTCGATCGCCACAACCGGCACCTCACCGTTGTCGGTGCCACCTCGGGTGACACCGGATCAGCTGCAATCAGCGCGGTTTGTGGTAGTGACACCATTGATCTTTATATGCTGCATCCGTTCGAGCGCGTCTCAGCAATGCAGCGCCGCCAAATGACTACCAATCACGACCGGAATATTTTCAACTACGCCATCGACGGCACTTTCGACGACTGCCAGGCCATTGTCAAAACGATTTTCAGTGATTTGGAAGTGCAGCAACGTTTCTCGCTCGGAGCAGTCAATTCCATAAATTGGGGGCGTATCTCTGCACAAGTTGCCTATTACTTTTTTGCAGCTATACAGTTAGGTGCCCCCGACGTTCGAGTTAATTTCGCAGTACCCACCGGCAATTTCGGCAATGTGTTTGCGGCTTGGACTGCCTCCAAAATGGGGCTGCCAATCGGCCAAATCATCGTGTGCTCAAACGCGAACGATATCCTTACACGATTTTTCGAAACCGGCAAAATGAAAAAGCTCGGTGTCAAACAAACCGTCACACCCAGTATGGATATTGAAGTTTCCAGTAATTTTGAACGCTTTCTGTTTGAACTCTTTGACCGGGACGGGACGCAAGTCGCGGGGCTGATGCAAGATCTGAAACACCACGGCACATTCAGCGTGGATCATGAAAAATTGCTGCAATCACGCAAACACTTCAGCGCCTGTCGAGTCAACGATGCACAAACCTGTGAGACCATTGCTCGCCACTACAGTAAGAGTGGCACAATCATCGACCCCCATTCGGCGGTCGCGCTGACTGCAGTTGAGCACCGCGAAGCGCAGCTTAACACCCCGATGGTTGTCGTTGCCACTGCACATCCTGCAAAGTTTCCGGAAACCATAGAACGCGCACTGACGGTCAAAGTGCCCACGCCCGACCGGCTACGTAGCATCGCAGAGTTGCCCGAACGATATCGACGCATCTCCAATGACCCCGAAGAGTTGAAAACACTGATGCTCGAATCATGATGTTCCGATTTCACAGAGCTTATGTCGCACTTTGCCTGCTGGTATATGCGGTTGGCGCCTTCCATCATCTTGGCAATCCGGTCTATGCCGCTGCGCGCGGTGCTGTGCTGGACGGACACTTCACTCAAGGCGGGCTGCTGATCGGCTCGACTGTTCCAGGTGCCAAGGTGTTTGTGGATGGGAACGCCATTCGTGTTTCCAGGGATGGTAACTTCCTGATCGGTTTCGGCCGTGATGCGAAACTCACTTGGCAACTGGTTGTGCAGCACCCCGATGGAAATCGGTTTGAAAGCTCAATCGAAATTACCGCCCGGCAATACAACATTCAGCGGATCGACGGACTGCCTCCGAACCAGGTGACGCCTTCGGACGAAGACTTCAAGCGCATCCAACAAGATACCGCAATGGTACGCAAAGCCCGCGCCATTGACGCTGACAGGGTCGATTTTTTGGGCCCGATCGACTGGCCGGTCCATGGAACGATCACCGGCGTTTACGGCAGTCAGCGGGTCTTGAATGGTGAACCCCGGCGGCCACACTACGGCATTGACATCTATGCCCCAACTGGCACCCCGGTACGCGCGCCGGCTTCTGGTATGGTCACAGTTGCGCATCCAGACATGTTCTTCTCAGGCGCGACCATGATCATCGACCATGGACACGGACTTTCGTCGACGTTTCTTCATTTAGACAAGCTGCTGGTTCAAGTGGGTGACTATGTAGAAAAAAACGACGTGGTCGCAACGGTTGGCTCAACCGGACGCAGTACCGGCCCCCATCTTGACTGGCGTCTCAACTTGTTTTCAACGCGCCTGGACCCGCAGCTGATTGCTGGCGAGATGCGGTAGTAACAATGAATACGCTTATCGCGGCGAGGTTATGCGGTCACTAAATTCACATCATGGCTTGATGCTGGGCATCGCGGCGATGGCTGCGGTCATCACCGCATCGAATATCTTGATCGGATACCCGATCAATGACTGGTTGACTTGGGGGCATTTCAGCTTCCCGATCAGTTTTTTCATTACCGATCTCGTCAATCGAAGACTGGGAGTCCAACGAGCACGCACTGTCGCCTATGTTGGCTTCGCGATCGCAGTGCTGCTGTCATTCTTGCTTGCATCTCCGCGCATCGCACTGGCATCAGGCAGTGCATTTATTATTGGGCAACTGACTAACATTGGGATATTTGACCGATTGCGACATCGAAACTGGTGGTACGCCCCGTTGATCTCCTCGTGTATCGCCTCGACGGTCGACACGATCATTTTTTACAGCATCGCATTTGCTGGCACCGGCTTGCCTTGGGTTACCTGGTCGCTCGGTGACTATGCCGTCAAGTTACTCTCGGCGATGTTTCTGATCATGCCGTATTTCGTCATTACTAAACGGCTGTGGTCAAACGGCCAAATCAGCTCATCACAAGCCCATTGATACGGGCCGCCGCGCAAACTAACTGCCGCGGCCAACGCAGACCCGCCCGGTCCAGGCACTTGGCAGCTCAGCCAGTATGCTCCTGCCGAGCTGGTGATTCTCAATGGGCATGAAAACCGCGCTGCCAGAACCCGTCATACGTGGTGTACCCCAATTTTGTAACCACTCAAGCGCCAGACGAACCTGCGGGTAAAGCCGACACGTTACCGCTTCGAGATCATTGCTGAGCGGTAGCATGGCAACCGAACTGAGCGCGAGTTTTTCGCGGTACGCCGTTCCATGGAAGGCTTCAAACACCCGTCTGGTGGAGACCTGGCACGCAGGGAAAACAACAATATAGAGCTGCTCTGGGATTGAGATCTCTGACAGCTCCTCACCCCGCCCTTGCGCCCAGGCATTCTTACCGTGCACGAAAACCGGAACATCGGCGCCAATCAAGGCCCCAATCTCAGCCAATTGCAGCCGATCCAAACTCAATTCCCACAGCTCATTCAAAGCCAGCAATGTTGTCGCGGCATCGGAACTGCCCCCACCCAGACCCGCACCGATCGGTAAGTTTTTGCGACAGTGGATTACCACGCCCTCGGAACCCGGATATTTTTGCCTCAAAAGACGCGCGGTACGTATCGTGATATCGCTTTGTTCAGCAATCCCTGGCAACGCCGTCTCGCGAAAAATGCTGCCATCGTTGGTGCACTTGAGTTCAAGCTCATCACACCAATCGAGTAACTGAAAAACTGTCTGCAACTCGTGATAACCATCCCCGTAGCGTCCGACAACATGCAGGAAGAGGTTGATTTTGGCTGGTGCTAACCAGGACACCAAATTCACGCCGGTCTTTGTATTGTCATCAGAACACTGTCCAACTATTGATGATCAGCCTGATTTGTGAGGGCTGTGCCTGGTCGGGCTGTTTTGCAGCCATTGCTGCGCGCAATTCGTCCGTTGCAACCAGACGAAAACGTGTCGGTAATTGGTGGCTGTCAAACTCAGCGTATTTTGAAAGTGAAACAAGCCAACCAGTCTGTTCGATTGACATGATGCGTCCCGCCTCGTCCCACTGCTGTTCGGCTGGCGAGTGGGGATAGATGGTTCCAATAATCCAGTTCTCCAACTCAGCAACCGGGAAGTGCCAACCGATATACTGGTTGAGCACTGCTTGCGTCGTTGCTCCGGTCAGAACCTGTCCCTCTGAATCCACCAGCACCGCTTCCCCTGGCTGAACCGTAATGCGAATATGGCCTGATCCCAAACTGCCGTATATATCAATCTGGTGTTCCGCACCCTGCCGCAGCCATACCAAACGTCCAATCTGGCCACCCTTATCGGTGCGAACCCCAAGGCGTCCTCGAATTTTCCAGCTGTCGATTGAAGTCAGGGTACTGACGTGTGCGTCGAGAACCGCGGGATCGAATGATTGTTTGAGTTGCTGATGCGACGCACACCCGCCGAGCATGATCACAGTGGCCAGAACCACCCGGATGATGATCATTGACCGGTCAGGCGTTCTATGGTCTCGATCAGAATTTCACTGTCGGGCGCCTTCTTGATCGCGCGATTCCAGATTTGTCGCGCCTTTTGCATACGGCCTTGCTCCCAGTAAACCTCCCCCAAGTGCGCAGCCATCACCGGGTCGTCCCGCCGCGAAAGTGCAATTTCAAGCAATCGTTCGGCTTCTTTCAAGTTACCCAATTTAAAATGCGCCCACCCCATACTGTCCAGTATGTATGGGTCATTTGGTTTGATCTCAAGCGCTTGTTCAATATACCGGGTGCCTTCTTCCAGGCGATCGGTCTGATCGATCAAGGTATATCCCAAGGCGTTGAGTGCCAATGCATTATCCGGCTGTTGAGCCAATACCTCATTCACTGCCGCCTCAACCTGATCAATCTTTTTAAGTTCGGCGGCAGTATAGCTCTTGGCGATTAACAAGGTCGTATTCGCAGGAAATTGCGCCAGCGCAGTCTCCAGTACGGATAAAGCCTGATCATACTGGCCTGCTTCCCGGTAAAGACCCTCAACAACCAGAGTGATCCGCAACTGCTGCTGGGTATCATCAGTCGGATAATCTTCGAGCAAAGTCACAGCCTCGTCGATACTACGCGTACCGGCAATGTATTTTGCTGTCAATAAATACCGGCTAAACGCGAGATTGCGGTTGGTGATCCGACTGATCCAAACACTTGCCTCATCGTAATTTTTCTGGTCAAGAGCCAGTTCTGCAAGATTAATCAACACACGTTGATTGTCTGGTTGAATCTCGTGAAACGCCAGATATTTTTCGCGCGATAAATCTGGGAAATTCGCCTGTTCATGCAAATTGCCCTGCATAAACAGCGACTCTGCATCACCGAGCAGGTCATATTGCTTGACCGCTTCCTGATACAGCCCTTCATCCGCGAGATAGCGGGCGTAGTTGCGGCGCAAATTGTTTGAATCGGCATGACGCTTCAAGAACGAGGTGGCAAAATCCAGTGCTGCATCGATTTGACCGCGGTCCAATTTGAGCGTGAACGACACCGCGGCGAAATTGTCTGAATCCGGTTGTGCTGCCAAGCCTTCGGCAACCAGACCATCAACGAACGACGCAGGCTGTCGCGCATCTATTGCGAGTTGAATCAACTGCAGCCGGCCATGAGCGCTGTCCGGCAACTGTGCGATGATTTGTTCAAAAAGCTCAAACGCGACGGTTGGCTCGAGGTTACTGCTCAGCGTGCGGCCAATATTCTGAATGGTCGCCTGTTCTGACTCTGTCGTGAGCTGTAGTGTCTTCTGAAAGCCTTCCACCGCGCGTTCATAGTTTTTTGTTGCCACCATGGATACCGCGTTGGCATACCATGCTGATGCAGATTGCGGGCGTAGTTCCACCCATAGGTCAGAGGTATTTGAAGCCACATCAAACTGGCGTTGACCAATGGCTCGTATTGAAACGGTTTCAGCGATTCTTGGATCGCGCGTCTCGAATGCAAGCTTCTCTAGAATTTCAAGCGAAGTGAGGACATCGTTGCGAAAATACGCCAGCTCAGCGGTCAGCAGCTGATGTAGAATCTCTGCCGAAAGATCGACCGGCGGAATGGCAACAGTCTGCTCTGGAGCATCAGTCAGCTCGCTGTCAGCACTCGACTCGATGGGCGTTGCAACACAGCCTGTGAGTTGCGCAGTAGCGAATATTAATGCTGCGACCAGCAGGCAAGATTGCGGACGAATACAAATTTTACGAGTTGATTTTGTCATCAAAAAAGGATACTTATCGAATTTGCCAGTCCTGCCAAATCACAACGGGTCATTGCGACGATTGCGTTCTGCAATCCTTCAAAGGTTGATTTTTCCGGCACCGGAACTACACGGAAGTGTTTTCCCTATTGTATTTACGAATTGTGTGTTCAGCCCGGCAGTCGGTTGCTTTGCTTCATTATAATGAAAGGGTTGCCGGTCAGACTGATTTCACTGAACCCCGTCGGTGGTATTAAACATCATCACATCGATTGCTGTAATTCGGCGCAACCATCAGCAATTATGCCATCCATGAAAGACACACTCAGAGCAAAACTTGAAGTGCTCGTCGCAAGGAGCGAGACACTCAACCAGAAACTGTCAGACCCGGAAGTTTTTCAACAACCCAATCAGTTTCGCGACCTTTCAATCGAACTGTCTGAAATCGCGGACGTGGTGCAGAATTATGAAAAGTACCGCACACTGGAAGCTGAGCTTGTAGAGGTTAAATCCCTACTCGATGACCCGGATCCACAAATTCAGGCGATTGCGACCGAAGAGATGCACACGCTTGCAACAGACCTGGAATCGACGCTTGAGCACATCCAAAGACTCTTGCTGCCGCGCGACCCAAACGACAATCGCAATATCTTCATTGAAATTCGTGCCGGCACCGGCGGTGATGAAGCCGCAATTTTTGCAGGCGACCTGCTGCGTATGTACAAACTGTACGTGCAAAACCAGGGCTGGAGCAGCGAAACAGTTAGCGAACACGAAGGCGAGTTTGGCGGGTACAAGGAAATCATCTTACGCGTCATTGGCAAGGGTGCCTATTCAAAGCTCAAATTTGAATCCGGCACTCATCGCGTTCAACGGGTCCCAAAGACTGAAACCCAAGGCCGAATCCACACCTCTGCCTGTACTGTTGCCATCTTGCCTGAAGCCGACAAAATCGATGATGTTGCGATTGACTCGCAAGACCTGCGGGTGGATACCTACCGTGCATCCGGCGCCGGGGGCCAACACGTCAATCGCACAGATTCAGCGGTACGCATCACCCACCTGCCGTCTGGCATCGTGGTGGAATGCCAAGATGAACGCTCACAACACCAGAACCGAGCGCGGGCCATGGCAATGCTGCGAGCGCGCCTGTTGCAGGCAGAAATTCAAAAACAGCACGAGCAGCAAACCGAGGCGCGGCGTCTCATGGTCGGCAGCGGTGACCGCTCAGAGCGTATTCGCACTTACAACTTTCCACAAAACCGCATTACCGATCATCGCATCAATCTCACCCTGTACAAACTTGATGAGCTGGTTGCTGGCAATATTGAGCCCATCATTGAACAGCTGACCACCGAATATCAGGCTGGACTGATGGCCGATATGAGTACATTTGAGTGAGCTGCCGATAACCGTTGGTCAGGCACGCCGCGCTGCGCGTGGCCTGCTCAGTGCGGTGACCGAAACCGCCGCGCTGGACGCGGATATTCTGCTCAGCGAAACGCTGGCACTCAGTCGCAATCTGTTGGACGTACTGGATTCGACCGTACTTGCTGCGCCGGATCAGCAACGTTTGAGCGCGCTGCTCGAACGCCGCCTGGCCGGTGAGCCCATCGCTTACATCACACAAACCAAGGGTTTTTGGTCGATTGAGGTCAAGGTGAACGCAGCAACTCTGGTACCGCGACCGGAAACCGAATTAGTCGTGGAGCGCGCGCTTTTTCACAGTGCCGCGCTTGGCCGGCCGCAGATTGCCGACCTCGGCACCGGCAGTGGCTGTATCGCACTTGCCCTGGCAGCCGAGTTAGACAACGCACAAATCGTCGCTACGGATCTATCACCCGATGCTCTCAAGGTGGCACAACAAAACCGTGATATGCTGGGATTGACCAATGTTGATTTTTTTCAGGGCAACTGGACGCGTGCGCTGCCGCCGCGAGAGTTTGACCTCATTGTGGCCAATCCACCCTACATTGCAGACTCGGATCCCTGCCTCAAGGATCCTGCCATGACATTTGAACCCGCTATGGCCTTACGCGGTGGCGATGACGGTCTTAAGTCCATTCGCAGCATCTTGACCGACGTTCGCAAGTCGCTTAAAACGGATGGGTGGCTGATCATCGAGCACGGTTACGACCAGGGAACCGCGGTTCGCCAGCTGTTCGGTGCCTGTCATTTGGTGCGGTGTCGCACGTTCAAGGACCTCGCTGGACTTGAACGCGTTACCGAGGGATGTCGGACTTAAATTGCGCTGCTGCGTTGATCAGACTTCAAACGCCGCCAGTACGGGTGTATGATCCGAGGGACGTTCCCATTTACGCGGCTCCTTATCGATTGTGCAACGGGTACACAAAGATTGCAGCGAGCGGCTGACCAGAATGTGATCGATGCGCAGGCCCAGATCGCGGCGAAATCCGGCGGCTCGATAATCCCACCAGGAAAAACTCCGTTCCGGCTGATCGAACTGGCGAAAAGCATCGCTTAGCCCCAAAGCGAGGAGGCGCTGAAATTGCTCGCGCTCAGGTTCACTGCAAAGAATTTTGTCTCGCCATACCTCAGGATCATGGACATCCGCATCAGCTGGTGCGATGTTGAAATCGCCTACGATGACCAGCTTACTGTAGCGGGACAACTCCTGTTCAACAAACCCGTTCAAGTGGTCAAGCCAGTTCATCTTGTACTGATATTTTTCCGAGCCAACTGCTTGGCCGTTCGGCACGTAAACGTTGATGATGCGAATGTCATTGACGGTCGCAGTCAAAACCCGGCGCTGCGGATCATCAAAACCAGGAATGCCGTGTACGATGTCGTCCAGCTTGCCGCGGGCCAAAATGGCCACACCGTTATAGGTCTTCTGCCCAAAGTAGCACGTGCTGAATCCCATTTTCGCGAGTGGGTCTGCCGGAAACTGCTCATCGACAGTCTTGGTCTCCTGCAAACACAATACGTCTGGTGCCTGTTGACTGTCCCAGTTCGCGACATGTTCCAGGCGAACCCTGAGAGAATTAACGTTCCAGGTCGAGATTATCACAAGCCTTCTTACACGGCAAAATAATGGATTACGCTGAGTGGAACGGCCACAGCCTTAGATGACTTTTTAGATTGGATAGCCACATCTATCAGTGCTCACACCTTACCAAAATGCTGACTGGCTTACCAAATTTCTGCAGGACTGCCAAAGACTTGGGGATCGGGTATTGACTACCCGATCCCCAAATGCTGTTGAAATGTCTCGCGTGTTACTCGCGAACTACCGTTACCGTACAACCTGCGTGGCGAGCCACCCGGGCTGAATTGGGTCCCAACAGGAAATCTGCAAGGGACGGACTATGTGCGCCCATGACGATTTGATGGGCGTCCAGATCCTTGGCGGCTTCCACGATTTCCCGATAGACCGTGCCATTGCGCACGACTGTACCGGCGCGCATCGACTCAGGTATATACTCGGCTGACAGTTCACCCAGTTTATTGGTCACATCGTCTTTCCATTCCTGCAGGGGATAGTCGACTGAACCGTGCATCTCGCCACGGATGGCGTAACGCACATCGAGTCCTGCCGGAATGCCCGGGACGACTGACATCAGGTAGATTTTGGCATCATCAGTTCCAGTAGCCATCTGGACCGCAGTCTTGATGATATTTACTGAAAACTCCTTGTCAGCCAAATCAATAGATACTAAATAATTGGTCATAGTCAAACGCTCCTGTTTGTCACTCAAGACTTATCTTCGTCTGGCATGGTAAATGTTCGCGGACTGGGTAAAAAGCAAGTGTATAGCACCCAGATGGTGAACACAATCATCAAAATATTGATGATGGAAATATCGAGTTTAAACGGCAAGGACTTGTCAACCACCTCGATGGTCGGAACCAGCGCGGAGTGTACAGGAACTGCAGGATCAATTATTTCCTGACTGCCCAATGCTTCGCGAATCTTCATAATGGTTGACGCACTGATGGGTGCAACATTGCCAACACCCGCAGTACCAGGACCGACTTCACCCGCTTCCTGCTGAGTTTCAACGGCGCCCGCGAGCACTTGCTGCGTACTGACGGTTTGAATCGCCTCAGGCTGTCCAAGATAGGTATTGGCCGCAATTGTGGCTGGCCGAATAAAACTGTATTGGGCCGCGTGACCACCCTCAGACCACTCATCAAGCCCGAGCAAGCGGGCCGATGCGATTTGCAAACCGGCCTGCATCTGTCGATCACCCTGGGCCGCCATGATGAATACGCCATCGTAGCTCCCATTTGCTATCGATTGAAGCTGTTCGGCCAAAGTCGCCTGTTCATGAATCACCTCAACATCCGATCGCTGCAGTGAATTCAGCATCATCTCAAGCACGATTGCTGAGCCGCTTCCTTCCGGTTGCGTGGCAATCTTGCTCATGTCGGCGAGGCTGTTGATAGCACCGCCAAACCTGTTGACGAAAAGATGTCCACTCTTGTGTCCAAGCACTGCAAATGCCTGTGCTCGATCCTTCAACACCGGTCCGGATTCGGTTAACTCGAAAAAGCTCTCCGTACCCATGACTGCAACGCGGGCTTCTGCGGCAGCCAGCTCAACCGTAGGATCCGGAGAATTAACCAGCTTTATATCGCTACCCGGAAACCCGGTACGGATCGCGCGCAGCGCACGGGCAGTCGAACTGCCTGGTGCTAATGAAGGATCGCCCACTACGTTCAAGGTTTCCACATTGGCAAGCGCGGCACCTTCCGGTAACAATCCTTTGCCGGCGAGAAAAGCGGAGGCTACACTGACGACACTTTGAGCGTCGAGTTCAACCGATTTGTTGAGCCGTTGCATGTCCCCGGCGGTAATTGCCCCCGCGAGCGAATTAAGAACACCTGCAAGCTCCGGATGCGTATCCAGCACTGCTGATCGCACCAGTGGTGCAGCATCATAGACCGGGAAGAACTTTAAATCGTCTTCCAGAACAACCAGATTGTATTCAGCAATCTGACCGTCCGTATCCCAAAGTTCGGCCACATTGGCAGAGCCGTCTAACAAGGCTGATATGATTTTGTCCTTACCTTCGTTTTCAAGATCAAAGGCCAACGTAGAGTTGGCCTCCATGCCATACCGTCGCAACAGGTGCGGTAAGCCATCGGCGGGCCGATTGGTGAAGTCACTATCAACAGCAAAATTGAGCGGCTCCCCAAGGTCGACCAAATCACTGATGGTCTGCAACGCGTGTTCGTTCGCCCACTCACTGGTTACCGTAATGGCATAGTCATTGGAAAAGCCAAATTTACCTGACATCTGAATCCCAAGCGGATTGAACAGTTTGTTCACAATCGCCGTTGATTGTTCTCCGTCACTGGTTGGGGCCTGACCTAAAAATATCAGTGCCGTACCGTTGTATTCCGGATAGATGTCAATAACGCCTTGTTTGGTTGCTTCCAGTATCTCATTGGTGTAACCGTAGCCAAGCTTGCGTTCAACCGGTATGCCAGAATTTTCAGCAAGCTGTGCAACCATCTCGGCAAGTATCTCACTTTCCGTAAATGGTTTGGAACCAATTCGTAGCGGTGATTTCTGATCGGCGCAGCCAACCAAAAATATGCCGACCAGTACAGCAGTCAGGATTGCGATGATTCTGCTTCTCATGACGCACCTCCCTGGCCAGCAGGTTGCTCGCCGCCCGGTGCATCATCCACCTGGTGCACAACCGTGCGTTTTTGTTTAATCTTGGGATCCTCCCGTATCAGGCGTACAAACCCTGCCAATTGGAGAATAATAATGACTGTGAACGGAATCGCACCGGTAATCGCCATTGCCTTGGCCACCGAAACGCTGCCTGTCGCGAGCGTGCCGGCAGTGATGGCTGCGATAATCAGCCCCCAGGTTAACTTCACTTTCACCGCCGGATTCAGGTCGCCATTGCTCGTCATCATACTGATCACGAAAGTACCGGAATCTGCACTGGTTACCAGAAAAATGAAGATCAGGCACACAGACAGGAAGTTCAGCAGCGCAGTTGCGGGGAAGTATTCAAAAAATGCGAACAGTGCTGAGGAAACATCGGCGAAAACCTTTTCCGCCAAGCCGCCGCCACCGAAAAGTTCGATGTGAATGGTGGCACCACCAAACGCCGCAAACCAGAGCATCGATACGATTGTAGGTACGCCAACGACAAAGATGACGAATTGTCGTATCGTTCGACCCCGGCTGATCCGGGCAATGAATATCCCAACGAATGGTCCCCAGGCAAGCCACCAGATCAGGTACGTCAGGGTCCAGCCATGAAACCAGTTCCACGAAGCTGGCGGCTGAAAACTGTAGATCTTAAATGACAGGGGAATGAACTGGATCAGGTAGTCTCCGATTGAATTGACGAACACCTGAAATAAATAAGCAGTGGGGCCGCCGAATAATACGACCAGCAATATAAGGATTGCCACCAGCATATTGATGTTGCTGAGAATCTTGATGCCCTTATCCACACCGGTAGATGCCGACAACAGAAAACTTACAGTCAGGACGGCGAGAATGGTAAAGCTGATGGTATCTGACGTGTTATCGGTGCCAAATACCGAGCCCATACCCGAACGGACCATTAAAGTTCCCATTGCCAGGGAGCCGGCCAGACCAAAAATGACTGCGATTACTGCAAGTATGTCGGCTGCTGAGCCAACACTTTTTAGCGATCGGGGTCCCAAGATGTTCTTGAATCCAACCAAAATCGGTGTTGAAATCATTGACGGCAGACGCAGTCGGAAAGTCGCGTAGGCAATCACCAGGGCACAGCACCCGTAAATCGCCCAGGCATGAAACCCCCAATGGAAATTCGTAATGACGAACGCCTGTCTTGCCGCTTCCGGAGTTTCACCTGCCATGCCGGGGGGTGATACGAAGTGATAGATCGGTTCCGCGACACCCCAGAATAGTAAGCCAGAACCCATCCCGGCTGCGAACAGCATCGCAACCCACGACGCGGTGCTGAACTCGGGGACTTCATCATCGCCGCCTAGCTTGATATCGCCATATTTTGAAAATCCGACGACGACCATGAAGACAACGAAGAACGTGCACAACAGTAAGTAAAACCAGTCCAGCGCGGTCAGAGAATAATTAACGAGTGCCTGGGCCGCGTTCGTCATCTGATCCGGCTCAATGACACCCCAAAGTCCAATGGCTGCACAAAGTGCCATTGAAACCACCATTACGATGTTAACCTTCATAGGCTACCTCCTTGTTTAAATTTTCTGGTGTGTGACTGGGGCAGCACATTCGCTATTACAACGATTTAAAGCGTTGATATGAGGAATTAATGTGCGTGCTCTAAGTCGAAATACACCTATTTTTATTGTTCCTCGGGTGAACAACCCGAATAAAGTCTCACATCGATCGGAGACAATTGGGGCGATTATAGAACTGATTGTTACTCAATTTATGAAGGTTTTGGGGCAACCTTACGGATTTTGTTATGAACCGGTCACGCTTGAGTTGGTCGTAACTTTGGATGTCCCAAGTGGTCTTTGCTGGTACTGTTCATCATTGCAGGCGAGCATTCATCCAACATTGTGAACAGGTCTTGCCAGACGGCATGTCGGTGGCGCATGTACAGATTGATGCGCAACAGTGTTCTGCAGCAGGTGAACCGCCGGCGGCGTCAGTCCACCCCCAGTCCAATGGTAAAATCCAATGAACTTAATTCCGAGGTGCCGAGAGCTTTGGCACGTCTCGAATTCGGCACCAAACGGAGTGAGCCCTAGGTTGATGTGATTACCGTCCAGTTAATATCATCGCATGGACTGATGTCAATCTCAAGCATTGACACAACGGAACGAACGCACCTGGTCCAGCCACTGAATTCGGTGCCTGCTCAAACTCAGATAGCAACCCATGCGCCTTTACCTTGATTAGACCTCACCGATGCTTCGATAAATCGTACACCTTCCATTCCATCGTTGACACGTGGCAGATCAAGCCAGTGATCGGGTACCAATTTATCGTCTCGCCGGGCCGCTACCGCCATGGCAAATTCGGTATAAAGATTTCCCCAAGCCTCGATAATGCCTTCGGGAAAACCACGCGCGGTGCGGACCGAGCGCTCAACTCGTGGGCTGACGCCGTGACCGTGACCACGGCTGACAATTCGATCAGATTGTCCGAACTGATTCAATTTCAACCGCTCGCAGTCCTCCAAATCCCATTCCATACCCCCTTGGGAACCAAAAACACGCAGGCGCAAACCGCCGCGATTGCCCGGGGCGAGGCGGGTGGCCATCAGTGTACCCGGAATATCACCCTCGTAGCGCGTCATCATAAACACTGAGTCTTCCAGCGGCTTTGGACTGCCACAAACATGAAACTCAGCGCGTAGATGGGTCATTTTCAACCCGCAGACAAATTGTGCCAGATGAGCTGCGTGGGTACCGATATCACCGACACAACTGGTTTTACCCGATTTTGAGGGGTCCAACCGCCATTTCACATGCGCAGCATCGGCGATGTCTTCTGGTGTCATCCAGTCCTGCATAAACTCCACATGAATCTGGTTAATGCGACCAATTCCACTGTTGTCAACATATTCGCGGGCTTGCCGAATCATTGGGAAGCAGGACATCACATACGAAACGCCAAATACACAGCCGGTATGTTCAGTCACCTCGACCAGATCTTCAGCCTCTTTAACTTCATTGGTTAATGGCTTGTCACACAGTACATCGATTCCGGCTTCCAGAAACGCCCGAGCCACCGCATAATGCAAGTGATTCGGTGTCGTAATCATCACGGCATCAACCCCATCATCGCGCTTCACTTCAAGTTCAGCCATCTGTTCAAACGAAGTGTAACAGCGCGCATGCGGCAACGACCAGTCGGTACTGGCTGCCTTGGCGCGAACCGGATCAGAAGAAAATGCTCCAGCAACGATCTCCCATCTGTCCGTCAAGCGCGCAGCGCTGGCCTGCAAACCTGCTATCCGACCGCCGCCGACGACTCCCAGACGCAATCTGCGGGATAATCGCGGAAACGGGCCCTCATAATCGATTGAATTTGGCAACAGCAAAACTTTTTCTCCGTTATGTAAAGATTATGGAACACATCACCATTTTCGGTCACAAGGCGGGCGGCGCGACACCATCTGGCAGCATCTCCACTGCCATAAAGACAGACGGTGTAATCGTTTCGAACTGGTGCCACGGATAACGACCTTCAGCATTGTACATCGGGCGATGGGTTGTCCCCGGTGCCATCGGTTCCTCAAGATATAGGGTTTCGATATCACGTTCACGGCATTGCTGCATCTTGCCGAATCCTACGATTTGTGTGTGTACCTCGCGAAAACCGGGCACCGGACAGAAACTGTGCTCGCGATGCAGTCCCAGGGTTACCGGCACCGTTGCACAGTGATACATGGTGAAGCCAAACTGCCCGACCCAAACTTTCGGTGACATGTAGTGCTCAATACCGCGTAATCGCTCCTCGCCTCGAACCTCGAAAGCAGATGGCCAGTTTGTGCGAATGCGCGCCATGAGTTCGTGCTCATCATCGTAATCCGCGAAGCGTTCAACGACAACTGCGTGTACCACGTTGTCTACCGGTGTACATTTCACAATGGCTGATTGAAGCTCACCAAGTTGCTGGTTTCGAATTCTAACCGTTTCAGCAGCAAGATTCAGCAGGATTGATTTACCCGAAATTCTGTATCGCGAACGACAACTGATGATGCGAACGGTAAAAAAGGGTTCTGCAAAGTCGAGGGTCTTGACGGGCATAGCTTTACACCGAAAAGAGGCGCTTTGAGTTGGGTTGCGGTAGAATTTCCGGTATCGGCGGTCTACTGGTAATGGCGATAAACTGCCGCTCTTGTGAGCTCCTCAGTATAGCCAACATGACTTCCAACACATGAAAGGCCAGTTTGCCGGATGTTCTCGGCAAGCGATTGTCACGAATTGCCCAGGCCATTTCAACCAAACCGATGCCGCGGCTGTCTTCATTTAATCCATAGCCATTATCCGCCACCTGCCACTGCTCTCGCCCGGCCGGGCGCGGCTGGTGCGTCCAGCGCGAAGTTTCTCGTGTTCTGTACCAAACATCACCCTGAAAAATGTTCGATCCATGGACCGGGTCCGGGTCCGGAATGCAAATCGTGCCTTGTTCACCGTAAATCTCCAGGCGTGGTGTTTCGCTGTCCCAGACATCAAAACTCATGGTCATCGATCCGACTACGCCACTTGCAAACTCCAGCATACCATGAACATGGGTGTCGACCTCAACTTCCAGCTTGGTGCCATAGCGAGGACCGCATTCAATCATGCGCCGCTCGAAAGCTCGATTGGCCAGACCAGCAACGCGCGTAATTGGGCCCAATAAAAAAACCATCGTTGTAAGATAGTAAGGGCCCAGATCAAGAATCGGGCCGCCGCCTGACTGATAATAAAAGTCAGGATTGGGATGATGTCGTTCGGTACCATGCGTTCCGGCAAAAACATTCACACCGGTTGGCCGACCTATGATCCCGTCATCCAGCAATTTACGCACCGTCTGCCAGCGTCCACCTAAAAAGGTATCTGGCGCAACGCCAACAGTCAGTCCATTTTCGATGCTCGCGGTTAGAATTTTCAGACCGTCATCAACACTCGAAGCAAGCGGTTTTTCAGAATACACGTGCTTGCCGGCCTCCAGTGCCGCCAAGCTCACTTGTGCATGGGCAGTTGGAACCGTCAGGTTTAAAATTGCATCAATCTCGCGATCAGCGATAATCTCTTCCGGGGTACAAACCTTCTTGATATTGTGCTGAGCAGCCTTGGCACGACTTTGATCCTGATCAAGACTGCCACAGGCAACAATTTGAACTTCATCATATTTTGCACAAGTTTGTAAGTAGATGTCACTAATCTGACCGGTACCGATTAAACCAACCCGCAGGGGCTGGAACGTGCTACTCATGGTTATCTTTTGCTTCGTAGTGCGGCAGAAATGCCGGCGGCATCGGCCCCTTGTTCCGGCCGCCCTGCTGAATCTGTTCCCAACCATGGGCGAGTACACCAACTGAACGTGACAAACAAAAAAGCCCGCGCGAAAGCTGTGGTGCAAAGCCAAGTTCGCAAAAAATAACAGCCGTTGCGCCATCAATATTCATTGCAATCGGGGAGCTGCACTGACGACTGATTTCAGCTTGAACTGCTTGGCCAATATCAGCGAACCGGCCAGAGACTGTTCCAGCGCGTGTCGCTTCGCGCACCAATTCCATAAGACGCGGCGCCCGCGGGTCAACCGGTTTGTGAAACCGATGCCCGAAGCCCGCAACGAACCGGCCATTGGTTTTCTGCCAGGCAGCAATGCCATCCCGAATGGCACTGCTAAATTGATCGCCACCATCCAGACGTTCAGCAATTCCAAAATACAATCGGGCGCATTGCTCGCCTGCACCACCGTGAATATCTCCCAGCATGTTGACCCCGGTCGCCATCACGTTGTTCAGACCCACACCACAGGTTGCAGCCATGCGCGCAGCAGCGATGGAAGGAGCCTGTGGCCCGTGATCGACACCGGCTACCAGGGCGCATTCCAGCAATGCTGCCTGCCCGGCTGTTGGCAGCTCGCCGCGGACCAGCAACCAAATCATTTGCGCAAATGAGACATTACCGATCAACTTTTCAACCGGATGTCCCCGAAACACAATACTCCCCGGTGCCATGTCGATAATTGAGGTGCGCCACCACCTGCGGACGTCGTCTGTGTGCTGTTGCATCAAACCCGGCTGTCTTGCATATTGCGCAGCTGGGCCGCCAGGCGAATCGGCGCATTACGCGCGCCATAGCCCTGGTAACCGCCCCGCCGCTCAACCACTTCGAAAAAGAATCCCCGAAAAAAAGGGACGCTGAAGATTTGGAAATACTCCCCATCACCATCCCGGTCATAGAGGATGTGATCTGCCCGCAGTTGCTCAACGATTTCAGTGTTCAACTGCCAACGATCCTTAAGCTCAACATAATAGTCATCTGGAATCTTAAGGCGCGCCATCCCGGAACGCTTCAGATGCGCAGAGGTCTCGAAAATATCATCACTCAAAAATGCAATGTGCTGAACACCGGCATCGAATTGCTCAACGAGAAATGTACCGGCAAACGTATCGTATTCCTCGACTCCGTTGAGATTCAGCCTAACCTCGCCTTCGGGACTGGCGATGGCTTGGGAAAGCACTACGCCGCAGGGATCATCGACATCAACAATCGAAGTTTTCTCCATCTCGAATGTTGTCGTGTAGTATGTCAGCCAGCTTTGCATCTCCTGGTAAGGCATTGTCTGGGCAACATGATCAATTCGTCGAAGACCGGCAGGCGGTACCGCTTGTGTTTTGGGCACCGCATCAAACTCAACATCCCAAAGTCTGTGCAAGTCAGATTTCTCATCAATAAAATGGACAACGCTGCCACCGACACCACGTATCGCGGGAATTTCAAGTTCACCGGCTGCCACGGGCTGAAAAAACTCCTGCGTCCCCAGTTGCGTCGCACGCTTAACAGTTTGACTGGCATCCCTGACACGCAGGGCCATGTCACAAACCGATGGACCATGCCTGGCAAAGGACTCGGCTGCAAAGCCTTTTGTTTCGGAGTTGACCACGACATTGATTGCGCCCTGGCGCCACAGCTGCACTGATTTAGACACATGCTGGCGCTCCTTTCGAAAACACAGTGTTCGCAAGATTTCTGTCAGCATCGAATGAGATTCCTCATCCACTGCAAACTCAATAAACTCAAAGCCGGTCGGATAGACGCGTGCAGGCAAATCCGGCATCGGTGTCGACAGTGCAGGCTCAACTCGGGCAGCCTCGTCCAGCAAAGCCACCAGTGCACGAAAACCGTCTGCTGTTAACATGTTTTGGTGATCCGAGCGCCTGTCGCTGGCATAGGCCAATGACCAAGGGCCGGGATATCCCAGGCGTGCGAGTATCCGCACAAAGTTCACCAACGGGAGCTCACCCTGACCCGGCAGTACACCGAAGCGGCTGTTTGGCTGGGTAACGCCACCATCACCCATCGGTCCATCGGACACCTGCACATGAAACAGTCTTGCTCCTGGAATGCTGCGCAACCGGGACGGCTGGGCACCGCCGGAAAGGCAATCACATGAATTCAGCGCCAGACCAAGGGCGCGATGATTGATTGCCTCAACCAGTGCCAGTGCCTGAGTTTCCGTTTGTATTGGCCGCGTCCATGGCAATGCGATCAGCGCGGCGCGCGCGTTTCGACTGTCAACCCGTGCGGTCAACTCGGCTAAGTCGTCAATCAATGCGGGACCACGTCCGGCCTGCTTTGCATGGGCAGATACCGCCACCAGCAGTGTCTTGGCACCAATAGCCTGCAACAGGTCAAGTTGGCGCTCCAATCGCTTGAACACTTTGTTTCGACCTGATGCTGACAGATCATCAAAATCGTGCAAGTATTGAAAAGTCTCAACAGTCAGGCCGAGCGCCGCAGCGCGACGGCTGACCTCCTCAGGTGCGCCGTCAAATCTGATCAAATCAGATTCATTGAGCTCAATACCGGTAAAACCGGCCGCGGCGATTGATTCCAGTGAGTCAAAAAGGCTGTCAGAACCTGGGACTGTAGCGCTCGACAGGTGCATCTTATCCCTGGTACCCGAACACACGCGGCAGCCAGAGAATTACATCGGGAACAAGGATCATAAAAATGAGTGCGGCGATCAGGATCCCGAGAAAAGCCCATACTTCGCGAATGATCTCTTTAAGGGGAATTCCTGTTACAGCATTGATGACGAACAGCAATATGCCGTAAGGCGGGGTAATCAGTCCGATCATTGAATTGACAACAACCAGCACACCGAAATGCACAAGATCAATACCGAGTGCTTCACAGGTTGGTATAAAAAGTGGCACAATCACCAAAATGATGGTTGTCGCATCCAGTACGCACCCCAGGAACAACACCAGCAGGTTGACCGCGAACAGAAAGACCAGCGGATGCACATCCAGATCTGTCAGCGTTTCGGACATGATGCCGGGAATATTTTCAGAAATAATGATGAAGTTCAAAATCAGCGCGCCACCAATGACCACACCAACTGCGGCCGAGGAGCGTGCGCTTTCGACAAATATCCGATAAAGTGACTTGATTGACAGTGCGCGGTAAAACACGGCAGCCAATATCAGTGCATAAAACGCGGCAACCCCAGCGGCTTCGGTCGGTGTTGTAACCCCGCCATAGATGCCGTACAGCAGGATCACCGGCATCAGCAGAGCCGGAAACGCGTTCAAGGTGACTTTGGGCAGCTGGCGCAGCGGCACCGGCTCTTCCATGGCGAAGCCGCGACGAGATGAAATCCACGCATTCATTGCCATCAGCACGACTCCCATCACGAGCCCGGGAACAATCCCGGCAAGAAATAACGCACCAATTGAGGCATTGGAAACCAAAGCATACAGAACCATCGGAATAGACGGCGGGATAATGGGCCCAATCGTTGCCGTTGCGGCAGTAATTGCGGCCGCGTAACCACGACTGTAACGCCCATCCTTGGACATCATTTCGATGATTATTTTGCCGATGCCAGCCGCATCGGCTACCGCGGACCCGGACATGCCGGAGAATATCAGTGAGGCCATCACATTCACATGACCGAGTCCACCCCGAAATCGCCCAACCGCTGCGATGCAGAAATTTAACAAACGATCCGAAATGGTCCCTGCATTCATAATGTTCGCGGCAGTGATAAACAAAGGCACCGCCAGCAGAACGAAGCTCTTGTACAGTCCCTGCAAGATTTTTTCACCTGCCAGCGCCATATCCAGTCCGGCCAGACCAAGATAGGCAACCGCTGCAATCATGATTGAATAACCGATTGGCGCGCCGATTCCGGCCAGACCAAACAGGGTAATCAGGCAAACTAACAGCTCAAGACTCATGTCGCGTCGTCTCCGTGCCGCAAATGAGGTGGCTCGGGATCGTGCCCCGGAAGTTCGTGATCCTCATCGGGCGGGCCGTTGCGGATGACGTCAATAAATCTCCAACTTTAACGCAAGATCACCGCAACCATGAATATGGCATAGATCGAAAAGATCGTGCGGATTGGAATTTTGGCACCAGTGAACGGATTTTTCACTGTCGTGGTCTTGCGAATTTTCATCCAATCGATATAGTCCCAGGTCGCCGGTAGCGCCCAGGCCATACCGATGACGATGGTGGCACACGCAATCAATGCCATCGCCTGGCGCACGCGTCGCGGAGCCGCCAGATAAAAGATGTCAAATGTAACGTGATCCTTTTCCCGCGTGAGGAAGGCACACCCGAAAAAGACGATCCAAACCCACAGGATCAGGCAGAATTCGAGCGTCCAGCCAAACGGAGTTTGCAATACGTAGCGGGAGAATATCTGCAGCAGAAAAGTCATGAACATCGCCGCCAACATGCTGGCGGCGATGAATTCAACACCGTTCGAGAAATAGTTCACAATCCGTTTCATCTGGTTTCATCTCGATAGATGCAACTTGAGAATTTCTCTTTGCGGCGTTGATTCTGCTCAATCAGGACAAATCAATTACCAAGCGCATTAATCTGCTCCAGTACGCCTTCTGGCCAATCGGCGGCAAATTCGCTGCCAATGTACTGTCCCTGAACACGCTCTCGAAAGGCCGCCAGATCGGGCTCATATATTTCTACACCCTGAGACTGGAGGAAAGCAGATAGTGATGCTTCTTTCTCAAGTTGGCGCAGCCGGCCCACGGCAGCAGCAGCATCAGCGGCCCGCTGAACGGTCAACTGCTGTTCCGGCGTCATCTCATCCCAGAGCGCTTTCGAAAACGCAATGTAGTTCAGATCGACCAGATGCGATGTCAATATGATCTGCTTTGTGACCTCATAGAACTTTGCATCCACTACCGTCGGCAGCGGATTATCCTGTCCATCAACCGCGCCGGTGGAAAGCGCCGTATAGACCTCCGTGAAAGCCATTGGCGTTGGCGAGGCGCCGAGCGCCTTACCCAAAAACTGCCACGCGTCAGTGCCCGGCATCCTAAGATTCACGCCTTGAAGATCGGCCGGGGTGGTAACAGTCAGTTCATCTTTGGATTGGCGCAGGTTTACCTGGCGACGTCCAAGGTACATGACCGATAGCAGTTTGACACCCAATGCATCTTCAACTGTCTGTTTGAAAGGATCCATCAGCGGATGATTAAAGACCCGGACCTGGTGTGCTGCATCCTGATGAACGTAGCCGGTCGCAAAGATTGAAAACTCAGGGAAAAACTGGGCCAACTCCTGGGCTGAAGCAATTGACATTTCCAGATTGCCGCGACTGATAGCCTCAAGTTCGGTCCCCTGGGCGAACAAAGTACCGTTATAACCCGGCTGGTATTCGGCAAAACTCGCGACCATTGGCGCAAACACCTCAGCCATTGCGACCGATCGCTGATCGGTTTCCGAACCAGACGTTGCCAATCGTAGTGTAATTTTGTCGTCCGCAAATGAACTGGTCGCAATTCCAGCCATGAGGCTCAGTGCTGCCAGTGAGACAATCGCGCGGCGACAAGTAAGTTTCATATTCATAATTTCCTCCTTTGACATAAACAAGATTTTGGAGAGCTGTAAAGTCCAGACAGAAATTAAATATAGCATATATTAAATATAATAACCGATATTATTCATTATTGCCGATATTTTTCTGTGCCACTCGCTGAAGGACTGCACAGGTCTGTATTCGATGGAAAATTCAACTCAACGGCTGTCCCTTGATCGGCAGACACTGCAACAGCTTCGACGACCTGCAGTGATCGCATGCCTTCGACACCCGATACCAAAGGCGATTCCAATCCTTTGATAACTTTCGCAAAGTGCTCCATCTGTGCGATCAGGGGGTCTTGTTTACAATAGGACATGTTGTGCGCATGTATGGGTGTCCACCAATCAGGTTCGGCAATATAGCGCCACAGTCGCATATCGGGCAAAGACAGCCCCCCGGTTGAACCGCCTAACAGATAACAACTTTGGTTGGTAGCCGGATATACCGGGTTTTCGTGTGCTGTCAACTCCCAACTCCATGGTGCCACAATACTGTCTGACACTGAAATGGTCGCAACTGCCCCGGATTGAAACGTAAGAATCGCGGTTGCAAGGTCCTCATTTTCATAGCCCCGCACTGCGGGTACAGAAACTGCCTGAACAGTACTCACCTCGCCACACAAGTGGCGCAACAAATCGACATCATGTACCAGGTTGACTGAAATTGGACCGGCGCCTTTACGCGTCCGCCAGGGGGCAACCTGGAAGTAGTGATTCGGCTTGTACAGCCAGCAGCTCGCCTGCACCGCACGGACATCACCGATTGCACCGCTGACCAACGCTTCTTTTGCGGCCTGTATCTTGCCACTGTGCCGGCGATGATGTCCGACAAGAATCGGTACGTTGGCTGCCTCGGCTGCAGCAGTCAATGTACGCGCATGCAAGGCGGTTACAGCAATTGGTTTTTCGATCAGAACAGGACAGTGATTGGCCACGCAGACAAGACCTTGTTCAACATGAAGTGGTGTTGGGGTTGCAAGCACCACACCGTCTGGCATGATTTGGGAAAACATCTGCGCCAGTGTTGAATACACTGGCACACCCAGCTCAGTCGCATGTGCACGGCGCACTTCGTTGGGTTCTACAATTGCGGCGATTGACAAATGCGCCAGGTTGCGGATAACCTCTGCATGCCGTTGACCGATCAGACCGAATCCAATTACTGCGATGGCGATCTTGTCCATTACGCCAGACGTTCAGCTGGAATGCAGTTTGTATCCACGTTCATTTCACGACTCCTTTTGGTCTGAAATTTGTGTGCTCAATCAAGTTTGAATTTCAGTAATCCACAACATTCCAGCCGCTCCGTCATCTCAATCCTGTGAGTTCTCAGGCAGATCGCGAGTCCCATCTGAACACGCGCCCACAGTAAAATGCGGTGCTTGCGTTCATACAATTTGCTTTCCTGTCGCAATGAACGGCATCTGGCAGCAGGCCCAAAATTCTCTCAGCGGGTTCGTGTTTCCATTTTTGGATGGCAGTGGCATGACGCCCTGGTTGAACCTGTCTTGTTTTTGCCGCGCGCTGCAACTGTCTGCGAAATCTATCGCCTGTTTATTTTTCGAAAGGCAAATCCAATCATGAATAGGCTGTCGTTGACACTCAAAATATTATCATATATTTTAATAAATACCATATTATTATGACATCATATTCGATTCTACTTCCTGTTGACATCTGTTGGCTAAGGCATCGAATCGAATGCCATATACTTAATGTACCTTGTGACAAACTAAAAAATATAGGACGGAGTGCATCCTCAATATGAGCCAGTCGTTAAATGTGGTCGGTTCCGCAACGTATCAGCGAATTAAGCGAGACATCATTTTTGGTGAGCTCGCTCCCGCTTCCCGTCTGAAGCTGGACAAGTTACGCGAGCGTTATGGTGCAAGCGTATCAACGTTGCGCGAGACACTCAACCGCCTGGCGAGTGAAGGGTTTGTTGATGCGCAAGACCAGCGCGGATTCTTTGTTACCCCCACATCCCGGAACGATTTAATCGAAATTGCAAATCTTCGTATACTGCTTGAATGCCACGCGCTGCGCCTGTCTGTCGAAAAGGGCAATACCGACTGGGAAGGCAATGTGGTCTCAGCGTATCACAAGCTCAATCTGATCGAGAACAAACTGCACGCGGGCGACGAGAGCCTGAAAGAAGACTGGAAACGCTACGACTGGGAATTCCATCTCGCGCTGATCGAGGCATGCGGTTCACGGAATCTTCTGTCCCTGCACTCAGTTCTCTACGACAAATACCTGAGATATCAAATGCTCGTGCTGACCTATCGTGGCGAAGACGCAATTGATGAACACCGCGATATTGTGAACGCTGCGCTCGAGCGGGATGTTGATCTGGCAGCGGAATCTTTACGCTTGCATATTCAGGTCGGACTTGAACACACACTGGAAGTTCTTGAGTAATTGCCTTGCTCACTGAATCGGTGCTGATAGCCAACCAACCGCGCCATTCACATACATTCCCTGACGCCTTGTGTGGCTGCGCGTCGATGGTGACGCGGCGACAACATTGTCAGACCCATCCGGACAGAGCCAAAACTGCGTAGTCGAACGCGATACTCGTACCGCGCAAACCAACTGACCAAACCAACTCACAGACCCTCTTGACCTGCTGCCCGGCTCGCTAAAGCCGCGGCCTTGTTCCGAATGGCGTCATTTCAAAAGAGCGCGCCTGACCTGTCGGCTGTCGATGCGCAAACCCCGTTAATCGAATCAGCGCTGCGCAAGTCGAATTCTCAGGAATTTTGGCCCTCGTGGCTGTACAAAGCACGGCCGCAGGTTCAAACAAAATGGTTACACTGCTTTTTATATGATATATTATCTATCATCATATATTAATATTATTACCATATATTAATGAGTGATCTGGATGTCTGGCATTCGACAAGTTGATACGCATAAACCGCTTTATTCGTTGGCTCATCTTACCCTGATCAACTGCACACCTGCAGAGCTGGTGTACATTGCGGCCCGCGCTGGATATGATGCAATCAGTCCGCGATTTATCACGATGAACGTACCTGGGGAGTTCAGGCCTTCACCGCTGAACAATGCACAGATACGCGCCCTGAAGACTGCGCTGGCAACCACGGACATTCGAGTGCTGGAGATTGAGGTTGCACGCATTACCGAGGACTGTGACCCACAGGAGTTTGAAGTTGCCTTGGAACTCGGAGCTGAACTTGGTGCAGATCATATGATTATGTCAGCCTGGACAAAACGGCGGGATGACCGCGATTTCCTGCTCGACATATACGCTGAATGCTGTGACCTGGCAGCCCCATTCGGTCTGACTGTTGATCTGGAGTTCCCATCGTTCTCGCGTCTGAGGACACTGGATGACGTCCTTGATATCGTACGCGCTGCGAATCGCCCAAACGGCGGCATTCTGGTTGACACACTGTATCTGCACTTGAGCCGAATCGACATTGGCGAACTGCTGCATGTGCCACCGGAGTGGCTGCATTCGCTGCAGATCTCCGATTGTCTGCCTGGCATCGCAGATACCCGGGAGGGAATGATTCAGCTGGCACGTGACGCACGCCTTTATCCGGGTGAGGGCTGGATTGACTTTGCCGGCATTATTGAGCGCTGTCCGCCCATGAACTATTCCATTGAACTACCAAACCAGAGCAGGGTGGCTGAACTCGGCTACGAAGAGCACGCCCGACGCTGCTTGAATCACGCTAAGCAGGCCCTCGGCTGCGCCCGTTCAAAGCGCCGCGCAAGCATCCAAATAACTGCCTGAATCAACGAGCCAACTTTTTTGAGGTGACCGGATGGTCCGAAAACTGACAGATGACGAACGCCAGCTCGCAACGCAATTGATCAATCGCGCCCGCGCAGCAATGGCCCAAATCGAACACTGGAGTCAACAGGAACTTGACCGACTGGCGCAGTGCATCGGCTGGTATACGGGAAGTGAACAATCATTCACTCGTCTGGCGCAGATGGGGGTGGATGAAAGCGGCATCGGCGACCGCGCAGGAAGACCAGCCAAACGCTTCAAGATACACGGGGTACTGCGCGACGCATTGCGGCAGCGTTCAACTGGCATCATCGAAACAGATGCGGCGCGCGGACTGGTTCGGTACGCAAAACCGGCAGGTGTCATCGCCTCACTGATACCGATGACCAACCCTGCCCTGACCCCACCGGTAACGGGTATCTATGCGGCTAAAGCGCGCAATGCGGTGATTTTTTCACCGCATCCGAGAACTGCTCGAACCACTGGCGAGATGGTTAAACTGATGCGAACCGCCTGTGTTGCAGTCGGCGCACCCGCGAACCTGTTTCAGACGATTCAAAAACCGTCAAACGCGCTGACCAAACACTTGATGGAAGCCTGCGACTTGACACTCGCAACCGGCGGCAGTCAAATGGTCAAGGCAGCTTACTCCAGCGGTAAACCTGCCTACGGGGTGGGCGCCGGCAACTCTTCGATCGTCATCGATGAGACTGCTGACATCGACATAGCTGCAGCAAATACAAGAATCTCCAAAACCAGTGACTTCGGCTCGGGATGCTCAGCAGACGGAAATGTGATCATCCAGCGATCCATTTACGTCGCGATGATTAAAGCGCTGGAAGCTGAAGGCGGCTATCTTTGTAATGATGAACAAAAGCAGCTGCTCAAAAGTGCCATGTGGGACGAAAATGGCAACCGTACCTTCAACACGATCGCCTGCCAGCCGCAACAACTCGCGGCAGCAGCCGGTTTTTCAATTCCTGAATCCAGCCAATTTCTCATGGTGGAAAACCAGGGACAGATTGGGACTGAACATCCGTTTTCAAAAGAGAAGCTGACCACCTTGATGGCGCTTTATCATTTTGATACATTTGACGATGCCCTTGATACCGTACGTCAAATATACGCAGTCGGCGGCAAAGGGCATTCGTGTGGGATCTACAGCTACAATGACGATCATATCGATGCATTGGCACGCGTTGCGCCGGTCAGTCGGATGATGGTCCGTCAGCCCCAATCCAAGGCCAATGCCGGCAGCTTTACCAACGGCATGCCGATGACATCAAGTCTTGGCTGCGGCATTTGGGGCGGGAACATTACCAATGAGAATGTCACCCTCAAACACATGATGAATTACACCTGGGTCAGCCATCCGATCCCGGAAGACCGACCGTCTGAACAGGAGTTGTTTGGTGAATTTTACGGACAGGAAATATCGCGATGAACAAAACCAGTAAACAAGGCAAAACGGTGGCTGAACACACCGTCGATTTCCTGGAGCGACGGGGTGTCAAGCATGTTTTCGGCCTGTGTGGACATACCAATATTGCAGTCCTTGCCGCATTGGCTGAAAGTCCCATCGAATTTGTTAATGTCCGGCACGAACAGATTGCGTCGCATGCAGCGGATGCTTATGCGCGGGTAAAGGGCAAGGCTTCTGTTGTGTTGAGCCACCTGTCCCCCGGGCTGGTCAACTCGGCCACGGGAGTCGCCAATGCTGCATTGGACTGTACGCCGATGGTGGTGATCGCCGGTGACGTACCAACCCATTACTATGGCAAGCACCCCCATCAGGAGGTCAACCTGCACGCGGATGCGGCCCAATGGGAAATCTACCGCCCGTTTGTCAAGCGCGCCTGGCGCGTAGACAGCGCACATTTGATGGCTGAAATTCTCGAAAAAGCATTTCACCTCGCTGAAAGCGGGCAGCCTGGGCCGGTGCTGATTAATGTGCCAATGGATATTTTCAGCGCAGTCATCCCCTCCGCTTCATTTGACCGCATGGCGCACAACACCCCAACGCTCAGAAAACCATCGCTGGATGAAAAGACGTCGCGCGAAATCGTTGCAGCACTGGCAAAGGCCAAAAATCCAATAATCTACGCGGGCGGAGGTATTGTTCTGGCAAGAGCCTGCGACGCGCTGCAAAAGTTTGTTGAACACATGGGATTGCCGGTTGCACATTCGCTGATGGGAAAAGGCGCATTACGCGATGACCATCCTCTGGTTCTCGGCATGACGGGGTTCTGGGGCACAGAGTTGGTCAACCAGACCTGTCTGAATGCGGACTGTATTTTCGCGATCGGAACACGCTTCAAAGAGGCCGACTGTTCGAGCTGGTACCCGGACCAAACATTCAACATCCCCGACTCCAAAGTCATTCATATTGATATCGAACCGTCTGAAATCGGCCGCAACTATCCGACCCATATCGGTGCTGTGGCCGACGCACGTCTCGCATTGGAAGTACTGAATCAGACCGCGAGACGAATTTATCCCGCGGGTTTCAAACGACCGGAAATAGCAGCCAAGATTGCCAAGTTCAGAGCAAACTTCAAGGCATGCAATAGCGAAATGGCGACATCTGATGCATTTCCGATGATGCCTGAACGAATTTTGGCCGATACACGTCAAGCACTTCCAGAGGATGCCATCATTACCACGGATGTCGGCTGGAATAAAAATGGCGTTGGACAACAGTTTGATGTTCTGACTCCGGGTTCAATTCTGACACCTGGAGGGTTTGCTACCATGGGATTTGGACCACCGGGTGCAATTGGCGCAAAACTGGCCGCACCTGAACGCGTGGTAATTAGTCTGGTCGGGGATGGTGGATTTGGGCAGAATCCTGCAATGCTGGCAACAGCAGTCGAATTGAAACTCGGTATCGTATGGCTGGTGATGAACAATAATGCTTTCGGTACCATTGCCGGACTGCAGCAAGCGCATTACGGATTAACCTATGGCACTACCTTTCCGGGACGCGCGGGGGCACCCGAATTCGGCCCGAATTATGTGCAGATTGCGAACGCATACGGCGCTCAGGGGGTTCAGATATCATCCGCCGAACAACTGCTGCCGGCACTACGGTCGGCAATCGAAAGCGCGCAACCAACGGTCATCGATGTTCCAATGATCAACAACCCGACACCGACAACAGGTCACTGGAATATTCTTGACATTTATTCGCCAGGCAAAAATGTAAATCACGTCGCGGTGTGATTCTTGTTCGTCATTCTCGCGAGTGTACACCTAACCGCAGTGCAAATCCGAAAGCTGAGCCTGACCCGGCGGCCCGGCCGCTTCGCAACGGTGCCTTGCAGTAACCAAGCATTCTTCGACGGCCGCCGCGCATTGCGATAAACTTGATTGTGGGCTTCGGAAAGCTTTGACACGTCTTAAATTTGTCCCCAGGCAGATACCGGCTCAAGCACAACAGCTTGCGGCTGAGGAAAGTCAGACACCGGGACCCGCGTGGAAATAAAATCCGTTGCGAAATTTCCTTACATTGCAATCGCCTCAGGCCCAAGACGATTCGTTTATCCGATGAAGCCATCGTTTTGGTTTCGCGCCAATTCTTCTAGAGCAATCACAAGCCTGTGCACCAGAGTCGTTGGATTTCCGTAGTAAATTGACGTTCCTGCAGATTCACATTGTCTCAACACCTGTTCAGAGTTCTGTTTAGCAATTTCAAGCCGACTGCTCAATGATTCAAACAAATTTCGCTTGTCTTTGCGGTATCTACCAAAATAGGGCTTTTTCTCCAGAATTCTTATTACATTTTCACACGGAGATTTTCCACCGCTGGCTACAACTGGTCTGCAAAATGGCTCGAAATGCATCAAATACCAGACCTCGAAACAAGGATTCGATGTGATTGGTGAAATTAATCTACTCACATATTTTTTCTGCTTCTGCAAGCCAAAAACTAAGTTCAAAGCGCAACGATAGCTAGCGTGGGAATCTTTGTCAAATACAAAGTAAATTTGATCGAAATCGGGGTCCAGATTCAATCTTTTCATTCCAAACTTAACAATACTGATGGGTGCTGACCCACTTTCGCCACACACTTCAACTTCAGCCGCCGTTAATCTAAGACTGTAAATCAGTGATCTGAAATATTGCGGTTCAGTTTTTTCTCCTTCACACAAAATCAGTACTCTTGGCCTCCCTGAAAGAGTCGCTTGCTTGCGTTTATATTCCTGCTTTTGTCTAGCCTTTCTCTTATTAAAGAGCTGATCACTTCGGCTACCCATTTACTAATTCTCTTAGCCTTGGAACACCGCCATATCGACCATTTAGATACGCTTTTTGAAATGTCGAAACATCCCTGACTTTGTAATCCGACAATGGAATCAGCTTTGAGTTTTCCGCATCACCTTTTTCCAAGAACCAAATTTGATCCTGATGGATGAAGTCTTTACCCATTACGGAAGTTTCGTGACTGGTAAAAATCAATTGGGCATTTTTAGAATTGATTTGAGGGTTGTGGAATAGTCGGACGAGAAAATTCAATGCGTGGGGATGTAAGCTGTTGTGAAGTTCATCAACAATCAATGTATGCCCATTTTCAAGAACATCAACCCAAGGTCCTGCTAAGCTGAAAATTACTTGAGTTCCATCCGATTCTTCTTTGAAATCCATCTCTACCGGCTCTCCGTCTGCATCTTGGTGTACAGATGTGACATTAACTCGCTTTTTCCCTTGTATTTGTTTCCTAAAATCGTCTTGCATTGATTCGGAAATTAAGTTCGCAGAAAAAATATCACTTAGGCATAAATCTTGCTCATCACATTTTATGGACTTGATTCTGATGTCATTTGCCTGTACAAGATCGAGAATTCTGGACTCCTTTCCTTTATCTATCATCTGACGAAGGGTAAAACTTGGTGAAAGTCGATTAGCCGAACGTATTACACGGAGACTACCTTGAATCCAATCGAATACATTCTTAAAAGCAGTCGATTTCAGCTGGATAGCCGTAGAAAGAAAGAGCGCATTGTCTCGAGTGGATTTTTTCCACAGTTCCTTTTCCCCTTTTACGTACTTTTTACTAATTTTCCAATAGTACGTCGAGTTTTCTGAATCATATTCTCTCTGAAACAGTCTACGACTTTTCGTGTTTTGGGTACTTGGTTTTGAAAATAACCACTCGCCCCAAACGCGACTCCTGTCTACTGCAAAGCCGTATTGATATAGGTCTCCGTTGTGAATAAAAGAAACTTCAAACTCAGATGGTTTCTGCCTCCATTGAGAATGAAATTTGAACGGTGTCACATTGATCCCTTCGCCTTCTTGAGTGTCCTTGGCTGAAGACACAACAAAATCCCTAAAGAATTCAAAAGCAAACACCAAAGATGACTTGCCAGCTCCGTTCGGTCCGAACAAGCAAGTAGATCGTAGTAGATGTGGGGCAAATGAATTATCAGTAGGAAAAGAAATCCAGCTTTTACGTTTTGCGCCGGTAGAAGCAACCATTGAAATGGCTTGCCGCTCTGAAAAAGATCGAAAATTCTCTACACTAAAGGAAACTAGCATGGTTATTTATCTATATTCTTTATTTCGTATTTCTGCGAATATTTTACAATTTTCTTAAGTAAAAGTGCCTCTATAGTCATTATGGTGGCATTTACGCTCAACACCTAACCCACATGGAATCTTGAATTCTGATTTCAACCCAAGCACATCCGTACTAAAAAATTGTCGAACCTGCTCTTTAAAAGTCCCAGCCATCTTGGGGGTTTCTGTCTGCTCCTTGTCACTGATAGTCACTCGAACGTCTGCTCATCGATCGACTCTGTTTTTTCTCGTGAGAAAAATGGGGTAATGTATTTGGATGGGGTTATTGGTTTCCACGTATGGTGTGATGTTGTGCGGAATTGGACCAGAACATCTGTGATGTCCGGATCACCACTTCACACGCAGTTCCAATCCGATGGCATCATTCGGTGCAGAGGTGTTGTCGCGGGTGCGCGTTGCCTTCACCCCAAACTGCAGTTGGGTGGTACTGTCTGCCGGTGCAACCGACCACCCCAGAGTGTAGTCCCGGCTGTCTTTGGAGCGTCCATACTCAATATAGGGCGTTGCCGTATAACCTCGCAGCGGCACACCATATCCCGCCTGGGCCGCCAGGCGCTGCGTCAATGCCGGTGCTTGGTCCTGCTGATAAGCACGCAGTGAATCGGCCTGGAACAGCGCCTCCATCTCACTGGTGCTTTGGGTCCCGGCCTGGTGCTTGAGCGACAGCGACAGCCCGAGATCGGACGCCGGCTTCGGATCGTATGCTACGGATGCTTCGGCATTCCACCTTTCAAACCCCTTATCCTCATGACTGATGACGGACCGTCCGGAAAGACCCACAGAGACACCCCGTCTGCCATCACGCCAGACGATCCCGCCGCCCGCTTCGGCACCGAGTCCGCGTTCCGCATCCCCGCCGTCCAGCCGAACACCCAGGTCAAGGCGCGTGTCAAGCTGGGCGGCATTGGCCATGGACTGATTCCAGGTGCCTTCCAGTCTCACCCTTAATCGGGACAGCTCAGATGCAGTCGCGGCCAGCAGGAGACCTGAACGCGCTGATTTGGCTTCCAGCCACAATGCATCAGAGACAATATCCAGTCCGAAGCCGTCTGTCGGCGGTGCTTCAATGAGAGTGCCCTTGATGCCGAATGCGACGGTCCTGGTGTGGGTATCCGTCACCGCGACGCTGGCATCTTTGGCTTTGAGTTGCAGCTCTCCCTGGCCGATGCCAAGAGCCGCCCAGACGCTCAACCCCTCAGCCGGCGCAAACGACACCCAGGGTGTTACGGACGTGAGCTCCGCATCAATTGAGCCTGACACGTCTTCGGCACCGCGGTACTGGCCTTCGCCTTTGCTGTGGGCAACAACCACCCCGATGATCTGCTCGTCTTCACGAAGCTCGGTGCCGGCGAGCAGCGTTTCGGCATCCCCCTCAAGTTCAAGTGCACCATCAATCCCTTCAAACTCAGACACCGCACCCCGGCCCCAGACCGACCACGATGAGCCGTCCTGGGCTGTCTCATCGCTCAGTGAAAACGATGAACCGGTCAGGAGCTGCTGGCGATCTGGTGATACAGTACGCGGCGGTGACCGCACATCTATTTTGAGCTCAATTGGGACAAGGTCTGTCACATCGGCCGCGGGCGGTCTGCCCGTCTCATTGGAATAGTCTTTGCTGATCTCAACTGCATGACCTGCCACGGTGACTTCAGATTCCGGTGAAGTTCTCATTCGCTCGGCAATGCTGTCCAGCACCTGCGCGGCCTGGGTGCGCACAAAGCGCACCAGCCATGCCGCGGCCGCTGATACCGGGTTTTGTCCGACTTCCACCGGCAAGGACCGGGAAAGATTCTGATACTTCGAATCAGCCGAGCTCGCTTCATGTGAAATGTCGGTACGACCCCGTACCGCCTCCGCGGTCAGGGTGACTGGCTGCGGCTCATCCCAGTTGCCGGCATTAAATGTCAACGCGCCCGTCGAGGCGCTTACCAACGCGGCATCGCCACTGCGCACGCGCACCGCGACGGCTGCTGTCGGTTCACTTGCAAGGACCACGGTATACTCGGCGAAGCTGTGTTTTTCCATCAGGCGAAGTGCTGACGAGGAAAGCCGGATGCCGGCGGTGTCATGGTCCACAATGGTCAGCGTGTGCGAAGTTCTGTTGCCCAGGGTGTAGCCTGAGCCTGAGCCTGTGAGTGTCACAACCACAGTTTCTGCATCCTCATCAACGCGGCTGTCGACGACTGAGACCGCAATGGCCGCTGATGATGAACCCGCGGCAACGGCAACGGAGCCGGCACCGGAAATGGTGAAATCATCGTTTTCCGCGGCACTGCCGCCTAGTGTATAGGAAAGCGTGATCGGTGCCGAAGGGGCCGGGCTTAAAGTGATGCTGATCGTCCTGGTCCCGCCACGTTCAGAGATGCTGGACGTCGATGCGGCAAAAGCAACCGTCGGGGTGGTCGGTGACGGGACGTCATCGTCGTTGACCCTCACCGTCGCCGCAGAGGGAGAACCCACCGTGTAGTTCGTACCGGATGTCACGGTCACTGTTACACTGCCGTTCGCCTCATCGGTACTGTCGTCAACTGTATCGACCGCATAGTTCACAGAAGCTGATCCCGCCGCGATCCGGACCGTCCTGGTGCCCCGGTTGGCCCCGGTCACGAAGCTGCCACTCTGGGTGACATTCAGATTGACGGTCACGGCGGATGCCGGCACCGGGCTTGCACTGACGGTGAAGCTTGCAGGATTGCCCTCGGTCACCGCAGGCCCGCCGGTGATGGTGATCTCGGCAGTGGTCGGCGGTGCGGTGGCTGAAACGACAATGTCGAAGGTATCCGTCACAGTGCCGCTGTTGCCGTCGCTGGCAGTGACCTGCACAGCGACTGTGCCGGTATCCGCAGCCGCCGGTGTGCCGGAGAAAGTGCGGGTGCCCGCATCAAAGCTCAGCCAGCCAGGCAGGCTGCTGCCGTCGGACTTCACTGCGCTGTAGGTCAGGGGGTCATTGTCGGCATCCTCGAAGGTGTTGGCCGCGAACACATAGCTGAACGCCGTGCCGACCGTCGCGGTCCGGTCGGGAATCTGATTGGCGAGTGTCGGCGCGGTGTTGCCCCCCGCTGGCGTTGCCGAGGCCGCATCGGATGTCGTACCGTTGATCGCGCCCGCCCTGGCACGGATCTGGAAGGTGTACTCCGTACCGTTGGTCAGGCTGGAAACCGTGTGGCTGGTGGTCGTGGCCGTGCTGCCGGAGATGTCCGTCCAGCTTCCGTAGCTGCCGGTACCCGCCTTTTGCCGGTATTGCCACGCGGTGATGGCGCTGTTGCCCGGATCAGTCCACGACAGGGCCACCTGTGCATTGCCCGCGGTCGCGGTGAAGTCCGCGGGTTTGCCCGGGGCGGTGGTGCCTCCCGTCGGCATGACCTGCTCAAACTCCGACTGAGCGCCTTCGGCGGTGCCCGCCACCGCCCGGACCCGGAACAGGTAGTTGACGCCGTTCGTCAGGCCGGCGACCGTGTGGCTGGTGGTCGTGGCCGTGCTGGCGGGCACGTCATGCCAGGCGCCCTGCGGCCCGCTGACCTCTTTTTGCCAGTACTGCCACTTAGTGATGGCGCTGTTGGCGGGATCAGTCCACGACAAAGCGACCTGTGCATCGCCCGCGGTCGCGGTGAAGCCCGCGGGTTTGGCCGGGGCAGCGGCTGTTGGTGTTGCGGACACCTCATCCGATGCCGCACCCTCGATCGCGCCCGCTCTGGCGCGGATCCGGAAAGTGTACTCCGTGCCGTTGGTCAGGCTGGAAACCGTGTGGCTGGTGGTCGTGGCCGTGCTGCCGGAGATGTCCGTCCAGCTTCCGTAGCTGCCGGTACCTGCCTTTTGCCGGTACTGCCAGGCGGTGATGGTACTGTTGCCGGGATCAGTCCACGACAGTTCGACCTGGGCATCACTCGCGGTGACGGTGAAGCCCGCGGGTTTGGCGATGTCGTCATTGGTGATCGTGTAGGTCGCGCTGGCCGCCGTGGCGGAAATCTCCACGCCGCCTGGCGCATCGCGCAGCTCCAGCACCGCAGTCTCGTCCGCCTCCGGCGTGGTGTCTCCGAAAATGCGCAGCCGCACCGAACTGGAGCCCGAACCGCCGCCGATCGAGTAGGCGTGGCAGTTGCTGGAGTCCACCGTCAGGCCGGTGTCGTTGCCGGAATTAACGAGGTCGAAGTCCTTCTTGTCGCTGCCCGAGTCGGTGCGGAAGGTCGCCGTACCGGTGTTCTTCACGCACAGCTTGAAGGCGGTGGCAGCGCTACGGGTCGGGGCTAGAGAGATTTTGACGTTTACATAACTGCTGCTGGAATCGCCCTCATTACCCGAAGTCGAGCCAAGACCCAGCGACAGGGTGGGGGCCACCGGGTCGTTGACCGTGACGTTGAAGCTGTTGTTGGTGCCGTGCGGGTCGGCGCCGCCGCCGACATTGGTGCCAAGCGTCGAGGCGTCAAAGGCGCTGTTTGAGCCAAGCGCAATGGTGAAGGTCTCACCGCCGCTTTCCGCGGTGCCGTCCGCGGTCGCGGTCAGCTCCAGCGTCGCCACTCGCGCGCCGGCTCCCTCAAAACGCACTTTCGGGGTTGCCGTGGTCTGATCACTCAGCGAAACGCCGGTATTGCCCCCGGACTTTTTCGCCAAGCTCCAGTCCGAGGTGGTGACATTGGTGCCGCTGATCGACAGCGGCGCGTCAATGATCTCGCCCGCCACCAGCGCACGGGCGAGCGTCACTGTAAACTCCACCTTGCCGCCCTCGGTCACCGCACCGCTGCCCGTGCGCGCAAGGCTCACCACAGTGGGGTCGTTGTCCTTCACGGTCACCGTCGCCGCGGCCGCGCTGCCCGCGGTGTACTTCATCGGACTGCTCGTGTCCGCGAGCACAGTCACCGTCACCCCGCCATCCGCCTCGTCGGCACTGTCACCCTGGGTGGCAACCGTGTAAGTCGCACTGCCCGAGGTGGGGACCGTCACCGACTTCACGCCCCGGTTGCCGCTCGCCACGAACGACCCGCTCTGGGTGACGTAGAGATTCACCGTCAGGTTCGCGGTTGGTGCCGGGGTCGAGGTCACCGTGAAACTCGCCGCCGTGCCCTCGGTCACCGCGACGCCGGCGGCGATGGTCACCACCGTCGGGTTGCTCACCACGAAACTGGAATTGTTCGTGCTCATAGGCGTGGTATTGGTCAGCGCATTACCGGCCTCGTCCTCGATGTCCTGCGCCGAAGCGAAGCTCAGCGTCACCGTGTTGTTGCGGTTTGCGAGATTGCCGCCCGACGCGGTGATGTCCCAGGCATTCGCGTTCGTGACCTTGGTTGCGGCCAGGGAGGCGGTGGTGCCCGAGACCTGGAAGTCTGCCGCGCCCACATTCTGAACCGCCTCGTTGAAGGTCACCCGCCAGGTCAGGCTGTCGGCATCGGTTGGCGATCTAGACGGCGACTGCCACACGATCGAAGTCACCCGCGGTGCGGTGTTGTCCAGCACGAAGCTGCGGTGGTTCGTCCCCGTGGGCGTGGTATTGGTGAGCGCATTGCTGCTGGTGTCCTGGATGTCCTGCGCCGACGCGAAGCTCAGCGTCACCGTGTTGTTGCGGTTCGCGAGGTTGCCGCCCGAGGCGGTCACGTCATATGCGTTCGTGGCCGAGACTTGCGACACGCCGGTAATCGTGGCGGTGGTGCCGCCAACCTCGAAGTCCGCCGTGCCGACGTTCACCACCACCTCGCTGAACGTCACCCGCCAGACCAGGGTGTCGGCATTGGTCGGCGAGGTAGACGGCGATTGCCGGGCGATCGAGGTCACCCGGGGCGCCGTGCTGTCCTTGTCGTCGTCGACGAGCGTGATGTCTTCGGCGTAGTTCGTCGCGTCCCGCTCCGCGCCGCCGCCGACATTGGTGGCAAGACCGGCCCCGGCGAACGTCGTCCCCAACGTCGCGGTAATAGTCTCGTCGGTCCGGTCCCCGTCATCGCGGCTCGCCACCGGCGTCAGCGTCACCGTCGCCGTCTGCACCGTGTTGGTGTCGTGCCCGGTGAAGGTGATCCTGGGATTGGCAGTACCCTCATTCGTGATGGTCACGCCGTTGCCCGACGCCGTCACCGTGAAATCGTGGTTGGCGACCATGCTGCCGTCCTCGCTGCCCGGCAGCCGCGCACCGGTGCTCGTCGTCCAGCTGAACGGCGCCACAATCACCTCGCCCGCATACAGCTGCCGGCCCAGCTCGATTGTGAGCGTCGCGGTGGCCGAGGCATTTCCCTCGGTCATGCTGTCATCCGAACTTGTCAGCTCAACCGAAGTGGCGTCGTCGTCCTCGATGAGCACCTCGTCGTCGTCCTCGGTCGATGACACCCGGTAGGCACCCGCACCCGAGCAGCCCGCCGTGTCCGGCGCCACCACCGTGACCGTCACCGTGCTGTCCCGATCGTCCGCCGCCGTGTTCGTCCAGGTGACCGTGTGCGAGCCCGCGCCGTTCACGTTGCCGCTGCTCGACATGGAGACCGTCTGTATCCCCTCGCTGCCCGACGCCACCCGGTCGCCGCCGGACTCCTCCACCTCCACGCACACCGTCAGGCTGGAGGGCAGCGACCGGTCCGCCGCTAGTTCGAACGCCACACCGGTGGTGCCGCCGGTCTCGTCTCGCTTCTGCACGCCGTTCTTCGTCGGCGCGTTCTCCGGGGTCGGCAGGGCGATCGAGATGATCGGCGACTGGCCTTCGTCGTCGGTTATCGTGACCGTGAGGTCCTTGTCCTGCGAAGTGTCGTAGCCGCCGCCCGACACGTCGTGGGTCAGCGTGACCGTGTCGTCGTTGGCGTCGGTGTCGTCATTGGCCGAAAGGTTCACCGTCTGCGGCGTGCTCCAGACGCCGGCACCGCTCGGCGTAAAGGTCAGCGTCTCCGTCGCCGAGCTGGTCATGCCCGCATCCGGGCCGTCTACCTCAAGGTCGGTGGTGTCGTGCCCGCTGATGCTGACCGTCACGTTCCCCGTCGGCCGGGTGGCGAGCTTCACCGTGTAGCTGCCCGTATCGCCCTCGTTCACCGAGACCGGGTCCGGGGTGATCACCAGCCCCTTGGTGTCGTCGTCGGTCACCGTGACGCTCAGGTTGCTGATGGTCAGACTGTTCGTATACTTGCCGCCCGTGTCACCGGCGGTGACCGTATGTCTGATGGTGGCGGTACGATTGGCAGCGTTGTCGATGTCGTCATTCTGGCCTTTAACGGTCACCGTCTGCGCCATATTCCAGTTCGACGGCATGAAGGTCAATTGCGTCGACTGGAAGAAGCCTGAGCCGCCCGGGCCCCTGACCTTGGCATTGCCCTGGTTAAGGGAGAATACGGTTACCACCACGTTCGACAGCGGCTCGGAGTCGAGCACCACCGTGTAGGTCGCCGTGCCGCCGTTCTCCGCCACCGTACGAGTCGTCTCCGAAAGCATCACCCCGGCCGTGTCGTCATCGGCCACCGTCACGCTCACGCTGCCCGCGCTGGCGATGTCGTAGTTGGTGTCGGTAGAGCTCGCCGCGTGGGTGATGCTCACCGTGCGCGCGTCGCCCGCATTGTCGATGGCGTCGTCCTGGCCGGTAACGGTGACGGTCTGCGCTGTGCTCCAGATACCGCTGCCGCTCGGCGTGAATGTCAGGGAAGCCGGGTTCACCGCCGTGCCCGTTCCGGCGGTGATCGTCACCGTCACATTGTGCGTCGGCTGGGTCTTCAGCACTACCGTGTAGGCGTCCGTCGTGGTTGTGCCGTCCTCGCTGACGGTGGTGCTCCCGCTTGTTTCTGTGATGGTGAGGCCGGCGGTCGGCGCCGCCGGCGACACGTCGATGTCGAAGGTGTCGCTCACCGTGTCGCTGCCGGCGGTGGCAGTGACCTTTACCGATACCGTGCCCGTATCGCCCGCGCCCGGCGTGCCCGAGAAGGTGCGGGCGCTCGGCGTGAAGGTCAGCCAGCCCGGCAGCGCGGTGTTGTCGGACTTCGTCGCGCTGTAGGTCAGGGCATCGCCGTCCGCATCCTCAAATGTGTTGGTCGGGAAGGCATAGCTGAACGCTGTACCGACCGTCGCCGTCTGGTTCGGAATCGCATTGGCAACCGTGGGGTCATCGTTCACCGCCGTTACGTCGATGGTCATGGTGTAGGAAGCCGCGCTGTCATCCGTGCCGTCGTTCACCGAGAACTCGAAGGTCGCGTAGCCGCTTCCATTGGCGTTCGCCGCCGGGGTGAATATGAGCTTGTTCGCGTCGATGTCCGTCTTCGTGATGACCTGGTTCGCGGTTACGTCCGTACCGTCGAGTTCCAGGTCGCCCGCGCTCTCCAGGGTGGTGATCTTCACGCTCGCCAAGGTGTCGCCGCTGTCGGTGTCCGCGAAGTTGAAGTCCGTGTCCGCAAACGTGTACGCCGTGTCCTCGTTCGTCGTCACCGTGCCGTTCGAGGCGGTGGGGGCGGCGTTGGCGACCGCGGTCACCGTGACCGCCACCGAGGCAATGCTCGTCCCGGCCGGATAGGATGTCGTGGGGGTCGTGACACTGTGGCTGATCGAGGCCGAGCCATCCCCCTTGCCGGTCACCGTCACCGGCTTCGGGGTGTCCCAATTGCTGTTATTGAAGCTCACCGCGCCCGACACCTGGGCGATCGCCGACGCGCTCGACATCGGCGTGATCGTCACCGTGCCGCCGGGCTGGCTCTTCAGCACCAGGGAGTAGGTGTCGGTGTCGTCGTTCTCCGCCACCGAAAGCGGCCCCCCGGTCACGACGACCCCGTGGCCGGCGTCGGTGGTGGTTGCGGTGACGTCGCCGATCGTGATCTGGTGGTAGGGGTTGGAGGTGTCCGAGGAGACCGCGGCCGCGTGGGAAAGGGTCACCGTCTCGCCCGCGGCATCGCCGTCGTTCAGCGCCCTGACCGTCACCGTCTGCGCCGTGTTCCAGTTGCCGCTGTTGCCATGGGTGAAGGACAACGTGTTCTGGTTGCCCGACATGCCGGAATCGGTGTCCACCTCGACCGCGGTGGCGTCGCCGTTGGCCACCGTGATGGTGACATCGGCGCCGGGGTCGCTGTCCAGCACCACCGTGTAGCTCTTCTCCGCGTCGGTGGCGTGCAGTTCGGTCAGGGCCAGCGAGGTCGGGGAGACCGTGACGCCGTCGGTGGCGGTGGCCGTATCGATCGTGCCGTTGACGCGGATCTGAAAGGAATTGTCCCAGTCCCCCCAGGAGGGTCCGCTGAACTTGCTCCCATTGGCGATGCTCCAGCCGTCGGCGCCGCCCGCATCTTCCGCATCCGACGGCATACGGGTGACCCCCAGGGAGTGATTACCGCTCATATTGATCGTGATGAAGTAGGTGGTGTTCGCCGCCAGTTCGATGCCGTCCCCCGGCGCCCGGTGCGTCAGCACCGTCCTTCCAACCACAGAGGAGCTCGTAGGATTCTCCAGAGTGCCGACCGCTGTGCCCGGATTCCCTCCGTTGTTGGCCTGTTGGATCCTGACCGTGAGGGCGTTCAGCGAGTTCTGATTCACGGTCCAGTAGGCCACATCGACGCTGGTCAGCGTATAGCCGGCGGTATTTCCGCCCGTCGTGAATGCTTGGGCGCGAAAATTGTTGTTGAGAGATGCCCAGGCTCCCCCGGATTGGTCCAGATTGCTGACCAATGCCTGGGAGGACTGCGCCGCAACCGGCAAGCTCGTCCCCGACAGGATAACCAGCGGCAGACCGAGCGTCGCGGCGGCAAGGCCGCGCCACAGACGGCGCGCGGCTAAGCGGAGGTCTGTTACGACGGTGTTTTTGTGCCTTCGGCCCGGTCTCCACTCGCCCGAATAACGCGAGCCGCCATTCTCAAACGGCCTCTTGGAGGATGACTCAGGCCGGCAGACAGATTGACTTAGTCGGCGACACCACGAAGACGCAGAAAGTTGGGGGGGGGTAATGCGGTAAATGCGGTCAGAGTACACCCTGCCGGATCAGCTGCAAACCTAAGCACTTGGCGAAAGCAGGGCATCGTCAACTGCAGATTGCTCAAAAATGAATTCCTGCTCGCTTTATTTACTGATGAAAGCAGAAATTGAGTCAACTTCAACGTCGGTTGAGTGCCGATGGATCTGAACATCATTACGCGCAGACAGCAGCGATAACAAGGCTGTGCGGCGTAGCGCATTCATAATCAAAGTTATCACTACGCATCCGTACGCAACCAACAGCAGTCCAATTCACCAGCAGCGCTTCAAAATCCACTTCTGCAGCGTAATCACGCGCATCGTCCCGTAACACAACATAAACGAACCGTAACAAACTTGTAAACAATCAAAACGAGCATCCGTTTGTTGAAGCATCTGATCTAAAAATAATAATCAAATTATAAAGCAGTGCAACTGCCACCCTGCAACATGAAAACTCAAAAAATTGGGGTTAATTTCTTGACTAAGCCATAAGAATAAACATCATACGGGCATTAGTTTGGCAACTCCCGTGCTGGCAGATGAATCCAATATCAAAGCTCCAGGTAACGCGTATCGAGATGGGATGTCCCTCATCAGACTCGTGGAATTGTTTCCGGATGCGGTTTCTGCGTACAAATGGGTTGAGTCGATAATTTGGGAAGATGAGCTCGCAGTGTGCCACCGTTGTGGTAGGACCAACACCGACGAGGCTCCGAGCGGCAAGCCGCTGCCGCACCGGTGCTGGCAAGACTGTCGTAGTGGTATTGAAAGTACGGAACTCGAAACAGGCGGTCGAAAAGCTAGCTGAAGATACCAAACGGCCCAGCTTGCCAGGGCGAATTTTTAGTTAGGTTAACTCATTGAGCTGAATTAATGTAGCTCCGGTACTAAACGCAGTGCTGGTACGCGAGCATTGGCACATTGAATACACCAACCATTATGTGCGAGACTTTACCAATGATGAAGACCGTTACCGCATACGGGTTAGAAACCTGCTGCAGAATCCCGCGGCACTGACCAATATTGCCACCTCGATTATTCGTCTGCCAGGCCGCATCGAATTCATCTCGCTGTCCAGTCGCTATTTCACCGCACGAACCCAGGAAGCGCTGGGCCTGATTCTCAAACCTCTGTCAAGCTGAATCATCAGAGCAGGCATTTACCTCGTCAGTCGCACCGCAGAACCAACTCAGATGCCGCCAAAAAGGTAAAATCAAGGGATGCTGAGTACTCAATCACTGCAGATTCACCAACCCCGTATGCTCAAGCCCCGATAAAACAATGTACACCTCAGGCCGCGATTCGCATCTGCATCAAATTAATCAGATATAAAATACACACGGCTCTCCAGTTTGCTTGGTTTTCCCAAAATTATGGGCACTCGGTAAGGGCCGGTCAGGCAGGTATTGGAGATTCGTGGCTATGTAGCTCAGTCGGTTAGAGCGCGGCACTCATAATGCCGAAGTCGGTGGTTCGAGTCCACCCATAGCCACCACTTCTCAATCCTCAAAAACTGACTCCGCCTGCTTCATGCTGTATCGTGCGCACCTTACGATTCTTGCTCTTGTGCCAGGTGCGCCTTGAAATCCGCCCGTTCAACCACAATTGCGACTGCCAGACCAATGACCAATCCCCAAAACGGTGCGCCAATATTCCAGATCGTAATCTCAGAGACCGTCACCAGAAAAGTAATCAACGCACTCATCTGAAAATTTTCAGCAAACGCGGCAACAAAAGCCTTTAACAGGACAGGCAGCAAAGCCAGTCCGCTTAACACCGCAATGAACTCGGGTGGAAGTTTCAAAATCAGCCAGGTTGCGGCAAAAGCCAAGACTCCAAACACAATATTCAACATGCCAAAAATCACCCCGCCGGTATACTGCCGATGCGGCTCGCCAGCACTGGCCAACACTGCGTTGGATGGCCCTGTTACACAGGCAGAAACAGCACCGAATATCGCATTGCAGGCCGACCCCACGCCACACGCAACTGTCATGTTGTTGACCGGTGGGCGGTGCCCACTCGTCATCAACACGGCAAAGCCCTGCGCGTTTTGTGCAACCAGCACGGTCACAGCCAGCGGCACGACCAGCTCAAACAATGATTGCTGAGAAAACTGCGGCAGTTGCACCACTGGCCATGCAACCCATTGAACAACATCCGAATCCGGGTTGAAATCGCCCGTAAGTAAAACCACCACGATCCCAGCAATCAGGGTCATCACCACCGGCGGCACAATCGCACCCAGTCCCGGTACCACCAAAACACCCACGTAAGCCAATACCATCGCACCTGCAAGCAGCCACTCACTTTCAAATGCCAATACGAGGTCCAAACCAAACTGCAGAAAAATGCCAGCCACCATCGCCAATACAATCGGCATGGGAATCACGCGCAGTGCCTTGCGAACGCCACCGGACACACCGATTACGACCAATAACAGTGCCGTAACCCAGTATGCACCAATCACCTCGGCGAAACTCAAATGTTCAAATGCGGACGCCAGCAGAACGGTTCCGGGTATCGTCCAGGCGAAACTCAGCGGCTGCCGGTAAGCAAGGGAAAATCCAATGGTGATCAACCCGCTGAATACGCAGCCGGCAAAAATCCATGAACCAATTTGCGCCTGGGTCAAACCCCCGCCCAAGCCAACAGAAATAATGATCGCAACCGGGCCGGTACACGAAAAAAGAAATGCAACCACGGCAGTGCCGATATATATTCCACCGACATCCCGACGCAGGTCACGCAGACTCGCAACCGGACGTTTGATGGGTTCAAAAATCATATGAGATGCCATTAGGAAACACTGAAGATGCAGTGTATTCTATGTAATTTTCCAAGTCAGTCTATCCAAGTTTAACCGCTCATTAAACATTGAGTGCCCTATCAAAACACATGAACAAAGGAAATGATGCAATGAAATTCTCCAGCCTTGCGAACCGCGTCAGCGGGCCCGGAGCCGACGCATGGGATGTTCACTATGCGGCCGTTGAGCGCCAGCGTCGCGGTGAAGACATCATCGTCCTGTCGATCGGGCAGGAGATGATGGAGACAACTCCCCAAGTGGTCATTGACGCGGCGACTGACAGCCTCAACAATGCCCGGCATCACTATAGTGAAATCAGTGGCGAACCGGATCTCAAACTCGCCATTGCAGCGCGTTACAGCACCCAGTTGGGCCGCGCGGTTTCACCAGCCAATGTCGCAGTGATGTCGGGTGCGCAGAATGCCTTGTTTGCCGCATCGCTTTGCACTTTGGAAGCGGCGGATGAGGTCATGATTTTTGAACCGTACTACGCGACCTATCCAGCCACATTTGCAGTTGGCGGGGCACAAGTCAGAACCGTAGCAACGCAGCCTGAACGCGACTTTCTACCGACAATCGATGCCGTCGTCCAACAATTGACCGATAACACCCGTGCGATCGTCATCAATTCGCCCCACAATCCGTCGGGAATCGTCTATCCGCGGGCCTTCCTAGCCGAGCTGATTGAATTTTGCCGGTCGCACAATATCTGGTTGATCAGTGATGAAGTCTACGCTTTTTTCGCTGACCCGGATACATTTTGCTCGCCGGCTTCCCTGCCGGATGCTTTCGAACATTGCATTACGGTATCCAGTGTATCAAAATCACATCGCATGACCGGGTGGCGAGTGGGTTGGGTCATTGCCAGCGAGGCAGTCATTGATCGACTGTTCAGTTTGTCGCTCTGCATGAGCTATGGGCTACCGCCTTTCACTCAGGATGCGGCCCTGGCCGCTCTCACGCATTCAACGGAAATTGAATCCACTATCCGTCAGACTATTGATGAAAAACGCAATACTGTCATATCTAGATTAAACGAAATTGACGGCATTGTTGTTCGCGGTTCACGCGTTGGCATGTTTGTTACCTTCGATGTCAGACAGCGTTGTGCGAGTGCCAATGAATTTGCCTGGCGACTGCTGGACGAGTACAACGTCGCACTGCTGCCATGCTCAGCCTTTGGATCAAGCGGCAGCGGATTGCTCAGAATGAATGTTGGTGAATCCGTCAGCAACCTCAAAACCGCCTGTCAGAGCATCAGGCAACTGGCAGAAAAACTCTAGGCAAGCATCCATATATCCCTGCACGCTGTAATAAAATGGCGAATCTTGAAACGGTGAACACACCGTATTTACATGTTTCAGCAACTATAGTTATGCGAACTCAATGCCAATGCTGAGTGCACCACAATTTAATTCAAAACTTGAACAATTCAGACGCACGACGCGCCAGTTTATCAGGAGCACTCTGCCCGATGATATTCGCGAGCTCGTAGCACGCGAACGGATGGACTTGCCACGGGAAGCGCAAGTACGCTGGCACCGAATTCTACGGGACCGGGGCGGTTGGTGCTGCCCATCGTGGCCTAAAAGCTATGGCGGCCCTGGCTGGAGCGACGCCGAGCAGTATATCTTTGAGCACGAGCTGTCGCTCAACAACGCCCCTCGCCTAATGATCTATGGCGTCGGTATGCTTGGACCGACACTATTTAAGTATGGTACGGAGCAACAAAAAGCGCACTTTTTACCCAAAATCCTCAATGCTGAGACCTTTTGGTGTCAAGGTTTTTCGGAGCCCGATTCGGGCTCAGACCTTGCTTCGCTACAATGCCGGATGACCGCACAAGGCGATGAATATGTGGTCAGCGGATCAAAGATCTGGACCAGTGAGGCCCATCTTGCAGACTGGATATTCGGCCTGTTTCGCTCAAGTCACGGCGAACGCAAACAGCAAGGCATCTCATTTTTGATGATTGACCTTGCTTCGCCGGGCGTCTCGGTTCAGCCATTAAAAATCTTTGAAAATACCCACGAAGTTAACCAGGTCTTTTTTGACCAGGTTCGCGTGCCCAAACAAAACGTGGTTGGTGAAGTGGATCACGGCTGGGAAATCGGTAAATATCTCCTCAGCCTTGAGCGCTTCGGCACCGCGGAGGTGTCGCGAACCAAGGCCAGCATGAAGCGGCTGACACATCTGGCTTTTGCCAAAAATCCAGGACCTGACCGGTTAATCGATAACGTGGACTTTGCTGAACGATACTGCCGTATAGAACGATCCCTGCACGCCCTGGAAATGACTGAGAGACGCATGCTTGTGGGGGATCGGGCTAGCGATGCAATTGACACCAGTGCTTCGATGCTTAAAATCCGCGGCACTGAAATTCAATCCGATGTGTTTCGTTTAACCGCTGAAGCCCATGCACATTTCGCGGCAATCAACCTGCCGGATGACGCGCCGGCCTACGTCATTGACAATCCCAACCAAGCAGACGACGCAGCCAGAAACTACTTCAATTATCGAAAAACGCCGATTTATTCGGGCTCTAACGAAATACAGCGCAACATCATTGCCAAAGCTGAGCTTGGGCTTGCCTAATGTCCGACGCTTCGACAGTTGAAGATTTGTCGCTTATCGAAGATTCCGCGCGGCGATTCCTGGCAGACGGCTATTCCTTTGCCGAACACCGCAAGCTTATTGCTGAAGAGCCCGGCTACTCGACCGACCAGTGGCGCAAAATGGCCGAACTCGGCTGGATGCTGCTGCCAATTGACGCCAAGTTTGGCGGATTGGGCGGTGATATGGAACAGGTGGCGACACTGGCGAAGGAATTCGGTCGGGCCCTGGCTGTTGGACCTTATTTACCCAGTGCCGTGGTCGCAGCGAAAATATTGCAACATGCGGCCGGCAATACTCGTCATGCGCAAGTGTTGGCAGCTATGGGCTCCGGTGAGGTGATTGTTGCACCCGCACTCTATGAACCGCAGTCGCGGTACAGCCTGGACAAAATCACCGTTACCGCGACGCACCGAAACGGTATGATCATACTCAACGGTACCAAATCAGCGGTGCTCAGTGCAAATGTGGCGGACTATTTCGTGGTGCTCGCACAGGCACCGGAGAGTACAACAGCTATACCGGTAAATTGGCTGTATCTGGTGCCGGCCGAACTTGCCGGTCTCGAATTGACACACTACCGCATGCATGACGGCGGTCGAATGTCGGAGCTCGGGCTGCACAACGTTCAGGTCCGCGAAGATCAAGTTTTGCCGCTCGATGCTGAGGCCGGCGAAGCGGTCGATTTGGCTTTGTGTTGTGCCAACGCGTCAATCTGTGCAGAGCTCGTTGGCGCCATGGAAACAACGTTGAATATGACCTTGGAATATGTCAAATCACGCACCCAGTTCGGCCGTAAACTCAGTACTTACCAGGCCCTGCAGCACCGCCTAGTCGACATGTTCACGCGCACTCAGTTAGCCGAATCCATGAGTCGTGAGGCCACTCGTGCAATCGAATTGAACAACCGAATTGAGCGGCAAATGTTGAGCAGCGCAGCGAAATGTGAAGTGGCACGTGCAGCCCAATTGAATGCTGAAGAAGCGGTCCAAATGCATGGTGCGATGGGTATGATGGATGAAATGCCCATTGGACACTACCTTAAGCGCGTTTTCACGCTCTGCATGCTGTTCGGTGATGCCGATTATCATCAAGCCCGTTACCGCCGTCTGCGAATACAGGTCGGCGCCTAGCAATACAGTAGAATTTCTGTCAAAGACAACCACGAGGACTCTGAGTCACCACTATGGACGACGTTTACGATATCCAAGTCAATGTAGAAACACATTACCTCGACGATCGCTCAGACCCGTCTGAAGATCGCTTCATATTTGCTTACACCATTACGATCACCAACCGCGGTTCAATCGGTGCGCAGTTGCTGCGGCGGCACTGGGTTGTCACCGACAGCGATGATCAGGTACAAAACGTCCGCGGTGACGGTGTTGTCGGTGAGCAGCCGCACCTCATGCCCGGAGAAACCTACCAATACACCAGTGGTACCGTACTTGAAACACCGGTTGGTACGATGGAGGGCAGCTATCAGATGGTCGCCGATGACGGCACCCAGTTTGATGCAAAAATTCCGCGTTTTGTATTGTCGGCGAAACGCACCCTACATTGAGAGCGGCGGGCTAAACATCGATATTTTTGGCTGACAGGGCTTTTGATTCGATGAACTCGCGGCGCGGCGGCACCTTGTCTCCCATCAGAACCTCGAACGTATCATCCGTGATGAATGAATCCTCAATTTTGACGCGGCGCAGCAGCCGTTCGTTCATGTCCATGGTCGTCTCGCGCAATTGGTCTGCATTCATTTCACCCAATCCCTTGTAACGCTGGATTGTCATGCCCTTGCGGGCATCCTGCATCAACCAATCCACAGCTTCAGTGAGATCGACAAGTTGGGCGGACTTCGATCCGCGTTGCACGACCACCGCACTGACTTTATACTTGTCCATTTCGCTGGCCAGCGCGGTAATTGACCGGTAACTGGATGACCTGACGATCACTTCGTCCAGTATCGATTCGGTACGCGCCCCCATATGCTCTCTTGCAATCCTGATGGAATGGCGTTGATCGGAGTCTTGCTCAATCTGGACGGTAAACTCGCCCGATTCACCAGCCAGGTGTTCGGACAGATTTTCTGCGAATGCTTCAAGGTATGCCAAATCACTGAACCGTTCATCATCCAGCGGCGGTAGTTTACTCAGCACCTCGAGCACCTGCCCATCGATGCGATCAGCCAGGGTTTCCAAAGCATATCGGGCATTGACCCGATTCTGACACAGTTGCGCCAGCGCGGCATCTTCAAAAACGATCGCGGCCGGCTCCTCGCCATTCATCAACTCAACTTTGGCATCTGAAACTGCATTTTCAAGTACGTAATCATCGAGTTCACTATCATCATTTAAGTATCTTTCCGATTTTTTGTACTTCGCCTTGTACAACGGCGGCTGGGCAATATACAGGTGGCCGTTTTCGATCAGACGGCGCATTTTGTTGTAAAAAAACGTCAGCAGCAGGGTACGAATGTGTGAGCCATCAATATCAGCATCGGTCATGATAATAATGCGGTGATAGCGAAGCTTTTCAATGTCGAACTCCTGGTCGACGCCGGTACCGAGTGCCGCAACCAGGGTCTGTATTTCGTCCGAGGCAACAATCTTGTCGAGAGAAGCTTTTTGTACATTCAGGATTTTGCCCTTTAAAGGCAAAATAGCCTGGAATTTTCGATCGCGTGCCTGCTTTGCCGAGCCACCGGCTGATTCACCCTCAACCAGGAATAACTCGCTGCGCGTCGGATCGCGTTCCTGACAATCCGCCAACTTGCCGGGCAAGGCAGTTGATTCAAATGCACTCTTGCGGGCGATTTGCTTCTCCTTGTGAGCACGCTCACGAACGGCTGCGGCATGATTGACTTTTTCGCAGATCAGGCGAGCAACTTTGGGGTTTTCGTCCAGGAACTCGTTCAAACCTTCAGCAACCACTGTGTGTACCGCTCCTTCGACGCTGGAGGAGACCAGTTTGTCTTTGGTTTGCGAGGAAAATTTGGGATCATGCACGCGCACCGTCAGGATTGCAGTCAGGCCTTCGCGAATGTCATCGCCAATGATTGCAACTTTCTTACCCAGCCCCAGGCTGGATGCGTAGCTGGTCACGGTGCGAGTCAGGCCCTTGCGAAAACCGGTTGTATGAGTTCCGCCATCGCGCTGGAAAATATTGTTGGTGTAGCTTCTGGAATTTTCCTGGTAGTAGTTATTGCACCACTGTAACGCCGCGGCGACGACAATCCCCTCGCGCTCGCCCGTAAACGCAATAACCTCTTCATTGATGGGATCTCGAGACCGGTTCAAATCCATTACGAATTGCGCGATCCCGCCATCGTGTTTCATGTTTTCGCTGCGACCATCGCGCTCGTCGCGCAACTCAATCAGCGTGCCGGAATTCAGGTAGGCCAGCTCCCTGAGTCGTTCGTGGAGAATTTCAAAATGAAATTTGGTATCGCTGAAATACGCTGTCGAGGGTTTGAATCGAATGATGGTGCCGGTTCGACCGGTAGTCCCAATCGCTCGCAATGGCGCAACCGGTTCACCGTCTTCAAACGCCTGATAGTGAATTTGTCCGTCCCGGTGAATCGTCATGTGAACGTATTCTGACAAGGCATTGACAACCGATACGCCAACACCGTGCAAGCCACCGGAGGCATCATAAGACTCATCATCAAATTTACCGCCTGCGTGCAGTACGGTCATGATCACCGTGGCACTTGGCATATCTTCACCATTGGGCCCTTCACCTGGCATGATGCCCGTTGGAATGCCGCGGCCGTCATCTTCAACCGTCACTGCGCCGTCGGCGTGAATGGTTACGCTGATGCGCGTGCAGTAGCCTTGGGAAACTTCATCAATGGCATTGTCGACAACTTCGGTAACCATGTGATGCAAACCGGTACCGTCATCGGTATCTCCAATATACATACCGGGACGCTTACGAACCGGTTCAAGGCCGCGTAACACCTTGATACTGGTGTGATCATAACCGTTACCGTTGTTTACAGGATCTGTCATAACTTTACCAAGATACAGAAAAAATCAACGCCGCCACCAGGCAGACTGTCGACAAAATAAAAAGATCTGCGAATGGATTTTGTTTGGCCAGTGGGTCGACCAGGGCATTAACCGATGTTAACCGTCTTTCAACAGCATGACCAGAAAACTGGTCGAGCTGTCCTCCGGAAATTTCACTTGGCAGGCAGCCTGCGATTCACGCACGTATAAATCGACATTTTCGCACTCCGGCATAGCCTCCAATGCATCGAGCATATAACGATAGTTCACTTGGAACTTGTGAGGCTCCATGTTCTCGTCCACGTGCATGGTGTGTTCAACTTTCTTTTGTACAACATCCGCCCGCAGGTCCAAGCGACCCTCGTTGGCTTCGATAGACGCAGCAATACGGTTTTTGTTGGTTTCTTTTTGCGACATGCCCAGAATCCCGACCAGTTTCAGGCCATTTGCCAATTCACTGCGGTTGGCCCGAAAAGCCAGTGCGAGGTTGCCAGGTACTGCGGCTCGCCAATCCGGAAAAGCGCCTTCCAGCAACTTCGAGGTAAACGAATAGTTTGGTGTTGAAACCTGAATGTGTGAGCTCTTGAAACGCAGTGTTACTCGCGAAGCCAGCGTACCCAGAACTTTGCTTAGTTCCAAGGCAGTCTTGCGTGGCAGTACGGCGCGGTGGCGAAAATCCACATCACCGATTTCAGTATCCAGGGCTGCCTCACTCATGGCCATGCGGTGTCCGTCAGTGGTTACCGCGCGCACTGCGTTGTGGGTGATCTCAAATAAGGTAGCGTTGAGATACATGCGCGGCTCATTTTGACCCATCGAGTGCTCAGTACGTTTAAGGATGTTTCGCAGCGCAAAACGATCCATGTCAAATTGCAGGTCCCACTCACCATCACCCACGCTAAGGTAGGGGAAATCGTCGGCATCAAGCAGCGTTTCGGTTAAGGCATTCTTGAAATCGTCAAACGCATTTTGTGGTTCAGTGGCATCGCCATTGGCGACTGGTACCCGATCGGTTGTGTTCGCGTCGATGTTCTCAACCACCAGTTCGGTATTGAGCTGGTTGAAATCCAAACGACTGCCGTTCGGTTGGCGGCGACAGTACTCCAGCAACATTTGCGCAGAACAGACAAACTTGCCCTCAACAGAGAGCTCCACATCATCAATCTGTTCACTGGCTTCGATGTCTATATTGGAACCCCACAGGCGAATACCGCCTTGATTGGACTCAATCAGTACCTGTGCCAAAATCGGAATCGTAGGACCGGTTTCAATGACGGATGAAACACGACTGAGTGGATCGATAATTGCGTCTTTTTCAATTACGAATCGCATAGCAATTTAACAAAACTAAATAAAGTGTTTTTATATCTATTGTTGTTTTGATTAGGTCTGTGAAGAACGTAAACAACCCAAAAAATTACAAAGAAACAAAGAAATAAACCGCCAACTCCTGTGAACAATTCAGTGCGGCGAAAGTGGAAGAGTGTCGATGAGTTTCAACTTGATAGCAACTCAGTTGCAGTTATTTACACTGGCTTACAAATTATACACTTATTACCTGTAAGTTCCGAAGTTTCCTGTGTCTTTTCAGCACCATCAGCTGCAAGTAACAGCGGTTGATACGGCTAGCGGGTAAACTGGTCCTGCAGGTTTTTATATTCGTCCCTGAAGCGTTTATTCTCTGCCATTTTTTCGGTGACTTTTCGTTGTGCGTAAATGACTGTCACATGATTTTTGCCGCCAAAGGCCTTACCGATATCAGGCAGACTTTTGTTGGTAAATTCCCGGGCCAGCGCCATGGCCACCTGGCGCGGTAAAACAATATCGGCGCGGCGGTTACTCGACAGCATATCCTTGAGTCGAATACCATAAAAACGCGAGACCGTTGCCTGGATCGATTCGATGGTGATGGGCCGCCTGTTGAATTCCAAAAGATCCGCCAGCTGTTCCTTGACAAAAGCAATTGAGACTTCCTTGCCTGTCAAGCGGTGACTGGCTGCCAGCTTGTTCAATGCGCCTTCAAGTTCCCGTACACTGGCGGTGATATTCTCTGCCAGGTAAGTGGCAACTTCCGGATTGAGGTGAATGGCACGCAAGCGTGCCTTGGTTTCCAAAATTGCTATTCGTGTCTCCAGCTCGGGTGGCCTGATTCTGACTGTCAGGCCCTGGCTGAGCCGAGACTTGATTCGATCTTCGACATTAATGATTTCCTTGGCGTACTTATCACTGGTAATAATGACTTGTTTGCCCCCTTCAAGCAGCAGATTGAAAGTCTGCAGAAACTCGGCTTGTGATGATTCCTTACCCGAAAACAGGTGAATGTCATCGATCAGCAGTGCATCCAGTTCCCGGTAGGCTTTTTTCATGCGTTCGGCAACGTCGTTATTTCGATTCAGCATCGCGTTGATGATGTGCTGCACGAAATTCTGAGCATTCACATAGCCGACTCTGGCATCGGCAAATTTTGTTTTAAGTGCATGTCCTGCCGCTTGCATCAGGTGGGTTTTGCCAATGCCGACAGCACCATAAATAAACAGCGGGTTATACTCCCGGTGCCCGGGATCCTTACTGGCCGCTTCGGCTGCAAACCTGGCCAGTTTGTTTGATTCGCCAACGATATGCTGTTCAAAGGTGAATTCAGAGCTCAACGGACTGAATCCGAACTGCAACCTGGAGTCCAATTTGCGAGCATCGTCCGTTTTGGCACTTGTGTTTTGTTTGCTGGATTTTGCCTGGGGCATCGATGTGCCGACCGACTCCATCTCAACTTTAACTTCAATTCGATCACCCTGGTAGGCACACGCGAGTTCAGTGATTCGGTCCAGCCACTTCGATTCAACACCTGTTTTCACATAAGAATTCGGCGCGCGCAACACCAGCGTACCGTCTTCAGACGCAACACTCAGTGTACGCAACCAGGCGTGGTGATCTTTCTCACTGACTTCCTGCTCCAATTGGACCAGTACAGTTTCCCACAAATTAAACGGGACCATCGGATTCCAGCTCTATTAGCTCTATTTCTCCGGTAGCACAAGTTTGGGGTCGATTACCGAACCCCAAACAAACGATAGAATTGTTATTGTTTTATTGAGCAAAATTGCGACCGGACAGCACCAGTCATCAGGCAATTCTTAGGACGCTCGCTTTTATGTGCTATCTTACAACAATCCAAGCGCGGCGAAATTGGAATTTTTCACTCGATTTGTGAATTTTTCGTTTGCTATAATTCTCCATTCAATTTTGCGCATGACAAAAGCAACCAAGCTGACTTTAGTCAGCGATCAGGCAATTCAGAATTTCATTCAATCGGGTTAATAAATCTTATGAAACGCACCTTTCAGCCAAGCAATTTGAAACGCAAGCGGAAACATGGGTTCAGAGCACGCATGCGTACACGGGGTGGACGGGCAGTCATTAATTCGCGACGCGCCAAGGGCCGTTCGCGTTTAAGTGCATGATGCGCGCGAGGCGATCACAGGTTTCCAACTGCCAAAATGTGCGCGGTTAACGGAACGCTGTGAGTTTCAGGCAGTCTTCAATCAACACATAAAAGTTTCAAACCGACAATTTCGCATACTGGTTCGATACACGCAGAATCAGCCTGATTCAAGGCTGGGAATCATCGTCTCTCGCAAAGTATCGCGCAACGCTGTCGTGCGTAATCGAATCAAACGCCAGGTACGCGAAGCGTTTCGACTGAATCGACAGAATCTGAAGAACATGGATATGGTTGTTATCGCCCATCGCGGTTGCGAAGCAACGACTAATAGCGAACTTTATACAAATATGGTGAAACTGCTCGGCAGGCTGGAAACATGAAACGAGTGCTGCTTACCGCTGTTCGAATTTATCGCTATGCGATCAGTCCATTGATGGCACCTTGCTGCCGCTTTCATCCGAGTTGCTCAACTTATGCGCTACAGGCAATTGAGCATCACGGCGCACTAAAAGGCACTTGGTACTCGCTACGCCGAATCAGCCGTTGTCACCCGTTCAATCCAGGTGGTTATGATCCTGTTCCGGATACGACTGAGCAAAACTGATGGACATTAGGCGCGCCATACTGTCCATTTCACTGGGCTTGGTCCTGCTATTGATCTGGCAAGCCTGGCTCGACTACCAGGACACCAAGAACCCAACGGCTGTTGGAACGCAGCTAACCACGGAAGCCGACGTGCCACAAACCCCGGTTGCAGCTGACCCGGTTGCAGCTGAGCCGCAGTCGGACGCATCCACGGTGCCGCAGGCGCCGGAAACGCCCGCACCAGGTGCCCCTGCGACTGTTGACGCCCGTTTGCCTGCCGTTGGCAGTTCAGATTCGCTGATCGTCGTTGAAACCGATTTGCTGAAAGTCAGAATCGATACACTCGGGGGTCAGCTCAGGGATTCGCGGCTGCTCAAGTATCCGGTTGAAGTGGAAATGCCGGACGTACCGTTCAGGCTGCTCAAAGACTTGCCACCGGACGTGTTGATTGCCCAGTCGGGTTTGGTGGGAAACGATTTTGAGTTTCCCAATCACAAAACCCAGTTTCGTGTTGAAGCGGATACCTACACTTTGGGAGCGGCCGATGATTCGCTGCAAATTCCAATGTACTGGACATCGCCTGATGGTGTTGAATACACAAAGATTTTCACCTTCCATCGGGACAGCTACCTGATCGATGTCGAATACCGGGTCAACAATCAAAGCGGCCGAACATGGCAGGGCTATGAGTACGGTCAATTCGTGGCAACCGAACAGCAAACCGATAGCGAGGGGTTTTTGTTCCTGCGCGCGCTACCGAGCTATCAAGGTGCCGCGGTATACACACCGCAAGACAAGTACGACAAAATCGATTTCAAGGAAATCCGTAACGAACGGCCCGCTTTCGAGACTGAATCCGGTTGGGTCGCCATGTTGCAGCACTATTTTGTTACGGCATGGCTACCGCAAGGCAATGCACCATACCGCCTCTATACCCGTCCGCTCGACGGTGCTGGCGGCCAGACCCGCTACCAGGTCGGCTATGTGACACTCAGTCCGCAAGTGATTCCCTCAGGTTCGATCGGGTCGTTAGGTACGCAACTCTACGTCGGACCCAAGGAACAGGACCGGATCAAGTCGCCGGCCGAAGGCTTGATACTGACGGTCGACTACGGCTGGCTGACACCGGTCTCATCACCACTTTTCTGGATTCTGGAAAAGATCAATGACTTCGTACAGAACTGGGGCTGGTCCATCATTATTCTGACGCTGATGGTGAAAATTGTTTTTTACCCGCTGTCGGCAGCCAGCTACAAGTCAATGGGCAAAATGAAGAAGCTTCAGCCGCGTTTGAAGACTCTCAAGGAACGTTATGGTGATGACAAGCAGAAACTCAACCAGGAGATGATGCAGATCTACAAAAAAGAAAAGATCAATCCGCTGGGTGGCTGTTTACCGATCCTGATTCAAATACCTGTTTTCATTGCGCTTTATTGGGTGCTGCTGGAAAGTGTTGAGTTGCGTCAGGCACCGTTCATATTTTGGCTGACTGACCTTTCCCGGTCCGACCCGTATTTCGTGCTGCCAGTGCTTATGGGCGCATCCATGTTTGCCCAGCAGTTTTTGAATCCGACGCCACTGGATGCGATGCAAAAAAACATCATGATGAGTCTGCCCATCGTGTTTACGATATTCTTCTTGTGGTTTCCTTCCGGACTGGTACTTTACTGGCTGGTTAACAATATCCTTTCAATTGCGCAGCAGTGGTACATCACCCGCAAACTGGTGAACGAATAAATGACGGTGGTGCCGATACGGTCGCGGCCATAGCGACACCAGCTGGGATCGGCGGAATTGGCATTGTGCGCCTTTCGGGCCCAGCCACGACAAAGATCGTCAAGCAGATTGCCCGTGGGCTGCCCGCGCCGCGAGTTGCTGAGTACCGTACCTTTGTTGCCGCAGATGACACAGTCATCGATCGGGGCTTGATTCTGTTTTTTCCCGCGCCAAATTCATACACCGGCGAAGATGTTGCGGAATTTCAATGCCATGGCGGACCGGTGGTACTCAGTATGTTGCTGGCACGTGTAGTTGAACTGGGTGCCCGTACCGCGGAGCCGGGTGAGTTTACCCGGCGTGCGTTCTTGAATGACAAATTGGACTTGACCCAGGCCGAAGCGGTCTGTGATTTGATCAACAGCCGGACCGCAGCCGCAGTGCGCGGTGCACAGCGCTCATTGAGTGGTGATTTCTCTAACCAGGTTAATGAAATACGTGACAAGATGCTGCATCTGCGGATGTATGTTGAAGCAGCCATTGACTTTCCCGAGGAAGAGGTGGACTTCCTCGACAATGATCAGATCGTGGAATCCGTCACCGCAATTCGAACCCAACTTGCCGAACTCGTGGCCAATGCCGCGCGCGGGCAAGTGTTGCGCGAAGGTCTGCGCGTGGTCATCGCGGGGCTCCCCAATGCCGGCAAATCCAGCCTGCTCAATCAGTTGGCCGGACACGAACGGGCGATTGTGACGCCCCAAGCGGGAACAACCCGGGACTCCATTGACTTGGTCATCGATGTAGCGGGATTAGCCGTTTCCCTGACCGACACGGCGGGACTGCGCGACAGTGCTGACCCGATTGAGCAGCAGGGCGTTGCCCGTGCCTGGAAAATTGTTCGTGATGCCGACCTGGTACTGTATGTCGTTGACATCACCCAGGGTTTCGATGCGGCAGACCGGCACAATCTGACTCAGCTCGAAGGAACTAAGGTGCTGATTGTATGGAATAAAATTGATCTTGACCGGCAATTCACCGATTCAGCTTTGCCGACTGGGACTGACCAGGTATCGGTTTCAGCATTGCATGCACTCCATCTTGATAGGGTGCGCGAGTACATCCACCGATTCGTCGGCTTTGCGGCAACCGACGAGGGACTTTTTGTTGCTCGCCGTCGGCACCTCGAAGCGCTTGAATACTCCCTCAAGTACGTCGACCAGACCAGGCATGCACTGGTTTACCATCGCAAAGGGGAATTGGTGGCACAAGACCTCAGTGATGCCATGGATGAACTCGGTAAATTGGTTGGTACGATGTCTGCTGATGCGTTGCTGGGCGAGATTTTCGCAAATTTTTGTATCGGCAAATAGTGTTCATTTCCGTCAATCCGAAGTAAACTATCTAACCAAGTTATTGAGTCGACATCCCGCCATGCAAAAAAATCAGTCCGAAAAGGTTCTTATCCAAATCGCGGCGGTACTGGCTGTAATTGCCGGAATCGTAGTTTGGCAGCAAGAGTATCTGATCAACCTTTACATCCGCGATCAACTCACCCATGTGGGCTGGGTCATTAATGGTGCGATACTGGCATTGTTCTTGCTCGGCATGGCGCGCATGATCAGTCTGTTTCTGTTGTACCGAGCCGAGGAGAAGGCGTTGGACATTTTTACCGACGTGATCTTGTCCGGAGAAACGGACGCGATGGCCGAGCGCCTGCCGCCCCAGTCCATCATCGCCATGCGCTTTCGCACAATTGCGGGTTTTTTTAGTTCTCGCACCGAAATCAATCACAATGCACTGGCTGCGACGTTACTGGCTCAAGAAACGAGCAGGACAAGTTTTATTAAATTTATCAATAACATATTAATACTTGCCGGGGTTTTTGGTACGATCGTTTCGTTAACGGTGGCGTTGCTCGGCGCATCGACAGCGATTTCTGCAACCGAAAGCCTGCGCGGTATTGATACTGTAATCCATGGTATGTCTACTGCGCTTTCAACCACCATGACGGCCATTGTGGCCTATTTTCTGTTCGGGTATTTTTATCTCAAGCTGATGGACACGCAGTCCTATGTTCTGGGACGCATTGAACATGAAACCGCCACCCAATTGATGCCGCGTTATCAGGCCGCAACCCGGTCGCCTGAGCAAGCATTGAGCGAACTTTTGACCGGCACAGTTGAAACCATCGAGAAGTTCAACACCTTCATCAATCAGATTCAGACCATCGGGGTCTCGCAAAACAGGATGCTGGAGAACTTTGAGCAGCTGACCGAGCAAAACATGCAGATGTTGAGTGACATTCGCAGCATATTGCGTGCCGGTTTCAGGTTGCGGGAAGACTCCGAAACTGAATAGTGCAACGGGTGAATCACCGTGACAGGGCACACCAGCGGCTTTACTGACCTGCGCGTGCACCGCGCAACGGAGAGCAGTCACTCCGACGACAGCATCTGGCCTTCTTTTACCGACATCATGATGGTTGTTGTCATGATATTTCTCATGGCATCGGTCATTTTCATGCTGCGTAACCTGCAGCTTGACGAAGACATACAACGTGCCTCGCTGGCCGAGAATCAGGCCTTGCAGGAAATGGAATCCTTGCGGGAACGAGCCACTTATCTTGCTGAAATTATTGCTCAAACGAAAGAGCAATTGGCACTGACCGAACGCCAGAAGCAGGAGCTTGAAGCCCTTTCTGAAGCTCGCGGTGACCGTATCTCGGCACTTGAGGTTGAAACTGCTGAGCTTTATCAAACCCAGCAGCAACTGAATGTCGAAGTCGCCGGCTTGAACCAACAGATGACTGCAATCAGAGCGCAGCGCGACGCCTTAACGGATCGCATCAGCTCAATGAACCAGACCATCACGCAACTTAATCAGTTGATTGACACCAAGTCAGAGGAATACGATTCCTTACACGCCAGTTTTGTCGAGCGGCAGGATCAGTTGCGCCGGGTTGAAACCAGTTTGGTGGCCCGCAATCGTGAGTTGGATGAGACACGTGCAACCTTGCATGAGCTTCAAGACCTTGAATCACAACAACGCGAGCAGATTGCGTTATTGGAACAAATCAAGGCCGCGCGCGAATTGGAAATTGACAAGCTAACGATTGAATCGGACCGTAAGGGTGAACAAATCGCGGACCTGACAAAGGTGCGGCATCAGCAAAGTGTGGTTCTGGCAGCCAGGCTTGAAGAGCTTGAATCATTGCAAGAGTCATATCGGGAAAGTATTGTTTCAATTGAGAATTTACAAGCGCAGCTCGAAGACCGAAGTACCCGTATTCGAGCTTTGACTTTGGCCAGTGCACAGTTGCAAGGGGTCATTGAACAGCTTGAATCAGTCAAATCCGAACAGGGTTCAACAATCGAACGCCAAGTGGAAACTCAGGCACAACTGCGCGAAGAAATGTCCTTACGGAACGCGCAACTGGCAGAACTTGAACAGCGGCTGAGCGCCACGTCAGACCAGGTCATGCAGTTAACCGAGCACAAGCGCAACCTGGAGTTGCAGATCGGTACCGCGGAACGGGAGCTTGAAGCGCAGCAGCTCCAATTGTCCCGAAGCCGTGAACAGTTAACCACCACGCTTGAAGAGCTGGAGCAAGTCCGTTTGGCAAGTGCCCGTTTCAATGAGCGCCAACAGCAGGAAATTGCCGAGATGGTCACGCAACTGTCGGACCGCGACAAGACGATCGGCCTGCAACAACAGAACCTTGAAACATTGAAGGAGCGCTATGCCAGCCAACTCGCGAAACTCAATCGCGCGGAAGCCGATTTTATTGAACGTGAGCGTGAGCTGGTCAGGCTACAGACGCAATTATCAGCGACCATCGACCGACTCGATTCGCTGCAGTCGGTGCTGGTTGCCCGCGATACCCAAATCAGTTCACTGAATACCCAACTTGCCTCGCTTGACGATGAAGTCAGTACTCTGACGGGGTCTGACAAAGAGTCAAAACAGCAAATAATACAATTACTTAGTGAAAAAACGGATTATCAGAGTCAAGTGGCCCGGCAACAGCAGCAAATTGAGTCACTTGAGCAAGAAATTCAGCGAATTTCGATTCAAAATGAGGACTTCAAGCGCGAACTCGAGTACAGCGAGCGCTTACAGGCAGATCGCCGTCAACAGATCGAAGATATGCAGCTTATTGTGCAGCAGCTGAGCAGTAATTTGCAAGGCAGAGATGAAGACCTTGCGTCTGTTCGGGCGGAAAACGAACGACTGTTGAAAACAGGCATCCGCGGCGACCAGGAGCTTGCTCAACTGCGCCAGGCTTACCAGCAACGACTCCAGGAGCTGGACAATTTACAGCAAGCACTCACCTCGCGAAGTGGTGAGGTTGAACAGCTGCAGCGTGAGATCGTCGAGTTGGCCGAAGAACGTGAAATCATGCTGCGACCCGCCCGCAGCCCCGCGAACCGCTATGTTGTGGAAGTACTCTTCAGCAAGTCCTTAATATCAGGAGACAGCATCTACCAGTACCGGTTACCCGGCCAGGAATCGGTCTCGCAGGTATCGCGCAAAGAACTTGAAGCGGTGTTGACACGGCTCAAGGCCGAGCGTTCTGAGGGGCTCTACACGCGCATAATTTTTCCAAACGAACAGCACCTGTCATTTTCAGAAGCGTGGGAGTTCACCCAACACATCCAATCGAACTACGATTACTACAGTCAGTAACCGCGCGGGTTCGATGGATTGGAGCAATCAATGCTAGTTTGCCATCGTTTCGTGCCCTTTATATGTAAGAGATTGATAATAAGGGCATATTAAACTGTTGTAGAACGGTTGCAGGGACAGTACAAGCGTCGCTAAGCAGACTCATACACTCAAACTTAACGGGGACGACCCGATTCACTGCCAAATTGATCAGCCATCAACGCAGATTTATTGGATAATAATGCCTTCATGTGACGTTGACCGCGTATGAGCGCAACCGTTGATCGAGACCGCGTCGCAAAAGCACGAACGTTACCGGGCAATTCTGCAGTCAAAACGAGCCGCGCCAAGCTGTGCCCGATATTGCGGATAAGTTTGACCAACACCATCAATCGATTCAGTTTACAGTAATTCACGCCAGCCATGGATGCATCCAAACACTATGATGTGATTGTCGTCGGGGGCGGACACGCAGGTGCAGAAGCGGCCTTTGCCGCCGCGCGTACTGGCAGCAGCACACTATTGCTGACCCAGAATATCGAAACCATCGGGCAAATGTCCTGCAACCCGGCTATTGGCGGAATCGGCAAGGGTCACATTGTGCGTGAAATTGATGCGCTCGGTGGACTGATGGCGCGTGCAACTGATCGCAGCGGGATACAGTTCCGCCGGCTGAATGTCCGTAAAGGGCCTGCGGTACGCGCCACGCGCGCGCAAACGGATCGCGCACTGTACCGAACTGCCGTGCGTGAAATGCTGGAGCAACAGGAGAATCTTACTTTTTTTCAGCAGGAAGTTGAAGACCTGCTGGTCGAAGGTGAGGCGGTTGTTGGTGTTGTCACCCGTTTTGGCGTTCGATTTACTGCCCGCACTGTGGTGCTTGCGACCGGTACTTTTCTGGGCGGCGTGTTACACATTGGTCTTAATCATCGTAGTGGCGGTCGAGCTGGTGATGCGCCTTCCAATCGCCTCGCGACAAGGCTTCGAGAGATGATGTTCCACGTGGAACGTCTGAAAACGGGCACTCCACCCCGCATTGATGGCAGAACCATCGATTATTCCAGGCTGATTGAACAGCCGGGTGATATGCCGACCCTGGTATTTTCCTTTATCGGTGCAGTGAGTGATCATCCGCGCCAGGTTTCTTGCCATATTGCCAGAACCAATGAAAAGACGCATGCCATCATTCGCCAGCACCTTGGCGAGTCGGCGATGTATAGCGGTGCAATCGAATCAGTGGGACCGCGCTACTGTCCATCAGTTGAAGACAAAGTGGTCCGTTTCGCTGAGCGCACCTCACACCAGATTTTTGTTGAGCCAGAAGGCCTGAGCACTGCGGAGATTTATCCGAATGGCATTTCGACCAGTTTGCCTTACGAGGCACAGTGCGATTTTGTGCGGTCGATTGAAGGATTTGAAGCAGCCGTCATTACCCGGCCTGGCTACGCCATTGAGTATGATTTTTTTGATCCACGGGATTTACATCCCAGTATGGAGACGCGCGCGCTACGCGGCCTGTTTTTTGCAGGCCAAATCAATGGAACCACCGGTTATGAGGAGGCGGCTTGTCAAGGATTGATTGCCGGTATCAATGCGGCTCGCTCTTCGCAAGAGCTGGAACCCTGGTGGCCACGACGCGATCAGGCTTATATTGGTGTTCTGATTGACGATCTGGTCACTCAAGGAGCCGATGAGCCTTACCGAATGTTCACATCGCGTGCTGAGCATCGGTTGCTGTTGCGCGAGGATAACGCAGATCTTCGCCTGACGGAAACCGGTCGCCACCTGGGACTGGTTGACGATCATCGCTGGCAGGTGTTTTGTACTCGCCGTGATGCGATCGAGAAAGAACGCGCACGCTTGCGTGCAGTGGTGGTCACACCGACAGCTGCAGCGAAAGAGATTTCCCAACGTACGACTGGGCGGACACTGGGTCGTGAAACGACCTTGTATGACCTGCTGCGGGACCCTGATGTTGATTACGACACGATGATGCAGTTTCCCGGTGCCAGCGAACCGATTACAGATCGTACGGTGAAAGAGCAACTGGAGATTGAAGCCCGTTATGCCGGATACATTGAGCGACAGCAGGCGGCGGTGCACAGGTCCCTAAAGTTGGAGAACGTCTCCTTACCGGATGCACTTGACTTTGCAAACGTCCATGGCTTGTCGAATGAAGTATGCCAGAAGCTGCAGAAGCATCGCCCGAAAACGCTGGGACTGGCATCCAGGATTCCCGGTGTGACACCTGCTGCCATTTCGGTTCTTGCCGTCCATCTTAAGAAACAATATATGAAGCCGACCAAGCAAGCAGGCTAGCGCGCACTATGTCCGGGTTAGCACAGCAACGCAGCGATTTACCCGATACGATCGAGCGGTCATGGCAGGGCTACTACGGAGACAAGATTCGAGCCGCGCTGGCGACGCGCCTGCAGGTTGCTTCGAAAATCATGCAGGTGGACTTGACGGACAGTCAGGTTGTGTGCGCGCTAGCGTACGCGCAACTGTTGCTTAAATGGAATCAAACCAGCAATCTCACTGCGATCCGAAACTTGGAAGGTGTTGTTGATAAACACTTTTTGGATAGCCTGGCCATCGTCGGACAGGTACACGGCTCAACAGTCATAGATTTGGGCAGTGGTACGGGGTTTCCAGGGATTGCCGTAGCGATCGCCCGCCCGGATTGGAAGGTTTGTTTGGTGGATGCCAAAGGCAAAAAGGTGCAATTTCTGCGTCACGCGGTAGCAACCTTGAATTTTACAAATGTACAAGTGATTCACCAGCGCATCCAGGACCTGTCGTCAGGCCCGATATTTGACACAGTGCTTGCCCGCAGCCTGGGGTCAGTTGCTGCAATCGCGGAACTTGCATTACCGTTGCTGAAACCGGGTGGCCGCGTGATTGCAATGAAAGGCAAGTATCCAGGTGACGAGATCGCCGCGTTGCAGATTCCATGTCAGGTGACGGTGAAAAAACTGAAGGTGCCCCATTTTGATGGCGAGCGGCACTGCGTTGTTATTGAACACGAAGCCGCTTTGGCCAGTTAGGAGATGATTCCAATGCGCCGGGTTGTTGCCATTGCCAGTCAGAAAGGCGGAGTCGGTAAGACCACGACTGCAATCAATATCGCCGCCTCGCTCGCCCGGGCGCGCCGCAAGGTGCTGCTGATCGATCTTGACTCCCAGGCAAATTTAACCTCGGGCATTGGCATGATTCCTGAGCCCCACCAGCGCGGGATTTATGAGGTGCTTCTGGGGATGGCTACTTTGGATGAGGTGGCCACACCCAATCAAGCCGGGTTTGATGTTGTACCGGCCAACAGAAATCTGGCTGGCGCACAGGTGGAACTGCTTGATGTGAAGCGTCGCGAGTTTCAGTTGAAGGAGGCTCTGATTGGGCTGCGCAAGGAATATAATTGGGTGCTGCTGGATTGTCCGCCATCTCTGAACATCGTGGTAATCAATGCCCTGGTCGCTGCAGACCGCGTGATTGTACCCACTCAGTGTGAGTACTTTGCGTTGCAGGGACTTGTTGAGCTGTTTGATACCATTAAAAAGGTGCAGCGTAACTTCAATTCCAACCTCAAATTGTATGGCGTACTCAGAACAATGCATGACCGAAGAAACAAACTCAACAGGGAGGTATCGGATCAGTTAAAGGCACATTTGGGCGAGCAGGTTTACCGTACAATTATTCCCAGAAATATTCGTCTAGCGGAAGCGCCAAGTCACGGCAAGACCGGTTTGGAATATGATAAAAACTGCGCTGGAACAATTGCTTATATGGCCTTGGTAGGTGAGTTGCTGAACCAGGATTCAAGTTTATGAGCGGTACGGAAAAATTAGGACGCGGATTGGACGCACTGTTGGGAACACTGGAACCTGAACAGGGTCAGGATGCTGCGAACATGGTGCAGATGATTGCCATTGAAAGCCTGCGTCCAGGGCCTTTTCAGCCGCGTACACAGTTCAGCGAGGATGCGTTGCAGGAATTGTCTGACTCAATTACCGCGCACGGTATCATTCAGCCAATCGTCGTACGCGCGGCCACAGACGGGGTTTATGACATCATCACCGGAGAGCGACGTTGGCGGGCCGCTCAGCTGGCAGCGCAGCACGAGGTGCCAGTCATTGTTCGGACGGTGCATGATCAGGATGCAATGGCGTTGGCGCTGATCGAGAACATTCAGCGCGAAGACTTGAATGTTACCGAAGTGGCGAAGTTGTTAAGGCGATTGATTGATGAGTTTGAACTCACCCATGCCGAAATAGCCAGAAGCGTCGGATTGTCACGTGCCTCGGTTTCCAATCTTCTCAGGTTATTGAGCTTGGCCGAACCGGTGTTTAATATGCTGGCAACCGGACAGATCGAAGCCGGACACGCGAAGGCACTGTTGGCTTTAACAGATCAAGACCAGGTTGCTGCTGCCGACCAGGTGGTTGCCCAATCGCTGTCAGTTCGAAAGACCGAAGCGTTGGTTAAAAATTGGGTCCAGCGTAACAGGACAACCAAGTTTAATCCCATACGAAATGTCGACACAGACATTTTGAACCTTGAGCGTCGTTTGAGTGAAAAGTTGACTGCAAAAGTCACCATTCATGATCGAAACGGCAAGGGACACATTAAAATCAATTACCAAAATTTGGACGAACTGGAAGGCGTATTGCAGCGTATCGAATGAATATGGCATAGAATATGCCACGTAACTTACTGATTTAACAAGATAACCAGCATGACTCATTCAACTGAACATCATTCATCACGATTTTTAATCCTCGCGAGTGTTATTGCCATAGCGCTGTCGATTACTGGGTGTGCAAGCGTGGGTGATCAGGAAATTTCCCTGTTACCGCGTTCCAAACTGACAGATCCACTTGAAGTGCCGCCAGGATTGTCACCATTGCCCGAGCCAGAACAGTTTGTGGTTCCCGGCGAACTGGACAGCGCGGATGGTCCGCCTGATCTGGGGCCCGAACAGCTACGGGCTTATTCGCAATGGTTGGAATTCGAAGAGTTCAAGAAATACCAGGAACAAATCGAATATAGCGGACTAACCGAGGAGGAGTTCCAATACGCTAAGCTAAGTGGGGAAGGATTATTCAGGATTGCGACGATCGAAGATGTCGAGAATGAGACGATCCATTTGGAAGTTTTTGATAATGCAGATGCAATTTGGAGCATGCTGCCATCTATACTCGCTGACATGTCCGTTTTTGTCCTTGAAGTCGATAACGAAAGTCGAACGATTCTGGTTGGTAACACGGGTGCCAAACAACGCCGCACTTTATTGCAACGACTGCGGCTGAGACAGTTTTCCGGTGCCATTGACAAGGTTCAGGTTCATGCGATTGGCGACAACAAAACCAAGATTGTTGGGCTGTCGGACCTGGATATCGAGGTCAATCCCAAGATTGGCCGGGAATTTTTTGGTCGTTTGCGATTCTACCTCCTGGCACGTTACGAGGTTGAAGAGAAGGCAAATCCGAATGCTAGCCAGGATTTGCTGGATAAACAGTTGATTCAGGCAGACAACGGGCAACAGGCGATTTTATTGGCAGAAGGATTTGAAGCGACGTGGGTGCGCGTGGGTCGAACTTTGCAAGGTGCAGGCGCGGGGATTCAGGATATGAACCGCAGTCAGGGTGTTTACTATGTCAGTTTTGCTGAAAGCGCGAAGCAGCGAAAGCAAAAGAAAAAGCGGCGGTGGCAGTTTTGGAGACGTAAGGAAGTCGATATTCCAGAACAGTTGCAATATCAAGTGCTGGTGAAACCGCGCGGAGAGCAGACCGAGGTGTCGGTTGAGTACATTGGCGACCAGAGTGAAGAAGGCGTCGACCCGGACTCTGCACAACAGATATTACTGATTATTTATGACCGCCTAACTGCTTGATAAAAAAGTAATAGTTTGAATAAATAGAACGCTTTACGGCCTCCAGACGAACCTTCCTAACGAACGAGGCAGGGTCAAAACAGTACCTCCACTTGACGTTTGGTGTTACTCCATTTTTTATAACGTCGACGCGTGGAAATGGTTTAGGCAGTCACGAGCTGCGAGATGGTATTGTTACTTGGATTGTGGAGTTGGGGGCTTATGCATGCAATCGAACTATGAATCGCTCATCGAGTTCGACCAAATCAGGTTCTGTGCCATTGTGCTCCTTCATGCCTCTGATAATTTTTCGAGGAATCCCCATGCCCATATGTTCCAGATAGCGATAGTCGCGCATTACGTTCTTTATCAATTCGTTCCGTGTCGCCCTTGTTCCATAGCGCAAGCTGTTTGTCGTTATTCCATTTGGAAGTCGTCCGGGCGAGATAATTTCCAGTCGGTCGCTGTATACTTCTAATACGATATCAGTGTTTGTAAGCACGCAATCGCGATGAATCAGCGCGTTGACGAATCCCTCGCGCAGTGCGTCGCGTGGATAGACTGAACGCTCGACTCGTCTTCCTCCGATTTCCTCAATGGATACAGGCGTGTTACGCTGCACAAAATTTAGAGCTTGTTCGACGAGCCCGTTTTCTACGATTTCACCACCTGAGTTTAGTAAAGGGAGCATGGGCCCGCGCAACGTTGCGCGTTCTTGAGCAGCATGGTCTTGTTTAATACCTGGATATGCGACGGCATCTATCCCTGCATAAGGTAAAAACCGGTTCGGCGTCTTACCGAACAACAACAGGCCGCCGACCGATATACTTTCCTCCGTCATTATTTCAGTGCTGATGAGAAGAAGTCGCCACGACTCATCGTCTTGGTCTTCGGGCACTCCCTGTTGCCGGATATCACAGAAGTAGTTTTGCAACCGTCTCCGGTCAAGGTCGGCAAGCGTAGCACCGGACACAGGCTGCAGTTCTGCCCGTAAGGAGCCTCTTTGTTGAAATAGACGTGCGAGTTCCTCTTGGCTTGCCTCTCTACTCTGTGAGCCAACGCGTAACAAATACCTGTAGGTGTTGTTGTGCCAGAGCGCGTGCACGTCATATCCTCGGGTCACCCGCACAATTGCGATATCGCTATTGTTTTTTACATTGCGAACCAGTTCGAAAAACGGCACAATTAGCGGACGAATCTTGTCGCGACAAACATTCATGACCCATTGCTCAAGGTTTTCTCGCGTCAGACCTGTAATAGACCCTTCCTCTTCAACGCCGAGTAGCAACATGCCGCCTTGAAGGTTTGAAAATGCAACCAGCTCCTTCGCCAGATCTTGTGTACTTAGATCATCCCGCTTGAATTCCACTCTGGAATTTTCACCATTTGCAATAATTTCTAATAATTCGCTACGAGTCGTCATCTAATCAGACACCACACTTTGAATGGCGAATTTCGAAAACAGCCTTGCCATTTTCGAGAATTTCTTCGATTAATTCACGAATAGGTTTAAAGTCAAATGAGGCCGTATTAGTCAATCGCCTGAAACAAGGCAGCAATTGCTTCGAGATCGCTCACCGCAATACGTGCCTCAGCCAGTCTTCGCTGACAGCTTTGTGTGTGTTCCGCTGCTCAGCGCGCACGATGCTCCTTTCGAATTAATCTCGCTGGAATCTCCAGCTTGGCACCTATGATGCCCTATCTTCTACAAAAGGGATGTCCATTTCATTAAGTCCCATAAGAAAGCTGCAAAGCCTCAAGCCATTGGTAGATTCGGAGCGAGTAGTTCGCAACCTAGATAGTTTTTTTCTGGTCAACCCAATTAACATAAACACCATTATTAGGTTGACACCGTAAGCCCATGGACGAGCTTGGACAGGACTGGGTTTTTCAAATCAGTACTTATTCTTGGCTTTCGCCTTCGCCAGTATTTCCCTCTTGTCTACCTCGGGATTTTAAGAATTCCTGATAACGTTGGTACTCTTTCCACTCTTTCCAAAGCAAGTACTCCTGGTATTCAGGATCGTTCGCACCGGGTCGAAATCGCTGTCCCCCCTGACCGAAAAACTTGATCGGAGTTCCAGTACCCTGATAAGCGCGAGGAGAGTCAGGAATTGGAGGGCCTTTAGGTGCGTCGGGGTCCTGTCCGCCGCAGCCAGTTAGCAAACCCAGCATACCCGTCAACAAGGCGACCAAGATATAGACGGATACCCGAGAACGATGAAAGAAAAAATACATGGTTAACCTGAATTGATCGTATTCAAATTGGCTCACATTTCGCGTGAACGCACATTATACGATTCAATTCCAAGTAAACTTGGTGTTGTTATCGGCCAATTCTCCCACTGAATGCCATCCCTTTGATGTAACACAGCATCTGGGTGGTTGTTGAACTGGGAATCGGAGTCCCAATACAAGGGTCAAAGTCAATTTGATTCCTGTTGCTTCACCTGTTCAAGCAATTCTTCGACATACGGCAAAATCTGCTGCACAATCAAAGCCACACCTGATTGATTTGGATGGATGCCGTCTGCCTGGTTGAGGCTTGGATCAGTTGCGACCCCTGCCAGAAAAAACGGATAAAAAACAACGTTGTATTTGTCCGCCAACTCCGGAAAAACAGCATCAAACGCACGGTAATATTCTGGCCCTAGGTTTCTAGGCGCCATTGCACCCGCAAGTAGAATTGGCAAGTTGCGCGCCTGGATATTCGACATCATTTGGTCGAGATTTTGCTGCACGATGGGCACTGGAATGGCTCGAAACGCGTCGTTATGCCCCAAGTGTAAGATGACCGCTGAATAGGGATCTGACAGTATCCAGTCAATCCGGGCAAGACCACCATCTGTTGTATCACCGGTTACACCTCCGTTGAAAACACGCACATCGTGTGAATTTTGCACCAAGGCGGTTTCCAGTTGGGTGACAAAGCCATCTTCAACTGGCAACCCATGACCGGCAATCAGGCTGTCGCCTATCGCAATCAGGCGGATGCTGTCATCGGCACTTGTAGCTGGGATGGCTGCAACGAATAATAAGGACAATAGACAGCGGCTGAACGTTTTCAAGAAATCTGTCAAGTTGGTCAGTCTTATGCAATAAACAAATTTCTGCATTCTATGGTGTTTTGATGTGTACAACATGGTCCGGAATTAGTGTTGTCGTGAAGAGATCAGGCGAGGGTTTTACCAACAATCAGCTACGGAAACCTATAGAACAGGACGCTAAATTGCGAGTACTAGTGTCGCATCAACTATCTAATGTCGGGTAAAGGCGCTTCAGCCTGATGCGCGCATCACCGGTCGTGAATTGCCAGTCTATTTTCGCCTCCAAACGGTCCCGGTCCGCCTGCCAGGCGGCAACCTGCTGTGCAACCTGCGCCACGGTCTCAAGGCGTCGGTTCAAACACTGCTGCACCATCACGTTGATCTCTATTTCCGCCATATTCAACCAACTGCCGTGCTTCGGTGTGTAGACAAACTCAAACCGGTCCCACAACGCCTTGGCCTGCTCCGGTGGATAAACCTCGTACAATGATCCGGGCTGATGCGTATTTAAATTGTCCATCACCAGGGTAATCTTCTGCGCCGCTGCATAGTGCTGCTCAATATCGCCCAAAAACTCAGCCCAGTCTGCTTTCGTGCGCCGCTCGGTCACTTTCGTGAACCGTTGTCCGGCCAACGTTCATTGGCCATGAACATATTGCACACCCCATTGCGACGGTACTCATAATCATGCCGGGCCAATTGCCCCGGCTTCGCCTCTATCGGCGTGCGCACCTCACCAATCAACTGTCTCGGCGTCTCATCCATGCACACCACCGGATAATCCGGGTTGTACGGCCGATGGTAGACATCCAGCACTTTTTCCATCGCCGCTACAAACGAGGCAATCTCACCCGGCGCTATGACCCAATCCAGTCGTCGCCAAGGTTTGATTTCGTTTTTTTTAGCGCCTGTCTGACGGTTTCGTAAGAAATACTGTCAACATACTCCAGCTCCACCAGCTTATCGGCCAACAGCCGCAGCGTCCATTGCGCATAGCCCGGCGGCGGCTCACTGCAACTCAACGCCACCAAATGCGCCTCCAACTCACCGTCCATCTTGCGATCGTAATACGGCCGCTTCCCCTGACGACCACCCAATGCAATCTCAAGACCCTCTTCTACAAAACGCTTCTTCACCGGGTCCATCTTGCGCTCACTGACCTGCAGTACCGCGGCAATCTGCTCGCCGGTCTTGCGCTTCGGGTTATGTTCACCCCGATCACAGTTCAGCAGAATCAGCGCATTGATCACTTTTTGTGCCTTCGGTGAGCCTTTACGAGTGAGTTCCTTTAGCTCATCGCGTTCCGCTGCAGTTAGTGTTACCACGTACTTTATCATCCAATTCGCCCCGTTAAACAGAAAAATTAACGAGAACATATTATATTTTTACGACACTACAAGCATGATCGGACACTAGTTTGAGTCAAAACTTCAGGTTAGAAATTGTTATGGTTTGTTATGAGAAATTAATTTGTGCCGAATTCCCATTCAATACCTGTGTGCTAGACACGATCTAGCCGAATGACATTGCTGGTCGAGCCGAAAGGATTAACAGTAATTCCGAAAGTACTTACACAGAGGAAGCCTATCGTTGCAGTCAATTTCATGTAATTGTTGAATAAACGCTATTTTGACTGCAGTTGTGATCCACTACTCAACACTTTCTCGTGTGTTAGCACTCAAACGATGCAATAGTTAATTTGGATTCATTGGAAATTTCAATCGCAAGCATCCGTTGGTCGTCCTTATCTTCAGGCCAATCGACAATATTTGCGTGTAGGCTGTGTACGGAGGTTTCTGGCGCAACGTCCAATCCTATCGTTCTTATATTTACCGTTAAAGACTCTCCTTTAGCATAAAGAGTGCGCTCGGTCGGGGTTGCAACGTATTTCTGACCAATATCCCAAATCTCTTCGACTGAAAGTTCAGACGTTCTGTATACGGATGTTTCACCATTTCGTGCAGGCATGTAGGCATGATATTTGACTCTACCGCTTGATGGCGTGAAATGGCTTCTTGAAAATATGTACCGAGTCAGCTGTTCATCATCGGATAAATCAATCCCCTTCTTTGACATTTCGCGCAAGCCTCAAAATGAAGTCAATAATTGTCTGCGGTATCGATCCGTCAAAGACTTCTCTGCCCTGCGCTTTCATTCCGATACCTAGAAGACCAGCATAGGAAATGTAGTTTGTACCACTTATACTTGCAACGAATATCTTGTTCTTTCCAAAATGCCATTCGAAACCAATTTCTCCACCCGGTTCCGCCGCAACATCTGGCGAAGGCACCGATGATGGCAATGCACCAATGAACTGTTTCGCCTCTTCAAATACGGCTGATGAAACTGGCAAAGCATGGTAGCCATCCCAATTGTGTTTCCTACAATCTTGGTAGATTTGCTCAAGTTCTTCGGTTGTTCTTGAATGAAGAGCGTTCCGCCACCAATTTGCTTTGGTCAATTCTCTTTTCAAGTCTTGATGCATTTCATGAATCTTATAAGACTCTTCACTCGACCCCGTGTTTTGATAGGTCATTCTAAAAACAAATGGGCTTTGAATCGCAATTGTCGTCATGAATATAGCTTTCTAGTCTTTTCGGTTATATTTTCAAAAAATACATCATTCTTGAAATCTCGCAACCTATCTAGATAATCCCAAATTTGTAAGTCGTTCGGAGCAAACTGTTTGGTGATGAAAACATCGATATCCAGCACGATATTAATAGTATCTTCTTGAGAAGGCTCAAAAACTTGGGTTATAAAACCACGGGCTCCTGTAGTTGCTTCTAAAATTTCAATTCGGTTGAGAAAACTACTCAAGCTAAATTTATCGTGGAGACCCTTGGGCACCTTCGGTGGAGTCGTTAAATAATCACTGAGATCCGATTGAAGTGGAAATTTAATTAGATTGATATACCTTGTTGCTACTCGTGCGATTGAAATTGGAGAAACACAGTCTGCGTATACCGCCCATAATCTAAACGCTTCTTGCTTTAGATCGTTCCAAGAACTGTAACTTTCAATCCTACTGAACGTAAACCCGTCTAACCTAAACTGCACTACTCTTTGTTCATCGGCAGAAATAAATCGGTAGCCGACAGTAGAGGCACTTTCGGCGTTCGCTTTAGCAAAATTTACTTCAGAACTATTGTCTAATTGAAATTGCAATTCTAACTGTCGAATTTCTTCGAACTTCGGATAGCAATTAGATTTTTGAAAATAATTAGAATTCAGAAGACTAGGCTCAATTTGCTTAGGCAGAGTCACCCGTATGTCGATCAGCGCTTCCTTAATCGGCGGAGAATTGAGTGAGCCATGTGAATTCATAACAAATTAAGTCTGATTTCGCCAGTGTAAATAGAAGCTAAACAACTGTTTGATTAGCTAGTCCTTGGAGTGCATAAACTTGGCATAGCAAATATTTAGTCACAAAACACCATATTTATGTCAGCAATTCTCCCGCCATTCAATCCGCGTTTCTTTGAAATTTTCGCCAAATGACACTGAGGTCTGTTACCCGTCATTTGCGCTAAGTTGTTTTAAGTTGTAATTTTATTTCACACAAGAACCACGGTCGCCGATTTTCGCTCGAAAGACCTGCAAACTGGCGAGATAAGCATCGCGAACGTTGGATTCTGAAAACAGAAATTTGGATTAACGACAATTTCAGATGGTTTTGAAGGAATTGAAGGCTGTGAATCACCTCCGTGCAATTAACCACTAGGAAAGGCAGTAGCTGAGTTGCAATCATCAAATGCAGAATCGACTCTGGATGCGCAATTTGTTTGTTTTAAGATCAAAATTCACTTGTTGTTTTCGATCCAAGCCGTATATAGAAGATAAATTTTATGGCTTTAATCATCGAATTTGACAAACGTGGGAAATCATACCCCGATAAGTTTAGAAGAGGTTCACCTGAATTCAGCGGGAGGCTGTGAACGAATTGCCCAACAATTTACCTGAAACAATTGTTTCGCTGAACGAAACCTGGCTCGTACTCGATAGCCAGGCGGGTCCGGTTGAAATCCTCCGCGGTGTAAATTTACAGGTTCACTCAGGTGAGAGTGTTTGTATATCTGGTCCTTCAGGTGCAGGCAAAACCAGCCTTATGATGGTAATCGGCGGCATGGAAAAAGCGACCCGCGGAAGCGTTAACGTGGCAGGATACGACTTGGGGACACTCAATGAAGGCGCACTGGCACAATATCGGCGCGAACGGATTGGCATCGTTTTCCAGTCGTTTCACCTGATCCCCACCATGACTGCGCTCGAAAACGCCGCGTTGCCGTTGGAACTTGCCGGTGTGCCAGGCGCTGCGGACCGGGCACGCCATGACTTGGCGAATGTTGGCCTGGAACAGCGTTTGCATCACTATCCGAGTCAATTGTCCGGCGGTGAGCAGCAACGCGTTGCAATCGTACGCGCACTGATCTCCAAGCCCGGCTTGATTCTTGCGGATGAGCCAACTGGTAATTTGGATGCCACCAACAGCGTACGGCTGATGGACTTGTTGTTTCAACTTTGCGATGACAGCGGTGCGACATTACTGCTGATTACGCACCAACGCGAGTTGGCTGCGCGCTGCCAAAGGCAGGTGCACATGTCAGACGGCCAGTTTCTGGAGCAGGCAAGTTAAGCCGAGCGAATGATGGGTGCCACGACAGTTCGTATTGCCCTGCGCGATTTACGGCGCGGCTACCGGGGATTTTGGGTATTCTTCAGTTGCCTGGCCCTGGGTGTTGCAGCGATCACCACAGTTGTCGTCTTGTCGGCCAGTCTGCTGAGCGGCATCGAAAGGGATGGTAAGCGAATTCTCGGTGGTGACCTGGCCGTTCAGCAACAGTTTCGGCCACTCGATGAAAAAGTAATCAGTGCGCTCGACGGTCACGCGCACCGGTGGACCGAGTTTGTTGAACTGAGCACACTGCTGCGAACTGCTAATACGGCCAACAGTATTCTGGTTTCGCTTAAAGCAGTCACCGATACCTACCCCTTAGTAGGCGCAGTCAAAATTGATGACGAGTCATCACTCACTGAGTTGCTTGCCCGGCACAACGACGCATGGGGCGTGCTGGTTGATCCTTCAATTATCGAATCGGGACGTGCAAAGCTTGGCGACCGAGTTGAGTTTGGTACCAATCAGTTCAGAGTTACGGGGGTGATTTCGGATGAACCGGACCGCGTTGCGAGTTCCGGTCGATTTGCATTTTGGCCGCGGGTCATGGTCCACCGGGATTCACTCGAGAATTCAGGGCTACTCGACTTCGGCAGCCGTAGCAATTTTGAGTATCGGGTCGTATTGCGGGAAGGGCTTGATCCTGACAGTATTGCGACCGCACTTGCAAGCCAATTCCCAAATCTCAATATCCGAGATTTTCGCAACGCCTCACCCAATCTGTCTGAAATCGTCAAACGCATCGGCGTTCTCCTGTCGCTTGCGGGTCTGACCACATTGCTGGTCGGCGGTGTTGGAGTCAGCAACGCGGTGCGGGCTTACATGGACACTCGATTGGCAACCATTGCAATACTCAAGTGTATTGGCGCATCGCAGGGATTCGTGTTTCGTACCTATTTATTTCAGGTCCTGTTACTGTGTGCAATTGGTGTAACGCTTGGGATTGTTGCCGGTTCAGTCATCGCGGTGTCTGCATCAACTGCGCTTGAAAAGCTGTTGGCAGTGCCCCTGGACATCGCCTTCAACCTGGGGTCAATGGCAATCGTCATTACCTATGGAATGCTGGCCGCAATGCTGTTCACACTGTGGCCGTTGGCCAGTGCACTGAACACGTCGCCTGCTTCCCTGTTTCGCAACGCAGTGTCAACTGAACGCTGCAAGCCGTCTTGGAAGATAGTCGCCATCACGCTTGCCATCGCAGTAGCATTGGCGGTATTGATTATCACTACTGCGTACCAGCGAAACTTTGCGATTTGGTTTGTTGGTGGCGTTACGGTCGCGTGGATCATATTTCGATTGATCAGCGTGGTGATTATGGGACTGGCCAGGCTCGCTGTGGGGCGATTTTCACCTATTGTCCGATTGGCGCTTGCTAATCTTCACAGACCAGGGGCCGCGACCGCCGACACGGTTCTGGCGATTGGCTTGGGGTTGTCTGTGTTAATTGCTACAGCGATGGTTTCTGCGAATCTCGACAAACAAATCACCGACATGATTCCGGACCAGGCGCCGGCGTTTTTCTTTATCGGCGTACAGTCAGGCCAGCTCGATGAATTTCGCGAGTTGATCACTGAAACTGGCGGAGTAACAGAGCTTCAGACTATGCCGTACATCCCAGGTCGTATTACTCAAATCAAGGGTCTTGATCCATATGCTGCGCTGGTTGATGAGGAAGGTGAGTGGTTGATTGATGATGGTGGTGAGCGTACGTTTTCATATACAGCCGAGCCGCTTAGGAATGTTGAGGTGGTTGCAGGCGACTGGTGGCCGAGTGACTACCGCGGCCCGCCATTACTTTCGATTCATAAGGATGTTGCTGACAGTTTTGCAGTCGCGCTCGGTGACGAGATAACGATGAACATCCTTGGACGGGAAATAACAGGCCGTGTCCACAACATTCGCGATTTGGAGTGGCGCTCAATGCAACTGAATTTTGCCATTACACTGTCGCCTGAGCCGTTGCGCTCAATCCCGCATTCAAGCGTCGCCACCGCACACGTAGCTGAGGAGGCTGAATTTGCGATCCAGGATCGCGTCGCCAGTGCAATGCCCAACGTCACCGTTATCCGCGTAAAAGAAGCACTGAATCGAGCTGGCGCGCTCATTAGCCGTGCTCGGAACGCGGCCCGCGCCATTAGCGCGGTTACAATCGTCGCTGGTGTACTGGTATTGGCCGGCATCGTGATTTCCGAAAATCGCCGCCGTGCTTATGAAAGCGTGCTGCTGAAGACCATCGGCGCATCCAGACGCTATATTTTGGCGACTTTTTCGCTTGAGTATCTGTTGCAGGGCAGCGTGGCAGCATTGGCTGCAACACTGCTGGGTTCGCTGACTTCCTGGGCTGTTATTGCTGCCCTGATGGGTTGGGACTGGTACTTCTTACCCGCTTCCGCGGTGCAAACAGCAGTGCTTGGACTGGTCATTTCACTGGCACTCGGAATGCTTGGCATCTGGCGGGCACTCCAGCACCGGCCACTGCTGTATCTTCGAAATGAGTGATTCCACCCGGGTCAAGTCCGGGAAGGCCCCAATTGATTATAATTTTTAGGACCTTTTGTATCTTTCATGCACGGATCACCATGCTATCAGGCACCCGCTCTCGCAAAGCCCCTCAAGCCCGTACCCGCAGTAGTCAGCACAAGTGTCCGAATGGTCGGCGCGCGCACCATTGTTGATTTAACTCATGAAAAGATCGCTGTTTGAATTCTGGGTCGGGCTGTTTGTTCTAGGCGGCTTACTTGCGGTTACATTGCTGGCGTTCCGGGTCGATGGTACGGGTGTGTTTGCGGTAGAGCGGAATTACCAAATTTACGCCCAATTTGAAAATATTGGCGGGCTGAATGTCAAGGCACCGGTAACCGTTGCAGGCGTTACGGTCGGGCGAGTATCCGGCATTTCAGTGAATATGGATGATTTCAGTGCCCGCGTCGAGCTGTCGATCTCCGAAGAGTTTGACAGCATTCCGGTAGATTCGAGTGCCCGGATTCTGACTGCAGGACTGCTGGGTGCCCAGTACATTGGACTGCAGCAGGGCGGCGAGGACATTTTCCTCGAAAGTGGAGATGAGATTGAATTCACCCAGTCAGCGTTTGGCGTTGAGGACCTGATTGGCGGGTTTCTGTTACGTCAGGGTGTGGAAGAGTAACGCCCAGATGAATCGAGCCCAAATCGAACAACAGGCAGGGACGATCGTTTTGACCGGGATGCTGCGGTTGGATACAGTCGCTTCACTGTATGGACGCATTGATTTTACGCAACTGTCGAACCAACCGGTGACCATTGACTTAAGCGGCGTTGATGCGGTTGACAGTGCAGGATTGGCACTATGTGTGGACTGGATCAAACAGGCGCAGCACGCATCGGCAGCGATTACTTTCCGAGGGGTGCCCGAACAGCTGCAGCGGCTGGTGCGTATGAATGGATTGGATGACTTGTTTGCTGGACCAAATCTGACAACCGCGGATTGACCCGTCGCATCTGTGTGTCAAGCCTGGTCTTTGAATGGAAGCTAGCGGCTGCAATTCGGATTCGATTGATTGGGGCCGATATGTTAAAATTTGCATTCGGAACAAACTCCATACACTTTAACTGAATACGGTTGAATGCCCACACCTGAAGACGTCAAGCGCTGGATCGAAGAGGGTCTGGATGACTCATCTGCTGAAGTGATTGGCGATGGCAGGCATTTTGAAGCTGTTGTGGTCAGCCCAGGATTCAGCGGCAAAATAATGCTTGAACAGCATCGTATGGTCTATAGCGGTCTGGGTGACAAGATGGAAGTAATTCACGCGCTGTCACTTAAAACCTATACGCCTGAGCAATGGGCAACGGACGGTTAGCCAGCCCGTATCAGTCAAACCTTGAATACATTCTAGGAGACAGTAACAATGACTGTTGAGGAACGCATCAAAAGCACGGTTGAGAATAGTCGAATTGTCCTGTTTATGAAGGGCACACCACAATTTCCACAATGTGGTTTTTCAAGTCGCGCGGTTCAAATACTTGAGGCATGCGGCACGGAGTTTGAAGCGGTAAATGTCTTAAGCGACATGGAAATTCGCGAGGGGATTAAACAATACTCTAATTGGCCGACTATCCCACAAGTGTACATCGATGGGGAGTTTGTCGGCGGTAGCGACATTTTGCTGTCCATGTACCAGAACGGCCAACTGCAAAACATGCTCACACCGCAAAATTGACCGCGAACGCCAACAACGTTAGACCGGTCCTTTAAGCTGACGGTAACGACATGGATCAGTTGATCGTCAAAGGCGGATATCCACTACACGGCAAGGTTCGAATATCCGGGGCAAAAAACTCCGGCCTGCCCATCCTGATTTCTTCGCTGCTCTCCGAGCAGCCATTGCGCGTTCGCAACATTCCGCACCTGCAGGATGTTACCACGGCACTTGATCTGTTGGGGCGTCTCGGCGCGGCGGTGGAACTTGATGAAAATATGACGGTCGAAGTCAATGCTCGTTCGGTCAGTAATTTTCGGGCAACCTATGAGATTGTTGAAACCATGCGCGCCTCAATATTGGTGCTAGGCCCGCTGCTGGCTCGCTTTGGTCAAGCTCAAGTGTCCATGCCAGGGGGCTGCGCGATTGGCTCGCGTCCGATCGGACTCCATATTGCCGGCCTCAAAGCGCTTGGCGCCAAGTTTGACATGGAAGATGGTTACATTCAGGCAACGGCCAGAAAGCTGCACGGTGCGCACATTTTTATGGACACCATTTCAGTTACCGGAACCGAAAACCTGATGATGGCGGCCACGCTTGCCAAGGGGACGACAATCATCGAAAACGCTGCTCAGGAACCGGAAGTGGTAGATCTTGCGGATTGTCTGAACGGTATGGGCGCGTGTATCGAAGGTGCAGGCACCAGTAAAATTATCATTGACGGCGTCGACTCACTAGGGGGCCACAGCCATACGATTATTGCGGACCGGATTGAGGCCGGAACCTACCTGGTCGCCGGCGCAGTAACCGGGGGCGATGTTGAGGTTCGTGATGTACAGCCGGAGTATCTGGTTGCCGTGCTGGAGAAATTAAATGATGCGGGTGCCGAAATCAGTACCGGCTCGGACTGGATTCAAATCAACATGAAAGGTCAAAGACCCCGTCCGGTTAATATCCGGACTGCGCCTTTCCCGGGGTTTCCGACGGATATGCAGGCGCAGATGATGATGTTAAACTGCATTGCCGATGGCAGCGGTTCGATAACTGAGACGATTTTCGAAAATCGCTTTCAGCATGTACAGGAATTGCAGCGCATGGGAGCCTCCATCGCGATGAACGGCAGCACAGCATTTGTGTCCGGCGTTGATTCGCTCAAGGGCGCCCGGGTGACTGCGACGGATTTACGGGCTTCAGCCTGCTTGGCACTCGCTGGCCTGGTGGCCTCCTCGCAAACAGTCATACAGAAGATTCACCACATTGATCGGGGCTACAACTGCATCGAGGAAAAGCTATCCCAACTCGGTGCCCAGATCACGCGCGTGCACGATCGCGGCAGCATTCGGGAATTGACCACCAGTCGTATCGAGGCTGCTTGAGCGATCAGACAGGCGATCAGCCTGTACACTGCGTTTCTATAGAGACCGGATGCGATAAGATTCGATCACACCATTAGCACATTCCAGATCAACGGTGCCGGATTGTCGGCAAATCGGCCTGCCAATATAATTTTTTAATATTTTCGCGAACTGTTTGAAGGTATTTTCTGTCACGGGTGATGAGGCATACTGCAGTGGAATCTCAAAACAATCGTATCGCGATTGCAGTCTCGAAAGGACGCATCACCAAGGCTGTTCAGCCACTGCTGGAAGCCGCGGGAATTGGGCCGTGCTCGGATATGTATAAGTCGCGTAATCTGGTTTTTCAAACCCATACGCCCAATGTTGAGATCATCGTCGTCCGCAGTACCGATGTGCCTACTTACGTAAAGCTGGGTGGCGCCGACCTGGGTATTGTCGGTAAGGATGTGTTGCTGGAACTGGATGGTGAAGGGTACTACGAGTTGCTGGACCTGGGCGTCTCACGCTGCGAGTTGGTGCTGGCTGAAAAACAAGACCTTGGAAGCCGCGCACAAAATGCCGAGCGCAAGGCACGGGTTGCCACGAAATACGTGAATTCGACGCGCCGCCATTTTGCTGCCAAGGGCATTTACGTTGAAGTGATGCAGCTGAGCGGTTCCATAGAACTTGCGCCACTTTGCGAACTTGCCGATCGCATCGTTGATTTGTCCCAGACTGGTGAGACGCTACGCAGCAATGGCCTCAAACAGGTTGAAACCATCGCCACAATCAGTGCACGCCTGATTGCCAACAAGGCTTCAATGCGTCTGAAGGAAAAGCCGCTAAAGATGATTGCAAAGAAATTGGAACTGGCGACACGGGAGTATGCCAATGAAACTTGAAATTCAGGAATTCTCCACGACGGATGAGGATTTTTCGGTAAAACTGCAAAATTTGCTGGCGCGCGGCAGCGAGTTTGATCCGGAAATTGATGCGGCCGTGGCCGGAATCATTCGCCGCGTGCGTGATGAGGGGGATCAGGCGTTGTTGGAACTCGCGCAACAGTTCGATCGTAGTCCGGCAACGAGTGCCGCTGAACTTGAAGTCAGTGCAGACACACTGGAACAGGCATACGAGCGCGTTTCACCTGCGGTGATCGACGCACTGAAGCACGCACAACAGCGCATTACCGATTTTCACGAAGTTCAGATTGAGGGCCATGAGTCATGGTATTACGATGATGAAAACGGCTCAATCTATGGCCAGTACATATCGCCGATCGACCGGGTTGGCGTCTACGTTCCAGGTGGTCTGGCGGCGTATCCCTCGTCGGTGCTGATGACAGTTGTTCCCGCAATCATTGCGGGTGTGGGTGAGGTTGTCATGGCCGTACCCGCGCCGGACGGACAAGTGAAGGATTCCGTTCTGGCGGCCGCGTTTTTGACGGGTGTCGACCGGGTGTTTGCCATTGGTGGCGCGCAGGCGATCGCGGCGCTGGCATACGGGACCGCAACCGTACCTAAAGTTGACAAAATTGTCGGTCCGGGCAATGCCTGGGTGTCGGCCGCCAAGCGACAGGTGTTTGGCCAAGTTGGCATTGATCTGATTGCCGGGCCGTCGGAAGTCGTGGTTGCCTGTGATGAGAGCACCAATGCCGAATGGGCTGCAATGGACATGTTTGCGCAGGCAGAGCATGATGAAGCTGCGCAATCTGTAATGGTATCGATCGGTCACGCCAAAATCGACGAGGTGCGCCGAGCCATGTCCGATATGCTCGCGAATATGGAGCGCAAGCACATCATAGCCCGCGCACTTGACCGACAAGGCGCCATGATCTGTGTACGCGACCGCAATGAACTTACCGAGGTGATCAATCAAATTGCCCCGGAACACCTCGGTCTGATGGTCACTGAACCGGATGAATTGCTGGAAAATATCTTGCACGCAGGCTCAGTGTTTATCGGGCCGTACAGTTCCGAGGTGTTTGGTGATTACTGTGCCGGTCCCAATCACGTTTTGCCCACATCCGGGGCCGCCCGTTTCAGTTCGCCGCTGGGTGTTTATGATTACTTGAAACGAACCTCGTTTGTTGATTGTACGCCAGCGACTGCCCGCGAACTGGCGCCGACCGCGAGTGTGCTTGCCCGCGAAGAGCAACTGACCGCGCATGCACGCGCGGCGGAATATCGGAAAGCCTAATTCAGCCCTCGACCGAACCTGATGATGGATCTTGTACATCAACAAATTCAGGAACTTAAAGCCTATCATACCGTGCCGTTCTCGGGGTCGGTGAAACTGGATGCAATGGAAAGCCCCTACGGTATTCCGACGCATCTGCTGCCAGAGCTGCAGAGTCTGTTGGGTCGCGTTGACGTCAATCGATACCCGGACCCGAGCGCCACTGAGTTGAAGTCCCGCTTGCGCGAGGTGTTTGATTTGCCTGTTGAGTACGCGCTGACGCTGGGTAACGGATCCGACGAGCTATTGCAGATGATACAACTTGCTGTTGGTGGTGTTGGCAGAACCATCGTTGCGCCACAGCCGTCATTTTCGATGTACGAAATCATTGCCCGCTACACTCGTGGCAACTATATTGGTGTCGACCTGGATGAGGACTTTCAACTGCCGGCGGAACAATGGCTGCAAACCGTGCGGGAACACGACCCTGCCTGCATTTTCTTTGCCTTTCCAAATAATCCGACGGGCAATTTTTTTGATCCAGAGCTGATTGAACAAACGGCCAAGGAATCCGCGGCATTGATTGTGGTGGATGAAGCGTACTTTGCCTATTCCGGTCGCAGTATGCTGCCTGTGATGGCGCGCCATGACAATATGGTGGTGGTACGAACTTTATCAAAGAGCGGCTTGGCAGGCCTGCGGCTGGGCTACCTGGTCAGTCATGCACCGTGGGGGAGTCAGTTTGAGAAACTGAGAATGCCGTATAACGTAGGCGTGTTGCATCAGGCCTGCGCAGCCTTTGCGCTCGACCACTGGGACGAAATCAGCCAGGGGATCGATGCGGTGATGAATGAGCGCAAACGGCTCGACGCAGCACTGCGATCGATCAACGGGCTTGAGGTTTATGCAACTGACACCAACTTTATCATGATCCGGGTGACGCGAAAACGCGCCGACACGGTATTCGAAGACTTACAAGCGCAAGGCGTGCTGGTGCGCAAACTCGCGGGCATGCACGCTATGCTTGCGGACCATTTGCGGATATCGGTAGGCTCACCGCAGGAAAATGACGCCCTGCTGACGGCACTGAGAGGGACGCTGGCAGGCGACTGAAAGTTGCCTGCAGGCACTTCATTAGAGAATGCCAATGTGCGAAAACACAAGGGAACCAACAAGCTTTAGAGAATGCATCGATGAGTGACAACGACAGAACTGCAACCGTCAAACGTACAACCAAGGAAACTGACATCCAGGTCGGCATCAATCTTGATGGACAAGGCGAAGCCAAGCTGGATACGGGGCTGCCATTTTTTGAACACATGCTCGAACAGGTGGCGCGTCATGGCATGATTGACCTTGAGATCAAAGCCGTCGGAGACCTGCACATTGATGCCCATCACACGGTCGAAGATGTCGGTATTACACTCGGGCAGGCGATTGCCCAGGCGATTGGCGACAAAGCCGGGATCGTGCGTTACGGGCACGCCTACGTCCCGCTTGATGAAGCGCTGTCGCGTACAGTGATCGATTACTCAGGGCGTCCAACACTGGAATACGAAGTGACTTATACCCGCGCGCGGGTCGGAGACTTTGACGTTGATCTCGTTCGCGAGTTTTTTCAGGCCTTGTGCAATCACGCGGGGATGACGCTGCACATCACCAACCTCAGTGGTAGAAACTCCCATCACATTGCTGAGACGATTTTCAAGTCATTTGGCCGGGCTTTGCGCATGGCATCTGCTTATGATGCCCGGATGGGCCGCACGGTGCCATCGACAAAAGGCGCCTTGTAGTCGCAGCTACTTTTTTAAGCAACTTCGCAGCCCAGACATGCCCAAGGTACTGATCGCAGATTTTGGTACAGGTAACCTGCATTCGGTCATCAATGCAATCGAAGCCGTCGGTGATGCATTTGACGTTGTTGCCTCACGCTCGGCAGCGCAAATTCGTGCAGCCGACCGACTGGTGTTGCCGGGACAGGGTGCAATTGGAACCTGGATGGCGGAGTTCGAGCAAGATGACATTCATGATGCTGTCGCGTATGCACTGCGCAGCAAGCCCGTGCTGGGAATCTGCCTTGGTTTGCAGGCACTTTACGAACACAGTGATGAAGACGGTGGTGTTGTTGGTTTGAGTGTCTTTGCTGGCCGGGTCGAACGTTTCAACAATCAGTTGCTGGATGCCGGCCGTCGTATCAAGGTCCCGCACATGGGGTGGAGTAAAGTCCACCAGCAGCGGCAGCACCCCTTGTGGAACGGCATTGCACAAGATACCCGGTTTTATTTCGTACACAGTTATTTTGCCCGCGCAGGTAATGAGGCTGAGGTTGCAGCCGTTACCGACTATGGGTTGCCGTTCGCTTGTGCTGCCGCGCGAGACAACATTTTTGCGGTACAGTTTCATCCTGAAAAAAGCCGTCAACAGGGGTTGCAGCTGCTGGCCAACTTCCTGACATGGAGTGGCGAAAGCTAACGCACAAGCGTTGAACGAACCATCGCGTGCGTGCATCGTGCGTATAATCCTTCGTTCCTTGCCTCCGACCTGCAAATTCCATGCTGCTCATTCCTGCAATTGACATCAAAGACGGTCGCTGTGTCCGACTGGTTCAGGGCAACTTCGAGGACGTTACCGTTTATTCTGACGATCCAGCCAGTCAGGCTGCAAGATGGATTGAGGCCGGTGCCCGACGCATTCACATTGTTGATCTGGACGGCGCCGCGGCTGGTGCGCCGATCAATGCCGAAGTAGTCAGACGCATAACACGCCAACACCCGGAAATTGAAATTCAGCTCGGCGGTGGCATTAGAGACCTTACCACCGTTGAACAGTATCTCGATGCAGGTGTGACTTACGTCATTATCGGTACACGTGCAGTGCATGAGCCCGAGTTCGTTGGCGAATTGTCGAGTTTATTTCCAGGGACCGTGATTGCCGGACTTGACGTGCGCGGCGGGGCCGTTGCGACCGCAGGCTGGGCAGACTCAACACGCACTGACGTTGTGCAACTCGCCAAGCGGTTGGCGGCCAACGGAGCCGTCGCCATTGTTTATACCGATATTGAGCGTGATGGCATGTTGAGCGGTGTCAATGTTGCAGCGACCGCGCAATTGGCAAGCAGTGTGGGCATACCGGTTATCGCATCGGGCGGAATCAGCGATCTTAGTGATATACGCAACCTGCTTGCGGTTAGAGATGCCGGAATTCTGGGTGCGATTGCGGGTAAATCATTGTATGAAGGCACCTTGGATATGACCACAGCATTGCAGTTGATCAATGACACTTGCAGCCGTTCGGCGGCCCAGGAGCGCTAAGGTGCCCCTTGCAAAAAGAATCATACCCTGCCTTGATGTTGATGAGGGGCGGGTTGTCAAGGGCGTGAAGTTTGTCGACATTCGCGATGCTGGAGACCCGGTTGAAGTTGCCCGCATGTACGACCGACAAGGCGCGGATGAACTTGCTTTTCTTGATATAACTGCCAGTTCCAGTGGGCGAGAGACCATTTTGCACATTGTTGAAGCCGTGGCCAGGGAAGTGTTCATTCCGCTCACTGTTGGTGGCGGTGTGCGCAATGTCGACAACATTCGTAGCCTGCTGAACGCCGGCGCTGACAAAATATCGATCAATACTTCAGCGGTCGAAAATCCCGAATTTATTGAGGCAGCAGCGGGACGGTTTGGTTCCCAATGCATCGTTGTCGCAGTTGACGCACGTCGCATTCCCAATGCTGACCCAATAGCGTGGGAGGTATATACTCATGGCGGGCGTAAACCGCGCGCACTGGATGCGATTCAATGGGCCATTCGCATGTGCGATGCGGGAGCTGGCGAAATTTTGCTGACCAGTATGGATCGCGATGGCACAAAAATTGGGTTCGATCTGGAGCTGACCCGAGCGGTATCTTCAGCGGTTCCCGTTCCTGTGATCGCATCTGGCGGCGTCGGGACCTTGTCCCACCTGGCAGACGGCATCGAATTTGGCGAGGCCGATGCAGTGTTGGCCGCCAGTATCTTTCACTTTGGTGAGTATACTATCGCACAAGCCAAGGCACATATGCAAGGCCGGGGTATTGAAGTTTGCGAGATAATCGAAGATTAGAATGAAAATGCACAATAGTTGGTTAAATGAGTTGAATTGGCCTGCGCACGGCTTGTTGCCTGCGATTGCACAGGACGCCGAGTCTGGCAAGGTGTTGATGCTGGCCTGGATGAACGAAGCGGCACTAACGGCCACCGTCACCGAGGGGCAGGCAGTGTATTGGTCGCGCTCACGCCAGAAACTCTGGCGCAAGGGCGAACAGTCCGGACATGAGCAGTTAATACGCAGCATTCTGATTGATTGCGACACCGATACAATCTTGTTGCAAGTTGAACAGATCGGTGGAATCGCCTGCCACACCGGCCGCCAATCGTGTTTTTTCAAGCAACTGAACAACGGTGAATGGGAAGACGTGGAACCGGTTTTGAAATCACCGGAAGAAATTTACAAGAGTTAGGCAAATACAAAGTGCAACAGTATTCAGACATTCTTGCGGCGCTTGATGACGTCATTGAGACCAGAAAACACGCGGACGGCGGTGAGTCCTACGTGGCGTACCTGTATGGAAAGGGACTCGGTGCAATGACTGACAAGATTACCGAAGAAGCCGAGGAAACAGTGGAGGCGGCCTGTTCTGGCGACGTTAATCAAGTAATATATGAAACTGCAGATCTTTGGTTTCACAGCTTGGTGTTGTTGTCTTACTTTGATTGTAACCACGGTGATGTACTTAAAGAATTGCGTCGGCGGTTTGGCGTTTCGGGGATAGCCGAGCAAAGATCGCGTTGATAGTGTCGCGCCATTGGCGCGTTACAGTCTATTGTTATTGAACCAGTAATTACAGCGTAAACAAACTACGAGGAGGAAAAATGTTTGGTCCAGGAGGAATAAGCATTTGGCAGTTGTTGATCATTCTTGTGATCGTCGTGCTACTGTTTGGCACCAAGAAAATACGCGGCATGGGCGGTGATCTCGGCTCTGCCATCAAGAGTTTTCGAAAGTCCGTCAAAGAGGATCCGGCCGATGAGGAAGCCGAAAAATCCGAATCACTGGAAGATGCCAGCGACACCGCTGCCAAAGAAAGCCATCCCGAAGCCGAAAGAGAAAAGGCTTAGCTGCTGAACTGAACCATATCGGAGGTTCAAGCGCATGTTTGACGTCGGTTTTTGGGAAATCGCAATCATCAGTCTGATCGCGCTGATCATTCTGGGACCGGAGCGATTACCACGGGCAGCCCGCTCAATGGGGTTGTGGGTTGGCAAAGCGCGACGCATGCTGGCTGAAGTCAAACGCGACATTGATCGTGAACTGGATGCGGCTGATTTGAAGAAAATCCAGGAAATCAAGGATGAAGTCAAAGAAACCGTGCAGGATTCCAAGAAAATGTTCGAAGAAGCCTCGATCAAGCAAGACCTCGATGAAGCCAAATCTGCGCTTGAGGAAACCGCATCAACCCTGAACGAACAAGTTTCTAGCGAACCTGCAACCAAGCCGACCGCTGATTCCGACGCGTCGCAGACGACCAACAAAGACGCGCGTGTCGGTGCAGAAAGCACGCCGGCGGCCGACCCAACCAAAACCATCGCATAAATCATGGCGCAAGACGATAACGATCCGAACGCGACGGGTACGACGTTTATTTCTCACCTGATCGAGTTGCGTCAGCGGCTAATGCGCTGCGTGATCGCGGTGCTGGGTGTGTTCTTTATCTGCGCGCCGTTTGCCAATACCCTGTATGAATACCTTGCCTCCCCGTTAATGGCGGCTCTGCCGGAAGGCAATACCATGATTTCAACCGAACCGCACGGACCGTTTTTCGTGCCGTTCAAGTTTGCCTTTGCCTTCGCCTTTGGGGTAACGATTCCCTACCTGCTCTATCAGATGTGGGCCTTTGTTGCGCCAGGGCTGTATAAACACGAAAAGAAAGCAGTAGTGCCGTTGTTGGTATCGAGCAGTGTGTTGTTCTACCTCGGCGTTGTATTCGCCTATTTTGTAGTATTCCCAATTATTTTTGCCTTTTTTACCGGTACTGCACCAGAAGGTGTTGCGGTCATGACCGACATCAATGCCTACCTGAGTTTCGTATTGAAGCTCTTTTTTGCCTTTGGCATAGCCTTCGAAGTACCCATTGCGACCGTTTTGCTGGTCAAGGCTGGTGCTACCACGCCGGAAAGCCTGGGGCGCAAGCGCCCCTACATCATCGTGGCGGCATTTGTCGTCGGTATGTTTCTTACGCCACCTGATGTGTTTTCCCAGACCATGTTGGCCATTCCGGTCTGGATTCTGTTTGAGATTGGGCTTTACTTTTCCAGGCTGACCTACAAAAAGAAACAGGAAAAAGAAAAACAAGAAGACGACGAAGCGGAACTTGACCCGACAGGATAGGGATTAAATCTTGATATTCGGTGGGGTTTGCGTAGGTACATAGCGCTTGTCCCAACTTCCAGCTATGAATTGAGCAGGTCGAAAGCGTCCCCCCAGCAATCTGCAACGTAATACCCTTGCGGATAGGGATCAGTTGGATCAATGCCGATTTGATGGATACCATGGACCCAGCCGCGCCCCTTGATCGAAGGAACAACTGCGGATTTGCCATAGGCTTTCGATGTTCGCAGCAGTTTGACCTCAAAGCAGCTGTCGATAATGGACAAGGCTCGAAACGTGTCGCCCACCTGAATCTCACCCTGTGCATGCATGAGTGCCAGGCGCGCGGAATTTCCGGTCCCGCAAGGTGAACGATCGACTCGGCCGGGTGGCATTATCGTCGCGCCCTTCAACATCCCGTCCGGCGTTTTGGAAATAAACATGACATAGGACAGCCCATTCAGTTCCGGGTGTTCAGGATGAATGATTTGCAACTGGTGATTGGCTGCGCGCTGAATACGGCTACCGGCTTCTACCAATGCTCTTGCCGATTCCGCTTGAATAGTGAGACCCAACTCGGCAGGGTCGACCAAGGCATAAAAGATGCCTCCGAATGCGATGCTGACCCGCACTGAACCATACTGTGGGACATCCACCGGTGTCTCGATGCGGTCGACATAGCAGGGCGGCATCTCGATTTCGACCGTCTCGCACTTACCATCAGAACACTGGGCGCGCGCCGAAACCAGGCCCGCGGGCGTGTCCAATACTACTGTTGTTACCGGCTCCACCATCTTAATCATCCCGGACTCCAGCAGGACGGTGACGGTGCAGATGGCGTTTGAGCCTGACATGGCATGGGCTTTATCACCCTGTAGCACCAGCATGCCAGCGTCAGCCTCGGGCGATGATGGTGGCAATAGCAGAACGGTGCTCATTTGCGCACTGCCACGCGGTTCAAAGACCAAGAATCTTCGCAGTGCGTCACCTGCACTGTTCATATGGTGAAGTTTGTCCACCATCGTTGCGCCGGGCACGTCAACAATGCCGCTGGTAACCACCCGACCCACTTCACCCTCAGCATGGGCTTCCATCATGGTTACGGTTTTTGACCAGCGCATAGTTTTAGACTGCGTTTCGTTGCATTGTGCACCTGCTCGTAGTTCGGCAGAAATGATGTGCGCACGGGTTGAATTTTAGTCGATTTCATTTGCGCTAAAAATTTGTCGGGCACCGCCGATATTGTGTTAAATATGACTGGTTGAGTAAATTTGGGGATTAACGATGGGGAGACTAGCGAATAAAACCGTGTTTATGACTGCTGCCGGTATGGGAATCGGCCGCGCCAGTGCGATCGCCATGGCTCAAGAAGGGGCGCGCGTGTATGCATCAGACATTGATCAGTCGTCGTTGGACAGCCTCGCTCGTGAGAGCGATAACATCACGACGCTTAGGCTGGATGTAACCGATTCAGAGGCGATCAGGATGCTGGCAGAGCGAGTGCCGACTCCAAATGTCATTTTCAATTGTGCCGGTTATGTTCACGATGGTACATTGATGGATGCCGACGACGAAGTCTGGACCCGGTCTTTTGAGATTAACGTACGCAGTCATGCACGGGTGATCGAAACTTTTTTGCCACAGATGCTAACAAATGGTGGTGGCTCAATCATCAATATGGCCAGCGTTGTCTCCGCGGTTACCGGTGCTGCCAGCCGTTGTGTCTACAGTGCGACAAAGGGTGCAGTATTGGGATTGACCAAAGCCATCGCCAGAGATTATGTGAGCCAGGGAATTCGTTGTAATGCAGTATGCCCGGGAACGGTTTTAACTCCATCGATGAAGGCGCGGTTACAGGCCAGGGGGGATTACGACAAAGCGTACCAGGAAATACTGACCAGACAGCCGACGGGTGAGGTTGCCGAAGCCGAGGATATTGCGCCGATTGTGGTTTATTTGGCCTCTGATGAATCAAAAGTTGCAACCGGTCAATTTTTTGTTGTCGACGGTGGTTGGACGATTTGAGGTACAAGGCCTGATGGAACCGGTGGCAATATTCGGTCTGGGGGCAATGGGTGAAGGCATTGCGACCCGCTTGCGACGGGCGGGTCATCCGGTCCATATTGTGCTCAATCGAACAACTGAGCCGGTAGCGCGCCTCACAGATCTCGGTGCGACGCGATGTGATTCCAAGTGCGCTGCGGTGCAGGCAAGCGACTCGGTCATTCTGTGCCTGCCGAATGCTGACGTCTCAAGTGCTGTAATCGATGAAATTTGGCCTGCGCTTGATGTCAGGCACCTGGTTATCGATACTGGAACTTCATCGGTAGCCGCATCAATTCAGTTGGCAGAACGACTCGCGGAGCGCGGCATCGCGTTTGTTGAATCGCCCGTGGCAGGTGGCCAGGCGCAAGCAGCTGTGGGTGAACTGGGTGCTTTCGTTGGTTGCGATGAGGTGGTATTGTCACGCGCGGAATCACTGCTCAGTCCATTCTGTACCGCGATCCAGCATTTTGGTCCGGTAGGCCGCGCCAGCAGTGCAAAACTGGTTAGCAACTACCTAGTCCTCAGCATGGTGAGGCTCATTATCGAAACCTTTCATGCAGCAGACGTTTTGGAGATTGACTGGGCCAAGTTTTATGAGATTATTCGCCGCGGGTCGGCAAACTCAGGTGCCTTGCAGCGTATTGTTGGCAGTATCGTCGAGGAAGACAACTACGCTGGCTATGTATTCAGCGTGGAAAATGCCGCCAAAGATTTGCGTTATATCGCTGAGCTTGGAACCGAACGCGATTTGCCTGCATTGAGTGATGCAGCATTGAAGCTCTTTCGCGAAGCAAGTGATCTGGGACTGGGTGGGCAGATGGTCTCAACGCTGCTGCGTCGAGAACTGCGCGACCAGATAACGGAGCTGACTAAATCTGATTAAGTCGCGTCCTGAACTCGCCAGATTATTGGTCAATAAACAATGCCCGGCAACCATTTACCTGTTTGAGGACAGCACCTTATCATCAAAAGGAGAATACTTAATGAAAAATTTTAAACTGCAAAAAGGTAATCTCGCGACCGACAATAAAATCGACGCTCTGAAACTTCAAAAATCTGTAAAGGGTATTGAGGACAGATTGAAACAAATGGGAATTGAACGACCGCGTCGTGGCCACCGCATTTCTGATCCGGCGCATGGCGATAAAACGCAGTATCCCTTTTGGTAGCGCAAGATGATTACCTATTTTCAGAATCGATTTGTTTGGGATTGAACATTTAGTGCGATGAATGGGTTGCCATTGGAGGTTCAATAACACCCACTTATCTCAGCACAATTTGAGCGGCTTAGCGCAGGCTTTCTTGCCTTAAAACCCAAAGCTTCACTGCCTGTGCCATTCGCAACGAGATTGAGAAACAATCCAGTTATCTTCCATATAGCGGGTAGAGTACGCGCAGGCGCCACTCACGCCAGCATACTTGCCGGTACCTCCGAGCAGTTCCCGGCGACCCTCGCCGCCCACATGCGTATCACCCGCAGTCCTCCTCGCCGTCCAGAACCAAGTGTCACCCGAAGAGTCCGTATTTGTGCACGGTGCTTCAAGGTTAATACCGGTATCTGTCATGGTTCCGTAGAAGATGCATACCACGAGATTGGTTTCACCTTCTACAAACGGGCCACCATCGCTACGAGTGACGGTGGTTGTTCCGCGCAGTGAGCCACCGGTTACCGCATGACCCGCGTGTTCGATAGTGACAAAGTCCCGCTCGAAAGTGGTGACCAGTTCGATAGTCCCGGTTTCATCCGCGGTAACGGTCGTACACCACAGGCCGATCAACATGACCGCAGCGATTGAAATTCGTTGTAGTAATTGCATTTTTGAGGTTGAATGTTTCATGTCATCCATATTTAGAGCTGGGTTGAATTACAAATTGCAAAACGCCGGTAACGCTATGTCACGTGGAGACAGCAGCTCGATTCGGCACGGTTATATAGAAAGACACGTGATCAAATATCTGGGCTGCGGGGTCTGCTTAAATGAAACCCTGAACCAGCCGAATTGTTGGAATTTCTGAACGCCTTCTGGTACCGCGGTAAAGTCTAACAGTACAAGCGGGGTTATCCGATCCAGGGCATACCGAATTCTCAGTCCCTGGGGTCTATTATGCTGTTTCGATTGATTCAGACTCCGATGCAACATGTGACTGAATTGGTACGTCTCTGTGAAGCATATGCGGCGGCCAAAGATCGCTGAGATCGAATTCGATTGCTTCAAATGGCGGCAGCGATACAGTCGCATCTTCGTAAAGCCTGTCAATCAGCATCCAATCAGTCCCCACCCGCTGGTAGGCCGCCAGGGAGCGATTATCGGGATCTACAAACCAATGGTAGGCAACTCCAGCGTTAGCATAAATCGACAACTTACCACCCAAATCCAGTTTTCGTGTGGATGGGGAAAGTACCTCACATACCCAATCTGGTGACACTGTAAAGTAAGCCGCTGTGGGTAGCACTGGCATGCGTTCACGTCGCCAACCGGCGATATCTGGGACAACGACATCTTCGCCGAAGTGAAGTTCCGGTTCGTAAAGAATCCACCAACCACCGGGTCCACCGCGACCTTGGTGAAATGGCGGTCCAATCGAATAGCCAAGCAACGCACTTGCCAGCGTGTGCGGGGGCGCGGGTCTTGGGTGCGTGTACAGCTTACCGTCAACAATTTCTGCGACTTTGTGTGGCGGCGCATCCAGTACGTCCTGATACGTTGCCCGAGGCGACGTCGCCCCGGCTTTCGGATTAAGATGCTTATCCATGGTTGAATTTCATTGCGTTCAATTTGAATTTATTCTATACCAGCAATGCTTGACGCAGTAGACTAATTGTCTGCATTTGTCCATAGTGATTATTGCTGTAGCCAACCGCACCCACCAGGCCGAGCTGGTAACAGGCTCGGAAATTACCCAGCTCCCCCGCGCCTTGGTAAAGTCGGCCGTTCGGGCGGTTCACAGCCGGTATCGCAACACTGTCCCGGTTGATTCGTCAGGCTAGAATTGTCCTTGTGTACTCCTCGTTCAATCAGCCGCTCGACGAGTTCTGCTTTGTCTGAAAGAGGATAATTGCGGAAAATTTCTCGTTTCAGTGCTTCTGGCGAACCGCCGCCATGGACACTGATAACCGAGTACCAGGCGCCAGAATGTGACGCGGTGAGATCTTCAATCATGCGGGCAACTGCCGCACGTCTCTGCGGTGGAACATCGGGACTTGCGCGCATCAGGGTGTCTAACTGATGTGTCGTATCAGGATTATGATCATCGTCCGGGTGGGGCAGCGTAACGATCAAGCCGCCAGAGACTGAGTTCGCGATTCGATGCATGTCGTAAATCGCATGCGCCAGCAGCAGTTTGCCGAGATTGGAATAGACCGGGTCTGGTTCAAAATTGTCTGCTTCTGTGGCTTTGCCATACACGGAGGCGCTGACGCCACAAGCGTAAAACCCTTCAACACTCTTGATCAGCTCGACCATTGAGTCATGCAGATGAGGTTCGGCATCCATGTCGAGCCCGTTGGCTTCGATCATCGTTGCACAGGCTCCGATCAGCAGGTCACCGAAGCCTGCGCGCGCACCGATACAGGTGTGACGGTGATGATTGGCATACGTTTTGGTCAAGTGCTCGGCGTGCTCCCACTCACCGCACATGAAGACCCGATCATAAGGCACAAAGACGTTTTCGAATATACAAACCCCTGTCGACTGGCCATACCGACTCGAGAATTCTGCTGCAGCTTCGCCTGGACGCCCGGCGGGCCGGGCAATAATGGTCAGGCCTTGCGCGTCAATGGGCACCAGACAGGCGACTGCAAAATCCCGATCCTCGCGATGCAGGTTTCGGCCCGGCAGAACAAACAGCTCGTGCACATAAGGTGCCGCGGTAACGATTGCCTTGATGCCGGAGATTTCAATGCCGTCGGGACGGTGCGCCACAATTCGCAAATGACTGTCAAGCTTCGGCTGCTCGTTCGGCCGCAAGGAGCGGTCTCCCTTGGCATCAGTCATGGCGATGCCGACGGTGAGGTCGTTGTTCTGAATTCGATGCATCTGCTCGACCAGCCGCGGCTGGTACTCAGTATCGCAAGCAGCATCAATGCGTTCGGTGGCCTGATAAAGCGCATTCAGCCCGTCCATTGTCAGGTAGCGCATCGCACATCCGGTCAGTTGGCACAGCGCACGGACGTATTCAAGCTTGCGCAACAGGTCTTCAGAGCTGCGGTTGATATGCACAAATCGGTTGACAATCTGGCCCGAGGTATGCTGTGTTGCAAGTGCATAGTGGCCATGTTCTTCTTTTCTGGCGAAATCATACGTCAGACCAATGGCATTGATGCCTGGGGTCAGCTGCGGGCTATCGACGACGCTGTCGATTCGAGTGCCGCGCACATAAACACGCGGGCTGTATTCGCGCAGCGACTCACAATAGTCTTGAGCGGTCATGAGGTTCATGAACTGACCTCCTTTGAAGCAGTTGATTTAACTCGATCATCATCCATGAGGACGCGGTGTGCTTCGCTGTCGAGGTCTTCGTATTGTCCGCTTTTGACGGACCAGAGAAAAAACGCCGCGATGATGATTGCAACGACCACTGCAATGGGAAGCAGCAGATATAGAATTTCCATTAGGGTATCAGGCCGTATTGTGTCGCAAAGACAAGATTCTCAGTGAATTTCCGACAACCAGCATGGAGCTTGCCGACATGCCAATTGCCGCAACCAGCGGTGGTACCAACCCCACTGCCGCCAATGAAATACCAACTAAATTGTAGGCGATTGCCCATACAGTATTGGTGCGCATGATTCGGGTGGTGAACCTGGCCAGCCTTTGTGCGTGACTCAGCAGCTCTAAGCGATCATCAAGGAGCAGCACATCGGCGTGTGCTTTGGCAATCTGCTGCGCGGTTGCTGGAGTTATCGAAACATTGGCAGCCGCCAGTGTTGGTGCGTCGTTGACTCCATCCCCAACCATGGCAATCCAGTCGCCGCGCGCCTGATGGTCGCGGATGATTTCAAGCTTCCGCGCCGGTGAACATTCCCAGTGAACCTCGGCTATGCCAAGTTCGGCGGCAACCCGTTCGGCTTCCCGCTGTCGGTCACCCGTTACCAGTACGAGGCGTGCAGACGCGGTGTTGAGCCTTGCAATTAACTGCTTCGAGTCGCTTCTAATGGGATTGTCGAAATGCAAAGTCGCGATGACGTGGGTTGCGGTACTCAAGTAAGCCACAAGCCCCTCGCGGTCGGGCGGCAACCCCTGGAAAGTACCAGAAACCATTGCCTCAATGTACTGTGCTGATCCGAAATAATATTGATGCCCGTCGACCTGTCCCTGGATACCGCCGCCGTGTGTTGTAACGATGTTTTCTACCGTTGTCGTGCGTTCATCATCACCCGCATGGGCCAAGGCACGACATATGGGGTGTTCAGAAAAGTAAGACAGTGCAGTGGCGATTCTCAGGGCAGCAGGCTCACTCCATTGTTGCGTTGTTTCGACCCGAGTCAGTTGGGCACGGCTTTGCGTCAGTGTGCCGGTCTTATCAAAGACAAACGTATTGGCCTTGGCCAAATCGCGAACTGCGTCCGGATGCGCGAGCAGGATGTTGCGTTTCGCGGCGCCATTGACCGCCGCGGTCAACGCGGTGGGAACTGCCAGCGCGAGTGCACAGGGACAGGCGACAATCAGCACTGCAATGGTGTATTCCAACCAATGCGAGTTGCCAAGGAGCAACCAGGCTGTACCAACACACGCAGCGAGTGCCACCACTGTAATGGAGAATCGTCCGGCGAGGCGATCGGTCAGGCGCCTGCTGGAAGGTTTCTCAGATAACGAGTTTTCCAGTAAATTTACGATGGCAGCCAAGGCAGATTCAGTACTGGGGCATGCTACCTGGGCGACGACAGGATTGGTAAGATTCAGCGACCCGCTAAAGATACCGTCCCCAGTCTCATGTTGGACGGCATTGGACTCGCCGGTCAGAATCGCTTCATCAAAGTTGCTGGCACCCGATATGATCGTGCCATCAGCAGGTACTGCTTCACCAGGGTTGATCAGTACGTAGTCGCCCGCTTGCAGGCGTAGTGCAGGTACAACTTGTGCAGAATCATGCCGTTGTGGATCAGCAAGTCGATTCGCGTGACTTGGACAGACGGCACTCAGAGCGGTGATGCGATCAGTCATACGGCGGTAAGCACCTTTTTCCAAAAATCGTGCGATCAGTTGGAAAAATACAAACATGGCGATACTGTCATAGTACACCTCACCCGTGCCTGACAGTGTTGTAGCCAGGCTGGCAATAAACGCCATCAGTAAAGCCAACGCGATGGGTACATCCATGGTTGCCGCACGCTGTTTCAGGTCGCGTAACGCGCCCCAAAATATGGGTGCTGCAGAATAAAACAGGATGGGTAGCACAAACAACAGGCTGAGACGTCGAAACAGCTCCTCGTATGCAGTGTCTATGAAAGTCCATTGACTCGAATAAAGCGCGACGGCAATCACCATAATCTGCATGCCGAATACACCAGCCACACCAAGTCGTTTGAGCAAATCAAGGTGCTGGGCTCGAACAGTTTCCGAAAATACACTCGGGCTGAAAGGTGCGACGCTGTATCCAAGTTCGTGAACTCTGAGGACAATGTCAGACAGATCAAGTTCATCAGCCTGCCATGAGACGGTCAGTTTCTGGGTTCGAAAGTTGACCCTTGCGCGCCGCATTCCTGGGAGTGTGCCCACGCGGCTCTCAATCAGCCAGCTGCAGGTGGGGCAATGCATATGTTGGACGACGAACTGCGCTGAACACAAGTTGGCAGCATCGCTGGAAACGAACTCCCGAGTCACGATCTGGTCATCGAAAATAGCTGCGAATGCTTGCGGCAATGACTGTCTCGAGTTGTCGACTGGCTGAGGCAGCGCTGTACGTTTTTCGTAGTAAGCGTTGAGTCCGCTTGCATGAATGACCGCGGCAACTGTAGCGCAGCCTTCGCAGCACATCAAACGGATTGTACCGGCGATTTCGCGGCTGACTTTGTGATTTGCGGGAACCGGGCTGCCGCAATGATAACAATCAGTCATGTTTACAGGCGTTCAGTCGCGGGTTTTGCAGCAGTGTACAGGTGCTGACACTCGGTGTATTGAAGGCCCATTTTGAAACAATAAAACATGTCAATTTTGTATCATATTAAAGCCTACCAATTCATTAGCATCTTTTGCTGTAAGCGAAATGTCCGTGAGTCGAAGTATTGGATTATTGGTGAGCCCCCAAACGGCTTGGCAAAAAATCAGGGAAGATGAGCAGGGAGTTGCCCGCGTCCTTTTGGGACATACTGCCTTGCTCGGATTAATCCCTCCGGTTTGCGCTTATTTCGGTACAACTCGAGTCGGTTGGACCATCGGTTATTCAGACCCGGTTAGACTGACTGTCAGTAGTGCCCTGCCCATTTCGATTATTTATTACGTGGTCATTTTGGCCAGCATCTATACGCTTGGACGAATGATTCACTGGATGAATGTCACCTACGGTACCGAGCGCACTTTGAGTCAATGCATCAGTTTAGCAGCGTACCCGGCAACACCCTTGCTACTGGTCGGGGCAGTACAGCTTTACCCCGTGTTGTGGTTAAATTACCTGGTTGGATTGCCTGCGCTTGCCTATTCTATTTATCTGCTTTATACCGGCACCGAGGTGCTGATGAAGCTGCCGCGTGAACGGGCGTTTCTGATGGCCAGTGCGATTCTCGCAGTTTGTCTGATCGCGCTGGTGGGGGTTTTGGCTGCGACGGTTACGCTCTGGGGCTTTGGCCTGGGGCCTGGATTTTCGATCTGAACTGCGTACCGGTCGACTTGATGGCTACTCACTCTACGACCTACAACTACAAAGTCGTACGTCAGTTTGCGATCATGACGGTTGTTTGGGGCATCGTCGGCATGCTGGTGGGCGTTGTCATTGCGGCTCAACTGGTCTGGCCGGCTCTGAATTTCGATATACCCTGGCTGACGTACGGTCGCCTGCGGCCGCTGCACACCAATGCTGTTATTTTTGCATTTGGTGGCTGTGCGTTGTTTGCAACCTCTTATTACGTCGTGCAAAGGACTTGTCACGTTCGACTGATCAGCGACGGTTTGGCAGCCTTTACCTTTTGGGGATGGCAGGCGGTTATCGTATTGGCAGCGATTACCCTGCCGCTTGGCATTACCACAACCAAGGAGTATGCTGAACTTGAATGGCCCATCGATATTCTGATTACCGTCGTTTGGGTGGTGTATGCGGTTGTGTTTTTCGGCACCATCATGCGCCGCAAAATCCAGCATATCTATGTCGCCAACTGGTTTTTTGCTGCCTTCATCTTAGCGGTGGCAATGCTGCATGTAGTCAACAGTGCGGCGTTGCCGGCATCATTTCTGAAGTCCTACTCCGTGTATGCCGGTGTTCAGGATGCCATGGTGCAGTGGTGGTATGGACACAATGCAGTTGGTTTTTTCCTGACTGCCGGGTTTCTCGGGATCATGTATTACTTTGTCCCAAAACAGGCTGAACGACCGGTTTATTCCTACCGTCTTTCGGTGGTGCATTTCTGGGCACTGACGTTTACCTATATTTGGGCAGGCCCGCACCACCTGCACTACACGGCTTTACCCGATTGGGCGCAGTCGCTCGGCATGGTGTTTTCGCTGATATTGCTTGCGCCTTCCTGGGGTGGCATGATCAATGGCATCATGACCTTGTCTGGCGCCTGGGAAAAACTTCGCACCGATCCAATCTTGAAGTTCTTGATTGTGTCCATTTCGTTCTACGGGATGGCAACGTTCGAAGGCCCTATGATGTCGATCAAAACCGTTAATTCGCTCTCCCATTACACTGACTGGACAATTGGCCATGTACACGCAGGCGCATTGGGTTGGGTGGCACTGATTTCAATTGGTGCCATGTATTACCTGATCCCGCGGCTTTACGGGCAGACCCTGTACAGCGTGAAAATGGCTGAAACACACTTTTGGATTGCCTGCCTTGGCATATTGCTGTATGCCACGTCCATGTGGGTTTCCGGCATTACGCAAGGGTTGATGTGGCGCGCGGTGAATCAGGATGGCACGCTGACCTACAGCTTTGTTGAAAGCGTACAGGCGATGGCGCCGTTTTATGTGATCAGATTCATCGGCGGTGCACTCTTTTTGGCTGGCATGCTGCTGATGGCTTTCAATCTGTTAAAGACCATCCAGGCGGGCAGTGCAGTCGAAGCCCCGATTCCGAAGCCCGCATAACTTGGGATCAATAGACGGATGCTGTCAAGTAGCGAAAAGAACATCGGCCTGATGATCATATTCGTACTCGTGCTGGCGAGTATCGGCGGGGTCGTTCAAATTGTGCCCTTGTTTTTTCAGACCTCAACCACTCAACCGATTGCAGGTCTAAAACCACATTCTGCACTGGAGCTCGCAGGACGCGACATCTACTTGCGGGAGCAGTGCGTATCCTGTCACTCGCAGATGATTCGCCCGCTTAGAGCGGAAACAGAGCGCTACGGTCATTATTCAGTCGCCGGTGAGTCAGTTTACGAACGACCATTTCAATGGGGCTCAAAACGCACCGGCCCCGATCTGGCTCGCGTTGGCGGCAGATATAGCGATGAATGGCATCGACTGCACCTGATTGATCCGCGTGCCGTGGTGCCTGAATCAATCATGCCCGGTTATCCCTGGCTCGCAGAACGATTGGTGGATGCTGAGGCAACGGCAGCGAACATGCGAACCTTGAGAAAGTTGGGGCATCCCTACAGTGATGCAGACATCGACGGTGCAGCAGCTGCACTTGAGGGTAAGACGGAAATGGATGCAATGATTGCGTACCTGCAAGGTCTTGGCACCATTTTGAGTGCACGTCAATAGCCATGGTTTGGATTCACATCATCTGGACCATTTTGCTGCTGACAACGTTTGTAGTGATCGTTGTCTGGGCTTGGAGCAGCAAACAGAAGAGCAGGTTTCAAGATGCCGCGCAAATCCCGCTTGAAGACGATGTTGTAGAGCCGCGCCACTCAGTGGATTAATATGGATTTTACAAGTCAATTCTGGATTTATTTCATACTCATCATTACAGTGCTCAGTTTGCTGTTCGTTGTCGTACTGGCATTTCGCAACCGCCACACTGCGTCTGCTGCCAATCAGACAACGGGTCACGTCTGGGACGAGGACTTGACCGAATACGACAATCCGTTACCGGCGTGGTGGCTCTATTTGCTGTATCTGACCGTTATATTTGGTGTGGTTTATCTGATTCTTTATCCCGGGATGCTGCCCAACGGCGGGTTGTTAAGCTGGACTCAAGTTGAGCAGTATGAAGCGCAAGTGTCAGCTGCCGAAGCTGCTTATGCGCAAACGATGGAGGCGTATCAGCAGTCCACACCGGAGGAGTTGGCCAATAATGCTCAGGCAATGAAAACTGCGGCGCGGCTTTTCACGCAAAACTGCGCGTTGTGCCACGGTTCAGATGCCCGAGGTGCGCCAGGGATTCCGAATTTGCGGGACGAAGACTGGATCTATGGCAGCACTGCCGATGACATTCTGACCACAATCCTCGATGGACGGACGGGTGTTATGCCACCTTGGGGAGCGGTGTTGGGCGGTCGTGCGGCAAGCGAAGATGTAGCCAATTACGTTCTGCACTTAAGTGGAGAAGTGGTCAACAGGGAGAGTCTAAAACGGGGTGAAGCAAAATACAAAACGGTGTGTATCGCTTGTCACGGCGTTGACGGTAAGGGAAATCCGTTGTTAGGCGGCATGGACTTGACCGACCAGGTATGGGTACACGGCGGGTCGTTTGAGCAGATTGCTGATGTTATCGAAAAAGGTGTTGTCAATCAAATGCCTGCACACAGGGACATACTCGGTGAAACCAAGACCAAGTTGCTCGCCGGTTACGTACTCAGTATCTCCGACTAACCTTCCCGTGAGTGTGATCCCGGTCTGTGGGGATTACAATCTAGGGGCACTCGTCCCCCAAATTCATTTAATACGGATCGTAGATCGTGGCTGAGTCAGAATTCCAACTCTACCAACATCACGAAAAAATCTACCCGCGTGAGGTGCACGGTAAATTTGCCTTTTTCCGACTGACTGGAGTGGTGGGGCTCCTTGGACTTTACTACCTGGTCCCATGGCTAGACTGGGATGGCAGGCAGGCGGTGCTGTTTAACTTGCCCCAACGAAAGTTTTTCGTGTTTGAGTTGGTGATTTGGCCACAGGAGCTTTACTTTTTGGCCGCTTTATTGGTCATTTTAGGGGTGGCACTGTTTCTTTTTACCGCGGTAGCCGGGCGTTTGTGGTGTGGTTACTCCTGTCCGCAAACCGTTTGGACTGAGGTGTTTTTGTGGATTGAGCGGCGCATCGAGGGGGATCGTCCCAAACAGATGAAACTGGACCGCGCAGCACTGTCGATTGACAAGATTTGGCGAAAGTCGATCAAGCACACTGCCTGGCTCGCAATATCGGTTGCAACCGCCGTCACATTTGTCGGCTATTTCAAACCGATTGACGTGCTGTGTCTTGAACTGGCCAACCTCACGCTTCATCCATGGCCGCTGTTTTGGGTGTTCTTTTTCACGGTGGCAACCTATTTAAACGCAGGTTGGCTGCGCGAGCAGGTTTGTCTGTACATGTGTCCGTATGCCCGCTTCCAGAGTGCCATGTTTGATTCGGACACACTGATTATTTCTTACGACCCGGCGCGCGGCGAGCCGCGTGGCGGTCGTAAACGTGACATGGATTACCGCGCGGCAGGGCTCGGTGATTGCATCAATTGCAAAATGTGCGTGCAGGCTTGCCCAACTGGCATCGACATTCGTGATGGCCTGCAATATGAGTGTATTGGTTGTGCCGCATGCATCGATGCCTGCGATGGCATTATGGAAAAGATGAACTATCCGAAAGGATTGATTCGCTACACGACCGAAAATTTATTGAACAATAAAACGTCACGCATCATGCGTCCGCGCAGTCTGATCTATAGCCTGATTCTGGTTGCATTGATCGCGGGTTTGGTGTTTGGACTCTTGCACCGTAGTGCGGTGGAGATCGATATATTACGCGACCGAAATGTGTTGTATCGAGAGGTGAGCGGTGGCATCGAAAATGTATTTACGGCGCGAATTTTGAACAAGGATCAGCGTGATCACACTTACCAGATTGAAGTTGATGGTCTCAATCAGCCGCAACTCTTAGTTGATGCGCAGCAGTTGGCGGTACCTTCAGGTGGTGTTGCTGATGTGACCCTGACAATTCGCGCGGCCGTCAACTTTCAGGGCAGTCGGGAAATATTGATTCGGATTGTGGCTGCAGACGACGCAACCATCACGGCCGAACGGATCGCAAAATTCATTGCACCATAGTGATGGATTGCTATCTGAAAGATATTCGTGCTCGCATCGCAGGTTTGCTTATCGCATGAACACCTCCAATTCTAATGCTCAGCCACGCTGGTACCAGATTCCAATGGTTTGGATGGTAGTCGGTATCCCACTCTTTTCGGTGGTGTTCACGCTGTCGATTGTCTGGATTTCCATCAAGACCTTTGATGGCCTCGTTGTTGATGACTATTATCGTAAGGGGCTGGAAATTAACCGGGACCTGGAACGTGACCGGTATGCCAGTGACATTAATCTTGTGGCCTTTGCTGCGCTGGCTGATGGTCGGTTGCGCATTGATTTGCAAGGGAATGATAGTGATGCACGCACAGAATCGATAAAATTCGGGTTTTACCATCCGACTGTCGCGAACCGGGACGTTGTAATTGATTTACAGCATGAAGGCGCTGGCCGCTATTCGATGGAACCTGTGACACTGGGTCATGGCAAATGGAACGCGATTGCTGAGACCGATGCCTGGCGTCTGGTGGGTACCCTGTTTCATCCAAACAAAGATGGTTTTACACTAAAGCCTGTTCAACCTGTGAATGTCTCCCGATGAGTTAACGATCATCGCCGGATTTGTAGCCGGATTTGCCGGCTCGATCCATTGCGTTGCCATGTGTGGCGGCCTGGTCGGCGTTATTTCTGCATCCATGCGAGAGTCTCCCAAGCGGACGCTGATTTATTGGTGCAGTTACCACTTCGGTCGAATTACCAGTTACACGATTGCCGGTTTTATCGCGGGTGGCATTGCCGGGCAGGTTGTGAAGCTCTTTCCCATGGACCGAGCCCATATGGTGGGGTCGCTGCTTGCCGGTTTGTTTTTGATTATTTTGGGTGGCCATGTGGCGCGCTGGTGGAGTCTGCTCACTGTTGTTGAGCAGTTTGGCGGACGGCTTTGGCAAAAAGTGGTGCCGGTGTTTTCAAAAATTTTGCCACCGCGGTTGCTGCGTCATGCAATCATTGGTGGCTTGTTGTGGGGCTGGGTCCCTTGCGGTCTGGTATACTCGGCGTTGGTGCTTGCCGCGACCTCAACAGACTCGCTCAGCGGCGGCCTGACCATGGCAGCATTTGGTATTGGAACCCTGCCGATGTTGACTGTAATGGGCGTTTTGGTCAAGCAGCTGGACTGGATCAACAACATAAGGTGGCTCAGGGGAGTGCTTGGGAGCGGGCTTTGTGTGCTGGGTATTGTGCTCAGTCTCGGTTTCGTACCTCTACATGTGGGGCACTCACTGTCCTGAGAGTATCTCACAATAAATTTCAAATGAGGTTGCGATGAAAATTGCTGTTGCCGGTTTTGAGCACGAAACGAATCGATTTTCCCCGATTCCGACGACCTTGGCTGATTTCGAAAAAGAAGATGGCTGGCCTGGATTGACGGCTGGACCCAAGCTATTCGAAGTATTCCCGGAAATGAACATTCCATTGGGCGGGTATTTGAAGTACGCGTACCAGCGCCACGATGTCGTGCCCATTCTGTGGGCCAGTGCGGAACCCGGGGGACTGGTCGAAGATGCCGCGTTCGATGCAATAGCCGGACGAATCGTTGATGAAATCGAAGCGGTTTTGCCGGTTGATGGCGTTTATCTGGATCTGCATGGTGCCATGGTTACTGAAACGCTTGAAGATGGCGAAGGCGAGTTGCTGGCGCGGTTACGCGCCCGCTTGGGGCGAGACTTGCCTGTTGCTGTGAGCCTGGACCTGCATGCAAATCTCACTTCGCAGCTTGTTTCATTGGCAGATGTCATTACAATTTTTCGTACTTATCCCCACTTGGATATGGCAGAAACCGGCTACCGTGCCGGGCAGTTGCTTGATGAAATGCTGGTAAGGGGCAAGCGACCTTATTACGCTTATCGAAAGCTGCCGATGATCATTCCACTGCAGTCTCAGTGTACTGAGATTGAGCCGTGCCGATCAATTTATGGCTTAATCTCGGATGAAAATTCACTGGACCGCGTCCAGGCAGATATTGCAATGGGGTTTCCGCCATCAGATATTGCCGAAAATGGACCTGCAATTGTCACTTACAGTTATCGTGAATCGAGTGCAGCGCAAAAGGCGACTGAACTCGAACAGGCATTTCTGGACCATGAGCAGCACTTTACCTATCCGCTCTATTCGGAGGATGAAGGCGTTAAGCTTGCCCTGCAAAGTTGCGACAAAGGCAAATCTGTCTTACTTGCCGACATTCAGGACAACTCTGGCGCTGGTGCGACCTCGGATTCAACGGGTCTGCTGCGAGCCTTGGTGAAGCACCAGGTGCCCCAATGTGTAATGGCTGCTTTGTATGATCCTGATGCGGTCAAACTCGCCCACGAACAAGGTGTCGGCGGTATAGTTGACTGCAATTTGGGTGGTCAATTCGGAGGTCATGAATACGCCCCTTATCAAGGGACGTTTGAGGTTGTTGCCTTGAGTAATGGGCAGTTTGGATACCACGGGGAGATGATGCGCGGTGGTGCCGCAAATATTGGCCCTGCTTGTGCATTGCGAATTGTTCACACTCAGGCTCAGATTTACATTGTGGTCACCAGTGAGCGAATTCAGTGTCTGGACCAGGCAATCATCAGGCACCTTGGTATCGAACCGGTTGATCTATCCATTTTGGCAATCAAGAGCACCGTGCACTTTCGGGCCGACTTTGCCTCAATCGTTGACGAAATCATCCTGATTGAATCTCCAGGATTCCATCCTTGTGTATTCAACCGCGACTTGTTGCCCAGGTTACGTTCCGATGTACGCATCCTGTAGGTCGACAGAAGCGCGGTGTTGAGAATTTTCTTTACAACGATTTCGACACTGATGTCGAATAGATTGATGAAGGGGGTTTAATGGACTGTAAATGGTACCGGCATGGAGTCTGAACCATCCACATATTTCCAGGCAATTGCGTAATAAAGTCCAATTTCCAATGGAATTTCATCCGCATGGTCCTGGACACCAGGGTAATGTTCGAGCAGCTTGGTACGGACGGCCTCCCTATCCAAATGCTCCGGATTGTTCACCAGTTTGGGCGAGAATCCCGAGCTATGGAGATCATCAATCAGTGAGTTCATGTTGCCGTAGCTGAATTCCTTGTATACGGTATCAACCACCGGATTGACAAAGTCGCCTATGCTGTAGATCAGGTCAGCAAAATCACACATGTCAACAAACTTGGCGGTGAAGTTGACATCCTCAAGATGCTTGCACGCCTGTTCAAATTGTTCAAAAGACCCGGGACCGAAAGCGGCAACCATCAATACCCCCATGTCTTTGAGAACGCGCAGACACTCGCGCGCAAACTCGTCAGGCGGGTAGAAGGTAACGGCCAGATTAGAGACCACCAGGTTAAATGAGTCCGACTCGAACGGTAGTTTAAATTCACCCTCAGCGCGTGCTGTCGCGTCTGTTTGGTGGTCCGCCAAGCGGGCTGCACTTAGCGTGTCCGGTTGAGTCTGCTGAATGGTGGCGTTCAGCCATTTTTCCTGCAGCCTGTCGGTGACGTCTTGGTGTTGTTCGCCGATTACCAGAATGTCAGCAAACTCCACTTCTAACAACGCTACCCTATAGGCCAACTCACCAGCTGTGGCGCGAATTAATTGTTGAATCGACTTGGTTTGTGACATGGTGTAGACGAGACGATTAAGTGTTTGATTTGGTAAGGTTAGTCAGTTGGACGTACATTTTGTGCAACTTGTCAATTTGTAAGTAAAGCTCATCAAGAGAACCTGAATTCTCGACGATGTCATCGGCGAGATTCAGACGCTGTTCCCGCGAGGCTTGCGATTGAATGATTGCGTTAATTTTACTTGTTGGCTGTCGGTCGCGGGTGGCCGTTCGTTCCAGTTGCAGCGCTTCAGGGATGTCAATGACCAGTACCCGGTCAAGCGGATAGTTCCGCTTGCTCTCGGCGAGCAGTGGTATGACGACAATGCAATAGGGTGCTGAGAGCTGCTCTATCTGTGCCAATATCTGTGCATGGATGCGCGGGTGCATGATGCTCTCAAGTCGCGCGCGGTTTTGTGGAGCTGTAAAAACGATGTCTCGAAGTCTCGCTCGGTCTAGGGTGCCGTCATTGCCGAGGACTTGGTCACCAAAAGTCGAGACAATTTCTTCAAGTGCTGGCTGTCCCGGTTTAACCACTTCGCGAGCGATGACATCTGCATCGATGATCGGGACCCCCAATTGCGAAAATCTGTCCGCAGCTGAACTTTTACCGCTGCCAATTCCGCCTGTCAAACCAATCTTCAGCATAGGTCAGGTGAGGTCAGATTAAGGGCTGGCCTGTTCAATTATGGCACCGCCAAGACAGGTGTCATTCTGGTAGAAGACAATGGATTGTCCGGGGGTAACTGCCCGTACAGGATTGGCAAACTTCACCTGTAAGCGCCGATTATCGTGAGCGTTTACCAGACAGTCCTGATCTTTACCCTGGTAACGAACCTTGGCTGTTGTCCGCAGCGGCAGCGGCGGTACTTCCGAGATCCAGTTGCAGTTGCTAACAAGTGCTGTTTGACTGAAAAGCAAGGGGTGATCGTGTCCTTGAACGGCAACGATTGTGTTGGCCGGAATGTTCTTTTGTGCGACATACCATGCGTCGCCTGGCCCGCCAATCCCCAAGCCGGTACGTTGACCGATGGTATAGAGAAATGCACCTTGATGCTGACCGATCACTGTTCCGCTTTCGTTGGTTATAGGACCCTCGGTTGACGGCAGGTAACGTCGAATAAACGAGCCAAAGTTACGTCTGCCAATAAAGCATATCCCGGTGCTGCCTTTTTTGTCGTGATTGTTGAATCCAATCTGCCTGGCTGTGCTGCGAACCTCACCCTTGGTCAAATCGCCCAATGGAAAAATGACATTTGCAAGCGCCGCGCTTTTCACACCGTGTAGAAAATAAGACTGATCTTTGCTGGTATCTTTACCTTTCAGGAGTTTAGCGGCACCGCCGTTGCGGGCAATTCTGGCGTAGTGCCCGGTCGCGGCATACTCGGCGCCTAGTTTATTTGCCCAGTTGGGAAATTCACGAAACTTGATCTCTACATTGCAGATGATGTCAGGATTGGGGGTGCGTCCTGCCTTGAGGTCTTCCAGAAATCCGGCAAAGACTCGCTCCCAGTATTCGAACGAAAAATTGACAGTCTTCAGGGGAACGCCAAGAATGTTACAGACCGCTTCGGCGTCTGCCAAATCCTGAGCAGCATTACACTCATCGTCATCATCGTCCTCCCAGTTCTTCATAAACAGGCCGATCACCTGGTAACCCTCCTCCAGGAGCAACGCAGCGGACACGGAGGAGTCGACTCCACCGGACATGCCGACAACAACCGTGCCTTTCTTACTACTCAATGGATGGCTGCCGATGTTGATTTACGAGAGTTTGACGGCAATGCGGGCCAGCCGCTCGCCCAACGCCAGGCAGAGTTTTTCTTCATCTTTGGTCAACTGATGGTTGCTATCAATCCCTGCGACATGTGAGGCACCATAAGGTGTGCCGCCTTTATCAGTGTGGTTGAGTGACGCTTCCGTATATGGGATGCCGGTAATCAGCATGCCATGATGTAACAGCGGTACGATCATCGATAGCAGTGTCGACTCCTGACCGCCGTGCATCGTTGCGGTGGAAGTGAACACACAAGCAGGTTTGCCGACGAGTTTACCGGACAGCCAAAGTGCAGTCGTTGAGTCCAAGAAGTTCTTGAGCGGCGCGGCCATGTTTCCGAAGCGGGTTGGACTGCCGAGTGCCAGGCCATCACAGGATTCAAGGTCCTCGAGTGTGGCGTATGGGTGCCCTGCGGGCGGAACTTCATCCTCAACCGCTTGTGTGGTCGCGGATACTTGAGGGACGCGGCGGATTATTGATTCGCAGTTGTCTATCTTGTTGATGCCACGGGCGATCATTTTAGCCAGTTGCATTACACTTCCGTCGCGACTGTAATAGAGAACCAGAATTCTTGTCATAGCAATATCATCGCGTGTTGGCGCGTCGATAGCACATCCATTTGAACGTGCTTACTGTCTTCGGGCATGGATTTATTGAAACTTTCGAAGCTCGAATTGGACGTTTATTTCAATATTACACCGGATTGAATATCAGCGTCAGGTATTGGGTCGACTATATTATCTTCGCTGGTTCGATGTCAGACTTGGCTTTCTGGCTTCAATTTCACTCAGACTGTGCAGCATAGATTCGATTAATTGTTTTGTCGGTGCAGTGGGTTGAGGACTTTCCTCTCATCATGCCAGCTCTGGAACAGAGCGCAGCAACCGATTGCACCGTTATGCCGATTGATGACTTGACAGACGAGCCCGCAGAGTCGGTTATCGTCGCTGCGATATCGCAGGTCGATGGCGTTAAGGTGCACCAGCAACCTTGCTGCTCCAGAACTCATCCCCGCCGGCGAGTGACTTGTTCTTGCAGTGTCTCCCGACCGCGTGATGGACGATTGTGCCGGCCAAACGATTGCCTGGACAGCGAGGTTATCGGATGAGTTGGCAATTCGCCCGAGCAGACCTCGGTCACATGACGGTTGAATTGACTTACGAGACGGTCTGGAATCACCGCGACCACAGGCGTGAGTCTGCAAACTCGTCCTTACTGCAATTCGGGGTGAACTGGTAGTTGGACTGGCGCGATCAACTTAATGTCAGGTTTAAGCCCAGGTTCCAATGAAGACTGTCCGCGGTGGTCCCGTGACTGTGTTCGGGTGTAATCGGATTTTAACTAACTGACCTTCGGGTTTGGGATGTTGCCACCACTGTCACCGAATTGAATATCTGGTGGCTTACAAATATTCAATCAGGCCAATGCCCAACGCAAGTCTTCCTGCCGTTGGGAGATATAAGTATTGATAGCACTTTCAGTTGCGCTTGCGTTGCGTTCAATGATCGCCGTAGCAACATTAAGCGTTAGTTCCTGATGTTCCTTTGCGATGTCGTGCCACGTTCCCTGCCGGTCTGAGATAATGAACCACAGGCGTATGTGAAGATTAATCATGCGAGGAATAGTAGCACTTAAGAATGAGTTCTTACTGGCTTCTCCTAACAACACGTAATATTTCCGATTAGCAGCAACATATGCATCGATATCGTCGTTTTCAGTCGCTTCAACCAGTGATTCGTGGACCCTCATCAACTCGTCTGCCTGTGCTTTGCTTGCACGGTTAACCGCAAGTTGGGAAGTTCCACTTTCAATAATTTTTCGAAATTCGTAAATTTCCTGAACATCCGTTAACGTCACTTGAGAGACGAACATGCCGCGGTTGGCTTGATGTACCGCGAGTCCTTCTATCGCAAGACGTTTTAATGCTTCGCGCATCGGAGTTCGCCCTATTCCAATTTCTTGGACTAAAGCCACTTCTGAAAGAACCGCACCTGGCGGATATTCGAGACGGGTGATTCGTTTGACTAGTTCATGATAGGCTTGATCACTGAGCGATAGGCCTGCGTAAATTTGGTTGGAGTTCATACTTCAAATCGTATTTTTCAATGGTTTATTTTTTTTGATTCTTATGCTTCTTATTTGATTTGTCTCCAATTTCCCATACCGTCTACCGGAACAGAAAATTCGGATTATAGCGACTTTCATTGAAATTCGTGAACAGATTTGTTGTAAAAGTTGCCGATCAATTTGAATTTCTTATCGACGTTTAACAGCTGCGATATGCGTATCTTGGCAGTTTGCCAAACGTGAAATTTGCATGGCGTATTCTGCAGTGTAGAACCTAACGCCTCACACCAGGTATTGTGATGGGAAGTGTTGATTGCAGCAAAGATGATCGGTCCGATAGTAGCATTGGCCCAACCCAAAGGCACTAAAGATCCGGTGCCGGGGCAATGCTCGGACTCTAGGTCGTTGCCGGTCTTGCAGTGAATTGGGAATGGGTCTCGCTGCGGGACACAATCACGATCAGTAGCCCAACTCGGGACGCACTGGATTGAGGAGCGGCTTGCCCCCAAGCAAGAGTCGGAGATTTTGAAAAAACAGCCCCAGTGTCATCGGCACATAGGAATCCCCGTCGTCCGCTGATATATGGGGCGTGAGAATCAGGTTCCTGGTATTCCACAGCCGCGAATTGGCCTCGACGGGCTCAGGATCAAAGACATCCAGTATGGCTCCACCAAGCGTGCCTGCGTCCAATTTGTCACATAGTGCATCGTAATCCATCACTGTTTCCCGCCCGATGTTGATGATTCCAGCGTTAGTCTTCATTAGGTCGAGTCTAGCACGTGACATGAGGCCGCGAGTCTGTGGTGTATCCGGTGTTGCGATCAGCATGTAGTCGGCTTCGGGCAGCACATCATCAAGTTGCGCAGTAGTCACCACGCGATCACAGCCTTCCACCGGTCTACCGGATCGGTTGACACCAATCACCTGGACACCGAGTTGTTGGACTTTATAAGCCGCAGACCCGCCGAGACTACCGGTTCCCAAGACCACCAGCGTCTTGCCGGCAATGGGCGATGCATACAGCGAATCGTAAATCGAGTTACGCTGATTGAACACAACCGCGGGGATATGTGTGTGCAGCATTAATACGGCCATCAATCCGAATTCCCCGGCCTTGGCTGCATGGACGCCCTTGTTATTCGTAAGCGTAACCTGTTCCGGCAGCCACGTCATAGGCAGCAAGTGCTCAACACCGGCGCCAATACAGTGAATCCAGCGAAGGCGTGGGGCCACGCGCTCTAAAGCCTGCGTGGGTAAATCCCAGGTCAGCAAGATATCCGTGTCGGCAATGGATGAGGTGAAGTTGTCGGTATCCCAGTCAATAAAAAATTCGACCTGCTCAACGAGGTCTGGAAAATTAACCAACGCGGCATCAATACGCTCGCGCGATATGGTGAACACCGCTTCACCCTCAGGGGTGTTGGGAAACGAGCCCGCACGCCAACGGTTGTTCTTGACGTGTATTTTCAACTGGAGCAGTTCCGGTTACTCAAGGCCGCTTTCCTCGAGTTGCTGCAGACACCGGATGATTTCATTATCGCGGTTTACAGCGGTCAAATTTTCTACCGCAAACTGCAGCTCCATCACGGTGGTGCCTACATCATCCAGATATGCTGAATCGTTCTTGGCATTTTGCGGCGGCAAGGTCAATACGGTATCTTGGCCGTAGGTCTTAACGATCCCGTCATTCGAAATATTGGGTTGTGGCGGTTCGATTTGCTTGATGAGATCACGGACCTGTTTGCGCACCCGCGCGCGGTACAAGGCAATGCCACGATCCGTTGGCATCAGGTTCTCACCTTTATGGGTAGAAATCCCGCCCATCCCTTCAACTGCCTCCGAATCGGCCGGATTGCGTTTTCTTTCTTCAAGACTGCGATCAAGAACTTCGCCTTGTTCAATGAGTTCGTATCCCTCCTTGGTGTCATATTGATGCGGGTCCCAGCGATCACCAAAATTGGCCCAAGCATAGACCACTGAATTTTCGTCATCGACCGGCACAACCCAGCGGGTGAAACAAGAACGCCCAAAATAGCACTGCTGAGTACCATCCACCGCGAAAGCTGACCCTGCCTGGGTAAAGTTAGGCAGAATCAACTCATTGACCCGCACCCACACATTGTCTCCGACACGCCGGGTTGAGGAGCCGAGAAAGTGGTTGCTGTTACGCTCATAGAAGTGCAACACACCTTCTGCCTTCATGCCTTCTGAGAATTGCGGGTGACTGTTGCGACTGTGCAGGTAGGTGGTGTGAGTCGGGTCTAAAATGGCATCAAGGATCTGAATCCAATTACACCGGTAAGGCGCTTTGTATGGTGTGCTGTGCATGTCCTCGTAGAGACAAGCATCATAGAGCGGAAATTCAGGCTGTTGTTCCGGCGGTCCCATATAGGTGAAAACCAAGCCTCGGTACTCGATGACGGGATAGGCGCCGAGGCGGGAACGCTTCCGCAGCATGGCCGCGGTCTTTGAGTTTTCGGCTGGCATCTCCAGGATTTCACCGTCCGGTGCGAACAGCCAACCGTGATAGCAGCACCGAATTCCATTATCCTCGCATTTACCGTATTCCAGTGAAGCACGACGATGCAGACAATGTTTATGAACCAGTCCGATCTGGTCTCGCTGCTCTCCATAACGAAACAGAACGAGCTCCTCACCAAGGATCTTGATGGCTTCTGGCAATTCACCCAGTTCTTCAGCGATGTAAACAGGGTGCCAGAATCGACGTAGGTATTCTCCGGCGGGAGTGCCAGGCGCAATTCTCGCAATTTCCTCATCTGCGGCCGCGGGCTGCGACTGTGCGTATCCCTTAAAGCCACCAGCCATAACCCGAGGGGCAACCGTTGTCGTGAACATAGTAATTCTCCCTTTACAATGGATTGACGAAGATTGAAGTCCGGTTAGTCATTCCTTTTTCTGGCCGTTTCCAACTAAACAGCTGGATTTGAATCAATTAATATAACGCAATCAATCGATTATGATTTCCAATATTGATCACAAAATGATTATCAACTTACATGCCCTTATTCATACGCGGTTGCGAATGATAATGTGAGGGCAATGGAAATACCGTCTCGTTCCAATAATCGGTATAGTATCACAGCGAATCTAGGTCAGTCGAACGCGTTCAGACTACTGGCACCCGAATTGGAAAAATGAATTCTATCACAATTATGTTCTAAGGCTGAAATCTTCACAGGTGAAGTCGCGGGTACAAGTAACAAGACCGAAGATCTGCTCCTCAATTGCAGGTGTTGCAAATTACAAACGAACCGTATCGGCCAGTCTTACCATGATATCTTCTGATAGGCATAGTCTCACTTAATTTTGAGCGCTGAATCGGTGCGCATCAACCAACTTAGAGGCGCAATTGGTAGCGTACATACTGAGCTAGGCGTACAAACTGAAGTGGGTATATTGCTTGAGGAAACGCAGACAGCAGAATCACTCGTTTTGTTAGATCGTGCAGAGTTGGCTGCACCAGATTTGCTTTTTGCGGAATGCGCCGACGTCATTTACAAGAAAGTCAAGATGTATTTGGTCTCCCAGGAAATCGCGTTGTTAGCTGCTGATGCTTTGGAAATTGCGCAAATCGAGATTTCGTTCTACGCGGCATCTCCTCGCGTCGGCAACAAGATTAGCGATGCAGTTGAATCACCCCACCTATGATTGTATCTATCTTGCTTTGGCGATCAGTAGGGGGTATTGTCTGGTAACCGCAGATAATGTCTTTCGCGACAGTGTTCGAAAGAAACTTTCCCCACAATATTCCGATGCCGCGCTTGGCTTACCTGAGGCAGCCGATCGTTTGCAAAGTTGAGCTCCAGATGTCTTGAATCCAGCGAAAGTTGGAACCTGAGTGAAGGCCTGACACTTAAACTCAGTTTGCCCACGGTGATAAGGGCGATTGGCAGCCAATCAGCCAATCATGAATTTTTTGAACTCAGCCCATTGATCGGTCAATAAAATTAGTTACAGCCTGAACACTGCCCCTTGATTTCGACAGCCAGTTCTCGAGCCTTAAATTCGTATCGGGTGCCTAGGACTTTGATCTGTTCAACGAACTCAACTGAAGACAGCTCTTCAACGGAACCACAGCTGTCGCACACTGCCAGAATTGATGACCCGAATTGGTGATTTTGATGGCAGGCGATGAATGCGTTAAGTGATTCGACTTTATGAATCAGTCCAAGTTCCAGTAATCGGTGTAATGCGCGGTACATCTGGCTCGGCGCCCTGAACCCCTGGGACCGCAACTGGTCCAGCAGGTCGTACGCTCCAGGGGGTGTGGTTGCGTTTTTGATGCAGTCGTAAACTGACTGCAGTTTCGGTGTTAGTTGCTCCATAATTTAGTATCGATCAAATCGGTGTCGTCGCTTTGATTGCAACTCAATTGTAGTCTCGGCAGTTGTCGCAGTAAAGGGACATCCATACAACACAGCACCAGTATTTGGACAGCTTCAAGATCTCACAAATTTGGTATGAATGTTATATTATAACAGACTCCAATTCAACCATCCTTACCAACCAGGCGGACATTTGCAATGATAAAAAGAATTTATATAACAACTTTTATAGCGTTAGCCTTCTCGTTCAGTCTGCATTCCACCGCGCGAGCGGAAATTAATGCAGTGGCAACCATCAAACCCATTCACAGTCTGGCTGCTGCTGTGATGGAGGGAATCGCACAACCCTATCTGGTGGTAAAGTCTGCCGATTCGCCACATGGATACCAGTTAAGACCCTCTGATGCGCGCAAGTTTGAACAGGCTGATGCCGTATTTTGGATCGGCCCCAACTTTGAGACAACAATGAATCGGGTCATTTCAAATCTTTCACAAAATGCCGTCATTGTTGAGCTTAGTGAGGTTGGTGGACTCACCCTGTTTGAATTCAGAGAATCGATTGATGAACACGGTCACGACGAACATCACGATGGAGAAGAGGACGAGCACGCAGAACACGAAGAAGAACACGATGACCACGGGCACGACCATGCTAAGCATGATGAAGATCATGACGAACACAAGCATGCAGAACACGAAGAAGAACACGACGATCACGGGCACGACCACGCTGAGCATGATGAAGATCATGGTGAACACGAGCACGCAGAACACGAAGAAGAACACGACGATCACGGGCACGACCATGCTGAGCATGATGAAGAACATGACGAACACATGCACGCAGAACACGAAGAAGAACACGATGACCACCATGACCACGACCACGCGGGTGGGATCGACATGCATGTGTGGCTTGATATCGGTAACGCAAAATTAATGTCACAAGCCATTGCGGAGGCTTTGAGTCATGCTTATCCCCAATACGAACAGGAACTACAGTCGAACCTGAAGAGGGTGCTGACAAAACTTGACGCGTTGGAAACCGAGCTCCATGCACAGGCAGAATCGATCGGCGACAAGCCCTATATCGTGTTCCACGATGCCTATCAGTATTTGGAAAAGAGTTTTGGTTTGAATAATGTTGGTGCGGTCCACGTGAATCCGGAACGATCACCAGGTGCTCGAAAAATTGGTGAGCTCAGAGAGACGGTCCATCGAACAGGTGCAGTTTGTGCATTTGCTGAACCTCAGTTCAACTCCCGCGTACTCGATGTCGTAGTCGAAGGTGCCGAAATTCGAATGGGCGTGCTAGACCCGCTAGGCGCAGATATCGAACCCGGACCTGAAGCCTACTTTCAACTGATGCGCAATTTGATTGGTGCATTGCGTGATTGTCTCGGATAAATCCACTTGCCAGCGAGACTGGTGAATCACGCCGCCGCCAGGATTTCCAGCAAATTTTCAAAAAAACTCGATTTCGAGTTGAAATCCTCAATTTAGCCCCTATAATTTGTTAGCACTCACTTTTGGTGAGTGCTAACAAGCTTGGATAGAAACTTAAGGAGACAGGACAAATTTCTGTTTTAGGGCATCTCGCCCTTGCTACCTGAGGTTTTTACCAAGTGTGAATTTGAAATGTGCGCAGGCATCGCCTGTGCGCTTTGTATTTGATTTGATATCGAGTTTTGGAGGTATACGTGAACATTCGTCCACTTCATGATCGAGTAGTCGTTCGCAGGGTCGAAGACGAACGTACGAGTCCTGGCGGTATTGTTATTCCTGATACCGCGGCTGAAAAGCCTATGCAGGGTGAGGTGCTTGCCGTGGGTAATGGCAAGATTGAGGATGGTGGCAAGCGCCGCCCGTTGGAAGTCAAGGTTGGTGACAAGGTAATTTTCGGCAAGTATGCCGGCACCGAGTTCCGCCAAGACGGTGAAGAAGTTCTCATGATGCGTGAAGACGACATCATGGCGATCATTGAATAGTTTGTTTTAACAGCGAGCAAAAGGTTATTGGAGAATATCTATGGCTGCTAAAGAAGTTAGTTTCGGCGAAAGCGCACGTAGCAAAATGCTCAAGGGCGTTAACGTGCTCGCCGATTCAGTAAAAGTAACCCTTGGTCCGAAAGGCCGTAATGTGGTTCTGGAAAAGTCTTTTGGTGCACCGACGGTTACCAAAGACGGTGTGTCAGTCGCCAAGGAAATCGAGCTTAAAGACAAGTTCGAGAATATCGGTGCCCAGATGGTGAAAGAAGTCGCTTCCAAAACGTCCGATGTGGCGGGTGATGGTACCACGACTGCGACAGTGCTCGCGCAAGCGATGCTTCGTGAAGGCTTGAAAGCCGTTGCTGCTGGAATGAATCCAATGGATCTGAAACGCGGCATTGACAAGGCTGTTGTCTCAGCAGTTGACAGCTTGCAGAAGGTGTCAAAGCCCTGCGCCGATCATACGGAAATCGCCCAGGTCGGCACCGTATCCGCCAATGCGGATGAAGCGGTCGGCAGCATCATTGCTGAAGCAATGGAGACTGTCGGTAAGGAAGGCGTGATTACCGTTGAAGAAGGTTCAACCCTGGAAAATGAACTCGACATTGTTGAGGGCATGCAATTCGACCGTGGTTACCTGTCTCCTTACTTCATCAACAACCAGGACAGCATGTCCGTGGAGTTGGAGAACCCCTTGATTCTTGTACACGACAAGAAAATTTCGAATATTCGCGATTTGCTGCCTTTACTGGAAGCTGTTGCCAAGGCCGGTCGACCCTTGTTTGTCATCGCTGAAGACATTGAGGGCGAAGCACTGGCCACGTTGGTGGTTAACAATATTCGTGGTATCGTCAAGGTCTGTGGTGTGAAAGCACCGGGATTTGGTGATCGTCGTAAAGCCATGCTGCAGGACATTGCGATTCTGACTGCGGGCCAGGTGATCTCCGAAGAGGTGGGTATGAGCCTCGAGAACGCGAAGATTGACGATCTTGGTTCAGCCAAGCGCATTCAGGTCACCAAGGAAAATACCACGGTGATCGATGGTGCCGGCGAGAAGGTCGACATCACCGCGCGTGTCAACCAGATCCGTGCCCAGATTGAAGAAGCAACCTCGGACTATGACCGCGAAAAAATGCAAGAACGCGTGGCGAAGCTCGCCGGTGGTGTCGCGGTCATTAAAGTTGGTGCTGCAACTGAGGTCGAAATGCGGGAAAAGAAAGCCCGGGTTGAAGACGCATTGCATGCAACCCGCGCCGCGGTTGAAGAAGGCGTTGTCCCTGGTGGCGGCGTAGCAATGGTTCGCGCGATTGATGCAGTGGACAAAGTTTCGGGTGATAACGACGATCAGAATGTTGGCATCCGAATTGTGCGTCGCGCACTTGAAGAGCCGCTGCGACAGATTGTTGCCAATGCCGGTGAGGATGCCTCAGTCATTCTCAACCAGGTTGCTGAAAGCAAAGGCAATAAAGGCTATAACGCGGCAAGCGGTGACTACGGGGACATGATCAAGATGGGTATTCTTGACCCAACTAAGGTTACTCGTACCGCATTGCAGAACGCGGCGTCCATCGCTGGACTGATGATTACCACCGAAGCCATGGTTACGGAAATTCCAGAGGAAAAACCAGCCATGCCCGCACCACCTGATATGGGCGGCATGATGTAATTATCAACCGTTGATCGGTAAAAAAAGCCCCGCTCGTGCGGGGCTTTTTTATGAACTGACGCGCGATCAAATCCAGCCAATCCTGCTTCTGGCTCGGCCCGTCTGAATCGCCATGATACCGACTCTTTGACAACTGGCGAACGGCGCACTCGAGACCTCCCCATCACAATCGGAAACTTCGCCGTCACCCCAGGTATTACGCGGCCCCAATAGGACTGCTGGACTGCTCGCACAGATAAGGACATCGTTACCAATGTGCATCACGAAATTCAGCAGGAACGAAGCACCACCCTCAATTGCAAAAATTGATTCATTTCGTTGCTGCATTGCGTTTATTATTTGCTAACAGTGTGTAATTAAAAGATCCAACTGACGATTGACTGACACTTCAATTCAAACGGCTGCGGCGCTGCGGCGCTTTAACCGCAAGACGGTCCTGTCGGAAATCTATTACCAGGCGACTGTATCGAGAACCGGTTTGGTTGCAAGTACAGGGCTGACCGGAACCGCAATCTCCCGCATCACGCGCGAATTAATCGGTGCTGGTCTGGTTGAAGAAGGCTCTCAGCTCCCCAGACCTGGGGTGCCCGGCCGAAGGGAAACAGAACTCTCCATCAGTGGTGCGGTTGCCTACGTCATCGGCATCAGCCTGCATGTTGACAGTCGCAGTATTGTGCTCGCAGATGTGCTCGGCAATTGCAAAGATCATGTCAACCTCGATATCTCCTTGTCAGAATCTCCAGACTTGGTGATCTGTCGAATTGGCGACTTGATTCTTGAACTCATTGCCCGCAATAATCTTCGTAAACAGCAGGTGATTGGTGTCGCTGTCGCATTAGCCGGTAAGATCGATCCCCTAAACAGTATATTGTTGGAGTCGCGCATTTATCAATGGAAGAATCTACCGATTCGCGAGCTGCTTCACGAACAAATTGGCATTCCAGTTGCGATCGAAAACCTCAATAATGTCATCAATTTGGCGGAATCCTATTTCGGTGTATCGCAGGACTGTACCAATGTATTGACGGTGCGTGTGGGTACCGGCTATGTCGGCGCGAGTTTGATGATTGACGGCAAACTGGTCCGCGGTCGAAACTCAGCAGCTGGGCTCATTCACCACGTGCCATTGAACGCCAACGACATCGCCTGTGAATGCGGGCTGCGGGGCTGCATCAATACAGTGGCTTCAGGATTTGGAATTTTGGCGCAGGCGAAAAGTGCTCAAAGTGTCAGTTTTGATGCTTACTCCGCCCCGGACAGCAATGCGCAGATTGCAGGAATATTGCAATCTGCTTTAGATGGCGACCCGAATTCAAAAAAATATCTCCAGCAAGGCGGCCGGGCACTTGGGCTCTACCTGGCTCAGTTGACTGAGGCCATCTGTCCGGAAGCCGTGATCATTGCTGGTAAGGTCGGCCGCAGCCCGGACTATATGCGCGGGGTTACTGAAGCGTGGGAAAGTTCAGTCAGCGAGGAGAACTTTGCCAGTGTCCAGGTGTTTCGATCCTTCAAGTCGGTCATTGAAGGCACGGTCGAGTTCGCAATCGATCGATTCCTGCTATCCATGGAACTGGATCTGGACGCGCTGACGCAAACTTTCGATACCATGGATCGGCAGGTCGCATGAACGAACACTCAGGCAAACCGAACATTTTGTTGTTGATGGTCGACCAGATGACGGTGCGCGCCCTGTCAATTTACGGCAATCGGGTTGCAAAAATGCCGCACCTGGAAAAATTGGCTGCCGCAAGCATGCTGTTCGAAAACGCATATTGTGCAGCACCGTTATGTGCACCGGCCCGCTTTTCCCTCCTGACTGGTAAGCAATCTGTCAAGATTGACGCATTCGATAACGCCAGCGAATTTACCGCCAGCACCCCGACCCTGGCTCACTACCTGCGCAGCAATGGCTACTACACAATTCTGTGTGGCAAAATGCACTTTATCGGCCCGGACCAACTGCACGGGTTCAATAAACGCGTCACCACAGATGTCTATCCATCATCCTATGCCTGGGTTCCTCACTGGGACAAAGGTGCGAGCTACATCACCTCTGGCGTGACCTGTGCTTCAATCCTTGAAGCCGGACCTTGCATCCGGTCAATGCAAATGGATTACGATGATGAGGTCGAGTATCGCGGCACCCAGATGATCTATGACTTGGCTCGGACTCCGCATCAGCACCCTTTTTTCCTGACTGTATCGTTCACCCATCCACATCACCCGTTTACGATTTCCCATCAATACTGGGAACGATACAATCGTAATGAAATCGATCTGCCGACGATTGAAACCATCCCCTTTGAGCAATTGGACTATCACAGTCGCGGGCTATATTTTGCCCACGGCCGCCATCTGCATGAAATCACAGACGAGCACGTGATGAATGCCAGGCACGCCTACTACGGAATGCTGTCTTATCTGGATGACAAAATCGGCACACTACTGGACACATTGTCCAAGACTGGTCTGGCTGACAATACCCTGGTTATTTTTACGTCGGATCATGGTGAAATGCTGGGTGAGCGCGGCATGTGGCACAAACATCATTTCTACGAAGCATCGGCCCGCGTGCCCTTGACGTTTCGCTTGCCGAGCCAAATACCACCGTCCAGAGTGCCAGCACCGGTTTCGCATATTGATGTGCTGCCAACAATTTTGCGCATGGTGGGGGATTCCAATAGGCCCGATGATCTGGATGGTGCTGATCTCAGTCCCCTATTCAGTGGCGCTGGCGTTCAGCATCCGGTGTTTGCCGATTATCTCGCAATCGGGCCATGCGTCCCCTGTCGCATGGTGCGAAACGGTGATTTCAAATACATGTACACACACGGACACGGTGAGCAATTGTTCAATTTAAGATCAGATCCTTACGAACTGAATGATGTATCAGATGATCCCGCGTATGAAACGACAAAGTCCGCGCTCAAGCGGCAGTTGTTCGAATCATGGGATCCGCACGAAGTCGATCAGCGAGTCAGAATCAGCCAGCGGCGGCGGATTGCCATCAACAACACGCCCGGTATCCAACCGAGCTGGGACTACGTCTATTGTGACGGCGATCAGGAACGGTTCGTGCGAAATCGAAAAGTTGATGACACCAAGGGTAAGTTCCGGTTACCTAGAATCGAACCGGTACCGGTGAACCAACCACCAATGTCCCCCGCTGAAATCAATAGCGCAATGGAAATCGGCAGGCTGTCATGAACCAGTCAAACAAGCCCAATATCCTGCTGATTATGGCTGACCAGCTTGCCGGCCCCATACTGCCTTTCGATTCTTCAGGATTTATCGACGCCCCCTATCTGCAAGGCCTCGCAGAGGAAGGCGTCGTTTTTGAGAGTGCCTATTGCAATTTCCCAATCTGTGCACCATCCCGGGCTTCCATGCATGCTGGAATTCTGCCGCACCGCTTTGGTCAATATGACAATTCCAGTGAGTTTCCAGCTGACGTTCCAACCATTGCCCATTATTTACGGCAGATTGGTTATCGCACCATCCTGAGCGGCAAGATGCACTTCGTTGGTCCCGATCAGCTGCATGGTTATGAGAAGCGGTTGACGACAGAGATTTATCCCGCCAACTTCGCCTGGACCGTTGACTGGTCAAAAGGTTATCGCTTCCGTCCAACCAATCTGACCATGGCACCGGTAATCGAAGCAGGCCAGTGTGTTCGCTCATTGCAAATTGACTTCGACGATGAAGTTGAATTCGCCAGCACCCAGGGGCTGTTTGATTTAGCCCGCCAGCAAGACGATTCGCCGTTCTTCATGACAGTATCGTTTACCCACCCGCATTCGCCGTACGTGATCACCGAACAATACTGGAATCGATATCGGCATGACGATATAAAGATGCCAGACGTCAGCGATCTGCCATTGGAACAAAGAGACAAACTAAGCTGGAATCTTCATTTTTGCCAGGGACGCGATGAGTATCAGGTCACTGAGGAACAGATTCGAAATGCGCGTCATGCTTACTTTGGTATGATTTCCTACGTTGACGATAAAATCGGCCAGTTGCTTTCGGTATTGGATGAAACGGGGCTGAAAGACAATACGATTGTTATCTTTACCGCGGATCACGGCGATATGATGGGTGAACGGGGCATGTGGTACAAACAACACTTTTTCGAGTGGGCCTGCCGGGTGCCGTTGGTGGTCAGTTGGCCCGGAAACTTCTCACCGGCTCGAACCGATTGTGAAGTATCGCTGGTCGATCTGATGCCAACGCTGCTGGATATGGCCACCGACGGCAACGGCTGGGCGGATGTGACCGAGTCCGACGGACACAGTCTGTTTCCCATGATCGCTAATCAGAACCGCGACTGGCAACACCCCGTCATCGCGGAGTTTTCAGCCGATGGATCAACCGGGCCAAGCCGCATGGTGCGCAAAGACGGCCTCAAATATATGCTTCTCGAAGGTGTTGAAGAATTGCTTTTCGATCTGGCAAACGACCCCCAGGAATTGAACAACCTGGTGGGTGAGCCGAACTGCCAAGATTCGTTGAATAGCTTGCGAGCGATCGCAAATCGAGACTGGGAGCCAGCCAAGATGCATGCAAAAATCGCGCAAAACCAGGCACAGCGCCTGTTCATCCACCGGGTTACCGAGGGAGACCCCACCTATGTCTATACCCTGAGTCAGGATGACCATTACAAGTATGTCCGAAATTCCGGTGCTGCCGATACCAAGGCGCGCGCCAGGTTCCCGTATGTTGAACCATCATTTCCGCCAGCCATGAGTGACCATTAACGAGCCATGTTGAAACGTAGTCGCACTTACCTGGTGATCTCGATTTTCGGTATTGTTTTGTTCGCAATCAACCTTGTGCTTGGAAAAATCGAAGTCGCGTACAAGATCAGCACACACGTGCACCTGGAAGGAGTGCCGGAATTCGCATTGCTGCTGGTATCGGTCATATTTTTCATGATCAGCACACTGCTTAAAGAACAGTCAAAAATCCAAAATAATTAATGAGAACCTTAAGGAGGTTAGATTATGAAAACTCACAAATTGAGTGATACACCAATCAATGAAGAACGGCGTCGATTTTTCGAAGCCACCGCAAAATATGGGTTTACCGCAGCAATGGTTGCCGGTACCGGAGGTATGCTCATGTCATCAGAGGCGACTGCACAGACTGCTAAAGAGGAGTCTGAACGCAAAGCTGCGGCTGAATATACCATGACATTTGCGACCGCTTACATCATTGGGGTCTCCAGGGCCTATCCGATCATGCAGCTGGATTTCAAGGAGAACATCCAGAATATGACCAACGGTAAAGTCTACGTCAACCTGGCTCCCGGCAAAAAACTCGGTGCCGGCGGCGCGCTGGCTAAAAAAGTGCAAAGCGGTGTCATTCAGGTCGCGCAGCATTCGGTGTCCAATTTTGCACCGTTTGCGCCTGAGGCTGACTTGATCAATATGCCCTATATGTGTGCCCGCAACCAGGAGGTGGTCAATCTGGTTACCTCCGATGTTTGGAAGTCGGTTGTTGATCCCAAAATCAACGCATCCGGATTCAAAGCACTTTGGTACACTTCAACTTCAGCGCGGACCTTTTCGGTCCGACATGGTATGGATCCAATCCTGGAGCCAGCCGACCTTGAGGGTGTCAAGTTTCGCGTCCCTGGCTCGAAAATGCTGCAGCAATTCTATCGACTGCTTGGTGCGAATCCAACACCAGTTGCCTGGGGCGAGACACCATCGGCAATCAAACAAGGTGTTGCAGATGCCTTGGATCCAGTCCTGTCAGGTCTGTATATCTTCGGGTTTGGCGACATCCTGTCTCACGTTTCGCTGGCGCAATCTGTCCACGGTTTACAGGTCTACAGTTGCAATCTGGAATGGTTTCAATCTTTACCCGCAGACGTTCAGGAAGGGGTTGAATTTGCCAGCGACGTAACTTTTAGGCAAAATCTGGCCAAGGTGCCGGCGGCGTTCGCATACGCTTCATCTGAAATGCGTAATGCTGGTGTCCAGATTCACGACTTAAGTGAGGATCAGATTGCCGCGTTCCGGGAACTCGCTGGCCATCAGCGCCCCGAATGGGACGAATGGAAAGTGAAGCTTGCCGGTTCAATGAGCAACTTCGACAAAATGCTGGAGGCCTCACAGACGCAAGGCAATTACTTCGTGCATAACGTATAGCTCGTAGCCTGGTTTCACGGGTCCGGCGCGCAGCACTGGACCCGTGAGCCTGGTGCGGTAGATCACCGGATAGTACGGGCCGATGAAAGCGCTGATTGAACAGTTTGATAAAAACGGAGAGCGATGGCTGCTCCTCGTGTTCTACGCGTTCGTGGTAACCGTAATTTTTGTCGAGGTGGTGCGGCGGTTTGTTTTTTCGTACTCTTCGATTTGGGGAGAAGAAACTGCGCGCTATGCCTTCATTTACCTGGTCTGGATTGGTGCGGCTGCCGCAGTCAAGGACCGCGCGCATATCAGAATTGACATCATATTCAGATTCTTGCCGCAAAAAGGTGTCGCAGTGCTGTACCTGCTCGGCGATATTGTTACCCTCGCCTTTGCCTGTGCTGCATTGTACTGGTCCTTCGAGTCCGTTCAGACATCAATCCATTTTGGAGCTGCAACGCATGGATTGCGCATCAACCAGGCGTGGTTCACATTCGCGGTGCCGTTCGGATTTTCATTGATTCTGATCCGGCTGGTGCAGTCGATCCGTCGTGACATTGCAGACCTGAAGGCAGGCCGTCCGCCATTTGGCGGCCGCAAACTATTCGGTTGAGCTTCCATGTATAACTTGTACCAACAGCCTGCAGTTGCTTTTGAATTCGGTTGGGATGTGGGCGGACCACTGCTGCTGATTGTCGGGTTGCTGGTGTTGGGCATTCCGATGTGGGTATGCATGGGAGTTGGCGTCATTGCGATGCTGCACTTCACCGAAGTCCTGCCACTCCATCTGCTTGGCGAGAGCCTGTTTGAAGGCATGGATGCTTTTGCACTGATTGCGGTGCCACTTTTCATTCTTACTGGCGACGTGTTGGTCCGCACAGGCTTGTCGAATAAACTCCTGGACATCGCGGAGGCAACGGCAGGTAGCTTTCGTTCGGGATTTGGTTCATCGACCGTACTCGGCTGCGGATTTTTCTCCTGCATTTCGGGCTCTGATGCGGCCGGTTGTGCCGCGCTCGGCCGCATGACAATCAACCGACTGACTAAGGCCGGCTACCCGCGCTCCTACGCAGCCGCATTGGTTGCATCAGGTTCTTGTACCGGCATCCTGATTCCTCCCTCTATCGCCTACATTGTGATTGGTCTGATTCTGGGAATCTCCGCATCGACTTTATTCGTTGCTGCCATCGTGCCGGGCCTGATCATTCTGATGTCGATCATGGTCACCAACGTGGTAATGAACCGAATTCGGAATTACGAGCATTCAACACAGCGATTTTCCATGAAAAACTGGCTGAAGACGGTGTGGGCTGGTCGCTATGCGCTGTTGGTACCGTTCATTATTCTTGGTGGAATTTATTCCGGAATTTTCACCCCTACCGAAGCGGCTGCAGTCGCAGTGGTACTGATCATCACGATCGGACTGTTTCAAGGCACACTGAAATTGAGTGATTTCCCTGAAATGCTGGTCAGTTCCGCGAAAGTCAACGGTGTCATTCTACCAACTGTCGCACTGTCTTTACCGCTGGCTGAGGCCCTCGGTGCTTTGTCTGTACCGCAGTACTTTATTGAACAGGTGTTGGCTATAACGGAGGACTACAGCCTCATCCTGCTGCTGATTATTGGCATATTGATCATTGCAGGCTGTGTCATGGAAGCGGTGCCGAACATCGTGTTGATCGCGCCGGTACTTTATCCGCTGTCTCAGCAGATCGGCATGGACCACGTTCACTTCTGTATTTTGATGGTCACTTCTCTGGGCATTGGATTCATCACGCCACCAATTGGACTCAACCTGTTCGTGATATCCGGAGTAACCGGAGAATCGATATTGAATGTTGCCAAATACGTATTTCCCTACGTATTTGCAATGCTGTGCGTCGCAATTCTTATTGCCTTTGTACCACAATTGTCCCTTGTACTGCTGGCGCGGTGACTAAGAATTGATGCACAGTGTAGGAGGCTGGACTGGCAGGAATGTCAATCCATCGCTCGGTCATTGTCTGTTTAGCTTTGTCCTGATTGCAGATACACACGTCGACCGCGAAAACCTGCCGTCATCTTCACCGTTTGCCGTCAACGCCCTGGCCAATGCGAGGACTCGATTTTGTATCGATGACATCAGGCACCTGCAACGTGAAATGGGACAGCTTGCGCCCCGTTTCGTCATCCATTTGGGTGACCTGACTCATCCGGTTCCCGCAATGCCGGCGTACGCGCTGGCAGTAGGCGATTTTAAAGACATTGTTGCACCGCTTGAGATCCCCCTTTACCTGCTTCCGGGAAACCATGATGTCGGTGATAAGCCGGTTGATTGGGCACCGGCTGGCGTCGTGCGTGACGAGTATCTGGCCCATTGGGCTGACCACTTCGGCCCGCAATACCAAACGTTCGATGTGCAGGGTGTAACATTCATCTTGATCAATGCCCAGATCATAAACTCCGGACTGGAGATTGAAAAAACTCAGCGCGCCTGGCTAGAGCAAATCCTTAACGATGCCGTGAATCAACGCATCATGCTGTTTTCGCACTATCCGCCTTATCTTTGCTCCCCTGAAGAGCATGAAAGCTACGACAACATTGCCGAGCCGGGACGCTCCTGGCTGCTTGATTTGACTAAAAACCACACGGTTGAAGCTCTGTTCAGCGGCCACGTTCACCATTTTTGGTACAACCGCCACAACTCGATGGACTGCTATCTCTTACCATCTACCTCGTTTACTCGACAAGACTATAGTGAGATGTTTCGTATCGCGCCGTCAGACCAAATGGCGGATGGCCGCAATGATGTCGATAAAGTGGGATACTTCATCGTACTCGTGTACGAAAATGGCCATGTCTGTCATTTTCGAAAAACTCGGGGCAAGGCGCTTGCACGGGAAGAAACTCAAAGGGGTGTGCAACAGCAGCTGGCGAGCGTGGTTTCATTGCATCCCCGCGAGACAACGAAGTCGCCCGTAGGCTTCGATATGCGTCATCCGTGGTATGAATTGACACAAATCGCACCGTCTGGTGCCCTGGATGAGTTTCGAAGAAAGACCGTCAGAAACGATTATCCCATGTTCGCCATGTGGCAGATGGGTATTGGATTAATGCGAATTCCGATCGAAGATTTGGAATGTGAGCAGGCAGTCGATCGCATACGATCATTGCGTGCGTCAAATCATGAGTTCGTGGTGACCAGCAATGGAATGCCCTCGCCAAGCACCTGTTCGAAATTAATCCGGCATCAAGACCTCGTCAAGCGTTGGGACATCACTTTGGCATTGCACAACATCGAGGCGAGTGCCAGCGCGATCCAGAAAGTCAAACAACAGACCAACCTTCCGGCTTATCTTTCCAAACTGCGCATGAAGGCCGACGATATCAAGGCAGGAAAACCCTACTTTCATCAAATCAGCCATGGTTTTTCGTCAACTGAAGTGGCTGAAATAGAATCCATTCTCACTGACTCCCGGCACCGAACATTGTTCGATGGGTTTGTATTTCGCATCTGTCAAGGAGATCCTGTCTGCCAAGTGCTGACTGATATCGAATCCGCCTTCGGGCCAATGGAAAAGGCGGTATCGGTCACCCTGTTCCTGGCGGATCACAACCCAGCCCAGCATCGCTGCGATGATCAACACAATGCGAATTTAATTACCGAGGGTATGTTCGTCACCGCGGCGTTAGGCAATGCCGATTTTTTTGTTGACACGTTTATGGATCTTGATCGGGGCCACAGTGTTCGAAACGGAGTCATTGATCGCCTGTGTAATCCGCGCCCAGCGATGCACACCATTCAAAATTTGGGTGCGACCCTGGCTTCTACAGCCAATTTTACAGGGCAGTTGATTAGCGGTAAATTTCACGATGGCAGTGGTCGGTGGCATGCAGTCACGCGCGCAAGCGAGATCTACCTGTTATATTTACCAAAGGATCATCATCGTCCATTCAGTGCATTAGAATTGAACCAAGATTTCGGTGTTGCCGGTACTGGAGAAGTCGTTAACTTAATCTCCGGCAGACTTGGTCCGGTTTTTCTTGAACCGGGAAACCGCGCTGCCAGAGTGTCCTTCGAAGATTCGACAGCGGGTCCCTTGTTAATACGAGTCGCAGCAGACGGATAAAGCACGCATTCAGCCATTTGCATACCGAATTTCTTGCAGATGACACAACTGTGTCCTGCTTGTAGAAAATCAGTAATGCATCTTCCAAGATTTGATGGCAGCCGGGGCTACGATCCGAATGGGAAGATGTATTGAAATGCTTCGGAACGCGTGTGAATATTGACATAATCGGACTTTGGAGCGCCCTGGAGCGCCTGCCATTGCTGATCAGCATCACTGTCTTTTCGCTGGTCGTGGTGACGGTCGCGGCCTTTGTTGTTTTGCCTGCAGCTTTGGTGCTGATTTCAGAGCCAAAGGGGATAAGACGATCACTGCGTTCCAGGTTTGGCGAGATGTCTGAGACGTCAGGCTGGCGCAAGGGACTGCAGGTTATCGCCTGTTGTCTGACCGCGGTCAATACGATAATTGGTCGATTGGCCGCGTGGCTCGTGCTCTACATGACATTGATGCAGTTTACTGTAGTCATCATGCGCTATGTATTTTCCTATGGTTCGATTCAGATGCAGGAATCGATATGGTACATGCATGGGGTGCTGTTCATGCTCGGCGCGGGATACACGCTGGCAAAGGAGGGTCATGTCCGGCTTGATGTTTTTTACCGATCGGCAACCAAACGAACCCGGGCGTGGATTAATTTCGTTGGTGCACTGGTGTGTTTGGTGCCATTTTGCATCGTCAATTTTGACTTTGCCTGGCCATTTGTGCTCAATTCCTGGGCGGTTTTCGAGGGGTCCACTGAGGCCGCGGGACTGCCGTACATTTACCTGCTTAAGACAGTGATTCTGGTGTTTTCGGTGTTGCTTGCAATGGAAGGCCTCGCGCTGGGTGCGCGCAGTATGCTGGTGCTGACTGCTGAACGGGGCACTGCAAATGAGGCGGTAGAAAACCGGTGATGGAGTTTTTGAGTTCACCTGAGTTTCTTTGTGCAGCGTTATTCCTGTCGGTCGTCGTGCTGTTGATGTTTGGGTTTCCAGTGGCGTTCACGCTGATGGGCGGCTCGCTGGTGTTTGCCTTGCTTGCCAGTGTATTTGGCCTCTTTGATGTTACGTTTCTTGCGGCACTGCCTCAACGCATATTTTCGATTATGCGCAACGAGGTGCTGGTTGCGGTGCCGCTTTTTATTTTTATGGGTGTGACACTCGAGCGCGCCAAGATTGCCGAAGATTTACTCAATAACATGGGCCAATTGTTTGGCCGTGTCCGCGGCGGACTGGGATACTCGGTATTTTTTGTGGGAGCCTTGCTGGCCGCTTCCACAGGAATTGTTGGTGCTACAGTGGTGACCTTGGGGCTGTTAGCGCTGCCGACGATGTTGCAGCGCGGCTACGCACCTTCGCTTGCTTGCGGGTCGATCTGCGCCGCGGGAACCTTAGGTCAGATCATTCCGCCATCAATTCTGCTGGTGTTGCTGGCCGATCAATTATCAGCTGCGTTTCAACAGGCACAATTCGAAGTGGGCAACTTTGCACCCGATGCCGTGTCGGTGAATGATTTGTTTGCCGGGGCGCTGATTCCTGGCGTCGCGCTGGTGGCTATGTATATTCTCTATCAGGTTATTGTCGCGCGCGTCCGTCCAACTGCAAGCCCTGCGATGGCGAATAACGAGAGCACGCAACTGCATGGTCCGCGCGTGCTGACAAAGACCATGGTGACCACACTTTTTGCACCGCTCGCGTTGATCGTCGCGGTGCTCGGTTCCATCCTGGCGGGGTTGGCTTCGCCGACAGAGTCGGCTGCAATGGGTGGCATCGGTGCGTTAATGATGGCTGGTTACCGTGTTGACCCCAAGCGGGGGAGACCGATAGTGATCGGGTTTATCGCGCTGGTCACCATGTTGCTGCTGACTTCGTTCGTCGATCTTCGCTTGCAGCGCGACACCATTACCTTGCTTGAGTGGGTTGCCATTTTTGTTGCTTTGGTCAGCGCGATGTGCCTGGTTTATGGCATAGCAATGGCAATGTTAAGACTCTATTCGACTAGGGATGCGCGCGGGGCATCCATCCTCCCGCAAATCATGCGCCAGACGCTGCGGGTGACCACCATGATATTCGTCATTCTCATCGGTGCGTCGATGTTCTCGCTGGTATTTCGCGGTCTCAATGGCGACGCGGTTGTCGAGAATGTGCTGCATAACCTGCCGGGGGGCACGCTGACGGTTTTATTACTGATCATGCTGATCATGTTTTTGCTCGGGTTTATTCTCGATTTTCTCGAGATTATCTTTATCGTCGTACCGATCGTTGGCCCGGTATTGCTGCAGATGGAAATTGCTCCCGGTGTGCCCATGAACCCGGTTTGGCTAGGCGTGATGATCGCGGTTAACCTGCAGACCTCGTTTCTTACCCCACCGTTTGGATTTTCCCTTTTTTATTTTCGGGGAGTGGCGCCACCTTCGATCGGAACCGCAGACATCTATAAAGGTGTGATCCCTTTCGTCGGAATTCAGCTTTTGTTGCTAGTGGTGTTATGGTTTTTTCCGGCCTTGGTAACCTGGCTTCCGCAACTGCTTTATGGGTAATTGAGTCAGATCACTGGCCCTGCCGAACGATCGCCATGGTGCATGCCCAGTTCCGACCGCCTGGCAGCGGTAAATAGCGGACTTGTCAAAGTGGTGTGGTGAAAATTGACAAGAATAAAATATCACTATAATGCTCAACAGCCTAATGTAATTTTGTACAAGCATTTCGAAGTTGAGTGCCTCTTGGTGCCTACAACAAAGCGAAGTTATGTCTAGTTGTCACTACTAAGACGCCGACTTCGGCAATTACAAAAACCATTAATTTTCACAACTAAATTTAGGAGAAGCACAAAATGGAACGACGCGATCTATTGAAAGGTGGCGCACTTGCAGCTGCCACCGCTGGATTGTCAACCTTGGCAGCACCGGCTATTGCGCAAGAACGCATTGAAATTATTATGGTATCGACCTGGCCCAGGGATTTCCCTGGACTGGGTACAGGTGCTCAGCGATTTGCTCAGCGGTTGATTGACATCAGTGATGGCCGCTTACAGGTGGAGTACTTTTCCGCCGGAGAACGCGTTGGCGCGTTTGATTCTTTCGACGAGGTCGCTTCCGGCAATGCACAAATTTATCATGGTGCAGACTATTACTGGAAAGGCAAGCATCCTGCTTGGGCTTACTTTACCGCAGTGCCGTTTGGACTCACCTACACGGAGATGAACGCGTGGATTCGTTTTGGCGGCGGACAAGAACTCTGGGATGAACTTGCCGGAGAGTACGGTCTGAAAAACTTGATGTGTGGCAACACGGGCTCCCAGATGGGTGGCTGGTTTCGCAAAGAAATGAACTCCGCTGACGACTTTAAGGGACTCAAAATGAGGATCCCAGGGTTAGGTGGTGATGTGCTGGCTAAATTGGGTGCGTCCCCGGTATCAGTTCCTGGTGGACAAATCTACGAAAACTTGATTTCCGGCGCGATTGATGCCACTGAGTGGGTTGGTCCCTGGAATGACGCGGCCATGAAATTCTACGAAGCAGCCAAATATTACTACTACCCGGGTATGCATGAGCCGGGCTCCATGTTAGCTGCCGGTATCAACAAGGATTTCTGGGAAGGTCTGTCGCACTCAGATCAAGTCATGATCGAAGCGTGTGCCTCAATGGAAAACGATGTCATGATGGCAGAGTTCAATGCCAATAACGGCGCCTCACTGACCAAGCTTCTCAATGAACAAGGCGTACAACTGCGCAAGTTCAGCGATGACACTTATGATTCTTTCGGTGAAGCCGCGGACGAAGTGTTTGCAGAGACCGCAGCACACAGCGATCTTGCCCGCAGGGTACACGAGAGCTTCCTCAGGGCACGTACCGATATCGGTGGCTGGCAGAAGATTTCCGATCAGGAATACCTGAACCAGAGAAACCGTGTAACTGGCGTGTAACGGCAAGCCTTACGACTGCCTGTTGTGGTAACACAAATGGGCAAATAAAACTTGGGAAAACGGAGCTAAGTGGCTCCGTTTTCCGTTGGTGCTTGCCGTACAATTGTTGGCTTAATGCCGTTGCTGGGCACAAACAATATTTACCCACTCAGTTTTGCTTCGACTGCTTGAATATCTTGCCAGTTTCCCCCGAGTGCTGCGGGGGCTGTCCGCGCTGATGGTTACGGCAGTGTTACTCTTTCTGATTGACAATTGCTTCGTTTACGGCACTGACTGGCCTGGGATTGGTATTTTTCTTACCGACCTTGGTATCCTGACACCTGATAAGCGGTTTAAGGCACTGGAAGAGGCTGCCTTGATCACCGGGTGGATTCAATTTTTAGTTTTTACTGCCATTATGCTGGCGGTTGCTGGTTGGGTGATGCGGACGCCGGTGCGGGATATGGAACAAGATGCTGCGGTGTACGCTTCCTTGGCTGCCTATTTTGCTCGATTTGCATTCTGGGCTGTCTTTCTGGTTGGTTTAACTGATTCATTTCTTTCCTTTCTCAGGGTGGAGGGTTTTTTGCCCATACTCATCGGCGAGCACTGGGCAACACAGTTGGGCCGTTCAATTTTTCGCGGTCTATGGGTTCACTTTCCCCTAATCGGAACTGCGGCAATTGTCGCACTTGTAACTCGGTCTATCGGATTTGTCTGGCTGGCATTATTGATCGTTGCGGCCGAATTTACCATCGTTGTATCGCGCTTCGTCTTTTCGTACGAGCAGGCGTTTCAGGGTGATTTGGTGCGATTTTGGTATGCGGGTCTGTTTCTGTTTGCCAGCGCTTACACCTTGATGCATGATGGTCACGTTCGTGTTGATGTACTGTACGCCAATTTTTCCGAGCGCGGCAAAGCGGCTACCAACGCGTTAGGATCGCTGGTTCTGGGATTACCGATTTGCTGGACCATCCTGATTTTCGGGACCAGTAGCAAAGGCAGCATCATTGTGAGTCCACTGCTTAGTTTTGAGATTTCACAAAGCGGATTCGGCATGTATACGAAATACTTGATGGCTGCTTATCTGCTGATTTTTGCGCTCACCATGGCGATTCAGTTCATTGGTTTCTTTCTTGCCAATATGCATAAATTTACCAGCGATACAGTTGAACATGTGGATACCGGCTTGACTGAATCACCGTCGCAAGCGAGTGCATGAGTAATGGAACTCGTTTTTCTTGGTTTATTGATTCTGATCATGATCCTGGCCCTGAGTTCGGGGTTTCCAGTGGCCTTCGCGTTGCCTGGGTCCGCGATTATCACGATCTCACTGGCTGCAGTTTGCGGATACTTTTTTGCGGGTGATTCATCCGCTTACTTTTTTCAGGATGGGCCGACCCAGTGGCTGACGGCAGGGATTACCAACTTCAGGAGCCTGTATTGGGAGGTGGAACGCGACACCCTGATTGCGATACCGCTCTTTGTGTTTATGGGCATCATGCTGGAACGCTCGCGTATCGCTGAAGATTTACTGGTATCTATGGCGAGATTGTTTGGGCCGATCCCTGGTGGGCTAGGCATTTCGGTGGTTTTTGTCGGCGCACTGCTGGCCGCTACGACTGGCATTCTCGGTGCTACGGTTATCGCTATGGGGCTGATCTCGTTACCAGCGATGCTGCGCAACAATTATTCGAAGCCGCTTGCGACAGGCACCATTTGCGCTTCTGGAACCCTGGGTCAGATCATTCCGCCGTCAATCGTCTTGATTATTCTCGCGGATCAATTGGCGAATGCTGCTGACCAGGCCAGTACCGCTCGCAAGGCACAATACAAGGAACTCACCGGCGAGTTTACGCTGCCCACGGAACTGGATGTGGTTTCAGCCAGTGCTGGCGATATGTTCATGGGTGCGTTGATTCCAGGTTTGATTCTGGTCAGTCTGTATATGCTCTACATCCTGGTTGTGGCACTCCTGAAACCCAAAACTGCCCCGCCGGTTCCATACGACGGTAAATATGACAAGAAATTTGTCATCGAAATTGCCCTCTCGCTGGTGCCGCCATTGACCTTGATTTTTGTCGTTTTGGGATCAATCATTCTTGGTGTGGCGACCGTTAATCAGGCCGGTGCTATCGGTGCGGTTGGCGCAATCATCATGGCGGGTTACCGGCTGACTCAAGGCAGTCGTCGCCAGTTTACGCCAACAATTTTAGCGGTATTGGCGATTTTGACCATTGTGGTGCTCTTGCAGTTTTTCGAACTTAATATCAAAAACATTACCACCTCGTGGGAGCTTTTTGGAATCATTCTGGCGGTGCTAGCCGTCGCAGTATTCATGGTCGCACTGGTCTGGAGCGTATGGCGATCCTTCACGATCAACAACACGCTGGTCAGCGTCATGATTGATACCGCCAAGACCACATCAATGGTGTTTATCATTCTGATTGGCGCAGCAATGCTCACGTCAGCCTTTCGTGCCTTCGGCGGCGAGGAGTTGGTCCGCCATTTCCTGACCGGGTTGCCCGGTGGGTTCTGGACTCAGTTCCTGGTTGTGATGCTGGTCATCTTTTTATTGGGATTCTTTCTCGATTTCATTGAAATTGCAGTTGTGGTGGTGCCGATTGTTGCGCCGATACTGCTTTCAGACCCGTCCGCCAATATCACTGCGGTTTGGCTTGGCGTCATGGTGGGCCTCAATATTCAAACCTCTTTCCTGACACCGCCGTTTGGATTTGCGCTGTTTTACTTGCGCGGTGTTGCGCCGCCGTCGGTCAAGACGACGCAGATATACAAGGGAGCAGTGGCATTTATTGGGCTCCAGTTAGCCGGGTTGGCGATCGCCGGCTACTTCCCGACGTTGGTTAATTACATGCCCAACAGAACTCACCTCACTGCGGAAACAGCACCGCCGCCCATCAATCCGAGACTACAGTCGTGTATTGAAGAAGACCGCTTTGTCTACTTCGCTGACAACAGGCAGTCCATTTCGCTGGCAATAGATGACATGCGCACACTGGATATTTCCATGCTGCCAGACTCGATCCAGGTTGAGATTGCCGGTGCACTGGACGAAGCGGATACTGTGTTTGAAAAAATTGACACTGTCCAACTTGCCGCTGCAGATCTGGCTCAATTCTCCGCCGATTTCCGCAGTGAACACCTACTGTATCGACGCGAACAGCGTGCAGTAGAAAAACTAAAAGATACGCTGCAAGATGATCTCCGGCTGCTCAAGCGCCTGGAACGCTTGGAGTCGCCTCCACTGGACAGAATTGAGACAATTACCGAAGCAATACGCCGTCTGGAAAGCCAGATTGCGGAACTGGAAATGGCATTGCCTGCCGAGTGGCAATCGCAGCGGGAACAATACCTGGAGTTGGCCAAGGTTGAAAAGATTGCCCGCGGCCAGTACCGCCGAACTGTGGACGCAGCCTACGAGCCGATTGCCAAGCTACGCACCTTGCTGCTGGATACGGATAATCTGGAAAATGCACACAGCATCCTGGATGGTGTCGATCGCATCATCGTTGACCATCCCGCTGATGAGGCGATGGACCTGATCAAAGCGAGGGAAAGTCAGCTGTCTGAATTGCAAGGAGTCAGCCACATTAAATCGACCTTGTCCAAAGCGCGGCGCGCCCTGAAGGGAGACAGCCCTGACCAGCAAAAAGCCCTACAGTTGTTTGCAGATGCGCAGGCTCAATATCAGCAGGAATTGAGCTGGCGACGGGAAGCGGGAGCGCGGCTGGCTGAGCCACTCAATGCCTATAACGAAAAAATTCGGGATAACATCGGATTACGCCTGCAGACGCGCCTGCCAAAGGATATTGCCAAGTCAGTCGCAACCTGCCTGTCACATCACAAGGACATTTCTTTGCAGTTTTGATGCTGCGATTAACCATCCGTCCAATACAGGGGTGGATTATCCGTTGCAATCGATTATGCGGGCAGTTTTTCACGGGTTCGATTCACCAAGTGGCGCCAGCCTTGCCCACTGTTCGAACAGGGACTCCGGGTTCCAACGACCGAGATTTGTACCGCCACACGGTAGCCACGACAACATCGCTCACGGGTAAATTCGAGTGTCGAAGCACTCAGATCGGGTCGATCTCGGAGCGGACGTCCTTGCTTGCAACGTTGAGTCCGTTGCAGTTGCGGAAGGTCAGAACAACGGCGCGTGGGTTGCAACCAGTGCAACCTGAATTTCACGAATCAATTTGGTGGTGGCCTGCCCGATCAGGTCGAGTTTAGAGACATCAGAAATCCTGGATCGCATTCGATTCAGTTCCACTGGCCCCAGCAGTGTACGAAACATGTCACAAGCATCCATGAGACAGAAGATGACCACGTCTCGCTGATCCGGGATCTCGTCACTGTAGAGGATGTTCATGACTCTGAGTTTCACTTCGCGCTCGACTGTGCCATCGATCATCGGATAGGACCGCGTTTTCATGACCCAAAGAAAGCGCTTTTCCGATTCGCCTAGGATCTCTCGCTCAACTAACCGCTTAAATCCCAAATCCACAATTGCCGCACCATCATCAGCAATCGAGTTGATCCAATACTTGACGTCCTGATGCGTGTGTTCTTGGCAGATTTTTTCCAGGTACTGATCGAGAATGGGGTCATTAAGCGGTTCTTTTTCAACGATTTCAAGCGTATCGATATGGCAATCAATACGATTGTTGATGGCAAGCTCCATGAGTATGCCGCCTGCTAAAACCAAATGCAGAGTCAGCTGCGGAACCGGCGGCAAAGTTCCTTTTTCTTCGTCCAGCAGGAGCAGGAGGATTTCTTCAACCAGTGTCAGTTTCATCAGTGATGCTTTAACAATTCTCGAAAGACTATAAGCATTTTAAGAATTTTTAGGGTAAATTTGCAAGCAGTTCTATAAATTTATACATTCGTCGAAATTTCGAGCCAATACGCGTGCCATCAATACTACGCGCAAAATAATCCAGACACAGGTAATTTGGTTAAAATGGAAAGACTACTACATAAGTGCAAGGATTCCAGAAGTGGCAGAAGCCGAGACCAATATTGATGGCGTAGTTAACGGAACAGTGTCGGAAATAGATGGCGAACAGCGCATCTATTACTACGGATACTGGATTCGTTACTATGAACCTCCGGCTGAAACCCTTACCGCAAAGAAGAATTTAATTGCTGGCCTGACGCGCCGAACCTTTCATCACACCGAATCGGGTATCAATACTCCCGGTGAAAACCTCGACCTGGCCCGTCGCTGTTACAATCAGGCAGATAATGAGCCAGAAAAGCGCGTGAGCGGCGCAATGCTCGCGGGTGCGTTGTTTAACCGGGCGACTGACATATTTACGACAATTGTGGAACTCGAGGCAAAAGGTGTTCAGATCAGTTTCGAGAACGAGTTGATGAAAGAATGCAGTGAGTGTCTTGAGGAAGCAATGGAATTAGGGAAGCTTGTCCATCACAGCAGTGGCGTCGAAGGCATCGATGAATTATGGGGCGAGCCGCTCAAAGCATTTTCAATGCCATTGCACCAGTTTTATACCACCCGGTATGTAAAAATCAGTTTGACGATGCGAGACATTGACCAAATTAGTGCGACCTTGCGCGACTGCCTGACTCGTTATTCTGAATTTGCTGCGGTGTGGTCAATACTGGAAGATTTTTCGCGTTACGCGAAACTCAATTGCGAGACCATCAAGCGCGACCCACGCTGGTATGGCATTTGGCCCAAGTTTGTTACCAACTCGGAGCAAATCGACGTCTTAATCAGACAAATCAGGGATCTAGCCAGACCGAATCTCGGCGCGGCAGTCACCGAGGGATGCGATTTGGTCGATACCGGTAAAAACCTGATTACCCACATTTCCAGTGCCAGGGTGCCGATGCCCGAAACCACCAAGCGATTTTTTAACCGATGCGTTCTGTTCAATTCAAGATTCAATTCACAGCAAGGACCCGACAATGAGCCATAACCAAGAACGAAGCCAAGCAGTAAGACAAACGGTTGACGCTATCCGTCAGATCGAAGCAACCTATGGAGTAACCAACAAGGCACTGGACGAAATCAAGTCCCAATTAATTCGCCTTGCTGCTCATGCTGAATGGTTTACCGAAGCAGAATTTCCCGCACCTGAACAACGCTCAAGTGATACCTCCTGCGTTTATCGCCTGTCCCAGGATGCCAGTGACAATCGGTTTGCGCTGTATGTTCAGTCGGCACGGGCGCCGACTGATACGCCGCCACACAACCACGATACCTGGGCGGTGATTACCGGTATACGCGGCAATGAACTCAATCGGTTCTACCGTCGCTGCGACAATGGCGTTGAACAAGTGGGTTCCCATATGGTACAACCCGGTAGTGGCGTAACCTTACTGCCTGAAGATTTGCATTCGATTCACATCACGGACGACGATGCGGTCATTAATTTTCACATGTACGGTCTTGCGCTGGAGTATTTGACTGAACGGGTGTATTACAACCACAACAGCGAAAACTGGCAAGTGTTTCGATCCGATTCCAATATCATCGATGCAAGTTACGTGATTCAATGAGTCGGGAAATCAGTGCGGCCGATTTAAAGGCCCTGATTTTAGCGCGCACTGAACACGCCATTCTGGATGTTCGAGAACAGGGCATTTATTTCGACAGTCACCTGCTGTGGGCCACCAATTTACCCCTGAGCCGGATGGAACTGGAAGCAGATGCTCTGTTGCCCCGTCGGACGGTACCGATTATTGTTTATGACAGTGGACCACAGGGCAGTGAATACGCCGCGCGTAAGGCTTATGAGCGGTTGCTTGAGCTGGGATATACCGATGTCGCAGTTTTAACCGGCGGTGTATCGGGCTGGTCAAAAGCCGGTTTTGAGGTGTTCTCCGGTCTCAATGTTCCAAGTAAAACTTTCGGTGAGTACCTGCTGCAGCAACGCCAGCCACCCGAGATAGTGGCGCAGGATTTGCACGCGCGGTTGCAGCAAAATGACGATTTGGTGGTACTGGACAGTCGGCCAATGGATGAATACCGCGCAATGAGCATTCCTACTGCGATTGATGTGCCGGGCGCGGAACTGGTGTATCGCGTGTTTGAAATCGCCCCGGACCCGCAAACGGATGTTGTCGTTAATTGTGCAGGGCGAACGCGTAGCATCGTTGGCGCGATGTCTTTGATCAATGCTGAGATTCCCAATCGCGTGATGCTGTTGAAAGATGGCACCATGGGTTGGCATTTAGCTGGACTAGAGCTGAACCACAATCAGACGCGGACCGCACCGCCGCCGACTCAGGCGAACCTGACGAAAGCCCGTCGGGCCGCTGAGCGGGTTGCCGAGAAGTTTGCGGTGCCCTCAATTGATGGTGATACATTGACCGGTTGGCAGCAGGATGATTCCCGTACGCTATATCTGCTGGATGTGCGAACGGCAGAGGAGTTTGCGGCGGGGCACCTCGCTGGATCACGTCACGCCCCTGGTGGACAATTGGTACAAACGACCGATGAATTTGTTGCGGTCCACAACGCTCGAATCGTGTTGGTCGATGATCACCAAATTCGAGCGATTATGACGGCGTCGTGGTTGTTACAGATGGGGCATCGCGATGTCCATGTGCTGGAAGATCCGCCGGTGGGTGCTCAGCTTGAAACTGGTGGTGAACAGCAAACGGTGCTTGGATTGGAACCCCATGAGACCATTGAGCCAGGTGAACTCAAAGCCGCGCTGCAATCCGGCGAGCCGATGATCCTGGTTGATGTGTCGTCGAGTCGAAATTTCCGAGCCGGGCACATTGCTGAAGCGTTCTGGTGCATTCGTCAGAGGCTTGAAGCGGCACTGGTTCTGCGACAGCCGGTTGGCTTATTGGTGCTGACTTCAGAGGATGGGGTGCTTGCACACCTCGCGGCAAGGGATATGCAACGGTCTGCGCCGGGGCAAATCATCCGCGTTTTAAATGGTGGCAATCAGGCTTGGCAGGATGTGGGGCACTCCTTATCCGAGGGCATGGAAGCGCGCCTCACTGAAGTTGATGACATTTGGGAACGCCCTTATGACCAGGCACTTGGACAGGAACAGAGAATGAAAAATTACCTCGAGTGGGAGGTTCAGGTGATGGATCAGGCAATACGGGATGGTACCGTGGATTTTCGTTGTTGACATGCGAGTGAAGACGTTGAATGATGTTGGATTTTTAAGGTGAATCACCGCAGTCAATCCCGGCTCGATTCAGATGCCGAAGACAACGCTCCAAATATACATATAATCAGACTACTACTTGCCGTTCCAGTTTTCAGGACGACTCCCGAAAAATTCAATAGATAGCTGATTTGTTGAAAGTTCGACTCATCAATCCATAGGCAAATTTCAATGAAATTTCGATTCCAAACACGACTTTGGGCACTGGTAATCGCTACCACGTTTGTGGCTTCTGTGATGACACAAAATTCAGTTGCCGCAGCCCAGGAACCACTTCCCCTCAACCAGATATCGACCTTTGCCAAGGTATTTGAAACGATCAAGAACAACTACATCGAAGAAATCTCTGATGAAGAACTGTTGCAAGCGGCAGTGCGTGGCATGGTCTCAGGGCTTGACCCCCACTCGTCGTTACTCGACAGCAGCGGGTTGAATGAAGTGCGCATCGATACCTCAGGCAGGTACGGCGGTTTGGGGATAGAGATTACCAAGGAGAACCTGGGAATTCGGGTGGTTTCCCCAATTGATGGCACACCCGCTTATGAGGCTGGCATTCTGCCAGGTGATTTGATCGTGCGAATCGATAACCGACCGGTGAGCCGAATGACGCTGACTGATGCAGTCAATACGATGCGTGGTGAACCGGGTACTGATATTTCGCTGACAATCATCCGCCAAGGGTCTGATTCGCCTTTAGTCGTCACTTTGACGCGTGCGGTAATCAAGATTCAAAGTGTACGCAGCTATTTCCTGGATCCCAATTTTGGCTACTTGCGAATCACCCAGTTCCAGACGCCCACTCCCGAGTTGGCCCGCGAACAGATTCAGAAGATGTTCGATGGTGCGGAATCATTGGATGGCATTGTGCTGGATTTGCGCAACAACCCGGGTGGCGAGCTGCAAAGTGCCATCGGAGTTTCCGACCTGTTTATCGACCAGGGGGTGATTGTAAAGACGCGCGCGCGTAACAATTCAAACGAACAGGTGTTCCGCGCCACACCTGGCGACTCCGCAAACGGTATTCCAGTTGTGGTTTTGGTCAATGAAGGCTCTGCTTCGGCATCAGAAATTGTAGCCGGTGCATTACAAGACCATCGACGTGCCATCATTATGGGTACTAAGACATTTGGTAAAGGCTCCGTACAGACAATCCTGTCGGTGGATCAGGACACCACCCTGAAATTGACGACCCATCGCTATTACACGCCGTCGGATCGATCCATTCAGGCACAGGGCATCCTGCCAGACATTGCTGTTGAACGAAAGGAAATCTCCGAAGTTGATGAAGCTGAAGTAGAACGACTGCGAGAAGCGGACCTTGAGGGATCGCTCGGTAATCAGGACGAGGTTGACGTGGGACAAGTGCCCACAGAATCGGAAGTTAATCCTGCTGTGCGGCAGGACTACCAGTTGCAGGAAGCGCTCAATCTGCTGAAAGGACTGCGCATCGCTCGCCAGCACAGCACCTGAGGCGCGGTGCGGGTTATTCGTTCGATTCAAACACCCGTTTAAACGCAGCTTCGGCTTGTTCCAGTCCGTCATCCGTCAATACAACAGACTGGGCCTTACTGGCCGGGTTGCCAATTAACCCTTTTTCGTGCAGGCGGTTCATTGCATCCCAATCCAAGGTTTTCCAACTGCGCGCCTGTCCTCCCGGCGGATGCTCACAGATACCAAGATACAGCAATGCGAGCACCGTTTCGTCGATTTTGTCGTGGTGCATGATTATTGTCGAGTTGGCTTTGAAAACTGCAACAATGTTAGCAGTTAGTCTTTCGGTGTTAAATAATCAACTAATTCAAATTTGGATATTGTTACTCCGAAAACCGGCGTAGACCTCAACTTCCGCTAAACGCCTGAATTTGTCCTTGATAGAACCGAATCAGTTCGATTGTATTTCGCGCTGGTACTCAGTATCGAATTGAATCGGAGTTCACCAGCAAGCTATTGTTTTCACGACATGTTGAATTTACTCAAGCTCCGGCATATGTAAAAGGAATGGATCAGATACAACCCCGCAGGCGGTTCATACATTTGAGCACATAGGTACACTTCGACCGAATCACCTAATCAACCCAACTCTTCGATCTGCGTTGACCTTCACGGCCCACTACTGTGCATGTGACGTATGGACCTGGCTGGACAGCGCATACAAGCGTTAACGAATCGTAAGAGTTCGCAAACGCTCCTACTTCACCAGTAAAATCGCTACGCAACTGTTTAAACACTTCGCTGAGTGCTTTCAAGTTGCTGCTGGAAGTTAAATTGTCAAATTGTCTTTATTTTCGGAAGTTTTGTAGATCCCAAAGTTCATAGCTGAATAATCTTGATAAACACTGTCCACTCGGTGAGGTTTGTTGTTTATACGGGACAATCATTATTCCTTCAATTCTAAACAACGGAATTATATCTAATTATATCCTTGCAATATTGAATTAACAATGCAATAATGTAAGAATGATATCCAGAGAAATACTCAATCAAATTAATAAGCGTCTCGTGCATTTCGACAATGTAACGCTTGTTGGGCCGTTAGAAGTTGGCAAGACTACTATCGCACATCAGATCGCTGCCCAGTGGCAGAGTAAGGTCAAATACTTAGATCTTGACAAGCCCATAGACAGACGTCTTCTGAATGACTCAAATAATTACCTATCGTCACATATCGGATATCTGTTTGTTTTGGATGAGATTCAGCGTGCCCCAAATATTTTTAAGGTTCTGCGAGGTCAAATCGATGAGCGTAGGCGTAAGAATGTGAATGGAGGAAAGTTTTTGGTCATTGGGTCTGCGTCACTCGAACTACTTCGTCAAGAATCTGAAAGTCTCGCAGGAAGAGCCAGTTTAGTTGAACTAATGCCACTGAATGCAAGGGAGGTGAACGGGTATGAAAATTGCGACTTTGGAGAGATGCCTCAAAATACGCTTGACCGACTATGGTTGCGTGGAGGAATGCCTCTCAGCTATCTAGATGGCGACAATGAGGAGAGTTTGCAATGGCGCCATGATTACATACAAATGTATTTGGAACGGCACTTACCGAAATTCGATCTAAATGTTAATGCCGATACTATGTACCGTTTTTGGCGAATGATTGCCAACGATCAGGGTGAATTCCTCAATGCCCAGCGATATGCACGCTCCTTAGGAATGCGCAGTGGCCATACCGTTGTTCGATACCTCAAATTCCTGCGCCAATTACTATTGGTTCGGATACTACCTTCATGGAATTTAAACACAGAAAAAAGGCTAGTTAAATCACCTCGTCTATATGTGCGAGACAGCGGTATCTTGCATGCACTAATGAGTTTACGTACGATGGATGATTTGCTGTCACATTCTGTTGCTGGTAAAAGTTGGGAAGGATTTGTTATCGAAAATCTGTTAAGCGCAGCTGCCGGGAAAGCTACACCATATTTTTATTGTACGGGTGCAGGAGCGCAGATTGACCTTATTTTGGAGTTCGTTCCAAATAATGTGTGGGCATTTTCGATCAGGCTATCAAGTGCGCCGACAATTGAGAGAGGTTTTTATAACGCTATTTACGATATAGATGCTGAAAGGAACTTTATAGTTCACAAAGGCAAAGCGTCATACACTATGCGCCATGGGGTGACAGCGATGACTTTGTTTGATGCCATGAAAGAAGTTAGTTCCGAGGTGAACGGATGAGTCCACCTAGTCGATATATAAAGCGTAATCTCAGCTACACCGATGAAAAGCATAAAACTAAGTTAATTTCTGAAAAAGAACTGCTTTCATGTGATCGAAACGCTATTGTTGTATTGGGTGAACCTGGAATGGGGAAGACTCGGTTGCTACACGAATTGGAAAATCAATTTGACGGTAAATTCACTACGGCAATAAGCTTTTTAAGGCAGTCTCATGACCAAATTCCGAAGGACATGTTTTTAATAATCGATGGTTTAGACGAAATCGCGACAGTAGAAGATGGAGATCCGCTCCATAAAGTACTGAGATGTTTAAATGCCTCTGGAAATCCTCCTTTTATCATTTCATGTCGGTCCGCCGAATGGGACAACGTAGTTGCAAGTATCGATATTCAGGATGAATATGGGTTTCTACCATTCGTGTTGACACTTGAACCCCTATCAAACGACGACGTGGAAGAATTCTTGACGGAAGCACTTGGTAACTCTCAAGCCAAAAAAACACTAAACCAGTTTGAATTAGCCGGTTTGGAGTTGCTCCTTCATAACCCTCTGAACCTGGAGTTTGTAATATCCATTGTGAAGAATCAATGTGGGGTCCCCACAAGCAGATCGGAACTGCTAAATCAAGCAACAAAGGTTTTGTGTGAAGAAAGAAATATTCGCCATAGACGTAGTAGTCATACTCTTGCTCAGCTACCGGTAGAAGGGGTATTGGATGCTGCTGGCGAGGTAATGGCTATAGCACTGATTACTGGAAAATCTGAAATTTCTATAGAAGCTGCCTCCGAAGAGAAACTTTACCTACCTGAGCTTGGGAGCTCTTCAAACATTGAGATGATTAATGCCAGTTTAAGGCATAGCAGGTTATTTCGCACTACAAACGACAAAGTCTTTACTCCAATACACCGCACAGTCGCAGAATTCCTAGGAGCACGCTGGCTAGCAAAAGAAATTGAGAACCATCAATATCAACACCGTACCGCGATGAGGTTTCTACATCTCATCTCACATGAAGCTGGAGTACCGGCTTCTCTTCGTGGGTTACATGCTTGGCTACCAAAATTTAGCCCTCAAATATTGGGGCCTATGGTAATTGATCAAGATCCCTATGGCATTTTACGTTATGCGGATGGGGACAGTCTGTCTGTAACCCAAGCTAAACGGCTCATCCAAAATCTAAGACAATTTTGGCAGAACGATCCACAATTTCAAGACTATTGGTGGGAAAGAAATTCAGTTAGGGCTTTAGTACAAGTTGAACTGGTTGACGAGATACAGAGCATCATTTGCAATTCCGATGAAAGAGAACCACTACATTTGCGGGTTTTGTTACTTAAAGCGGTGAAGGAAGGCGATATTGCGAAGCAACTTAGCCCAACTCTTGAGACTATTTTGCTTGACTCAAAGCGGGAGTTTGTTGAAAGAAGCCTCGCAGGTGAAGCCTTATGCCAGATCGTTCATTACAACAATTATTGGACTGATCAAATTAAATTGTTGTCAGGCAAGGGAGACTATGACTCAACACGACTCGCAGTTGACCTGATCACAGAAGTTGGTGCTGAAAAATTCGAAGTTGAGCAAATAGCTATGGCAATAATTGCATTCACTGGAATTTTGACTACCGATTTAGTTGATAGAGAGGATCGACACTATGGATTTCTATTGAATCTGCAGCGAAATATTAAAGGGATTCCTCAGAAACGCATAAGCGAGTTGTTGGATGAGTTGGCGAAAGTCATATTGAAGCTGCATGATCCTATGAAGTGGTGGGAAACTGATTACCACAAAGATCTTTCAACTATAGCGGATTTCGCGATCCCTCTAATTTCCACAATATTGAATAAACAGACCAAGTCAATTGAACCGGAGCAAATCTGGTTTTGGATTCGCGCTTTATGGAGTGGGTGGCATCAATATCCAGCCGAGCACAAATCAGTATGCCAATCGGTCTGCGACAACAACAATTTACGTATTGGTATTCAGCGTTTAGCTCTATTTGAACCTGACACTGAAGAACATTTTCATGATTGCCTTCATCGATTAACCGAGATTTGTACAGCATTTACGATTTCAAAGGATGATGCACGAATCCATTTATCTGAACTAGTCAAGCGTAATCACTCAGGGGAACGTATTCGTTGGATATATCTTATTGAGACGCTGAGAAGTGGAGACTGCTTTATTCCTGCGGAAATCCAAGAAATTGCTAAACCATATGCGATGGAAGATCAGGAGCTGATGAATCTACTTGTGGAGCAGCCAAAGGTGCCAGAGTCTACTGAATCTCAGAAAAGGTACAGACGATCTTTGCAAACACAAAAAATCGAACAGCAAGAGCAGTTGAACGAAATACGAACGCGGTATGCTCAAAACATCGACGTGATTCGAAGAGGGGCGCTTCCATGGATTCTAAATCCAGCGAAGGCATATCTGGGTATGTTCAGAAATCTTAGAAATGATCTTCAACCTTCGGAAAGAATTTCAGCCTGGCTCGGAGAAGTTCTTAAAGATGCGGTGCTTGAGGGATTTGAGGCAACTCTCAACAGAAAAGATTTACCGTCGACGGGGCAAATCGCAACAGATTTTTCACAGTCAAAAGCCTCGAATTTTGCCTTTCCCATGATTGCAGCTGCGGGTGAACGCTACCTTAATGGAACAAAATTTGACGACTTGCCCTATGATCTGATTTCCGCGCTTGGTGCTATTTCCGACAATGGACTTCAAAATCTAGAAGAACATCTGACTGGACTAAATGCATCACTTTATGCCGAACTTCGTAAAGATAAAGAAAAATACCAAGCACACTTAAGGCGAATGATTGAACCTATACTGGAATCAAATAGTTCACACATAACTGGACTTTATCGATTAACGCATCAGGATTTTGAGCAGCCCAATTTACTAAATCTTGGATTCGAATGGCTTGAAAGATATCCCAATTTGCCATTAAGAATTACGCGTGAACTGATATATGGAGTGTTCCGCGCTATCAGCGGTAGTGAGTCTCAAATTAGTAATCGACTGGCGACTCTTTCCAAAGTTCGTTTGCAAAGAACGACTACCGGAAGCGATGAGGAGAAATTTTGGCGGTCTGTTCAATTTTCTGTGGATTTTGAAACCGCTATATTTTCAATTCCCAACATTAAGAAACAGAATCGAGATTTGCTTTGGTCGCTCACTCAGCTGATTTACAGACCTACTGTTTTTGAAGGGGAATGGTTGTTTCCGGTTCAAGTAGCTCAACTGAAATGGCTTGTTAGCAATTTCAGATACCATTGGCCGAAATACGAAATCAAACCAGGCCTTTCGATGGGTTCAACAAATCCTGAAGATGCCACAGTTCTGATCATAGAGGCAATTAACCGGATCTCGAAAGAACCATCAAACGAAGCCCGATCAGCACTCACTGAACTCCGCGAAATGGATCGTGATGGTTATACAAATTACGTGTTGTCTGCAATCGCAGCTAATAATCGAAAACGTATTACAGAATATTTTGTACCACCCTCTCTCTCTGACCTTAAGAAAGTGCTTTCCAATGGTTCACCAATCTCGGCAGCTGATGTACAAGCAATCGTTTTGGATAAACTAATCCAATTACAAGAACGACTTAGAGGGGACGATAAAAATCCCGTAAATAATTTTTACGATCACGGCAAACCACGAAATGAGATTGAGTGCTGTAATCAGTTGTTGATTCTACTGCATGAACTTCCGTTTGGGATACAGTCTAAACCTGAAGTTATCATGCCAAAAAAGAAGCGTAGCGATGCCGCTTTTACTTACGGCGCCATAGAAATTCCTATGGAAACAAAAGGACAGTGGCATAAGAGCGTTTGGAACGCTGCGACAACGCAATTAGACCGATTCTACATAGCAAACTATAGATCTGCTTCAAAAGGGATTTATATCGTCTTTTGGTTCGGAAAAGATGCGCCTAAAGGAAAGAGGATAAAGAGGCCGCCTCACGGATTGATGAAACCTGAAACACCCGAAGACATGCAAATCGCGTTACAACTTCTGATTCCACTAGAGCGCCGAGCGGACGTTGCGGTATTTGTTCTGGATGTCACGAAGACATGACTGATTTTATTTCTCGAGGTGCACTCGATTTACTGGAATCAGCATTCGAAAAATACTATTGCGTACTACTGCTCGGTCCAAGACAAGTCGGTAAAACGACATTGGCTCGGGATTTTATAAGTAAGTTTGTTCCAGTTTCGTATCAAGCGACCTGTTACAAGGATCCTGAGAGTATTGATGAAGACCGCATATCGTTGTTGAATTTCGAAGGTTTTGTGGAATCTCATATCGGAGACTGTGTCGTAATTGATGAGGCGCAATGTGTACCCGAGGTATTCCCAAAGTTGAGGAAATATTTAGACGAGTCGAATGGGTTGGAGAAACCGCAAATACGTTGGCTAATATTGGGGTCGGCTACTGACGATTTGGAAGGATTGGCTAACCAACATATTGGTGGTCGTTTTAAGAAAGTATGGCTAACACCGTTTCATTTTTCTGAGTTAAACAAATCATTGCGTTTAGACACCATTTCCACTTTAAACGACAAAGCTGTATCGCAAGTAGTTGAATTTAAAGAAACGCACCGATTAATTCATAGACTATGGCTAAGAGGCGGATTCCCACGAAGTTTTCTAGCAGACGATGACGAATCTAGCTTGGAATGGAGACAGACTTATACCGACAGCATATTCGGACCCCAATCACCAGTGCAGTCAAATTCAAATAACATTTCTCAACTAATGCCTCTCTGGAAGCGGTTAGCGATTGAACAAGGTAAAACCAACATTGAAAGATTACCCCAAAGGCTGGGTTGTAGTAAGAGCGATTTGAACCATTATCTTTGCTTGCTCGAATCCAAGCATCTGATAAATGGGCTGTACTTTTGGCATCACAATCCTGCGAAACAGATGGACAAGCAAAAATTATGGTATATACGCGACAGTGGATTGGTGCATAGCATATTGGGCTTGAATTCAATTGAATCTCTAAGGCAACACCAAATAAAAGGTAAGAGTTGGGAAGGGTTTGTATTGGAATCGTTATTAACTTCAACGGTTCACCAAGCAAGAGCATTTTATTACCGTTCTCAAGATTCCGATGAAGCTGATTTTGTACTACAGTTTGAAAATGATGAAATATGGGTTATTGAAGTTAAACTGAGCGGAGACGCCACACTTTCAAGAGGTTTTTACAATGCATGCCGGGACTTGCGCCCAAGCCATAAGTTTGTTATACATGGAGGGCCTGAGAGCTTCAAAAAAGGCACAGAAGGGATCGATTGGCACTGCCTTCCGGACGCGATCAATCAAGTATCGGTGCGTTCATATTAGATGATATGGAAACCTCTCACCTTGTCAGTTGAATAGGTTGAACTAGCCGATTAATAGAAAGCGAGAGGTTTATTATGCAGGCTAAATACGATAACACAACCATTGGGTTGGATTCGGGGAAAAACGTGTTTTACTTGTCCGAGATGAATTGCAACATGAAATTAATTCGTCAGGCCAAGCTCAAACGCAACCAGGTGTTGGGGTATTTTTCCGCTTTGGATGCAGCCACGATACGCTGTGTGGCGATGGAGTCCTGTGGTGGGGCGTATTACTTGGGTCGCAAGTTCTAGGAGTTGGGGCTATCGGCTCGAATTTACGCTGCCCAATGTAAAGCAGATTCCGCAGTTTGACGGTATGGAATACACAATATAAGGTGGAGATTAGGAGCGAGATATGACTAACAAAGCCATGGTCCTTGAAACGCTCGGACCGCCCGGGAATATGAAATGGCAGCCCTGGCCGGTCGCCGATCCCGGCCCCGATGAAGTTCAGATTCGTCACTCTGCCATCGGTCTTAATTTTGCTGACACCTATCATCGGGGTGGCATTCCACATCCGTGGCCGGTGCCGCCCCCGCCAGTGGTCATCGGGTTTGAAGCGGTGGGTGTTATCGAAGTTGTGGGCGACCAGGTTACAGAATTTTGCGAAGGCGACCGAGTGGCCTATGCAGTGCCGCCGCTTGGCAGCTACTCAGAACGGCGCAACTATCCGGCGCGCAGCCTGGTGCGTGTTCCTGATGGTGTGGATGACCGTGAATTGGCGGGCATGTTTCTCAAAGGAATGACTGCCCAGTACCTGTTGTTTCGAACCTACCCCGTTAAATCTGGTGATACTGTCTTGGTGCATGCTGCCTCTGGGGGGATGGGTCTACTGTTGTGTCAGTGGGCGAACGCGATTGGTGCCACAGTTGTCGGTACAGTCAGCACCGCAGCAAAAGCACAAATTGCAGCAGCTGCCGGTTGTCACCACCCAGTCGTGCGCAGCAATGAAGATTTTGTCGCGAAGGTGCGGGAGGTATCGGACGGAGAAGGCGCTGCGGTGGTCTATGAATCAATTGGCAAGGACACGCTGCAACGTTCTCTTGATTGCCTGCGGCCGATGGGTGTTTGTGCTGCCTATGGGCATGTTTCAGGTGCACCAGACCCGGTTGATATCATCAATGATTTGGGCCGGCGCGGCTCACTGTTCATTACCCGACCTGCAATCATGCATTATGTCGCCAAACGGGAGGATTTGCTGCAAACCGCGAGTGCTGTGTTTGAAGCCATGCAGCAAGGAATTATTCGCGCCACTATCAATTACGAATATGCATTGAAAGATGCAGCAAAAGCCCATCAGGCGATTGAAAGCGGTAAAACCACGGGTGCGACTGTGTTGATCCCGTAATGGGATGAATACATCTGGCGTTCGCCCGAAGCGTATTACACCGCGGGCGCCAATTTTGAGTCAATCTGAGCCTTTTGGAGCGCAGTCGGTTCGGCGCAGCAATACCACGGTTCTGACATCTGCGGGACGAGCGGCTGTATGCCTGGCAGCAGATTGGGTGGACTCATTCCATACATACGGTGTGCCAGCCGCCAGACAGCAGAAAAAGTATGCTCTCGATTGAGGCTGTCTTCATCTGCATGCATTACACATTCCTGAATTTGTTCCTGCAGACGATCCATTCGCGGATCGTGATGTTTCCACTGGTAGCCTAGTAAGACTGAATCAAAGTCTCCAAGCCACTCGTCAGCATCGTCACAGTTCAGTAACCGCGATCCCCGTGGCAACAGAAGACGAATGCTGAGTTGCACAGGAGCGACGCTGTTGACCAATTGCAGCCGAACAATTTCCTGTAGCAGATTCAAGTAGCCTTCAATCGTAGTCCAAGGCGTAAAGGGGACAAAGGTCGGCAGCATAGTGATGCCAACCGACCTTAGCAGATTCAACGCCTGATGAAAATCGTCGGCTGTATGTCCTTTCGCGAGTTTTTCCAGCACCGAGTCTTCGATTGATTCAACTGCACTGGTGATAAAGAGGCAGTGATGATCAGCAAACGATTCAATGAGTGCCGTATGTTTCAACAGGTGTTCAACCTTAATGGTTGCGTCCCAAGTCGTACCTGGAAATTCTGCTTGAAAACGCTCAATGATGCGTCGCGCGTGGGTGGGGCCGTTTAAAAAGTCCGGATCACCAAATGAAATATGCTCGGCTCCCGCCGCTATTTGCTGGCGAATGTCGGCCAAGACAACGTCTGCCGGGATCACCCTGAAGACCCCATCATAAACCGGGACTACAGGACAATGTCGGCACAGGTGTTTGCAGCCGCGACTGGACTCAACAAAACCAACAGTCCGTTGGGATCCGTCGGACAGTTGCAACGAGGAGTATTGATCAAGCGCAGGCAAGTCGGAACGATCGGGGGTTACAAAATCCAGCTTGTCAAATGAGTTTCGAGTGGCACGGTAGGCTTCGGTACTGGTACCGTCGCGAAGTGTTCGGCACAACGATCGAAGGTCTGCTTCGGATTCACCTCCGAACACATAGTCACAACCCAGCGTGCGCAGGTAAGTGTCGTTGACCGGTGCATAAAGTCCGTACGCACAAACGGCTGCCTTAGGCAGTTGTTCCACAATGAGCGGAATAATCTGTGCAGCCAGGCGTGCGCCAGCATGCATGATAAGGTGAATGGCGACCAGTTGTGATCCTTCGAGACGGTCCAGATCAAAGGGTTCATTGGCAAGATCAATGCAATCAACCTCGAACCCATCCTGTTTAAGCCAGGCTGCCGGTTCAGCCAGGGCAAATGGCTGTCGTCCGATTTCGTATGGGCTGATGAGGACGACTTTCACGGGATTCGGCTTACAGTAGCCCCAGGCTCAGCAGCGCATCCTCACTCATGCGGTCTTTTGTCCAGGGTGGGTCCCAAACCAGCTCTACATGGACATCTTCGACGCCTTCGACACACTTGACGGCACACTCGACGGTTCCGGGGAACGTTTGGGCAACCGGACAGCCGGGTGTGGTCAGTGTCATTTCAATGTCGATTGAGCGGTTTTCATTGATATTGATCGTGTATATCAGCCCAAGATCGTAAATATTCACCGGAATCTCGGGATCGTATACGTTTCGAAGGGCATCGACAATCTGTTGTTCCAGAACCAGATCGGTGATCGACGCGCTTTGGCTGGAACTCGGTGCATCTTGGACTTCTGTTGCCAAGGCGTCGGGCTTAAGGAAGTCTGCGAAGAAATCATCAGCCGTCACCTCGGTTTTATAGGGTGGTTTGTCGCGGCTCATTTTGCTTGTTACTCCGTGGTGACTGTTTCGTCGCTGCCATTAATTGCGGCCAGTGCGGTATGCCAGGGAAGTGTGGCACATTTTACCCGGGTTGGAAATTCTCGTACACCGCTCAACACCTCCAGCTTTCCAATGTCGGCTGAGTTTGGCTCTTTCTCGCCAGTCACACAGGAACGAAACTGTGCGAATAATTTTTCAGCATGGGCTTTCGAAAGGCCTTTGAGCATTTCGGTCATCAGCGATGCAGAAGCCAGAGAAATCGCACAGCCATGGCCTGTGAAGCGGATGTCCTGAATAACGTCGTTGTCATCCAAGTGACACTCCAGCATGATTTCATCACCACAAAGTGGATTGACGCCTTCTGCCGAACAATTTGCGGCCTCCAGAGTGCCGAAATTACGCGGCCTTCGACTGTGATCAATGATCACTTCCTGGTACAGTGCCCTGAGATCATCCATTATTATGCAAAGAGATCCCTTACACCATCAATTGCCGCGAACAGACTGTCAATTTCCGCATACGTGTTATAGACTGCGAATGATGCTCTTGCGGTTGCGGCAACCTGGTAGTGCTGCATTACCGGCATCGCGCAATGATGGCCCACTCGAATGGCAACGCCTTGGCGGTCCAGGATGGTTCCTATATCATGCGCATGCACGTTGTCCAGCGTGAAGGCGAAGACACCCGCTTTGTGTTGCGCGTTACCATAAACCTGAATATCCGGTAGCGACTCAGCGCGGTCGTGAATATAGTCAAGTAGATTTTGCTCATGTGCGGCGATAACATCGATTCCGATGTTCCACATAAATTCACAGGCAGCGCCGAAGCCGACCGCATCAGCAATATTGGGAGTGCCTGCTTCGAACTTGTGCGGAATATCGGCATAGGTTGTGCCATCAAAGGTCACGCGCCGAATCATTTCACCGCCGCCCTGATAGGGGGGCATCGCGTCGAGCAGCCTAGCCTTGCCGTACAGAATGCCGATACCGGTTGGCGCATACATTTTGTGTCCCGAAAGTGCCAGAAAGTCGCAGTCAAGGTCGATGACATCAATGCTCAGATGTGGCGCGGCTTGCGCAGCATCGACCACCACGACTGCATCAACTTCGTGTGCCATCCGAGTCATCTCCTTGATCGGATTAACCGTGCCGAGTGAATTGGCCACATAGGTAATCGCAACGACACGGGTTTTCTCATGCAGCAGATTCTGGTACTCATCCAGCATGATTTCTCCATCATCATTCATGGGAATCATTCTGACGACGCTGCCGGCTCGTTCAGCGATGAGTTGCCAGGGAACAATATTGGAGTGATGCTCCATTTCGCTGACCAGGATTTCATCGCCCGGCTGCAATTTGTAACGGCCGTAGGATTCCGCGACCAAATTGAGACCTTCGGTTGTGCCGCGCACGAAAATGATCTCTTCAGGTCTAGCGGAATTGACGAATTTCTGTGCAGTTTTACGTGAATTTTCATAAGCTTCGGTCGCCCGATCGCTGAGCTCATGCACACCTCGGTGCACATTGGCGTGCTGTGAGGCGTAGTACTTGTCGAGTGCGGCCGTTACCGCGCGCGGCTTTTGGGAACTGGCGCCGTTATCGAGGTAAACCAGTGGGTGGCCGTGAACGCGTTGCTCAAGAATAGGAAACTGCGCACGTATTGCGTTGACATCCAATTGTTCAGCGAAGTTGCTGTCAAAGCCAGATTTGATTGCCGTATTACTCATGCTGCCTCCCTGTAATCCATAGTGTCGGCCAGTTTATTGCGTAACAGCTCGAGCAGATGTTCCCGAACAGCGACGTGCTCAACCTGAACAATGATCTCTGCCGCAAATGCTTCGGTAAGCATTGCGCGCGCGGTGGCTTCATCTAATCCGCGGCTACGCAGGTAGAATATGGCGTCTGATTCCAGATAGCCAACGGTTGCGCCATGTGAGCACTTGACATCATCGGCATAAATTTCGAGTTGTGGCTTGGTGTCGGCCTCAGCATTGGTTGATAACAGCAGATTTTTATTTTGCTGCTGTGCATCAGTGTGTTGTGCATTGGGCTTGACCTTGATCCGACCGTGAAACACGGCGCGTCCGCGGTCGGCGAGAATGCCCTTGTAATACTCCTCACTCGTGGCATTGGGTGAGGCATGCACCACTGTGGTGTAGTTGTCAATGTGCTGTTTGCCATTACCGATATATAGGCCTTTCATTTCGCAGTGGGCGTGCTGGCCGTCGAGATGCTGCTTCACTTCGTGTCGGTCGAGATGCGCGCCAGTCGAAATCGAGAAGATTCGATAGCGGCTCGATTGGTGTTGACTGGCAGTGGCATAGCCGATATGTAAAGCACTGGGACTTTCGTCCTGAATTCGGTAGTGAGTGAGTTCACTGGACTCGGCTGCACTGATTGTGATTGATGCATTGGTCATGTGTGTGGTTGGTGCGATCGAAACATACCGCTCAATCAAGTCAAGCTTTGCACCTTCGGCTAACGATACAAAATGATTGACATTGCTAAGCCTGGCATCGGTGTTATCCTGAGTGATGTGCAGGAGTTCGATCGGCTTGTCAAGTTGCACGCCTGCTGCTACGTGGAGGATAATCCCGTCGGTGGCAATGACCGCATTGAGTGCTTCGAATCCGTGTTCCGCATGCATTGCTTGTGCCTGAAGCCGTTCGATGGCCTGGGATTCGGCACCGCCGTTGAGCGCATCCTTGAGACGAATGCACTCAATCCCCGCTGGCAATGCATCCAATGCGCTGTGCATCTCGCTAACCCAGCCGTTGATCAGGATAATGCGGTAACGATCCAAAGACGGGATTTCAACCGCCGCGAGCGTGTCATCGGATAAAGTGGACAGCGCCTCTCCCACTGGTTTAAATTCCACCTTGTCAAAAGCTCGGATATTGGTGTAGCGCCAAGCTTCATCGGTTAGCTTGGGCAGTCCTGTTGCAGCCAGACGTTCAAGGGCGCGTTGGCGCATATTTGCCACCGCAGCGTTTGTGGAACCAGGCAGGTGCGGGGACAGTGTTTCACTCAACCCCAGCAGGTGATTTGCTAGCTGACCGGCTTTCATGCAACGGCCTCGGCTTGTGCTTTTTCCGATACCCACGTATAGCCAAATTTTTCGAGATTATGGGCAGTCGTCTTATCGCCGGAGTGGACAATTCTGCCATTCAACAGGACATGGACATAGTCCGGGACGATATATTCGAGGATCCGGGGGAAATGGGTGACGATAATAATCGAGCGCCCGTCATCAGCGAGCGAATTGACCCCGCGAGAAACGATTTTCAAGGCATCGATATCCAGTCCGGAATCCGTTTCGTCCAGCAGTGCAAGCTGTGGTTCCAGCATTAACATCTGGAGAATTTCGTTGCGTTTTTTTTCACCGCCAGAAAAGCCGTCATTGACCGACCGGTAGAGAAACGATTCATTGATTTCCAGGAGTTTCATTTTTTCCCGAATCAGTTTCAAAAAATCAATCGCGTCCACTTCCGGCTGACCGCGATGCTTACGCAGTGAATTCACTGCGGCTTTAATCAGGTAAATGTTGTTGACCCCCGGAATCTCCGTGGGATGTTGAAACGCGAGGAAGATGCCTTCGCGGGCGCGCTGTTCGGGGTCGAGTTCAAACAAGTCCTGGTTCTGGTATTCAATGGTTCCGGTAATGCCTTCTTCCACCTTGCCAGTGATGACGTTGGCCAGGGTGCTTTTTCCGGACCCATTGGGGCCCATGATGGCGTGAATTTCGCCAGGGTTGACGGCAAGATCAATTCCGTTGAGAATTTTTTTCTCACCGACTTCAACCTTGAGATTTCGAATTGACAGCATACTTGTCAAGCCTCGTTGCAAAATGAAGTAAAAATGGGTTGAGTCTTGTGGAAAATACGGCGGACTATCCCACCGCGCCTTCCAAACTGATGCCCAGCAGCTTTTGGGCCTCGACTGCGAACTCCATGGGGAGTTCTTTGAAAACTTCCTTACAGAAGCCATTGACGATCATGGATACAGAGTCTTCTTCAGACAGGCCGCGCTGTTTGCAATAAAACAACTGATCCTCACTGATGCGCGACGTTGTTGCCTCGTGTTCTACTTTGGCGGTCGGGTTTTTGACTTCAATATAGGGAAACGTATGGGCGCCGCACTTATCACCCATCAGCAGCGAGTCGCATTGCGAATAGTTGCGTGCATTGTGGGCGCCTTTGAGAATTCGAACCAGACCTCGATAGGAGTTTTGTCCCTTACCCGCTGAGACTCCCTTGGAGATGATGGTGCTCGAAGTATCCTTACCGATGTGGATCATCTTGGTGCCGGTATCTGCCTGCTGGTAGTTGTTGGTCAGTGCCACTGAGTAAAACTCACCGATTGACCGATCGCCTTCAAGCATAACGCTGGGGTACTTCCAGGTAATTGCAGAGCCGGTCTCGACCTGGGTCCAGGAGATTTTGGCATCGTTGCCGCGGCATGCGCCGCGTTTGGTAACAAAATTGTAGATGCCGCCACGCCCTTCCTCATCACCGGGATACCAATTCTGTACTGTTGAATACTTGATCTCGGCGTCTTTCATGGCGACGAGTTCAACCACTGCAGCGTGCAGTTGGTTTTCATCGCGCATCGGCGCGGTACAGCCTTCGAGATAGCTGACATAACTGCCTTCATCAGCGATGATCAGCGTTCTTTCGAATTGTCCGGTGTTCATTGCATTGATTCGAAAATAAGTCGACAATTCCATTGGACAGCGCACGCCCTTGGGAACGTAGACGAATGACCCGTCGCTGAAAACTGCTGAGTTGAGGGCTGCGAAAAAATTGTCACCGGATGGTACGACAGATCCCAGGTATTGCTTGACCAATTCCGGATGCTCTTGGACAGCTTCGGAAAATGAACAAAAAATCACACCGGCATCCGAGAGCGTTTTCTTGAAGGTAGTGGCCACCGAAACGCTGTCAAACACAGCATCGACAGCGACACCAGCCAACATCTTCTGTTCTGAAAGCGGAATGCCAAGTTTTTCATAGGTTTCAAGTAATTTAGGATCAACTTCATCCAGACTCTTGGGGCGATCAGCATCCGACTTGGGGGCTGAGTAGTAGCTGATGGACTGGTAGTCGATCGGTGTGTAGTTGACATGAGCCCAAACAGGTTCCCGCATTTTTTGCCAGCGCGCAAAGGCTTTGAGACGCCACTCACGCATGAACTCGGGTTCATTTTTCTTTTCCGAAAGTGCGATGACCACACTCTCATCAAGGCCGGGCGGAAAGGTGTCGGATTCAATGTCGGTGGTGAATCCCTCTTTGTATTCGCGACCGATGAACTCACTGATGTCTTGGGCTGTTGCTGAACTCACGTTGTATTCCTTGCAAGGTGTTCGTAATGGTTAGGTAAATGACACCCGCTGGGTGAACTTGGTTGCTGCACAGCGTAGCGATTGACGCTGGGCGACTTCCTGCACGCGTGGGGTCTTTACAATATCTCCCAGTTTCAACTGATCAAGAAAGGAGGATATCTGGTGACTGAGGTCTGTCCACAGTTCGTGGGTGAGGCAGACTTTGCCATCTTGGCAGTCTTCTCTACCATGGCAGCGTGTGACATCGATGGGCTCATCCACGGCATCGATAATCTCGAATATTGAAATACTTCCAGCTGGCTTTGACAGACGATACCCACCATTGGGTCCGCGACTGCCGTTTACGAGTCCATTTGCCTTAAGTTTGGCGAAAATCTGCTCTAAATACGCAATGGAAATCTCCTGATGTTCAGCAATCGATTTAAGTGCAATACGTTGATTGTCTGATTCGTGCAATGCCAGGTCCATCATCGCGGTGACCGCATAGCGGCCCTTGGTTGTCAATTTCATGGTTGAGTTCCCAAACGGAAGTAATAACCAAGTATTTTACTTGGTAATTCGGGGAATTTGAAAAAATTGTTGGCAGCGGAACTGAAATTTTAGTTGGGCCAGGCTGACTTCAACTGTTTATTTGTTGCGATTCTATTTTCGGGGATATAGAGTTACCCACGATGAGGCAGCTTTGGTAACAAAATTTGGTTGCTCGAGAATTTCACGACTGTTTCAGTCCGTAACCGAGATCGTGTACCGCCTTACGGAATGCCTGGTCACTTTTATTTCTAACCACCAAACATTTGTTCCCGACGCTCTGGCAAAGTTTTGCTGTGTGTTTATTTTTTGCGAGTTCATTCGCAATTTGCTCATCAACGCATTCGAACAAGACGGCGCCCCCGACGATTTTTACGGCAGTTGCGTTGCGCTCAATTTTACGCAGCATCCCCTCGACAGTCTCGGGTAAAGGTTGCTCATCCCGCTGCGCCAAAAAATTACGCAAAACATCAATGTCGTGCCCGTTTTCCACTGCCAGTAATATTTTGTCAGGCGCAAGTCGCCAAACCCTATCCGATTCCGTAGTAGCATAAGATTCCAGCGTTAATCGCTCAGTCGTCGACAGCGGGGACTCTGTTTGCAGCCGTAAATTTGGAAGTACTGTAATCGGCGTAATGTTGATCGCAGTCTTTATCTTGTATTCTGCGGTGAGGCCCAAACAATAAGCACCCAAATCGGTCAACCGAAAGTATTCCAGACCGTCATACTGACTGAGCCAGCTCAGTTCATCTGTACACGCTATTTCACTGAAATCAATTTTTGCATGGTAGGGATGGGTAAATGCGATGTCGATCATCCCCAAAGTCGAAATGTACTCGAAGAGCAAGCAAAGTATATAGCGCCCTTGAAGTATGCTCCAATCATGATAACCCGCATACCCCAAACTGCCGTATTGCTGGTCTACTATATACAGTTTCCAAGGATTTCGCGTGATTTCGAAATCTAAACCGGTTGCCTGCATGAATTGTGAAAACTTGTTAAATGCAATCCACTCACCAACAGGACATTCGTTCAGTGCGGTGGCGATTAATTCCCGTCGCGGCGCGGCTGCTGTCATTGCGCGATGACCTTTGCCGCGAAATTGACCTTTGATCGCGTCAATGCGGTTGAATTCGTCCAACAGGCCATTGCCCAACCACTTCTGCCATAGGTGGCGCAACGTTTCTGCAGGTGCAGCATCCAAAGCAAGCTGGCCTGCTTTGGTCAATGCAAGTTTCGAACCCTTCACTTGTGCAAGTCTGCCGGCTTGAATTAACCATGGCCATGCGTATGCTTTGATTGGACCGACAACCTGGTCCCAGCTGTGTTTTTTTACTTCCGGTTCAAAGTAATCGCCGCCAAACAACTCGGCGGTAATTCGTTTTGTGGAAGTTGCTGAAGCGCGGTGAGTTTTCGCACTCACGGATATACGGCCAAGATCGATCAGTAGCAACACCGAGTGAAGGTCTTGTTGGGCCGCTTGTTCCGTTTCACAAAAAGTCAATTTCACCGTTTCGGTCGGCGGTTTGCCTTTACCGAAGTGGTAGGTTTTAACGAGACGCTCAACTGATTCCGGTAAAGAATGCTCAACATCGATTGTTGTTTCTGGAGGTGGCGGAACAAATTCGAGCAGAATATGGCTCAGTTCCTGTGGAATGATGAATCGGGAGTCATAGTAACTTGCTGAATTGTGAAGAAAAAACCGAAGAGGAAGGGCTAGGGGGCGTAGATAATCGCTGACTGACAGGGTGGGCAGTGTCATATATTTTGCTTCGAACTGAGCAGAATCAAAGTGTCTAAACGGACTATGCAATGTTTCGCAGACAGCAAGTCGGTCAGTCTCATCGAGACTTTGCCACAGTCGACGTAAAAATCGCTTGGTGAGTCGTTTTTTGATAGCCTTTACCATGTCTACTTTTCTTGTGGGCAATGGTTTAGGAACTTCCAGCCATTTGACCATCTGCCGAAGGGGATCAACATTCAATGAGATGAGGCAGTCGTCCAGATTGAGATTTGTGTCTGAAAATGAGTCTTTCATGTTTTGTCGAAAGGATTTTATAAAAGTGTGTTTGGTCTGTTATTTTGTTGATCGGTATTCTACCAACCGCACGCGGCCAAAAGGTGCATTTCAATGCGCTGATGAATTTTCATCGTTAACTTTACGCACCACCTAAAATTGGCGAATTCGCATTCGAAGCAGTACTCCTGCAGTTTCACCGGGTTGCGTTGTCATGGTACTGAGCCAGATGAATTTCTGGCTTGGTTATAATCCCCATCGAGTGCCGGCTTCAACATTGGAACCGTTTGAATGAAACCACCATGCGAATTACTCGCCCACGAGCGAAAGCCACCGTTAGCACAATCATGAATCGCGTTGCTGACAGGATTGCGAACAGTGTCGACTCCTACCGCAGGTCCAAGGTGGTTGATTTTGCCGACCGGCGGAAAGGCAAGAATTTTATTTTTGCAATCGACGCCATGCATTGCAGGTTGGGTAAAGTAGATCGTGCATGATAGGCTTTCCAGACCGCCTCGACTTCATTGACTGATGGCAGCAGACTTGACCCGCCGTAAGCTTCCCATTGGAATTCAGGACTTTCGCAGGCTCCGGGAGAGGGGCTGTTATTACGTTGACAAAACTCCACTTATTCGGACGCTGATCGATCAGGGGGGATTATTATTTTCTTTCCCGTCCGCGCCGGTTTGGCAAGAGCCTCCTGGTGGACACCCTGCAGGAACTGTTTGCGGGCAGTGAAGAATTATTCCGGGGATTGGATATCCACGAACATTGGGACTGGTCGGTACACCACCCGGTAGTACGGCTCAGCTTTGACGGAACATACGGTGAACCGGCAGAAATTGAAGGTGACATCATAGAACAGCTGGAGAGCATTGAGCGTTATTACAATCTTACTCCTGCCAGTTCGTCAGATACGGGCTCCAGACGCCTCCGGAACATTTTAGATCGTCTCAATCATACTACCGGTCGGCAAGTGGTCGTGTTAGTGGATGAGTACGACAAGCCAATCTTGGACGTGCTGGATACCCCAAGTCTGGCGCGGGCAAACCGAGACTACCTGCGGGGGTTCTACGGGATCATCAAGGACAGTGCCCGGGATGTGCGGTTCGTATTGGTAACCGGCGTGAGCCGATTCTCGAAAGTTAGCTTATTCTCCGGACTCAACAACCTGAAGGACATCAGCCTGGACCCCGGGTTCGCCACGATCTGCGGATATACGGAAAATGACCTCGACATGGTTTTTGCGGCGGAGCTTCCAGGGTTGGACCGGGAAGAGATCAAGCGCTGGTACAACGGCTACAATTGGCGTGGTGGGGAGAAACTCTACAACCCCTTCGATGTCCTGTTGCTGTTCGACAGCCGAGAATTCAAACCTTGGTGGTTCGAGACCGGTTCTCCCACCTTCCTGTTTCGACTGTTAACGGAGAACGGAGCGAGCGCAATGGAACTAGAGAACCGGATGACTGACGCAGCGAGGTTATCCCGGTTTGACGTGGACGACATGGATCTATGGGCAGTGCTGTTTCAGACGGGATATTTGACCATTACCGGGGAAGAGCGAATCGGAGTGGAGGACTTCTATACCCTGGATTACCCGAACCTGGAGGTGCGTCAGAGTTTCAGCAAGGGCATCCTGGTTCATCTGGGACAGGAGGGGGAGCGTGTTTCGGAAGACGGAAGGGTGTTGATTCAGCTGTTAGCCGACAATGATTTCGACGGATTTGCGGATCGACTCAGCTCATTTGTAGCCGGGATTCCGCACCAGTGGTACGACCAAAGCGGTTTGGATCGGTACGAGGCGCACTACCTGTCCGTCCTGTATGCGTATTTCCGGTCGATTGGTGTGGATCTTCGAGTGGAGGATTCATCGAGCCGGGGCCGAGCAGACATGGTAGTGTTTCATGCGGATCAGGTGTTCGTGCTCGAATTCAAGATGGCGGAACATCCTGGAGAGGTGGAAAGGATGCTGGACGAAGCGATGATGCAGATGCGTGACCGAGGATATGGAGACAAGTATCGCGGTCATGACGATCCAGTTCACCTTGTTGGTGCAGTATTCGGTAGGCAGGAACGGACACTCGTGGAGTTGCGGGCCGAGCAGGCATGAACTGTCATCCACTGAATATTGGGCGAAGTCAACGTTGCTTAACTGTAGGGGCAAGAAGTTAAGTCGGGGAATAATTTATGTCAGTGAACATCGATCATGACCATATATCGGGTCCGGCATTGCGGACGTTTTTCAATATTGCGCAACTGTGGCGTCTTTCAGTGGATGAGAAAATGACGCTTCTTGGACTCAGTGCCCGCTCGACATACGTCAAATGGAAAAAAGATACGGATGTGATCTTATCAAAAGACACGCTGGAACGAATTTCGTATATCGTCGGAATCTACAAGTCACTGTAAATTTTATTACCGGATGAGGGGCTTGCCGATGAGTGGGTGAGAATGCCAAATTCGGCATTAATTTTTGATGGGCACTCAGCACTTGATTTAATGCTGTCCGGTCGGGTGGCAGACCTGTTAATCGTGCGTCAGTATCTTGATGCGGAGTGTGGTGGTCGTTGAATTTTGCGGCGGTTTCCATGTCATGGAAACTGTACTGGCGTGAAATCCCCAGTCGATTTTCACCAGTACAGTTCATTGAGTGAACCACCTGACGGTGAGATCTTGAGGCAATATTTGAATTAGTCGGCCCTGAAAAATTCGGTTTTCTGTCGATTTTCGAAGTCATGAAAGTCAGGTATCGGGGAGCTGAAACGACTTTATGCCGCGCGCAGTACCAAAAAGCTGTACTCTACCCCCGACAGTGCCCGTTTGAAGCGAAAAATACGCTCCAATACCGAGTGACAAAAAATACGGACACAACTGTCCCTCAAACGTTTCAGGATCAACCGCAGATTGTGCCCGGCACAACTGAGCAATACATTCACACTGTCGCCTTCTGTACCCTTGAGATGATTACAGCCCAGCCAGCCATCATGCTTCATATGTCCAATGATGGGCTCAATCGCCTGACGACGCTTCAAACACCGCCGGATGCGATCCGTCACCCCGCGCCTTTGTCCCGATATGTACACCACACTTTCGGTTTCATCGTGACCGCGGTAACCACGGTCCACATACACTTCCTCAATTTGCTGTCCACATAACTTGCGCACCTGATCCAACGCATCTTTCAACGTATGACCATCATATGGATTACCTGGCAGCGCCAGGCCACCAATAACAAAGTTCGAGCGGTTGGTCACTGCAATGGAGGCTTTCACACCAAATTCATAACGCTTGTGCGCCTTGCCTTTACTAATACACTCCACCTCCGGTGCATGCAGACTGTAAAGCTTGTTGGAACTGTCCCTTTGCTGGTTCAGCAACCGTTTGGCCATCTTAAGCTCTTCGGCAAACAGCTGTATCAGCTTCTCATCACCGTGAATCTTGCGTTCAATGTCGCGCACCACCCGCCCAAGATATGTATGTAGTGTACGAAGCTGGCGGCGCATACGGCGGCTTTGTCGCGCATGCGCATAACGATTGGCTCGCAGCACACACCTTGGACCCAAGCGCGCATAACTTTGACGCACCACCACCCGGTGTTGATGACACAGTTTGATCAACCGTTGCCGGCTACGGTTCAACAGCTTGGCATCGGTTGGAAAACTCACCGCCTTGTCCTGCACGGTGGTGTCAACGGTCACGCGCTTTAAATGCGACTTTCTAACTGCACCACTATCCAATCCCGCGGCAATCGTCTGTTGCAACAACCACTCACAGCCACTTTCACCAATACGCTGGCGATAACGCGTCAGCGAGCTCGGATCAATCGGCCAGCTCGTCTGAAAGTGGCTTTCCCCACAAAAATACTGCCAGTACGGATTTTCCAGCCAGCAGATCACCAACTGTTCATCGGACAGCTTGTGTATGTGTTTCAAATACAAAAGTCCCACCATCAACCGGGTGGGTTTTCCAGGGCAGCCCTTATCGGCGTGGTACAAATCACCGAACTTTTCATCGAACACATCCCAGTCGATCATAGCTGACAATTGCACCAGTTCATGGTTCAGGTTGATTTGACTGTCAAGGCGACTTCGGAACAGTTCTGACTGGTCTTGATGCTGGGGTGATTTGGGCTTCATTTTTGATCTCGAAATTGCAGGGAAATGATAGTCAATTATACCGTTTCTGGCAATTTCAAATCAGTGCATATGACATTATTAATCATTATTAACAATTACATACCAACGATTATTGGTTTATTCAGGGCCGACGAATTAGATGCATTGACCAATTCCAGATTTCATAATGTGGTCGAAGATCTCAATCTTGTGCCGAAAAAAGACCGCGTGAGTGGGACGGGAACAAGCGTCAATTTGGAGCCAGTCCTTTGCGCATCGGAGCCAGGGGTTTTGGGAAAAAGACGGTAACCAGCGTAGAGCCATCACCCAGATGCGCGTCAAAATTCCACCACTTATAATTTTTTTCGGTAGGGTTCGCGCGCATCCGGACTTACCGGATTTCGGGAATGTTGCCAGGTTTCATTCCCAAGCGGGGAAAATCTTCGGCCGTTTTCGATACCCCTTCATATAGCAAGGGCTGAGTGAATATCTTGCTCATCGACCGACGCCTCCGGTCGGTAGATAACTCCATGTTTAGGTCGCGGTCAATATACAGCACCTCATGAGATACTCATCGGTCAAATAGCGGCCTTGACCAGTGCTTAATCAGCGAACCGTCCTGTATCTCTCGCGATCCATTTCCTGTTGCCAAAACCGGAGTGACTCCCCAAGTCGTCCATGCTTTGCAGATTCATGATTGGGCACAGTCAACTCCTTACCAAGCCGTTAACCGATTTCGTGAATCGTCCCATATTGTTTTCGCAAGGATGCGCGAACACACTTGGCATAATGGTAAAATTCACGCGTCTTTGCATTGGTGTCGAATTGTGTCAACCTCGCATCGAAGTGGACGGCGAATCGACTTACTACTCCAACTGTTGCCACATGATCTTTGATTTATCACCTTGGATGCTCGCCTGGTGTGCGCTCGCAATGGCGTGTGGTGGATTCATCAAGGGACTTCTGGGAATTGGTACACCGCTTTTGACAGTGCCGATGATGGCGCTTGTATTGCCGGTTCACGATGCAGTTGTGATCATGGCATTCCCGGTGGTGGTTGCCAATTTGTGGCAGGTTTATGATGCGGACCAACCGGCTGCCACCATTCGGCGTTTTTGGCCGGCCTTTGTTGCATTGTTAGTCGGTACATTGGCCGGTGTTAAGATCTTCACCGGCATTGATGAGAAAACGCTGCTGTTACTCGTTGGCGTTCTGGTCATTTGTTTTACGATCCTGCAAGGATCGTCCCGTAAAATCACCATCCCGACAAGATTGGAAAAACCAGCAGGAGTTGCTTTTTGTGGCAGTGCCGGACTCATCGGCGGCCTCTCATCAATGTTCGGCCCAATGATGATTTTGTATCTCGTTTCGCTGCCCGCACTGGACAAGAACCGATTCGTTAACACCATCAGTTTTCTATACGTCGCTGCCGTTGTCCCTTGGGTAGTGATTATGGTCATTGCTGGAGTCCTGGACGTGCCGCTTGCCATCGTCTCAGCACTTGCGATCATGCCGCTCGCTGTAGGACTGATAGTGGGGCGGCTGGTGCGAAAATATGTTCAGGAAACGATCTTTTACCGAATGATTTTAGGGGTGTTGATTTGCTCTGGGATCAGCCTCATGTGGCGCGCCTGGCAATTGGGTGAAACCGTGCCGGCTGTCGGCTGAAGAAGTCGCCAAAAACTGCCGGCACCTAGCAGTCTGCTACGCGCGCTGCAAACTTGAGTCAGGTGCGCGAAGCCTTGTCTCTTTGCACCAGGATCGATAGCAGTGCCAGTAGCCCGGAGCCCACCATCAGAAAAAATGAAACCGCGTTTAATACCGGGGTTGAACCTACCTTGTGCACCCGATCAAACATGGTGATTGTGAGTGGCGCCTCGGAGCCAACCAGGAATAAGGTGGTGTTGAAGTTCTCAAAGGACACCAGGAATGCGACGATACCCGCAGCAATCATCGCAGAGCGAAGAAAAGGTAAGGTGATGGTTCGCATCACTCGGGTCGTACTTGCACCCAAATTGAGGGCGGCTTCTTCCATCGTGACATCAAATTTTTTGAGTTTTGCCACGATAACCAGCGAGGTGATCGTGGTGGTAAACGAAATCTGACCGAGTACAACCAGAAAAATACCCGGTCGTAACAGCTCCAGTTCAAAATCGAGTTGATTCTCCAGACCATTGGCTGCGGCGCTGGCCAGTACCAGGATTGAGATACCCAGAATAACGCCTGGAATGACCAGGGGCACAATCATCAGGATGTAAAAGAAGTTTTTGCCCGGGAAGTCCTTGCGTACAAATAAAAATGCATTACAGGTACCAATAAAAACCGTTAACAGCGAGACCAGAACTGCAATAATGAAAGAATAATACAACCCGCTGAGTAGTCGACGATCGTGAAACATCCCGAGTTTCGGTTCAGTTTCACCAAAAAACCAACTCAATGTAAACCCCTGCCATGGCAGTGCTGGAAACAGCGAATCATTGAACGCAAACGTACCGGCGGCAATCAGCGGTGCGGCAAGAAAGACAAAAAAAGCCAGCACATAGGCGCGATATCCGAATAGAGCTGTGTCAAATTTTTGCTTTGCCACCAACATGGGTCGTTACGTCTTGGTTACCGTGTTGGCGAGTGTTTGACCGGAAAAACGCAGGCCCAACCACACCACAATCGAGGTGAACGCTAACAACAGCATGCCAAATGCCGCACCGGATTCCCAGTTGTACCGGGTGATGAATTGGTCATAGATTTGTTCAGTAAACCAGCTTGAGTTTTTTCCACCCAGCAAAATAGGCGTTAAGTAGCTTCCAGCAGTCAGCATGAATACAATGATGCACCCTGATGCAATACCTGGCATTGCATAGGGAATGATGATTCGTCTTAAAACTGTAATCCTCCGACCACCAAGGTTGTAGCCTGCTTCAATCATCGAGTTATCCATGCCATCCAGTGTTGAAGCCAGGGGTACGATCATGAACAGAATCACTGTGTATACCAACCCGATAATGACGGTAATGTCGTTGTAGAGCATTTCAATCGGCCCGCTTGCGATGCCAATCCACTGTAGCATCCCAGACACTACGCCGGTCTCTCGCAGCAGCAAAATCCAGCCAAAAGCCCGGATGAGATCGCTGACCCACAGGGGGATCAGGCACAGCAAAAACAAGGCCCCGCGCAGTCGCGGCCCCGCGATCTTGGCGATGTAATAAGCAATAGGAAAGCCGATAATCAGTGCGAGCGCAGTCACCAGCAAAGACATCGAGCCGGTCCGGATTAAGGTGTTCCAGTAGATGGGCTCGTTAAAAAACTCGATGTAGTTGGCAAACCCGTACTCATAGATCCGCGGTGCGACTTTTTCGCGCAGCGACAGAACGACCATCCCAACGTGTGGCAGCAGTATCAGCAGCACTATCCACAACGCAAACGGTGCAAACAGCAGAATTAACGACAGGCGCTTGATGTCTTTCTGCATCAGGATCGTGTTTTATGCAGCGAAACACATCGTTTGTTCATATGACCAGATCAATCGCACCTGTTCGCCGGGTTTTAAATCGTCTTCACCGCCGGTCATCACAATATCCGCTTCGATTAACTCATCGGTTGAGCTTCGCACCAGTGCCCGGCTGTTCGCGCCGTTAAACAGCAAACTATCCACCACGCCGCGCAGGCTGTTTTGATCTGAGTCAGGAGCAGGTGCAGTATCAAGGTAGCGTTCAACACGAATAAATTCCGGTCGAATAAAGATTTCAACGGCAGGTGCAGAACCGGTGGCTAAGCTGCTTTCGGGGTTGGCCAGCAATTCAAGTCCGTCAGCAGTTTTAACCTTGACTGCGTTTCCGGCACTGGCGGTTGCGTGGCCCGTCCAGCGGTTGCTGTCACCGACAAAGCCTGCGACAAACGCAGAGCGCGGGTTGTGATAAAGCTCCTGTGGGGTGCCAAGTTGTTCAAATCGCCCTTCGTTCATGACTGCGACCCGATCAGACATTACGAGCGCTTCTGATTGATCATGCGTAATATAGATAAACGTCGTGTCAAACTGGTGTTGCAGCAGTTTCAATTCAATTTTCATTGCTTCACGCAATTTCAGGTCAAGCGCACCCAGCGGTTCATCCAGCAGCAGCACATCCGGATCCAATACCATGCACCTTGCGATTGCAATGCGCTGTTTCTGGCCCCCGGATAATTGGTGGATCTCGCGCTCACCCACATCCGGTAATGCGATGCGTTCGAGCACGTTGTTGACGCGCTGGTCAATTTCCTGTTTGGCAATGCCGTTGCAACGCAACCCGTAAGCAATATTCTCAAAAACATTCATCATCGGGAATAATGCCAGGTGTTGAAACACCATCTTGACATTGCGCTTGTTGGGTGCGGTGTTTAACACCGATTTGCCTTTGATTCGAATCTCACCGGAATCAGGTTGCTCAAATCCGGCAATCATACGAATCAGGGTGGTTTTACCGCAGCCAGATGGCCCCAGGATGGAGAAAAAACTGCCGCTTGGAATCTCAAAAGACACATTGTCGACGGCGAGCACTTTGCCGAAAGTCTTGGAAATGTGGGTACATTCCAGATCTATGGCGGAAGTTGAGGTCATGTGGTGATCACCAAATGACAGTTAATGAGGCAAGACGCGTTGCCCTGGCGGGAAGTCCGTCGGGTACAACGCGTCTGCGATTCAGATCAAATTAACCGCCAGTGGCAGCCTTGATTTTCTCTAAAGCTTTACCTTCCATATCTTCAATACCAGGCGGGATGTTGGCAAAGAACTGGAGGTTGGCTACATCTTCGTCAGAAAAAGCTGCCTGTACTGCGGCTTTCTTATCAGCTGGCAGCAAATCTGCACTGCCTTTCACGGCAGCCTGACTACCGGTGCTGGCAGACATAATCGTCACGTTCTCAGGACGCAGGACAAAGTTGATCCACTTATAGGCTGCTTCATCCGCTTTACCTTTACGTGGCAGGGTAAACGTGTCAATCCAAGTCAATGCGCCGGTTGACGGTGGCACAAATACGATATTTGGATTTTGCGCGTAGATGCGGTAAGCCGTTGAATCCCAGGTTTCGGAAGCAACGATTTCACCGGAAAGCATCAGCGCAGCAAGATCGTCTCCGCCTTTCCAATAAGCTTTCACGTTTTCTTTACAGGCAATCAGTACATCGACGACTTCGTCCAGGATTCTCTGGTATTCGTCAAGGTCGGCATAGGCCGCAAACGGATCATAGCCGAGCGAAAATGCAGTGCCAAGCAAAATGGTTCGTTTCAGTCGCATCGACGTTTTGCCCTTGTACTTTGCATCGCAAAGATCCGACCAGTGCTTGAATTCCGGGGCTTTTGATTTATCAGCCATCAAGCCTGAGGTGCCCCACTGATGGGGTACAGAGTAAACTTCACCATCGATGGTGGTATTGGTCTTTACACCTTCCAAGTGAACATCTGTCATGACCGAGGTGTCGATTTTTGACAAATCCATCGGCTTGTAAATGTCGTATTCCAACTGGGCTGCATAGATGCGGTCATGACTGGGTTGTGCCAGGTCAAATCCTGCACCGCCCGTGGCTCGCAGTTTAGCAATCATCTCCTCATTATTTGAGAAGGTAACCTCAACCTTGATGTCTGGGTATTCCGCTTCAAACTTTTGGATCAACTCGTCTGGAGCATAGGACCCCCAAGTCAACAGACGCAGCGTTTCGGCTTGTGCTAGCGAAGCCGCGCCAAATACGAGTGCGGCAACAAAACAGGTGATGGTAGTACGTTTTACTTTCATCCTCTACTCCTCATTGTGATGATTTTTGTGAGTGTGATTTATTGAACAACATTCCCTGTTTCCAAAAGATAATCTACTGCGTGAGTCTACTAAATCCACAAAGCAGTTTAATTCTTGGGGAGACTAAATCCTTCAAGCCGTGAATTGTAGCACTTTTGAAACCATATGTCCCGATACTACCTCTTCGGTGTGTAAAGTTCTTTCACACATTCAACAATGCCCAGCGAAGTAACCAATCCAGTGCACGATCCTGTTTGTGGTATGCGGGTTGACCCTGACAATGCTGAACACTACTTCGAATTTGAAGGTCAGTCTTATTGGTTTTGTTGCCGTGGTTGCTTAGACAGGTTTCGAGCGAATCCGGAAGCTTATCTCAACGCCGATGGCAATGATTCTGCAAGTGCTCAAGAGATTTTGCCAGGCACTCAATTTACCTGCCCGATGCACCCCGAGATTGTCGCAAACGGCCCAGAGGAATGCCCGCTTTGCGGGATGGCGCTGCAGCCGCTGGAACCGACCCTTGCTGACGATGGAATCAATCTTGAACTCGTTGATTTTACTAAACGGTTTCGAATCGCGGTGATATTGGGTCTGCCAGCATTGATGCTGGCGATGGCGCCTCACCTTGGTTTGCCACTTGATCGATTTGTAACCGAAGGTGGTTCTAATTGGTTGCAATTCGCCTTGTCTACACCGGTTGTTCTTTGGTGTGGTTGGCCATTTTTCAAGCGAGGTTGGTCTTCCATAAAGAATCGGGCCTTGAATATGTTCACACTGATTGCCTTAGGTACCGGAACCGCGTATTTGTATAGTGTCGCGGTTACCTTGTTGCCGGAGTGGTTCGAGCGCGTTTTTTCGGGGTTGAGCACCAGTGCGGGCGTTTATTTTGAAGTGTCCGCAGCGATTGTCGTTTTGGTGCTGCTCGGTCAAATCCTCGAGCTCAAAGGACGCGACCGCACGGGTCGAGCGATTCGTTTGCTCATGAAACTGATGCCTCAAACGGCCATGCGGGTGACCTGTTCAGGACAGCTGGAAGAAATCGAAATTGATCATGTCGCCGTCGGTGATCGGTTGCGGGTCAGACCTGGCGAGAACATTCCACTTGATGGGTTCATTGTCAGTGGCGCATCGGATGTTGATGAGTCGCTACTGACCGGTGAACCGCTTCCGATTCACAAAAAAACCGGCGATGGTGTTCGAGCCGGAACCTTAAACGGCTCCGGATCATTCGAGATGCAGGTCGACAAAGGTGCCTCAGATACCACACTCACCCAGATCATTCGCATGGTGAGCAAAGCGCAACTGAGTCGTGCGCCCATTCAGCGAACTGCCGATGTTGTAGCCAGCTGGTTTGTTCCAATTGTCATATCGATTGCAGCTGTCGCTTTTTTCAGTTGGCTGTATTGGGGACCGCCTGGCGACCTGAGCTTTGCGCTGGTAGCGTTCGTTTCAGTATTGATTATTGCCTGTCCCTGTGCACTTGGACTCGCGACTCCAATGTCGATTACGGTCGGCGTTGGTCGGGCAGTCTCATCTGGTGTTTTGATCAAGGAAGCTGAAGCGCTTGAACAGTTACCCAAGGCCAAGGTTTTGATTGTCGACAAAACCGGGACGCTGACCCAAGGGATGCCCAAGGTGGCTCGGGTCGACAGTCATGATTTGCCAGCCGCAACTGCACTGGCCCATGCCGCCGCAATTGCGCGGTTCAGTGAGCACCCGCTGTCTGAAGCCATTGTCGCGCGGGCAGACCACGATGATGCGCCCGTATTGTCCGGGTCTGATTTTGAAGCCATCACCGGACAGGGTGTAAAAGGAAAAGTTCAGGGCTGGCAGGTTGCTCTCGGTAACCTGAATTTTTTAACTTCGCTTGGGACCAAGAATCTTACTGCTGCCGGGGCACCTCATAATTTGGATAAACCTGATCACACTGTTGTCTATCTTGCGATTGATGGTCGGTATGCTGCAGCAATCGAGATGTCAGATCCCATTAGAAGCTCGAGTCCTGCGGCCGTAAAGGCATTGCAGCGGTGCGGCATAGAGATAATCATGGCAACTGGTGATCGGCGGACAACCGCTAACGAGATTGCTGCCCTATGTGGTATCAAAAGGATTCACGCCGAACTTTCGCCCCTCGAAAAACTCCAACTTGTAAAGCAACTGCAATCCGATGGCGTTACGGTTGCGATGGCCGGTGATGGGATCAATGATGCACCGGCGCTGGCCCGGGCTGATGTGGGTATTGCCATGAGTGAAGGTGCGGATGTTGCGATGGAGAGTGCCGGGATAACGATTCTGAACGGCGACCTTCAAGCGATTGTGCGGGCCCATTCGATTGCTCGGGCAACGATGGCCAATGTACGACAAAATCTGTTCTTTGCGTTCTTTTATAACGCGATCAGTGTTCCGATTGCCGCAGGTGCACTGTTTCCGGTTTTTGGTTTACTGTTGTCACCAATGCTTGCTGCCGCAGCAATGAGCCTGTCTTCGGTGTCAGTCATCGGCAATGCATTGCGGCTGCGTCGATTCAAGCCATAATTGGGTTGTGGCAATTACTTGCCACTGCGCGGCCAGGCTTGATACAGACAGGCAGTACCAATCACGAGGAGTAACACACCCAGTGGGCTGAAACCGTGCAACATTGATTCAATCAGCACAGCCAGAAACGCGGCTACCCCCAATATCGAGAAAAACAGTCCGCGGTACAGTCGATCCGATCCTTCTCGAACGTTGAGACGTTGATAACTAATTTCTCGAATTTGCTGATCGTGCATATTTTTCAATACTGTATGAACCAGCCTAGGCAGATGCGGACCCTCAGTAATCCAGTGTGGAACCTCATTTTTAAGACTGTCGCTCAAACCACGCAATGTATATTTTTCGCGAACCCAATTATCGAGGATGGGACGCACGGTGTCGGGAATGTTGAGCTCGGGATGGAGCATGCGGGTCAATCCTTCCAGACTCAAATACGTTTTTTGAAATAACAGCAGTTGCGGCTGGATGACGATATTAAATTCGCGTGTCATCAAGAACAACCGACCCATTAGTGTGCCGAAGGACAACTGCCCGACGGGCTGATCATTGAAAGGTTCACAGATCGTGCGAATTGCGACCTCGAAGCGTTCAGTTGAAATGTTGTGAGGCGCCCAGCCCGATCGAATGTGGGCATTGACCACAGCGCGATAATCTCGATCCAGGATTGCAGTAATGTTTTCGACGAGGTAGCTGCGATCAACATCGGACAGGCTACCCGTGATGCCAAAATCCACAATATTGAGCACGCCTTTATCAGATACAAACATATTACCGGGGTGCAGGTCGCCATGAAAATGTCCGTCTTCAAAAACCTGTGTAAAAAACATCTTGATCAGGTTTTCTGCGAGTTTACCAAGATCAATGCCGGCATTGCGGAGTGCTTCGACCTCCCGAATCGGGATACCATCAACTCGCTCCATCACCATCACGTCAGAGCGACTGTAGTTCCAGTAAACACGCGGCACATTAAGAAATTCATCATTGCTGTAACGCGCGCGGAATCGATTACAGTTGGCTGCTTCGACCATCAAATCAAGGCTGTTGGTAATCGTCTGCGCGTAGCTTTGCACCACTTCGATGGGATTGTAGTTGCGTGCCTTCGGCCAGAACATACGGAAGAGCCTGGCGAACGTCAGCATCACCTGGATGTCGCGTCTGACCTGTATTTCAATTCCCGGTCGCAGGACTTTGACGACTATATCCTCACCTGTTTTGAGGACTGCATGGTGGACTTGTGCAACTGATGCTGAAGCAACCGGCATATCATCAAATTTACTGAACACCTCGACTATTGGTTTGCCAATGGATTTTTCAATTCTGGTGCGGGCCGACTGGCTGGGGAACGGTTCAACGCGGTCCTGCAGCGGACGCAGTTCCTTGACAATGTGGTCGGGAAATACGTCGGGCCGCATGGACATCATTTGGCCGAATTTGATAAATATTGGGCCAAGTTCCTGTAGCGTATCCCGCAGGCGTGCGCCGTAGGGTTTGTTGACATCGTACCGGGAAGGGCCAAACAGCAGGCGGATCAGGTACTTGACAATGGCGAATTTGAGATAGGGCTCGAGCTCTGAGTCAAGTCCGTGGCGACGCGCGGTTTTGGCAATTTGCCACAGTCGCTGAATGTGCACAAAAGGATTCATGGTCACTTACGTTGCTCGAGGCGGTCCACCCGTTTCTCAAGCCGATCCATATCGGCCTGCAAGTCATCGACATCATTGAGAAATTGCTCGACCCGGTTACGCGTGGGAACGATATATCGGTCGTCAACCAGGGTGTGTTGAACTTTGTCGCTGAACGCAGATCGCAGCGTCGTTGTTAAATGCTCGCCCCAGCGGTAAAGATTGCCAACGTGGCGGGCAGGAATGTCACCAATCCGCTTTGCCAGCGCTTCCTCCCAATCGAAATGAACGGTCCGGAAAATTGTATAGAGTCGCTGCAGCAGGCTGATGTCACCCACAATTTCTACGCCATCAAGTTGGGTCGGATCGAAAGCCTTGGATTTGGCAAGTTTGATTAGTTTTGCCGATGTCGTCCGGATGGTCAAATCTGCGGTTTGTTCAAAGGCTTTGTCGATGTGCGCGGTGCCGTCAATCACGCACAAAGCGAATTCATAATTTAAGTCATTTAATATGACTACAACCGTTTTACTCTCCAGTTCGGTGAGCAACTCTCTAACCGAAGGCGATGAATTTGCTGCACGATTAATTGCGCGGCCCAATGCTACAGAAAATTCCTCGCCAATAAAGTTTATATAAGGATTGCGGCTCATCGCGTCGCTCTGCTATAGTTTGCGGCCGGTGTGCAGCGCCACAATTCCACCCGATAGGTTGAAGTACTCGACCCGTTCAAATCCTGCTTGCGCCATCATGTCGGCCAGTGTGTCCTGGTCCGGATGCTGCTGAATTGATTCAACCAGGTATTGATAGCTTGCCCGATCGCGGGCAACAATTTCACCAATCGCCGGGATAACCTTAAAAGAATATTCGTGGTAAATTCGATCGAGCGCAGGGATGACTGGTTTGGAAAACTCAAGTATCACCACTCGCCCACCTGGACGTGCAATCTTAAACATCGACAGCAGTGCTTGATCAATACGAGTAACGTTTCTCAGTCCGAACGAGATGATGATACGATCAAAACTGTCTTCAGCGAAAGCGAGGTTTTCGGCGTCAGCCTGCACGTAGCTGATTCCTGCGAGGTGGCCGTGGTCAAGCATTCGGCTGCGGCCGCGTTTTAGCATTGCCGCATTGATGTCACTCAGTATCAAACCGCCCTTGGGGCCGATTTTCTTTGCCATCGCAAGACTTAAATCAGCAGTGCCGCAAGCCACGTCAAGCACTTGACTTGTGGGTCGCACCCCCAGGTGCGAAATCGCCAGACGTTTCCAGAGTCGATGCACGCCAAACGACATCAGGTCATTCATCAGGTCATAGTTATTCTCAACCGAATCAAAAACCTGTTTAACCAGTCGGTCTTTTTCCGACTCCAGAACATGCTGAAAACCAAATTGGGTTTTCGCGTCGCGCTTATCGGTGGTCACCACGATTCAAGTTAGTCCGTGACTTCCTTGCGTTGATAGCCGGCCGCAACTAAGCGATCAAGATAGCCCTGCCAATATTTGTCCTTGTTGATGCCAAGTTCATAGAGAAGCTCCCAGGAATAGATGCCGGTGTCGTGGTTGTCATCAAACTTGAAAACAACGGCATAATTTCCAACGGGTTCAATCGCCCAGATATTTACCCGTTCCTTTCCGTATTGCAGCACTTGCTGGCCAGGTCCGTGTCCCTGGACTTCGGCTGAAGGTGAGTGGACGCGCAAGTATTCGCAACCCAACTCGAATGTGTTGCCGTCATCGAAAGCAATTTCCACCACACGGGATTGCTTGTGCAATTTGATTTCAGTTGGTCGGGGTCGTTGCGTCACGGTCGTTGATGGTACCGGTCGGTTGAACAAACACTACAGCCATTCGGCCACGCGTTCAGAAAAGTAACTCAGCACACCATCTGCGCCTGCTCGCTTGAAAGCGGTCAGTGATTCAACGATTACGGCTTTTTCGGTTAGCCATTGGTTCTCTATCGCCGCCATCAACATGGCGTATTCACCACTGACCTGGTAAACAAAGGTTGGCATGGCGTATTCAGACTTGACACGTTGTACGACATCGAGATAGGGCATCCCGGGTTTAACCATCACCATGTCGGCACCTTCGGTAATGTCGAGTGCCACTTCGCGCAATGCTTCATCGCGGTTGGCTGGATCCATTTGGTAGGTGCGTTTATCGCGCCCGCCGAGTTCGGAGGCGGAACCGACTGCGTCTCGAAAGGGCCCGTAGAACGCGGATGCGTACTTGGCGGCATAAGACATGATCAGGACATCGTGATAGCCTTCTGACTCAAGTGTCCGACGTATGGCACCGACCCGGCCATCCATCATTTCCGAAGGGGCGACAATGGAGACTCCGCTACGTGCTTGGGACAGTGCCTGTTTGACAACGACTTCGAGTGTTGCATCATTGAGCACGTAGCCGGATTCGTCTGAAATTCCGTCATGACCGTCGAGGGTAAACGGATCAAGGGCGACATCGGCCATGACACCAAGTTCAGGGACCGCATCTCTAAGCGCAGCAATCGCCCGTTGAGCCAGGCCATCGGGATTGTAAGCCTCTTCCGCGTCAGGGGACTTTTTCGTCATCGGTACGACTGGGAAGACTGCCACCGCAGGGATGCCGAGTGCCGTTAAGTGTTTGCCTTTTTCGACAACGAGATCAACACTCAGCCGCTCGATGCCGGGCATCGACGGGATGGGTTCGCGATAGTTCTGTCCTTCACAAACAAAAACCGGCTGAATCAGGTCTGCCGGGGTGAGCGTCGTCTCTCGCATCATCGCACGGCTGAACGCATGTCGTCGCATACGTCGCATGCGCGTGGCTGGAAATTTTGGGTTTGGCATGCGGATTTCCTGGATCCAATTTGTTGCCTTATGGCAGATTGTAGGCCATTCAGTGGATCTTGATTTCCGACTGAATGATGTTCTCGATCCCCGCAGCAATCTCAGCAACGCTGCCGGAAGCGTTCACTTCGCGAAGCAGGTTTGCCTGCGTGTAGTAGCCCAGCAGTGGGGCGGTTTCAGATTCATAGACGGACAACCGATGCCGGATTGAATCTTCATTGTCATCGGCCCGCTGGTTTAACTCACCCGCTGTCGGGCAGTCGTTGCACTGTCCTTCCGCTGTGGGCGGGTCGAAAAAGACATTATAAATTCGCCCGCAATCAAGACACGTTCTTCGACCTGACAGCCTTTTTACAACCGCTTCAGAATCAATTTGCAGGTGCAATACGAAACTTAATGGAACCTTTCGATCAGCCAGAATCTTTTGCAGTTGTTCAGCCTGAATCTGACTTCTTGGAAAGCCATCAAACAGAAAGCCGTTCGACAAATCACTGTCGTCAAGATAGTTGGATATCAACTGGAGCACAACGTCATCAGGAACAAGGCTACCTTGTTCCATGATATCACTGACCTGTTTGCCGATGTCAGTCCCCTCTCTTACTGCACTGCGTAATAAATCTCCCGTCGAGATGTGGTCAATTCCGTAATTCTCAACGACAAATTTGGCTTGACTGCCTTTACCTGAACCTGGAGGCCCCAGAAATACAACTCTTAGCATGATTGCTTCTCCGCTGATCGTGTTTTTTTAGTTTTTCATTTTATTCGCAATTTCTTTGGAGGGTAGCAAAATGGGGCTTTGGTACGGTACACCTGAGAGCAACGCACGTCGGATGAACCATGCCTGCGTCAACATATAATTCAGCTTTATGCTGGATTACACAGATAAAGAGTTGCAATCAGTGCGACAGGTGCTGAACCAGCGTTATCGATTTCAAGTTGAGATGCACCTGGCTGACTGTGAAGTACAGCCGGACGCGAAGTATGATGCGCGTGTCGAGCGGCCGGCACTATATTGGCGTGCTCTGGGATGCAATTTTGTTGTCATCAAACTGGCTGACAATCAATTTCGCGGAACTTACTTCTATCAGCCTGATGAACACTTCCCCCACGCGCAGCAGACCTATATCGATCCTCTCAACTGCGTAACAGCACTGTTACAATGCCAGGCTGACCAAGTGGGGAAAGCACAAGGCTATGCATCGGGTACGACCGCAGCAGATTTTAATTAACTGACTGAAATAACCAGCTGAACATTAACATGACGACCAAAGGAAACCTGCTTTATGCCCAGTCGGGCGGTGTAACTTCAGTAATCAACACCAGTGCGGCAGCCGTAATTGAGACCAGCGCAGATTATCCTGCTGCCATTGACAAGGTCTATGCCGCGAAAAACGGCATCCTCGGCGTTCTGAACGAAGAGTTGATCGATGTCAGCCTCGAATCGCCGCAAGCTGTGCGCGCACTGCAGCATACGCCTTCCGGTGCTTTCGGCTCGTGTCGTTATAAGTTGCGCGACCCGGACAAACAACACCGGGAATTCGAGCGGATCTTCGCTGTATTTGAACAGCACAACATTCGGCATTTTCTCTATAACGGGGGCGGCGATTCGGCAGATACCTGCTTGAAATTGGCACTGCAGGCCAAGGCGCGCAACCGCGACATGACCGTCAACCACATTCCAAAGACAGTTGATAACGATCTTCCGATAACGGACAGCTGCCCTGGATTTGGCTCGGTCGCCAAGTACATTGCGATTTCAACGCGGGAAGCCAGTTTTGATGTCTCTGCCATGGCATTGACGTCAACCAAGGTGTTTATCATCGAGGTGATGGGGCGTCACGCCGGCTGGATTGCCGCGGCCGGAGGCCTCGCTGCCGATGAAACAAACGACATCCCAATCATCATATTGTTTCCGGAAATTCCATTTGAGCGGGAACAATTCATGCGCCATGTCAAGCAGTGTGTTGAACGCACAGGTTATGTTTCGGTGGTGGTGTCGGAAGGTGCGCGCTATGCTGACGGAACCTTTTTGTCCGAGCAGGGCACGCGCGACGCATTTGGTCATGCCCAATTGGGTGGTGTCGCACCCGTTGTTGCCAATATGATTCGGGACGACTTGGGGTTCAAGTTCCATTATGCGATCGCTGATTATTTACAGCGCTCAGCGCGTCACATTGCTTCGAAAACGGACTGCGAACAAGCTTACGCATTGGGTAAGGCGGCGGTAGAATATGCGGCCAGTGGGCGCACCACACAGATGCCGGCCATTCGCCGACTGGCTGATCGGCCTTACCAGTGGGACATTGTGGCGGCTGAACTCGAGAAAGTGGCCAACATCGAAAAGGCTCTGCCGCGCGATTACATCACCGCAGATGGATACGGAATTACTGACAAAGCCCGCCGCTACCTGGCACCGCTGATTGAAGGCGAGGACTACCCGCCCTATGCGAATGGATTGCCAGCCTACGTCAAGCTTCAGAATTTACTGGTGCCCAAAAAATTACCAACCGACTGGTAGGGTGGCCTGATGAATTGATCAACGCGTCTGCGGCGCGGTGCTTGTTCAACTTAGAGCCATAATCATCTTCAGCGACAGTCTTAGTCACAGTTGTGACGCAAACCGCCGCTCAGCGTGACAGCGCGGCTGGCACCATCAGGGTACAGAATCTTGAACTGTAGCTTGAAGCAGTCTCCGGTGTCGAGCCAACAACGTCTCAGTATTTCAGGCAACCAATGCAAAACGACTGACACCTGGCCGGCAGGCATCAGTCGTTGCGTGATTTGGAATTTGAACTGCTGCTTACAACAGCGGTGCAATCACCAGGCTGACGATGGCCATCACATTAATCAAGATGTTCATAGACGGTCCTGAAGTGTCTTTGAACGGGTCGCCAACGGTGTCGCCAACTACTGCGGCCTTGTGCACATCGGAACCCTTACCGCCCAGGTTGCCGCGTTCAATGTATTTTTTTGCGTTATCCCAGGCACCACCGGCATTGGCCATGGTCAGTGCAAGCAGTACGCAGCCAATCAATGCGCCGCCGAGCATACCGCCCAGTGCTTCTGGGCCAAGTGGTGAGAACCCGACTACGACCGGTGCAGCGACAGCCAGGACACCGGGCGGCACCATGCGCTTGAGCGCAGCTTTGGTGGCAATGTCAATACAGCGCTCCGTATCCGGTTCTGCCTTGCCTTCGAGTAAGCCATCGATTTCGCGGAACTGGCGGCGAATTTCTTTAATCATATCAAACGCTGCATCACCCACTGCAGTCATGGTCATACTACTGACCAGGAATGGAAAAATTCCGCCAAGAAACATACCGGTCAACACCACGGGGTCATTGATCTGCAACGAGAAATCCGGATTGTTTTGGGTGACGGTTTCGATATATGCAGTGATGATTGCGAGCGCAGCCAGTGCCGCGGCACCAATTGCGAAACCCTTGCCGATGGCTGCGGTGGTATTGCCCAGTGCATCCAGTGAATCAGTAATCTCACGCGTTTCTTCACCAAGTCCAGCCATCTCGGCGATGCCACCCGCGTTGTCCGCAACTGGACCATACGCGTCAATCGCCATGGTCATCCCAACAGTGGCCAACATGCCGACTGCTGCGATACCAACGCCGTAGAGGCCGGCCAGCAGACTGGATACATATATGATGACGCAGAGCATCAGCAGGGGAACGACGACTGACTGCATGCCGACCGAGAGGCCTGTGATCATGACAGTGGCAGGGCCAGTCTCGCCGCCTTCAGCGATTTTACGCACCGGCTTGCCGCCGGTATAGTATTCCGTAACCAGTCCGATGACGATGCCACCCACGGCACCAACCAGCACTGATCCCCATACCGCTAGACTGACGCCAATCCAGGAGATCACAGCGGCAGCTGCGGCAATAAAAATCAACGACGCGGCAACAGTTCCAATTCTGAGCGCCACTTCCGCGGACTTGGTGGTGAACACTCGCACCAGTATGATGCCAATCAACGAGCACACGATTCCGGTTGATGCGAGCGCCAGCGGCAGGAACATCAGGATATGCTGCGCGCCAATTTCAGTATCACCCAGTGTCGCAGCGATTGCAATCGTGGCGATCATCGCGCCACAATAGGATTCAAAGATGTCCGACCCCATTCCGGCAACGTCACCCACGTTATCACCGACGTTGTCCGCGATAACACCTGGATTGCGAGGGTCATCTTCAGGAATGCCTGCTTCGACTTTACCAACGAGATCAGCTCCAACATCGGCGCTCTTGGTGAAAATTCCACCCCCGACGCGGGAAAACAGGGCAACCGATGAGGCGCCCATGCCGAAACCGTGAATGGCATGTGCATGAGCAGGGTCAGACCCAAAAAGGAGGTACAGCAGTCCCAAACCGAACAGTCCCATGGCGGCCACAGTCAGTCCCATAATGGAGCCACCGTAAAATGCAACGGTCAGCGCTTCTGAAGCGCCATTTGTATTGGCTGCGGTCGTTGTTCTAACGTTGGCCTGGGTCGCGGTGAACATGCCAATGTAACCCGCACTACCCGAACAAAATGCGCCGAGTAAAAAGGCGTACATGGTATTGAGACCGAGATCGGAAATCGCAATCAGCACTGCGACTACAATGACAAATATAGCCAAAATGGTGTATTCCCGCCGCATGAACACCATTGCACCTTTGTGGATCGCATCGGAAATTTCGACTACTTTTCCTGTGCCTGCAGGATAGCGTTTTACGATGTTAAAAATATAAAAGGCGGCTACCAGCCCTAAAATCCCCAGTGTAACAGGAATCCAACTCCCTGCAATCATGTCAATTTCTCCAAAGCGTATGTGAAATGAACCACCGCCTGACCGTTCAAACAAATGGATGATCCAAGGTTTGCAAGAACCATGGCAATTGGCAGATCGCGGTGTCCAGCACCGCCTATAAACTTAAGGACGCGCCCACAATGTACTTGTAAATGCAATCGCGTCCCATGCAAATCAATTGTCTGATGCGATATTTTACAATAAATCATTCCTTATGTTGCACTGCAACATAAGGATTTAAACAGACCGTGTTTGGCTCTTGGATTGAGACCGAAAAGTGCTCAGAATCGACATTCTGGGCATCACTGCCGGTTTCGGTGAGGCTCGCGGTTATCGAAAAGTCAAGGCTCTTGGCGATAGTGATGCATTGATTTATCATTTTTTGGGTTTTATCGATTGAATCGACTTGGATCACATTGTTGGCGAAAATTACATCGATTCGGTGGATTTCGTTTATATTTTCTTTATTGTTCATGATTGGGATAGTTCTTTTCTTTAGTTTCGCCAGAGTTTCCAGCTTGGAACTTTGGATGCTGTAATTCTTATCAAAGAGGTGTCCGTTTGATTACTTCCTATTTTCTTGCCTGCTGTTTTTGAGACAGTCCATGCAATCATTTCTTGCAGGTATGCACTCAGTTGGTGTTCGACGTAATGGTCGGTGGCTGATACGCAATATTGACATCGCCATTCATCGCGGTGAAATCATTTCGTTGATTGGCCCAAACGGCAGTGGTAAAACAACGGTTACCAAAGTGCTGGCAGATTCAATCCAGCCCGATGTTGGCACTGTAGAACGGTCTAAAGGATTGCGCATTGGATACGTTCCTCAGAAAATTCAAATTGATGTGACACTGCCGATAACTGTCCAACGTCTCATGAATTTTCCCGAGCCTGCTGACAAAACGGAAGTTCGGGAAGTGCTGACTAGAATGCACATTGATCACCTTTATCGCTCACCTGTGCAAAAACTGTCTGGCGGAGAGTTTCAGCGAACCTTGATAGCAAGAGCGCTGCTACGCAAACCAGACCTGCTTATTCTTGATGAACCGAGCCAAGGGCTTGACATTCACGGCGAAGCGCGGCTCTATGAACAGATTGCAGATATTCGGGATCAGTTGAACTGTGGGGTGTTACTGGTCTGCCATGATTTGCATGTGGTGATGGGGCAGACCGATACTGTGGTCTGTATGAATGTCCACATTTGCTGTACAGGGACGCCAGAGCACATCCAGAACAACGAAGCCTATTTGAACCTGTTCCACCCGGCTACTGCTGGGTCTCACGCCATATACTCACACTCTCACGATCACCGGCACCGGCTCGATGGCAGTGTCGTCAAATCTGATTGAGCTACCAGACATTCTCCAGTTTGACAATGCTCTTCATTCAAGACGATTTCCTAACTCGGGCGATCATTGCCGGGATAGGCTGCGCTATCATTTCGGGCCCTTTGGGCTGTTTTGTTGTATGGCAGCGACTTGCCTATCTGGGTGATTCAATGGCCCATTCAGCCTTGCTCGGTGTGGTCTTGGCGTTATTACTTGATTTGAATATTTTGATTGGTGTGTTTTGCACCTCACTGATGATGGCACTGATTCTTGCAAAAACGGGCACGAGATCAATACTGTCCAGCGATTCCACACTGGGCATACTGTCGCACTCAACCCTGGCCATTGGTCTGGTGTTGGTATCTTTTATGTACTGGGTGCGCATCGATATCCTGCATTTTTTGTTCGGTAACATTCTCGCTGTTTCCTGGACCGAGATTGGTCTCATCTATGCCGGTGGAATTGGTGCTTTGGGTGTCATCATCTGGAAATGGAGATCCTTGATCGGCCTGACAATCAATGAAGAAATTGCGGCTGCTGAAGATCTAAGGCCCACTCAAGCCCGTACCATTTTGATGATTCTGCTGGCAGCCGTGATTGCCATTGCAATGAAAGTCGTCGGCATCATCCTTACCGTTTCACTACTGATTATCCCGGCTGCAACGGCGCGTCAAATCGCCAATACTCCAGAAAGAATGGCTGTGTTGGCCTCTATAGTCGGTGTGATAGCGGTGGTTGGAGGACTGCTGATGTCACTCGAGATTGATTCACCACCCGGGCCGAGCATTGTAATCTTTGCGGTGGTATTGCTCCTCGTGGCACTGTTTGGGTCGCGCATGCTGATGCGACACAACCGATCGTTCAAATAACAGATGGCCGATATTGTGGCTGACCGTCGCACTTGATTTCAAATGTCAGCCAGCCGATTGCATTGATATACGACGGTTTCAGCACTTCAAGAAAATGAACATGAGGATCCAACACTGTAGCTCAGCGCGCTGTGAACGACAACTGCAGGTAACCATTGGCAACGATGCAACCGTGGTATTTCGACCGATCCGAGCGCCGCGAATCGTTTATCACCGGACTTGTTGGGTTTTGTATACCACGTTAGTCGCGACATCACGTAGAATGTAAAGCACATGAATCAAACCTTACACGAAAGCCAAGTGTAAGTCATGTCAGCCTTGGTTGGGGGCTCGGGCGGTTGGACGGCGAGGGGCGTTTGCGTAGCCAACCCCTATGACCCGTCAAGACAGTAGCAATGGATTCCGTTGTCTATAAGTCCCCGTTCATTTCCTTGCGCCTTGAACGATGCGGTCAAGAATCATCGCGCAGAACAGAATTGAGAATCCTGCCAAAATTCCCTGTCCCACATTGGCGTATTGCAGTGCTTCAAGCACATCTTCACCGAGACCTTTAGCGCCGATAAGAGACGCAACCACCACCATCGCCAGGGACAACATGATCGTCTGGTTGATTCCAGCACGAATTGAAGGACTGGCCAGCGGCAGGTCGACGCGGGTAAACAGGTACCATTTATTCGCACCAAACGAAATTGCAGCCTCGCGAACGTGCTCCGGTACGCCGCGTAAGCCCAACACCGTCAGCCGTACTACGGGCGTGCCGCCAAAAATCATGGTGGTAACCACCGCAGCTGGCTTGCCCGTACCAAAAAATGCGATAACCGGAATCATGAAGACAAAAGCGGGCATGGTTTGCATGAAGTCCATGATGGGTTGAATGAAAGAATAAAACCGGGGTCTGCGTGCGCAAAACATGCCAAGTGGGATACCGATCGCGATCGAAAGACAGGCTGCGGTTCCAAGCAGTGCCAGAGTTGTCATGGCTTTGTCCCAGAATCCCAATAACCCCATGTATGCCAGGAAGGTACCTGACCAAATTGCCGTGCGAACACCTGCAGTAAGCCAGGTCAGCAATACGATGATGCTGGCGATTACCAGCCATGGCGTACTGACAAAAACGATCTCCAATGCATCAAGGATCAGGCGAATACCATAGGTAATGAAATCAAACAGAGCTTCGCCTTGAGTTACACAAAACGAAAAGAATGCTTCAACCCAAACGATACCGGTCAATCGAATGTCGGGGTCGGTGGGAAAGTTGGTGAGGGCCTCAAAATGCCCGGGAAAACTGTAGTGATACATGGCCGTACCAACGATTACTGCCACAAATAGTGAGCTTAGTCCTATTTGGCGGACCGAAATGCCGGAACGAATGCTTCGGTCGGACACCCATTCGGAAAATTTCGCTTCCAACGCAGTATTGGCAATGAAAGATTGGACAGCTTTGATGATGATCAAAATAACGAACCCGGTCAGTGCAATCCAAATGCCCTGGTCGGCAATTTCCTGCGCTTCCAGCCGGATGCCACCAATCGAATCTTCCAGTGACTCAACGGTCCGTCGATAGACATCAACTTTGTCTGACTGTGATTCGATTGCTGCTTGCAGTTGCTGACGCCTTAATTCGAGCGTTCCCTCGATTGATGCGATGCGCTCGCGTGCATCGGCTGCGAGATCACCAAACAGTCCGCGGGCAATCTGTACGAATCCCAGTGTTTCAATAATCAGTAAGGGCAGGGCCCACATCCAAAGCCCGCGTGCACCAAACCAGATTGGCCCCAGCAAACCGGCAGAAGGGTTAAAGGTTGGTGTAAAGCGGGAACTGGCACCAATTTTCTCAAACTGCGCAATGTAATAGTCTGGATTGGTGCGAACGAAAGTACGGATGTTTTCACGGCGTTCAGCCGCATATTGTTCTGCAACTTCGAAGTCTATTGCATCATCGAGTTGGCTTCTCGGTGTTTCTGTCATGACACATCGGCTCCTTCAATGACCGTGCGTAAAATGTCTTTTCTGGTGATCACGCCGACATCCGTATTTCCGCTTTTGACCACGATGATCGAATCGCTGTTGATCGCGAGTTCAATGAGTGTATTGAGCATTTCGTCTTCATCGACGCGTTGGACATCGGGTGGCAGGGGCGGGTTTGCGGACAAGTACTGATCCAGTGGCTGCATCACGACGTGTGCGCGCACTATTTTCAATCGGGAGATGCCGGCTACGAAATCGGCTACATAATCGTCAGCGGGACTCATGACGATGTCTTCGGCTGTACCAATCTGGACAATTTTCCCGCCATTCATAATTGCAATGCGGTTACCGATACGTACGGCTTCATCCAGATCATGGGTAATGAATACGGTCGTCTTTTTCATAATATTGGACAACCGAATGAACTCATCCTGCAGCTGGCGTCGAATTAGGGGGTCAAGGGCGCTGAAGGGCTCATCCATCAGCAGCACGTCGGGATTGGCGGCCAGTGCTCGAGCAAGCCCAACACGCTGCTGCATGCCGCCGGATAACTCATGGGCAAACTTACTGGCCCAGGCACTCAGTTCAACAATTTCGAGAATTGCGGCTGCGTGCCGCATTCGTTCATTTTTGCTGACTTTGCGAATTTCAAGTGGCATTGCCACATTGTCCAGTACTGACCGGTGCGGCAGCAGGGCAAAATTTTGGAATACCATGCCGATATTCTGATTGCGAAATTTCTGCAATTCAACCGGTTTCAATCCCATCACATCGGTACCGTCGATCTCGATTTTTCCTGCTGTCGGTTCCAGCAGGCGGTTGAAATGGCGTACCAGGGTGGATTTGCCGCTGCCCGATAAACCCATGACACAGAATATTTCGCCCCGGTTGACGCTTAGTGTGGCATCTGCGACCCCAACCACCGCATTGAATTGTGCCAGCACTTCAGCCTTTGACAGCCCTTGCTCCTGGACGGCTCGCATGGCTTCGTTGGCGTTATCGCCAAAAATTTTCCACACGTTTGATATTTCTATGACGACATTGTCTGCTGAAGCGGGCGAGGTGGAGTTCACGGTTATGGCCTCCAAGCTTAAAGTGCAATTGTTTGAATGACCGAATGGTGCCCGGAACAGCTATTGTCCTGGCACCATTGGTACTGTACTGTCAGCAGGCGTGGTGAATTACAGGCCTAGCCATGCGTCAACGCGCTCTGGGTTATTTTCAACCCATTCTCTGGCTACTTCAGTTGCCTCACGTCCCAGACCTGAGATTTGATAGGCGAAGTTGCTCACGTCATCTGAAGTCAGTCCAAAGCGACCGAAAAATTCAGCGATTGCTGGCGACCGATCTGCCAGCGACTTCGACCACGCAATCTGCACGTTTTTCAATGCATCTTTGCTGGCGACCATCGATTGCTCATACCAGTCCGGAGAATCGGAAGGTTGCAGCATGACGTATTTTTCCGGATCGTAAGCGGGTTCAGTCAGCATGACGACATCGAACATGTACCAGATTGCGTGCGGCTTGTAGCAATAGAATGCATAGCCTTCACCCTTGGCGATTGAATCCTTGACCCGGGCGGTTTTCACAGCTTCTTCTGCCCGGATTGGTTCAATGAAGTCCAGCAGACCGTAGTCGCGCACTTTGACCTCGTTCACATTGGCTGACGCCCATGCCGGTGCACCAATCCACATTTCACCGCGACCGTTACCATCACTGTCCATGAGTGCTGCGACATCGGGGCGACCGAGATCGGCTATGTCGGTGACGGTATTCGCCTCACCAAAATCTTTGGACACACAAAAACCCTGGTTGCCTTCATATGAATTGCTTGACAATTCGACTGTGCCTGCACCATCGACGTATTTCTTGGTAAAGCTCTCCTGGTTGGGTAGCCAGACATCCGGATGGACATCAATGTCACCTTTACCCTGGTCCATAGCTTGGAAAATGGTTGCATTATTACCGGGCACCATTTCAGCTTCGCCGCCGATCCGCATTTCTACGACTGCCGCCAGCAGATGTGCAATGGCCTGGGCGCCTGTCCAGGACGGCACTCCGATATTGACTTTTTCGGCTGCGATCGCCGGTCCGGTAGACAAGCCAAGCGCAACTGCCAGCACGATTGATTTGATTGTAATTTTCACACTATCCTCCTAAAGATAATAAATTTGGTACTGAACGTGTGCAGTACCTTGAGATGACATGACGAATCCTTTGTCACCCAGGTCCTGAGTGTCGCCAAAACGACTGAAAATGGATATTAAAGAATTCGACAATAAATCCTTTGGAATTCAGAATATAAACCAACTTTGCCGCAGAATTCGAAAAACTCTCCTGATTCACCAGATTATTGTCTGATCAAACGGTTATTGTCGATGATGTTATTGCACTGCCTAATGGGATAAACAGTGTCAATAAGTTCGCGCCAATCTACAATTCGGTACCAATTGCCCCTACAGCGTTAGCGTTACACAGTGTGATGTAGTTGCAGTGCTAACGCAATATCGTCCACAAACTCTTGTTTATGCCGTGAGTAATTTGAACAAAAAGTTAGACGTTGTGTTCCGCGATTTATCTCTAAAGGAAAGGCAAATGGATGGTATTTTCCTGTGTCGTGCCCAACCCCGAATTCTCGATAGTTTGAAGTTTCAATTAAACGTCAATCAGTTTTTCGGAATGTCATCCCAAGTTCGACCATTTAACATTCGGCCGTTGGTTTTCTTACTTCTTTTTATGCCATCTGCGCCCCATGTGCCCCACTGTTTAAAAAAGAAATCTACATCCGCTTGTTTGGCTTGTCGTTGAATCTCTTCTACCCAACCGGCTTGCATCGGCCTGGCTTTATGGCCAGATTCTCCGCCGACAATTACCCAGTGAATTCCTTCTAAATCAATATCACCAAGTCTTTCGAGTAATGGCTCAATTGAGAGGAAACGCACTTGAGTGTGGACCTGTCGGAGATGGTCAATCCTGGGTATGCCATACTTCCGATTTTCTACTGAAACTCCAAGCCAAACATTTTCTGGACACCATCTGGATGCAAAGTACCCCGGTAGCCGAGTTGCTCGTTTTGTCAAAATTTGGTATGTATGTTGGGGAGTTTGGCGAATGACGGAGAAAACACGATCGATATATTCATCAGATATTTTTTCGTGAAATAAGTCCGACATTGAATTGACGAAGTAGGTTGTCGGTTTATGTCGTTTTAAGGGTTGGGATAGTCGATTCGGTTGTAGTTTCAAGGAGAACTTGTCATCGTATCCCGATGCTCCCATCGCGTGCAGACGACGGGACAGCGTTTCAGCATAACAGTGCTTACAGCCTGGTGAAACTTTAGTACATCCCGTTACAGGGTTCCAGGTGTGTTGTGTCCATTCGATGTTGGATTGACTCGCCATTTCGATGTCTTTGAGTTTTTGGAACCTATGGTGTGTCTAATATAAAATTCTAAGTGTTTGATATATCGTCAACAATGTGATTCGCGATTTTCACAGCAGGAATTGCGCCTTTAGGATTTCCAGCAGCAAAAGTCAACATAAACAATGTCGAATTCTTTGAATTTTTTAAACATAGCGGACGGTCAATAACTTCCGCAAATATTTTTCTCAACTTTTTTTTGAGGTAATTCACAACTGTTTCTTCATTTACATATCTGTCAAAAGTAGGTGATTGGTTGAAAAGATTAGCTTGTTTGGATTCTGAATAAAATTCATTTTTCCATTGCTCAGTGCCGAATAACTCTGTCAATCGAAACGAATAATCTTTATTAGGAGGACCGCTTTTCGGCAAATGTCGAATAACTGCTGATGCTGGGAACAGCATCCAGAGATCAACTTTTTTGGTTTCTGCCAGCAACTCAATAGTGGACCACTTAACTTGCATACCGAACGGGTCAAGAAATACAACAGCCCTATCCATTGTTCCTAGGCCTTTACTCCATTTCGAAAGAAAACATTCGCATCGCAATTGATCACATCGCAGTTATTTGCTTTATCTGGGTAATCTCGGTAAATCATGGAACCCAATAAATTCGCGTTAGTAGTGTCTTTTTCGACTAACCAATATTTGTGAAACGTGAATTCGTTCTCCATTGAAAGAACTTTCCTCACACTTCCTTCGGCCCATTCAATTGCGTCACCCAACTTTTCAAAATCCGACTCTTCAAAAAAAGAAAGCTGGAGTTGAGATTGGTTTTCGCTGTTGATGTTCGGTGTTCGCCATCCGCTGCCAGCGAATGCATCAACATAATGCCGAGTAAATTTTTTTGCGCTTGGATTCGAGTTGAATATCGTGAGGTACGCATGTAGATAATTCACAAGAGCCGCCAATTTCTGTTCCGTCCATAGTCCGCCGAACTGATTTGATCGCATTACATTCTCGAAGTCGCTGGATTGAAGTGGTTGAGAATCATTTCTCGATATAGAAAAACAAATTATATCTGATAAAATATATCAATTATTACAATATGTAATATGACTATTATGAAATATTAGTTGTAAAACATTACATGTCTGATGAATTTCAAATTTGATCAGTGGTAAAAATATTATTGCCTCGCGTTTTAGAAATTTATCGGCTATTTCTACTACTTATCTCGCTTTGCGCGCGGATGTGCTCGGTCATATTCCCGCGACAGGTGTCCAAAATCCAAATGCGTATAAATCTGTGTTGTCGAAAGGTTGGCATGCCCCAAGAACTCCTGAATCGCGCGGATATCACCACTCGATTCCAGCACGTGAGTCGCAAATGAATGACGCAGCATGTGCGGATGAACCCCCATGGGCATGCCCTGTTCGACTGCGCGCACCTGAATGCGTTGCTGGATTGCGCGTGTTGTCGGTCGCGTCCCTCTGCGAGTAACAAAAAAAGCCTGCTCCTCGGCAGCCGCCCACTCACTGCGCCGAGTCAGCCAGTTCCTGAGTGCATCGACCGCGTGCGAACCGATCGGTACAATTCTGGTTTTCGATCCCTTACCCAATACCCGCATAATGGCTTCGCCTAAATTTACATCGGTTAAATCCAGGCTGACAAGTTCCTGTAAACGAATTCCAGACGTGTAAAACAGCTCCAGAATTGCGCGGTCGCGGACGGCAAGCGTATCGTCGCCTGAAATCTCAACCAGTTTGATCGCCTGCTCGGCGGTTAGAATTTTGGGTAGTTTACGACTTCCTTTGGGTGCTGAGACGCCATCGAAGGGGTTGCTTTGAACCACTTTTTCGCGCATAAGGTATCGATAAAAAGTTCGCGCAGCAGACAGCATTCGGGCAATACTGCTACTCGATAGCCCGCTTCGGTAACTCTCACCGGCAAAACCTCGCGCCATGACAGGTTTTACGTCGCACCATTTGGGAATGCTATGGTTGCCCAGGTAGTGATTAAGCTTATTCAGGTCGCGACGATAGTTGAATACGGTATGTGATGAGACCCGGCGTTCCTTTTCGAGGTGGTGTGTAAATTCCTCAATGAGTTCGGGTTCTGGCATGAATTTAAACCATCAACTGCGGATTCGGATTATGCTGGAATCCAACGTCCCTCGAACACGTAACTGGCAGGTCCCGATAATAAGACTTGGGAGCCGTTGCCCTGCCATTCGACTCGCAACGACCCGGCGCGGAGGACGACTTCGACTGCAGCATCCAGTAATTCGCGCCGAATCCCCGCAACAACCGCGGCGCTGGCACCGCTGCCACAGGCGAAAGTTTCGCCCACCCCACGTTCGTATACCCGTAGTCGCACTTTATTTCTCGAAACAATTTCCAGGTAGCTTACGTTGGCTCTGTCTGGGAACCTTGCATGCGATTCAATGATTGGACCTGTTTCGGCGACCGGTGCCGCGTCTACTTTGTCAACCAGTAACACGGCATGGGGATTGCCTACGGACAAGGCAGAAATTTTTATTGTTTCATCGTTGAGCAGCAGTTCATAGGTATTTTGCTCTGCATTCGCATCGAAGGGGATGGCTGATGGTTTGAAATTGGGAACGCCTAACGCGACCGTGATATCAGACTCACTAACCGTGCAGACCAGGTCATCGACACGGGTTCGCAATGTGAATTCCTGTTGCGTCGGGTAGCCACGGTCAGCCAGCATGCGTGCAACACAGCGCGCACCGTTACCGCACTGGGCTGATTCTGAGCCATCAGCATTAAATATTCTAAAATCAAAAACATCCTCGTCGACAGAATTCACAAGTAAAATCTGATCACATCCGATCCCGGTGTGCCTGTTTGCGATGGACTTTGCTTGAGTCGGATCAAATTGCACTTGTTGCTTGATGCCATCGATGATTACAAAGTCATTACCCAGCGCGTGCATTTTTGTGAATTCAAATATTGACATGGGTTAATTGAAACTCCGGCAGGTTATGTCAGATACCCGCACTACAAAATTCCTGGAAAAGCTGAATTCATTCCCACCATGGCTGCGTAAAACTATCGGCATCACGTTGATTTGCCTTGGGTTTGTCGGATTTTTGCCAATCGTTGGGTTTTGGATGATTCCACTCGGTCTAATTGTACTCTCTGCCGACTATCGGTTTGCGCGGGCCATTTACGTCAAGTCACGTCTGGTAGTGCACCGCTTCAGGAGAAGAAAAAAGCGTGTTGACGGCGTCAGGCGTGAGAGTCGCTGAAGGTGCAGCAGTCTAACGGTTTCAAGCATTTGCAATTTCACAATCGGTAGTTTTCCGTCACGGCGAACAAGAAATCGGTAAAATTGCCTTTTCAATTCAATTGAGGCCAATATAAGGCACAAACTAGGAGGGATAAGCAAATGCCAGGTTCAATGATCACCATTACTGCTGCTGACGGTGGCGAATTTGATGCCTACATGGTTGCACCTGAACAAGGTTCGGGTCCAGGTCTGGTGCTGCTGCAGGAAATCTTCGGTATCAATCCGTACCTTCGCGACATGGCACAGAATTTCGCCGATGAAGGCTATGTCGTATTGGTACCTGATCTGTTCTGGCGGATGCAGCCGGGCATTGTGCTGGGATATAACGATGAAGACTTTGCCCAAGCCTTTGATTATTACCAACGTTTTGACGTTGATCAGGGCATCAAGGACATCGCAGACACCATTGCCGCGTTGCGGGAGATGCCCGCATGCAGCACCGGTAAAGTAGGAGCCTTGGGCTATTGCCTGGGCGGTAATCTTGCCTACCTCACCGCAGCCCGCACTGATGTCGACTGTTCAATTTCCTACTACGGCGTGGCAATTGAACAGTCATTGGGTGAAGCGGGTAATATTACCTGCCCCATGGTCATGCATTTTGCCGCCGAAGATGGCTTTGTACCACCGGAAGCAGTTGCACAGATAACCGAAGTTTTCGCCGAGCGCGATGAGATTGAAATCTACAACTACCCGGGTGTTGACCATGCCTTTGCAACACCAGGTCGTGACAGCTTTCACAAGCCGTCGACACTGATGGCCTATACGCGCAGCATCGCGCTGCTGCGTCGGGAATTGGGTCCAAAGTACGATCTCGGTGCATTATGGGATAAACACTGCGAATACGAATTTGCAGCACGCGATGTGCCAGCCACGATGAAGACCATGGTCGATGAGCCCTATGTCAATCACATTCCAACCATGACAGGTGGCGTCGGCAGCGAGGAGTTGAGCCGCTTCTACAAGCACCATTTCGTTGATTCCAACCCGGCTGATACAAAATTGATTCCAATATCGCGCACCATTGGGGCGGACCGACTGGTGGATGAAATGCTGTTTTGTTTCACCCATGATTGTGAAATTGACTGGATGCTGCCGGGCATCGCGCCGACTGGAAAATATGTCGAAATTCCCTTGGTTGCGATTGTGAACTTCCGCGGTGACAAACTTTGTCACGAGCACATTTATTGGGACCAGGCCTCGGTGCTTGCACAAATTGGCGTTCTGGATACCGAAGGTCTGCCAGTTGCAGGACAGGAATGTGCCGCAAAATTGGTGGATGAGTCCCAACCATCGAATACTTTAATGAAAAACTGGGCGTCCAGCGCTGCTAAGCCCATTGCCTAAACCCACTTGGAGGCGATAATAATGAGAACTAAACTCGTATCCCTATTTTTTGTACTGTTGCTGTTGGTATCCAGCCAGGTGCGAGCAGCAGATGATGGTGTGCTGACGATTGCCTACAACGTTAATCTGCCATCCTGGGACCCAACGGTTGGATTGTCGGCTGTCAATCCAACGATTCAGTCCATCTACAAGGCAGTATTCGATCAGTATGTGGATCAGAATCCGGACCTCAGTTTCAAACCCGGTCTATTAACCGGTTGGGGCTGGAACGATGATCGGACGCAAATCTGGCTGGAGGTGCGAGAAGATGCTTACTGGCACGATGGCAGCAAGGTAACGCCGCAGGACGTCGTGTGGTCACTGGAGCGTGCCGGTCATCCCGATACAGGCAATCCCATCATGTTTGTTTGGAGTAAGGTAAACAATTTCAATATCGATGGGAACCGCATTACCGGTGATGTCGTCTCCTTTGAGCCGACGCTGTTCAAGTGGATGGCGTTCTTGACGGCCTATGTCCTGCCACAACAATATTACGAATCAGTTGGTGCAGAAGGATTTGAAAGTGCACCAGTCGGATCGGGGCCGTACATGGTCGAACAATTTGAACGCAACAGTTTTGTTCGTCTGAAACGCTTTGATCAGTATTGGGGGCCAAAACCCGAGTTTGAAACAGTAATCTTCAAATTTGTAACCGATGCCAGCAGTCGTGTCGCAGAAATTGAAAGTGGCGGTTCCGACATCACCATTGAAATTCCGTATGAAGAGTTTGATCGACTCAGTGCCAAGGACGGATTCAACGGCGCAAGTACACCCGTGTCTGATATCGGTATGATTTTTATTAATGACGTTGACGTGATGGAAGATGCCAATGTCCGCATGGCACTGGCCCATGCAATTGACAAACAGGCTATCGTAGATCACTTGTTGCGCGGCTACGGTGTCCCCATCGACACCTTGCAGGCACCGCAATACTCAGCTTTCGATGCCGGCATTACGGTAACACATGATCCTGACAAGGCCCGTGAACTGCTGGCGGCTTCCGGATATTCGACGGACAATCCGGTACGCTTTACCATCCAAACCACGCGCGGTTTTAAACCCAAGGACTATGAAATGATCCAGGCCATCGTCGGAATGTGGCGCAAGGTCGGTGCTGAAGCGGAAATCGAAGTGTACGAGATTGCCAAGCACTACGAGTTGCGCGCGACTGATACACTTGCTCCTGCAGCGTTCTACAACTGGGGCAATGCCATTGGTGATCCTTCGACTTCGACAGGATTTGCCATGTTTGGGCCCTCACCGCATTCCACTTGGGATACCGAAGACCTGGATGGCATGATTGGGCCGCTGTGGGGGGAAGCCGATGAAGCCAAGCGGATTGCCGGCTATCGGGCAGTGGATCGCTATATCGCTGAGAATGCTTACGTCATTCCGCTGTTGCAGTATGTCCAGCCGATTGTTCATCGCGACGGTATTGAAGTCACACCGCATGTGGCAAATTTCGTATTGCCGCAGTTGGTTTCCAAGACTAATTGAGTGCGGCCAGCCCTGTCGAGTTTCTGACTGACCCGCTGCTCGAAAGAGCAGCGGGCTGATCCCTGATTGCCGTGAACTACCTGTTACGGCGCCTGTTACTGATAGTGCCGACACTGTTCGGCGTATCTGTCATCGTTTTCGTTCTGCTGCGGGTCATACCAGGCGATCCCATTGCAATGATGATCCCCCCTGGTGCAACTGAGAGTGACATCGATCACCTGCGGCAGTTGTACGGACTCGATCAGCCTATATTTGATCAGTATCTCGCCTGGTTTTCTGAGGTGTTGCGCGGAGACTTTGGTACCTCGATCAGTCTCAGACAGGACGTATTAGTGCTGATTCTGTCGCGCTTACCGGCGACCCTGGAGTTGGCCTTGGCGGCGATGCTGGTCGCGTCGCTGCTAGGTACCGCGCTGGCTTTGATCGGAATCTATTGGCCGCAGCGCTGGACCGAGGCAGTTGTGGACGGTGTTACCGGATTGAACCAGGCGATTCCGGACTTTCTGTGGGGCTTGATCTTTATTTTGCTGCTGGGTGTACTGTGGCCAATCATGCCCATTTCCGGTCGCATTGATCCAAGATTGAGTGTTGATTTCCTTACCCAGTTTTTCCTGGTGGAAAGTATTGTGCGCGGCGAATTTGCGCTCTTCATTGATCTGGTGTCGCACCTGCTGTTACCGACGTTTGCGCTGGCATTGCCGTTGACTGCGGTAATTACCCGAACGCTAAAATCATCGCTGCGGGAAGCCTTGACTGAGGATTACATCATGCTTGCCCAAGTGCACGGTTACGGTCGTTGGCGAATTCTGCTACGTGAAGCACTAAGAAACGCGGTGATTCCCACAGTGGCATTGTCAGGCGTACAGTTCAACTTTCTGTTGGGTGGAACGGTATTGGTAGAACGAATTTTCAGCTATCCCGGTATTGGCAACATGGCGATCGGTGCCGTTATTGATCGAGACCTACCGCTGATTCAGGGATTGATCATCACCTTTGCGATCATTTTTGTGACCGTGAATCTGCTCGTCGACTTGAGCTATCGAACACTCAATCCCAAGGTGTCACATGAGTAGTCCCGCGCCGAGGCGGGTCAACAGGCGCAAGCCTCACCTCAGAATCTGGTTCGGGGGTGGTGTGATCGGTATGGTGGCGATCGCAGCGATTTTCGCGCCGCTGATCGCACCGCACAATCCCCTGGAACAAGACTTAATCAGTGGGTTATTGCCGCCTTTTTGGGCGGATGGATATAACGAGATCTTCTTGCTTGGGACCGACAGCCTGGGACGAGACCTGCTCTCGAGGCTCATCTATGGTGCCAGGGTCGCCTTGATCGTGGCAGTGGTTGCTGCGAGTCTCGCAGCCATTTTGGGTACGCTGCTTGGCTTGTTGGCCGGTTATTACGGTGGTCTATTGGATACCGTCATTTCAAGAATGGTAGACATCTGGATGGCGTTCCCACCCGTGCTGCTGTCCATCGTACTGGTTGCAGTACTGGGCACCGGGTTGCATTCAGTGATCATTGCTATTGTGATCATTGACTGGACGCGTTTTTGTCGGGTCGTACGTGCGGAAACCCTGGTACAGAAGGAACAGGAATACATCGCTGCCGCAGTGACCATTGGCCTGGGACGATGGAAAATTCTTTTTAGAGAGATTTTTCCAAATGTTTTTCCGCTGTTGATTACTTTGCTTACTTTGGAGATGGGGATTGCCGTAATCGTCGAGGCAATATTGAGTTTCGTTGGCCTTAGTGTTTCGTCTGATCAGGCAACCTGGGGCGGTTTGATTCAAGAGGGCCGACAATACGTTTACCAGGCTTGGTGGGTGATGGCCTTGCCGATGGTGTGCATTATTGCAGTGGTGCTCGCGTTCAATGCATTGGGCGATGGGCTGCGATCGTTGCTCGACCCGGTACTCGGCCGATGACAGCAGTCCTCGACATACGCGAGCTGTCTTTGGGCGTTCATCACGAAGACCGTATTTTGCCAGTCTTATTGGGCGTCGATCTCGCAGTTCAGGCTGGCCAGGTACACGGTCTAGTGGGCGAATCAGGGGCGGGCAAGAGCATGATTGCCAAGTCAGTACTTGGGATTTTGCCTGAATCGGCGGTTGTTCAAGGCGGCAGCATCAACTTTAGTGAGCTCGAGCTGATTGGTTTGGACAAGATGCTGCGTCGTCGATATGCCAGCCGACATATTGCCATGATCCCGCAAAATCCCATGACTTCGCTCAATCCGGTGCGCCGCGTTGGCCGGCAAATGTCTGATGTATTGCGATTCCATCTCAATCTCAGTCGCAAACAGGCACAGAACAGAAGTCTGGAACTCTTGAGCGACGTTCAGATACGCAATCCTTCCAGAGTGATGCGGCAATACCCGTTTGAACTGTCTGGTGGTATGCGTCAAAGGGTTCTGATTGCGATCGCTTTTTCGTGCAATCCGGAACTGATCATCGCAGATGAGCCTACAACTGCTTTGGATGTGACCGTTCAACGACAAATTTTGCAGCTGATCAAACGGCTGCAGGCCGAATTCAACACTGCGGTGCTGTTTATTTCACACGATATTGGTGTTGTTGCCAAGATCTGCGATGTCGTAAGCATTATCCAAAACGGCGCGATCGTAGAATCTGAATCGGCTGCCGCTTTGTTTGCAACACCTCGGCACCCCTACACCCAATCAATGCTTCAAGGCCTATGAGTTGGATTGTCGCGTGGGGTTTAACACATGAATCTAGAGCCCTTATTGGAAACGCGCCAGCTTAGCGTCCGGTTGCCCGACAGGTCGCGCAAACCACTCTTTGGTGCGGCGCCGTCAAACCAAATATTGAAGGGCATTGATCTTCAACTAGAACGCGGCGAATCTCTTGGCATCGTGGGTGAATCCGGCAGTGGCAAAACCACGCTGGGTCGCACCATTATGCGACTTCACCAACCAACCAGTGGGACGATTCGATTTCAGAATCACGACATTACCCACTTGAGTGAACGGGAACTTCGACCCCTGCGACCGGGCATGCAATTCATCTTCCAGGACCCGCAGTCAGCACTCAATCCACGTCACAAAATCCTGGTGAGTCTGACGCAGCCCTTACAGGTGTTCGGCAAAACGGACAGTCGGCGCGAACTGGAACGTATCGCCCGTGTGGTGCTGGAGCGTGTTGGATTACCGGGCAGCTACATCCACCGTTATCCCCATGAACTAAGCGGCGGACAACGTCAGCGGGTTGGAATCGCACGTGCGATTGTGCTGCGTCCGCAATTGATCGTAGCTGATGAAATCGTTTCTGGATTGGATGTTACCGCAACACGGCGAATTTTGGACCTGCTACAGGGACTGAAAACAGACCTTGACCTGGCACTAGTATTCATCAGTCACGACCTGGCAGTGGTAAAGCACATTTGTGAACGGGTGCTTGTATTGCATAATGGTGAGGTGGTGGAATCCGGGCCAACCGAGGCGTTGTTCAAGGCGCCTCGAGAAGCTTATACCCGGCATTTGCTGAGTGCGATTCCCTCACCAATTGTTGAGGATGGATGGCTTGATGAGACCCGAACCATGGATGGATCATTACCTGGAACCGATGAGGAGTTTCGACAAAAAATGGACAAGCGATTTGAAATATCGGCATGCACGGCCCTGGTTACCGGAGCGAACCGAGGCATTGGCCGTGAGTTTGTAATAGCGCTGGCAAAGCGAGGCGCTGCCAAGATTTATGCAGGTACGAGGAGTGCAGACGGTGTCGACGATCTGGTTAAGGCTTACCCTGGACAGGTACAAAAGCTCCAATTGGATATCACCGAGGATTTTGAGGTCTCGCAGGCTGCCCAGCAATGCCAGGATGTGAATTTATTGATCAACAACGCGGGCATCAACCGTTTGAGCGCGTTTATCGCAAGTGACGATTTGTCAAGTGCGCGCGCGGAGATGGACACCAATTATTTTGGAACCCTAGCCATGTGCCGGGCTTTTGCTCCAGTACTGGCCGAAAATGGCGGCGGAGCCATTGTCAACCTGCTGTCAATCCTGGCGCGCGTCAGCCTGCCGCTGATGGGATCGCTGTGTGCTTCAAAAGCTGCCGGACTGCGGTTAACTCAGGGGGTACGCGCCGAATTGGCTGCACAGGGGACGCATGTGCTGGCAGTGATGCCGGGCGCCGTGGATACGGACATGAGCCGCGATTTCCCACCCCCAAAGATGCCACCGGCCGAGGTTGCTGAGTATGCGCTGAGTGCGCTGGAGGCGGGCGACGAAGACATCTATCCGGGTGATATGGCAAGCGGGGTTGCCCAAGGTCTGCAGGCGGATGCGAAGGGTGTTGAAAAAGATTTTGCGGCGTACCTGCCGGGTTAATCTGTAACGTTTAACCTTGGATTAAACCGGGATTTGCGGTGCATAAGGTACCCAGTCAAATTGAAGCTTACCCGTAGCGATAAAGGGTGGATTGCGTAATTTTGGATGCGCCTTGTTGTATTTGATGCGGTTGCCACTTAGATCTGAGACTGATCCACCGGCGCATTCGACGACACACTGGGCTGCCGCTGTATCCCATTCCGAGGTGGGGCTGAAACTTGTAAAAATATCAGCCGCACCTTCCGCGATGCGACAGAATTTTATTGAACTCGATGAATGCGACAATTCACAGGCAATTGCATTCGACTCAAGACTATTCGTGAACGCCAGCAAATAGGATTGTCCACGGGATTGGGGTGCAATGATTCTTACCTGATCTTTCTCGGGGTGCGCGACGGTTATCGAAGTCGCACAAGATTCATCGCCCACACAGCGCCAGGCACCACCCCCGTCGACACCCCAGTAAGTGGATTGTTCAACTGGACTGTGAACAACCCCAAGTACGGGTAGGGCACCGTCGATAAGGGCGATGTTTACGGTGAACTGATCTTCGCCACGGACAAATGATTTGGTCCCATCTAGTGGGTCGATCAGCCAATATTGCTGCCAGGTTGAGCGTTCGGAGTAATCTGGAATCGCAGTCTCTTCGGAGACAATGGGTACCTGAGGTGTCAAATCTGCTAACCGGGACAGGATAATATCGTTTGCGGCAATATCTGCTTCAGTTACGGGACTGTTATTGGATTTGTTTTGCACGCGGTAGTTGGAGCGATAGAAGCGCAAGATCTCATTACCCGCAAGTTTTGCAATGTCTGCAACTTCGGAGACAATGGAAATGGGGTCACAAAGTTTTGCTGTTGATATCACACGAATGCTCAATTTGGAAAGTGAATTGAATGGTCAATGGCATTATCTCAGTATTGAGTTTTGAAAAGACAGGCAAATGTTCAGTATACCGGCCAAATGGGGGTGCCGTGTACTGCTCGGGCAGTCAGTACGCGGTGTGAGTGAACATTTGGAGTCATGCGTATCGTTCAAGTCCTGATAATCCCAGTTCGCTCCAAATATAATCACTGATTATCAACTACTTAAAACAAATCTATGTATTTAATGAATGGAAGATTGCACTTGCCAGAGGTTCAAACTGAATCAATCCCGGTCGTTGGTCTCACAGGAGAATACAGGTGTTAACCGGTTCACTGATTAAACAGTACAAACATGCGAGCCGCGCTGCCGGATTGCAGGCAGATCTGGGACAGCTCGCGGTGATCAACCACTTGCAACGGCTGCAGGATGAGTTGGTAAGGTCGGGTACGCAGCACCGCGGACGATTGCTCAGACGACTGTTTGGCAGGGGTGAACCCCCGATCAAAGGGCTGTATATTTGGGGTGGCGTGGGGCGCGGCAAGACCTACCTGATGGATCTTTTTTTTACCACCGCACCCGTCTCGCTTAAGATTCGTACGCACTTTCATCGCTTCATGCAATCGATTCACCATGAGCTAAAACAGCTGCGCCACACATCTGACCCCTTGTCGAGTGTTGCTCGTGATTTATCCAAGCGATGTCATTTATTGTGCCTTGATGAGTTTTTTGTACTCGACATCGGTGATGCGGTGATACTAGCGGGTTTGATCGAGGCTTTGCTCGCCAATGGTGTTGTGATTGTGATGACATCAAATACCAAGCCTGATCATCTTTATTTGGGCGGAATTCAACGGGACCGGTTCATGGCTGCGATCCGGATGATCAACACTCAGATGGAGGTTGTTGAGATCGCCGCGGGTACGGATTACCGTTTGCAGTTGTTGTCGGGTAAAAAGCTGTTTTACGACTCGCTATCAGAGCACACCGAGCGTGCACTTTGGAAGGTTTTTACAGAGTCGGATACTGATGATCGCCAAATATCGGGTATGATCGAGATACTCAATCGACAGATTCCAACCGTTGGATATACTCAGAATCTCGTTTGGTTTAAGTTCGGTGATATCTGCGACGGGCCGCGTTCAAAAGCAGACTATATCGAAATTGCCAACCTGTATCGAACGGTGATGATTGCCGAGATTCCAATTCTGGACTGGGAGCGGGAAAATCAGGCGCGCCGATTTATCGAATTGGTTGATGAGTTTTACGATCGGGGGGTACACCTGGTCGTCTCTGCCGAAACTGGAATTGATTCGCTTTATACGGGTAAACGTCTGACCAAGGAATTTGCGCGTACTGCGAGCCGGTTGCACGAAATGCAAACCGACCGTTATCTGTCGCGACCGCGTGGCGAGTCAGGTAGCGTGCCGCACTGATGTCCTGTTTCTGCCAACCGATCTATGGGAATGACAGATCTGTCTCGGTGGTAATTCAGCTCAATTCTGCTTAATGTGTCTGAATATCTTACGAAACGTGCGGATCGTCTCTGCTACGACGTTTGGCCAGGTTGGTTCTGATCGAATGAAGCCGAAATTTTTCGGATGATCAAGTCGCAACGCGAATGGCAAAAAATCACGGGCCACCTGATGTAAAACCGCTTCAGCATTGCGCGCGTCCCTCTTCGGGTGGTGTGCTGCCAAGACTTAGGCCAAGGCATCCTTGAAGTCACCGTGCCAGGCGTTTTGCTTACCGAATTATTGCTGGCGAAATTACTTCCGGCCAAATTTCTAACTGGAAGTAACAAGTGAACCACAATGGTGTTGGAGGTCATGGCACTGTTGCGGGTTAAATGGTTTACCTGTCGAGGGAGACAACATTGGTGAGGCTGTGAATTGATGACAAAACAGCGAGGCCTGCACCGTGAGAACCTGGAAAAGCCTACGGCTGGACACATGTTGAAGATTGGATGAGGACCCTGTGCGAGAAGATCATCATGGCTCGGGGACAGGTAAACAAGTCCCCCGATTGGTGCAGCCGAATATAAGTCTGCAGCCCAATTTATTCGTTGACTCACACTTTGAACTTGCAATCAGAGAAGATTCCATATAAGGCTTAAATCACTACTTCAGAGGCGTAAAATGAACCACGGGGAAGTGGCCTTGATGATTTGCTTCGGTTGGAAATGACGCTTTTATGGCGATACCTTTCATCACACTAACGGAACCGAGATCATGAGTGTTGGCCAAAATTGGTATGACTGGATTATTCCCCAAAACTTGACACAAGAAATTTTTAATCACTATAATTTCCGTCCAGCTAAAAGCTACGAGAACAAAGAATGTTTGACTATTAACAACGATAGCTAGCGTAAGGAAGGATGAAGTTTACTAAATCGCAAGTGCAATCATATATTGACAATTATGACCAACCCTACCAATCCAAGAGATATGAAATCTCTCAGTCCGGTAGACCAATACCCATCTACATAGCCTCACTGAATCTCAAATACTACAAGCAATAGTAGTAGAACAAAAATCGATTTTTAAATTAGTCAACCTGGGCGTTTGGCCTAGGAGGGCCGTCTATGGCTATCTTCAGACATATGCGATCGATCGCGTTCAAAAAAAGCCTGCAAAACTTCGATGCAGACGAATTCTTAGTCAATTCAAGATTGGCTATTGTGGTGAGGCTTTTGTGTTTTTTACGGCGTGACAATCTCTGCCGACTTGAGTTGACCCACTCACTGGCAAGACTGTTGAGGTGTTGCAGTACCTCCCTTCCTTTCTCTGTTACCCTCTTTTGTGCCTTGTTGTTTTCCACTTGGCCATCCGATGCAAGTGCACAGTTTAACTTGGTTAGATTTAAACACCATGCCACAACAATTCCGAATATTTCTGAGGGGGGTAGCGCCAGCCTGGAAGTTGTATTAAGTGCGCCAGCCAAAAAAGGTGGGGCAGATGTCTACTTTTCGGCACTCGACCCACACGAGTTTACAGATTTGTCTGATAACGGGGTTAATACCTTCTATGTTCTCGGGGAAAATCCGACCAATGGTCGTACCGACCCCAACAATCGAGATTTCACTCCGCACTTGAAAAGCCGGAAAATTACGATACCTGAGGGTGAGACAACAGGACGAATTGAAATAAGCGTTTTAAACGACGCAGTTTATGAAGGGTATGAATACTTTGTTGTCCGGCTTGAAGATGATATTTCAGCGAATACAGGCGTTGTCAGACGGGCTTATGAAAACGACCGTTGTCCCTTTCTTGCAGATCCGGAATACCAAAGATATCCTTACGGCATTGAATTGAAGAATTTTCACTGTTGGAGTTACATCTATAGATTTGTCAAAATCAGGGACAGTTCCCCGACGCCGACTTTTGAAGTGCGAGATGTTTTACTAGATGAAGGTGAATCGATCGCTTCTTACAAGGTATATCGCAACAGTACTGTAGCGGTTGCTGACCACGTGCAATCGGAGATCACGCTTAGCTCTCAACCTTCTGATCCGCAAACTGCTATACCGGGTACCGATTACAGCACGATTGATCCGGTCACCTTTGTGATCAATAATGACAATGTAAACTCTGTTCCCGATGGAGATTCCCATATCGACGAGTTTGACACATCAATTCAAGTCATCACTGCTGAGGACGACATCGATGAGCGTACCGAGACCTTCACTATCAGCATTGAGGCTGTTAAAGATGCAGCCGTCGAACCCGGCAAAGGTACTGCAATCATTTCAATCCGGGACGATGATCTGACAACGCTCTCTTTGACGCCTGCTACTCGCTCGATCGGTGAAGGTGATTCAGCACTGGTTGAATTAAAGCTCGGTCGGTCCTTGTTCGCAGGGGAAAAGGTGGTGGTACCACTCAGTGTAACCGGTTCAGCTGAAATTGCGACAGATTTTCTGTTGCGCGCACCTGCAAACTTACCCGATGGCATCCACTATGATCGGTTGTCGAGCCATTCGCCGCACGATCCGCCGACGATTACATTTACCGGCCCATCAGCGGTGAGCGCACCGATTCATGTGACGGCTTTGACCGATTCTCTTGAAAGCGAAACTGAAGAACAATTTACATTGCAATTGCCTCAGGCAGAATCGAATGTTAAACAGCAGATTAGGTTCGAAGGCTTCGATTCCGACGATGGCGTAGCTCTTAAACAGTCTGGCGGAGCCGATATTGAGTTCAGTACCACGGTTACCATCACCAACGATGAACAGACACCGCGTCTGACCATTGAGGATGCCTCAGGTCCTGAGGGTCAAGCTGTTGAATTTGTAGCAAAATTATCTCGCCCACTTGTCGGGGACAGCTCGGTGCAGGTGGCTTGGACTGTGACCTCAGAAGCTGCAGATACTGCTGCCCCAAATCAAGATTACCGTCAAGAAAGTGGTACCGTTGTTTTTCGCGCTGGTGAGACGGAAAAAACCATTGAGATTTCTACCTTTTTAGATGACTTGCAAGATGAGGGTGAGACTTTTACGGTTTCACTATCTGTTGAGCGTGATGGGCCGGTGTTGCTGGATAGTGGTGTTGCGCAAGGGACAATTGAAGCGCCTGCTAACCAGCGAGTCGCGTCGATCACTTCTTCCAGTTCGGGCAGCAACTCGCTAACGGAGGGCTCGCCTGTCTCGTTTTCGGTACGCCTGTCTCAAGCGGCACCATCCGGAGGTGTCACGGTACACTACAAAACAGTCGATGGACGTGGCTTGACGAGTGATGCTGCTGACCAAATTGCTCGTGCCGGTGAAGACTATCTTGCACCTTTGCAAGGCACATCGCTTTTTATTCCTGCAGGCCAAAGTGAGAGCGAGTTTTCGATCCGCACACTCGGTGACGATGAAGATGAACCTTTACATTACTTTACAGTGCAACTGGTAGCAGCAACAGATTCGGTTATTAGCGCGGCGGCAAACTTGGTGGTCGTTTCCCTTGAAGATGATGCAGGCGAGATGCCGGTGTATTCGATTTCGACCACCCAGAACAGCACGGTGATTGAAGGTGAGCCCATCAAGTTCAAAGTGACAATGCAAGGCGATGCAACCGGGGCGCCGACCGTTGTATGGCATACGACTTCACTGACTGCGAAAGGCGTCGGCAACGACCGAGACTATCGTGATTCGTCAACCGTAGATGTGCAAACAAGAACATTGTCTGCATCACCGGACAATAGCTGGGAAATTGTGATCGATACGTTTGACGATCAGATTATTGAGGAGGACGAAACCTTTGAAGTGTGGTTGCACCCGGGACTCGGCGCGCGCGTCGCTCCGGATCAGGGCAAAGCAACCGGGACGATACTCGATGATGATAAAGACTCCCCGAACATAAGAATCATTTCAGCACTGGGCGATGAAAAAACGGGGACGTTGATACTTGATGTCGTCGGGGATCCTGGGAATGCGAATATGGTGATTGCACAGCCGCGTAAAGGGAGCGCGCGCCAACCACTTGACCCGAATCGACAACCGGAAGCAGTTGACGGCAAGCCGAACTTTGACGTTGTCGAATCTTGTAGTCCTAACAATGAAGATTTGGCAATCAAGGGAAACTTCAGCTCAAACAAGGGCCCGCATACGAAAGCCGTCTTGTTAGCAGGCAAGAAGCGACACAGAGTCACCTTCGGAGAAGTCTGTTCAGACGGCAATTTGGATGAACCGACAGAGTATCGGGTTCTTGAGTTTGTGGATCTGCGTTACCCCCACATTCCTATGGGCAACCGTGGCAAGCGGTTTAGACAAAGTGTTGAGGTGCTTATTGAAGACAATGATCCAACGAGTGTCATTCTGCAATTACAAGACAGCAATGCCCGGGCCATTGAGGGAAATTCAGGCGCTACTCGCAATCAGGGATACACTGACTTTTGGATAGATTTAGGCAGCTCCAGCGCGCTTGCCGATAGACGTCCACTTCTGCAAGGTGAGCAGTTGGTGATTCCGTTGCAGATAACCGGAGGTCAACTGGGTCAGGACTATACCCTTAAATTAATGAATTTCTCTGGAACCGGACCAGCCAAGGGGAACTCTGGTATCAGTTTTGATTCAACCAGCGAAACCGTCACATTTACCGGCAGGGGTACGGTTCGTCCACAGAACGCGGCAACGATTAAGGATAGATCACGCGCGCGACTTCGTCTGCGCGCGCTTAAGGATTCAAACACCGTTGACGAAGTTTTAACAATAGCTTTGCCACATTCCGACACGCAGGGAACGCCATCAATGACGGCAATCGGACTTGGCGGCGGTGCGCAAGCAAGTATGCCGAGTGTAGATGAGCGAAGAATTACGCTTCAGGATGATCCGAGCATTACGTCACCGTATGGCAACATTTCAGTGTCAGATACGACGGTGGCAGAAGGTGAAGTGGCAACTTTCGCGGTTACTCTCGATCAGCCGCAGCAAAATAAGGTGTCAGTTCGCTGGAGTGCCCACGGTGCCGAAAACGATCGCGCAACTGCCGGTGCAGATTACCAAACAGCAAGTGGAACGCTGACATTCGCGGTCGGTGAAGTCCGAAAGACATTCGATATCGTGACACTGAGTGATTCGAATGAAGAGCAAGAAGAGACTTTTACTGTTACGCTCACGGGAGCGACTGGCGCTAATCTTGGCGATGCAACTGGCATTGGGTCGATTACTGTCCCTAAAGAGCATCTCGCTCAGGTATTTTTGGTATCAGATGCAAACAGGCGCGAAGGCGGCAGGATAGAGTTTGAAGTCCGTTTAACGCAACCTGCCCCGTCGAGCGGCATGGAAGTATTCTGGAAGACACAAGATGGCCGAGGCATCAGTGGTGATAACCTGTACGAAATTGCGCGAGCTGGTGAAGACTACAACGCAGTGAACGGTGGTAAAGTTACGGTTATACCTGGACAATCAAGCGCAAGAATATTGGTACAGACAACACCTGACAAGGTGTTTGAAGGACCGCATTGGTTTACGGTGAAATTGCTTTCTGCAGACGGAGGCGGGCTTGATGCGAGTGCGTCGAGTGTAGCCGTCGCAATCGATGACTCAGAAGATTTGCCGAAATTTTCAATCGCTGCAACCAGTGCATTGGAAGGCAATGAATTGGAATTTACCCTGACCAAAACAGGTGAAACCCTGCAGGATTCATCGGTATTTTGGTCTACGGCTGATGCATCAGTTGATTCCGCGACGGCGAACGTGGACTATGCTTCAGTAGCGTCGCAGCAAGTGATCTTTGGGCCTTCTGAGACCAGCAAACAAATAGTGGTCAAGACCACTCAAGACGATGTTGATGAAGGCGACGAAAACGTCCAGGTCATTTTGAAAACAGGATTGAATGCGGTTCTCGATCCGGCGCTTGCAACAGTGTCGGGTACGATTGTTGATGATGATGCGAGTTTTTCAATCGAAGATGCATCCGCACCTGAAGGCGAAGTATTGCGTTTTCGAGTGGTACGTTCCCAGCCGTACAGAAGTTCACAAAACGTGCATGAAACAATACGCTGGATGCTGGACTCGCAGCTGACAACTGCAACAGCAGACTCTGACTTTACTGGAGCCGCTCTTTATCGTAGAAACAGACTGGAGATAACCAGTGACGAAATAGCGTCTCAACAAGGACAACGGTTCGAGAAGTATATTGAAATTCCCTTGCTTTTGGACGGACAAGACGATGCTGGCGAAAAAGTCGTTATCAGACTCCTTGAGGTAGAGGCAAAGGGTTCATCCAATATAAACTCACCCGCTACAAAACTTGGCAAGTCAAGCGCCGTTGGTACCATTCTGGCACCACCGACGCGCATTGCTCACGTGGTTCGTGCTAAAGGCCAGAAAAACCCAAGTGCCGGTGGTGAGCCAATTAATTTCACGATTATTCTTTCTGAGCCAGCGCCTGCAGGCGGGGCGACAGTTCTCTATGACGCTATTGGAATTGATCCAGTTCTAGGCTATCGTACAAGCAGTTCTGCTCATTTCAAAAAGCCTGCGCCTGATTCCTCAATCGTTATCCCTGAAGGACAAACGCAAGGCAGCATCCAGATACAAACTGTGCGCGTCGAACCTGGGAAACATAATCGCGATACCGCAGTACGTTTGATTTTAAAGTCGGTGACGGGATATACAGTTGTCAATCAGAAATGGGTCCCTAGTTCTGTAACAATCTACGATACTGACCCTTTTCCTGTCCTAAAGATTGCCGGAACAGCATCTGCAGTCGAAGGCGATGACGTTGAATTCACGGTAACCAAAGTTGGTGATCCCGACATAAGCTCGGTTTTGGTCTGGCAAACTGCAGATACAACCCCCGTTTCTGCAGTAGCGGGTAAGGATTATCTTCCGTTCAGCTACGCATCGACAAGACTTGGACCTGGAGAAACGACCAAGACCATACGAATTGCAACGCTGGACAATGATGATTATGAGCCTGACCGAACATTTGCTTTCAATATCTTCGGTGCGGGCGCTGCAACACTCGAGCCAGATACACCTTCATCAATCATCGTTACGATACTGAATGATGAACGTGGATTGACGATCGCGGATGCTGTCACTACTGAAGGATCACCTGCAGTGTTTAAAGTTTCGCTGACCGAAGAATATCCATGGCTCGACTCAGCACCCGTCACAGTGAACTGGAGAGCAGCCAGTGTTGGAACTGATACCGCGACCGAAGGGAGTGACTTTGACACCGCAACAGGAACACTCACTTTTCAGTCTGGGGAAACTGAGCAATTTATCCGCATCGCTACGCACTCAGACTCAGTTGACGATATTGGTGAGTCTTTCACCGTAACCCTGTCAGACGCGGCGGGTGCGGTGATTGCAGATTCAACGGCAGCTGGGTTAATCGGCGCGCCAGCCGCGCGGCTTGCCGGAATTTCAGCACCTGCGGCACCCGTCACAGAAGGCAGCAATGCTGAGTTTGTGATTAGCCTCAGTGCACCAGCCGGTGCTGGTGGTGCAACAATCGCTTATGAGACACTTGATGGTCGCTCTCGAAGTGGTGATCTGCCGGTTCAGGTCGCAATCGCCGGCGATGACTACACACCTGCGAGTTCCGGGGCATCAGTTTTGATTGCTGAAGGCGATACTCGCGGTACGATTTCAATTCCGGTAATCGATGATCAGGAATATGAGCGTGGACACTGGTTCACAGTGCAGCTGGTGTCAGCGACAGGTGCTGGCATCGACGCGACATCACCTTTGGCATCAGTGGAAATTTCGGATGAAAATGACCTGCCTCAATTTTCAGTTTCCGATACTAATGTACGTGAAGGAGCAGCGCTTAATTCCTTTGTTATCACCAAGACTGGTGCCACCAATTTTCCGGCAAGCGTTTCGTGGAATACTGTGGCTTCGACCCCGGAATCAGCCATCGCGAATGTTGACTATGTTGAACAATCCGGCGAAGTGGTGACTTTCGCGGCGTATGAAACAGAAAAGTCAGTCCCGTTAACGATCAGTGACGACTCAGAGGATGAATCGGTTGAAACGTTTGGGATTGAGCTGACTACGACGACGGCCAGCGTGTTGGGTGCTTCGACCACTGCCACTGTAGCTTTGGTCGATAACGATGCGACCGACTTGAAGCTCGAATACGTCAACAGTGCAAACTATCAGTTGGCAGAAGCAGTCAACAGCGTAAACTTGAATACCGGTGCAATAAAGCTGACCCTGAGCAAGGCCTTAAAGGCAGGTGAGACAGTCATCGTACCACTTGCTGTGAGCGGTACTGGCATCAGCGGTGACGACTACACCATTTCGCTGCAACAGGGTGGATCTTTAAATCAAGGTGTTACGCTGGACACCACTTCTCAGCACAGTGCCGCCTCACCGGCTGTGGTATTTAATGGCCCGCACGCGCAGGTCGCCAATTTGGAGTTGTCTGTCAATGATGATAATTTGTCTGAAGGATATAGCAAGACGGGGGTTGGCAATTTTGAGTATCTGTTGATCGATTTTGGATCTGCCCCTCGAACAGTTTCGAGCAATCTGGATCACTTCAACGGATTTCATAACGGCGGTGTAACCACAAGCAACTCTGCCACAACAACAGATGGGTCATTCGTCTTCACGTTCTCAATCAAGGACGATGACAGTGTTGCTGCGAACCCTTCTGAAGTACAGATTGTGGGAGAAACTCTAAGAACGATCACTGAAGGGCAAAGCGAAACTTTCTCGATCAGTGGATCGGCGCCAGGCACGCTTAATGCGGATCACGAGGTTGCTTACGACGTGACTCAGAGTATTGGGGGCAGCATTGCACCTGAAGTTCTTGGCCGCAATCACGTAAGAATTTCAGGTACACCACAGTCTGAACCAGAAGAACGCACCCAATATGCGGGTTCCTTTTTGGTTGCGCCCAACAATGATGCTGTGAGTGAACCAGATGGGGTCTTGAAGGTAGACTTGCTAGACCTGCCAAATTACAGTCTGTCTGATGAATCGACGTCTGCCTTGGTTCTCGTAAAGGATGACGATCCGCTCGGTGTGACGTTTTCTCGCCCCGGAATCGAACCTGGTTATGAGACACAGCCAGTTGAAGTTACGGTCACACTTGATCGGCCGTTGGCGAAAATGGCGCATATACAAGAAATACAAAATGTCAGACAAATTGTCGAAGTCGATGAACAAATCACTGTCCCCGTTGCGGTGAATGGACTGCCGGCGAATAGCTGGTCGATTGCACTGAAGCAAGGCAATGGCATTAATACAGGTGTCACACTCGTCACCGCCAGTCCCTGGAGCACCTCGAAACCTGCAGTGACGTTTTCCGCAGCTGGCTCTGAAGCAGCAACGCTCGTGGTAACTGCCAACGACAGTGCCGTATCCGGAGTTAATCCCGTGGCCCTGGAAGTAACGGTTGCTGATAATGGGTTAACAAGCAATCTCAGTGTCGACCCGGTTGCATCAGGTATCGCAGCGATTGACCTCTACGATCAAACACTGATCCCTGAGCCGGATCCTTCTACAATTCGATCGGTCTTTGTGGAAGCTCAGGACGATGTGATTGAACGAATTGCTGGTGCGTCGGTGTCGTTTGTTTTCAATGCCGATGCACCGGTGCTGGCAGACACAGTAATCAAGTATGGCGTTCAGGTCGATCAGGTCGAGAATCATCAGGATCCCTACCCGCCTGCGCTGCAAAATTTCGGATTTCCACAGCACTTTGGAGGCATGCCGATTGCGACACAGAGTACTGGACGAAGCCACTCAATTGTTTTGCCGAAGGGTTCCAGTTCAGTCAAACTGGACATCCCTGTTACCCAGGTTGGTGTCGATGCGCAATCTGCACTTGTGCAACTGAAGGTTTTTCCCGCGGCTGGGTACCGGACGGATGATTCGGATGCTGATATTGCCAGAGTAATCGTCAAAGATGTTGTACCAACACCAATCAGCCTTGCAATCGCGGGGGCAGGTTTAGTTGTTGAAAGCACCACGTGCGATAGTGATGACAGCAACTCAACGGACAGTTGTGCGTACTTCAAGCTCAACCTGGATAAAGGAGGGTATCCCTATTTTGATCAACACCTGATGTACCAGGCAAAAATTCTTGTTACCTCTGGAGCAGGTGTTACGGCAGACGATTATCAGATCAGTGGAATAGGAGATTGCTTCGCGAGTAATGTGGGACAGCTGACCAGAGAATCGTACGGCTACCTTCTTGAAGTTAACAGTGGACATACGAATGCAGGCAACTGCGGATCAGAACTGCTGTTCAAATTCCAGGCAGCCCGCGATAACGATTTGACGGAACAGCGCGAATCTGTTCAGATCAGTCTCGGTCAGGTGTTGAGCAACTTTAATGAAGCGTCGGCTAAGACTTACTCTGCAGCAGGTGTTTTGCCGAGTAATGGCTCAATCACTGTCAACATTGATCCGAGCGCGATCTTGCCCTCAGAATCTGCGATCGAAATTTCTAAATCAGAGCTGATTATGGTAGAGGGCGGCAATGTGGCGACTTACACAATCGCACCGAATCGTGCCCCGGATTCGGATGTGACCGTTACTGTACGCGTCGCCGACAAAGTCGAAATACTCTCTCCTCGCAACGGTAGCGGTACTTGGGCATCGGAAAGGACTGTAACTATGACCCCGGCCGACGGTAAAACCGCCCATACCATTACCCTTCGATATAAGGATGATTCAATCGATAGCCCAAAACACAAGGTGTCGGTGACCCATACAGTGAGTCAATCTGGCGCCACTCCATATTTTGACGGGGTAAAGGTTCAAGACCTTGAGTTGGTGCTGATTGATAACGACCCCACCAAGGTTACGTTGGAAGTACACAATAAGGAGATAACCGAGAACACTGATTCTGGCTGGACCAAGGTTTTTTCTATTGATACCGGGCGTCCACTGGTGGCGGGTGAGACTTTGACAGTCCCGGTATTTTTTGAACTTCCGGCTGACGGTGTAACTTGGAAGTATCGAGTCAACGGTCATCAGCCGAATCAAAAAGTTCGAGGTGTAAAAGCAATCGGACAGGATCCAATCGTACTGACATTTACGGGATCAAAAAATACGTCACAGACTGCACAGTTTGAGTTGAGCGTTTCTGACGAGAATATTGAGCACACGACTGGAGTTCTCAGTATACCGTCATCAGCGACAGTGGGCCAACCGCCTCTTCTTGTTCCAAGTGGGCTTCATGGTGGAGCTGCAGGCGTTCGAGTCGGTGATGGCCAGGTTCGAATAATCAATAGCGATCGCATCGAAGTTTATATTCATGATGGTCACAAACCAGTTCGGATAAAGGAAGACGGGTCGATGGTACTGGATTTTCGTCTGTCGCAACCTGCCCCGAAAGGTGGTTTGAAATTCTTTTTCAAACCTCAGCAGCCCTATGGAACAGCAGAAGAAAGCCTGCCTGAGTTGCGAAATCTTCGCCACGCAAAAAAAGGCGAGCACTTTGTGGATTTAAATCATCAAGTGTTTTTCGGTCGATTTGCAGAAGGTAGTACACGAAATGTTTCGGTCATTGAAAATCAAATACTGGCGAATGGTGTTTACGACGGGCCTGTCTGGCTGCGTGTTTCACTGCTTAGTGTATCTGGCAGTGCTGTGCTTGCCGAAGGGCCCTGGAAGACTGCACGAGCGTTTATTATTGATGACGAGGATCAAAAACCAGTATTGCGTGTCAAATCTGCAAGAACTCAGGAAGGTTCTCCAGCGGGTGTGCGTCAGAATTTTGGCAGCAACTCAATTAGCGTATGAAATCTATATATTTTTGCCTTATATCTGGTAGTATATAATACTGTCATAGTGCCACTATAATACCCATTACCCATGGACACCATCAAACTACTGAAAGCCAAACGCGAAGCCCTGCTGGCTCAAATCAGCAAAATAACAGACTTCCGACCCGGTAATTTACTCAAAGTTTACCGCCAATGCGGCAATCCCAACTGCCACTGCGCCCGCCCCGACGACCCCGGCCACCCCGGTTGGCAACTGTCGCGCAAAGTCAAACAGAAAACCATCACCCGTCGCATCCCCCATAATGCGGTAGAACTCACCGGTCAACAAGTCGACGAATACCAACGGTTCCGGGAACTGGTGCACGAGTTGACCGAAGTCAGTGAATCGCTGTGTGATTTAAAGCTGCAATCGAAGCGTAAAAAAAAACACGACACCAAACCCGTTCAAACAAACCTTCGCAGCTGAAGTTGAACAGGAGATTGTGGCGCTGCTCAGTGGTCAGGATTTTTCCCGGTGCGTTGACTTCGATGCGGTTGAATGTGCCATCAAAGCCAAGACGATGGCATTTGCTGCATCGGTACTTGAGGTGTTTTTGAACGCCGACACCTCGGATCACCAGACCAATCAACAGCGCTGTCAATGTGGTGCAATGGCGCACTACAGCGGCACTCGAAGCCGACGGCTCACCACGGTTGTCGGTTTGATTGAATATCAACGGGCGTATTACCACTGTCGCGCTTGCAACAGTGGGTTTTTCCCTAAAGACCAGGCCATGGGGCTGGATTCAAGTGCGCTATCACCTGGGGTGGTTCGCATGATCGGTCAAAGTGCGGCCCGGGAAAGTTTTGCGCAATCGCAGGTTCTATTGCACGAGTTGGCTGGCGTCACAGTCAGCACCAAGCAGGTGGAACGCACTGCAGAGCGCTTGGGTGAACAGCTAAGTGATCATGAACGCCACGATACTGAACTTGAATCCCCGGCGGCAACGACCATGTACCTGGGTGTTGATGGGACCGGGGTACCGATGATCAGTTCAGCAACCGCAGGTATCAAAGGCAAACAGGCCGACGGCAGTGCCAAGACCCGGGAGATGAAGGTCGCGGCTGCTTGGTGGTGTGACCAGTATGATGAACACGGTCATGCGCGTACTGCAAAAACCTCGGTGACCTACACCGCTGCGATTGAAACTGCGCACACTGCTGATGTGGACAAACAGTTGGCGCCGTTTGTGCAACGGGTGGAGCGAGAGGCCTTAAGAAGGGGGTTTTATGATGCCGACACTCAGGTTGTACTCGGTGACGGGGCGCGCTGGATTTGGCAGTGTTTTTCAGAATTGTTTCCCGATGCCATTCAGATACTCGATGTTTATCATGCCAAAGAAAAAGTTTGGGAGCTGTCGAAACTCATCTATGGCAAAGACACTGATACGGGTAAGCAGTGGGCTGAAACGACCGTTGAGATTCTCAGGGCTGGTGAGATTGAACAACTCATTGCGCGCCTGAGATCGTTTTCAACCAAGCATGCCGACGTTGGTGTGGCCATTGGTTATTTTGACCGCAACCGCGAGCGGATGCGTTATGCTGGGTTTCGCGCCCAGGGGCTTAGTGTATCAAGTGCAGTGGTCGAGGCGGGTTGTAAAAATGTCATTGGGACTCGGTTAAAGCGCGGTGGGATGCATTGGAGTGAAGCGGGAGCCAACAAAATTGCGGCACTGCGCGCCAGCGTCATCAGTAATCGATTTGACGATTATTGGTACACGAGAGCCGACAATTCGTAAAATTGCCAATAATTTGACGCACACCCTTCTCCAGCCGTTGTTTCGATTGTTCGCGACGGCGCGACGAGATACGATACGACGGTTGAATTGAAAACGCTTTTGGTAGAAGATGTGGCCGAAGCTGCACAGCAAAGCGACTTTGAGGAGACTACGACGACAGTCACTTTTGAGGCAAGTGATACGCAAACGGTAACCAAGGCTGTCGCCATTGCGACAATTCAGGATACGACCGATGAATTGAACGAAATATTTCTTCTGAAATTGACTGATGTTACTTCAGAAGCAACAATTGATCCTGTTTTTGGACAGGCAACAGTGGTCATCGTCGATGACGATCCAACGTACGTAAGAATTGGCACCGATGAGCAACGCGGCAGAGGTGTGGTTGCAACTGAACGTACAGACCAGATCACAGTACCGCTTTCGCTGAATCGTTCGCTGACTGTAGGTGAAAGCGTAACTGTACCTGTGGGCTTTGGTGGTGCTGCAATTCGATGTCTGCAGGTGAACTTGGCCGCCTGTCAAGTACGCCTTAAAACCGGCACCCAGAATACGCCCGATTACTTTGTCGAGTTGCCAAATCCGTTGCCGCCTGGCGTGCAGGTGAGCAATTGGTCAAGCGCTGTACCCATGGTTGTCTTTACCGGTCCTTCTGCCGGAACTTTGGCTCTGAAAATCACAACCCTGGATGATGGTCGGGTAGAGGGTATTGAAGAAATTTATGTGGGTATTCCAGGTTCGCAACAAGGTGCGCCGTCGGGTACCACAATTCAGTCTTCAGGATTTTCTGGCGCTGCGGTTAGCGCGTCAGACGATCGTTTCGCCAAAATTGAAATTGATGATGGCACTCACAGGCAGCAGGTTGCCATCGCCAGTGCAACCGCATTTGAAGGCGAGCCGGTCCGTTTCCGGGTAACATTATCGAAAGCTGCAACTGGCACCGATACGGTGTCGGTGAACTGGGTCACATCTTCGCAATCCAGTGACACTGCAATCGCAGACAAGGATTATCAAGCAGCGAGTGGGCAGCTGGTGTTTCGCGCACTTGAAACTGAAAAATACATTGAAGTACCGACTTTTATTGACTCGGTGAATGATCCGGGCGAGACTTTTACAGTTTCCTTAAGCGATGCTGACCCCGCTTATTTCGGAGCCCAGGTCGCAACCGGCACGATAGCTGCACCCGCAACAACCCGTATCGTTGCCGTTACCGCGCCAGCCCCTGGTTCAGCCGAATTGCTTGAAGGCGAGGAAATACCCTTTACGTTAACGCTATCGCAGCCGGCGCCAGCAGGCGGTGTGTCGGTGGCGTACGAAACGCTTGACGGCCGCAATGTAGCATCAGAACCTTTGGCAACTATCGCGCGTGCCGGCGAAGACTATGTGGCAGCCGTTGCAGGTGCAATGGCTTTTATACCTGCGGGGAACTCCCAGGGTGTTGTGCGAATCAAAACGCTTGACGATGATGTGTTCGAAGGCACCCAGTATTTTCGAATACGCCTGCTGTCTGCAGTAAATGCGGTCATTGACGGCACTACCAGTGAGGCGAGCGCGGCGCTGAGCGATGATACAGACAAGCCCCATGTTAAGATTTCGGATGCAATCGTAACGGAAGGCAACATTATGGAGTTTGTCATCGAAAAGACTGGCTCGCACCGCGATCCGATCGCTTTGAATATTCGCTCACAGCCTGCTACTCCGGAATCAGCCGTAGCCGGTACCGACTATAACGCGGTAAATCTTGAATTGACAATGACGCCTGACCAATCAAAAAAGACGGTGACCTTGTCCACAATTGACGATGAAATTGCGGAATCAGATGAGACCTTTACAGTATTGATCGAGCCCACGGATTCTGTGTATTTGAAACCAGGTGATGAGTTGGCAACAGGTACGATACTTGATGATGACAGGCAGGCGAATGGATTGAAGTTGCTGTCGGCCATCGGTAGTGAGGCCGAAGGTCGACTGATCCTTGACATCAGCGGCAGTCCTGGGTCATCAGATCTCGTTATTTCTCAGGAATTTATTGGCCCACAAAATGAGCCTCGTCAGGATAACGGGATTGGCATGCAGGGCAAACAAGTCGCCAGTGTGTCCGCAAGCACTGGTTGTGGCACCTACTCTCGAGGTGGCATCAACCCGATCTATACAGACTATATCGGCAACCAGGATTTTGCTGGTGGTAATTACGACACCGCCTTGATAAAAGCGAACAAGTATCGTCACCGACTCACTTTCGGAACTGTTTGTACCCAGGACAATATTGATGAGCCGACAGAATATCGCAGCTTCGTCTTTTTTGATGTTGATCCGACCGATGCTGTCAACAGCAAAGCAAAGGGGGCGTTTGGTGGGCAGGTGGTGACTGCCCGTTTCGAGGACGATGACCCGACACATGTCATCCTGGACATTCCGGATACAACTCGACGTGCAAAGGAAGGCGATGCTGAAAGTTTCGTAAAGATTCGCGTGAGACTGAGCAAAAACGGGCAAACGACTGACCAGGCACTCCGTTCGTTAGTGACTGGAGAACAGATCAATATACCGCTGCGATTTTCTGGTGGTGTGCTCAATAAGGATTTCCGGCTTAGCCTTGAAGCACAATCCGGCCTGTCACTTGATACCGAAACCGGTTTGCTGACTTTTACAGGAAGTCATTTGACTTCCGCTGGGACGCCATTGTCACACGTAGAGTATGCGTCCCACGGAAAACTGACGAATCGGGCAACTGCTGAGATTCGCATGTATGCGTTACCGGATGGGGACCAGGTGAGCGAAACAATTACAGTTTCGCTGCCGGATTCGTCCGCGTATACAACCAGGGACCAGGAAGGCAGGCCGCTGGGCGGAGGTGTGAAGTCCGTTCACTTGCATTCTGACCAGGCGATGCGACAAGTTACACTGGCAGACACAGGCATATTACTGCCAGCAGTGTCTGTGGCTGATGCTGGCGTCGCAGAAGGCGAGAAAGCAATTTTTGTGATTACACTCGATCAGGCGTCGCAAGATCCAGTAACAGTGAATTGGAGTACTGCAGATGAGAATCCTGCATCTGCGTTGGCGGGCAGCGACTATCTTGCCACAAGTGGGACGGTGACGTTTCAAGCCGGAGAAACTGAAAAGTCAATTGAAGTCGTGACGCTTGCTGATGCCGATGTTGATGCTGGCGAAACATTTGTTGTTAAATTGACTGCGGCACAAGGCGCGAGTCTTGATCGAGATATCGCCACCGGAACAATTGGCGTGCAGCCGGCGCGTTTCGTCAAGATTACATCGGTGTCCAATGCAGCCTGGAACGAAGGCGATGCCATTGAATTTGCAGTGGAGCTGACACAACCCGCGCCGCAAAGTGGCGTTACAGTCAACTGGGAGACTGCAGATGGTCGCGAAGTCGGTACTGACCCCTTCTATGCCATCGCGGTTGGTGGTGAAGATTTTGCAGCGCAATCCAATGCAGTTGTGTCATTTTTGCCTGGTGAGCAGAAAAAATCAATATGGATTCAGACCATTGACGATAGCGTATATGAAGGGCCGCACTGGTTGACTGCCCGATTGGTGTCGGCAACCGGCGCGAGTATCGATGCGAGTTCGCAAAGCGTGGCAGTCATGCTGGATGATGCCGCAGATCTGCCAGCCTTTGCAATTGATTCCGGTGCTAACGTAGAAGGCAGTTCGATTGATGTTGTGGTAACGAAAACCGGCGATACAGTAGTAGAAGCATCAGTTCAATGGATGACTGGGGATTCTGTACCGCGGTCGGCTGAAGCAGGCAAGGATTACATTGCAATCGCACCGACAACTGTCAAATTTAATCCGTCAGAGACTTCCAAAACAGTCAGTGTACCGACAATTGATGATCCAGTGACGGAAGCAAAAGAGACTTTTTCCGTTGCTTTGCTTAACGCAATCAATGCTGTGATCGATGCGACAAAATCGGTTTCGTCTGCCACGATTGATGATGATGAGATCGTGATTTCAATCGAAGATGGAGCGGTGCCCGAAGGCGGACTTTTGCGAATGCGCGTGGTTCTGTCTGGAACTGCTTCACAGCCGGTAACTGCCAACTGGGCAACCGCCAATAAGCGACCGGTCTCAGCGAGAGTCGGTGTAGACTATGTCAAAGCCTCCGGATCCATCACATTTGCAAGCGGCGAGACGGAAAAGTATATCGAGATTCCGACCATCGCCGACCAGGTGAATGACCCTGATGAGACGTTCATCGTCCGCCTTGCCAAGGTTCGCGGGGCCAGTGTTACAGACGCTCAAGGAGTCGCAACGATTAGGGCGCCGCCTGCACAGTTAATTTCCATATCCAGTCCGAGTGCTGTAGCTGGCGTACCAGAGGGAGACAAGGCTGTCTTTACCATTCAACTGGCAGCACCTGCACCAGCCGGTGGCGTCACGGTTAATTATGCAACGTTTGATGGTCGAAGTTCTGATGCCGATCCATTGCTGCCCAGGGTTGCCGTTGCCGGCGCTGACTATACTGGCGTGTTAAACGGATCTGTCACCATCGCACAGGGAAGTACCAGTGCCGTAGTGGAAGTGCAAACCTTGCAGGATTCGGTCTATGAGGGAACGCACGAGTTTACGCTGGTGCTGCTTTCTGCAAGCGGCGGTAGCGTCATTGACGCGGCACAAAAGTCAGTCATCGCGAGGATTGATGATGCTGCAGATACTCCGGAATTCTCCGTCTCCTCCGCCAGCGCCAAAGAACAAGAGGCGATTGAATTTACCGTCACCCGATCCGGTGAAACCCTACTTCCTGCTGAACTCAACTGGCAGACGGCTGATTCAAATCCCCTGTCAGCTGAAGCCGGCAAAGACTACACTTCCGAGCAGTCAGCTACACTGGTTTTCGAAGTATCAGAGCATACAAAAACCATTCGGGTAACAACCAATGCTGACTTAATTGAAGAGCCTGACGAAACATTTGAGATTCAGATTACGGCAGTTCGCGATGCGGTCATTGGTGCTGCAGGCGGGGAAGCAGTCGGCACCATTGTCGATGACAATTTTACCATTTCAATTGAAGATGCAGCCATACCGGAAGGTGCCGTGGGGCAGTTTCGAGTCATGCTGTCAAAGGCACCGGCAGCGGATGAAACGGTATCGGTCACGTGGCGGACTTTGAGCACAACTGGCAATACGGCCGTTGCTGATGCAGACTATGAATCGTCAGCCGGTGTGTTGAATTTCAGGACCGGTGAAACTCAGAAGTTTGCTGTAGTCAAAACGCTTGCCGACACGACGGATGATGCTGGTGAAACATTTACGGTCAGATTGTCAAATCCCCAAGGGGCACAGATCGCAAATGCCGAAGCGACTGGAATCATCACGGCACCTGAAACGATATTTGCCAGTGTAAGGCTTGACACACCCAGGCTTCGGCGGGTGCCTGAAGCCGGGCGCATGAAATTTACCTTTCAACTTTCGGCACCGGCACCTCAGGGTGGCGTAAAAGTCTTCTATGCAACAGAAGACGGGCGTGGGGTGAGTTCTGATCCGGACTATTCGATCGCGGTTGCCGGAGAGGATTATGTTTCCGCCCGTGCTGGTGCTTTTGTGAATTTCAATCACGGTGAGCGAGTCAAGAGTATCCACATTCTAACGCTTAGTGACAAAATCTACGAAGGCGATAACCACCGATTGAGTGTGCGAATTACTGCAGCACAAGGCGCCGGTATTGATCCGGTAGCCTATGTTGCTGTGGGCGGGATTGCTGATAGTGGTCCACCGAAAGTCAGTGTATCTCAAACAACAGTGCGCGAAGGTGATGCCGCGGTTTTGACATTTAGCAAAGATGGTTTGACTGAGCTGCCTGCAAAGGTGGAATGGCGCACCGCGCAAACCAATCCCGTCTCTGCGGTGGCGAGCGCAAATTTTGAACCCTCCACAGGAACAATCGTTTTCGATCCTGACGAAATATCACGCCAGGTTGCCATCCAGACAGTCGATGTTCCCCAGGATACCCCGAATCTGAAGTTCCTTGTGAGACTGCGTAAACTCAATCATGCTGGAACACCGGCGCCGGGTAATCAGGCGATCGTTATCATCGCGGACAGCGATCCAACAACTGTAACACTGTCGGGATCAGCGACAGTGACCGAAGGGGATAGCAACTCAACGACAAACATTCAGGTAGAACTTTCGCGACGTCTGCTTGATGGAGAACAGGTTACCGTACCTTTGGTGTTCAGTGGTACTGCCCAGCTGACATCCGATTACCGCGTGTTGGCTGATAGCCCTGGCAATGGGGTAACTGTAAAGCCGCCAACCAACAATGAACCGCTGAAATTGGTTTTCGACGGGCATGTAACTGATGTTGTTCAAATTGCGACGCTAAGTGTTGAAGTCATCGATGATGGTAATACGGGTGAAGGGCAAGAGACAGTTGACGTTGCATTTGGCACCGGTGAGCATGCAGTTACGAGTAATCTCGATCTTGCGGGTGGTCAGACGTCGGGTACTGTGGGAACAATTGCGGCTGGCCGTGCATCAATCACCATTAACGACAATGACTCTGTTGCCAAAATAACGCTGAAGTTCAATGACGCTGGTATCCGTGATCTGATTAGAATCGCGACGGAAGGTGACGCAGTGGACTTCAGGATTGGCGAGCATGCAGTGCCTGGCACGGGTCAGCCGGTACTTGGCAGTGGCGAAAAGCTGGTTGCGCGGTTAATGGTCAGTCAGATTGCTGGTCGTGTTGCAAAAAACGAGATTGGCGACGACAAGACGGTCACGTTCACTGGGCAAGGCGGAACGCAATCCGGTAACAGCACTGCCGATCCCAACCCCTATACAGTGCAGACAGAAGATGACCAAATTGATCAACCCAATGGGACTTTTTCTGTCAATCTGCTGGCAAGTAATCACTACAAATTATTTCATTATTTTGGCACAGCCAGAACAGTCATTGTTAGAGACAACGATCCCACTGATGTGATTGTGACGCGCACGGATTCCGGACCAATCATTGAAGGACAAGCCGCGACATTCACTGTAGCGCTGTCACGCGCACTGGTTGGGTCTGAGGAGGTGATCGTCCCTGTTCAGGTAACGGGAGATGTCTCAGCGTCCGATTACGAGATATCACTTGCAAGTGCCAGCAACCTGAATACGGGCGTAACGCTTGATCAAACGACAAGCCCTTATACAGCGGCAGAACCTGCTGTCATTCTCAAAGGCGGCGCGCAAATTGCAACACTACAAGTGCGCGCTTTGGATGATGGAGAAAAGGAGGGCGCCTCCGAGCGCCTAACTCTGACAGCTGGTAAAGTGGTCAGCAACCTTGACCTGGAGTCCGTGGAAAGCTCCAAACCGGGTACCAACGTAATTGCACAGCAGACTAACTTTGTTGATATTGAAGACAATGATTTCGCGGGCATTCTCATCTCAAAAACCGAGCTGACGCTCATTGAAGGCGGATCAACCGAAACGTATGAAATCAGCCTCGCCAGCCAGCCACTGGCAAACGGATCTGTTGAGGTCACGATTCATGGTTCACCCGGTATTCAAGTCAAAAGTGATGGTACGTTCACCGCCACAGCCAGTCTGACATTTGAGAACAATAGCTGGAATACCCCGCAACAGGTGACAGTCAAGGCGCTCGAAAATAATGATGATGTCGAAGATTTGCGCGCGACGATCACACATACGGCAATCGCCACCGCCACAAGCGGCTATGAAAGGGTGACAGTACCTGATGTGGATGTTGTCCTGATTGACAATGATCCGACCACGGTGACGCTTGCACACAATTTCAGCACGCCCATTACAGAAGGATCGAGCGCACAATTTACCATCACCTTGTCGCGACCCTTAGCGAACGGCGAATTGGTGACAGTACCGCTGGCAATTAGCGGTTCTGGTGTTTCAGCAGCGGACTACAGCATTGCGCTTGCGCCAGGATCTGACATCAACACAGGCGTTGCCCTGTTGACTGCGGCACCCCACAGCACTGATCAGCCGGCGGTGGAATTTAACAACGCAGGTACGCAAGTTGCAACCATTGATCTGGGAATCGAGTCTGATCAGGATGAAGAAGCATCCGAAACGCTGTTGATCAATTTTGGCACAGGCACCCGCAGTGTTTCTAGCAATCTAGACCAGCGCGATAAGACTAAACAAGGCAACCACGCAACCAGGACCGCTGGCCTTGTTATTGTGTCGACGCAAGACGCTCCAATCAACGAGGAAACCCCCGCAACCACCTTAACTGTATGGCTCGCTGGTGGTGCGGATGGCGATGGTCAAGTGGCTGACACAGTTACCGAGGGGGACTCGATCAGTGAGGAAATTGTCCTGTCTGCTCCTGCACCAGCCGGAGGCATTACGGTCAGCTGGGAGACGGAGGATGCGGACAGTGCTTATACGCAAGCAGACTCCATTGTTGGCGAGGCTGGCATTGCAGATTTCGCTGATCGGCAAGTTGCAGGCTCCATAACCATTCCGTTTGGTGAACAGCGTGCCCGGTTGGTCATACCAACCATAGATGACGACGTTTATGAAGGGCCGCAGTCGTTCTATGTTGAACTTAAATCGGCAACAGGTCTGACAATCATCGACCCCCAACCCTTTAAATATCAAAGCGCCTGGACAATTACGGATGACGCTGACAAGCCTGAGTTATGGCTTGATGAAACGCGGGTGGATGAATCAGGTACTGCGACTGTGACGCTGCGCAGAATTGGCAAAGACACTGAACTGGATACTTACGTCCGTTTGCAAACCCGAGACGCAGGCGCGGACGTTGTTGGATCCGGCTTTGCCGCACAAGCGGGATCCGATTACACAGCTAAATCGCAAGTCGTATTGTTTGAAGCATCACAACGTGTCAATCAAACCTTTACCGTCGATACCATCGATGATGTCGACGACGAGCACAACGAAACCTTTCTTGTCGAAGCAGTAGAAGTTGACTCAAACGACAATCCCATCATTGGCGGCGACCATGTGGTGGCAGCGATTCAAATCAATGATAACGATCGAACAACTGGTGATTTTACTGAACAGTTTTATGCATTTTTACCTGGATCGTCGAAAACTATTGTGTATCAACTCAGCAGAGGATTGCTTGCCGGTGAGTCGGCGACGATTGAGTTTGGCATTAGTAGTCCTGATAACTGGAAAGATTTCTTGACATTCGCGCTGCCTGATGTTGTGCCGCACGGCGTGACATACGATTTCCAGAACAATCCGACAATTACATTTACGGGGCCGACCAAGGGCATTGCCCCGTTAACCATGCACGTGAATCTCGCGGCTCCTGATGGATATGCAACGAGACCCATAGTGCTCGATTGCGTTCGCCTCGCCAGCCTGCCCCATAATTTGTTTAGCGAAGGTAGTCAATTTGAATGGAGTTGTGGAGAAGCGCCATTTGTAATTGCCCCATTGAAAGACCTCCGTCGAGCAGCAATCAGTGCTGGCTCCACGACAGAAGGCCAACTGCTGAAGCTTCCCGTAACGCTTGCAACTGCACCGGCGAGCGGGGAAACGGTGAGTCTCAGCTGGGTGACGTTAACCTCTGGGACCGATACCGCCACAGCCGATGTTGACTATGCGGCGGCAAGCGGGCAACTGACCTTTGGTCCAGGCGAAACCAAAAAGACAATTGAGATCACAACGTTTACTGACACTGACGCGGAATCAGACGAGACCTTTACGGTTAGACTGTCCAATGTGAACGGCGCAGGTTTCGACAATGCTGAAGCACAGGTCGCGAAAGGAACGATTCGGGACTCAGCTGCGGATCGCATCGTGTCGATTGCAGCGCCGAGCCAAGGGTCCGCTGAACTCATCGAAGGTGCTACCGTTCCATTGACTCTTAGTCTTTCAAAACCGGCACCTTCGGGTGGTATTACGGTGCGCTACGAAGTACTGGAAGGACGGGCGCACGCGGCTGACTCGACAAGTGCGATCGCGCGTGCTGACGAAGACTACGAAGCACCGCCACCCGACGCAGCAATGGTCATTCCTGCAGGCAAGCGCAGCGGTGTGATTCGAGTACAAACGATCGACGACAACGAATTTGAGGGTCGTCAGTATTTCCGCGTGCGCCTGATTGCAGCAACGCACGCAGGAATTTCGGGCAGCGCCAGTGAAGTAGTAGTGGAGTTGACTGATAACGACAGTCCCGACGTACCGGTGTTCTCAATTTCACCTGCCTTTGCGATGGAGGGGGATGCCGTCAATTTTGTGATCACTAAGTCGGGTACGCATACGGGGAGCTTAATTGCGCTCAGGTGGCGTACAGAAAATGGTACTGCTGTCGCTGGTACAGATTTCAGCACTCAGAGCGGCGGAGTAACATTCACCACCGCGGAGACGCAAAGAACAATTACTGTGCCGACAACAGATGATTCCATTAAAGAGGATGACGAGACCTTTGAGGCCGTGATTGAAGTGGTCAATCCGGCGACCTCGCGGGTTCTGCCTGATGCGGGTCGGGCCATAGGCACGATACGGGACAATGACGCACTTGGCAAACTGAAGCTTCTGTCAGCGGTGGGTTATGAATCGACTGGCACAATGGTGCTCGATTTCGAGGGTGATCCAGGCCTGTCAGACATTACGATTTCGCAGACCAACCGAACAAACAAAAAAGCGTCAAACAAACCATCTTTTCGACAAGATTACGGATGCCATAGTATTCAGATAACATCGCCGCCTTATAGAAAGGAATTTGTTGACTTAAGTGCGAAAGACACTTTTAGCAACAGCAAGATTGACACGGTTGTGGTAAAGGGAGGTGTCAAACGTCAGAGACTGAATTTTGGCACTGTTTGTGGTGGTAATGATCTGGATGAACCTAACGAATATAGACAGATTACTTTTTTCTCTGTCGATCCTGACAACCCGGCACGCAATCAGGGTCAATTATTCCGCCAGACGATTTTGGCGCGTATCGAAGATGATGATCCGACGCTGGCATTGCTGTCTTTGCCGGATGCCGGCGCACAGGATGGCGTTAAAGCCACTGAAGCTGCGACCGGGTCAGTGCGCAATCAGGACTATGCATTAATTCGTATTGACTTGAGCCGAGGGAATATCGCGGCCAAGGATAACGCGGCGCGCTCACTAATCAAGGGTGAAGTACTGGAAGTGCCGCTCATCTTTACGGGTGGTGTGCTAAATCGAGACTTCCGGATTGAACTGCATAAAACTGCGCCGGGAATTTCACTGGATGCAGATACTGGAACAGTTACGTTTACCGGAATTGGCAACGACAATCGCAGTGCCTTCGATGAGGCGCGCAGTCACGCAGTAGTGCGACTGTATGCACTGGCCGACACTGATATCGACGACGAATTAATCACCATTTCGTTGCCGGCTTCGTCCAGTGGAACTGGATCACGCATGCAGACAACGAATCTCGGCGGTGGCGCCATTTCTCAATTACCGGCACAAGCACTCAGACAGGTAACGCTTGCAGATGTTGGCCAACCGCTCGCATCGGTGGCTGATGGATCAGGGCAAGAAGGTGAAGTGGTCAGGTTCGTCGTCACTTTGAATCAGGCACCGACGACCGAAAGCTGGGTGGAATGGACCACGGAAGATTCGACCAACATTCCGAATCCTTTCCTTGGAACAGCGAATGCCGATGACTATCGTAGCGCGAACGGCAGGTTGGTGTTTCAGCCTGGTGAGACAAAAAAGACGATTGAAATCGTGACGTTCACTGACGCGATCACTGAACCTGTTGAATTATTCCTCGTTAAGCTAACCGCGTCGCACGGCGTCGAGCTTGACGATACACTGGCGCTAGGTACCATTGCACCTCCAAAACACCGGCTTGCGCAGATTGTTATGGCGCGCGATGCAGACCGTCTGGAAGGCGCAGTACTTGACTTTGAAGTCCGGTTGACACAACCCGCGGCCGCCGGTGGTGCAACGGTGGCTTGGAAAACTGTCGACGGTCGCGCACGGGGTAGCGACCCGCTGCATTCCATTGCTGTCGGTGGTGAGGATTACACGTCGTTGACCAATGGTTTGGTAACGTTTACTCCGGGACAGACCAAGGCGGCGATATCGGTTCCGACAATTGATGACGACGTGTTTGAAGGCGACCAATGGTTCACAGTCCAATTGCATTCTGCTACAGGAACAGGGCTTGACGCAACGCAATCGCAACTGTCAGTGGCCATCGATGACGCGGCTGACAGACCGACTTTTTCGATTGAACACGGCACCGCGCACGAAGGCGACAGGGTTGATTTCGTAGTCAGCCGCAAGGGCAAAACAGCCGGCGATACACAAGTCAGTTGGGTCACGCAGGAAACAGATCCCGTTTCAGCGACAGCTGGTTCGGACTATACGCCACAAACAGCAGGAGTTGTTCATTTTCTACCTGCAGAGACTCAAAAACTGATTCAGGTTGTCACTCATCTGGACCAGGAAGAAGAGGCAAATGAACGATTTATCGTCAAACTTCAACACAGCGACTTTGGTGTAGTCGACCCGTTGCGAGGTAGCGCAGTAGGCGTTATTCGTAACCGGGCGGCCGGTATTGGCGTCGCAGATGTGTCTGTCGCAGAAGGCCGTAGCGCGCGTTTCGAAATCAAGGCGCTTGGCGTTGTACCCGCTCAGGCACAGAAGATTGAGTGGAAAGCGTCTGCCACGCAAAGTGACACCGCTACTGCGAATGTTGATTTCAAGGCCCTGCAAGGCACGCTGACTCTGACAGCTGGTTCCAGCAGCGCTTATATCGAGGTACCAACGCTGTACGATTCCGTCGATGATGCCGGGGAGACGTTTACGCTGACATTGATCAGTGCATCGAGTTTACCCATTATTGATGCAACGGCGAAAGCAACCATCACCGCGCCCGAGAGAACTGTAAAAATAAAGGCCGCTCACGATGCAGCCGAGGTGATTACCGGTGAGGCCGTCGTACTTGAGGTCTTGTTGACAACGCCGGCGCCAACCGGTGGTGTAACCGTGAATTATGCAGTCACTGGTCCCGATGCTTGTGGAAACAAGACTCAAAATGGCCGTGTTTGGTGCAACTCACTGCCAGGCAAACTTGACATCCCAGCGGGGCAATCGCGCGCGATTATTCAGATTCAGACAATTGATGATGGAATATCCCAGGCTGGGCGAACCGGCAAATTTACGATAGAGCTGCAATCTGCCACTTCAGCCACGATTGAGCAGTCGCAAAAATCAGTCGATGTTGTCATTAATGATGGTCCTGTGAGTGTGCCGGTCTTTACGACCGCCGCGAGCTCGGGACTGGAAGGCGACGCCATTGAATTCGTCATCACTCGCAAAGGACATACGGCATTAACCTCTGCAGTACGTGTCACTAGCACTGACTCGAACCCGGTTTCCGCGTCAGCAACTGCCGACTACAGTGCGATCGATACAAGCGTTGTATTTGCTGGTGGAGAAACAACCAAAACCGTTCACATTTCAACCACTGAGGATTCTGCTGCTGAATTTGATGAGACTTTCCAAGTGCGGCTCGACGCGCTCGTCAATGCAAAAGTTGATCCTTCTGCCCGGCAAGTGGTGGCAACCATCATTGATGATGATCAAAGCGTGAGTGTTGCTGATGCAGCCGCGGCAGAAGGCGCAGCCATTGAATTCCAGGTTCAATTGTCGAATGCGGCCGCCGGCGATGAAGTGGTGTCGTGGCGGGCCGCCAGTGTGGGATCAGATACTGCAACAGCCGGGGTCGATTATGTACTTGCACAAGGCGTGCTGTCTTTCAGCGCTGCAGAATCGACGAAGACTGTTAACGTGGCCACCCTTACCGATACGATTGATGATGTTGGCGAAGTATTTACAGTAACTTTGTTCAATGCTGAGGGCATGTCAATTACTGACGCAACAGCCATCGGTACAATTCTTGCGCCCGCTGCGCGACTTGTCAGTGTGGTTGCCCCGGCAGGGCAGGTTGCTGAAGCAACGGATGCACAGTTTATGGTCAATCTCAGCCAGCCTGCACCAGTGGGTGGTGTGACCGTCGCATATGAAACCGTCGACGGCCGCGGTGTCAGTGCCGATGCTGCGGCAGCGGTTGCGATTGCAGGTGTGGACTACACGCCTGCTGCGGCGCAGTCACAATTGACATTTGCTGAGGGCGAGCGCAGCAAAACGATTGCAATACCGATTCTTGATGACACAGTTTATGAAGGTGTGCACCGTTTCACGCTGCGTTTGAATGCCGCGACCGGCGCGCAAATTGATGCGACAGCACAAAACGCATATGCTGAGATTGAAGACCTGGCAGACCGCCCCACGCTTGCATTGTCAATGGCGAATACTGTCCGTGAAGGCAGTGCTGTAACTGGACGCATCTTGAAATCCGGAAGCACGGATGTATCCATAACGGGCCTGCTCAGTACCGCAGAGACCATTCCGCAGTCCGCAGTGTCAGGCACAAATTTTGCTGCGCTCAGCAATAGTCGAATTCTGTTAAGTGCCGATCAGGCAGAACAAGGTGTTGGTGTTGCAACGCTGAGAGATTCAATTGATGGCCCAGCGCTCCAATTTGTTGTGAAACTGGATACCGGTGCGGATGCTGTGCTTGCTTCAGGCCAGAGTGAAGCAGTGGTGACCATTGTGGACAACGACCCGACAACCGTAACGATCGCAGGGTCTGCCACGGTAACTGAGGGCGACGGTAACACTGCCACTTTTTCAGTATCCCTTGCACGGCAGTTGCTGGCGAATGAACAAATTACCGTACCGCTTCACCTTGCCGGTCAAGGCGTTGACGCCAACGACTACACGATTGAACTGGCTACCGGTGACGGATTAAATGCCGGTGTCGTGCTGATCACCGCAGCACCGCACTCAGTCTCTCAGCCCGCAGTCGTGTTTAACGGGCATGCAAATGAAATTGTTCAGGTAGCAACTTTGGAGTTTAGCTCGGTTGATGACGACTCGGCGGAAGGGACTGAAACTGTGACAGTTGGATTTGGTACCGCAGCTCGCGCAATGTCCAGTAATCTCGATCTTATGCCGGGTGAGTCAACTGGGCCGATCGGCACGCAAGCGGCCGGGACTGCAACTTTGACAATCAATGACGATGAAAGCATAGCAGGTTACGTTTTAGCATCCATCAATCCTGCGCGTCCGGCAGCTATTGTCGAAGGAGATACCGCACAGTTTCCGGTGCAGATTCTGACCCAAAATAATCTGCCAACCAGCCAGAAAATCGATGTTACAGTCCTCGCGTCTGATCATTATGACCGCGTTGAGACCGGCGTTTCAGGTGTTGAAAAGCGCGTTACGATAGCCGGGGATGGAGACAGAATTGCGCTTCTTAATCACCCGATTGGGACAGTCGATGACAGTGACGATCAGCCAAATGACGCGGTGAAACTCAAGGTTATCGATGCCAGTCACTACACCATTAACCCGCAGAATGTCGGCGAGGCCAGAATCATCGACAATGATCCCACTGATGTAACGCTTGGCATTTCTGGTTCCGGAGAAGTTTTTGAATCTGACCAAGAAAACCTTACGATCACGCTCGGGCGGGCCCTTGTTGATCGTGAGGAAGTCAGGATTAAACTGGCTCTAGTTGAAGGGGCAGGCCTTAGTGCAAGTGAATACGAACTTGCTCTGAGTCGCGATAGCAGCCTGAACACTGGCGTCACTTACAATGCCGCGCGGCAGTTGGTCACGATGAAAGCCGGCGCTCAAGTTGCTACTTTGGTGCTTACTGCACTTGAGGACGGCGCCGCGGAATCGACTGAAACACTCTCCGTTGGTTTTGAGTCAGTCAAGAGCAATCTTGATCAGGCTCTGATCACCACCTTTGGAACAATTGGCACAGTGGTCGGCAGCGCAATCGATATTGACATTATTGATGCTTCGGTTATTGCTATTGCTGCCGCCGCAGGTCGGGTGCTCGAGGGCGATCCTATAGGCTTTAACTTGAGCGCAACACCTGTTCCAAACAAGGATATCGAAGTATCGCTGACACTAGATTTGCCACAGACAAGCCATTTCGATCAGACCTCACCCACGACCGCGACGGTGTTGATACCTAAAGGCCACGCCACGGTGAAATGGGAATTGTCAACTGCAAAGTCCGCGGTCAATCATCCCGATGCGATTGTAACAGCATCGCTGGCAAAGGGTAGCGGCTATCAGATTGCGACGGCGCCTAATAACAGTGCCACCGCGACAGTTGTCGATACGACTCCGGTTTCGGTTCAGCTTGCCCAGTCGCAGCCAGCTACGCTGCCCATTGTCGAGGGTGAGTCGCGCTCGATAAGCATCTCACTGGGACGCAAGCTCACTGACGGAGAAAGTGTGATTGTGCCGTTGTCGGTCACTGGACAAGGCATCGATTCAAGTGATTATCTGTGGGAGTTGGCTAAAAATATTAAGCGCCCGGCACTTAACTCAGGTGTTGAAATCAATGTCAGTTCGCCGCACTCAACTGCACAGCCTGCCGTGGTTTTCAAAAATGGTGCGCAGAGCGCAATTTTGCAGTTGCACACACTGCAAGATAACCGCGACGAAGGCCATTCCGAAACACTGAGTGTTGGATACGGTTCGGGGAATCGAGCACTGCAATCCAATCTCGGTACATTAAACAGAAACCTGAGATTCGGCGGCACCACTGCCGCAGGATCTGCAGCGGTAACGATTCTTGAACAAAAACCGGATCGTTTAGTGGTTACGTTGGCCACACCGGATGCGATTGCGACTGAACAGAGCGCCGGTGATTTAGCAACAATTAAACTGACGCTGTCGCGCACGCTTGCCGATGATCAACAATTGCGGGTGCCACTGGCATTTGAAGGTGCCATTCCAGGCAACGAATTCAACCTGTCGCTGGCATTTGCCAACGGTGTCAGCATGCATGACAGTGATGGCGTTGAAGTCATTTTTACCGGTGGCACGCAAGCATCCGACACCGCAACGCTGACGGTTACAGGACTTGCGGATGACAATGCGGATGATGAAGTCTTTACGGTAGCGATTCCAGCATCGTCCAGCGTGCCCGGTACATTCAAGCTGCTTGCAACCGGAATTTACGGAGAGACTGTCGGTGTGCGCGCCGGTCGTGGACAGATTACTGTGCACGATGACGAGGCTCAGATTGAACGCACGCATGCGCCAGTTGTCACGCTTGATGATCAGAACGATCGCATTTTTGATGCACAAGAAGGCAAGCCATACGAACACAAAGTCTTTCTTTCTCATCCTGCACCAGTTGGCGGGGTAACCGTGAGATATGAGATCAGCGAATATTCGAACCATACCAATATTGTTGGAACACTCGTGCGTGCGACTCCCGCGGATGGATTGACGTTAACCATCCCGCAAGGTCAAAAATCAGGGACGATTACCATCAACACAGAGAATGACGATTTGTATCAAGTCAAAAGCACGTTCTCAATTACGTTGATCGGTGCCAGCAATGGTGCTTTGATTCCGGATAATCCTAAATTGCCTGATTCACCTGCTGTTTATCTGATTGAGGGACGCCAGGCCCAGGTCAAAATTAACAATGAGGAAGATCGTCCAGTCTATTCAATTGAGCAAGGTGCAAGCGCCCAGGAAGGACAATCGATTCAGGTTACAGTCCAAAGAAGCGGACTGTCTACCGAGACGGCAACGGTAACGCTGTCTGCAAGCCCGCAACCGACGGACACAGCCACAGCTGGTAGTGACTATCCGACAATTTCACCCATCAGCATTGATTTTAGACCTGATCAATTGTCCCGCAAGGTGTCCATTCGCACGACTGCAGACGATGATTATGAACAGGACGAATATCTGACCGTACAGCTCGATATTGACAACAGTGCGCTTGATCACGGTTCAATCGACCCGGTTGATGGTACCGCGGAGCTTCGCATTGAAAATGACGACAAACTAAAGGTGTGGGTCACTCAATCGGGCCCGCAAAGCATCTACAGCAACCATGGCAAGTCGACGCTGACGCTTAGGTTGGAGTCACCACTTGAGGCCGGAGAAAGTCTGGAAGTGGAACTCAACCAGATTGGCCTCGGGACAGACAGCCTGGTATACCCGTCAGCAAATTACGTGCTGCAAGCTCCAAGCAGTTTGCCACAAGGTGTGAAATATCGCAATTTGCCCGCCAGCGGCCAATACAGAGCCAAGGCACCAGCGCCAAAAGTGGTGTTTAAAGGACCCTCTGCAGATAGTGCGTCATTGACGCTGATTAGCCTGGGACTTGGCACTGCCACAGTTAGCGAATCACAAAGTAATGTTGTTCTTCAACCTGATATTCGTCGATATGTTGGTACCAGAGGCTATGAGATTGTCGGTGCAGGTGATCCAAATCGTGACCGAACATTCGAAGTCACACTGGTTTCAAGAAACAGGGGCACCCTGTCAATAGCCGATGCTTCGGCACCGGAAGGTGAAACGATTCAATTTCCAGTTACTTTATCAGCACCACCGGCTCCGAATTCGACGGTTTCGGTGGATTGGAGTATCACGGCAGGTACAGCTCAACATAAACTGGACTACCGGGAATCGTCCGGAACATTGGTGTTCACAGCTGGTGAGACAGCAAAGACGATCGATATTCTAACGTATGCGGATTCGATCCGTGATCCGGGGGAAACTTTCACCATTCACTTGACAGCCGATGCAGGACTGATCAGGTCTACGGCAACTGGCACGATTCTGGCGCCGGTGAGAACACGGCTGGTGTCAGTCTCTGCTCCGCAGGCAGGTTCAAAAGAACTGGTTGAAGGCAGTTTGATTCCGATAACGTTCACGTTGTCGGAACGCGCGCCTTCAACAGGACTCGCGGTTCGGTTTGAATTTCTCGACGGTGATGGTTTGCTTGAAAATGGTGATGCAATCGCAATCAGCGGTGAAGACTATCTCGGAGCAGATAACTTGATTGTCTTTCCTGCCGGTACAAGTGACAAGGTAGTGCGGGTACAGACGATTGATGACAACATCTATGAAGGCACGCATTACTTCCGTGTGAGGATTAACTCTGCAACGCATGCGAGCCTCGATTCGACAGGATACGAGACCCTGATTGCGATCAGTGATAACGCTGATCGGCCGACACTGACTGTGTCTGACGCGGTTGCAATTGAGGGAGAGGCATTGACGTTCAAAGTCAAATCGTCTTCAGCCCTTCCCGAAGCGGCGTCTGTTGCTGTCAACTTTACATTCCGAGATGCCACTGCAGTTGTGTCGGATGATATCAGCAGCTTTGATACCGATGAGGTGGTCACTCGGATTTTGCCAACACCAACTGGAAAGATCGAATTATCGGTCCAGACAGTGCAGGATGCAATAACCGAGGGCGATGAAACCTTTACCATCGAGTTGAGCATCGCGTCAGGTGGCGAACATGTTTATCTACCACCTGGCAGTCGAGTCGTTACGGGCACCATACTTGAGGACGACAGCAAGGCGCAAGGCGTGCAATTGCTCTCAGCAGCCGCAAGCGAGAAGACCGGGGCGATTTTGCTGGATTTCCAGGGGAATCCGGGAACTGGGGATTTGGTGATAACGCAACGGCAAGTGGGTGCAACTGTATCACAAGATCATCCAACAATGCTCGGCAAACAGGTCGCGTTTGCTCAAGACAACAGGACCCTTTGCGGTCATGTCATTGGCCAGGGACACCATCGATATGATTTCATTGGGAAGTCAGATTTTGACAAGAATTCACAGTACTACTTTGACAGAGCGACACTCAAAGCAGGAGTCAGTCGGCATCGAATTGAATTTGGAACGGTATGTGACGATTTGACCGACGAGCCGACCGAATATCGCCGTATGAATTTTTTCGATGTGGATCCTGACAGACCGGTCAGGAGCAAAGGCAAGGGAGCATTCGGCAGCGAATATGTGATCGTGCGATTTGAAGATGATGATCCGACCCTGGTCTATTTGGACGTCAAACAGGACGCAAAGACAGCCACAGAGAAAACCGACTCGGTTGGGACCGATTACGCGACGGTTGTCATTGCCTTGAGTAGTAATGAGCATTTGGGTCACAGTATCGCACCTCGATCAATGGTCTTTGGAGAGAAGCTGACGATTCCTTTGCGATTTTCTGGCGGAACCATCGGTAAGGACTTCAAGTTGGAACTGCACGCCCCGGCGGCAGGTATTTCATTGGATACGACGACCGGAGTTTTGACTTTCACCGGACAGGGCAAGGACATCGATGCCTCGAACAATGCGGATCGAAGCAAAGCCGAGGTGCGGGTATTTGCCTTACCGGATGCTGACCAGGTTGACGAAGTCATTCAAGTGTCACTGCCAAGTAATACGGACTATGTGTCGATCGACCAGGAAGGCAGACCTTTGGGTGGTGGCGTAAAGTCGATTCAGAATGCCGATGCGACCCGGCGCGCGATCACGCTGATTGATGCAGGCGTTGGCGTACCGACAGTTGATATTGTGGATGCAGCTGTGCCGGAAGGCGAGTATGCGAAGTTCCAAGTCGCGTTGAGCAGAGCTCCGCTGCAGCCGGTATCATTGAATTGGACGACAGCCGACAGCAATCCAATCTCTGCGCAGGTGGGAAGCGATTACAAAGCGGCAAGTGGCACCCTGCTGTTTGCTGTTGGTGAAACAACAAAGACCCTACGCGTCGCCACGATCAGTGATGCCGAAAACGATCCAGGGGAGACCTTTAGGGTTGAGCTTACAAGTCTTACCAACGCCGTATTCGGAAAACAGACGGCAATTGGAACGATTAACGCACCGCAGAGTTTGTTGGCTAGCATTGCATTGGCAGCTGCAACGACTCGGCACGAGGGCGCGGCAGTTGACTTTGAGGTGTCATTGACAGATCCCGCACCGCAAAGCGGTGTCGTGGTCAATTGGAAGACTGTAGATGGCCGGGGCTTGCCGAGCGATCCAGTACATACGATTGCGGTCGGTAGTGAAGACTATACAACCATAACCAGCGGCTTTGTGAGATTTGCGCCCGGCGAGACGACCAAGGTCATTTCGGTGCCCACAACCAACGATGATGTATACGAAGGCAACCACTGGTTCACCGTACAGTTGACAGATGCGACGGATGCGGGTGTCGATGCGGTTGCCGCAAGCGCATCAGTTGCCATTGACGATTCGGCTGATCGCCCTGTCATCAAGATCAATGAGGGCACTGCGACAGAAGGTGAGGCGATCGAATTTGTGATCACGAAATCCGGTAAAACGCTGACGGACACGGTGTTGAGTTGGGCGAGCGCCGATGAGTCGCCAGTTTCAGCCCAACAGGGAATTGACTATACAGCGGTCGACGCATCTGAGTTGGTTTTTGAACCTTCTCAGACGCGCAGGACTGTTTCTGTACAGACCATTGAAGATGCGATTTACGAGGGCCGCGAATCGTTTAGGGTCATCCTGTCAGGTGCAGTTGATGGCACAATTGATGCCGCTGCAGGTAGTGCGGCAGGGTTCATATTAGACGACGATATTGCTGTAGCGATCGACGATGCCGAGGCACCTGAGGGTGGTGTGATGCGATTGCGAGTATGGCTGTCGGGTCCTGCTTCCGAAAAAGTTATAGCCGACTGGGCTACACGAAACTCAAATCCAGTCTCTGCATTAGTGGGATCGGATTACAGGCAAGCCAGTGGACGCGTCGAATTTGCGATCGGCCAGACAGAACAATTGATTGAAGTCGCAACACTTTCTGACAGTGTGAACGATGCCGGCGAAACTTTCGAAGTGCTGCTTTCGAACCTACAGGGAGCATCGGCCACAGATGCTCAAGCGCGCGCAACGATTCTTGCACCGCCGACACAGGTTGTAGCGGTATCGGGGCCGTCTGCAGCTGTCTTGGAAGGAGCGAAAGCGGCGTTTACAGTGAATTTATCGTCGCCTGCACCAAAGGGTGGACTGACAGTAACTTATTCAACGCTGACTGGCACCGGCGATGCTAATGATGCGACACTGCCGGCAATAGCGGTAGCGGGTGCCGACTTCACGAAGGCAACAAACGCTTCAATCACCATTGCCGAAGGCAAGCAGCAGGCAGTCGTTGAGGTGCAGACAGCGGCAGACGTAATTTACGAAGGTTTACATGAATTCTCGCTGAAACTTCAATCAGCGAGTGGCGCTGCATTAATCAGTGCAGTAGACAATATTGCGACTGCCACGATTGATGATCAGGCCGATTTACCGAAATTCCAGATTGCAAGTGCAAGTGGTAAGGAAGGCGAACTGATTACATTTCAGATTAACCGCCTCGGAACCACTTTACTGCCATCGGAAATCAGCTGGCAGACAGTTGACGCCGATTCTGCATCAGCATCTGCCGGAGTCGATTACACCGCAGTGAGTGCAACAAAACTGGTGTTTGGTGTGGCCGATACATCAAAGTCAATTCAAGTAGCCACCCTGGCAGATTTAGTAGATGAGCCCGATGAAACCTTTACGGTGCAGATCTCAGCAGTCAGCGATGCAGCTATTGCGGCATCCGGTGGTAAAGCTGTCGGCACAATACTCGATGACGATATCAATATCTATATTGATGATGCAGTCATTGATGAAGGATCTTTGGGCAGGTTCCGCGTGCGGCTGTCGCAGGCGCCGGGACTCGGGGAAAGTGTGGCTGTATCGTGGCGGGCATCGAGTTTGAGTCTTGACACCGCAATCGCAGATAAAGACTTTGTTGCGGCTGCCGGGATAGTGACATTTGTTGGCGGCGAAACCGAACACTTTGTCGAAGTGTCAACACTACAAGACGATGATGATGACGCAGGCGAGACGTTCACCGTTGCATTATCGAATCCTAAAGGTGGGAGTATCGTTGACGGACAGGCAAAAGGAACGATCAATGCCGCGGCAAATCTGTTTGTGAGTGTGACGGCACCTGCAGCTCCAGTTGCTGAAGGCAGTGAGGCGCAATTTACACTGGCTCTTACCCAGCCAGCGCCTCAAGGGGGTGTTACTGTGATCTATACCACTGACGATGGGCGTGGACGCAGCACGGATGCAGCCCACATGGTGGCGATTGGTGATGTAGACTATCGCTCGGCGGCGGCCAACGCCGCGACAACGTTGCCTGAAGGCACCAACAGTGCGACGCTCAGTGTTGCTACGCTCGATGACAATGAGTATGAAGGCGCACACTGGTTCACGCTTAGACTCATCTCTGCAAGCGGTGCTGCCGTGAGTGCCAATGCAGCTTCGGCAATCGCTGAGATCGACGATGTTAAAGATATCCCGTCGTTCGGTTTTTCACACACTGAGCTTACGGTAACAGAAGGTAAGCCATTGGTGAACAGCATTACCAAAACAGGCACTTCACACCTGCCAGTGAGTATCTATTGGAGTACTGCACAGACGTCGCCCGCAGATGCGATCAGCGGTTCAGATTTTGCTGCAATATCGCGCAACCCAGTGATATTCAATGCTGATCAGACCTCTCAAGATATTTCAGCGCAAACGATCAGCGATTCACAAGACGAGCCTAACCGTGAGTTCATGCTCAAACTGGAAACGGGTGCAGATTACGCACTGGTGAATGGCGAAAATGAGGCACGGGTTACCATTGTCGATCGCACTCCGACTGTGGTTACACTGGATACATTGGCAGCGAACACAAAGGTCAACGAAGCAAGTGGTACTGAGGTTTTGGTGACGGTGACGCTTTCTCGGGTGCTTGTCGCCAATGAGTGGGTCAAGGTACCGCTTGAGATCGATGGTCTTGGTGTGACAGAAGAAGATTACACGATCTCGCTGAAGACTGACAGTGGCAGGAGTCAGGGTATTTCATTATCGACTGCGGCGCCGCATAGTGAAACTCAACCTTTGTTGAATTTTTCTGGTGCGGGAGCCAAACAAGCAATTGTGGCGATTGCCCCGAAGAATGACAACGTGATTGAAGGCAGTGAGACTTTGAAAATTGCCTTTGGTACAAATCAGCGCGCAGTCACCAGCAATCTGGATATCGCACCGGGAGCAGATTCTGGAACCACAGGTACAAAGACATCAGGTGGTGCCTCAATCGTTATTCAGGATGATGATTCCTTGACCACCAATCTGCTCAAATTCAGTATGGCTGAGCCGGCAACTCCTGCAATAACCGAAGGCGCAAATGCGGTATTCAAGGCCGTTTCAAATAGGGTGTTGCCGCCACCGCTGCGTCCAGGCGCGGTACTTGCTTTGAATTACAACGTCACTCAAGACAACGGCCGCGTCAATCCTCAAAACGCGGGCGATGGCAAGCAGGCTACGATTGTTGGCATTGGTGCGAAATCTTCTTATTCGAAGAATTTTACCGTTCCCACACGTGGCGATTCGATCGATCAGCCAAACGGCACCGTTTCTGTAGAACTCGCTGTGAGTGATGCTTTCGGCACGGAAACGCCAACAATTCAGACCATCAATGTTATTGATGATGATCCGACCACCGTAACCCTGGCTCGCAAAGGCACTGGCGAGATCACGGAGGGTGGTATTGCGCAGTTTACCCTTACTTTGTCACGCGCCTTGGTTGGGGATGAAAAAATAGATCCTGTATCGATTATGGTCGAGGGCGATGTCAACGAAGATGATATTGTCGCCATATCTTTGGCAAGTGGTGCTGGCTTGAATACAGGTGTTGCGATGAATGCATCGTCTGGCACTAATCTGCAAGCTGAATTCGTCTTCAGCGCAGGTGCCGAAGTGGCAACTTTCGAAGTTCACACCAATGATGATGATGTGTCGGAAGACTCCTCTGAAAGGCTGCGCGTAAAAATCAGTCAAATTTCCAGTAATCTGGATTTGCTGGATCCGGTGAACGGTGATCAATCTGTGGGAACAACTGCAATCCCGGCTATTGGCGTAGCGTCAAATGTGTTTGCAGACATTCTTGATAACGATGAAGTCGCCGTTAAGGTTTCTGACTTAACCGGTGAAATACGCGAAGGAACAATCAATCACATTTACCAATTGGATTTAGCGTCTGCACCACAAGCAGATGTCGAGGTTACAGTTGCCGGGTCAGCAGATCTGCTGGTGGCCAATGGTGGTGATCAACCCGCAAATTACTCGACAATTGCCGTGTTGGAGTTTACCGAAGACAATTGGCAGACGACGCAGATTATCAGAATTCAATCTGTCGATAACAATTTGGATGCGCCCAATAAAGCAGTTGCACTCACGCACACCATTTCGGGTCAGGGCAGCGGTTACGAAAACGTTGTGGTTCCAGATAGTGTTTGGACGATTGTGGATGACGAACCGACTGAGGTAACGCTTTCAACGCCAGACAATCGCGCGGCTGAAGGCGATGCAGATGACACAGCTGAAATCATGTTGACACTTGGGCGTACGCTGGTTGACGGTGAGAAGCTGGTTGTACCGCTTGGGTTTTCAGGCGGCGTCTTGGGAGTCGACTTCTCACTGACGCTTAAGGGTTCTCCAGCGGGGGTAACACTGAATTCGAAGACCGGTGAGGTTACCTTTACCGGTGGAGCTGGTGCCGCCAGTGTCGCGACACTGAAATTGACGGCGTTGCCAGATGGCGATGCAGATTCTGAACAGGTAACGCTGTCAATTCCTGCATCACACACGGGCGACACATCCCCGCTTCTTGAGGCAACAGGGCTTTCCGGCGGTGCGAAGGGAATCATTTCAGGAAATGCTGTGATTACGATCTCAGACGATGACAAGACAGGTATATCGGTATCCAAGAGCAGCATCGTATTCGCTGAAGGTGGCGGCTCAGATGCCTACACCTTGAAACCGTCGACCCGGCCGGCTGGTCAGTTTACTGTCACAGTTGCAGCAACGGAAACATCTGTGGTGACCGTACAGGGTCCCACCGGCCAGGCTGCATCGAGTACGACGCTGACGTTCACACCGACCAATTGGAAAACGGCGCAAACGATAACGGTCACGCCAATCGGTGGCGACGACAAGGACGATGAACCCAATCGATCTGTAACGCTCGCGCATACGATTTCAGGTGGCGGAAGTCACTACGCGTCGGTTTCAGTCGACAGTGTCGAGGTGCTGGTTATAGACAATGACCCGACCACGCTGAGTTTGTCAACTTCTGACAATCAGGTGAAACAGTTAGTGGAGGGGCAATCCGACTCGATGACGCTGTCGCTTTCGCGCGCACTGATCGACGGTGAACGAGTCGTCGTGCCTTTGAATAGCCACTCCGATTATTTTGCAGACTACACGTTAGCGTTGAACCAGGCCACCTCACTTAATCGGGGAATATCTCTTTCGACGGACTCGCCTTACAGCACATCGAGGCCGGCGGTTATTTTTGAGGGTTCAGGAGCAAAAGTGGCAACCCTCAACTTTACTGCAGTTGACGATGCAGAGCTTGAGTCGCCAGAGAGAATCTCGCTGTTACCCTTTGCTGACGCGATAATAGACAATCTTGACCGATTAAAGGGTAGTGGCCAAGGCGGTATTAGGTGGGATTTTTCAGTTGCCGCATTCAACATTACGGACAATGATAATGCCGGTGTATCGCTGCATCCATCAGCTCTTGTTATTGCCGAAGGCGCTAACAGCGGTACCTATAAAGTGGTACTCAATGCATTACCCGCAGCTGAGGTGACAATCGATGTGAGGGGTTCTTCAGGGGTTCAAGTGCATGGACCGGGAGGAACGCCGGCTGCAAGTGTGAGACTTGTGTTCACTGTGGCAAATTGGGATGAAGCGCAAACTGTTACGGTAACGTCGCCCGCTGATAACAATGTTGATGCGCCGGATTTAGAAATTGCTCTCACGCATGCTGTTTCCGGAACCGGCAGCGGCTACGAGTCCGTTTCCGTTGACGATGTGTTGGTCACTGTCACCGATGATGATGCAACGAGCGTCACGCTTGCGACCACGGATACAACTGCAAAGGAAGGTAATGGAACCGATACTGCGGTCCTGACGCTGACGCTTTCGCGGGCACTTGAGTCTGGAGAAAGCATTTCAGTTCCGCTGGGATTTGCAGGTGGTGCAATTGACTCTGATTTCAGTCTGTCCTTATCTGGAACGCCGGCTGGCATTACGCTTGACGCGAAAAAAGGTGTTGTCACATTCACCGGTGGAGCAGTTGCGGATTCAACAGCAAGCATCGTATTGACCGCTGTTGACGATCGGGATGCGCGCCATGAGACGGTCACCGTGTCTATTCCGCCATCATCAACTGGCGCAGGTCCGAAATTGACAGTAGCAGGAATCTCAGATGGTGTGATCGGCGTACGGACCGGAAACGGAGAAATCAAAATTAGCGATGATGATGACGTTGGTGTGTCAATTTCAACTGAAACCTTGGAGCTGATTGAAAATGGCGCTGCGAAAACTTACTCCGTAGTACTTGATTCTCAACCAGCGGCCGACGTTACGGTCACAATCACCGACGGCACTGACGTGTCGGTCGATACCGACAGCAATACGGTTGGCTCTCAGAAACAATTGATATTTACACCAGTGAACTGGGAGCAGCCACAGGCAGTCAGTGTGACCGCCACCGACAATTCAATCGATGCAATAAACTCTAGGTTCACACTGACTCACGACATCAGTGGCACTGCAAGCGGATATGAAAATGCAATTGCCGATGACATTGAAGTCACAATCATTGATGATGATGCGACTCAGGTTTCATTGCTACAAGGGGCCGATATCAGTCTTGACGAAGGCGATGCAACGAGCACGGCCAAAGTGACTTTGCAGTTGAGTCGGGGTCTGCAAAACAAAGAGATCATCGAAGTTCCGTTAGCACTATCGTCCACTACAGGCACGACGATTGCAGGTGCAACAGATCGCGATTACTCGCTTTCAGTGCAAGGTTCCGGGGTCAGTCTGTCGGGTTCACAAACCGCTTCGCCACACCTAAGGTTTACCGGTGATGGCACAAGTGCTGTACAAGTTGCAACTTTGGTGTTTACCGCAACAGGCAACGATGACGGTGACGTATCTGATGAAATCATTCAGCTTGAATTAGCGGATCTAGCCGGTGCCACACTGGCAACCAACGTTGGCGGTGGCGCACAGCCGAGCGATGACGGTGATAGCACGACTGTGGATAACGTCGTCAAGATCTCGATTATCGACGATGATGAAGCGCCGAAGTTTGCAGTAAACGTCTCGCCAAGACAGCTCAAAGTTACAGAAGCACAGAGTTTTGTAACGTATGAGGTTGTGCTGGACCGGGATCCAGAACGCGAAGTAAGAATTACAACCAACTCAGATGATACCAGTGCGGTTGTGGTCACACCGGCAACACTTGTTTTCGACTCCGGGACTTGGGCCGACACTCAAACCGTAAAGGTTGAGGCGATTGCCGATGACGATGCCGTGTCGGAGGAAGTCAAGATTAGCCATAACGTCGACGTAGACTCGACTTTGAATGCCGCGCTCGATGTAGTGGTCAATGTCGTTGATGCCGGTGGCGGGGTCAGCCTTGACAATACGTCGATTTTTCTTGCAGCAGGCGGCACGGGAAGCTACTCGATAACGCTAATTAGCAAGCCGGCAAATAGCGTGACAGTAACACCTGTCAGTGCCGACGCGACGAAAGTGACCGTGAGTACGCCACTTGAATTTACGCCTGCCAACTGGAATCAACCACAGAAAGTCAAAGTTACCGCAGTTGCGGGCGGTCAAACGACGATTACTCACAAAGTTAATTCAAAAGATGCCAATTACCATGGTTTGCTGAACGTTGATTCAATTGAGGTTACCGTTCATGGCGTGGTGGTGTCATCTACCACTCACTCACTAACTGAAGGCGATACTTTCGGAACCTACAATGTTGAGCTTGGCGGCGCACCGACAGGTGATGTCACAGTTACAGTTGCATCCAGTGATACCGGGGCCGTGACACTCGATACGAATGCAACGAAAAATGGACTGCAGGATCAACTGATCTTCACCCCTGCAACTTGGAATACTCCTCAGAAAGTAAGGGTGATACCGATTGACGATGGTGATGCCAACGACGAGACAGTTACTGTTTCACACAAAGTTAGTGGTTATGGCAATGTGACTTCAGGGCCGGCAGTTACCGTACGCGTGAAAGATGACGAATCGGCTGAAGTTCAGGTTTCGCTAACCAAGCTGGATGTCAGCGTCGAGACCAGTTCGACCTACTATGTCAAACTGCTGAGTCAGCCAGCCGCTGATGTGGTTGTTCGCCCGTCTGTTGGTACGCCAGCAGTCGCTGTCGTCAGTGGCGATCTGACCTTTAAGCCGGCTGATTGGGAAACGGCACAGCCAGTAACTGTGACCGGCAAGACTGAAGGCAGAGTCAACATTCACCACACAATTACAACCGGCGACGGTGGAGATTATCCAACCACCACGGTAATCAGTTCAGTATCGGTAAGTGTGAAGCCGGACACGCGCGCAGCTGTCAACCTGTCGATTAGTGAAGCGGATAACGCTCTGGAAGAAGGCGCCAGCACGATCTTATCGGCCGCGCGCACCAGTGGCACAGGAGCGTTGACAGTTTCATTGGCAACTGGCGGTAGCGCTGACACGACCGACTTTACATTGGCAGCAAGCATCGACGTTGGTGCCTCTGCGTCTGCCGGGACAACAACGCTCAGCATCACAGATGACAGTGCAGACGAAGCAAATGAAACGCTTACGATTGCCACTCGCAATCTCGACGCTGCTTATCGCCCAGGCGCTACGGTAACACTCACCATCGTCGACCAGGACGCGACTTCGGTGACACTGGCGCGTCAGGGTTCAGGCGCGCTCACTGAGGATAGCTCGCAATCGGCCGAAATTACAGTAAGCCTCGGTCGCAGGCTGCAAAGTGGCGAGACTGTAACTGCACCAATAACAGTCTCGGGGGCTGGCATCACTGCAGACGACTACACTATTTCGCTGTCGCAAGACAAGCTTCACAATGAAGGTGTATCTTTGGTGAGCTCAGGTCAGTTCAGTCTCGCGCAGCCCGCGGTGACATTTACCGGTGATAACGTTGCTACCGTTCAGGTTGCTACTTTAATTGTGACCAGCACGGCAGACACCATCTACGAAGGAACGAACGAAACACTGAAATTGGGACTTGGCAGTGTTACCAGCAATCTTGACCGCGCCGATCCAGCTACCACGGGCACTGGCGGTACGTCCGCAAGTGGAACAGTAGCTTTGGAAATCACCGATGACGATGCCGCACCAAACAGCATTACTTTGTCGGTTGATACGACTTCGATTGGAGAGAACGCTCCGAGCGCGCAGGTAACGGTGACCGCAACTTTGGATGGTACCAGCGGATACCAGGAAGACATCGCGGTGAAAGTGAACCTGGGTGGTACTGCGACTGCAGGATTAGATTACGTCAAGGTTGACGAATTCAACATTACGATCGATGCCGGAAAGTTAAGCGGTACCAACACTTTTAGTCTGGACCCGACCGATGATGAAATTGATGAGATTCAAGAAACTATTGAAGTTACTGGCAAGTTCGGCGATCTGACAATCGAGGGCACTACTATAGTGCTCAATGATGAGGACGTGCCGCAATTGAGCATCAGTGCTGCGTCTGCAGTGACAGAAGGCAGTGCCGCGAGTTTCGAGGTCGTCGCAATACCGGTACCTGCAACTGATCTAAATGTGAATGTCGAAGTTGGGGCAGTTGGTGATTTTGTCTTGAGTGCAGACAAGGGCGACAAGTCGTTGACTTACCGGGCTGGGCAGTCGAGTGAGACTTATGAGGTCGCAACGCAACTCGACACCAATGATGAGGCTGACGGTCAAGTGACGGTGAAATTGGCTGATGGTACAGGTTATACAGTCTTGTCTAGTGCCAGCACAGCTGCGGTAGCAGTGCAAGATGACGATGCGACGAGTGTATCGCTGAGCCGAAGTGGAACTGCCGGTATCGCCGAGTCGGGCGGCTCCGTCGATGTCACCATCGCACTGGGTCGAAAACTAGTGGCAGGTGAGAGCGTTGTTGTACCGCTTATGGTATCAGGTGCTGAAATTGGTGAGCACTATACCTTGCAACTCAGTGGCACCGGTGTGAGCATTAATCGTGCCTCACCACACAGCGAACAAGACCCTGCGGTGACGTTTACAGGTACAGGTGCGCAGGTGGCGACACTGAAACTGACGGCGATTGCCAATACGGACAACGACACTCGTACCGTTGAGATCGCTTACGGTGCGAACGTGAATGGCGTTGATCGGCGTCCGAGTTCGAGCGGACTGGCAGGTGACATCAAAACGTCCGGCTCAGTTTCGATTGAGATCATTGATGACGATGCGACGATCAGCGTCCTGCCGGCGAGCGCAACAGAAGGTGGAGTCATTGAGTTTCAGGTAACGCTGCCGGGACCGGCGCCAGAACGTGGAGTCGAGATAGACTACTCCACTATGGACGGACGGGGTCAAGCAACTGACACCTATCAGATTGCCGAATCGGGCACCGGTAAGGATTACGTGAACGCGGATGCAACACTGACAATCGCGAAGGGAGAAACTTCGGGCACGATCAGCATCAAGACGCTGGACGATTCAATCTACGAAGGTGATCACTATTTCACCCTGGTATTGGATGACACCAGTCACTTCAATATCAGTACGACAGCGAACAAAGCCATAGGAACCATAACGGATGCGTCAGACACGCCGACGTTTGAATTCTCTCAAACTTCAGCGAGCGTTGTTGAGGAAAAGGCAGGGACGGTAACCGTTACCGTAATACGAACTGGACAGACGCTGGTTAATTCGAAGCTGAGCTATGCAACTGTGAATGGAACTGCAACTGCAGGTACAGACTACACGGCGATCGAGACCACTGAGATGGAATTTGCTGTTGCTGATGTGAGCAAGACGATCGATGTGAGTATCACGGAAGACAGCACAGATGAGCCGCGCGAGGAATTCAGTATTAGTTTGACCGCCTCTTCGCATGCGAAGCTAGGCACCAACTCAAGCCATACAGTAGCGATTATCGATAACGATGCAACTGAGGTTGTGCTGTCAGCACTGGCAGCTGATATTGCTGAGACCGGTGGTACCAAGGTGATTACGGTGACCTTGGGTCGGAAACTGTCGGACGGTGAGGTTTTACCGGTCAATCTGGAATTTGGTGGTGCATCGACATTTGGAGTCGACTACACGGTGTCTGCGCCGAATTTGATGCCAGCTGGTGTCTCTTATTCAAATCTAACAAGTGGCGATCTCACAACCAGCGTGCCACAAGTCACTTTTACAGGCGGGACAGCTTCATCTTCGAGTGCGACAATGGTGCTTAACTCAAGCTCTGATGAGATTGATGAAGGTGTCCTTGAAACAGTTTCAGTAAAACTTGGTTCACTAAGCGAAGATTCAGGCACCGGCCTTGCCGGTGGTGCCAACGGCTCGGGGTCTGTAAGCTTCGGCATTGTTGATGACGATACTGCGGGTGTACGTTTGAGCACGAACACTGTTGCACTTGCTGAGGATGCCGAATCCAGCTACACGCTCCGTCTAATGACAGAACCGAAGAAAACGGTCAAAGTCACCCCTTCGATTGACCCCAAGTACCAAGAAATATTAAGCATTGTACCGACCAAACTGAGTTCCTCTGGCGGTGTATTTTTCACCCCCGAAAATTGGAGTCAGCCGCAGACGATTACGGTAGCCGGTGGTAAAGCGGGGACTGCGATAGTGACGCATGCAGTGACCACTGAGGGCGACGGTGGCTACGACAGGAGCATTAAGATTGATTCGGTCGCAGTGACGGTTTCAGCGGTGACAGTGACCAAACCAGTACTGAATCTGTCACTCGGAAAGGGCTCACTTTCAGAAGGTGAGGTGACTCAGTTGCAGTTCAACGTAACGGGTGCGACAGGGACATTGACTTTGAGTACCGCGGATTTGTTGGCTGTATCGGGTGTAAGTGAAGCGGATTATTTTTGGCAACTGCCGGAGGAGATAGTATTCACAGCGTCCAACAACTACAAATTGGCTTACCCATTGATCGTACAGAGTGACGACAAAGATGAACACAATGAGACGATGACGATCGGTTTCGGTAGTGGATTCCCTGCCGAACTGGATAAAGGTACGACTGTGGTTGTGACGGTACATGACCGTACCTCAACAAAGGTGACATTCGCTCGAACCGGCAACAAGGATACGGTGCTTACGGAGACCGGGGACGAGAAGGCGACTTTCACAGTTACATTGAGTCGTCAGTTAAGCGGCAGTGAGACGGTTACAGTGCCAGTGAAGATTGTCGGTACTAATGTGACAGGTGCAGACTACACGCTATTGCTGGCTGCCAGCGGGACTGATTCAGGTGTAAGACTTCAGACGGCAGATCCTTATACAGTCGCCGAGCCCGCTATTGTGTTTGCTGCAGATACGCAGTACGCGACGTTGGAGTTGCAAGGCGTTGATGACGGAGTTAGCGAATCGGCCATTGAAGCATTAACAGTAAGCATTGCCAGTCCGGTGAGTAATCTTGATATCGAAGACGGGCAAGGAACTTCAGGTACGTATGTTGATGGCGAGTCTCAAATCGTTCAGTTGCAGGACAAAGTGCCTGAGATAGAACCTGGGGTGGAAATCAGTTTTAATTCGATGAACGTGACAGAAGGTGGTGAACCAGGCGTTTATTTTCTAAACCTGAAGTCTGATCCTGGCGGCAAGGTGACGATTGATATCGCGTCGCAGGATCCCGATGCAGTTTCCGTCGAGCCGACTCAACTGAAGTTCACATCGAAGGGCGCCAAAGCGTGGAATCGGAGCCAAAAAGTTAAGTTTTTTGCCGTTGCTGACGGTGATGTCAATAATGAAACTGTTACAGTTAATCATACCGTGAACAATTATGCTGGGGTTTCAAGCGCTCCCAGTGTTACTGTCAAAGTCACAGATGCTGGTCATGGGATCATTTACGAAGCACCAAGGCGGATCAAAATAGCAGAAGGTGGTCGAGCAAAATACAAGGTTCGACTATTGAGTCAACCGGATTCGGCAGTGACAGTCACTCCACATGTGAGCGACAGTGGCTTGGTGGCGCAGGCAGGCTCGGCGGTGACTTTCCAGCCGAATGAGTGGGCGGATGCCAAAACCCTTTACGTATCAGGATTATCTCCCGGGGATGCTTCTTTGAATCACGCAATATCTTCGAGTTATAGCGTGCCCGAGAACCGTTCGATTTTCGTTCGGGTTAAAGAGTCAAACAGGGTCAATAATGCCAAGTTTAATATTGCTGCCACCTCAGCAAGCGTGGTCGAAGGCGGTCAGGCTGAATTTACAATCAACGTTTCACCGAAACTACCAGGGCCGATTGCGGTATCCGTGTCGCTTAAGCAACGCGGCGATGTCATGGCCGCAGGTGAAATATTAAACCGGAAAGTGTTGATTTCTGCCAGTGGCCGTGGTGGTTTTGTTGTACAGACGAAAGATGACGAGCATGATGAACCGAATGGATCAATCACGGCTAAGCTCGCATCAAGGTACGGTAGTGACGCACTGAAGGTTGAAGTCAGCGATGATGAGTCAACACCGGTGACTTTGTCGGTCCCAGATGGAAGTGTGACTGAAGGCGATAATTCTGACGTAGCGAAGATTAAACTTCAGCTTGGACGAGGACTGAAAAAAGACGAATCGCTGGTGGCGCCGCTCAAATTTACTGGCGGTGTTCCGGGCACATCATTTACGCTTTCGTGCCCCGCCTCGCTACCAGCAGGAGTCAGTTGTCAGTATCTGGACAGTGCCAATGCACAGGTAACATTTGCCGGCCCGAGTTCAGGATTGAGTGCGTCTGAGGTGGAAGTTACATTAACGGGTAAACATGATGTCAACGCGGTGAGCGAACAGGTTGTGGTGTCACTTGGGACACTGTCGTCGGTTGGCATGGGTGGTGGCGTCAATGGACAACTCGAAGGTACCGGTCAGATCACGATTACCGATGATGATTCAACCTCTTATCGCAGTGCGAGTGTGCATGGCACCGTTGAGGTTTCGTTATCGGCGCCACAGCGAATCAGAGAAGGAGAAACAGGCAGGCTTGCGGTGAACCTTTCTGAGACGTTAGAATCTGATTTGATCGTTGACTTGAAACTCAAGCATTCAAGCCCGAAATCATTCGCCTATCGTTCAGCATCTGATTCATATCCGATGCGAAGCAAAGTGGAATTTCCAAAGGTGACTATTCCGGCTGGAGAATTGCAGGCAGTACTGAAACTCGCGCCGAAAGACGATAAAAAGTCCCAGGGACCGGGTCATCTGACTGCGAGTGTCATCGAATCAGATGACCAAGCTTATAGCTCAGCGGCTGAGCCATCGAATCGTGTGCGAATTGCAATAATCGACAATGACCGGGCAGCGCCCTGGTGGGCGGCACTTGATGTGCCTGAGCGCCGTGCAAAGGCATTGTATGGAAATAAGCCAACTGAAGCGCAATTAGCTGAGGTTGCAAAAAGATATTCTGCATTAACGAGTGATGTTCGCAAACTCGTTGATTCGGCTGCAATTAAGATTTTTGGGCACGGCGATTACTGGAATGTGTCCGCTTGGTGGGATGCACTGAATTGCCGGTTACGTCGAGTTGCGGTGGGTGCTGGAAATAAGAAAAAGGGTTCGAGTCGCTGGTGTCAGGACTGGAGCAGTCTGAGTCTGACGGATCAGACTTGGGTACATTCTATCGGTGAAGCACTGATTGGACGCACTCTGGAACAGCCTTCAATAAGTGCGGGAATTAGCATTCAGGATACGCGAGTAACCGAAAGCGCCGGTGCGATGCTCGAGTTCCGAGTTACACTGAACTTAGCGCATACCTCTGCAGTCTCGATTTCGTTTAATTCGCAAGACGGTACTGCGACTGCAGGTCTGGACTACAAACAAGTGTCTGGCACCCTGCAATTTGATCCTGGCGAGACCGAAAAAATCATTTTGGTACCGGTGCTTGATGACGCGCACGATGAAGGTGAAGAGACAATGACTCTGCAGTTGTCCGATGCAACAGGAGCGCAGTTATTGCGCGCTCAAGCCGTTGGAACAATTGCGAATACCGATGCTATGCCAAAGGCTTGGCTCGCTCGATTCGGACGTACGGTGGCTGAGCAGGTTATTGATGTAGTATCTGGACGGTTTGACGCGTCACGAGAGCCAGGATTGGATGCGAAGATTGCTTCGGCACCTGTCAAAGGCGGGTCAGCTGATTATCTGCAGTCCGAAGAAGTTGACCCATTTGCTGATGCATATAGTGAAATTTTCGAAAATAACACCGATTCGCAGAATGACAAGCGCAAGCTTACGTTGCGTGACGCGATTATGCAGAGCGATTTTACATATAACGAACAAACCCACATTGAAGGTGGTGCGTTCGCAATGTGGGGTCGGCTGTCAGAATCGAGTTTCGATGGCAATGAATCCGGACTTGCGGTTAGTGGGGAGGTGACCACTGGAATGTTCGGCATTGACTATGCACAGGATGACGACTGGCTAGCAGGTGTGGCATTCACACTTAGCGAAGGCGAGGGTAAATACACCGGTTCTGAAGATGTGAGTGGAGAAGTCGAATCAACGCTGAATGCCGTTACGCCCTACGCTCATTTTGGTCTGGACGCAAGTCGAACGGCATGGGCAGTATTGGGGGTTGGTACAGGCGATCTTAAGCTCAAGCAAGCGCAGGGAGAACTTCTAAAGACCAACATCGACTGGCACATGGTCGCAGCGGGACTGACCGACGAACTGATTGAAGTGCCTGCAGGAGAAGGATTCAATCTGCGTGCGAAGTCAGATGTGCTGTGGGTGCAAACGAAGTCCGGAAAAATAACAGGACTTGCAAGCACGCAGTCGTCAATCACTCGGATTCGGCTGGGACTTGAAGGCGAGCATTCCATTCATTTACGCGACGATTCAACGCTAAAACCAAAATTCGAGATTGGACTGCGTCATGACAGCGGTGATGCAGAAAATGGATGGGGCGTTGAAGTTGGGCTTGGAATTGGCTGGAAGGATGACAGTATTGGCTTAGAATCTGTATTTGAAGGTCGGGGTCTCGTGAGTCACGAAGACACCGAATTTCGAGTTAGAGGGTATTCAGCATCGATTGCATTTGATCCGACTCCAGAATCTGAGCGCGGACTGTCAGTGTCTCTCAATCAGGAATTTGGTGCTCCGTCATCTGGTGGCATGGAATCGTTGTTTGCCAACGGTCCAGTCGCTGAAACAGGTGAAACAGGCAAATCAGATGAGCGAAAATGGAAGCTCGAGGCCGCTTATGGAGGGACGCTGGCTTTCGATCAACGCTTCTCTTTTGTAACAGACTTTGGCGTGGGTTGGAATAGCACTTCGCGTGAGTGGAGTTCCGGGATTAAATTCGCCCCTGGATCAAAAGTCGATAGTGCGGATATCACGTTTGGCCTTAGTGCTGTTAGAAATGAAAGTGATAGCGCATCACCTGAGCACTCACTTAAATTCGAGATTAGCGCTAAGTGGTGAGTTTGCTGGCACCATGCTGAAGCACTCTGGCGGCCGTTGACCTTTACGGACACGGAACTGCGCGACCATGCACAGGTGCGCGACCCGGTGAAGGTAGCGAAGCGTTCTTGTGGGGCGTTGAAAAAAGTACACCCCTACGCTTGGATGATGATCAAAGCAAGACTCGTTCGTTGTTGTCCTGCTTTATGCCAGAAAACTTGCTATTTCACTTCAGATCAACGTGAGACAAATTCGCCTGATCTGAACGGTTTAATGTGGTAAATAACATCTGTGCTGACCACAAAGTTGATTCGCCCGCAGCCAAACGCGATCGCAGTTTTCCGTTTGCACCAGCACTTGCATCGATATTGCGGCAGTCAATCAGATTGAATTTTTTCAAGACCAAACGCTTCCACCGCAGCGAGCGTATCTTTCACGTCATCCCAGGTGGTGCTGAAATTCAAGATGCAAATACGCAGCGAAAATAGGTTGTGCACAACGGTTGAGGATAAAAAGGCGGGGTTGTCCCAAAAAATCTTGGCCAGAATAAAACGGTTAATTTCCTCAAGTTCGGCTTCTTCCAGTTGCGTTGACTTTGGTTTGAATCGAAAGCAAACGACACTTAGCATTACCGGACTCAAACTTTCCAGCAATGGGCTGGAATGAATGTACTGTTCCGCGCTTCGTGCAAGTGTCAGCCCGGTTTCAATCGCCTCTCTGAATGCTTGCACACCAAATACTTGCACTGACATCCACAGCTTAAGCGCCCTAAAAGCGCGACTTAGCTGTATGCCGCGGTTTGCGATATTGGGGTGATTGCCGCCCCAAATCGTGTCTTGAAGAACGTCTGAGCGCATGCCATAAATGGATTCAAGTGAATTAAGGTCCTTGACGATGAGACAGCCAGCTTCGTAAGGTTGAAAAAACCACTTGTGTGCATCAAGTGTGATCGAATCACCGCGTCCAATGCCGCTTAGAATTTGTGCGCCATCGTCAGTCAAACAGGCAAACCCCCCGTAAGCAGCGTCAATATGAAACCAGATATCTTGCTGTTCACAAAAATCTGCAAGTTGATTTAACGGATCAATTGCGCCGGTCGACGTGGTGCCCGCATTGGCTACTACGGCAACTGGGGTACAGCCATTTTCAATGTCTTCCAATACAGTTTTGGTGAGTTGATCCATATCAATCGTAAATTGGCGAGTGGACTGAATTTTTCGTATGCAATCAGCTGCGATGCCAACGACGCGTAGCGCTCGAATCAACGAACCATGGGTCTGGTCACTGAGGTATACAGTCGGCCGCGTTGGATTTTGTGCCGCTTCCCGGGCCGCAACAAAGGCTTCTACACTGGCGAGTGAAGTGCTGCTCGTGATTAAACCGCCCGCGGTTGCAGGCATATCAAGCCAGTTCTTCATCCAATCAATCACCACCAGTTCGATATGAGTTGGTCCACTAGCGGTAAGCCAGGTGGCCACGTTGATGTTGAATCCCGAGACAAGGAGATCTGCTACGACCCCTGGCCAGGTCGGTTCTGATGGAATGAAGCCGAAACTCTTCGGGTGATCAAGCCGCAGCGTGAACGGCAAAATATCATGAGCTACCTGATTTAAAACTGCTTCAGCATCGCGTCCCTGTTCAGGTGGCGTGCTGCCAAAGACTTGGGCCAGTGCATCTTTGAAATCCCCGTCCCAGGCGTCTTGCCTGCCCAATTTTTGACGGCGATCAAGTAGAATTTGCAGTGTCTGATTGCCAAGCGCCTGCATTGCGTCACTGCTCATGCTTAAAGGTGACGAATTTTCCTGGCTGTTCTGTTCAGTTGTGTCACGATGGTTCATTTTCAAGCAGTGCTCATTTGTCGGAGTATTAATTAAAGGATTTTATTGTAGTAAAGATCAATTGATTCATAGTCTCCATGGCACTTCATCGATTGGGGAACTGTTCGCGCGTTCGCTATTTAGCGGGGACTATGCAGCACATTTGGCTGTTTTGTTGGTGATTCACGCCGCCGCCCTGCAGAGGTAGAGTTCAGGGCTGACGTGCCAGACTTGGACTCTATTGTAATAATGGGGAATTGTAATTTACACGATACGATTTCTATTAAAATTTTCAGTGCGTAAGCACTTTCGTTAACAATTAACAACAATGAAAGTGCCGGTAAGTTGGCCGCGATAGTTCAGCCAAATGTTTTCTTAAGGTAAGGCGGTTGCCATTGCAGTCAGACGTGAATTCCCGACACGTAGGGAGAATAAAAAATAGGGCTCTGCTTGCCAGTACTACGATGTGGAACGGTGAACTGAATCGCTAAATTCTAAGGCCCAACTGTTAACACTTCCCGGAGAGAATAGACTAATGCTGAAAACTTTTGTAAATCGTGCTTTAACGCTTGTCTTTATTGCTCTTGTTTTATTCACCCCACTGGCGCAGGCCAAAGATACCCTGGTGATTGGCGTTTCCCAGTTTCCTGCGTCATTTCATCCAAACTTCGAATCGTTAGTTGTCAAGTACTACGTACTAAATCCGGCGACGCGGCCGATTACAACGTACGACGAAAGTTGGCAGACCGTTTGCCTTTTATGTACGGAGCTGCCAACTCTTGAAAACGGCCGCGCAGTCGAAACGGACCTGGGCGATGGCGAACAAGGTGTAGCAGTTACCTATACACTGCATGCCGATGCGCGCTGGGGAGACGGCACACCGGTTTCAACTAAAGATGTTGAATATACCATTGAGATCGGCAAAAACCCGCAAAGTGGGATAATCGGTGCCGAATTCTATCGCAGGGTGCTGTCCGTTGAGGTCATCGATGAGAAGACTTTTACCCTACACATGGATCGTCTCGATTACAAGTACAATGATCTTGATTTATATCTGATTCCAGAACACATTGATCGGGCAACTTTCGCCGATCCGGCCGAGTATCGTAATCGTAACTCCTACGATACTGATCCGTACAATCCCGGACTTTACATGGGGCCTTATCGCATTGTCAATATCGTACCTGGATCGCACGTGGAATACGTGCGCAATGACACTTGGTGGGGACCGCGTCCAAGCTTCGACAAAGTGGTGATTCGAACGATCGAGAACACCGCTGCGTTGGAGGCGAATCTGCTCTCCGGATCAATTGACTACATATCGGGATTGCTTGGATTGACATTGGATCAGGCACTGGCGGTGGAACGACGCTATGGTGAGGATTACAATTTCATCTACAAACCGGGATTGATTTACGAACACATCGATCTTAATTTAGACAATCCGATTCTAGCCGACCTGCGGGTGCGCAAAGCACTGATTCATGCCATTGATCGGGAAGCGATCAGTGAGCAGTTGTTCGACGGCAAACAAGCCGTTGCCCATGCTTTTTTCAATCCGCTCGACCCCGCTTACGACCCGGCAGTACTGCGCTATGGTTTTGATCCGGAGTTATCGCGTCAATTGCTCGACGAAGCGGGCTGGCAACTGGGGGATGATGGCATTCGCCATAATGAGGCGGGTGAGCCATTACAACTTGAATTTGGCACGACCGCCGGTGCGCGTGTGCGCGAGACAATCCAACAGGTTTTGCAGGGCCAGTGGCAAGAGGTTGGTATCGATGTGCGGATTCGAAACGAACCTGCGCGGGTATTTTTCGGCGAAACGGTTGCGAAACGAAAGTTCCCCGGGTTGGCCATGTTTGCCTGGATCAGTGATCCGGAGAGTTCACCGCGCACAACTTTGCATTCAACAGAAATTCCTACCGCTGCAAACAACTGGCAGGGCAACAATTACACCGGCTTTCAGAACGAAGAGTTAGATGCGCTCATTGAGCAGGTTGAGGTGACCTTGGACAAGGCCGCGCGTCAGCCAATGTGGTCGAGAATCCAGCAGATCTATACGGAGCAATTACCCGTTATTCCACTTTATTTTCGTTCCAGTCCGTTTGTTATTCCAAAGTGGCTGAACGGCGTTCAACCAACTGGGAACACCTCTACAACGACCCTTTGGATCGAGAATTGGTCAGTTGCTGAGCAATAGGATTGGTGGTGCGACTGGATTCCTGCTAAATAATGAAAAGCGATTTGGCTGCTAAGCCAGCTGATAAAAATCGCACCGTGCATGCCGCCAGTGAGAAGTGGATCAAATTCTGACCACACGTTGGTCAGCACCTAACTCGATTCATTTCGATTGATCAATCCGACTTTGATCCCCCCAGTCGAAGCGAGGAGACCCGCGTCAATCTGAGAATATCGGACTGTATCTCACATAGAAATTGTTATAAAGTTACCGTTGATAAAAAATTCATGTGAATTCATTGCACTTTGGAGGAGCAGAAAATCATGAGAAAGACTCTAATCGCATTGGCATCAGCTTGCCTGGTGACATTGGTGGGCGGACTAACCCCCGCACAAAGCCAGCAGCAATTTATCAGCATCGGCACCGGTGGTGTTACAGGTGTGTATTATCCCACTGGCGGTGCTATTTGCCGCTTGGTGAACAAGGATCGAAAAGAACACGGCATTCGTTGTTCAGCGGAATCAACGGGTGGCTCGATCTATAACATCAACACGATTCGCGCCGGTGAGCTTGAATTCGGCGTGGCCCAGTCTGACTGGCAATATCATGCTTATCACGGCACATCGAAATTCGAGGACAAAGGCGCATTTGAAAACCTGCGTGCAGTATTTTCGGTGCATCCCGAACCCGTCACGATCATTGCACATGACGATTCTGGCATTCAGAACATTACTGATTTCAAAGGCAAGCGCGTCAATATCGGCAATCCTGGTTCCGGTACCCGGGGCACTTGGGAAGTGATTGAGGAAGCGCTTGGCTGGGAGAGAGGCGATTTGAAACTCGCCGCCGAAATGAAATCTGCCGAAACCGGACAGGCAGTTTGTGACAAAAAGATTGATGCGTATTTCTGGCTGGTTGGCCATCCATCTGCACTGACTCAGGAATCACTGTCGACTTGTGCAGCGCACCTGGTCAATGCGACTGGCGACGCCATCAATCAATTGGTCGCAGACAATTCGTTCTATCGAACTGCAACCATTCCGGCTGGAATGTACAACAACGAAAGTGATGTTCAGACCTTTGGTGTAGGAGCAACGTTTGTTACCAGTGCTGACGTACCTGCCGATGTCGTTTACGTCGTTGTTAAGGCCGTATTCGATAATTTCGATAACTTCAAGAAACTGCATCCCGCATTCGGTAATCTCAAACCCGAAGAAATGATCTCAGACTCACTGTCTGCGCCACTTCACGAGGGAGCTGAGCGTTACTACAAAGAACGAGGCTGGATGTAACACCACCTAAAAGCAACATCCGCAGATTGAGGGAAAGGGCCGACCTTTCCCTCAATCGTACTGCCAAATCCTCATTCAATTTCCAGCCAGGTGTGTGAGTCATGAAAAGTGATCAGCAACCCGATCAATCCGCAGCAGAACTTTTAGCCAGTGCCGATACGGGCTCGCGTAGTGCCGTTGGCTGGCAGGGAACCATGATTCTGGTAATCGCGTTCATTTGGGCGCTGTTCCAGATCTACATCTCTTCGAATATTCCGTTTTTCGTCACTGAGGTAACCGGATTACCGCTGGTTGTGACCAGCGCGAACGCACGCCTGATTCACCTCGCTTTCGCGTTTGTGTTGGCGACTATGTCATTTCCCTTACTCAAGTCCAGTCCTAAAGGCCACATACCGTGGTATGACTGGATTTTGATCGCACTGGGGCTGTTGTCGTGCTTGTACATTGTTGTACTCAGAAATGAAATTGCGGTGCGCGCCGGCTTGCCTACCACCGGTGATCTCGTGATTTCATCGATTGGCATGATCGTTTTGGCCATTACCGTCTTTCGTGCCTTGGGTCTCCCATTGCTGATTGTCGCCACCGTTTTTGTACTTTATGTCTTTTTTGGCCATGCAGACTTCCTTCCCGAGACAGTTCAGTGGAAAGGCGCATCTTTCGGTAAAGCCATGTGGCATTACTGGATGCAGAACGAAGGGGTTTTTGGCGTAGCACTCGGGGTTTCGGCCTCGCTCATATTTCTGTTTGTTCTGTTTGGGTCAATTCTGGAAAAATCGGGTGCTGGGAACTATTTCATCAAGGTTGCTTTTGCGCTGTTGGGACACCTGCGAGGTGGCCCTGCCAAGGCGGCAGTTATGGCATCAGCGATGAGCGGGATGTACTCTGGTTCTTCGATCGCAAATACGGTTACCACTGGCACATTTACCATTCCGCTGATGAAGCGCACTGGCCTGACGCCAGAAAAAGCGGGTGCGGTCGAAGTCGCGTCGTCAACCAACGGCCAACTGACCCCTCCGGTAATGGGGGCAGCCGCATTTTTGATCGCCGAATTTACTGGAATTTCCTATACAGACATCATCAAACACGCCTTGGTGCCGGCGTTGGTTTCGTATATTGCACTGGTCTACATCGTCCACCTGGAGGCACTGAAACTGAATCTGAAGGGATTGCCCAAACCTCCATCGACATTGACATTTGCGAGGAAGGTGATTGGCTTTCTGAGCGGCTTTATTGGAATCGCCCTACTGGGCCTGATTGTTTATTTTGGGATGGGCTGGATCAAGGTTGTTTTTCCATCTGCTGCATTTACGATCGTCATAATCCTGTGTTCTGGTTTCTATCTGTACCTGATTTGGATGGCATCGAAGCGACCGGACCTGCAAGTTGATGCACCGGATGCGCCGATAACCGAGTTACCGCGCGCGGGCGAGACAACGATCACTGGCCTGTACTACGTGATTCCCATTGTTATTCTGATCTGGTGTATTGTTCTTGAGCGGTTGTCACCCGCGTTTTCGGCATTCTGGGCAATGATTGCCATTACCATCGTGGCGCTGACCCAACATCCGATCAAGGCATTTTTCAGAAACACGGGCAATTTTGGGAACGAATTTAAAAAAGGCGCGATTGAATGGAAGGACGGCATGATTGGCGGTTCAACCAATATGGTCGCAATCGCGGTGGCGACGGGTGCCGCGGGCATTATTGTTGGTACCATTTCACTGACTGGCGCGCATCAGATTGTTGGTGAATTCGTCGAGTTTCTATCCGGTGGCAGCCTGATAATAATGTTGCTGCTGGTTGCGGTGATGAGCCTGATTCTTGGGATGGGTTTGCCGACGACCGCCAACTATATTGTTGTGTCATCCCTGATGGCACCGGTCATTTTGCTGCTGGGCGCGCAGAACGGCCTGGTTGTTCCGGTCATTGCCGTTCATCTTTTCGTGTTTTATTTTGGTATTCTGGCCGATGATACCCCACCGGTCGGTTTGGCTGCATTTGCCGCGGCTGCGATTTCCAAGGGTGATCCGATCAAGACGGGTATCCAGGGATTTGCCTACGATATTCGTACCGCACTGTTACCGTTTCTGTTCATTTTCAATACCGACCTGCTGTTGATCGACGTGTCAATTGGCAAGGCTTTCTTCGTATTTTTCATTGCGGTCATCGCGATGATGTTGTTCGCCTCGGCAACCCAGGGATTCCTCCTGACGCGCAACCGGATATGGGAATCCGTGATACTGTTACTGGTAGCGTTTACTTTGTTCCGACCCGGATTCTGGCTGGACCAGTTCCAGGCACCGTTTGATAAGGTTGAGCCGGACAAGGTCTACCAGATCGTAGAAACCACTCCCCAGGATGGGGTGATGACGGTAGTCGTCAGTGGTCCGGACTTTGATTCGGGAGAAATAACCAGTACCACGGTGCTGGTACCGCTGGGCAATCTGCCTGCGGCCGAGGAACGGCTATCCGCCGCGGGCTTGACGGTGATCTCCGAAGACGGACAGATGAAAATCGAAGAACCATTCGTGGGCACTGATTTGTTCATCAAAATTGGTGACTTGTTCGACTACTATGCAGATGAGCCGGTAGTTATTGACCACATTCAACAGCCAAGCGAACGATTGCCGAAAGAAATTTTCTACATCCCGGCATTCGTGGTACTGGGAGGCATTCTTCTCGTACAGAAACGCCGAAGAGACTCACAAGCAGTGACGGCTTGAGTCGATCAGCGTCACTTTTTAGTTTGCCATGTTGTGTTGCGCGGTTGTTTTTAATTTAGCGAACACAAGCCGCGCGATACGTTCTGATTGAAGGCACTTGACCTGAGACCTCAATCGATTGTTGGTACGAAAGACAGCGCTGATTAAGCATTCCAATGGCTTTGGACGACAGTGTACGCGGCCTGTGCATTGATAATTCAATTCGAAATGGAGTCCATCTGACCTTGGACAACGATATTTCTCAACTGGGCAGGTTTCAGACATTTCCGCGCGTTTCAGCATTTGATGGTACTACCGACATTGAGTATCTCAAGAATCTGTCCGGAGTTGCCCAAACTACGAAACTCTATGCTAAACGGGACGATTGTAACAATCTTGCATTCGGCGGCAATAAAGTCAGGCAGGTTGAATACTATTTTGGTGATGCCTTGGCGCAGGGTGCAGATACAGTTCTGATTACCGGTGCAACCCAATCCAATTTTGTTCGAACGGTCGCAGCACTTGCTGCCAAGATCGGATTACACTGTCATGTTCAACTTGAGTCCCGGGTCGCGAATGATGCTGCCTGCTATCATTCTTCAGGTAATGTATTGCTTGATCATTTATTTGGTGCCACTGTGCATCACTATGGGGAGGGTGAAGATGAGCAAGGTGCAGACGCGCGTCTTTATGAAATAGCCGATGACCTTAAATCGCAGGGACGACGGCCCTATGTCATTCCCTTGTCACCGGGACATCAACCATTTGGAGCGCTCGGATATGTGCGCGCTGCGCTGGAGCTTAATGCGCAGTTGGTGCAACTCAATCTCAAAATAGACGAGATTTTTGTGGCTTCTGGAAGTGGCAGTACCCATGCTGGACTCTTATTCGGTTTGCGGGCCTTGGCTATGACAACCACGGTGGTTGGTGTTTGTGTTCGCAGGTCAAGTACCTTGCAAAGGGAACGGATTCTGCAAAGGTGCGACGATATCGCTGATTTACTAGAGTGTGAATCAAACGTCACAGAAGATGATATTGTGGTAGACGATGGGTACTTTGCACCCGGCTACGGACAGGCGTCTGCAGCGGTATGGGACAGTATCATTCTCGCGGCCCGCAAGGAAGCGCTGGTATTGGACCCGACATATTCTGGAAAAACCATGGCTGCGTTTTTAGAGCGTGCGCGCTCGCAGGATGCACCGGGTACGATGTTATTTATTCACACCGGTGGTACGCCTGGTGTATTTGGGCATCTGGACCAATTTGAACAGGTGTTGTCGCAGTCGGTTCCTTAAGGTTGGTGGGATGAACGGGCAATCCCCTCCCGTCTGTGGTCTGCCCCGCCGCGCAGCTGGTCGTCGATTCGTTCAATCCCGTGAAGTCCGCTCACAAGGTACGAAGCCTTAAGTTCGTGACCCAGCTCAGATAGCTCGGGTTCAAGCAATCGTTGCGCTGCCGTTCCTTGTTCGATTTCAGTCATACCGTTGCGGTTGACGACATTGGGAAGACTGATCGCATCCTGGACCGACATCTTCCAATCGAGGACTGCGATCAGGCTTTTAACAACATAGCCAATGATTCGACTGCCGCCCGGAGAGCCGATTATCAGACGCAATGATCCATCAGCATTGAATACTATGGTTGGCGACATGGAACTTCTTGGCCGCTTGCGCGGTTCAACCCGATTAGCCACCAACCGACCTTCTCGTTCCGGTACAAATGAAAAGTCAGTCAGTTCGTTGTTGAGTAAAAAGCCATCGACCATCAACTGTGAACCGAATGGTCCCTCTATTGTGCCCGTCATTGATACTGCATTGCCATAGGCATCAATGATGGAAAAATGACTGGTACCCGAGCGGCCGATTGATGAGTCAGGATGAAAGTTTCCGGTTACCGCGGTTTGCGGTTGCCCGGGTGCTACAGGTGTTGTCATGGCAGCATTGATGTCGATTAGTTGTGCGCGCGCCTCGAGATATTCCGGGTCCAGCAACGCGGTCACTGCAACCGAAACGAAGTCCGGGTCAGCGACATACTGATTGCGATCAGCAAAAGCAAGTTTTGAAGCCTCCACAAGCAAGTGCCAGCTGAGTGGATTCGTCGGTCCAAGTGAGGCAAGATCAAAATGTTCGAGTATCCCCAGAATCTGGCCGACAGCGATTGCACCGGAACTTGGTGGACCCATTCCGCAAACCCGAAAAGTCCGGTAAGGGTGACATGCCGGTGGACGCCTGATGGAGGAGTATGCTTGCAGGTCGGCCAACTCCAGCAAGCCCGCTCGATTTGGAGCATGCTGAACTTTGGTGACAATGTTCTCAGCGATGTCGCCCTGATAAAAGGCACTTGCACCATTTTCGGCGATTCTGGCCAGGGTTGTCGAGAATTCAATATTCGTTCGTAGTTCGCCTGATTCAAGTGCCTGATCATTTGGAAAAAAATACGCATACGCGGTAGGGTCCGTGCGCAGCCTTTCGCCAAATCTTGTTAACATGGAAGCCAATCGCTTACCAACCGAAAATCCCTGTTCGGCCAATTCTATTGCGGGTTGAAAAAGTTCAGGCCAGGGTCGGTTGCCATGGTCTGCATGAGCTTGTGCAAGCAGTGCTATGGTACCAGGGGTACCGACTGAAAGGCCTCCGACGACGACATCAAAAAATTTCTCTGCACTTCCGTCAGGCTTGAGAAACAGCTCTGGTGTCGCGCGCCATGGCGCGGTTTCGCGTCCATCATAAGCACTGATATCGCCCGTAGATTGATCAAAGACGAGCATGAACCCGCCACCGCCGATGCCGGAACTTTGCGGTTCGACCAGGTTAAGTACCGTTTGCACTGTCACCGCCGCATCAACGGCGCTGCCACCGCGTTCAAGTATTTCCAACCCGGCATAGACTGCAAGTGGATGCGCGGCGGAAATCATGAATTCGCTCTTAGTTGATTTCGTATCCTCGGAATTAGCGAAATCCGGTACGAGCACCGCGAGTACGACCATCAACAGATTAACAATCTTGTATTGAAACAAAATAGAACTCCTGTCTTATTTGACGATCAGACAGGTGGTGTGACGCAGCCAGTGTAACAGGGTAAGAACCATCGATTGTCGCGCGGCGAGATGGGCGGGTTTATCTGCAGCAAATTCCATAGAAAATATGAATCAAGGATTGTGCCTGTGCCGTACACCGTGGTCTTGATTCAGTCTTGGCATCGCACGCTATTGCGTGGATTTTCGAAACAGCAAGCGAATGCCAATTATCTCCAAGGCGATCAGTATGGCGCCGATCGTGATTGCCGAGTCTGCAATATTGAATGCACTGTAGTGCCAACCGGCGTAGTGAAAATCAAGAAAGTCAATGACGTGCCCGTGAACGATGCGGTCTATGATGTTGCCGATTGCGCCTCCGATAATCAGCCAGATTGCGGTTGCTGATTGACTGCGGCCCGGACGAAGCACCCACAAGACATAGCCCAAAATGCCCAGAATGATGAGGTTGGTAATCAGGAAAAACAGGTTGACGTCAAAATTTGATGTTGCCAGGAATCCAAATGCAGCGCCTTTGTTGTAGACCAGTACCAAATTAAAAAAATTGGTGACTGCGATGACCTCGTGAAGATCCAGGGTTGACAGAATGATCCACTTGGTCAATTGATCCAGCGCAAGGATAAGCAACACAACGCTCAAATGAACGGTCAAAGTTCGGTTCTTAAGCACGAGCTTTTATGTTGCATGCAATGTCCATCCGGTGGGAGCCGAAGGGTTGATCAAGCATATCGTCTGGTTTCGCCGGGTCCTTCAATATTGGTGACGCACCGTAAACAAATGTCAGGGTGGTGCGGATTGGCACCAACATCAGCTGTCTGGTGCCAGCAGCGAATGCATTTTTTGTTTGCAGATTTAATGACTTTGACAACCATGTCGCTGGATTCAGTGTCATCCTCCTGCAGTTGTACGGACTTGACTGGTTCAACCGTTGCACTGGAGGTAATCGTGAGAAATTTGATTTCGTCTTCCAGTTTTTCCAGTGTTTTACCCAGCGAATCTGAACAGTAAATCGTAACGTCAGCTTCGAGTGAAGATCCAATGACACCTTCATTTCGCTGGGTTTCGATCACCCGGTTCACTTGTTCTCTAATCGCCATAATCTGGGACCAGAAATCAGTGTCAACCGCGTCATCTGCGAAACACTCGCGCGGCCAGTCTTCGTACCAGGTGGTTAATAGTACCGACTTCTCGACTTTGCCCGGAACATGTCGCCAAATTTCTTCGGCGGTAAAGCTCAATATCGGCGTTAACCATCGTACCAGGGCATTGAGTATGTGGTACATGGCAGTTTGGGCCGAAAGTCGCCCGCGGCTCATGCGTGGCATGGTATAGAGTCGATCCTTGATGACATCCAGGTAAAAACCGCCCATTTCAACAATACAGAAGCGGTGAATTTTCTGGCAGATCCAGTGAAATCGATAGTTATCGTAAGCTTCAGTGATCTCTTGTTGTAATTTCATCGCGGTGTGAATCGCCCACTGGTCGAGGGTAAGCATTTCATCCCATGGGATGGCATCGCTTACCGAGAACTGGTCAAGATTGCCAACCAGAAACCGGGCAGTGTTGCGGATACGTCGATAGGAGTCCGTTGTGCGGGTGAGGATTTCCTTGGAAATTCCCATTTCGGCTTCGTATTCAGTTGATGCTACCCACAGTCTGAGAATATCAGCGCCAAGCGTATCAATGATCTCCTGGGGGCTGATGACGTTGCCGACGGATTTTGACATTTTTCGACCTTGCCCATCAACCGTAAAACCGTGAGTCAATACCGATTGATAGGGTGCCTCACCAGTAATGGCCGTACTCACCAGCAGACTGGACTGAAACCAACCCCGATGCTGATCGGATCCCTCAAGGTACATTCCCGCCGGATTGGTTAGCTCCCCTGCGCGATGATTCAATACACTGTAATGGGTGGCACCGGAGTCAAACCACACATCAAGTACATCATTGATCTTGCTGTAGTGTTCGTTGTCTTCGCCAATGAACTCAGTTGCGTCGGTGTTAAACCAAGCGTCGATTCCACCTTCCTCAACTTTCTCGGCCACTCGTTCGAAAATCTCCAACGTGTCGGGATGCAGTTCGCCGGTTTCCTTATGTGTGAACATGGGGATCGGTGTGCCCCAGACCCGTTGGCGCGACAGACACCAGTCTGGTCGATTGCGAATCATACCGTCAATTCTGGCTTCTCCCCAAGTCGGCACCCAGCGGACAGCCTTGATGGCTTCGAGAGCCTGATCGCGCAAACCGGTTCGATCCATGCTGACAAACCATTGTGGCGTCGCGCGATAAATGATCGGTGTTTTATGTCGCCAACAGTGCGCATAACTGTGTGTTATTTTTTCACTGGCAACCAGGTCGCCATGTGCCGCCAAAAGTTCGATCAGTTCTTTGCCACCCTCGTCAACCAACTTTCCGCCAACAATGGGTACGTCGGCTAAAAAGCGACCGGTGGGTCCAACCGGGTTGTAAATTTCAAGCCCGTGTTCTTTACCCAGGGCAAAATCTTCATGCCCATGTCCCGGCGCGGTGTGTACCAATCCGGTTCCTGCTTCAAGCGTGACATGTTCACTGGGAATCATGGGAACGATCAGATTGTGTCGATCAATGGGGTGGGCAAAACGTAACCCCACCAGTTGCCGCCCTTCGGCGCGCGCGATGATTTCGTAATTCGAGATTCCATAGCGTGCAAAACACGATTCAACCATCTCGGAAGCGATGATCAGGTATTCGAAGCCACCCGACTCGCGCAGTGATTTGATCAGGCTGTATTCCAGTGCCGAATGGATTGCGACTGCTCGGTTGGCGGGTAGCGTCCAGGGGGTGGTTGTCCAAATCACACAGGAAATTGGACAATCATCCGAATTCTCCGTTACGTTAAATGCTTCCAGTACTGCCTCGCGCTCAGCTGCCGCCATACGTACGTCGACCGTAGTTGATTCCTTGTCAAAATACTCGACCTCGGCTTCTGCCAATGCCGAAGCGCAATCTGCACACCAGTAAACGGTCATCAGGTCGTGCATCATGTGGCCGTTTTCATAAATACGACCCAACGCTCGGACGGTGTGCGCTTCGGTCTTGAAATTCATGGTGAGATAGGGGTTGAACCAGTCCCCGATAACACCCATGCGAATGAAACCTTTACGCTGGATCTCGATTTGCTCGCCGGCAAATTTCCGACAGGCCTTGCGGAATTCCGCGGGATTCTGGCGATACGTCTCGCGACCCAGTTTTTTCTCCACTTCGTGCTCGATTGGCAGACCGTGACAGTCCCAGCCGGGCACATAAGGGGAGTCGTAGCCTGCGAGTGTTTTTGACTTGACGATCACATCTTTCAGAATTTTATTGACCGCGTGGCCGATGTGCAGTGCACCGTTCGCATAAGGCGGACCGTCGTGGAGCACCCATTTTTCTTTATCTTTGCCAGCTTCCCGAAGCGTTTGGTAAATATCGATTTCATCCCAGAACGCGAGTGTGTCTGGCTCGCGCTTGGCTAAATTGGCGCGCATGGGGAAATCAGTCTTAGGCAGATTGATGGTGTGCTTGTAATTGGTCATGGATACAGATCGCGATACAATCAAAATGTCAGGAGCAGGGGTGCATGACGTGCCTGCTCAGCCCGCGTACTTGGCGAAGGACCGTCCTAGGTAACGGGCAAACTACTTATTTTAGTCTGAATCAGGTGTCTCGATACAGGTTGAATCATGATGCCATTTGGGAACGGATGCCTTGGAAATACGTCCGAGTTTCGGCAATGTCCTGACGAATTTGCTCACACATCCTTTCAATTGAGGGAAATTTCACCTCGTCGCGAATTTTTTGCAAAAAGCGAACTCGGATGCGCTGTCCATAGATGTCTTTGTCAAAATCGAGCAGATGTACTTCAAGCAACTGGTTGTTGCCACCAATCGTTGGCCGAATGCCCAAACTTGCGACTCCCGGCCAGGTGACAGCTTCCGAAAAATCTGCCTCAACGATGAAGATTCCTGCGACCGCGGGTTTTGCAACTTCGATTTGAACATTTGCAGTTGCAAATCCCCAATTTTTTGCATTACCATCACCGCGTACAACACGTCCGGAAATCGAATAGTCACGCCCGAGCAACTGGTTGGCGAGTGCAATTTCACCGCAGCCCAGGCATTCACGAATCCGGCTGCTGCTGACTCGAACTCCGCCCAGTTCGAATGTTTCAGTCTTATCAACTTCGACATTGTGTGCCTGACAAATTGTACGCAGCATTTCGAAATTTCCACGGCGGTTCCTACCAAAGCGAAAGTCATCACCGACAACGATGTACTTAACACCCAATTTGGTGAGCAGCAGGTCTTCGACAAATACTTCAGGCTCCGTATTAGCGAGTCGATGGTTAAATCTCAGACAGCAAAATCGGTCAACCTGTAAGGCTTGCATGGCTTCGTACTTTTCCCTGACTGTCATGAGTCGTGGTGGAGCAGCATCTGGAACGAAAAACTCGAGCGGATGTGGCTCGAAACTGACAATAGTAACCGGCAAATTGAGTTTACCCCCGCGCGCAACCAGTGACTTAATGACAGATTGGTGGCCGGGATGAAGGCCATCGTAGTTACCGATCGACGCAACACATCCAAAGTGTTTAGCGCAGATGTTGTGTTCGCCGCGAATGAATTCCACTGGATTAACCCAACCCCTTTGGGTGATTGACGAGGTGACTAGGGTTCAACGGAACCTGCTGCAGCAGCTGTTTCGAAATCGACATCTGCCCAGTCTGGATGAATTTCATCGATCACTTCGCGGATCGGTCTTCGTTCAACAAAACCGGCGTCATAGGAATGATAGTGTGCAATAGTGAGTTCAGGATACTTCCAGCAAAAGTACCCGTCGCCGGAATCAAAGTCCAACAGCCAAAGTCCGCGTACCAAGACACCGAGTCGACTCATTTTTGACATCCACTTGCGAACAATAGCTTCGTATTCTTCTTCGACAGCACTGAGACGGGGATCGCTGGGTAACAGGTTGTGCAACCTGGATTTGACTTCTTCAATTTCTTGCGAGGCTTTGGTTGTGATCGGCTTGATCGTCTGTAGCATCTCTTGCGCTTCACTTAACGTGAAGCACCGCGGTCGGTCGGGTCGGCCGATTTGAACAACATTGTCAGTCAATTGGATCATCGTGTTACCAACTGCGCTGGCCGGATTCCGGAAGCCAGTAAACAAAGACCGTAAACGGCTGCACCTGCTAATATGAAGCCAAGCAATTGCAGAACTTTGACCAGGATACTGTTTTCAAGCCACAAATCCAGGGGTGGGACCAAGTGTTCGGCCAACACATACCACATTATAAAGGTCGCTACCACTACCCTCAGCGAAAACAGCAGCCATTCGGAGCGAAACACGAAGACCTTATCCCTGATCAGCCACCACAGCAGCAATCCGGCATTCACGAAAGCTGCCAGTGACGTTGCCGCTGCAAGTCCGACATGCTGAAGTGGGAATACCAGTGCAATGGCCGCAATCGCATTTACGATCATGGCATACACGCCGGCACGGACGGGGGTCTTGGTGTCGTTGCGAGCAAAAAATCCTGGCGACAGTGTTCGGACTGCAACCAACGCGGTCAGACCAATCGAAAATGCGACCAGTGCGCGGGCGGACATAATCACATCGGTTTTGGTAAATGCACCGTGGTAAAACAATGCTGCCACCATGTATTCAGCCAAGGCGATCAGACCTGCGGTTGCCGGCAAGGCAATCAGCAAACACCAGCGCAGCCCCCAATCCAGCAAGCGCGAGAATTCCTCGCGACTGCGTTCAGCATGTTCCTTGGACAGTCGCGGTAACAGCACTGATCCCAATGCAACGCCGAAAACTCCCAGGGGAAACTCCATCAGGCGGTCTGAGTAATACAGCCACGATACACTGCCGGTGACGAGAAACGAGGCAATGAATGTATTCACAATCAGGTTAAGCTGAGCAACCGATGCGCCAAATACCGCTGGCAGCATCAGGCGGTAGACTTCCCTTGCACCGTTTTCAGCTTCGCGATACTGTTTTTGTTGGAGCTTGGGTCGCGGCAGCGTCCCGGTTTTCGCAAGAAACGGAATTTGGAATGCCAGCTGGATAATGCCTGCAATGAAGACCCCGATGGATACTGCAATCGCGACGTTATCGGTGAAGCGCGTAATCCAAAGCGCAGCTGCAATCAACGCAACATTCAACAAAATTGGTGTCGCAGCCGGAGCAGCAAAGCGTCCGTGGGTATTGAGAATGGCTGCGCTCAGCGCCACCAGGCAAACAAAGAGCACATAGGGAAATGTAATCCTCAGGCAGTCAACGGTGAGTTGAAATTTATCGGCATCAGCGCGAAATCCAGGTGCCAGGACACTGATCAAAATCGGTGAGAGGATAACTCCGATGACGGTTAGACTCACCAGGGCCAGCATCAGGCGCCCGGTTACGATATTGACAAAACTGAGGACCTCATCCGGTTTTGATGCCAGTCTTTGCTGGGTATAAACGGGTACGAAGGCGGCCGAAAAAGCACCTTCGCCGAATATCCGCCGAAAAAAATTGGGAATTCGAAACGCGACGAAAAATGCGTCGGCAACCAAGGTGCTGCCCATTAGCTGGGCGAACAGGATGTCCCGAATGAGCCCGGTTATGCGGGACAGCACCGTCATTGATCCAAATGCCGCAGTTGATCGCAATAGCCCGCGGGTGCCGCTGGCAGTGATTGGCTTGTCCGTACCGGATTGTTCAGTCATTCGATAATCGGTGGTAGTTGGCAATCTGTTTCAAGAACTCTCGCTGGCCGCCGTAACTGGGGTGCCGAACGGTCACCAGCTTGCGGTGGCCACTTAGTTTTTGCACCACACGAGTGGCATCATTACCAATCGACAACAGAATTCGTGGCTGTAGCAGATCAATCAATTCAATCAGTAGTTCGGTGCCCGCGGTCCTTTCTACAGCATTATGGGCGCGGTTCGAGAAGGGATTGTTATCACAATATGGATGAAGCGGGAATACATTCCAGAGAAATACCGGCTTGTCAATTTGTTCAAGGGCACGCCAAAGAACAGTGGCCGTTCGCTCCGCAACTGTCTCACCGCGCGTGGGTCGACGTAATTGGAGGCCCCAACGCGCGGCGTGAGCTTGCAGGTGTGGGTCATCCGTAAAGGCAAGGCCGGTTCTGCGCCCACCGCGATAGCCCAAATCTCGGCCAATCCACAACGAGTCAATTTCGGTAGCATCCGCGAGACCGAGCACCTCGAGTAGCTGTTGACGGCGCAACTTGGGAGCATTTGGCTGATCAAATTTATTACAGCACTCCGCATAGGGATTGAACGTGTTTTCGAATTTCAGTCTGCGCAGTTGATCGATGAATTGGGCTGGAGTCACTTGGCAAGTGCTTCATAGTCGTTGGTAAATTTTGGCTAATAACGCGATAATATGAAAAATTAGCCGAAAAATTCAAAATTTTTCGGCAATCGCTATTGACATTGAGCGACAAAAGTAGCATATTTTGCGCTTTACTTTGATATCCATCTTCAGACAAGGAATATATAACGTTGGCGAATTCTCCACAAGCTCGAAAACGGGCCAAACAGAACGTAAAACGCCGCGCACGCAACATGAGTGAGCGTGCCGCGGTGCGTACCTATATCAAGAAATTTTACAAAGCACTGGAGTCCAATGATCTCGCAGCGTCGCAGCAATCATTTCGCGAAGCCTGCGCGAAATTGGATCGCAGTGCCCGTAAGGGATTGCAGCACAAAAACAAGGCCGCGCGACTCAAGAGCCGCATGAATGCCAAATTGAAAGCACTAGCGACCGCTGAATAAACCCGATCGAAGCGTTAGTCGCGCATGGTGTAATCAGGTTGGTGAATACGAGATAACTCAACTTCCGAGTGGTCTACTCGGTAAGCGACACCATCGAAGTGGCTGCTGGAACAGACATTCCAGCGCACCTTGGCCGTATCTAATTACCGCCGCCGTAGATGTAGCTTGGCAGCCACAGTACGAGTTGTGGGAATGAGATGATCAGTGCCAACCCAAGTAGCTGCAGACACATGAACTGCATCATGCCGAGATAGATGTCCTTAAGGTCCCACTCAGGGACCACTCCCTTGAGAAAATAGGCAGACAGCGCGACGGGCGGCGAAAGCCATGCAGTCTGCAGGTTCACGGCGACCAGAATTGCAAACCAGGTCAGGTTAAACTGCAACTGGTCCATCAACGGGATCAGGATGGGAACAATGATCAATACGATCGGTACCCATTCCAGCGGCCAACCGAGCAGGAAGATCATGGCCATCACGATGATCAGCACGATATAGCGATTGACTTCCAGATTCAGCAGCAAATCAGTCAGCATTGTAGGTGTGCCCAACCTGGAAAATACCGCACCAAAGAAATTCGACGCGGCGACTAAAATCATGATCAGCGCAGTGATTTCCAGTGTCTTAATCAAGGCGGTGAACAGTTTCCCCCAAGTCAGCTTGCGATAGGCAAGTGATAGAAGCAGTGCACCGACGGCACCACAAGCTGCTCCCTCAGTTGGGGTAGCGAGCCCAAACATAATGCTGCCGAGTGCTGAAAATACCAGTGCAGACGGCGGGATCAGACCGAGGAGGAACTCCCTCCAGACTTCCTTCATGTTTTCCGGCTGTTCAGATTCTGGCAGCGCCGGGCCGAGCGACGGATTCAAGTAACAGCGAATCAGAGAATAGGCGGTGTAAATCAAAGCCAGCATGATGCCGGGAACGACCGCTGCCGCAAACAAATCCGTGACCGGAATTTCCATGACCGGTCCCATCACAATCAGCATGATGCTTGGCGGGATTAGAATTCCAAGGGTCCCACCTGCGGTGATTGTCCCCGATGCCAAGCGCACGTCATATTTGGCTCGGTTCATGGTCTTGGCGGCCATGATGCCAAGAATCGTAACGGATGCACCAACAATCCCGGTGGCAGCCGCGAATATGGTGGAAACAAACAGCACTGCAACAAACAGCGAGCCGCGCACGCGCGACAGCATCAACTGTACCGATGAGAACAGCCGTTCCATCAATCCGGCCTGCTCCATCATAATGCCCATAAATATGAACAACGGCACAGCCGCAAGGGTTTGTTCCATCATGACGGAATAAAACTGGAATGTCATCAGATAGAAGACAACTTTTCCGAATCCGATATATCCGAAAACAAATCCCAGGAAAATCAATGTAAAGGAGATTGGAAAGCCCGCAAATATTGCGAACAGCATAACGCCGATCAGCACGAGGCCTAGAATTTCAGGTTCCATTAAACTGGCCAGCGTCCGCGGGTGGCGGCGTAGATACTCTTGAGCAGTTCAGAAACACCCTGAACCAAAAGGAAGAAGACACCGAATGGCAATGCGGTCTTGATGGGTGCAACATAGGGCATCCAGGCCGTGTCCATGCCTTTTTCGAGTCTTACCCAAGAAACCCCGGCAAAGTCCATGGAAGTCCAAAGAAAAACCAGCATGCCAGGAAAGTAAAACAAAATATACAGGGTGGCGTCGATGCTGCCCTGCAGTTTGACCGGAAAATTGCGGTAGATAAAATCCGCGCGAATGTGGATACCCTTGGAAAGCGCATAACCGGCACCGAGCATAAATAGCGCGCCGTACATCATGCGACTGAGGTCATAGGCCCAAACCGTTGGTGCGACGAATACATAGCGCATGAATACTTCATACACCATGATTGAGAACAGTGGTACGGTGAGAACGCAGACGATACGCCCGATCCAGAGACTAGACGTGTCAATCCAACGGATCAGAAATGCCATCCAGCCTGGCATATCGTCCGGCAAATTAGACAAATCGTCAGAGCGGCGCTCTGCGATTAACTCATCCGTTATGTCCGTAATTTCCGGTGCTTCTTCGGTCATTGAATTACCTTGTTATTTTGACCGTCAGGTCGATACTTCCTTATTGGGCTTTAAACCGTTCGACTTGAAAAGAATTTTCAAGTCAATCGTATCGACTGATATTGTCTGTATTCTAACAGATTTAAAAGAAATTGTTAAATTTTTATTTTGTTGTTGTCGAGTAAGGATGAAGAACGTAAAAAAGCATTGTTAATATTCATCATTTACCTCAACGCATGGTGACGAATTCTTCAGAAGCGGTTGGATGAATGGCGACGGTATTGTCAAAATCTTGCTTTGTTGCGCCCATTTTCACCGCGACCGAAAATCCCTGAATTATTTCGTCGGCGTTGTCGCCAACGATGTGACAACCAATGATGCGCTCCTCGGTTCCAGTTGTGATTAATTTCATTAGCGTTGGCGATGTTCGGCGAGTTACCTGATAGTACATATTGTTAAACTGACTGGAATAAATCTTGATGTCGTTTCCAAATTTCTCTCGAGCTGCTACTTCACCGAGTCCCACCGTCCCGACCGGCGGGTGGCTGAAAATGACCGAAGGGATGTTTTCATAGTCCAAATGCGCATCTGTTTGTCCACCAAACAACCGGTCCGCTAATCGGCGACCCGCGGCAATGGCAACCGGCGTTAATGCAACCCGACCCGTTACATCACCGACTGCATAGACGTTGGGGTTGGAAGTTACCTGAAATTTGTCGGTATTGATAAAACCGCTTGCATCAGTTTGGATGTCTGCACGGGCCAGGTTAAGTTCATCGGAATTCGGTTTTCTGCCGATTGCGAAGATAAACTCATCAACGCCCTTGATGGCCGGTGCATTTGAAAGATCGATACGTAAGGTCGAGCCGGTTTTGGTAATTGCCGTCGCTGAATTGTTCAATATGAATTGAACACCACTTTTTTTCATCTCGGCCATCACAATTGCAGTCAGGGAAGAATCGAAGCCGCGTAGCAGTTGGTCCTTTCTCAACACCATGATGACTTCGCTGCCAAGATTTCTCAGTACCCCGGCGAATTCCGTTGCAATGTAGCCCGCCCCGGTAATCACCACCTTATTCGGTAACCGATCCATTTCGAAAAACCCGTCACTGGTGATGGCATGCTCCGCACCTGGAATCCGCGGCACAATCGGTTGGCCGCCTGCAGCGATCAGAACATGTTCCGCTTGGTAATCCGTACTGCCAACTCGGACGGTATTCGATCCTTCAAAGCTGGCGTGACCGCTGATGTAGGTAACATTAGCCTTCTCGAGATTGGTCTGATAGATGTTATTTAGGCGAGTAATATAAGCGTCGCGGGACTGTTTGATCTTACTCCAGTCAAACCTCGAATTGTCGAAGGAGAATCCATAATCCGCAGCATCATGTAATATTTCCGCAATTCGTGAAGTCGTCCACATCACCTTTTTGGGTACGCAGCCAACATTTACACAGGTGCCACCCAACCTGCCACTTTCGATCACTGCGCAGTTTGTGCCGTACTCACTGGCACGGCGAGCGGCGGCTAAACCGCCACTGCCCCCGCCAATGACGATCATGTCAAATTTGTTCATCAATTTCTCCTAGGAAAGAGGTTGTTTATGCGTGGTGTGCTGATCCCAATATAGCTGCGGACTACTCATGATCCGGCCTCAATCAGCAATTGAGCATTACCTCCAGCAGCCGTGGTATCGATACACAGTGTTTTTTCTGTCATGTAGTGCCATGGTGCCCACCGATCGGTTATGAATTGAACAATGGGACCATCTGAACAGGCAAGTTCGCGGCGCAACTCTCGTGCAAGATTTGGGTCACATTGCTCGAAAGCGATGCCTGCAATGGACTCATCCGATGCAAGGCTGATCGCATCGGGCACAAATTGGCTGCTACGGACCGGTGCCTCGACCGACATCAGTCTGTCAATCAGCGCGCCATCGACTCCGACCGCCAACACCGCGTTGCAACTGGCCAGTGCCTGGATCATCTGTAGCGCAGAACCGATACAGACAAATGTGCCTTTGGCTTGAATGTAAAGGCGATTACTTTCGCCGGTGGGACTGTCGAGATCGATCGGTGAGTCAATCAAATCAAATATATGGTTACAAGCATCAAGTAGTTCAGGCGCCTGTGCCGTTGCTTGGCTAAGGCGCGCGGCTTGATCATCAAGTTTCATCCAGGTCTTATGCGCGTGGCGCAGCATTGCCAGTTCATTGCGCGTGTCGCCTCTGGGATAGGCTGGTCCGCTGAAGCCTGCATCGCGCCCGTATCGATACTGCCGCAGGTTTGGCACATAGTGAGGTCCACCGGCTTTGGGCCCAGTCCCCGAGAGTCCTCGGCCACCAAATGGCTGGCAACCGACTACCGCGCCGATCTGGTTTCTGTTGACATAGATGTTGCCGACGTTGATCGATGCGGTGACTTGTTGAACCCGTTGATCGATGCGCGAATGCAGTCCAAACGTGAGACCATATCCGGAGCGATTCACTGCTGTGATTACTTCCTCGAGTTCTTCAGACCGATAACTTGTGAAATGTAATATTGGGCCAAAAATTTCGCACTCCAGGTCCGCAATCCCAGATACTTCGATCACACATGGCGATACAAAGTGCCCATTGAGTCCATTTGGCAGGGCAGCCTGATAGCGTAGCGAGCCTGCGGCCTGTTTCGCTTGGACATAGTCGTCAATAGTGCGTTTGGCCTCGGCATCAATGACCGGGCCAATATCCGTTGCAATGTTCCACGGATCGCCTATGACCAATTCGTCCATCGCGCCATACAGCATGTCGCATATTTGGTCGGTGATTTCTGCCTGGAGGTAGAGCATACGCAATGCCGAGCAACGCTGACCGGCGCTCTGAAAGGCTGACACAATAACGTCCCGAACGACTTGTTCCGGTAGCGCGGTCGAATCGACAATCATGGCGTTAAGTCCGCCGGTCTCCGCGACAAGTTTCGCCAGCGGATTTCCTGGCTGCGCCATTGAGCGATGAATCAGGCGTGCAGTTTCGGTCGATCCCGTGAAGTTGACACTTGCAATACGGGAGTCTGTAACCAATGTCGCACCGATGGTCTCCCCCAGTCCGTAGACGATGGTGCTGGCCGCCGATGGAACACCTGCTGCTTTCATGAGCTCCATTGCACGTGCTGCGATCAGGGGTGACTGTTCGGCGGGTTTGGCAATCACCGAATTACCGGCGGCCAGTGCGCCGGCAATTTGCCCAGTGAAAATGGCAAGCGGAAAATTCCACGGTGAGATGCATACACTAATGCCGCGCGCTTGGCTGCTATACGGAGACTTTTCTAACCTTAATGCTGCATTGGCATAATAACGACAAAAATCGATCGCCTCTCGGACTTCTGCCAGTGCATCGATGATGGTTTTACCGGTTTCTCGAATCATCAAAACGATGAGCTCAACCAGGTTATTCTCGTATGCATCGGCGATTCGAAGTAAAAGCGCGGCGCGATCCTCGGCGCTGGTATGGTTCCACGCAGGGAACCGATCGGCTACGTCGGCAATCACGTGGGGAATATCGTCTCGTTTTGAATGAAGCACTTGACCGACTAATTTACTGGTATCAACTGGGCTGAATCGCGATTCAGCTTGTTCGTGCACCCATTGCGACTGGCCATACGGTGTTGCGGACCAGACGCGTTCGGAAAATTGCGCCATACCTTGTTGCAGACGATCGAGTTCGGCATCGTTCGCGACATCCACGCCAATCGAATTCAAACGCGACTGACCGAAAATATTGCGCGGCGCTGGGATGGCTGGGTTTACGATGACCGGTTCGTATTGTCTCGTACGTTCGACTGGATCATAGACGAGCTGTTGAGCAGGAACCCTGTGGTCCATCAGTTGATGCACAAAGGAACTGTTGGCACCATTTTCCAATATGCGCCTGACCAGATAGGCCAGTAAATCTTGATGTGCACCGACCGGCGCATAGATTCGACAATGGTAGCCAAATGCTTGGCGGGCCACTTCATGAACTTCCTCACCCATACCATGCAGGCGTTGAAATTCAAACGCGCTTGCATCTTCAGCCATTGCCAATACGCTGCGGATGGTATGAACGTTGTGGGTGGCAAATTGCGGGTAAATTCGATCGTTCAACTCAAACAGTCGCTGCGCACACACCAGGTAGGACAGGTCGGTGGAACTCTTGCGCGTAAACACGGGGTAGTTCGCAAGCCCCAGCACTTGGGTGCGTTTGATTTCGGTGTCCCAATATGCGCCTTTGACCAGGCGCAACGTAATCTTTCGTTCAAGTGCCGTCGTGAGTAAATTGAGCCACTCGATGACGGGTAGTGCGTAGGGGCTGTAAGCTTGAACCACGACGCCAAATCCATTCCATCCGGCCAGACTGGGGTCAGCCAGCACAAGTTCGATGACATCCAAAGAAGCATACAGTTTTTCAAACTCTTCGGCATCGATATTGAACCCCATGTTGGCTTGTTTTGCCGCCTGTGCCAAAGCCAAAGTTGCAGCAACGATCTCATGGATTGCATCGGTTCGATGTGTTGAGTGATAACGCGGGTGAATGGCAGACAGCTTGACGGAAATTCCCGGATTTTCTCGCACATCCTCTGAGTGACAATGTAGGGCAAGATATTCGATAGTTTGTTTGTATGAATCCCAGTAGCGTTGTGCGTCGTTGCGTGTCAGCGCGGACTCACCCAGCATGTCGTAGGAATAACAATAGCCTTTGGTGACAAACTCCTGTCCTCGGGATTGTGCTGATTCGATGTCCTGTCCTAAAATAAACTGAGCAGCGATCAATTCGATGGCTTTCGCCACCGCCAGTCTGACGACGGGTTCACCCAGTCGTTTGAGGACCGTTCGCATGGTTTGTGCGATATCCTGGCTGCGATTCTTTGCCAGTACCTTACCGGTGAGCATCAATGCCCAGGTCGAAGCATTGACCAGGGAGGATGACGAGTGGCCAAGATGTCGCCCCCAGTCAGCCGCGGTTAACTTGTCGCCAATGAGTGCATCAACCGTATCGATATCCGGCACTCGAAGTAGTGCCTCCGCCAGGCACATCAGCGCAATGCCTTCTTTGGTGGACAGGCCATATTCAACCAGAAAGGGTGACATGAGCCCGGTCGGCTGATTTTGGCGAACGACGTTCGTCAAGTTCATTGCTTCCGCTTTGATGCGGTCGCGGGTCTTGGCCTGCAATCGAAGTTTGCCTTGCAGTTCGCTCACCACCTCTACTTCGGATTTGAGCTCAACGTTCCATAAAGCATCCCTGCTTAAATCGATGCCGTTCATGTTGTTCTCGCTAAAATTGAGCTTTCAATTATTGAATCGAATACGAAGAATCTCCCCTTCTTGAGGCAGGTAGGTCTTCCCCTCAATGCGTAGTTGCCCAGATTGTTTCACCGCCTGTTCACTGCCTAATGTTACAAGGTCTTGCCAGGACATTACCTCGGCTCGGATAAAACCTGATTCCATATCCGTGTGGATGCGACCTGCAGCTTGTCTTGCTGTTGTTCCCTTAGGAATTGCCCACCCTCTGACTTCATTGTCATTGAAAGTAAAAAAAGTACTGAGTTCCAGTGCCTTGTACGCGGCCTGAACCACGCTGTCAATGGCAGATTTATCGTAGCCCATTTCAATTCTAAAGGAATCCTGCTCGGCTGCGGACATCATTGCAAGTTCTGCTTCGAGTTCAGCACAAATCGCGACGGTTGGGACAGCTTCGTACCGGCTTTCGCAGGACTCCATGCTGTCTTCTTCAACATTCATAACGTAAAACTTGCGTTTGGCGGATAGCAGGTGCAAGCGGTGCAGCTGATCGAGCTCGCTCGCTTCTAAATTAATTGCACTGACTGGTTGTCCGCTTTCGAGTGCCGATTTGGTCTTGGTGAGAACTGCGGCTGCAGCCTGAGCGGTTTTGTCACCAGTTCTGGCGAGACGGCTGATTTTGTCTAAAGCCTTGGAGACGGTTGCCAGATCTGCAAGTATTAATTCAAGATTAACCACCGCGATTTCGTTTTGCCAGTCTGACTGATTGTCGAAGCGGCTGACAACATGGGCAATGACATCCATTTCCCTAATGTGTGAGAGGAACCGGTTGCCAAGCCCTTCACCGCGAGATGCGCCTTCGACGAGGCCAGCGATATCCACAAAATCGAGGGTGACAGGAATGATCCGGTCAACATTGACTGTGTTTGCGATCTGTTGCAGTCTCGAGTCGGGAACAGCTGCGCTGCCCGTGTTTGGCTCAATTGTGCAAAATGGAAAACTCTCAGCTGCGACATTTGCGTGGGTCAGGGCATTAAAAAGCGTAGACTTCCCGGCGTTGGGGGTGCCGATTATGCCGCACTGCACACTCATGTATAGACTCTTTCCATCATGTCGATGAGCTGAGCTCCGTGTTGGGCTCCTTGCCGCGGCTGTGCAGCATCGTCATCGCTTTTTCAAGATTACCAGTCAGGATTTCGGGTAAGGCATCGACAGCATCATCAATGGCCTGGTTAATGAGTGTCTGGTCTGTGGCAGACGGAGTGCTTAAGACGTAGGGTATGGTACTGGCATGTCGCGGTGGTCTGCCAATGCCCAATCGGATACGCAGAAAATCTCGGGTACCGCTATGGGCGATGATGTCGCTGACTCCGTTGTGACCGCCCGCGCCACCACTTTTTCTCACCCGGATGTCACCGACGGGCAGGTCCAGGTCGTCGTAAACTACGATCGATTGTCGCGGGTTGATGTCATAGTAGTGCGTTACAAGGTTGAACGCACTGCCGCTGCGATTCATAAAAGCCATCGGCTGGACCAGCCAGACTGGTGTGCCGTCAATGATGATCCGCACCAGGTCAGCTTGCAGGCGCGGGTTAGACTTCAGTTGTACTTGATGCTGCGCAGCAACTTGCTCAATAAAACGAAAGCCACAATTATGTCGGGTGTGCCGATACTGGTTACCGGGATTGCCGAGACCGAATATTGCGCGGGTTAGGGGCACGGCTTACCGCGGCCCAAAGCGAATCGAATGGCTGGCGTAACTGATTCGCAGAGACTGAATGACGAAGCGAAACTCCGGGGTGTTAGTCGTCCTCGTCAGTCTCATCGTCTGCCGTATCAGATTCAGGCATATCACCGAAATCGATTTCATCCTCTAATTCGTCGGCTTCAACCGAGATTCTTGAAGGTGTAATGGAAGCAATCGCATAGTCATCGCTATCATGCATCATTGCGGTGATTTCGACACCTTCGGGTAACTGAATATCTGACAGGTGGACTGAGTTATTGATATCCAACTCACTGACATCCACTGTCAGGTATTCCGGTAAGTCCTTTGGCAAACATTGAACTTCAATGTCGGTGATCAACCGGGTAAATATTCCGCCGGCAATCTTGGTGCCCGGCGCGATGTCGTCGCCCTCAAAGTGGAGGGGCACGTTCAAGGTGATCAGTTCGGTTGCTTTGACTCGTTGAAGATCGACGTGCAGAATCTGCGTTCTGTAGGGATGCATTTGCACTTCGCGCAGAATGGTGCCTTGCTTCTTGCCGTTTTCTTTTACGTCAATGATCGCGGAGTGGAAGGCTTCGACTTCGAGGCTATGAATCAGGCTGTTGTGATCCGTTGAGTAGTGCGCATTACCTTTGTCTGCGCCATACACCACAATAGGTACCCGGCCCTGGCGTCTCAGGCGTCGACTGTTCGCCGATCCGAGTTCTTCACGCGGCTCAAGCTCGATAGAAAAATTGGTGCTCATTGGGATTTGTCCTCCTAGGGCGACTGATTGCGGTCGGGTCAGTCGACAAAGATTGAACTGACGGAGTCGCCGATTGAGATTCGGCGCATTGCTTCTCCGATCAGTTGTGAAACATCAAGTTGGCGAATTTTATTGCAATTTTGCGCTTGATCGGAGAGTTTTATTGTATTGCAAACAACCAACTCGTCCATTGTAGATGATGCAATCCGATCGATTGCACTGCCGGACAGCACCGGATGCGTGCAATAGGCCTTGACTGCGCGGGCGCCGCGCGCTTTGAGTGCTTCGGCCGCCTGACACAGTGTGTTGGCTGTATCGACGATGTCATCAATAAATACACAGGTGCGTTTCTCGATATCGCCAATAACGTTCATCACTTCTGCGACATTTGGTCGCGGGCGACGCTTATCAATAATGGCAAACTGGGCTTCAAGCTGTTCGGCGATTGATCGCGCCCGCACGACCGCACCGACATCGGGTGCACAGATGGTCAGTTTCTTTGGTCGATGACGCCAGATGTCACCGATGATTACCGGTCTGGCATAGACATTATCGGTCGGAATATCAAAGAATCCCTGAATCTGATCGGCGTGCAGATCCATCGTCAGTACGCGGTCCGCACCAGCTTTGTCAATCAAAGAAGCGACGAGTTTTGCGGTGATCGGCACTCTAGAGTTGCGCGGTCTTCGATCTTGGCGAGCATATCCCAGATATGGAATGACCGAAGTGATCCGTGCAGCCGATGAGCGTTTTGCTGCATCGATCATAACCAACAGTTCCATCAGGCTGTCATTGGTTGGTTCGCAGGTTGGCTGGATGATAAAGACATCCATGTTGCGAATGTTTTCGCCGATTTCGACGGAAATCTCTCCATCACTGAAACGTCCGACGGTGGCATTGCCCAGTGGGACAGAGAGGTAATCTGCAATTTTGACGGCCAGGTCCCGGTTGGCATTCCCAGCCAGGATCATCATATTTTCAATCATGGTACGTTATTCGATCGGCGTTTCAGACGATTTCGGACGGTTATGACTGTTCGTAATGAAAATTCAATGCTGATTGACTGGGGTGCCAGGATTCGAACCTGGGTATGCCGGAATCAAAATCCGGTGCCTTACCGCTTGGCTACACCCCAATAAAAGCAAGTCAGGTGATGGAAATTCGAGGTGACTGACAATTCCAGTGCAACAATAGTGCTCAATGGTCGTTGAAATTGTTTATTTTATTCGTTATGAACCTGGTGTTTTGAAAAAATAGCACCGGTTCCGTACCTGCAGGAATTGCAATATCGAAAAAACTGGCGTGTGTTTGAGACGAGTGGAACTTGTTATGGTACTTACTGGCACCATGAGTTCCCCAGCTTGAAATATCCATCAGGTTCTGCAATCGCATACCCTGATTATTGGTAGCGATAGGTATTTATTTTTAATAGTATTTTCGTCCATTTTCTTTGATTTATGCACTTTTGCATGTGATACAATTGCAACCATAAAGATCAAGGAATCGGCAAACGACCGGTCGCCAGCGACTTGCGAGACAGTTTGCTGAGAAGCCAGACAAGGGACAGAAAATGAGCGCCAGATCGATATTCAGTGGGTTCGCGAAGTATTGCCAGCATTTGGTCAGGCATCGCAGGCACCGTGACTCACTCACTTCAAATCTTTGCCGTACGGCATATTCTTCCATTTCCATTAAGCGCGTTGCGATGATCGGTGCGCTGAGTTTCAGCGTTCTGCATTGGCCGGCCTTTGCAATTGAGCTGGGCGACGGCGACGTTGAAGCGAATTTGGATATCACGCTGACTTATGGAGTGACCTCCCGAATCAGCAAGCGCGATGAGGGCTTAACCGGCCCCAATTCCAATGATGGCGACCTGAATTACGATCGTGGTATTGTGAGCAATACTGCCGGTATTACAACGGAACTCGAAGTGCATGGTAACAACAATATGGGGGTGTTCATGCGCACCCACGGGTTTGTTGATTTTGAGAATAAAGACGGCGAACGCGTTCGGACTCCGTTGTCTGACGAAGCACAGGGTATTGTTGGCAAAGACTTCAAGTTGCTTGATGCTTATGTGTATGCCGGATTCGACGTTATGGGTTGCCCGGTGGATTTGAGAATCGGCAATCAGGTATTGAACTGGGGTGAAAGCACCTTTATTCAAAATGGCATTAACGTGATCAATCCCTTTGATGTGGGTCGACTGCGTACGCCGGGGTCAGAATTACGCGATGCGTTGGTGCCGGTGCCGATGATTTCAGCATCGTTCGATGTAGCGCCCAACGTTTCCATGGAAGGCTTTTACCAGGTCGAATGGAAAAAGACAGTGATTGACCCGAAGGGCTCGTATTTTTCAACCACGGATTACGTGTCACCGGGTGGCGATTATGCCTTTATTACAATCAATGACGATGTGACTGATGATGGCAGCAGACTTATTGATTCATTAGCAGGCGCGCTTAATGCAGATTTTTTTGGAGACTCCACCAAAAATCGAACAGGAATATCTCTTCAACCTTCACACGACCCTTACTATCTTGGAGTGATGCGCACATCGGACCGCACTGCCAAAGATGGAGATCAGTGGGGGCTTGCACTCCGATATTTTGCCGAGCAACTCAACAACACTGAATTCGGTGTGTTTTTTGTAAAAAATCATAGTCGACTTCCAGTTGTGAGTGGAATTGCGCCTTCAAAGATGGAGTATGAGAACGTGTTAGGAATGTCTGCCGGTCTGACGGAATTACTAGTGGGAAATGAATTCCCAGCGAACTTTGGCGGGCAACTTGGAAGTCTGATTAACAGTACGGGGAGTTTAAATCAGTTTCAGGCTGCCTTAGGCGATGCCAAAACGATTTCAGCCCTAGCAACAGCTGTTGCGTTGAGTCAAGGGCGCTTGCAACCAACCGAACATTTTGACCAAAATGGTCTCAATCCGAAGGGTGTCGCAGTCTTGCAAAATTTGGTGCAATATCCCGAATTTAGATTTGCGCTTGCCACTGGGGCAGGTGGAATCGCGCAATTACTGACGATTGATCGCTATGCTAAAGCTTCAAACTATATTGCGGAATATCCCGAAGATGTCAAGACCATTGGTCTCAGTTTTAACACCGCTCTGCCAGAAAGTGGTTGGGCCATTCAGGGAGAATATTCTTACCATGCCGATGTAGCGCTACAAAGAGAGGAAGGCTCTATATTTGCGCAAGCATTAGCTCCTTTGTTTTGTGCTCCTAATTGTCCACCCCAAGTCACGGCAATCTTGGGGCAGGGTAATAAGCCTGGGTATCTGCGCGGTTATGTCAGGCGCGACGTGAGTCAGTTGCAGGTAACTGGTACCAAGTTGATCGGATCGGCACTCGGTTCCGACAGTACCGGATTCATCGCCGAATTTGGTGTTAATCACGTGCACAACATGCCCGATAGTTCAATAACTCCGCTTGAAACCGGCGGTGCCCTTGATGGCGACGTTGCCGACGCAACATCCTATGGTTACCGCGGCGCGATTTGGTTCGACTACAACAATGCCATCGGGGCTGCCAGGCTCACCCCCTATTTTCAGTTCCAACATGATGTCAACGGTACGACACCTGCACCCGGTGGTGCGTTCTTGGAAGGTCGTAAAGTCTACACTCTCGGATTGGGTATCAATTATCTGGAACGCTGGAGTGCTGATATCAGTGTAACTGCGCATTCAGGTTCAAGAAACTATCTCAGTGATCGTGATTTTTTCCAGGCATCGCTGAGCTATTCCTTCTAATGTCGAAACAGGAAGTAGCATTATGAAGAAAATATCATTTCAGGCAGGCATCGCATGTCTATTAAGTTTCATTTTTTCTGTCGCTGCTGTTGCAGAACTTACGCCCGATCAGGTCGCAAGACTCGGTGTTGATCTGACTCCGCTCGGTGGTGAACGTGCCGCGAACGCAAACGGAACCATCCCGGAGTGGACGGGCGGTATCGTAACGCCACCACAAGGCTACCAGGTTGGCGAACATCATCGCGACCCCTTCGGCGATGATGTACCATTGTTCACCATTGATTCGAACAATTTCGGTGACCACCGCGAATTCCTGTCAACCGGACATCAGAAGATATTTGAACTCTATCCAAGTTTTCAAATGTCCGTTTATCCAACCCGGCGAAGCGCTTCTGCCCCTGACCGAATTTATCAGGCCACTCGCATTGCGGCTGCCAGTGCGACGCTAGTGGATAACGGCAATGGCGTTGCCAATGCCGTGATCGGCATTCCGTTTCCAATTCCCAAAAACGGCCTTGAGGTCATTTGGAATCATTTGCTGCGCTATCGCGGCGAGTCAGTGGAGTGCCTCATGGGACAGGCGGCTGTAACCACTAAAGGTGACTTCACACTTGTCAAGTTTCTGGTGCAAGCCGAACTTCGATATTCATTGCCCGGTATGACAACAGCAGATCTCGACAACACGATGTTGCTCATGAAACAGAAAGTGCTTGCTCCAGCAAGACTTGCCGGCGATATTCTGCTGGTTCATGAGACCATGAACCAAGTTGCAGAACCGCGCCAGGCATGGACCTATAACCCGGGACAAAGGCGCGTGCGGCGTGCACCCAATGTTGCCTATGACAATCCTGGAACGACGTCAGATGGTCTGCGGACTGCCGATCAATTTGATATGTTTAACGGTGCTGTAGATCGGTACAACTGGGAGCTGATCGGAAAAAAAGAACTATATGTACCCTATAACGCCTATAAATTGCACGGTGATCAACTGCAATTTATTGACATCCTGTACCCGCTGCATCCCAACCCCGAACACCTTCGTTATGAACTTCATCGCGTTTGGGTGGTTGAGGCGACACTGAAAGACAGTGCCAGTCACATCTATAAGCGCAGGACGTTCTACGTCGACGAAGATTCCTGGCAAATATTATTGGCGGACAGTTACGACGCTCGCGATCAACTGTGGCGGGTATCAGAAGGACATGTGGTCAATTACTATGAGAAACCCTTGATTTGGCCAACTCTGGAAGTGCACATTGATTTACAGGCGCGTCGTTACTTGGCCATGGGTCTCGATAATGAATTCGATATGTGTGTGTGGGATGAGGAATCCACGGCACGGGACTTCACTGTTTCGGCACTGCGACGAGAGGGTCGCCGCTGAATTCTCGCTTCGGCAGTAACAATTCTAGAGATAGTTGCCGACGGTCATTTCACTTTGCACACTTCATCGGCGGCGGCGCGGATTGTGCACACTCATCTCCCTTTTCGCTGCTGCTTGCTTTTTCCAGTCTGATTTACTGCTTGCACAAACTAAGCCTGCTACGCTAGCGAGGCTTGCCAGCCAATCCCTGCTGCTCGATGGTGATAAGGCCGGTTCCCGACTGATTGTGGTCGGCGAGCGTGGTCATATTCTGGTGTCGGACGATAGCGGACTCAATTGGGAGCAAGTTTCATCGCCGGTTAGTGTCTTGCTTACTGCAATCCATATGCACGATGCCCAACTGGGTTTCATTACCGGTCACGATGGGGTGATACTGCGCACCCAGGACGGAGGTGAATCGTGGGAACTTGTTCACCATGCGCCGGAGGAACAACGCCCACTATTGGATATCTGGTTTGGTGATGCGAATCGGGGGTTTGCGGTCGGGGCCTATGGTTATTTTCTTGAAACTTCCGATCGAGGGAATTCCTGGGTACCGCGCATGATCAGCGAAGACGACTATCACTTCAACTCCATCGCCGCGTCTGAATCGGAGCATTTGTTTATCGGTGCTGAATTTGGCGTTGCTTACCATTCGCGTGATGCGGGCGTCAATTGGCAAGAAATAGACTCACCTTATACAGGCTCCTGGTTTGGAGCGTTGACCGTACCTCCGTCAACCCTTTTTCTTGGTGGACTCAGGGGCAGTCTTTATCGTTCCACAGACAATGGCGCAACGTGGGATCAGATCCAAACCGCGACAACTGCCACCTTAACCGATATGACATTAACAGCCAATGGCACTATTCTGGTTTCCGGTCTAGATGGAGTGCTGCTGACCAGTCGGGATGGCGGAAACAGCTTTTCCATGATACAAAACACCGATCGATTAGGAATATCAGCGGTTGTTGCTTTAGCTGACGACGCAGTACTGCTGGTTGGTGAGTTTGGTGTTCGCCATATCGATCGCGTCGAATGAGAGATCAACACTATGTTTTGGTCACGACCTGCATGGCCGGGTAAACCTTGAGGTGCTTTGACTGTTGAACAGATCTATATGCGCTGTTGAATGATAGGGAGACTGGAAAAGCTGCTCTTTGCACGTCGCCGTACGGTAGTCGTTTTGTTTTTGGCGGTTACCGTATTAATGGGTTGGTTTGCATCCCGGCTGCACATTGATGCGGGATTCACCAAGCTGGTTCCGCTTAACCACCCTTACATGGAGACATTTCTGCAGCATCGTGAAGAGTTTGGCGGTGCCAATCACGTCGTTGTCGCACTGGTCGCACGTCAAGGTGACATGTTCACACCTGAATTTGTCGACATATTGCACCAGGTTACTGATGCGATGTTTTTTCTTCCCGGTGTTGACCGAACGCAGGTGTATTCGATTCTCACTCCGAATGTACGATTCCTGGAAGTGGTGGAAGATGGAATTCAAGGGGGTAACGTTCTTCCGGAAGACTTCGCGGCTGATGAAGCTGGACTGAAAAAATTACGCGAGAACATTCTTAAATCCGGTGTGGTTGGTCGGCTGGTAGCCAACGACTTTACCGGTGCCCTTGTGTCAGCACGATTGCAGGAATTTCATCCGGGTACAGGCGAGAAGCTGGATTATCTTGTTGTCGCAGATCAACTCGAGAATTTGCGAGCCGACGTGCTGGCAACACGAGCGGGTGAGGTCGATGTTCACATTATCGGCTTTGTCAAAGTTGTTGGCGATATCGCGGCAGGCGCACTCGAGGTCATCGCTTTTTTTGCGATAGCGGTTGTCGTCGCATCGCTGTTTGTATTTCTGTACCTGCGCTCGATTCGGTTGATGGCGCTGCTGATAGCTTGTTCGCTACTTGCCGTTGTATGGCAACTCGGCGTGCTTAATGCACTGGGATTCGGCATCGATCCCATCTCAATTTTGATCCCGTTTCTGGTGTTTGCCATCGCAGTCAGTCATGGCGTTCAAGTGATCAATGCTACGCAGGTGGCGTTAGCCGATCACACCGACAACTTTGCTGCAGTCCGAGCCGGCTTCAGGCGTGTGGTGCGTCCAGGTTTGGCTGCCTTGGCTTCTGATGTTATCGGGTTTATTGCCATTGCTTTGATTGATGTCAGGGTGATTCAGGAAATTGCCGCTGCCGCCAGTATTGGGGTGGCAGCAATAATCCTGACTAATCTGGGCTTGCTTCCGGTGCTGCTGTCCTACATCAACAATCGCAGCAATACACACCGTACCGTTTCAAAAGAAGGTGGAGGATTATTGTTGCCAGTATGGGCGTCTTTGTCGCGTGTAACACGGCCTCGGAACGCTGCGACTGTCATCGTTGTATGTGGCGCGCTGGCAATAGGTGGGTTGTTGTACGCCCCGGAGGTTCGAATTGGTGATGAACACGCCGGTGTTCCTGAACTGCGACCCCATTCACGTTACAACTCGGATGCAGCCATCATTAGTGAGAAATTTAACATCGGGGTTGACGTGTTTACGGTCATTGCAAAGTCCTTCACTGAAGCCTGCATCGATTACGACATCATGCGTAAATTAGATGAATTTGAATGGCATATGCGAAATGTCGAAGGAGTGCTGTCTGTTTCCGGCTTGGCTGGCACCGCCAGATATATCAGTGCCGCGTGGAATGAGGGCAATCTGAAATGGAGAACCTTACCGCGTAATCACTATCAGCTGGTTCAGGCGGTGTCCCCGGTACCTACATCAAGTGGTTTGCTTAACTCCGACTGCAGCGTAATGCCAGTACATGTATACACCTCGGATCACACAGCGGATACCATTGATCGGCTGTTTGATGCTGTCAAAGCATTCAATGCTGCAAACACCGAAGAACGAATTGAATTTAAACTTGCGGCTGGTAATGTTGGTGTCATGGGTGCAACCAACGAAGAGGTAGAAGCAGCCCAATTTCCGATCCTCGGTTATGTATTTGCTGCTGTTATCGTCCTTTGCCTGTTTACTTTCCGATCAATCGCGGCGGTCATCTGTGTAATCGTACCGTTGGCGATTGTTTCCGTGCTGGCATATGCACTGATGGCGTTGCTGGAAATCGGTTTGAAAATTTCCACCTTACCCGTTGTTGCGCTGGGTATTGGTATCGGTGTTGATTATGGAATCTATGTTTACGGTCGAATTAAAGACTATCTAGATGCGGGAGAGGGCTTTGCGCAGGCATACCAGAAAACCCTGGTTACTGTCGGTGCGGGTGTTGTTCTCACCGGTGTAACACTGGCCTCTTCGGTCGCTACCTGGCTTGTAGCTTCGTTGAAATTGCAGGCAGATATGGGCGTGATATTGGCGTTTATGTTTCTTGTAAACATGATTGGTGCCATAGTACTGCTTCCAGCGCTTTACGTTTGGGTGAATAAGCTGACCACGTTTTTCAGGTCAGCAGCAGCGATTGACAGTGGACGGTAGAGATTGGTTATTCAAAGGCAGCGATCCGGTCAAGGTCTCCGCTCCAGTTGAGAATCCGTTGGTCGGCGGTAACCAGGCGATGACCTTCCAAAGCGGTTGCGACAATCAATCGGTCGGCGGGGTCAGCATGGAAATCATTCAAATCGACCGCTCGTAATCCGATTGCACCATCGACCGCAAATTCAACGATTCCCTGTTCCAGTTGAATACGATACCAATGTTCGAGATTCTCTGACAATTTAATTCTGTCCCTGCGCTTGAGCATCGCAATTTCCCAAAAAGAAATCGAGGAAACCGCGAGTTCACCAGCTTGCCATCCCTGGTCAATAGTTTGTTTCGCAATTGGCCCCAAGTGTTCGTCACCGGACCGCAGCCAGATGAGGACATGCGTGTCAAGCAGTATCACTTTTCAGCATCCGCGATTTCGCCGGATTGGGCCTCCCACACGGAGTCCAGTGGCGATACGATGTCGCCAAGTATTGTTATTTTGTTCCGGTCTATCCCAAACAGGGTTGCAGGTTTGTGCCAATAGGGGACAAGACAGGCAATCGGTCGATTGTTTTTGGTAATCACCAGTTCTTGACCAGATTTTGCAACCTCGTCCATCAGCCCGAGACACTTTGCTTTGAATTCGGACGCTTTGATCGTATTTTGACGGGTAGATTTGTTCACTTGCATCTAAACTTACCAAAATTTCGTGACAATTGGATGGGACTATTGGACTTTAAATATGACCATAGTCATGACTATGATAATTATATGGGATGACAGGCTGACAATGCGCGCGAGTCGCTGCATCAGTCATGAAATAGTAGTGTCTACAAAAAATCGCATTAATCGGAATTTCTACTGAAATCATACGTTGTGTATGGTACAAATTACAGTATAGAGTTGTTGGAGTAGTCGTTCAGACGGCTAAAACCTGAACGACTACTTCGCTTGTATTGGATTCTACAAGACGGGAATTGAGACTGTAATTCGATGAAGCGCCGATCTTTTCTCAAGCTGGGTGCATCTGCAGGAGCGGTTTACGCATCTTCAGGACCTGCATCAGCGCTGACTCCAAAGCGTGAGCCACGCGTTCAGCGATATGTGACGCTCGGCAACACAGACCTTGAAGTATCCGATATTTCGTTTGGTGGCAGTCGTCTTTCTGATTCATCCCTGGTTCGTTATGCCTATGATCGAGGGGTAACGTATTTTGATACCGCAGAAAGCTACCGCGGTGGTGCATCGGAAAGTGCCATTGGAACCGCACTTGCAGGCGTACGCGACAAGGTGATCATCGCTTCCAAGACCAAGGCTCGCGCGGGACAGGCTCACCCGCAAATCATGGCAGCACTCGAGGGCTCACTCCGGCGCCTTGGTACCGATTACGTTGATCTTTATTACCTCCATGCTGTTAACGACATTGCTCGCCTCGAGAATCCAGAATGGGCTGAATTTACTGAACGCGCGATCGAACAAGGCAAAATCAGGTATCGCGGCATGTCAGGGCACGGTTCCAACTTGGTGAAATGCCTGGATTACTCACTCGAGCACGACCTTGTTGACGTGGTACTCGTTGCATTCAACTTTGCACAGGATCCCGAGTTCGCTGACCAACTCAAGTATCTGTTTCACTATGTCGCCCTGCAGCCAGGACTCATTGAGGTATTGGATAAAGCGCGTGCCAAGGGGGTTGGCGTTGCGGCGATGAAGACGCTCATGGGCGCCCGGTTGCACGATATGCGTGAGTTTGAATACGATGGCGCAACGTTCTCCCAGACAGCTCTGCGATGGGTATTGTCCAGTGATCATGTCGACATTGCGTTGATTTCAATGACCGATGAAATTGAGATCGATGAGTTCTTAGGTGCCTCTGGCTCATCACCGGTCGCTGTAAATGAGATGCGGCTACTAACCAACTATGTTGCCCTGCAGGGGTCTCGATATTGTCAACAGGGTTGCGGCGTGTGCGCGAATTCCTGTCCCTACGATGTACCCATTTCAGATGTACTGAGGACGCGTATGTATGAAGTCGATTACCGCGACCGTAGCTATGCACTTGACAGTTATGCCAGTCTCGAACGAGATGCCAGTGCTTGCCTTGGGTGTCGCGTGCAATCCTGCCTGGGAGCTTGCCCGAACAATATCCCGATCGCATCTCTCACCCGCGATGCCGCACAAAGATTGAGCCCCGCGTGAGGCGATTTTTTGCCCATTTTCTGTTTATCCTATCAGCCTGGACGCTGACCATCAAATGGATATTGCCGGTAATATGGGCAGTGGATCAAGGCGTCTTATTGACGACTTATATCTGGTGGGACTTCTGGTGGGTCGCTCATATTTGGCTTGGTTTTGC
>CBDEVD010000005.1:0-502500 GCA_965243645.1 Arenicellales bacterium | reverse complement strand
CTGGAGGACCGAACCAACTAATGTTGAAAAATTAGTGGATGAGCTGTGGGTAGGAGTGAAAGGCTAATCAAGTTCGGAGATAGCTGGTTCTCCCCGAAAGCTATTTAGGTAGCGCCTCGTGTCTCACTCTCGGGGGTAGAGCACTGTTATGGCTAGGGCTGCATCCAGCGGTACCAACCCATTGCAAACTCCGAATACCGAGAAGTGCAATCACGGGAGACAGACTACGGGAGATAAGTTCCGTGGTCGAAAGGGAAACAGCCCAGACCGCCAGCTAAGGTCCTTAAATCATTGCTCAGTGGGAAACGATGTGGGAAGGCCGAGACAGCCAGGAGGTTGGCTTAGAAGCAGCCATCCTTTAAAGAAAGCGTAACAGCTCACTGGTCGAGTCGGCCTGCGCGGAAGATTCAACGGGGCTTAAGCAATGTACCGAAGCTGCGGATGCGTGCGTTAGCACGCATGGTAGGGGAGCGTTCTGTAAGCTGTCGAAGGTGTGCTGTAAGGCATGCTGGAGGTATCAGAAGTGCGAATGCTGACATGAGTAGCGATAAAGGGGGTGAAAAACCCCCTCGCCGGAAGCCCAAGGTTTCCTGCGCCACGTTAATCGGCGCAGGGTGAGTCGGTCCCTAAGGCGAGGCCGAAAGGCGTAGTCGATGGGAATCAGGTTAATATTCCTGAACCGTGTATATCAGTGATGGGGGGACGGAGAAGGCTAGATCAGCCGGGTGTTGGATATCCCGGTTTAAGCGTGTAGGGAGTACCTTTAGGAAAACCCGGAGGTACCTATTCTGAGACGTGATGACGAGCACATTACGATGCGAAGTGATTGATGCCATGCTTCCAGGAAAAGCCTCTAAACTTATGGTATACGCGACCGTACCCCAAACCGACACAGGTGGGCGGGGCGAGAAGCCCAAGGCGCTTGAGAGAACTCGGGTGAAGGAACTCGGCAAAATGACACCGTAACTTCGGGAGAAGGTGTGCCCCTGGTACGTGAAGGCCCTGCGGCCGGAGCGGAACGGGGTTGCAACAAAGAGGTGGCTGCGACTGTTTATTAAAAACATAGCACTCTGCAAACTCGCAAGAGGACGTATAGGGTGTGACGCCTGCCCGGTGCCGGAAGGTTAAGTGCGGAGGTTAGCTCTAGGGCGAAGCTTCCAATCGAAGCCCCGGTGAACGGCGGCCGTAACTATAACGGTCCTAAGGTAGCGAAATTCCTTGTCGGGTAAGTTCCGACCTGCACGAATGGCGTAACGATGGCCACACTGTCTCCACCCGGGACTCAGCGAAATTGAACTCGCTGTGAAGATGCAGCGTACCCGCAGCTAGACGGAAAGACCCCGTGAACCTTTACTACAGCTTCATACTGGATCTTGAATATATCTGTACTGAATAGGTGGGAGGCTATGAAACCAGGACGCTAGTACTGGTGGAGCCAAAAAGAGGAATACCACCCTGATATGTTTGGGGTTCTAACCGAGGTCCGTTATCCGGATCCGGGACAGTGTGTGGTGGGTAGTTTAACTGGGGCGGTTTCCTCCCAAAGAGTAACGGAGGAGCGCAAAGGTATCCTAAGCACGGTTGGAAATCGTGCGGATAGTGTAAAGGCATAAGGATGCTTGACTGCGAGACAGACACGTCGAGCAGGTGCGAAAGCAGGTCTTAGTGATCCGGTGGTTCTGTATGGAAAGGCCATCGCTAATCGGATAAAAGGTACTCCGGGGATAACAGGCTGATACCCCCCAAGAGTCCATATCGACGGGGGTGTTTGGCACCTCGATGTCGGCTCATCTCATCCTGGGGCTGGAGCCGGTCCCAAGGGTATGGCTGTTCGCCATTTAAAGAGGTACGCGAGCTGGGTTTAGAACGTCGTGAGACAGTTTGGTCCCTATCTGCTGTGGGCGCTGGAGACTTGAGAGGAGCTGCTCCTAGTACGAAAGGACCGGAGTGGACATACCTCTGGTGTTCCAGTTGTCACGCCAGTGGCATTGCTGGGTAGCTATGTATGGACGGGATAACCGCTGAAAGCATCTAAGCGGGAAGCCTCCCTCAAGATTAGGTCTCCCTGGACCCGTGAGGTCCCTGAAGGGCCGTTGAAGACTACAACGTTGATAGGCGGGATGTGGAAGTGCAGTAATGTATTAAGCTAACCCGTACTAATTGCCCGTGAGGCTTGACCATATAACGCTCGAAATGTTCGAGCGGATGTATGTTCACAAGTGCATACTTGCGCTTTGACTACCAATTTTTTTTGATCCGGATGTTCTCAAATGATGCTGGGTCAACCGATTTGCCCGGCGGCAATAGCAAATGGGTACCACCTGAATCCATCTCGAACTCAGAAGTGAAAACATTTTGCGCCGATGATAGTGCGGAGAAATTCCGTGTGAAAGTAGGTACTGCCGGGCATTCATTTATCTGTCCGATCAATCCAATCCCGCCGCGATTGTGACTGCCAAATAACCATCCAATCTGAAGTTGTTGTACCGAAGTACAATGCCTCGACGTTCATTTGTTCTGTTACAATATTGCACACCTGAAATCAGGGTGATGTCAAGCTGATATTCAACGATCAAGTATGATGGTAGGATGCCAATGGATACAATAACCCCGAAAAGCGGTGCGCAGTTTCACTATACACCGCAACTACCGGTCAAACTGAATCCCCTGTTCGATTGGCCGCCCAATCTAATCGAATATGCCAAGTGGCTGGCCGCTTCCTGGTTCAGGCTTTCGACTTATCTGGTTTGTGTGGCCTTGGCAGCACTCGTCTACTATGCGTTGTTGCCATCTCAGGCGGTGATGCAGGAGCTGGCCGTGGGTTGGGTCGTGCAGTTATGGCTGTCCAACTTGGTGATCGTTTTTTCCTGTGCAGCCTTGCTCCACTACTATTTCTATATTCTGAAAAAGCAGGGACTCGATCTCAAGTACGAAGCCAGGGACCAGGACCGGAACAGCAAGGTTCACGATTTTGGCAACCAAGTGCTGGATAACATGTTCTGGACATTGGGCAGCGGCGTTTTTTTCCTGACTGCGTACGAAGTCTTTTACTTTTCGCTTGCTGCCAACGGTTATGCCCCGACACTGGGTTTTGCAGAAAATCCTGTCTGGTTCATCATATTGTTCCCCCTCATCACCATCTGGTCTTCGATTCACTTTTATTGGGTCCACCGTCTGTTGCATTGGCCGCCGCTTTACCGAGTCGCCCATGCATTACATCATCGCAATGTTAACATCGGACCATGGTCGGGGATTTCCATGCATCCCATTGAGCATGTCCTGTATTTTTCAACATTACTGATTCATTTCGTGGTGGGTTCTCACCCGCTGCATTTTTTATTCCATTTATTTTTTCAAAGTGTTGGCGCTGCAGCAACGCATACTGGCTTTGAAGGTCTAAAGCTGCGCGGCAAAAATCGAATGGATCTTGGAACCTTCTTCCATCAATTGCATCACAAACATTTCAAATGCAACTACGGTAATATCGAATCACCTTGGGATCGATGGTTTGGCTCATACCATGACGGTACCGAAGAAGCGACGAAGCGAATTCGAAAACGTAAGTGGTGAGGGATTAACGTCTAATTTCGGTCGCTGTTACGCGAAGTTTTCCGGGTCATTGAGCCGCCCCGAATTCGCACTCCTCCTTCACCGTGTCGATACTGGCGTATTGTTCAGTCGAATTATTCCTGCAGGCGGTTTCCTTTGGGATCACATCTGATTTGCAGATGCCAAGACAACCTGTCGGTAATGATGGTACCTGCGAAGTCAAGTTGGTATCCTGCCTTTAAAGAATTCACTAATGGTGTGCCATTTGGAGCCATAGAGATGGTGCCAATCTCGATATAATTTACAAAACTTTTTTGAGAGTGGGTCAATGCATTCCAATCTGCCTTTAGATTATTCGCCTGAATAAAATGAACCGGCGCGAGTTTCTTCAAACTGCCGTACTCGCTCCTTCAGCCCTTTCTGTCTCTGGATGTATCGCACCCAAAGCTGCAAATTTTGGACACCGATCGTCCTACGCAACCCAAATAATCAAACCAGAGAATCACAACTGTGTGTTTGTCTGGGTTGACACCGCGCTGCAGCAGATTCGCGACCAGAGAGTTGTACCACCGCGAGCTGCTTACAATCTTGGACTGGCGACGGCTGCTGGATTTCTCGCCGCCAACGGAATCACTCGAACTTACAGTGAACCCTTTGGAATAGGGGAAGGTCCTGCCAGTGCTGATCCTGAAGTTGCGTATGGCGTCGCATTTTCAATGGCTGCTGCCGAGGCGTTTCAACAGCCGTTCTTGTTTGATCGAATCGCCTTCCTTGAGCAGTTTCCGGGTAGTGAAGCAAAATCGCTCGGTGTCGAGTGGGGCCGTACTGCGGCACTGCAGGTTCTGAAGTTGCGTACCCATGACGGATCGGAACCCAGCAAATCCCCCTACTACCTGGGACGCTATCAACCCCGCACTGATGCCTTGCGCTGGACTCCGACTGGGCCATTTTACGGCGCCACGCCTGGCCCTGCTTTTCCCAGCTATACCCGGGGAATGCTGCCTGGGCACGGGCAGATCAAGCCCTGGACGCTGACCCGCAGTTCACAGTTCAGAACCTCCGGATTTATTGACGCCGCCAGTCCGGAGTTTGCCGAGTCATTTGACGTCGTTCGCCGTATGGGAGCTGCAGACAGCGACGTACGCTCTGCGGATGAAGCGAAATTAGCGCTTTTCTGGGAAGACGGTCCATGGGGTGTCACGCCTCCAGGACACATGCTCTACATTGGCATGCAGCTGCTGCAAGACCGGGAACTGAGTTTCATTGAAATGGCTCGCGCTTTCGCATTGCTCGGAATGACTCAGTGCGACGCGTCAATTTGTTCCTGGGACATCAAGTACTGTTTTGATGTACTTCGCCCTGAAACTGCAATTCGTACTCGAGCTACTGACTTCAACAATCCTGACCCGAGGGTTGTGCTGCAACCTGACTGGCAAAGCTATATTCCGACGCCAGAGTTTCCGGCCTATACGGCTGGTCATTCGACTTTCGGTGCCGCGGCTGCAACGATGCTGGAACTGATCATTGGGCGCAACAAAATTGCCTTTTCCGGCCGCTCCCCCGATGAAGTGCTATGGCCACAATTGTCTGGTGTAACCCGACATTGGACCAGCTTGCACCATATGGCCGAGGAGAACGGTATGAGTCGAATCTATGGTGGCGTTCACTGGCATCTCGATCACATCGATGGGATGCAAACCGGTGAAGCGATCGCCAAGCAAGCTTTCAATAACTTTTTCTTGCCAATAACCTGAATCTATGAAATTGATTAGTAGTGGCGGCTGCGCGTTGCTCGGCTTACTCATGACCGCGGGTGTTGCGCTGGCAGATAATTCATCAGACCAGCGAATCTCGCTCAATTCGGAGCGACTGTCTTCACTGGAAGAGCCAATCGCGGCACAAGCTGGTGACTTCACATTGGTACTGAGCGGCGTACTGGACAGTGCTGTGCTTCATGACAATGACAGCAATTCAACCGGTGAAGGAATTACTGGCAACTTTCAAATCGATATGCTCACCCAGTTGTCAAATCGATGGCGTGTCGGTGTCTCTTATTTTGGACAGTACACTGATGAGAATCCCCCAAATGCTGCGTCAGACAGTGACTATATCGACAATTCGACGCTTTCGGTTGGTGGCAGTTGGGGAACAGTGCTGTTGGGCAACGTTGCTGCCGTTGTCCGGGAACAGACCCGTCGTCAACGCGGCGTCGGTAACGCTAACCTTGCTTTCGATAATTTTCTCGGTGACTTTGACGAACAGGGTGCCAGTTATGTTGGCCGATTTGGACCCTGGGTGATGAGTTCGATGATTGATGATGAGGATGGCTACGATTTGGGGGCGACACTCCAACGGCCACTCGGGGTTCGAGATTACCGGTTGACGGTTCGAACAGCGAAAGGTGACTATCGCGCACCAGATGGTAAACTTGAATTTGAAACAAAAGGAGTAGGGCTTGCCGGCGAGTACATATTTGGCAGTACGACTGTTGATGCCGCACTCGCTAGGGAACGTTTTTATCACACCGATCAAAGCATCGATCGTCGCTATGCATCATTTGGCATTCAACATAAACGGGGAGCACTGAGCCTGTCACTTGAAAGCCATATTGGTGAATTTGCGGGGCACCGCGAACGTGCCAGCGCACTTGGCATGCAGTATGATTTGTCCCGCGGGCTGTCTGCCAATTTTGGATTGAATTATGCCAAGGCAACAGTAATGCTCAACACAGATTCACTCGTTAATACCGACGAAACATCGAGCGTTGCTTCGATCCGGTACAGCTTTTAGACTGTTTATCAGCCATAGTGTAAGGTCATTGCGATTGGTATGGCAATTGCTTGCGTCGTAGTTGAGTTGGCACGCTGATTTTTTGCACATTTCCGTGGCTGCCGCGGCAATTCAGAATCCACCACAGCAGCGAGTCCATATTTTGTAAGCAGTGGTCACATGGCTCTGCATGATAAATTCTTCAATGGATATTGCCAAAAGCATCCGTTCTCAGGCTTGGATCATCGATTTCTTCAATCACTTCTTTTGCCATTCTAAATGCTTCGTTAAGGTCTTCGTCCAAGTCAAAGTTGGTGGTGACGTTCGGTTCAAAATATCCTTCCACTAATGTCAAGACGAAAATTTCGTTTTCGAAGTCCCATACAAGCTGACCGATTTCAACGTCAGATTTCACCACAAACCTCAACCATTCAACGGTTTCGATTCGCACAGTGCCTGGTTCCAACAAGCCATAAGAGTCAAAAACATTCATCTGTCCTCTCCATTTTTTGATGTCATAACCAATTCACAAGTTCCGGCATCCCGGAATTGGACCGTTGGTCTATTCCAGGCCTGCTGCCATTGCAACATGTGCAATGATCAGCATCCCAAGTGTCAATTGGTTTATTTCGATTGAATTGAAAGGTTTGAACGGGAGGTTCAATTGCCCGGTTGGGGCAGGCGAATTCTACAGGCTACTGTAGACTTTGGTCATAACGGAATTGTGGCATAAGTTTGTGGTGCTTATTGATTTGTCGCTTTGGTTCTTGAACGAGAAACATCTCAATCCGGACGCGGCAACAGTTCGGTGTCGCTAAAGAGTTCATCGAACACGAATCGAAGCCATCGCGCCTGAACTCTATTTGCCGAATTATTTTACTTTGACTAGCGGGGGCGAGTTGAAATTTTGTTGCTAAATTGCGACAATCTCGGAAAATGAGCGGCCACCATGTTGCTGAAATGCAACAAACCATCGTGTTTCGGTATCGAGTTACTACGACTGCCCTTTCACATTTTCATCGAATGGTTCACTCTTGAATTTTCCGGTGCTTGGAATCACACCCGTTGTTTAACTGGCAGCTTTGCATTCTTGCTGCTAAACTCGCTACATTAGTAGCAGCCGGGTCTCTCGGCAACGCATTCAGCAACAAGCCAAAATTATTGATGTCTTGTTCATAGACTTTGAGGCTTCGCTCAAAACTGGCTAGTGATTTGGTCACAATGAGGGTATAGGGTCTGCCTCGTTCTTCTGTTTCTGCAACAAGGTCAAGACGCGATTTTTGAATTTGACCAACAAGGTGATTCCTGAGATCCTGTCTCACGGAAAATCGGGCACTTTGTTGATCCGGGTTTTTACAGAATTCACTTAACTCGAGACACAATTTACAATTGCAATCAACATCACCATTCCGCCGCCAGTCTGTTGGCGGTTGCGGTCTTTTTTCACTGCGGTTGAGCAGACAATCGGCTGAAAGACCCCATATTTCGTTATAAACACTTGAATTGTAGACTATTGTAAGTTTCTTGAGTTTTTTGAGTGCTTTCGGTAAGGACCTCGTAAACAGATTCATTTGCGCATGATTTGCCAGAATTTGAACAGCAGATTGTGCGCCATCTGCAACCTGTGCACGGCAAAGGAATTCAAACAATTTGGATACACTGGTAGCACTAACTTCGACTTTTTTTGGAGCGTATGCAGAATAATGGTTGTCATTATTTTTTGCGCTTAGGGATTCAGGCAACACCGTCAGCAGTTCTTTGGTACATTGCTGAAAAAAGGTGGTTTTGTGGTCCCCCCATTTATTGGCCTTTTTTTCAACTCGTACCAGCAAACTGAGCACACCCTCGGGCCGAATGGCGAATCGCTCCCGAATGAGTCTGACCAGTACTTGGATGGCCTCTTGTGGTCTAAGTGTCAACAACACGCGAATAAACTCGGTGTTCTCATTTCCTTCATACTCATAAATGGCGGCATTTAACAGGAACTCTCTTGAAAGTTCATGCTCCTCAATCACGTGTAGCACTTTGAGCATCTCCTGAGCTGCATTATTACGCCAGTAAATTGGGGCTCTTTCCCACCGCTTAACCAGATCTGTTGCCAACTGAAAGATGTGTTCCGAGGATTTTCCATTGTTTTGACGGATTTCTTCATTGATCCAAGCAACGGCTTGTGCTGGTCCCCGAGAGATGAGAGTATTGATTATGCGCTGCCGTTTGAACAAAACTACCGCAGCCAGGTTATATTGCAGATTGACCGTGGCACCGGCATTGCCGGTATAACCTTCATAGTCCTCATCGTAGGGTTCAATACGGTCGAGCACGCCATTGGGCATTAACTCCCCATCGAGAATGTCCATTTCCCCAAATTTCGGCCGACTGTCATCGACTGCAACCCAATTGCTGATCGAAATCTCACTTTCGATCAATTCGTTGAGGTGATAATCCGAGTGCGAAGACAAAGATCGGCCATAACGGTAGTCATAATCCTCCCAGGCATCGTAGAGTTCATCAATATCGACCGTCGCCAGATAGATCTCGCAATTAGATACTTGATTAGCTGCCTCGCGCAATGCAAATGTGACCGCGCGATCACCATTTTTCATGGTATTGAAAGCAAGACCGGATTCACTATATTCATGCTCAAGTGCCCATACAAGTTTGTCGCCCGACGATTCGTTATTGCACCACTGGTTTAGTTCGAAGGTAATCTTGTCAACGTGCCGGGTATAGTCTGGAGTTTCTCGGACAACCTTATTGTTATCTTGCGCTACACACAGGTTGTACACCAACGAAATTCGGTGACCATCGGTGACTTTCTTGACTTCGTGCTCACAGTCAGCATAAAACGCACCATAAGCAAGCTCTGCAGGTTCCTCAACGTTGAGTTCAAGCGTTTGTTCACTATTCCTGTGTCGAACTACCAGTTCCCCACCGCGGCCAAAGATTGGCAAGGAAACAATCAACGTGGCGATCATGCCTGGGGATTTTTCTGTATCCTGGTGAGGAAGAAAAAAACTCCCGGTTTCATAAATCAACAACTTGTACAACTGCGCGTGTATCCCATTTGGATCGCACCCCAAGCCATTTGCAGCCGCTGAAATAAGCTTTTCGCGAGTATCTTCCCAGCCTTTCCCGCTAAGAGATATCTTCTCAGGATCAATTTCCCAACAATTTCTGACTTCTAAGTCAACTAAAGTGTCCGCACCTTTGCCGTAAGGTGCTCGCTGAGCGGTCTCGATTAATTGGTTCACCTGAAACTGCGGAACCGGGAATGACAAAATTCCGACGTTTTCGACCGTAAGAACTGGCATTGGGCAGACTAAGGTGCCACTGGTACAAAAACTACCTGGACGATCAATAGATAGCAGCAGTGCTTCAAGTTCTGGACTGTCTTGCTGATATTCGAGTTTCAGTTCCATCGATTTTGATTGCTTCGGGATGTGAGTTGCCGTCATAATATAGACAATTAGCAACCCGATAGTCAACGCTCCGGGTTGCTATTTGTCTTTTGCAAACAATCCCAGACTATTGAATTCGCCGAAAACGATGCCACAGAAAAACAAAAAATATATTGCTCAGGGTAACCTGAAAGTTGCCTGCTGTCTCCATGATTTAGTGAAAGACGAAATTGCGCCTGGAACAGGGATTGATCCCCAAGCTTTCTGGGCATCATTGGCCAATATCGTCGAGGACTTCGGTGAAAAGAACAAACAATTGTTGTCAACGCGAGACCAGTTGCAAGCCAAGATTGATGATTGGTATGCTTCCGATGCGGGCAAGACGGCTACTGTCAGCGACAGTCGGCATTTTCTGACGGATATCGGGTATCTGGTGAAGGAAGGCCCACCATTTAAAGTTGAGGTGGAAGCCGTCGATCGGGAGATTTCTGATGTGAGTGCACCGCAGTTGGTGGTGCCGGTCGATAATGCCCGCTATGCACTTAACGCAGCCAATGCGCGTTGGGGAAGCCTGTATGATGCCTTGTATACCTCGGGTGTCGCTGAGTCAACCGATGAACCCGATCCACCTGCGGCAAAATTTGATTGGCCGCGCGCCACGCGTGTGATTGAGTGGACGCGCAAATTTCTGGACCGCGTTGTACCACTCGAACAGGGCAGTCACCTTGATGTGACTGAATACACCGTTGTCCCAGCCGGCCGCCGCACGCTTCGGCTTCACGCGACGCTGAAAACCGGGGAAAACACGACGCTGCGATCACCAGGGCAGTTTGCCGGATTCAGCGGTCTGATGTATGCACCATCTGAGATTCTGCTTTACAACAACGGGCTTTTTATGCGCGTGCAGTTCGATCGCAGTTCAAAGATTGGGCAGAAAGACAATGCAGGTGTCAGCGATATCAGTATGGAAGCCGCGGTTACGACGATTCAGGATTTTGAAGATGCTGTGTCTGCCGTTGATGAAGAGGATAAAACGCATGCCTATCGAAACTGGCTGGAACTGATGAAGGGAACATTGAGCGCTGAGTTCAACAAGGGCGGTAAGACTGTCAAACGATCACTGAATCCTGACATGGAATTCACCAACCCCTATGGGATGCTGACGATTGTTTCGGCAAGGAGCATGATGCTCGTACGGCATGTCGGCATTCATATGTATACGGATGCAGTCCTGACTGAATCAGGTGAGGAAATTCCAGAGGGATTTTTGGATGCGATGGTGATCAGCCTGTGTGCGGTCCACAATTTATCTGGCGAGGGGTCAAAATCCTATCCCAACAGTCGTTGTGGTAGTGTTTATGTGGTTAAGCCCAAGTTGCACGGCCCGCAAGAAGTGGCTGCGACAGTGGCGCTGTTTGCCAGAGTTGAAGATGAACTGGGTCTGAAACGAAACACTCTCAAGATCGGCATAATGGATGAAGAACGGCGCACGACTGCGAACCTCAAGGAGTGTATTCGCGAAGCGAGAAACCGCGTTATTTTCATCAACACCGGGTTTTTGGACCGTACCGGTGATGAAATTCATACGATGATGAACCTCGGCCCATCAACAACCAAGGATCGAATGAAACAGGAGGCCTGGTTGCACGCGTACGAAGACTGGAATGTTGAAGTGGGTGTGAATACCGGGGTCTACAGTGTTGGCCAAATTGGTAAAGGCATGTGGACCATGCCCGACCTGATGAAAGCGATGTACAACGCCAAGACGGTCCATCCCAAAGCGGGCGCCAATACCGCGTGGGTGCCGTCACCAACTTTGGCAGTACTGCATGCCTTGCATTATCACGAAATCAATGTACTATCCGTTCAGCGGACCAAGCTGTCGGGAGCGAACACGAAACTGGAAACCATTTTGCAGCCGCCAGTGCTACGTGAAGAACTGTCTGACAAGGAAATCATCAAGGAACTCGAAAACAATGCGCAAAGCATTCTGGGCTACGTTGTCCACTGGGTTGAAGAAGGAATTGGTTGTTCAAAAATTCCCGACATTAATGAAATAAACCTGATGGAAGACCGTGCCACTCTCAGGATTTCCAGTCAACTGATCGCCAGTTGGATTAAACACGGACTGGCAACAAGAGAGCAGATATTGGAAATCTTTAAACGAATCGCGGTGATTGTTGACCAGCAGAACAAGGATGTCGAAGGTTATCAGCCGATGGCTGAAGACCCGGATTCGAGCATTGGTTTTCAGGCTGCGCTGGATTTGGTGCTCAAAGGAGTGGAGTCGCCCAACGGCTACACTGAACCACTGCTGCACAAGTACCGTCGCCAGGTAAAAGCGCGCAACGCATAGTTACCGGGACCCGCACGTCACGCGTGATTAATCAGGAACCCGGATGGCACGTTTGACCTCTTGCAGTGTTGCAATCAATTCCTTGGGTTTGATCACTTCGACGATGTTACCCCAGGTAACAATATGCCAGGCCATCTCATAAAGCCCACAAGCTTTGAATTTGACATCAATGCGTCCATCCCTGCGTACGACCAGTTTTTGTGATGGGTGAAATACCCACTCCCGGACGACATCAGCAAATTCAGCATCGAAGCGCCAAACAACGTTATAGGCCTGTTTTTCCTTGAACACGCCAAAGCAGTTTTTAAGGTAGTTTTCGATGCTGTATTTTGGCTGGCGTTCGAAAAACTCATGCTGATAGACTTCCAGTCTGGATATTTTCGACAGTGTGAATGTACTGAGTGAATTGATTTGTGGACGATTGACAAATGCCAGCAGGTAGCTGCGGGTATTGTTGCCGTGCATGAAGCCGTACGGGTGAAGGTTGAACCAGCGCCTTGTTCGGCCTTTATAGGGTGTGTAATCGAAACTGATTAGGTTACACCCTTTGATTGCATCGCGTAGCCCATCCACAACCCCGCTTGCAATGACCTGTGCGGGCCCAGGTCTGTGCGAGAAAACTTCGGCACTCTGCATTGCTTCAAGGTCTGCATCAAGCCGAGTCAACTGGCTGAGCTTCATATTAACCTTGAGATTCTTGCCCAGAGCCTTGATTGTTTCGTGGTACTCGTGCATGCCATCTCGTTTAAACATCTTGGCAGCTGCATCGAGCGCGGCGAATTGCTCGACAGTTGGACCGGGTGCCTGAATCGATCGCTTGATGCGCCAGTGCTTGGGTCGCGATCTGACCACCTCTATGTCGACATTGGACTCAATGATTGCTTTCATCATGCGTTCTGCAGTTCTGCGAGAAACGTCATACTTGGACTGAATATATTCATACGAAACGCCATCATTCGAGGATTGCATTTCATAGACGAGGCTTAACAGAGTCAGATACTTGGTATACATGCTGCGTTGATCTGTTGCTGATTCGCGGTGGGTTTCAAACATAATAACGATATTGCCTACTGTTCATTGGGGTTATGTGAATGAAAACTGGACGACTGTACGCACTATTTTGTTTTATTTTTGCTTTTGGGTGGTCCATTCCTCTGCAGGCTGATATTTCGGGTGCGAGAAACGTCGTTCTTGCGACGATTGAAAATGTCTACGGTGACATTGCAGTTGAATATGACAGCGACGATGTCCTGCGCGCCAGTGTCGAAGGCAGTCTGGAGCGACATTTGACACCGTCGCTGAATTTCGAGAAATTTACCAAATTAATCCTCGCGTCTCACTGGAAGAAGGCAACTCCTGAGCAGCGCACACAGTTGACCAAAATTTTGAAAGCCTTTTTATTCAGAACACTGACAAAGGCGATCATTGAGCATCGACAAGTAATCATCTCCTACAAAGATCACATTGCGGTTATGGATGCCGTACCCGGGCGTAAAGCAGATCGGGCAATGGTTTCTGTTGTTGTTCAGAGTCAATCCAGAAGTCCGATCAATATCGACTTTCGGATGGGCCTGGAAAATTCAAAGTGGCAGGCGTACGACGTCGTTGTTCAAGATGTCAGTTTTGCGATTAATTACCGCGCGATTCTGAACTCCGAAATTCGCCAACATGGCATAGATAAGGTTGTAGAAACGTTTGCAACCAAGCTCAAGTTTGAAACACCATAGATTGTAGTCCGGCATTTGCCTGACCTATGTCGCGTTTTTGCAGCTGATCAGATGCCAAGGCTCTCCCCGATGCGTGCCAATCGTGTTACCCCGGAGAGTACCCGCGGAATTTTGATGATTTTGGGCCAGGGTTTGAATGTCAATCCATCCAGCGCAGTTTTACCTTCTGCAGTACCGAGCACTTTTTGCCCGACCTTCATGCCAAAATAACTTGACAGCGTAATCCCCGATCCGCAGTACCCCATTGCATAGTACAAATTATCCTTAACACCGATGTGGGGACTGATGTCTGTGGTATAAGCCACATACCCGACCCATCCGTAGGCAATTTTGGTCCCGTTCAACTGTGGATAAACCGTCAGCATTTGTTTATGCAGCGTTTCAACGCCAGACCTGGAATGGGCCTCCGTAAATGTGACGCGCCCGCCGAAGAGCAGTCTTTGATGATCTGGTGACAGGCGAAAGTAATTGCCAATCAGTCGGGTATCAGAGATCACCCTGGCTTTCGGGATCAGAGACTTCGCGATAGATTCGGACAATTTTTCAGTTGCAATCTGGAAACTGCCAATCGGCAAAATGCGTTGATTATGCCAAGCAAATCTCTGCTCGGTATAGCCATTGGTTGCCAGTACAACATCAGTTGCATCTACTGCACCACGATCAGTCTGCAGGCGAAAACCCCTGTGGCGACGTTCAATTGCCAGCACTGGACACTGATCGGCTACCATGGCACCTGAATCGATGACGCGACTCAGTAATTCGTGGTGGTACTTACCTGGATGCAAACTGCCGTGGGCTGGCAGTACGCAGCCGCCCTGAAACAGCTCCGAGCCGATCTCCGTACTCTGCTCTGATTTAGGAACCATGTGAAAATCGAAGGCTATGGCCCTTGGCGTGTTGGCATTGTCCTTGGCCATTTTGTCAAATTTTCGCTTTGAGTGTACGCCCACAAATCGACCGGTCCGGACCCAGTCACAGTCGAGCTGCTCTGCTGTAATGAGTGTTTCAAGATACTCAAGTGCCCGATGTCCTTCCTGTACCATTGCCAGGGCTGTTGCTGAACCAAAACGTTTGGCCAGGCGTTCGTACTTCGGCTTGTAACTGGTGCCTGCCTGACCGCCGTTTCGACTGCTGCAGCCGTAACCGGTTAGGTCTTTTTCCAGCACTAGCGTGGTACGCCCGCCACGGGTGGTTTGCAGAGCTGCGTTAAGGCCAGTGTAGCCCGACCCGATTACGGCAACATCGACCGTGCGTGGCAGGTCGGATTGAGTCAACGCGCGTCTCGGCGCTGCTTCCCACCAATACGGTATGTCTTGGTAGTCGGTTGCATAAATATCTGACATGTCGTTAATTTCTTTTGCCAATATTCTTTCGATTGTGCACGGATTATAGTTTTGTGTTGTTCTTTTTCGTCAAGTTGATCAAGCTCGAGACTACGACTTCCCAACGAAAGGATTTTGCCGCTGAAACCAAAGCGCAAATCAAATAACATTAGCGCATTCTTTGTTTACAAGATCGACAAACCAATGAGAAGAAATCTAGGCGACACCAACATAGAGCTATTTCCAGTCGGACTGGGCGCGATGCCGCTTGGCATTCGCGGCAGTCTGCCAGCGCAAGACGCAATTGAAGTCATTCACGCCGCGCTTGATGCGGGCATCAACTTCATCGATACGGCCAATGTTTACTGCACAGACAATCAGGACATCGGATTGAATGAACGCACCATTGCACAGGCACTTGCATCAATCAATGATCAGAATATTGTCGTCGCAACCAAGGGCGGCTTGGTGCGGCCCCAGGGACGCTGGGAAAGGCGGGGCTCACCCCAGCATTTGCGTGGCGCTTGCGAAAAAAGTCTGCAGGATTTGAATGTTGAAGCGATTACCCTGTACCAGATGCATGCTCCGGATCCGGTCGTACCTTTTGCTGATTCCATAGGTGAGCTCGCCAGGTTGCAGTCGGAAGGAAAAATTATCAATGTTGGCCTGTCAAATGTGGGACGGGAATTGCTGGACGAAGCAATGGACATTGTCGCCATCGCTTCGGTTCAAAATCGGTGTAATGTGTACCATCAGGTAGACTTGACCGGTGGATTCGTTGATTACTGCAAACAAAATTCCATTACCTACATTGCCTATAGCCCCATGGGCGGTGGCAGTGGCCACTTGGGGCTGCGCAATGAACCGGTGCTTGCGCAGCTTGCCGAAACCCACGAGACTACCGTCTACCAGGTTGTGCTGGCCTGGTTGTTACAGAAAGGTGACAATGTATTGCCGATACCGGGTGCCGGTCGAGTCTCCAGTGCGGTGAGCAGTGCCCATGCGGTACACGTCAAATTGTCGAGTGATGACATAAAACGCATTGATGCGATCGGTTCGCGCTAATGCAGTAGATTGTTACTGAGGCCAATTCTGGGTTGGTAGCGCGAACGCCAGCCATTGAGATCGTAGTTACCTCGCTGGTCAAAAAAAGTGATCAGGTGACTGTCTGGAATGACGCCCGTGGCACGCCACTCTTCTGGCGTGCGTACATCAACAACCGGTACGCCTGCGGCAATCAGCTGCTGCAATTGCTGGGCATTGATTTGCATTGATTCTGCGTGAACGGTTTGCATCCCGATCAATGCACTGAGCAGTACAGCTACAATCGAAGTTACAACGCGGTTACTTGCGAAGGACGCACTTGTCGTACAAATTAAGAAACTTGCCACTTGGGTCATAACGTTCCTTTAGTGCCCAATACGTTTCACTGTGGTAAATATCCCAGAACTCATCTTCTGCAAAATAGGCATCGGAATAAAGGGATTTTATGCCACCAAGTTCGGCGGTCTTGCTTTCAATTTTACGATTAAGGTATCCCGGCGGGTGTTGGACTCGCGACTTGACTGAATCCCAAAATCCAAAGTTGATGTAGATTGAGTCGGGAGTCATTGGGAACAGTGGAAATCGGGCCGAATTCTTACCGGTACCGACCGGGCAAATCCAGATGGGTAACACCTGGATGTCGCGCAGCAAAAATGCCAAGAATTCAGCAGCATGCTCGATCGGTATGTCAATGTCTTGTATCACTGATTCGGCGTGGAGTCCGCGCAGGCGATCGAGTGTTTTTGTTGCACCCCAGCGGGAGTTCCACCGCATCACTTTTGTATAGGTGCGTGAGTTCAGTCTTTTTTTACCAACCAGTCGTCGCATCAGCGCAGATTGGACATAGAGGTTTTTTGAACACCAGAACCAGTCTGTATCCCATCGCCAGATATAGTCCTTTACGGTGAGATAATCGGTTTGTCGTTCCCGTATTGATTTGTAGTAGATGTCAAGATAGGTATAGTCGCTGGTGTACGGCGCATAATCGGTAAACTGCCCGATGGTCAGGTAATACTCGTTGTTACCGAAAACACTACCATCAAGAAAGTCAATATCAGAATAGCGCAAAGACGCAATGACCGCAAAGAATTCAGCGGCGTCGCGATACAGGGTGTGTTCAATCCTCACAAACGATTTGACTGGCAGTGCCGGCGTCTTGAGCTTGAGCACATACCCAAGGGTGCCGTAAGAATTAGGCAGCCCGTAGTATAAATCTGCATGTTCATTGTCTGGTGTGCAGTTCACAACTGATCCATCGGCCAACAGGACGTCCATTTCAAGCACGGTTTCGTGGGGCAGCCCGTAGCGAAATGAGGTGGACTCAATCCCGATGCCTGCAATTGCACCGCCAATGGTTATGGTCTTGAGTTGTGGTACGACCATTGGCATGAATCCGGCCGCAAGTGTCGAATCAACCAGGTCTCCGTACGGATTCATGCCCTCGGAGATTAGTGTTTGATCATTGGCATTAACCTCCAGCAGATGATTAAAGTCCCGCACCGACAGTTCCTGTTGGTCATTGTCAATACGATCTCGAAACAAATTGGAGGTGTCTTTTTTTAGCCGTACCGCAGCACCGGCGGTAGTATGCATCTGTTGTGCCAGTCGATCGCGACGCGCGGAGTAGGAGTCAGCATAGGTTGTTTGCATGGTCACGTGCCTTTGCTTTGCGCCGAGCACTCACAAAGTGCAGCAGTCATCGCAACCAACTCGTGCGTGACCTCGGTTAGACGATTCGTGGCCGCCGCGTCGATCAGGATGCCGTTTTCATCAAATGCGGTGCTTGCTTTGGGCAGGGAGAATTGTTTTGGGATGACGATCATCCCGAGATTTCCGAGTATGGTTCGCACACTGACCAGTGTTCGCATGCCACCCAGTGCGCCGGGAGAAGCAGCCAGCAGTGCGGTAGTTTTTCCCGAAAATGCGGCCAGTGCGGGTTCGCCTTCGATGGGGCGGGAGACCCAGTCAATCGCATTTTTCAGTACGGCACTGATTGCGCTGTTGTATTCAGGACAACTGATCAGCATACCGTGATGCCCACGCATCATTGCGCGCAGCTCAAGTGCTTGTGCGGGAATGCCTTGCGCGTCCTCAAGGTCGCCGTCATAAATGGGCAGGGGAAAGTCTCGAAGATCAATGAGTGTCACCTGCGCACCTTGCCGCGTAGCGATTTGGGCTGCATTTTGAACCAGTAATTTGTTGAATGACCGGGTTCTGGTGCTACCGGCAAAGGCCAGAATTCGGGGACCCATTAGAGATTGTGTTGTTGCCACTGCTTTACAAAGCAATAATGATATTGCAGGTGATATTGAGTGGTTTGAACAATTGCTCCAAAAATGGCGGACCTGGATACTGAGTGGTGAATTCCAGATCCGCAAGGGGGAAATAAACGGGTTTGTTTGATTGACCGATTGAAGTGTCCGCGCTGGTGTTTAAAAGTGATAACCGCGCTCATCGTGGGTTGCGACGTCGAGTCCCTGCACTTCATTTTCTTCACTGACTCGCAGTCCACCGACCAGTAGACCGGTAATTTTGAACACGATATAGGTGACGACTGCGGTGTAAACAACGGTTGCAACGACTGCCACGAGTTGAATAAAAATTTGCGGACCAATCGCGTTTTCCATGCCCTGACCACTGAAAATTCCCAGGTGTGCCGAGGCGAAAACCCCAGTCAGAATTGTGCCAACAATGCCGGCAACACCGTGAATGGGAAACACGTCAAGTGAATCATCGAGTCGCAGTCGTTGCTTGATGAGTTGAACCGCAAAGTAGGATACTGGTCCCGTAATGATGCCAATGACCAAGGCGCCTGCGGGTCCAACGAATCCGGAGGCGGGTGTTATTGCAACCAGCCCTGCGACCATGCCAGTGGCTGCGGCCAGTGCTGTTGCTGATTTTCGCACCCAAAATTCTGTGGCGACAAAGGCCAGCGCTGCAGCTGCTGCGGCGATATGGGTGACCAGCATTGCCATGGCTGCATCCTGATTGGCTGCAACTGCACTGCCACCGTTGAATCCAAACCACCCAACCCAGAGCATTCCGGCGCCGATCATGGTTAAAGTCATGTTATGTGGCATCATGGCACCGGTTGGGAACCCTTTGCGGTTACCCAGCACCCAGGCACCCACCAGTGCTGAGATACCAGCTGTAATATGGACAACGTTACCCCCTGCAAAGTCAAGAACACCGAGTTGGCCAAGCCAGCCACCGCCCCAAACCCAGTGCGCGATCGGTGCGTACACCAGTAAAACCCACAATACTGTAAAAACGACAACTGCGGCAAATTTGATTCGTTCTGCGAAGCCGCCGACAATCAAGGCCACTGCGATAATTGCAAACGTTACTTGAAACAGTGCAAAGGCGGACTCCGGAACATCGCCTGCCAGGTTTTCCTTAAGGACACCGGCGAATAAAAACTTTCCCAAGCCGCCAATAATGCCGTTTCCGAGGTCATCAAAGGCCAGGGAATAGCCGGCAAACAACCAAACAACGCTGACAACACAAGTTATGGTGAAACACTGCATCAGTATTGACAGGACGTTCTTGCTACGTACTAGCCCGGCATAGAATAAAGACAAGCCTGGTATTGTCATCATCAGAACGAGTGCGATCGAGGTTAGCAGCCAGGCGGTATTGCCGGTGTTGAGGGGGTCTGCGGCGTATACCGCCGGACTGAGGGTGAAGAGCACCAAAGTGCCGAGCAGGAGTAAAGTTTTCACGGTTAGTTCCGGGGTTGGTGATTAAATCGCACTGTCATCCATCTCTCCGGTGCGGATGCGGATCACATTTTCCAATTCAGATACAAATATTTTTCCATCCCCAATTTGCCCCGTTAAGGCAATTCTTCTAATTGTGTCAATTGCATCCTCAACCCGGTTGGCTGATATCGCAATTTCAACTTTGATTTTTGGAACAAAGTCAACGACATATTCTGCGCCTCTGTAAAGCTCTGTATGGCCTTTCTGGCGTCCGAATCCTTTCACTTCGGATACGGTCATGCCCTGAATGCCAATGTCAGAAAGTGCCTCGCGGATGTCGTCGAGTTTGAACGGTTTAATAATGGCAGTCACGAGTTTCATGTGAGATCTCCAATTCAATAATGGTTACCTTATTTACAGCAATTATCGTGCCAGAATTTAGGGCGAAAAATCAGCTGAAATGACACACTATGCACCAAAACAGTGCAAGGTGTGTAGATTATGCGCGCAATACCATCCGAACGGTGTGATGGTTTTGGGTGTGTTGATGGAAAAGTCCCGCTATTGCGGGTTTGATGAAATTACCGGATGCAATCGTGTGGATAAAGACAAGCTACAAACTTAGTCGGACACGAATTAGCGCGCTTGCAGGAAGGACATTAGCGATGCGTTGAAATCCGCCGATTTTTCCACATTGGAAAGATGTGCCGCGCCTTCAATGACTCGTAAGGTTGAACCCGCGATCTGTTGCTGCATGATGTGAGATTCAGCGACCGGTGTCGCCAAATCCTGGTCACCCGCGATGATATGGGTCGGTGCAGCGATCTGGCTCAGTTGATCAACATAATCTAATTTGTAGATGGCGTGGCAGCAGCCAACGTACCCGTAAACAGAAGTCTCCAGGAACTGATTGCGAATAGCCTGGTAGTCTTTTGACTCGCGGGTACGAAAACTTTCAGTAAACCAGCGCTCCATGGTAAATTCCACCAAATGGTGCATACCGAAACGCTCGCCTGTCTTGATCCGATTTTGCCACATTTCTTTCATTTCTGGCCGCACCACTGCCATGGTGTTGCACAGTGTGAGGCTCGTTAATCGTTCAGGTGCCCGAATGGCAAGCCCCTGACCGATCATACCGCCCATTGACAGCCCAACCCAGTGGATTTTAGTGATTGCCAATTCATCAAGCAATGCAATTGCATCATCAACCAGTGTGTCCATGCTGTAAGACCCCGGGGGTGTGGCTGACTCTCCGTGGCCTCGGGTATCGTAGCGCAAGACTCGAAAGTCAGTTTCCAGCAGGCTTATTTGTGGGTTCCACATGATCAGACTTGAACCGAGTGAGTGACTGAGTACGACTACATCACCATGAGGATTGCCGGTGAGTTCATAGTTGGTTGTGATGCCGTTGGTTGAAATTTTCATATGGTGGGTCTATCCTTTCCTGAATCTGAATTGCTGGCGATACAGACGTTGGTCATCTTCATATTTAATTTTAGGGCCGGCTTCCCATTGCGTCCAGTCAATTGATGGAAACCGAATCGAGTTTGCAGCGTTGATCTGGTCTGGGATGTAGGTAACATCCAATAGTTCACAATGTTCAAGCGCGGTCCGGTAAAGCTGCGCACCACCAATGAACCAGACGGTTTCGTTGTCAGCATGGTTGAGCGCTTCGTCTAACGATCCGTAGTGTTCAACTTCCAGTTTGGTTGAACGGGTGATGACGATGTTTTGCCTGCCTGGCAGCGGTTTGACGGGCAGTGATTCCCAGGTGTTTCGCCCCATAATGACGGTAGTGTTCATCGTCAGACGCTTGAATCGCCGCAGGTCGGCAGAGTAATGCCATGGAACTTTATTATCAAGCCCGATGACACCGTCGACAGTCATGGCAACGATAATTTTGCCGCGCCGCATTATTGAAGTGCAGAATTAAACAGCCACGCGAAATTTGATGGCTTCGTAAGGGTTGTAGCTGGAAAGACGAAACGTATCAAGAATCTGTTCGGTTGATGCATCCAGAATTTCGTCGATGTCCTGTAGCGACTTGATTGAGTCCGAAATCTTCAATCGCGGCAAGGCACGCGGTGCACGCTTGAGTTGTTCCAACAATCCCGGAATGTGATCGAAATCTGCACCAGAACCGTCCGGTTTACAGGTGTATACGTGTGCATCAACCAGCGTATGTGCGAAAACCCCTGCTTGCAGGCCGGTCAGGTGCGCGAACAGCTCCAGTATCAGCGCGTATCCGGCAATGTTATAGGGCACGCCGATGGCTACATCTGCGCTGCGCTGGGTCAGGTGCAGGCACAGTATTGGTTCACCATGTTCATCGTGTTGCACGTTCATCACCCAGAATGCGTGGCACGGTGGTAGAAAACTGTTTTGCGCGTTGCCTGGAGCCCAGGCGGATACGACATGTCGGCGGCTCATCGGGTTGTTTTTGATCTGATCAAGTACCCAGGCAATCTGATCGTTGATTTGACCGTTGGTACAATCAGGCACTGGAAAAGCCCGCCAAAAGTTACCATAAGCGCTTGGGACATAGCCGTCTTCATCTGCCCATGGATCCCAAAATTTACAGCCATGTTTGCGCAGCAGCTCAATGTTGGTATTACCAGACAAGAACCACAAGTTTTCAATGACAATGTTTTTCCAGGAGATTTCCTTGGTGGTTAGCAGCGGGAAACCGTCGCGAAGGTCAATTTCGTAGTTGTAGTTGAATGTTGACAGGGTGTCGACGCCGGTGCGGTTTTGTTTGCGTCGTCCGTAATCGAGCACATGTTGGACGATATTAAGGTACTGTTTCATAGCGGCTAATTCAAGATTGACCGCAGTTTCGACAATATGCTTTGTGAATGCACTATTGGTAATCCCTTAATTCTTGCCCGTTCGGTATCGTTTGAATTTTCAGTTTGTGCACGGTTCCACTCAATGAAGTGATCAGGCCCTGCAGTTTCCCGATTCTGCGGATAGATCGTCGTGGACTTAATATTTGATCAACCTTTAGCAGATTCCGGTTTGAAGTACTCTTCGAGCACTTTGCGTACAAGATATGCTGGTTTGACTCGCCATTTATCTATGTTGACAACAACCGCCGCGACTGCAATTTTGTCGGTTCCAGAATCGCCATAACCGACGAACCACTCGGTTTTGCCGCGTGGATCATCGCCAGTGAGAGACCCGGTTTTGCCACCGACATCCAGGTCGGCATAGGGACCACGGAAAAATTTACGAAAATGCTTGCGCGCAGACCCTTTCTTTACTGTTGCCCTCATCAGGACGCGCATATCATCAGTGGTTTTCTTATCAAGCACTTGAACTGCTTTCGGTTCCGATCTGTATAACAGCGGCCCTGACATATCGACTGCGAAATCGACCAAATTAGGTTCGACCATGATGCCGTCATTGGCAATGATCGATGGGATCATTGCGGCGTGAACCGGGGATATCGTTGTTGCCCGGGTGTATCCTGAAGCCGCCTCCGCAATCGACCACTCGTTGTCAGCCTTAAATCCGGTTTTGCTCTCGATGATCGAGAAATCTACGGGTACCGGACGATTGAAACCAAATCGGTCAGCATAAACTTGAAGGTTCTCGGCACCGACATCGAACACACCGATTCTGCCAAAAACTGTATTGATCGACAGTGCGAATGCCCGGCTCAGCGATGTGTTGCGGGTCCATTTGTTATTCTTGTGGCGCAGCACATTAGACTTGTACAACGAAGTATTCTTGCCGTTATATTGATAGATCGACTCGGGCTCGGCAATACCGGTATCAATCGCGGCTGCGGCGGTGACGATCTTAAAAATTGAGGCCGCTGGAAAGCCGGAATGAACTGCGAGGTTGTTCGCCAAGTCACTGCCATTTCTAACGAAACTTGACATCGCAAGAATATGGCCGGTGTGGGGCTGGATGGCAACTACCGCGGCATAGTCGGGTCCATACCGCAAAATCAAGTCATCGATATATTTGTTCAGTTCAGGTTCGATGTGGTAGTGCACAATCGCATCGAAGTCATACTGGTCAGTAGCAATCCTGACTAGCCCCGGATACTCGTTCGCAACGACTTCATCCGAGATGGAATTTGCCACATGACGTTTTTCGATTCCCCAAACCTGTTCCAGACTGCGGCTGGTTTCAACCGGTGAGTCCGGAAAAAACTGGAAAACCAGAAAGAGTGCGATAACAAAAAACGATTTCAAAATCCAGTGCAAAATTTTTGATACGCCTGATCTTTTGTTGGTGATCTGGCCGGAAATCCGGGTCTGTGAGGGAGTTCGGTCATACGACTTTCCGCCGTTATTGTACGAACGTGGCAGGTTAGGGTTGGGTCCGCGCGGCATTTGAAATGCTAAGTTAAGATATTTCCCTAGTATGCGTCTCAATGACATCGATTTTACTTAAACTGGGATTGATGTTCAACAATAAATTCAACGATTCCATCGGAAAATCGCACCGGAACACGGTCAGAATGCCCGGAACTGGCTGGGATCGTGCCTGTTCCCCGGTAGCGTGTTGCATCCCGAACGCGAAGATTTCTGTTGCCATCGATTACCGTGATCGGATTGCTCGAACCCGAGTAAGCCCGCACAAAGTTAAACGCCGCTCGTGCTGTCATATCAACATTATTTATGGTGAAGTCCAATTCGCAGGGTGCTCCATACCAACTCGACGGGCTCATCGATTGCGGTGTTGATGACCACTTGTCCGAGGGTAAATTCAGTAAAGAGCTGAGCCCCGAAGTTGCCGCTTGAATCAGTAAGGATTGAATTTCCTCAAGCCGTGCGCCTTGTGGATAAGCAATCATGTCGAAATGTAGAATGGCACCCCCGTCGATGATCTGGGATACTTCGTGCAATGTCACTCCAGTATCGGTCTCATCAAGCTTGAGTTGCCAAAAGACTGGATCCGGTCCCCGGTAATTTGGTAGTTTCGACGGGTGGATGTTAATGCAGCGACAGTTGGCAAGGTTGCCGATTGCCATAGGCAGTCTTCGCGGGTAGCAGGCCAACAAGAACAGGTCGGCCGATTGAGTTTGCAAAAACGTTTCCAACTGCTCAATATCAGCAACAAAATAGCATAGCGGAATATTGTGTTGTGCCGCCAGCTCAACAAGCTCGTGTTTGCTGGATAAATAGATTTCGTTCGGTGTGTCGCTGGAATGATGCGCGGGTGGTGGGTAAGCTGCAAGGACCAGCCCGCGCACGTTGAAGTCTTCCTGTAAGAGACTCTGTAGTGTGAAGCAAGTAAATGGGCTCAAGGAGCCAAACAGCACAATACTGGCAGCTTGAACCGGCATGGCCTAGCGCGCGGTTAAGTCAATTTAGAAACGGTACACTCATACCTCGCTGTACCGCCGGTCTTGTTGACAGCTGATCAAACCACCGCTTGACATTGGGATAGTGCCCAAGATCGATATTCTGCCATTCAAAGCGCGCGGTCCACGGATAGATCGCCATGTCGGCAATGGAGTAGTCTCCGGCAACGAATTCCACTGCAGACAGGCGTGTATCCAACACCTTATAAACTTGGTCTGCAATGGTGTCGAAACGATCAATTCCATAGGGAATTTTGGTTTTCGCGAATTTTCGAAAATGATGCAATTGACCAAGCGGGGGGCCAAAATTTCCAACTTGCCACATCAACCACTGCAAAATGATGGACTGGCCGACCGGGTCTTCTCGCCAAAACTGGCCTGTCTTGCGGGCAAGGTGAATCAGTATGGCACCCGACTCAAATATGGATAGCGGGCCACCTGCATCACCCTCGGGATCAACGATGGCCGGAATTTTGCTGTTGGGGCTAATTGCGACGAAAGATTCCGAGAACTGTTCCCCTTGCCCCAGATTGACTTCGTGAACATCGTAGGCAAGCTCCATCTCTTCCAGTGCGATGGAAATTTTCCGTCCGTTAGGGGTGCCCCAGGTATACAGCTGGATATTGGAAGTTGACACGAGTGCTTGACCTCAATTGCAGGATTTATTGTTTGACGAGGAGCTTACGCGGATAGTTTGCGAGGAGCTCAGGACCATTTTCTCCGATGACGAAACTCTCGGTAATCTCAAAGCCCCAGTCATCTCCCCAGATCGCTGTCATAAAATGAAACGTCATGTTTTCTTTGAGCACGCTATGGTCACCAAGGCGCAGGCTGATGGTTCGTTCTCCCCAATCGGGTGGATAGCTCAATCCGATTGGATAGCCAGAACGTCCATCCTTGGTGATGCCGTATTTGGCTAGTGCCTGGTTAAACGCAATGATGATGTCTTGTGCAAGGTTGCCAGGTTTCGCTGCTTCGAGCCCGGCCGACATGCCGTCCAAGACGGCTTTTTCAGTATTCAGAAATTTCTCAGGCGGCTTGCCAAGATAAATTGTCCGGCAAAGTGGGCAGTGATAGCGTCGGTGGCAACCTGCAATTTCAAAAAATGTACCTTCATCCGGTTTCAGCGGTAAATCGTTCCAGGTTAAGTGTGCGGCAGCCGCATCGGCACCCGAGGGCACCATGGGAACGATCGCCGGATAGTCACCACCATGGCCGTCTGCACCGGTGATGGCTGTATGATAAATCTCGGCAATCAGATCATTCTTCCGCATGCCAGGCTCGATGATGGCGAAAATTCTCTTATGCATTTCTTCAACGATGCGGCCGGCGCGTTTCATATAGATGAGTTCCTGAGTTGACTTGACGGTGCGTTGCCAGTTGATGAGTGTATTGGCGTCAGCGAAGGTTGCATTTGGTAATCCTTGTTGCAATGCTGTGAACGTTGCTGCGGAAAAATAGTAATTATCCATCTCAACGCCACATCTGAAGCTTCCCCAGCCGCGATCGGTGATGATTTGTGCCAACAAATCCATCGCGTGGCGTTCAGTTGTCATGACGTAGTCGTCGGTGTAATAGAGTACCTGCGAATCGGGCATGTGTACCGTACGGGAGGCGCCTTTGGCATCCATTGCCCGACCGTACCAGAGGGGCCCTTCCGATAATGTCAATAAAACGCATTGTGGTGTGTAGAATGACCAGCCATCGTAGCCGGTCAGCCACGCCATGTTTGAAGGGTCGACGGTGATGAGCAGTTCAATCCCCGCCTGCTCCATCGCAGCTCGGGTTTTGCTGATACGATCATCGTATTCAGCACGGGTGAAGTCAAGTTGATCGGCTGGCATAGTGTTGTAATCCGGGTGTTTGAAAGATCGAGGTTTGTAGAACCTAAATTATTGAAATATATGTGGAATAAATAAAATCAATAAAGACTTACAAGGATACGCTTCGATTCCAATCGTAGCGGTTTCTAAATCTGGAACGAGTTGGGCTCAACGAGGAATCGACCGGTTGAATAAACAGTTACCACTGCCGTTTGCGGATGCGACGCGTGGCTTCATTGGTTCCGTCATGGAACGATCCAAACCAGCGATCCCACGGCATTTCTATATTTCCGTAGTTACATTTGAAGAACTTGTGATGCAACTGGTGGAAAAATGTTCCCAGACTCAATCGGTTTTTGCCGTTGACTTCCAGTCCTTCAAATCCGCAGTGAGTCATGGCTGGACCGGCACCCTGAAAATAAGCATGAAACAGAAAGTGCACCGGGTGGGAGGCGACGACAAAGTGAATTGCAAGCGAAGAAAAATACAGAATATGTTCGATCGGGTGCATGGATATTCCTGACCAAGGACCGACATTGACATTTCTGTGATGCAGCTTGTGCGCCACTTTGTACAGCGGCGGCCAATGCAGCAATCGGTGTATCCAATAAAAGTGGAACGATGACCACAGTGCTATCAAAGGGAACAGCAGAACGAACCAGACCGGGTTGCCCGCGAACGATGCCCGCGGTACGAAGTGGTTGGCACTCGCCCAGAAATACAGGACCTCGTACGCGGTCCAAATGGCAACGCCGCTCACCAGAGTCCAGAACATATTGTCATGAATCTGATTGCCAAAATCATGAGTCTTGCTGTTACGGTCCAAGTCTCTTTGCTCGTACTTTAGATTTTTCTTCTGTTTACTGAAAGTGTAAAAGTAAAGATGCAAGCTGCCCGCGGTTAATGTCATGATGAGAATATTCCGCAACCAGATCTGAAAAATCCAGCCCGCGGAAAAGGTTTGTATTTCGATTTCACTTGGCTGAAATGCAAAATAAACCACGGCTGCCACTGCCAGCCATATGACATAGGCACTCAAAGGCTGCCAATTCGTGGCAAACCACTTCAAAATGGCTACCGGACGTAGCGGCCATTGAAACAACGGCGATAGTTGAACCGGCAAATCAGGTAGGTGATGCCAGACCCGATTGTTATCGGTTGCTGATGTTGTCGTATCCATGGGGATCACTCTGTTGCCACAACAAAACGACTCAGATCGTTATCAGGGTCAGGTGCAAGCTGACTATGATGCGGAGTCTTATTTCATATGGCGAAGTTTACACGAATTTTGAGAAAAAGTTTTAATCTCGTCGAGGAAAGCCGGTCATTCCAGGCCGACCAATGCAGCTGCTGGCTGATCATTGGTATGGCAGTGGACGCCGCCTCCAGATGCCCAGGAATCCAGCATTTCAACAACATGAACGTCCCGCCCCGGAAAATAGGATTCGATGCGCGCTTTGGCTGCCGCATCGGTTTGTTGATTACCGAATCCCACGACCAGTACGAATCCGTTTCCAACCAGCCAGTTGGTGTAGTTGGTATCAAAATTCTTGCCTGCGTACTGTACTGTCGCTTCCATTGGATCGCGAATTACGTTGAATCCAAATGACTTGATGGTTGTGGCTGCATTGTTATATACCGCATCGTCTTTGCCATCCCCAGGTTTGCATTTTGAAAAATCAGTACACTGTGGAACCACGACAGTGTCCGCATTGATGAATCTGGCAATGCCGTCGACATGCCCCTTGGTCAGATCGTCCTGCGGGATTCCTTCCAGAACAATGACATTCGATACGCCGAAATAACGCCTGAAATCATCGATGAGTTGCTTTTTGTCGTAGCCAGGGTTGCGGTGCGGATCACCCAATACGCTCCAGTTAGCGATCACGGTATCCACACCGTTGAATTCAAGATTACCGCGTTCGTGTACAACATCAATCTGATCCACAGGCATGCTAAGATATTCAGCTACTACAGTGGACACCGCGTCATCCTTTGCATAGGGAATATCGGACCCAAAAGCTCCTCCCCAGGCGTTGAATTTCCAGTTTTGCACTCGAAATTCGCCATCTGCGATCACATAGACAGGGCCGTTATCGCGCATCCAGGCACTGTCATTGGGGATCAGGTGCCAGACAAGGTTAGGATGATCGGGGTCAACGCCTGCTTCTGTAAGGCTATTGCGCGCCTGTCGAGTGATTAATTCAGAATCACAAATGATGTGCAGTTTTTCGTACTGAACTACAATCTCGGCTAACTTTGAAAATGCGATTTCAAACTGCTTCTCATAACGACCGGGCCATTGGATCCAAATGGCTTCCTGCGGTTCCCATTCGGCTGGAACCCTTATTTCGGTAAAGGACTGGTAAGTGTTTTCTAAAGTCATAGCTGATACTGAAACCGGGCACAGAATATAGCCGATCAAGGCAGTCAGCAGGATGATTTCTCGAATCGATTTCACGAGTACTTCAGGACTATAAGCTACAAGCGAACGCGTCGTTCGACCACCACGCGAAAGTAGTCATGCACACAAGCGTTGGGCACTTGACAGTAGTACGGTGGAACCATTTTCTCAAGCCACTGGACGATACTCTACCAATGCAGATGTCCCAACAATATCGACAATAGTCACGAACAATTCTGAGCCGAACGCGTCTGTAAGCTTCATCGGTTTGCCTAACCGGAAAGATACAGGCTGCTGCCGGCCATCCTCTATAGCGATATTGTCAGCATACAGATAAGTTCGATCTGATGTATCGCGTATGGGATTGAGTCGACCACGCAGGCCGGGGATATGGCCGGTGCCCTGGGGAAATATGATTGAACCTCCAGACAACAATTCGTCAAGTTCCATCAGTAAACCACCCCGGCTTGGCAGCCACTCTCGTTCCAGTCCTGCACTATATCCCGGTGCTGCAATATAAACGGTCATTGGAAGGTGCGTAGTGTATAGATCAAGCGCTGCCTCGCCAGTCTCATCGGTCACGGCCTGCTTACGAGTTTTATTCGGAAAAAGAGCCAACACTTCGGCCCCCACCAAGGGCTCACCCTTCGAATGCACCGTAACCGCGGACGCGGCGGGACTCAGTTCCAGTTTTGCTGCCGGAATCTTCAAAACAACGCGGAACCGGTCAACGACCTCATACTGCGGTAGATTTCCAGTGGCTTGCCGGGTTTCTGACTTGATGATCGACACGCCATCCCCTCGACGCTCCATCAAGAATAGACGAAGGTTAGCACCGGGGATATCCCCGACTGAAATACGTCCAAGCACAGATGCAATGACTTCATTGCGCGTTGCCTGGCTTGAATCCATGCCTTCAATGGTCATTCCATTGGGAAGTTGGCCAGGAGAGTCAATCTCAAGACGTCCCTTAAACATTGACAATCGTATTCGGCGGGCAGTCATGGAATAGTCACGCTGTGCGACAGCGTTGACCACCGCTTCGAACACGGCCGCATTACTGTACTGCGGAAGATCTTCCCGTTCCGGCAGTTTGAGCGCTGCGACTCGCATGTTGCGCACCACGAACCGCACGGCGTCGGAGATCTGCCGTGGCAGCGGCCCGACAATTTCCTGTGCATCCAGTTGGTCCGAGGCACGGTTCTTTCCCCGGTAGTGTGTTGCCAAAATCGTGGCTTGTGGCAACCATTCTTGTGGTGATTCAGTGCAAAACAACACGCCTGCGACTGTCGCGCGGTACACACCCGCTTCATCCTGAGCCAGGAGTCTGAGGTTCAGCAATCCCCTGCTCGGGTCTTGCGCGCCAGCCACGCTGAGCAATGGCTCCCACAGCCGTTCACTGAGCGTCTCAAAACCTGTATTCGGTACGATTTGCCTGTCAAACCAAAGATACCGGCTTTGAGCCCGGTATTGCGCCAACCTCATTCGTTCGTCGCCGTCAAGAGGTTGCCTGGTCGTTCCAGCACGGATGAAAGCTCGACCATTGCGCTCATGAACGGCATCTCCCCGTGGCACTTCGACGAGCACCAAAAGTTGTCCGTCAACTTCGCGGTGGTGAACATCAATTCGCAGGGGGCGGGTTGATCGCATCCCTACTCACATGAACGAGCAGACGGTTAACTTCGGCTGCCTGTTCTGGAATCATTCCCTGGATTCGACCTTCGTCAGTAACACCGCAAAGAAGTCTGCCCCCACTCGCATTGGCGAAGGCGGTCATCTCATCCGCTAAATCACCACTTCGGGGGCTCCGGGATTGGTTCCCATTAAACTCAATCTGCTTGAATTCCCAAGTGCTGTCCTCTCCCAGACGCAGTCTTTGTCGTATCTCAGTATCGCTTATGGTCACCGGTGCCTTCCGTAATACCTAAAGGAGTTCTATGATGCAGGGCGCAGTAGAGAGTAAAACCAGCATTCTCCGGAAACATATTGTGTTTTACTGAGGGCTGGCACCAAGAATTCCAGCAATGATAGTGTCATCGCATCCGCTCGATGGACGAAACGTACGTATAACGTCAACCCCTGTGTTCCTTCAATCCCGCACGTAACAAGTAACCAGAAGGCGGCACCACGTGACCGACATATGCCGGAAATCTGACGATTGGCTGTTCCTCCTGATGATTAGGCACCTACCAAACTATCAGTCGCTTGCAATTCAAGAAGTATATTTGATTCGGTTGCGCGAAGCGTGCCTGGCGGGCTGGTTGACAGGACTATTTATCTATTTTGATCCCGCTATTTATTATCATTTAACCAAACGCTGCCAAGCCCTTCGTTCGATACAACCGTTGGGTTCTGATCGAGAAGCACGCTGCTTCGATTAAACCAAGCATTAACAATGCAATGAATAAATTTTGCTGGTGAACAATATGAGTCGTTTGTCCAAATCTGAAAAAACAGCAACTCACTTAACTGATCAGCCCGCCGACGGTCAGTTTCCCCGCCGTGACGGCGCCGATGAGCCCATCGCAATTGTGGGAATGGCTTGTCGTTTTCCTGGCGCACGCGATCTTGCCGAATTTTGGACACTCCTGGAGCAGGGCAGGAATGCCGTCAGTGAGAGCAAGCCGGGTAATGGAGTCGACCGCATAAGCGAGATGTTTGCGGACGACAGCGCCCGCGGCGATGCCTGCCGTTTCGGCGCGTTCGTTGACGATATCGACCGCTTCGATGCAGCGTTCTTTCGAATCTCCCCGGTGGAAGCGGAGTTTCTAGATCCGCAACAGCGCATGATGCTGGAAACGAGTTGGCACGCACTCGAGGATGCGGGCATCGATCCGGAGCGTCTGAAGGAGACCCGCACCGGTGTTTACACCGGAATCAGTACCGACGAGTACCGAATGATGGCGCTTGATGCCGACCGACCGGTGGAGGCGGCTGGCTGCTTGTACGCCTTGAGTGGGACCAACTTAAATGGTGCTGCGGGACGAGTCTCGTTTGTACTGGGTACGATGGGTCCGTCCAAAGCGGTCGACGCAGCCTGTGCATCGTCCTTGGTTTCGGTTCATGATGCCGTCGCAGACATCCAGCAGGGTAAAGCAGATTTGGCCATCGCAGGTGGTGTTCACACCATGCTGAACGGCCGGGTGTACGAGTTGCGGGCAGATTCCATGATGTTGTCGCCGGATGGCCAGTGCAAGGCCTTCGATGCGGCGGCCAACGGCTACGTTCGGGGCGAAGGCTGTGGTGTTGTGATTCTGAAACGCCTGCGGGAAGCCGAAGCCGACGGTGATCGAATCTGGGCGGTCATTCGCGGTGCTGCAGTGAACCACGGTGGTGCCAGCGTGGGGCTGACGGTGCCGAATACTCCCGCGCTGGAGCAGGTCATCGACACTGCGTTGTCGCGCGCGGATTTGTTACCCTCACAAGTGGACTATCTCGAGGCTCACGGAACCGGTACTACGGTGGGAGACCCGATCGAATTGAATGCCGCGATGACGGTTTATGGACGAGAACGTGAAAGTGACCAACCACTGCTCGTTGGCTCGGTCAAGACAAATATTGGACATCTTGAAGCAGCAGCTGGAATTGCCGGGCTAATCAAGGCGGCGATGGTTGTGAAGTCCGGGTTGATTCCAAAGCACCTGCACTTCAAGGATCCCAACCCGAGCCTCGACTGGGAACAGCTGCCCGTTCAAGTAACCACTGAGACTATGGAGTGGCCTTACGATGGTGAGCAGCTGCGGCGCGCTGGCGTGAATTCGTTCGGAATATCCGGAACCAATGCTCATATCGTACTGGAAGAGCACCGTTCTTCACACTGCGCCCGTACCGGAGAGATTCGCCCCATCGGTCCTGTAAAACAAGTGTCAACACAACTCCCGTATGTCTCAGCCGATTCGTATTCGACCCAGGATGAACCCAATTCCCGCACTAGCCGTATCCTGCCTTTGTCCGGCAAATCGCCAGCTGCGCTCCGGCAAATCGCCAGCCGCTATCTCGTGTGGCTCGACGAACAGCTGAATACGATTTCACCGGCCCATGAGGACTCCCAGGCATTGTTGTCCGATATGGCTCGGACGGCAGGTGCAGGTCGCAGTCATTTCGACAACCGCAGGGGTATAGTGTTCAATGACCTCGATGACTTACGACAGCAGTTGGAGGAAGTCAAAAATTCGAATGACGACTCAGTGGCGCGCAATCGTACGACACGGGTCGCGTTTGTCTATACCGGTCAGGGAAGTCAGTGGCTGGGAATGGGACAGGACCTGTATGCGCGTGAACCGATAGCAAGGTCTGTTCTGGACCGTTGTGAGGCGGTGTTTCAGGCAAGCAGGCACACCTCGTTGTTGGACTTGATGTTCGGACGTAGTGGTGCAACCGGGGATTTGAGTGACACAGCCTGGGAACAGCCAGCACTGTACGCGCTTGAGTGTGCAATCACTGCACTGTGGTCAAGTGTCGGCATTCAACCCTCGGTCGTAGTGGGACACAGTGCCGGTGAGTTAGTGGCCGCACAGGCTGCTGGTGTATTCAGCCTTGAGGATGGAATGGACTTTTCACAGGCACGCGGTACCGTCTTGGCTGGGACTGCAAAGGGGGCGATGGCAGCTGTGTTTGCACCTGCGGCAGAAGTGGCGTCTGCAGTGGCAGAACTGAATTCGAAAATCAAGGGAGCAGGACTCAGCGTTTCGGCAGACAACGGACTTCACCAAGTGGTGAGTGGCCCAGTCACGGCCATCGAAAAAATTGAAGAACACTTTGAGTCCTTGAACGTGCGCGTGAAACGCCTCAACACCTCTCGTGCGTTCCACAGTGCTTTGGTGGAGCCTGCCCTTGATGCGTTAGCGGCAGTACTTGATCGCGTCACAATCAGTCCCCCATCGATCGACATCATCAGCAATGTGACTGGCACCATAGTTGAGCCAGGAACGCTGCTGGATGGAGATTACTGGCGACGACACGCCAGAGAGCAGGTCTCATTCGGCGGGGCAGTGCAGACCATGGCCGATCTTGGCGTGGACCTCGTCATTGAAATCGGTCCGCGTTCCCTGCTGGCTCCGCTAGTGGTGTCAGCCTGGCCGAACGCGACACCGCCCAAGGTCATAGCAAGCATGATTCCGCCTGTTGATGAGCAGGTGCCCAATCAAGGATTCGTGGACGCCGTTGCCCAAGCTTATCAAGCAGGACTGGCGATCAGCTTTGACGGGCTATTCGCGGGTGAGCAGCGACGGCGGATTTCGATACCCGATTACCCCTTCCAAAGAGAGCGATACTGGCTGGAACCACCAAAGCGACGTCAGCGAGTGAGCGGACACCCACTGCTGGGCGTCCGCCATGAATCTGCCAGCGGTGAGGTTACTTATGAGACGGAAGTATTCTCTACCGAACCAGCATGGATCGATGATCATCGTGTATACGGTCAGGTGGTGGCGCCTGGTGCACTGTATGGTGCCATGGTCGCATCGGCATTACGTGCTGAAGGCAGCAGTTCTGTGAGCGTGGAGGAAATGCAACTGCACAGCGCTCTGGTACTGTCAGTGCCAACCGACGGCTCAGAAGAAGCCGGTTGCACCATGCAGGTGCTGCTCGATGCCCCCGATTCAGCGGCGAGCCGCGGCGTTCACGTGTTCAGCAGATTGGATGATACCGAGTGGTTGCTTCACCTGGAGGGGCGCGCGACGCCAGATGTATCTGTGGTGAATCGCGGTGCACGCATCGACTTCGAGAACTTGACTACTCGTCTGTCTGAACTGGACTCAGCAATATACTACCGCGCCAGGGCAGAAACCGGCATTGATTTGGGCCCGTCTTTTCAGACTCTGCAGCGAATCTGGTGTGGTCCAGGCGAGGCATTCGGAGAAGTGTCCATTTCGAATAATGCAGCCGCGCATAATCTGGATATTCATCCGCTACTTCTTGACGGCTGCTTTCAACTTGTGGGGGCAGCTCGAGGATTTGATGGGTCGCAAGCTGAGGCAACCTACCTGCCATTCGCCTGGGAGCATCTATGGTTGTCAGGGCAGCTTCCCGACCGGGTGTTTTGCCATGTTCGCATGAAAACTGTGCCACCGGATGTGAGTTCAAATTCGGTTGACCCACCTGAGGTCCAAAGCGCAGACTTACACCTCTACGATCCGAACGGGATGCCGATTGGTGGATTGAGTGGATACACCATTAAACGCGCGACGAAAGACGCACTGCTCTCATCGGTTGCCGGCATCGATGAGTTGCTTTACGAAGTAATTTGGCGTGAACTCGCGTTGCCGGAGGGGATGCAGCGCGCCGACTTCTTTCCCGATCCAGTCAATGTCAAAACCCATACCCGTCTGCTTCGGGACTGTCTGGGCGATGTCGGAGTTGATCCGCAAAGCAGAGAGGCCTTACTGGCAGATTTGGAACGGTGGTCGTATGCCTTTGCAATCACTAACCTGGATCGCTTGGGCTGGGTCCGGAAGGCTGGCGATAGAATAAGACCGGAGGTGTTGCGGCAGGACCTGAACGTCAGTGCAGAGCACAAAAAACTCTTTCGTCGAATGCTGGAGATGGCGGCCCGCGCCGGGGTGTTGGAGGACGAGGGCGACACGTTTAGGGTATGCTTGGGCACAGACGATCCATGGCCGGAGGGATTCCCCCGGGATCCGGTTAACCATGCTGATTGGATGACGCAGCAATATCCACATGGGCTAATCGAGATTGGCTTATTCCGACGTTCTGCAGACGCGCTCACTGATGTGCTTCTGGGTCAGGCTGATCCTTTAACACTCCTCTTTAGCAGTGGTGAGCCAACCGCGGCTGACCTCTACTTGCGCGCACCGATCGCGCAAGTCGCGAATCAAATGTTAAGTGAAGCGGTCCGTACGCTGGTGGCTGCACTTCCGCAGGGACGTCGACTGCGGGTTATTGAAATCGGCGCGGGCACAGGTTCAGCGACCGCGGCGGTGTTGCCGGAGCTTCCCGAAGGACGCTTCAACTACCTTTACACTGATATTTCAGCAGGGTTCTTCTCTGAGGCTGAAGCGCGTTTCGGGGATGGCGATGGATGTATCGAATATCGCCCGCTCGATATTGAGAAAGATCCGGTTGAACAGGGCTTTGAGCTGCACGGATATGATCTCATCATTGCGTCTAATGTGTTGCACGCGACGCGCTATTTAGAGGAGACACTGGCGCACTGCTGCAAACTTTTGGCACCTGCAGGGCACCTGGTCGCACTTGAGAACCTGCGCGGTCTGGGCTGGATGGATCTTACTTTTGGACAGCTTGATGGCTGGTGGCGTTTCGCCGACGATTTTCGTCCCCATCACGCCCTCGCCAGTCCCGCTGTATGGCGGCAGGCGCTCAGCAATGTCGGCTTTGAAGCGGTCGAAGTCATCGGCGTGGATGAGTCCGATCCACCGGAGACGATGGACAAGGGTGTGATCGTAGCGCAAGGTCCGGTGCAGGTACAAGAGGAACCGGGTATTTGGATCGTGTTTGCGGACCAGGCTGGCTTTGCAGCAGGATTGGCCGAGCAGTTGGCGGCGCGTAACCAGACGGTCGTCTTGGCCAGTGCCGACCATCCGGAACGAACAGAGATCTGCGGCTCAGATGCTGGTGTGTGGCGAGTTGCGATTGACCCAGGACAGCGGAACGCTTGGCGCGAACTCACCGAAGGTTTGCATCAGGATCTCCCTTTCAACGGTGTCATACATTGTGCGGCATTGGATGGTCACGATCAGCAGGCATCTTCTGTAGAAGTCATGACGGATGTTCAGCATATCGGAGCGAGTGCACTGGCGCTGGTTCAAGGGGTATTGGATACGGATCAGATACCGCAACAAGGGATGTGGTTTTTAACTTGCGGAGCACAAATTCTGGAACGTGAACGCGGTGGATCGCTCGCTGGAGCAGTGCTGTGGGGCTTTGGTAAAGCAGTGGACCGAGAGGCAGCTCACCTGCAGCCAAAAATGATCGATCTGGATCCATCCGCGCTGGTACCGACGGCGAATCTTGTTAACGAATTGTTGTACCCTGACTCAGAAAGCCACATCGCGTTTCGACGGGGGCGGCGTCAGGTGGCGCGACTGGTTCGTGCCAGCGAAGGGCACCCACAGTTGACTCTGCCGGAGCACATGGAGTGGGTGCTGGCGCCAGATCAGGACGGAACATTTGATCGCCCGGCAGTTCAATCACTCCCAGCGCGTGCCCTCGAAGCAAAGGAAGTCCGTGTCAGTGTAGACGCGGCTGGACTCAATTTCTGGGATGTGTTTCGATCGCTTGGATTTATCCAGGAAGGACTGCTGGGGCGGGAAATGTGTGGTCGCATTGTAGCAACAGGGTCCGAAGTTTGCGACATCACGATCGGCGATCAAGTTGTTGGGCTGGGATTCGGAGCCTTCGGACCGCAAATGATCACGCGCGAAGAACTTGTGGCGCGTGCACCGGAGGGTTACTCGGTGAGTGAACTGGCTACGGTTCCAAGTGCCTTTGTGTCAGCTGCGCTTTCCTATGAACTTTCGGGACTCGAGCCCGGAGAACGCGTTCTCATCCACGCTGGGGCCGGTGGTGTCGGACTGGCTGCGATCCAACTCGCGCAGGCGGCCGGCGCCGAAGTGTTTGCCACTGCGAGTGCGCTTAAGCAAGACTATCTAAGGTCACTTGGCGTGAAACACATATTCGACAGTCGCAGCACCGAGTTCTCCAATGAGATACTCAAAGCTACAGATGGGCTGGGAATAGATGTTGTTCTCAACAGCTTGACGAGCGAGGGTTTCATTGACGCGAGTTTGGCCTGCCTTAAGCAAGGTGGACGTTTCGTGGAACTGGCTCGACGGGACATTCTGAGTGTCGCCCAGATGGCGGAACTGCGTCCTGATGTTGGCTACGACATTCTGGAACTAGATGTCCTGAAAAGGACTGATCCAGCATGGGTTGGACGGGTGCTGAATGATATCGTCGCGCGCTTGGGCACAGGGGAGCTTAAGCCCATTGTGCACAGTCGCTGGCCGCTTTGTGAAGCAGGCGCGGCGCTACGATTTATGCGTTCGGCTCGGCATCTTGGCAAAATTGTGGTAACAAAATCGCCACTGGCACAAAATTCCCTGCGCGCAGACCGGACTTATCTGATCACAGGAGGCTTGGGTGGCATTGGGTGCGCGGTAGCGAATTGGCTTGCAGACCACGGTGCAGGTACGATCGTGCTCAATGGCCGCCGGGCGCCAGCTGCGGAGGCCGAGGAAACAATTCAAGTGCTGCGCGCACGCGGGGTCAACGTCGTTGTGGAATTGGCAGACGTAACGGACACCGGCGCAATCGATCAAATGCTTGATCGAATCGATCAGAACCTGCCGCCTCTGGCAGGTGTGGTTCACAGTGTGGGCGTATTGTCGGACGGTGCGCTGACTAATCAGAATTGGTCGAGATTCGAACAGGTATTGCGCCCTAAAATTCTGGCAGCCTGGCACTTGCATCGCGCGACTGAGCATCGCGACCTTGATTTTTTCATTCTTTTCTCGAGTCGTGTTGGCGTGATGGGGAATCCCGGACAGGCAAATCATGCTGCAGCCAACGCCTTCCTCGATCAGCTTGCGAGCCATCGGCGGGCAATGGGCCTGCCAGGTCAGGCGATTGCCTGGGGAGCCTGGTCTGAAATTGGTGAAGCCGCCGAGCAAAAGGATCGGATTGAAAGACAGCGTTCAGCACTCGGCGGGCGCTGGTTCACACCGCAGCAGGGCATCAAGGCGCTGGAACAGCTGGTGCGTCAGGATGTCGCAACATCCGTCGTGATGTCGATGGATTGGGCAGTTTTCGAAGAGACGGCTACCGCCCGTCCCCCATTTCTGGAGGAACTTCTGTCGACGGATGCACAATCAGATGATGGTCGCGCCGATGCTTCACCCGATGTGCTGACACAATTGCAATCGACTGCGGAGACGGAACGCGGCAACCTGCTGACTGCATTTTTACAGAACGAGGTGCAGGCGGTGCTCCGCTTACCGTCGAAACCGGATCCATTTGTTGGCTTTTTCGACCTCGGCATGGATTCGCTTATGGCTGTCGAGTTGCGGAATCGTTTGAATAGGGCGTTTACTGAACACTACAGCGCACCCAATACCGTGGTATTTGACTATCCGGACATAACCGCACTGGCGCAGCATTTGGTCGAGGAGTTAAGTGATGTCGAAGCGAAGCCCGCTGCACCCGTGCCGATTGCCAGTCCGACACCAAAATTGGTCAAAGACGGCATCGCAATTGTCGGTATGGCGTGTCGTTTCCCGGATGCACCGGATCTTGATGCGTTCTGGAGTTTGCTTAAGGAAGGACGGAGCGTAGTGACCCACGGACGTCCGCAACCGATCAGCTGCAATAATGAATCGATTGACTCGGAGGCCGAGAGCGACAATTATAGGAATGGCGCTTTCGTCGAGGGAATTGATCGCTTCGATGCGCAGTTTTTTGGAATCCGGCCGATCGAGGCGCGGACGATGGACCCGCGTCAAAGGTGGTTGCTGGAATCAACCTGGCAGGCACTTGAGGATGCGGGGATCGCACCGGACACCTTGCGGGGTAGCCGGACTGGTGTGTATGTAGGATTGGGAAGCAGCGAGTATCGGGACCTGGTCGCACTTGACCAGCAGGATGTGGGATACCTTGGAACTGCCGGTAGCGTCACAGTTGGACGCGTGGCCTTTGCCTTAGGATTGTCGGGTCCTGCAATGGCGCTGGATATGACTTGCGCTTCCTCGTTGGCCGCGCTGCACCACGCGGTCGTGGGACTCGAGCGAGGTGAGGTGGACATTGCCCTCAGTGGCGGTGTCCATGCGGTTCTGTCTGCGAGTGTGACCCAGTTTATGGCAGAGTTAGGCTTGTTATCATCGAGTGGCTCTTGTCGTCCCTTTGATGCCAACGCGGATGGATTTGTGAGAGGCGAAGGCTGCGGCATGGTGGTGTTGAAGCGACTTGCTGACGCACAGGCGGATGGCGATCGAATCTGGGCTGTAGTTCGCGGTTCGGCAGTCAATCAAAGTGGTGCAGCCGCGGGGCTGACGGTACCAAACGGCCCCGCGCAGGAACGGGTGATCGAGGAAGCGTTATCCCGTTCCGGAATTGCGCCTGCGGAAGTGGACTACCTCGAGCCCCATGGAACGGGATCGGCAATGGGTGATCCCATCGAAGTGCGGGCCGCGGGGAAAGTATACGGCAAAGGCCGCCGTGTTGACCAGCCGTTGCTTATCGGTTCGCACAAGTCGAACATTGGACACCTGGAATCCGCAGCCGGAATCGCAGGACTGATCAAGGTCGTCTTGGCAATGCAGGCAGCAGAAATTCCACCGCAACCGGGCTTCCAAAATCCGAGTCCTCTCATTGAGTGGGATGAACTGCCCGTCGACATCACCAGTGAGTCAACGAAATGGCCACGCATTTCCGACCGACCACCCAGAGCCGGGATCAGTGCTTTCGGAATATCCGGTGCCAACGCGCACGTCGTGATCGAAGGTTGGCGCGATGGCGAAGATTCTTACAATTTAAAAGCAGGTTCGACTGGGCCGGTTGGCACTGCGCAGTCAGTCGCTCTAGCAGTGTCGGAATCGCTTGGAGATACTGCTGAGGATAGTGCGTTGCGCGACCCGCGCGCTGGCAAGCGCAAAGCTCGGTTTCTCCCACTTTCGGGAAAGTCAGACGAGGCACTTCGCAAATTGGCCGACCGCTATGGGACATGGCTCGATCAACAACTCACAACACCGCGCGATGAAAGCCATACTGAATTCAACTTTTTGTCAGACATGGCTTGGACAGCCGGGGTTGGGAGGAGTCATTTTTCACATCGCGCAGGGGTGGTATTCACCGATATTGATTCGCTGCGTAAAGGCTTGAAGACTTTCAAAGGAATTCAAACCGAAGCACAGGCGCCGTCGAATGTTGCATTTATTTACTCAGGCGCTGAGGGGGTTTGGCCGGGTATGGCGCATGACCTTTACGACACTGAACCGGCGGCGCAGATGACGTTGGACCGTTGCAACAAATTGATTCAGGACGAGTATGGTAAAGCTTTACTTGACTCGATGTTTGACCTCACCGGTGCAGACTTGAGCAATGATTTAACGTGGTCAGAACCGGCAATCGTTGCACTGGAAATTACCCTCACAGCACTTTGGTCGAGCATTGGTGTTCGCCCTAATGTGGTATTTGGTGTGGGTGCCGGGGGAATCGCGGCGGCGTATGCTGCAGGAGTTTACTCTCTTGAGGACGCGATGAAACTTGCAGTACAACGGGGTCGGTTGATGGCGGCACTTTCTGAAAATGCCGCGGTGCAGTCAGTTTTGGACGAATGCAAAGCGGCTTACGATGCCGTCGTGACAGCAGCACCCGCTATTTCAATGATCAGTCAAGTCACTGGTCAGGTGTTGGCACCCAATGCGACACTGAATGAAAATAATTGGCAAAGCCAGATATGTGAGTCAAAAAAATTCAGCGAGGCCATTGAGACCATTGCTAAACAGGACGTGAGTACCGTTGTCGTCCATGGAAGCGATGCAGCGTTTTGTGAGAGAATTGTTGCTGCTTGGCCACAGACTGGCATACAACAAGGAACCCGTTCCGATGGCACTTTACCGTCGTTGCCAGTGGTACTGCCAGCCTTGGCTCAATCCCCGGAGCACGGTTGTGGATTTCTGGAATCGGTTGCTGCGGCTTATGAGAACGGGCTCCGGTTGAATTTCGCGGGACTATTTTGCAATGAACAAAGGCGGCGGATCTCGCTGCCAAGCTATCCGTTTCAACGCAAAAGTTTTTGGTTTGACCAGCATTGAGCGCGACGCTCAACTGTGCACTTCAACTCGCCGATTTCCCGTTGGAAACAATGCCCAACTGCGGTGCCTAAAAGTCGATCTACTGGGCTTTAACACCAAACACAATCAACTTGGATAACAGGTGAATTGATATCTTCAATGTGGTCACAGATACTATAATTTTTTTTCGTAAATACACTATTTTTTATCAAACAATATGAATAAGGAGTAGAAAAAATGGCAAGTATTGAAGACCGTGTGGCAGGATTGCTTGATAAACACTTGGGCATATCAGATCGTTCGAATTTGGATGCCAATGTACGTGATTTGGGCGTCAATTCAGTGGATGCCGTAAATTTCCTGAAAACTGTCAACGCGGAATTTGGGGTCAATATTTCCCCAGAAGAGGCTTCAGGTTTCAACACGATGAGGGACTTGATCAGTCACCTCGGAGGTTGAGTCTGGAATTTACCAACGACTGTCTCGTTACACACATGATGGTTGGAACCGATTAAATTTCGAGCCGCTTGAATGTATTAAGAGGTCAAGCCTCCCAAAAGATTCAGTTCCTGTTTTGAAGTCGATTTAAATTTTCGATGCTTAAGGAATGAACAGCTATTTACGGCAACAGATGCTTTGGATTTCTGGTTCCGGACATTTCGTGAATTTGACGAAGTTCTGCTTACGCACGTTGACCTTACGCCTCACGATAATCGTGAGGCGTATGCGTACTCATGGCTGAATTCGGAAGAGCAAGCACGTTGGCATCGATTTCGATATGACCGACCTCGACGCGAATATGTCTTGTGTCGTGCCGCATTGCGTTCCATGTTATGTTCCCGGATTGGTTGCAACAATGAACACCTTTCGTTCGCATACTGTCAGCATGGGAAACCTTTTGGAGTGGTTGACGGAGAAAAACTCTCGCTGAGTTTTAATATCAGTCACAGTGGCAAACACGGTTTGATCGCATTGGCATCGTATGGCAGAATCGGTGTGGATGTGGAAGATCGGTCCGCGCGTATTGATTTCGACTCGGTGATTGAGTTCGTATTTACTCCGGCAGAGCAGGCTGAATTTACAGCAGTCGATGAGAACCAGAAGCACCGCTTGTTTTTTAAGTTTTGGACGCTCAAGGAGTCATTGATCAAGGCACTTGGCACCGGGTTTTCCTTAAATCCTTCCAGATTCGAAATTCCGCCTGAAATTCGACGCGGTAACCAACAAGGTGTATTCCGATTTCCGCACCTTCCAACTGCGTGTTGGCAACTTGAATACATTGAGAATGAAAAATTCGCAGCTGCCATCGCCCATGAAATAGATTGAAGTCCTGTTTCAGGTGAGGATAAACATAACGATGGGAAACGTCGAATTTGTTTGGAAAGTGCCGGAACCGCATACTGTTCATGCGGTTCACATGCAAGATGGCACCATAATTTTCCTGCGTCGCCACGGCAATCCAGATGGTCCAAGGATCGTGCTGAGTCATGGCAATGGGCTTGCAATCGATCTTTACTATCCTTTTTGGTCATTGCTGGTCGATGACTTTGATTTGATTGTATATGACCTGAGGAATCACGGGTGGAACCCTGTTGGTGCTCAAGTCGATCACCACCTCCCTGCCTTTGTCGATGATCAGCAGCGTGTGTTGGAGGCAATAGACATCGAATTCGGTGTGAAACCGAAAATTGGCATATTTCATTCCATTTCTGCTTTGACTACGCTGCTGTCGGCTGCTCGAGGTGGTGAATTTGCTGCATGCATATTATTCGACCCGCCTGTATGTAAAGCGAATGAAATCCCCGAAGAGTTTGATGTGGCTACGCGGCGCTGTGCAGAGATGACGCTGAGTCGGACTAACAGGATTGACTCAATCGAAGAATACGTCGGTGTGCTTCGATATCTGTCACCGTTCAGATACGTTGTTCCAGGTGTTCATGACCTTTTTGCAAGGACCATACTGCGCAAATCAGCAAACGACAAGACTTTTGAATTGCGGTGTCCGCGCGAATACGAAGCACAAGTCATCAGCTATGCCAAGATATTCATCGTATTTATCGATTTTGATGCACTGCAGTGCCCGATGAAAGTTCTGGGTGCAGACCCGGTTTTACCCTACTCGTTTCTACCAAGTTTTAATCTGAGCCATATTTCGACACTGGACTACGATTTTTTACCCAATGCAACCCATTTATTACAACTTGAGCAGCCAAAAGAGTGCGTCGCGGTGGTTCGTCAGTTTCTGGAAAGTCACAACTTACTCGATTCTTGAATCGATGCATCAAAGTGGCGGGTTCGAAATCAGGTTGCGGTGTTCTGTGAATTAGAATGGTTTGAACTCCGCTTGGCTGTGTAATCGTTCAACTCAAATTCTGCTTGGATCAGTGAAAGATGCCGCGGCGAACTCAGTGCTTGGCGCGGAGTAATGGACTGGAGGCTTAGTCGTTAATCGGTTTTTCGAAGACGCATCAAACCCTCAAACAAACCGCCATCGCTGGTAATGTATAGCCAGCCGTCAGGACCCACTGCAACACCGGCCGGACGTGCCCAGCGCGTACCGCGTTCATCCTGAAAACCGGTGATGACGGGTTTGACTTGGAGCGATTCGTTATTGGTAAAATCAACCATTACCACTGCGGGTGACCGGCGTGTCGCAGCTGAACCTATGAAATCGCCGTCTGGCTGAGTCGCCCAGGACCCATGCAACGCAACGATAGCGTTGTGTACAAAATTTTTGTCCATTGTACCTGCGGGGACAAACGTCATGCCAAGTGGCGCATTGCGTGCAGGAAATGTTGCAACCGGAATCTTAACCTCAGCCATCCCATGGGGTGGTTCAGACTTGATGCAATCATCTCGAATCAGTTTTTCACCGTCGTATTGGAACCACGGCATACCATGAAAGGAATTGGGTGTGAGTTTGGCAAAATATTCTGGTGGCTGATCAAAGCCATGATGATCTGGTCCATTGTTGGTGGCGTACATGATCCCCGTTGCAGTGTGCCAGTCAAAGTCAACCGGATTTCTAAGTCCCGATGCAAAGGGTTCCAACTGCGGGGATGATCCTGATTCGTTGATTTGAAAAATGCCGCCACGCTGCTGACGAAACGGATACTCACTCGATATCAGTTGGTCGCTGCAGTTTCCGGCAATGCCGATACTGAGATATAGGCCGCCGTCCGGTCCGACTCTAACCGTACGTGAGGAGTGCCCCGGGCCGCCTGGCAAGCGTACGAATTGCTCGAGACTTTCCATTTTGAGTCGATTTTGTTCAGGGTCATACGGGGCGCGGAATAGTTGCGCAACGGTGGCAATGAACATCTCGTCGGCCCGAATGGCGACACTATGGGGGTAAGTGGTCAGCAGTACGAATTGTGTCTCCATGGTGTACGGCGGTGAGAGTTTGTAGACTTGCAGTCCTGAGCCGATAAACATGTCGCCATTTGGTGCAAATTCGATCATTCTGGGGTAATCAAGGTCGCCATTGAGAATTTCCAACACGTAGCCTTCGGGCACCATTATTTCGACCCGCCCAAAACTTGGATGCTCCAGGGTTTGACTTCGTAGTGTCAACTCGAATGCATGAGTTGTCGCGGTCCATACGACGATGAACGCGCAAATTACACGCCAGACTAAGGTTAACCGCGGGTGGTTCATGCCAGCAGGATGTCTTTGGCTCGATTGATACGAGCAGCCAGCCACGTCGAACCGCCGCGATCGGGGTGGTTTCTTTGCATCAGCACCCGGTGCGCATCGATAATCTCCTGTTTGGTTGCACCCTCGTGTAAACCTAAAATCTGCAGAGCCTCTTCGTGTGTTAATTCATCGGGGTCGGTGGCAGGAATGTCACCTTGCGTGTGTTCTCGAACGTAGCCCTCCCATTCATCTGCTCGCATGCGATCCAGGTAAGTTTCCAGCACCGACGCCGATTGCGGGTCTTTCTTGTGACAGACGTTCAACAGCTCGGCGAGTTGATCAATCGTCAGATCATTGAGATGTTGGCCTTTAAAATCACCCGCGATCACAGTTCCGAAAATTTCGCCACTATCGTGATCAAGTGTCATTTCCAAGAACTTGGTTTTGACGTCTGAGGCTTGGCCGGGTTTGGCTCCCGGCATGGGTCCGCCTTTCCATGATTTGAATACGTTGTAGGCGCTACGCAGCATGATAATGCGTTGTATCCAAGGAACAGCTGCTGCCGCGATTGCAAAAATTGCTGGTAATTTACCCGTCAAAATTAAAACCAATAAAATGCCAACACCGCCGTAGAGCAGCGCGAGTTTGAAATACTTCTGACGATTGACCTGATTGGTTTTGCTGCCGATCTTGCTGACGATCCACATCAGTCCAATCACGATCACGAGTAACATGAAGCCTCGTACAAACATCAGTTTTACTTGCCCTTTACCTGATGGGTGAGTTCAGCGACGACGCCCCCGCGTTTGCCGCTGAAATTCTCAAGTGCTTTACGCCCTCCTGAAGCATATACAGCAACTGCCGCGAGCAGGTCTCGAAGTTGCTGGGCGCTGGATGCGTCAAATCTGCAATAGGCGCCACCGCTCAGCTTGGCAATTTCGCGAAACGCTCTTTGCGCATTCGGATCGTAGCCTTCGTGGAACATAAAAGCAGGAACGCCATTGAGACCCAGGTGTCCTGCCTTATCGGAGAGTCTGTCGATGTCTTCTTCGATCGCATCGCCGACAAAAACCAGGGCATTGACACGTTGTTTACGGGTTTCGCGCAAGGTGTGATCCAGCAAACGTCCAACTTGAGTCAGTCCACCGGCGCATTTGACGCTACTCATGAGACGATGCAGGGCTTTGGCAGAACTTACCCATTTACTCGCAAAAAACTGATGAAATCCGCGGTAAAAACACATTTGGACATCGAGTCCACCTTGTACTGCGGTGGCATTAAACATTTCGGACTGAATGTGGCAGGCCTGATCCCACATCGGTTCCCGGCTTGCCGTCGCATCCATTGCGAATATGAGTCGACCGCGGCTGCTGCTAGCTACGGGTCGCGGTGCCAATTCAACCTGTTTGAGGAATTCGTCAACCTCAGAACTTGATGATTTGGTTAACTGAGTCTTTTCAGATTTCGGCATATTGCGATGGCTGGCGACTTTATCCGGAATAAGAATTCTACCGGTTTTTTGAATTCAAGATGCGATCAACGACTTCAAATGCGTTGACCGACAAATTTTTAACCGCCGCAATTTCCTCCAGCCGTTGATACATTGCTTGTTGTCGGCCTTGGTCATAGCGGTGAATTTCTGCAAAGGCATCAGCGAGTTGCGCTGCGCCTTGCGGGTTGTATTGATCAATGGAAATTACGTTATCCTTCAGCAATTCGTAGCTGCTGCCGTCTGCTGCATGAAAACAGTACGGGTTGGCGTGGCAGAACGCACCGATCAATGAAAAGACTCTGTTTGGCGTATGGAAATTGAATGACTGGTGAGAGGAGAGTGTAATCACGTTCTGCAAAGTATCGTCCCGGGCCGCAGTGGCTTGAATGCGAAACCATTTATCGATAACGCCAGAGTCTTCTTTCCAGTTTTCGTAAAACGTATTCAATGCCTGTTTTCGGAAAGGGCTGTTTGAAAGCACCAAGGCCTGCAGTGAAGCCACCAGATCAGTCATATTGGTACTGTGTCGGAACTGGTCCGCAGCCAGGTCATGCACCACATCGGTATCGAGTTCGATCAGTAAGTTCAGGCACAGATTACGCAAGCCTCTTTCCCCGACGGCCCTGGTACTCAGATCGGCAGGTGGGTGCAAGTTCTGATAAAGATCAACCAGCTTTTTAAAATGCTGTTTGGCGATAGTTTTGACCAACAGACCGCGGGCTTGATGAATGGCAACCGGATCAATCACATCCATGGCTTGCGCGATGGCAATTTCAGATGGCGGATCCAGCAGTAGCACGCTGAATTGAGGATCGGTTTGCGTATTGTCGAGAACTGTTCCGTAGGTTGCCAGAAACGACTCATCGACACTGGGTTCCTGGCCATTTTGGATCGCGGTAACAAGCTGCAGAAGTTGTGTTTTCGCCACTCGCTGCCAAGCATCCCAGCGACAAAATGCGTCATCATCGTAAGCCAGTATGGCATGCAGTTCCTGGTCAGCTTTTGGATCTTCGACAAGCACCGGGGCACTGAAGCCGCGCAGTAATGATAAGACCGGTTCGTGGCTGACATTCGTAAAAGTGAATGTCTGTTTCAGTTCCCGAAGTTCCAATAAAAATTCATCTTGAGGTGTTTCTGACTCACTTGCAAGTGTTACAGTCATGCGTCCACTTGCCTGATCCAGTAAGGCACATTGAATTGGAATATGCAGCGGTTTACCCAACTTGTCCGGGGTTGAATCAGGAGGGTGCTGTTCGAGCGTCAACTCAAACGAATGATTGTCTGGATCAAATGCGCGCGCTACGCGCACCTTGGGGGTGCCCGCGACATGGTACCACCGTCGAAATTGTTTTAGGTCCCGGTTGCTTGCCTGCTCCATTGACTGAATGAATTCTTCTACCGTAACCGCGCAACCATCATAGGTTTCAAAATAAATGTCTGTTGCAGCACGATATTGATCCGCGCCAAGCAACAGGTAGAGCATGCGTATGAGTTCCGCACCTTTGTTGTAGATCGTGATGTTGTAAAAATTATCGATGGTGAGATAGGAATCGGGTTGCACAGGGTGGCGTTTCGGACTTGCATCTTCGCGGAACTGGTGAAGTTTCACCAGGTGGACATCCTGAATTCGCTGAACCGCGGCTGAGCCCATGTCGGCACTGAACTGCTGATCGCGGAAAATTGTGAAACCTTCCTTGAGACTGAGCTGAAACCAATCTCTCAGCGTCACTCGATTACCGGACCAGTTATGAAAATATTCGTGCGCAATTACGCTCTCTATTGCATGAAAATCCTGGTCAGTTGCAGTTTCCTGTTTTGCGTAAACGTATTTTGAGTTAAAAACATTGAGTCCCTTGTTCTCCATTGCACCCATATTGAAATGGTCAACTGCGACAATCATGTATCGGTTGAGATCGTATTCGCGGCCATACACCTGTTCATCCCAGCTCATCGCACGTTTGAGACAATCCATCGCGTGTTTGCATTTGTCAAGATGTTTGTCCCTGACGTAAAACTCAAGCTGCACGCGCCGGTTTGAACCGGTTGTATATTCATCTTCCAGGACTGCGAGATCACCGGCAACCAGTGCGAAGAGGTAGCTTGGCTTGGGGTGAGGGTCATGCCAGGTCGCGAAGTGTCGCCCATCAGGCAGATCGCCTTGTTCCACCAACTCACCGTTTGAAAGCAGGACGGGAAATTGTTGTTTCACGGCCTCGATGGTGACAGAATAACGGCTCAGGATGTCCGGTCGGTCAGGGAAGTAGGTAATGTTTCGAAATCCTTCTGCTTCACATTGGGTACACAGAATGTCTTCCGACATGTACATCCCGGACAGTGCCAGATTGCTTGACGGGTCGATTGTAGTGCAGATCCTGAGTGTGAACTCAGTGGGTGGATCGAGTATTGATAGGCCGCTTTCGGCAACAATGTATTGCTGCTGGTCGAGTTCTCGATCGTTGAGCTCGATGGATATCAATTCAAGATTGACACCGTGCAGAAAAAAGGGTTCTTTGGGACTGGCGCCTGGTTTTTTTTGCACGGACAACTTGGAACGAACGGTGGTCTTGTTTTTGTGCAGATCGAAGGCGAGGGAAAGATCCGAGACACCGAATGCAGGTGGCCGGTAATCGGCGAGATACGTCCGTTTTAACTGCTCAGTTGACATGCAAGTGTGGTTGTTTGTTGCGCGTTCAGTCGCCGCGACTGACGCTACCAGTTCTTGATCCAGTTTGCAACAAATTTGCGGCACCAGTTACCCATGGTTTTTCCATAACGGGCTTCGTCTTCAAGCTGACGTTCAGCTGTGTGTGCGCCTTTTGCTGATAGCGAATCACTACCGTCGGACAGCCAGTTTTTCATAACTGGACGGGTAACTTCCGGGTGAAATTGAATGCCGTAGGTATTTTCCTTGTAGCGAAACGCCTGGTTCGGAAATTGTTCACCTTCAGCCAGCAGTTCACAATCATCCGGCAGTGTGAATCCTTCACCATGCCACTGATAGAAGTAGGTCGGCTCGGGTAGAAAGTCTCCTACTGCTGTTGTCGGGGTTATTTTGTGAAACCCGACCTCGCGAATTCCATCCGCGTGGGGAGCGACGGTTGCACCTAATGATTTGGCAATCAGTTGCGCGCCAAGACAGATGCCCAGAGTTGGCCGATCATCTGCAAGCCATTGTGCCAGCCATTCAAGTTCAGCATCAATATAAGGTCGTTCTGGCCCATCGTTGGCACTCTGAATGCCACCGTAGATAAGCAGTCCATCAAAATCATTCGGATTGGCAGGCATAGGGATACCGTGGGCGGGATTGACGTGAGTCTGCTCGAATCCCTGTTCGTTCAGATATCGCGCGACATGGTCCTCGCGAATCTCTTGCATGTGCCTGACTGTAACAATTTTCTTTGGCATATTCAGTATCGTTTTGATCTCGGCAATTGATTAAATGGAGGGAGTGATAAATTGAAATTTGTTCGTACTGAGTGGCTCAGACGATCATGATCAGCACGACGACCAGCAAGATGACTGCACCGATCGGCAGCAAAAATCCAGGCCAGTCTTTTTCGGCTTCCTTACTCTGCTGATTGATGCGTTTCAATCCGGGGAATACCACTAGCAGCACCACGAGTGCGATTGCACCCAATGCTATCAATTCCCAAGTTGCCAGTTCTGCACCCATAGCGCTTCAGTTCAAGTTGTGCTGGATCAGTTTGCCGTGCATTTTACTTGGTTCGCGGTCCGGAAAAGACAGTAGGAGATTGTGGCTGGAGTCATTTTCCAGAACAATGAGTGACCTGATATTGAGATTTCAGATCAACTCGCGCGGAATGACAAAATCCACCAGCGTAGCAATGCCTGGTTGTAATTCTCGCCAATGCTCAATTGGTAGATCACAGATGAGTGTTGCAGCTGTGGGATATTGCATAAAGGCGTGGTGCTGGGGCAGTTCGGTCAATACGGACTCAGCAAAGTATCCAATGCCTGGATTGTGTCCAAGGACCAGGGCTGGTGAGTCATCGGTTTGGGTTAACTTCTCATAATAGGCTTCCGGGTAACCGTGATAGAGATCTGCTTCATAACTGACCTCACACGTGTCGGGTATGAACTTTTCGATACGCTGCCAGGTTTCTGATGTACGCTTCGAGGTGGAGCACAGCACGATTTTCGGAATGTAGCCATTTTCGGCCAGCCACTTGCCGATCGCATCACTGGATTTTCGGCCGCGCTTAGACAACGGCCGGTCATGATCCCTGAGATAAGGGTCATCCCAGCTTGATTTCGCGTGGCGTGTAATGATGAGACGCATTTGGCTTGTCAATAGTTGTGACTATTTTGGGTAGGTGCTCAAATGTAATTGACGCTAGCAGGATAGTTTATTTTAGGCGCGCTGTTTACCCGAATTGTTTGATTTATCCTGATTGGAATTGAGGTTTTTAAACCGGTTGTCGGTTCCTTATCGGAGTCAACTGAACTCGACCGGCTTTACAGTGCTATAAGAGTTCAAATCGTTTATTTTGAGAACAGTGGAATTCTTCCAGACAGAGTCATCACCGGTTGCGGTGGGTGCCTGGTTTTGGTCAAAAAAAACGGCCTGCCTTTGCACAATGACAGGCCGGACATTTACGGAGGAGTAATATGAATGCGATCAGCGTTACGCGGCTTTGGCTTTAACGACCTTGGTTTCGGTCAATTCAACCACAGGTGCGAAAGCTTTTTTCCAAAGCAGCGCATAAGCATCATAAGCTTCATTACCGAGATCAACCATCGCCTGTGTAGCTTCCTGTGACTGTTCAGCTGCCAGTGCGGCCCAACCTTTTTGGTTGGATACGATTCCATCAAAGTTCTTGACGTTCAAGGCATCAATGGTGTGCTCCGATACTTGTTGGACAAATTTCTGACCTGCTGCAACGCTTTGGGTAACTGATTTGGTGTAAAGCCCGGCATTGATTGCAACTGCTTCATTAGCAAGATTTACGAGTTTGTTTTGCATGATTCGGTTCTCCAAATTTAAAATTAATTAACATGTTGCAGTGCAATATAAAACCTCTTTAAACAAAAATCAAGTCTTTTTCGAAGAAATTTCATAATTAATTTCGTTATATTTTAATTAACTTATAAAAACATATAATTATAAAATTATATAAATTGATCGTAAATTAATATTACACCTCATAATCACATTGGATAGAACATATTGCAGTGCAAACAATAGTACCAGAAAGGAGAATAGATGCAGGAATTCTGGCTTGCGGAAGCTGTCGACATGCAGATATGGATATTTTACCTGGCGACTATTCAACCAAAATTCCGCTCGGTTGCACCTTGTTTTACGCACAACACTGTGCAAAGTTCAAATGGTACTGTAATCTTTACGCTTACAATTTTGAAAACTGGCGTATTCGAATTAACGAGTTTACGCTAACAGTAAGATGATTGGTTCGATAGGGCGGCAATAAATTGAGTTTTTTTGAACCGTAGAATGGTTAAAAAACCAGGAGGCAAAATGAAAGGTAGTTGTCTATGTAATGCAGTACAGTTTGAATTCAACAACCAACCAAGAGAAGCGATTGGGTGTCACTGTATTCAATGCCGAAAGCAGTCGGGACACTATTTTGCAGCAACTCAAATTCTGGATGCTGATTTGACAATTTTCGGTGAGGTTCGCTGGTATGCATCCTCGGACAGAGCCAAGCGCGGGTTCTGTCCAAACTGCGGTTCGTTTTTGTTCTGGAAACATTTGGATGAAGACACCATTTCAATTGCAATGGGCTCGCTCGACGGTGCCACCGGTATCAAGCTCCAGGAACATATTTTCATGGCGTTCAAAGGCGATTATTACGACATTGCCGATGGTCTGCCGCAGCACGATATTGTTGAGGGCGTTTCTCTGTCATAAGCGGCGTTAGGGTTTGGATCCGATCCTTGGCTGTTGAATGAACTGGCATGGGGTGCGTTTGGCCAAAAAAATAGGCAGACTAATAGTTAGTCTGCCTAAACTGAAACCACAGACCAAAACTGGAGGTTCGGTGTGGGTTTCCAATTAGAGACAAATGAGCTTTCATTTGTTTGACACAGGTATTTGCAATTAGTTTCACTATGGATTGATCTTTAGTGAAAATCCCGAGATTTGAATTTTCCCCACAACACCAGGTCGTTTGGTTGCCATACGTGATCAACAATCAGATGGACCACGTCGCTGGCAACTTGCAGCTTGCCTTCAACGCCTAACAGCGAAAGGCTTCTGGCCAGCGTTGCGTAGCGCTCGAAACACTGTGGCCAAAAGACCGCGTTGACAAAGCCGGTTTCATCCTCCAATGTCATGAATACCACACTCGCTGCGCTGGCCGGTCTTTGTCGGCAGATCACTGCACCGACATAACGTACCCGGCACCCATCAGGCATTTGGCTGACAGCTTCCGCACTGGGCAGTCCCATTGCGTGCAGCTGCTTGCGATAATGCATCAGCATATGTCCCCGGCTGCTCACACCAGTGCTCTGGTAGTCCCAGGTTGTTGATTCTTCATCGTTCAAGGCATCAAATTGAACCGAATGCTGCAGCGGTTCGAGCAGGTCCGCTTGTGCGTTGACACCATACGCTTCCCATAGTGCAGTTCTGCGATTGACTGCCAGCCCTCGCAATGCACCGGCTGCAGCAAGTTTTCGCACTGCTGCTTTTGATATACCCGTCTTGTAGACCAAGTCCTGGATCGACTGAAAGTGTTTCGGTGCCGATTCGATTGCTGCAAGTTCCTTGTCACTGATTCCCCTGACATAGCGCAGTCCCAGTCGCAACGCGTAAGCACCGCGGTCTTCGGAGGAGGGTTCGACAGTACAGTTACGTTCGCTCAATTGCAGGTCAATGGGAAGGATGTCAACACCATGGCGCCGTGCGTCTTCAATAATGGTTGATGGGGAATAAAACCCCATGGGCTGGGAGTTCAAAAGTGAGCAGGCAAACTCTGCAGGGTAGTGACACTTCAGATAGGCCGCGGCGTAGGCGATCAATGCAAAACTGGCTGAGTGGGATTCAGGAAAACCGTATTCACCGAACCCTCGAATCTGGTCAAACACCTGTTCAGCAAATTGCTGCGGGATGCCTTTGAGCATCATGCGACTGATCAGTTTCTCCCGGTGTCGTTCGAGTCGATCGACCTGCCGCCAGGCAGCCATGTCACGGCGCAGCTGGTCTGCCTCACCGGGCTCATAATTTGCTGCCACCATGGCCAGTTTGATTACCTGCTCCTGGAAAATCGGAATGCCGAGTGTTTTGCCCAACACCGACACCAGTGAGGGATGGGGGTAGGTAACGGGCTCCTCGCCGCTGCGTCTTCGCAGATAGGGGTGCACCATTCCACCGGAAATGGGCCCAGGTCGGACGATTGCAATTTGGACAACCAGGTCGTACCATTTTTCCGGCTTGAGTCGGGGCAGCATACTCATCTGTGCGCGACTCTCAATCTGAAAAACACCGGTAGTGTCAGCCTTTTGCAGCATTTTGAATACCCTGGCATCGTCCTTTGGGATACTGCTCATGCTGAGTTTGGTATGGTGGTGCTGGTCAATGAGATCAAAGCACCGGTGCAGTTGGGAGAGCGCTCCCAATCCCAACAGATCAACCTTGAAAATTTTCATGGCCTGAATATCATCTTTTTCCCACTGAATGACCGTACGGTTGGCCATGGTCGCATTTTCAACTGGCACCATTTCATGCACATTACCAATGGTAAAAACAAACCCGCCCGGATGAATTGACAGGTGCCGAGGATAATCAATAATCGCATTGGCCAATGTCATCAGCAACTGGTAGGCGTGCAGCGTCGGATCAAGCCCGGCTTTGATGAAATCGTTTTCTACGAGCTGTCCGTGTGAATTGATCTGTTTTGCCAGCCGCTGCAACTCAAGCTCAGGCAAATCAAGCACTGCACCGACATCGCGTACTGCCGAGCGGCTGCGATAACGGATGACAACCGCCACCATCGCGGCATGATCTCGTCCGTAGGTCGAATAGACATGTTGGATGACCTCTTCGCGGCGGTCGTGTTCAATATCGAGATCAATGTCTGGGGGTTCATCGCGTTCGCGGGACAAAAACCTTTCAAACAGAAGGTCCATGCTGACCGGGTCAATGTTGGTAATTCCAAGACAAAAGCAGACCACGGAGTTGGCTGCCGAACCGCGTCCCTGGCACAGAATGTTCTGCTGCTTACACCAATGGACAATGCGATGCATGGTGAGAAAATAGTTATCATAGCCGAGCTCCCTGATTAGCTGAAGTTCGCGCTCAATCTGTCGACTGACGGATGCTGGTACACGGTTTGCATAGCGTTTGAGCGCACCCTGCCTGGTGAGTGCCTGCAAGGATTCACTGACTGCCATGCCATTTGTACTGGATTCATCCGGGTAAACGTAGCGCAGCTCGTCGAGTCGAAATCGGCAGGACTCGGCAATCTCCATCGTTACTTGTACAGAAGCCCAATCATCGGCATAGATGCGGGTAAATTTGCGTGCTCCAAGCAGCTGGTGCGAGGCGTTCGGTTTAAGCAGATTCTCACAGTTGGCGAAGCTGCGTTTGAGTCGGATGCAGCTCAGTAAATCCTGGATAGGGCGTTGACTTGATGAGTGATACAGGGTTTCCAGGCCAGCGACGGTACGGATTCCGTATCGTTTTGCATCGTGCCTGGCACGAATTTCAAGCAACGGATCCTGTCGTTCTCGATGCCGGCAGATCATGATGAATAATCGTTCACTGAATGCCTGTTTGAGGTTGCCAAAAATCTCATCCGGATGCTGTTCCTGAAATGTGGATGTACTTTCTGGCAGCCAGATTGCACAAAGTCCTTCTGAGTGTTGGCAGCATTCCTCGAATGTGACCTGACTTTTGCCTTTTTCGCATCTGCGCCGCCCAAGCGTGATCAACCGACACAAGTTGGCATAACCTTTTGAGTTTTGCACGAGCAGCAGGATGCTGAAAGGCGAAAGGTTCGCCTGTGAAACAGTCAGTTGTGAGCCAACGATGAGATGAAGGCCGTGCTCAAGTGCAGCCTGATGTCCTTTGACGATTCCATAAACACCATCGCGATCGGTCAATGCGATGGATTTCAAGCCAAGTTCAGCAGCCTGGCTGACATATTGTTCAGGGGAACTTGCACCTTCCAGGAAAGAGTAATTGCTCTTGCACCACAAGGGCGTATAGACAGGTGAGGTCATGGTTATTGAACAAAACCCTGCGTGTACCACGCGCGGCTGCTTGGATCATAGAAAATCCATTGGGTTTTTCCCGAGTGGGTTTCAGCAAAATAATCATTCCGCTGAACACTGTTTTTGCGCCACCAGAATCCAGAAATCGAGTAGGGTCCCAAAAGTCGCTGGAATGTTGCCCGGTCTGGCCTAGACACGCGTTGGGGGCGATCCAGGAAGCGTCTTACCATAGTGGTACTGATCTGCTGTTCAGGCATACGATGTTGCAATTGGTTAAAAGGTTCCCACTGGAATGAATCTTCGGGCAGATGCGCCTTACTGCATTTTGCTCGCAGGATTGTTTGGGTTCCAAATTCAGCTTCGATACGCGCGATGGCGCGATTGGCCTTGACAATGATTTGCTCTGATTTGACCAATGCCGGGTGAAGATTGTGTTGTGGGTCAGGCAGTATGCCGGGAATCAGGTGGACTGCAAGTCCGGTTACGCCGTCATCCAGTTGTATGGCATGCAGGCGCAGACGCAGGAGGTCAGCAAGTATTGCCACGTCCAGGGTGGGCTTTGCGGTTTGCACTTTTTCATGACCCGTTTGACCGTTATCCCGAGTCAGGCGGATATGGATGGCGCTGACCCCTTGTGTATTGGCTTGCATTTTTTCAAATAGCGGTAAACAAAGGTCAAGCGTCTTTGTCAAAAGACGTTCTGCATCGCTTTCGGTATAGTCAAATTCCACGTAGGCTGCGTATGGTTCGGGGAACGGTGTGCCGCGTACTATGCCGTCCCGCTCCTTGGCCTTGCGGACCAGCTCGAACATCGGTTCAGCGAATCTGGAACGTACTTCCCAGTCAGGCAGGGCCTCAATGTCACCAACCGTGTGGATTTTGAGTTTTTCCAGTTCCTTGAGCGGTTTTGCCGGCAGGCTGAGTTGCTTGAGTGGGGTCGCGAGCGCAGTCTTAATTTCAGTGTCGGGGGACTGGAACAGAACAACACCTTTGGCTGAGGTGGCCGCGGTTCGTACCCCAAAGCGGGTAAATCCAATGACAACAGTGGCCTTAAGGGATTCCTCCTCCATCAGGGCACTTTGCAGACGCTGTCCCCAGGCGTATAGGTTCGGCTCCAAGCGCGTCATGCCACTGACATCGAGGTAATAGGCACCAAAGAGTTCGGCAACCGGTTCAACGGCAGGGCTGAAATCCCCCAGCCTGTTGATCAGCCGCTGGTGGAATCGATTGATTTGTTGTGGGTAAGAACGGGTAGCATGTAAGTCGGGACAAAGCCCAATGGCAGTTGCATAGGCGAGTCCTGGATAAATACCGCGTTTTGCTGCGCGCTTGTCGACGGCTAACACAATGGCTCGGCTGTCGTCCCGATCAACCAGTGCGACGGGTAGCTGGAAGTCCTTGGGCAGTTCGCGCAGGGATAACTGCAACAGAAAGTCAGGAACGTAGGCGCAGGCAATCCGCTGGGTTTGCAGGGTGTGGGTCATTACGGGCATCCGGAATCAGTAGTATCCCTCGACACCCACAAAGTGCGTACTCCAGTGCCAGTTTTGACCGCGTCTTTTGTCGCGCAAAACATGAATGTTGCACAAAAACTTGCCATCACAGACTCGCTCGCGCGCAGTGTGTGCGCGCAAAGATACCAGTGACCCTAAAGAGGGCTCATCGAGTTGTTTGTTGGTCAGGAACAGCACACACGTATTGTGTTTGCGTACCAGGGCATTGAGCTGGGAGAGCCGCGCGGCAGCCAAATTATGCTGTTTGCCAAGGTCAAGGATCACCAGTCGAAAAGCACCGCTGCGCAGCAGCATCTCGACACTCCGGCTGGCCTGGTGCGTCTGTGGCAGGCGCAGGACCGGAAAATTGACCAGATCAATGCCGTTTGTTGCTGCATCAGGCGGGTAGAAAACGCTGTCAAGCGTTCCAATCCAGGCGGCATATTCGCCGCTGTTCTGCGCCTCGCGCACCAGCAGAAATGCAAAGCTCAGTGATGCAATTGGTTGTGGCTCGGAGATCTCCACCAGCCTGCCGGAAACCTCTTGCAGATTCCACTGCGGCTGATTCGCTACAAACGGCTGAACGAGTTGTGAAAGCGGCTGTAATGACGATCTAGCCATTGACTGCCTCCTCAATCAAACTGATCGTCTCCAGGTAGCGTCGCACCTCAATGACTTTACCAATGATGCTGAGATCTTCGGGTTTGGGTGTCAGGACCGGGTAAGTATTGTTGCGCGGTCGCAGCTGAACCTGATTTTTGGTGCGACGAAACTCCTTGACCGTTGTTTCGCCATCAATCATTGCGACGACGATATCGCCCGGGTGGATTTCAGCTCCAGCTCGAACCAGCACGATATCGCCGTGCAGAATGCCTGCATCCATCATGCTGTCGCCACTGACCCGCAAGCCGAAGATGGTTTGGGTATCAGAGTTGGACTGAACCGGGATATAGCCCTCGATTTCCTGAACGGCAATGTTAAAAGGTCCTGCTGGCACCCGTCCGACAAGTGGTGCCAGACGATTGGAATACGTAGCACCGGGTAACCGGTAGCCGCGGGATTTGCCAGGTGCCTTGAGCAGTCGACCCTCCCTGACCAGTGCATCCAAGTGGCTTTTAGCGGACTGAACTGCTCGCATGTGAAAAGCAGCTTGTACTTCGCGTACGGTTGGCGGTTCACCGTTGAGCAGCCGCTGGCGCATGAAATGGTAAATTCGATCGCGTGTTACGCCGGGTTTGGAATAAGCCATGATTTGAACCGGGTGATTTGAATCATGAATATGATAACAGACAAAAGTATGTTTTTAATTTTATTTGGAACCTGGACAGCGAGTTGTCAGTGTTCGAGCGCGGGGCGTTGTAAGGCTTCGCAACGAAGCGAGTGGTGATTATTGCTGATGAATTTGGCTAGGAAAGCCAGTGTTTGATCGGGTTTGAAAGGAACTCGCTGACGCTGATACCACCGTCACCAACCAGCAGAACACTGGTTGGATTGAATGCCTTGGAAAAGGCAGTGATACCTGGGTGATGGTTTGGCTTCAGCCCGCTTTTAACTTCGATAGCAGTCAGGGTTGAACCTGTTTCAATGACAAAGTCGACTTCCTGATTATTTGCACGCCAATAAAACACATTAATTTTTTTGCCAACTGCGGCGTTTACCAGGTGAGCACCAACTGCTGATTCGACCAGCCGTCCCTTGAATGTATGGTCGGCCAATGCCTCATCTAAGGTTTGCTCGTATGTAGCTGTCATGAGTGCGGTGTTCAGGACTTGTAGTTTTGGACTGGATCCTCGTCGTCGCATGATTTGGCCGGCATATTTTTGGATTCCGGTGAGCAGTCCTGCATTGGTGAGTAAATCAAGATAGTGAGCCAGTGTTGTCGAGTTGCCGGCATCTTGAAGCTGCCCCAACATTTTGTTGTAAGACAGAATCTGACCGGAGTAAGCACATCCCAACTCAAACAGTTGTCGGAGCAGTGCAGGTTTATCGATTCTTGTCAACGTCAGAATGTCTCGTGCAATCGCGGGTTCAATCAATGAGTTCTGAATGTAATCCGACCAGCGCGTGATGTCGTCGATTAGCGGAACGGCGCCTGGATAACCACCATAGAACAAGTATTGATCGATACTGAAGTTGAACGCCTCATGCATTTCGCTGAAGCTCCAATGCGGCAGGTGTAGTGTCTCAAAGCGTCCCGCAAGACTTTCTGTTAGTCCGCGTCCAACCAATAGTGGGCTGGATCCAAGTACAACGACATGAACCTGTCGGCCTGCCATGCTGTCCGCATCCCACAGCCATTTAACCGTTTCCGACCAATTTGGGATTTTTTGGACTTCATCCAGTATCAGTAATGAAGTGGTTTCGCTGGAATTCCTGGCGAGATGTCTTGCGATATTCCATTGTTGGATGAGCCATTCCAGGTTCCGTGATCCTGGAACATCAGCAGTCACATAGTGGTGAGGCAAACGGGATTTTTCGGCAACCTGACGAGCCAGCGTCGTTTTACCGACTTGGCGTGCCCCAATTACCACCTGTATGAAGCGGCGCGGTTCCTTCAAGCGGGCCAGAAGTTTTGCCGCGAGAGGCCGAATGAACAACTTGTGAGATACCATGAAATTCTATTTTACTCAATAGTATGAGTAAAAATACTCAATCAAATGAGTAAAAAGAATTACAGAGTGTATTCCAATTGCACCTGCCTCAAATATTCAAGGGCTGACCATTGGTTTGTCGGGATTGAAGTACTGAAAGTTACGGGAGCGCGGTTGGAACCATAATTTTAAAAAAATGTGAACTCGAATCAGAGGTCGTTGGAATCGGCCGCGCAGTGTCATTGAGTGGATTATTGTTGAATTGTCCAGGGATTAACGATTCTAATGCCGGTGTTACGAAACTCACGTTCGTTGCGAGATACGAGGGTACTCCCTAATCGCAGTACGGTGCCAGCAAGCATTGCATCTGGCAGATGGGCATCGAGTGATTCGCCCAAACGACGCTTGTCTTCCATAATTTTTGCACAAAACTTAGCGTCTTCTGAAGTCCAGTTGAAGATCCGGTTTTTGAAAAACTCATCAAGCACATTCTGGAATTGTTCAGCGATGTCCTTGCGTCTCCTACCAGGCTCCAGTTGACCAATTCCGTTATAAATTTCCCAGATCGTAACTACAGTAAGTCCGATTCCCTCCGGTGCAATTTTGTCTAAAAATCTGGCTACCCGAGTTTCAGGATTGGATCTCATCATTTCAGAGACAACGTTGGTATCAAGAATCCAGTTGGTGGATTCTGTCATGTTGCGTCTTCATTGGTGAGGGAAATGGGTTTGTAACCGTAGCGTTTCGATAACGGTAAGTCAATTCCGTTTTCTCCGCCAAAGTGTCGCTGGAATGCCGTAGAAGGTTTTAGACATTCGTCGGAATTTTTGCGTGCTTGGTGTAGTATTCGACGGACAAATTCTTCCATTGAAAGCCCCCTCCGCTTCGCCTCTCGCATGATCCAAATCTTGTCATCAGGATTCACATTTCTAATTACTATTGTGCAACTCATTGTCCTTTTCCTTAGTTAGAATCTAATCAAGTTAAAGTCAAATCAAGTATTATCTTATTTAAATGCTATCACATAGTGCTAGCAATTTGATTGTTATTTTTCCGGTGTGCTCGGGAAAGTCTGTCTTTGAGGCAATGAATTACAATTATGATTGGACCCAGATGATCAGGAGGCCTATCAGTCGTGAGTCAATCCAGTTTAGTCAGCGCAGGATTACGCACTACATTACCGCGCAGATTGATTCTTGAAGTTCTTGAGAAATCACCAGAACGGCACCTTGGTGCGGAAGATATCTACCGTATATTGCACGAAGCCGGAGAGGAGGTTGGAATTGCGACGGTCTACCGGGTACTCATGCAATTTGAACAATCCGGGCTGGTGTTGAGGCATCGGTTTGACGGGGATAAGGCCTACTACGAATTGAATGATGAAGACCATCATGATCACATGGTTTGTGTTGAATGCGGTCGTGTTTACGAATTTATTGACGAGGCTATCGAGATACGACAAAAAGAAGTTGCAAGTGCTGCGGGTTTTGTTCTGGAAGACCATTCACTGCATTTGTATGGGGTGTGTGAAGGCATGAAAAACTCGGGTAAGTGTTCGATGCCAAAGGAGAGCTCCGTTGGGATTTACCAGATCGAAGATGAATAGAAATTTAGTTCTATGATCTAACGCAGCTTTCCATGAGAAGCATGAAATCCTTCTGTTGGCTCGCAGGAATACTCGTTTCATTGGTCATGCAGCATTCGCTACATGCCGAGGATTCGAACGTTAGCAACGATGAACCGGCGATCTATCGTCTGGGCCCCGTATGTATCGAATCACCATGGGCATTTGATTCATTGGGTAAGAAAGTTGGTGCTGCATTCATGGCGATTTCGGCTCGCGCAGGACATACTGACCGTTTGCTCAGCGCCGCGTCACAACAGGCAATGCGGGTCGAAATTCATGACATTGTGATGAGTGATGGGGTGATGATGATGGAGGAGGCTCAAGACGAGGTTCTGAAATTCAACCCTGAATCACCACTGGAGCTTAAACCGCATGGGCTGCATGTTATGCTGACGGGTTTACACGATCCCCTGACACCGGAATCCGAGTTGCGATTGACACTTGAATTTGAAAAATCCGGCACGATAGAATTATTAGCAACTGTTCGGGAGTTGTCGAATTCCCCGATACAGTATTCTATGGTGTGCGAGTGAATTGTCACAATTGACCGTACCAACTTACTATTTGTAGAAGAGATTTACGACGCGATGTCAAAGAAATTCAAAAACTTACTGCTGGGGCTGACTTGCTTGGTCAGTTTCGGTGTAATGGGGGCGGTTTCCTACCAGCTTTTCAGTAGTGATGATCCGGTTGAAATAGAAATTGGAGGTCCATTTGAGTTGGTTCACCACTCCGGTAAAGTTGTAACGGATGAATCGTTTCACGACCGTTACCTTTTCGTGTACTTTGGATTTACGCATTGTCCGGCCACTTGCCCTGGTACGCTCTTGCAGATGACCAGTATTCTGAACCGTCTGGAAGAAGTTGACGACAAGAAAGCGAAACAAATAACACCGCTCTTTATTTCAGTTGACCCGGACCGCGATACCCCCGAAGTTATTGGCACGTATCTGTCGCATTTCCATAACCGGTTTGAAGGGCTCACGGGTACGCAGGAGCAGCTGACCGATTTAACCAATGCTTATGGCAGCTACTTTTCTTACTCACCAACACAAGGTGATGACTACACGGTCAATCACAGTTCATATCTCTACCTGATCGGGCTTGACGGTAAGTACGTCACGCACTTTACTCCGGATGAGACAGACGAGCAGATTTTTCAGAGTATTTCCGAAAAACTGGACATTGGCTAGAAACAAACCAGCCAGAAGCTTGATTTCATAAATGAAATCAATCCCCACTTTGCCCACATCAAAAGGGACAGTGAAACGAAAGCAAGAAATGCGCTGATCGCGGCAGCTCTGACCAACCACCTTGATGCGTGTGAACCAGTGACGTTGTTTCGTTGTTCCGAATTCAAGGCTTCATCCCACCAATGCTAACTGGCAATGTGCTCATTATCACCATCAGCACCAAATCTCGACGGGAGTGTTCTGCGAATATTCGTCTTTTGATTGACTGAAAGGAGAGACATTTGAATCTGCTCCGATGGACGTGTAATAATGATCGCAACAGCAAGGTTGAGTGATTGGATTTACTGCAATGGATATCCCTTTCTAATCGATGCGACATCAAATTCCGAAGCTTGAAGTGCCAGCGATTCTGACCAAAAACAGTAAACAAATTATCCAAACAAAGTCACTATAACTGATATCCACCGTATCGGTGTGGACTTAGCCAAGTACGTATTTACCTATTCGCAGCAAAAATACACTGATTAGATCAATCCCCCATTTGGGTACCAATTCGGACAGCAGGTGTTGTGGCTGAGTTTTTAATTTCAATGTTTGTGTTTCTGCTCGCGCATCTTATTCCGCCATTTCCGGCGGTGCGTCAACGGTTGATATCTAAGCTTGGGCGTCGCACTTACATTATCAGCTACTCGCTAATATCAATTGCATTGCTTGTCTGGATCATTGCCGCGGCGTATCGGGCACCTTTTATTGCACTTTGGTATCCCGCTTCTTGGCATGCAGTGCTTACAATATTATTGATGCCAATAGCGATCTGGCTGGTGCTTGCCGGTTTGATTGAACCCAATCCGCTATCCATTTCACTGCGTCGCCGCCAGTCAGTAGTATCGCTCGCACCAATTGTTTTGATCACCCGCCATCCGGTACTGTGGGGTTTCATTATTTGGGCGGGATCACATATTCCAGCGAATGGGGATGTTGTTTCATTGATTCTGTTCGGGTCTATGACAGTACTTGCGATTGCCGGTCTCCCTCTTTTGGATCGACGTGCACGTCAGCGACTGGGTGATGAGGCGTGGACCGCACTCGCTGGTCAAACATCTGTCATGCCATTTGCACGATTACTCTTAGGTGGCAAACGATTTCGTCCCAAAGCGATGTTCGCGGTGCAAATATTTGTCGCGATTGTGTTTTATATATGGTTTCTTTTACAAGGCCACCAGTTATGGATAAACTCCAATCCCTTAGCGAGATTGGTTTGGTGATGAGTGCATGAAATTCCTTGAGTCAATTCCAATTTTCAGTTACGGCTTCCGTCCGTTTTTTCTCGCAGCGGGCATTTGGGCGGCCACTGCAATGCTGATCTGGATTGGTATGTTAACTGGTGCTGTGTCAGTTAACAGTCCATATGGCGCTTTAATCTGGCACGCGCACGAACTATTGTTCGGTTACGTTCCGGCGGTTGTGGCAGGATTCATACTGACCGCGATTCCGAATTGGACCGGACGTGAACCAGTTCAAGGCACTGAACTCCTGATTCTGGTTTTGGTTTGGATTTGCGGTCGGGTAGCGATTGGAATTGCTGATGATATCGGACTTGTATTGGCTGCTATTACTGATTGCTTGTTTTTGCCGGTTCTTACTGTTATTGCTGCTCGCGAAACTATTGCTGCAGGAAATTTTCGTAATCTCAAAATCGTGATAATTTTTGCACTGCTAGCGACGTGTAATATTGGTTTTCACATTGAAATACTGATGCACGGTTATCCTTTCTATTCCATCCGGGCTGCAGTATCGATTATCGTCACCCTGGTCATGCTAATTGGTGGGCGTATCATTCCAAACTTCACTCGCAATTGGCTGATTGCCCACAATTATGAATCGCTGCCGATTCAATTTAATCGGTATGATGGAGTGGCCATAGTTCTTTCGGTATTGGCACTTGCGCTATGGACAGCTTTTCCGGTTGCTATTGGTTCGGGATTTGTCTTGTTTGTTGCCGCAATCTTGCAGGGTATTCGACTTGCGCGCTGGTCGGGTTTTCAGACCTTAAGTGAACCGTTAGTTTTTGTCCTGCATTTGGGATATTTTTTCGTCCCCGTTGGGTTTGCAGCAGTTGGTATCTCTGCGATCTGGCCAGAATTTATTTCAACGGGTGGGGCTTTACATGCATGGACGAGCGGTGCGATCGGTATCATGACGCTTGCCGTGATGACCCGCGCGATCCGGGGACATACAGATCGACCGCTGACAGCACCGATTGGAACTCAAATGATCTATTTTTTCGTAATCATGGCAACACTGGCTAGAATGACAAGTGCATTCATCCCAGGGAGCACAAATACGCTGCTGCTGGTTGCTTCTTTGGCATGGGTTGCAGCCTTCGGCTGTTTCGTCGTTAACTACGCTTCCATGCTAATTTTGCGCGCCCCGCGGTCCTGAAATCTCAATACATTAGTGCCAACCGGCGCGATCCATCACCTCAACAGCTGTCCGGTTGCTCAAGCCAAGTTTCGACAAATTCACACTGTCGGATTTGAACTCGCCGAAAGAAGCGAGAATATTAGATATCGGCGTACCGGGAACAACGGGGTATTCGTGATCAACTGCTGCGTACCATTGCTGCGCAGCGGGAGTCAATAGAAATTCGATTAAACGAATCGCATGTTCCGGATTTTTGGAATGTTTAACGATACCGATGCCACTAACGTTGACATGCGCGCCGCGATCGTTTTGATTGGGCCAAAACACCTTCAGCTGTGAAGCCAGCTGACGCTCTTCGTCATTGTCGCTCGCCATCAATCGTCCGAAGTAGTAGGTGTTTACGATCGTCACGTCACACTGACCGGTTGCTACAATTTTCAACTGATCGGTATCGCCGCCCCCGGGCGGTCGCGCAAAATTGTCAACAAACGGTTTTGCCCATTTTTCGGTATTTTCAATTCCGTGAGCTTCAATCATTGAGGCCACGAGAGACTGGTTGTAGATGTTACCGGAAGATCGCATACAGATTCTGCCTTCCCACTGGGGGTCAGCCAAAGCCTCATAAGTGGACAAACTCGCTTCATCGACGCGTTCTGGAGCATAGATGATGGTGCGCGCCCGTCGCGAAAGTGCAGTCCAGAATCCATCAATGTCACGCAGGTGTGCAGGGACGGTTTCACTGACAAACTTACTTTCGATTGGTTGCAAGACATCTGCTGTCTTGGCGCGATGCAAACGACCTGCGTCGACCGTAATGAACACATCGGCCGCAGTGGCATTGCCCTCAATTTCTATCCGCTTTAACAGTTCATCAGCTTTACCGGTGGTTAAATTGACTTTGATCCCGGTCTCATCGCTGAAGCGTTCCAACAATGGCAGGATCAATGCTTCCTTTCGGGCAGAATAAACATTGACAGTACCATCGTCTGCAATGGCAAAACAAGGTAACAAACAAAGGCTCAGACTACATGCCAGCAATCTGTCAGGGAGCCGAAAGATTTTGATTTTCATCAGTTGAAACCGCTACAATTCGGGTTGAAGAGTGCAAATTGTAAATGATAATCGTTCCTATTACCAATATAAATACGATGCGTTAATTTAGTCGGAACCTTGTTCCGGACCTACCTTCAGCGAGCTCTTGTGTTCGGTTGAGTAAATTACTTCGGAACCGGTGAATTTGCCGGTGTATGTGCACTTGCAACTACTGCTCGTGGATCATGGGTGATGCCCAGTTTCGATAGCATCGTTCTGGCATTACTGTCTTACTCGGTTATTGAAATGGTATTACCACCATTGCCTACTTGTGATTCATCTTCAGCACCTTTGGTGCCGACTTAATTGCTTCACAACCGCACCTTACCCGCTACAATGAGGGAAGGCTCGTGATTTCATTGATTTACTGAAATACCTCAGTCCAGAAATTTTCAGGTAATTTGCGTTGAAGACGGATTTATCACACTATAGGCATTCAGGTTATGGACTGGCATTTGACTGAATTTTCCGCGAAATTGGGAGAGGATTTGCAGTCTGGCAAGCGAGACGAAGATGGATTCACGCACTTGCACTGGGCGGTGATTGATAACAATGTCGAGGCTGTCGAGTACCTGTTGCACGAAGGTGCTGACCCCCAAGCCATCGCGTCGAACGTGTTTGACGAATTTACCCAACCGTCGCCCGGTTTTCTTGAACGGATGAAGCGATTCGAAGTTGACTTCGATGATGCCAACTTTTGGGGAGTGCGAGAACTGACCGCGCTGCATATTGCTGCCAGTCTTAACTCAGTAGACATCATGAAACTCCTGTTTGAGCACGGTGCGGTGTTTGATTCCTCGGGCTATCGTGATCTTAATCCGGTTCATTGCGCGTTGTGCGCAGATTCACGAAAGGCCTTGCATGCACTGCTGCGCAATGGCTTTGATGTCAATGGTAAGGATTGGGAATCGCGAACCATGCTGCATTGGCTGGCAATGTATGAAGCTGACCAGCGAGTGGCCATATTTCTCGGTGGTTTTTTCTCACGATTTGCCATCAAGTTAAACGACCCGGCGAAAGCTGCGCGTAGCATGCTCGAAGAGGGCTGCGATGTCAATGTTCAAGATGGAGGTGGCCATACGCCGCTGCATTTGGCTGCTGCGACGAACATGGGAAAGGTTGCTGAGGTATTGCTTAAGTGCGGTGCTGAAGTGGATGCTCGAAACCGCGGTGGTGCAACACCTTTGCACCTGGCCGCGTGGTTTAATTCCAGGGAAACCGCACAACTGCTCGTTGAATTTGGTGCCAAGGTTGATGCGAAAGATACCGCTGGCAATACGCCACTGCACATCGCGATTGCGGACGACGCACTTGATGCACCGCCGGGGGTCTTTGTTCCACCTGGGACCTGCTGCAGTAGAAACGGTAAAAACGTGGTTCTTAAATACTTGGTAGAGCACGGTGCCGACATCAGCATCGAAAACTGTGATGGTCATACCCCGTTATCGATAGCAAAGTCAAAGCGGGCATCGAACGACACTTTCGAGTTTTTGAGTCAGGTTTCGCAAGCTTAAAACACGGACACTTGGTGTCGTTCGTTGTCTAATCAGCGCCGGGGTCGCTCCTTTTCTGTCTGGAAAAGCGTTTGATTTTAGACACATTGCAATCGAGGAGTTTGACAGTATGGGCTGATCCAGATTACCTAATTTGGATTCGAACAAACAGCTCGCTTGATGGAGTGGCCTTATATTTCCCCTATTCGTGTGAAACAAGGTTATGAAGTTGCCTTAGTTTTGAGCATGGAGGCTTCGAGTCAAGATCATTTCTTTGATGTGACCGTTACCTCGCCTGTGAAAACTTATTTTCGAATTGCGCTCTCCTTAATGCCGTTCTGAAAGAAAGTTATTATCAAGTTAATATACGATATAAAGTATATATAAGTATTATCCTATTTAACGTATAATACATATTTATCCTATCAATCGTATATTAGTTTTTAAAATGAATAGAGTCATTCGCAATAATCAGGACTTCGGATCGATTGTCCGATCGGCCCGTAAACACAAAAAGTTTAGGCAGGTTGATGTTGCCAGATTGGCATCTGTACGACAAGCGTTGATATCCGATATCGAAAATGGAGTGACATCAGCCAATTTGAATACGATCATACATGTATTGGCAGCGTTGGATCTGGACCTCGCGATCGTTAACCGCCGCCAATCTGATTTTGATCCGAGCGTCTATTGACATGGGTAGAAAGCGCCTGCAGCGTAATCTTGATGTTTTTGTTGGTAAGAGTAAGGTTGGGAGGTTAATTCGAGCACCAAACGGTGCGGTTTCGTTTCGGTACGGTACAGACTGGTTATCTTCAACCAACGCATTTCCGATTTCATTATCCATACCACTGTCTGACCGAAAATATGCCGGTGCCAGGATAATCAATTATTTTGAAGGTCTTTTACCCGATGATTTGTCGGTACGTGAGACAATCGCAGCCCGAGTACACGCCGAGAGTACAAATGCATTTGACTTGCTGGCAGCGATTGGTCGAGATTGTGTTGGCGCACTGCGGTTCGTCCCGGAATCAGTGGAACCGGCTGAGCCAAACATCATGCGTTATCAATCTGTGAATGATCAGGAAATAGAAGAGCGACTTGCTAACTTGTCAGCTAAGCCACTTGGCCTGGGTCGACGCAAAGATAATTTCCGCATCTCTATCGCCGGTATGCAACAGAAAACGGCTTTTCTATGGGCCGAAAACCAATGGCAATTGCCTCTCGGTGCAACCCCGACTTCGCATATTTTCAAGCCTGCCATAGGTAGACATTCAACTGGTGCTGATCTATCAGATTCGCCTTGGAACGAATGGCTGTGCTTGAAGATTTGCAGTGCATATGGTCTTGTAACTGCTAATGCCCAAATACTTCAGTTTGGAGACAGACAGGTGATTGTTGTTGAGCGTTTTGACCGCATATGGCGAGAGGGAATACTCTACCGTTTACCACAGGAAGACTTGTGTCAGGCAATGGGTATCAGTCCAACGAGAAAATACCAAAACGAAGGTGGACCCGGGATTTTAGATATCATGAAGTGCCTTAACGGTGCGATTGCTCCTTACCAGGAACGCTTGAAATTTTTGAAAATCAAAGTACTGTTCTGGATGCTGACTGCGATTGACGGTCACGCGAAAAACTTCTCAATAATGATTACGCCTGATGGTTATTATCTCACTCCGCTTTATGACGTGATGTCGGTTGCACCTTACCTGCAATTTCCGGTGCAGAAAGTCAAGATGGCAATGTCTGTAGGTGACAGGGGAATTTATCGATTGAATCAAATTTCTGCGCGGCATTTTCGACAAACAGGAAGAGGTGCCGGTTTGATCGATGAAGATATTGACAAAGTGTTTGGTGAACTGGTTGAACAAACCGATAAGGTTTTGATTCAGGCTGAACATGCGGCGGCGAAGGCTGGTGTTGCAGAATCAACGAGTTCCCCAATTTTGGAAGGTGTGAGTAAGCGGGCAAGAATTCTGAATTCTTGAGTCATAAAGTTTGACTCACAATACGATATGCCTGTTAAGCGAGACTGCTACGATTTGAAATCGATTTGTTCCCGATGGCAATACAACGGACAGGTTTCCGTGCCACGCACAGTATCGTATCCCTCGAAACTTTTTTTGGGGGGTCAACATGCTACTCAAAACCAGACTCTAAGCAAAACACATCGAAAGAGCATTTCACACTGAATATTCTCAGCATTCACCGACCCTGCACTATGTTCAGGATCCCACAAAAATCCATACCTTAACATTAATATATTAGAAATATCGGAATATAATTCCGAAATATCTAAAATATTAACCCCAAATTCTGTGATTCTTAGAAAAAATTATATTTCCCGCTTGAATGTAGCGACCGGCCGGTCACCGATTACAGCGTTGCTGGGACCGAGGCAATCAGGGAAAACTACACTTGCGCGCCAATATATTCAAGGACGGGAAGCCACCTTGTTTGATCTTGAATACGAAGCTGATCTGCGTATTCTCGATAATCCACAACTGGCTCTTGGCGGTTTAGAAGGGTTGGTCGTACTTGACGAAATTCAATTACGGCCTCAGTTGTTTCAATTTTTGCGTGTACTGGTGGACCGAGACGACAATCATGCATGTTTTCTGATATTGGGAAGTGCTTCCCCGGAATTGATTCGAGGCGCTTCAGAATCATTAGCCGGTCGAGTCGAATTTGTTGACCTATCTGGGTTTGATATTCGGGAAACAGGTAAAGATGCGCTGCTCACCCTGTGGCGTCGCGGCGGATTTCCACCGTCCTTCTTAGCTGCATCCGAAGCAGACAGTTTCGCCTGGCGTACAGGATTTGTCCGCACATTTTTAGAACGCGATATTCCGCAAATCGGTATTCGAATTCCAAGTGGTGCAATGCGTCGATTCTGGACTATGCTGGCCCATTGGCATGGTCAGACCTGGAATGCTTCAGTATTGGCTCGATCACTGAGCGTATCCGACAAAACGGCTCGTAATTATCTTGACCTTTTGACCGGTGCATACTTGGTACGCCAGTTACAACCTTGGTATGTCAACGTTTCCAAACGGCAAGTTAAAACCCCCAAAGTGTATTTTCGCGATACCGGATTATTACACACCCTTCTTGGTGTCCACAACGAACGGGATTTGTTGAGTCATCCACGGGTTGGGGCTTCGTGGGAGGGATATGTCATTGAGCAAATTCTAGCTGTTTTAGGTCAGCCACCGGCCTGGTTTTGGGCAGCTCATCAAGGTGGAGAAATCGATTTATTAGTGCAGTACGAGGGTAGGTGGTTGGGTTTTGAGATCAAGTTCAGTGAAGCACCTAAGGTTTCGAAGTTGCTGCGTGATTCAGTCCAGCTGCTCGGGCTTGATCACCTTTATGTTGTTTGTCTTGCACATCGTACTTATGCGGCAAGTGACAACATCAGTATTTTGCCGGCATACGAAATTTACCAATTAAGCTCATATATTGGAGAGCTGTTGGACAATTGAACAGCTTGTCTGGACGGTGTTGGTTGTAGAATGACGATCAAATTTTTTTCGACTATGTCCCGGAAACAATATTCCCAATTTTAGTCCTTTGGTATTGGGTATTTTGGTAGGTACGGGTTTCTGATTGCAAACCCGCTCAACTGTCATATGGTTTGCTACCTGATTTTCTTCATTTCAATAATCCTATTAACCAAGTCAAATCAGCGTAACTGTGTGAGCCATCCGTTCGAAGTACAACGGGAATCGTGCAATCGACCGAATACGTAGTGAACAAGTACCGGTGAAGGCATGGATTTGCGGTTAATCTCTCTATTTATTGCGCAATATAATGTAAATTAATAACATATTTATGCGCATAAAAATGTAAATTCAATGGCGGCAAATGCATTTCACGACTACCGTCTCATTTAAAACCGATGCTTTCGCGCTTAAAAACCAACGATATTCACAAATGGATCAATCAATCCCGCCGTAAGCCTCTGTTGCTAGATGGTGCTCGACAGGTTGGCAAAACCTACTTGATTGCTGAACTGGTAGGAAAACAACATTTTCGACGTGTGCACCGGCTTGACTTTCGATTAGACTCGACGCTTGCGGACATTTTTGCAGAATCCCTTGACCCGAGAAATATAGTTGAGTTAATAGAGCTACGACTCAATTCACCGATTGATTTGAATCAAGACCTGATATTTTTTGATGAGATTGGAGATTGTCAAAATGCAGTTGATTCACTGAAGTATTTTTCGGAAGAACTCCCGTTTGCCTATGTGTGTGCAACCGGTTCCAATATAGGTTTGTTGAGGTCGTTTCCTGTCGGGTCGGTTCATTACCTGGAACTATTTCCTTTGTGTTTTGAAGAATTCTTGCAGGCTAAAGGGCGATACAAGCTTTTGGAATTTTTCCTGGAACGCCGTAACGACAAAACAGTCTTTGACCAACTTTGGCAGCTGATGCTCGAATATTACTTCGTCGGGGGTATGCCAGAAGCTGTTTCACATTGGTTTGATGAACGAAAAAAACTGATAGAGCGGGTGAACAGGGTAATGCAGGTTCATCGCGAGCTAATTGTCGGTTACCGCCAAGATTTCGGCAAGCATGCAGATAAACTGAACGCATTGAATATTGACGCCGTATTTTCAGCCGTGCCGCGGCAATTGGCGGCTTATCAGGACAGTTCTGTCCAACGGTTCAAATTCAAAGAAGTCGTGGAAAACAAGCAAAGGTACCAACACTTGCAGGGACCAATTGACTGGCTGGAAAAAAGCAAATTGGTACATAAGTGCTATCCGATCAGAAGCAGGCCAACCGTTCCGCTGCAATCACAAATAAAGACAAATTTCTTCAAGTTGTACCTTTTTGATGTCGGGTTGCTTGGCCATCTGCTCCAAATCCCGTTTCAACACCAGGTGTCCCAGAGCTGCCAGTACAAGGGTTACCTTGCGGAAAATTTTGTGCAGATGGAGCTTGCAGCCCGAGATAACCGTCGGACGTATTCGTGGCAAATCGCCAGAGCTGAAATCGAGTTTGTTCATCAAAGTCGCAATGGCGAAATTATTCCAGTGGAAGTGAAGAGCGGATCCCGCACCCGAGCTCGCAGTTTGCGTTCCTACATTGAACGATATGATCCTTCTCGTGCCATCATACTTGCCGGGAAACAACGTAATCGCGCCAGTGGTCCAGTGGAAATTTGGCCGCTATATGACGCTCAATTTATTTGCGAGTTATAGTGCTATGTCATTCATCTAATTTATTGGTTAGTGAAGACACTGAAGCGGTTTCAGTAATTCAGTAAGCGTAGAATTTGTGAGGTCTGGTATCATCGCATATCATCGGTGATCCGATTACAGTTGCGCACACCGCTTCAACTGTTATTCAATGGAAGACTTCAAACTACACACACCTTCAGGCAAGCCGCGCTCGCGCACCATCCCGATTGAATTTGATGGGTGCCCCGGCAAGCATAATGCCATCACTGATGTCGATGGCGTCTGTGTTGGTTACTGCACGCTGATTTCAGGTCAGGGTCCGCGAATCGTTGGTCAGGGTCCGGTACGCACCGGTGTTACTGCAATCTTGCCGCGACCACCCAGCAAGTTGAATATGGCGTGCAATGCGGGTTATTTCAGTTTTAACGGAAATGGTGAAATGACTGGAACACATTGGATAGAAGAGTCAGGGTCGCTGCAATGGCCGATTGTTTTGACAAATACACATTCATGTGGTCTGGCGCAGGAAGCAGTTACAAAGTGGGTCGTTCAGTACTACGCGGAACATGCGAAAGACGGGGTATTGCCAGTCGCGGCGGAGACTTTCGATGGTGAGTTGAACGACATCAATGGGTTTCACGTAACTGAGGAGCATGTCATCGGTGCGATTGAACGTGCCAGAGGCGGGCCGATTGAACTTGGCAGTATTGGCGGAGGTACCGGCATGATTTGCTATGGGTTCAAAGGTGGAAATGGATCTGCGTCCCGATGCGTTGAAGTAGACAGCAAAACTTATACCGTGGGAGTTTTCTTGCAAGCGAATTTTGGTCGTCGAAAAGATTTGATCATTGCGGGTCAACCGGTGGGTAAATCCCTCGGTGGTAACGAAATTCGATCACAGGCAAAAGGTTCAGTGATCGCCATCGTCGCGACGGATGCGCCGCTGTTACCTCATCAGTTGAAACGAGTCTCGCGCCGTGTAGTTTTGGGGCTGGGTCGAACAGGGACAATTGGCAACGACGGTTCAGGGGATATCGTATTGAGTTTTTCGACGGTAATTCCTGTCGCAGTCAACAAGATGTCAATTGCGCTTTCACACCTCAGAAACAAGGCACTTGATCCAATCTTTGACGCGGTTGTTCAGGCCACCGAGGAGGCTGTGATTGATTCGATGATAGCCAACGAAACGATGATTGGGTGTGACGGCATTACGGTGGAGGCTTTGGACCACAGGGCTCTGCAAGGACTGTTGTATAAAGCCGGATAGTTGATGGCTGATTTTGGGTCTTGTCAGTCTGATTGACTGACATCAGTTGCGACGCTGAAAATGATTAGTTGCTAGAGTGTCTGGCAGAATTTAAGTGTTCGCACATCATTTGTGCACCGTCCAGAATTCTTACTGTGTGGCGTTGCAGAATGTCCGGTGGAATGAAGTACAGGTGATTCTGGGCAACTGCCGTAATCGTCGGCCACTGCAGCCACTCATCGAGCCACTCCGGTCTTTGCTCACCGTGACCACTCGCAACAATAACGTGGGGGTCGCGCCGGATGACAGTTTCAACGCTTATTCGCGGTGCCATCGGCAACGCATCAGAAAAAATGTTTCTCCCACCACACAGGCGCATCACGCTCGAAATCAAGTGCTTACCATTGATCGTTACCAGCGGCTTATTCCATACTTGGTAAAACACGCGCAGTGTTTTCGCTTCGCTGTATTGACTTTGCAGTTTCAACAACCGGTTGGTAAACTGCTGGCGTGCCTTTGCTGTGACATCCTGTGTGCCGAGCAATTTTCCGAGTCGGTCCAGTGTTGCGGCGACATCTTCCAATTCGCGCGGTTCATCAACATAAACGGTGTAATTTAAGTCCCGCAAGCGGTTGATCATCTCCCAGCCGTTGCCACCAAATGCAAGAATTAGATCGGGATTCAATCCAACAACCATTTCAAAACTGATTTTCTTGTAACTGCCAATTTGAACGAGTTGCTTCGCAGCAGCTGGAAAATTGCTGTAACTGACTGTTGCAACAATTCGGTCGCCACCGCCGGCTGTAAATACTTGTTCCGTCAAATGTGGCGCAAGTGTGATGATTCTTTGCGCGGGTTTATCCAGCACGACGACTTGACCGCTGTCATCCACGACCGAAATCGAATTTCCATGTGCAGACTGTGCACAAAAAGACATTGTTGAAAAAAGCAAAATCAGAAATATGCGACCAGATACTATAAGTTTTGTGTTCACCGACTTTGCTCCTCGGCTTTTCCGCTGCAGTGGCGTAGTTGCGATTTTTGCGCGTCCAGAGAAATTGTGCAAATTATGCAATCGAGAAATTCCAGATATAGAGTGTAAAGCCAATGGTTATCACCAATATCCAAAGTGCGAGAGTACGCCAAACCAAATTAATCGAACGAACAATATCCTGGGGTTCGACTTCTCGTCCCCTGCCCAGTATAGGGCGCTGATCGAGTTCACCGTGGTAAATCACCTCTCCGCCCAGTTCGATTCCCAATGCGCCACCGCCGGCAGCCATTACCAGTCCTGCATTAGGCCCCTCAGACTCGGCCTTTTGATTTTTCATACAGTAAACTGCATTGAAGAATTGTCCGCAAATTGCGTAACCGACCGCGGTCAGACGAGCAGGAATCCAGTTTAGCCAATCGTCCATTTTGGCTGCTGACCGACCAAAGTCAATGTATCTGTCGGTCTTTACGCCCCACATTGCGTCTAAGGTGTTGGCAAGGCGAAACATCAGCGCGCCAGGCGCACCTAGAAGCAAATACCAAAAAATTGGCGAAAGCACGCAATCGCTGCCATTTTCCACAATCGCCTCGACGGCCCCTTTGGCGATTTCTGATTCGTCCAGACCCCCGGTTTCTCGACTGACAATTTTCTGAACGGATTCTCGAGCCTCGGCAATTGTAGCGGTGTGTAACAACCTGTATACCTCCAATGCATGCTGCTGCATGCTTTTCCAGCCAATCGTGAAATACACAATGAGACAGTCAAGCGCCAGCCGATAGTGTAGCGGCAGCCATTCGATTAACAGCCATAGCCCGCAAGTGGGAGGCAGAACAAGAAGCAGCCAGCAACTGAGACCGCGAACGAAAGGAGTCAGTCGGTCGAATGGGGTTCGTTTACTTACTGCCTCACTCAAATCGGCAAGGCGACCAAACAGCGCCAAAGGATGGTAACGCGACGGCTCTCCGATCAGCCAGTCCAATACAAGCGCGGTAACTATGACGATGATGGTAATCAAGTGGCAGTCTCATAGATCACGAAAACGAACAGCAACACCAATTCTGACAGTTCGACCAGCATTCCGATGCAATCACCGGTAAAGCCCTGCAAGCGGCGCATCATGGTAAGCCGCCACAACCAATAAACGACATTTCCCGAGATTACAAGCGCCAGCCAGAGCGAGATCGGAACAAATAGCAAGGGCAAAAGTGCACCAATGACGGTAATGGCGATGCCAAATTTCTTTCTGGATTCAGAAAACGCCTGCTGAATGTCAGCGCCGACACCAGATTCCTTCGCATAGGGAAGCCACAAAAACGCGGGAATGATCAGCAGTCTGGCAGCCATTGGAACCAGCAGAAGAACGATCCAATTATGAAATGCTGTTAAAGCTGCCACTTTCAGAATCAGTGTCATTGTAACGGCGATGACTGCGAAAGGTCCGCAATGCGGGTCTTTCATAATTTCAAGCGTTCTTACCCGGTTGCCAAGCCCACCCACCCAGGCATCGGTCGTATCTGCCAGCCCGTCGAGGTGCAAACCACCGGTGAGGATTACCCAAACTAGTACCAGTAAGGCAGCCTGCAAAGAGGCATCCAGTGCAAATACAAGCCTTTCACCCACAATCAGCACGGCTCCTATTGCAGCGCCTACGACTGGATACCAGAGCAGCATGTTGCGCCACGCGGAATCAGGTACCTTTTCGACTGAACCGACTGGTACACAGGTCATGAATTGCACCGCGGCCTGAAATGACTGCAGATGATGTATCAGACCAGATCGATTCATTTAACTTGAGGTCCCGGAATGTGGGCGACTAGCGAGGGAAAATTGCCTTCCGGACTGCTTGATATTCGGATACGCGTCAAACTGGCATAGGAAACATCAAACCGCGTAGCAGAGGCAAGCGGTGAGTTGAGAATATGGGTCAGCAGCAGACGAGTTGTTCCGCCGTGTTGGATCACCAGCAGATGTTTGCCTGAATACAAATTCAGCAAATCATTGTAAGCGTTAATAATCCGGTTTTTGGCATCGCCAACTGTTTCCGCGGCGGGTGGCGTGTAACTGCCTGGCTGAAAGAAGTACATGCGTACCTCATTTGGATACTCTGACCAGACTTTACTGATTTTCTGGCCCTCCCAAACACCGAAATCAATCTCCCGCCAGCGCTCATCAAGCTTTAATGGAATGTCGTTCTGGCTGCAGAACTCTTCGGCAAAAGTCCGGCAGCGCTGGAGGGGTGAACTGATGACCAGGTCCCATCCTTTGTGCTGTTTAACCGCTGCTGCCATCTGGGATTTGCCTTTCGGCAGCAAAGCGACATCAGTTGAGCCTCGAAATATGTCTTGACCTTCACAAACTCCGTGGCGAAGGAGATCAACTGTTGTGAGCGAATCCGGATCAGGTTGATTTGTTGCTGACACTTGCTTGTTCGAAGGTGGCCATTTCAGCGTGAAGTTTTAATGCGGACTGCAAAATGGGGTAAACGATGGCGGCGCCACTGCCTTCACCCAGCCTGAGACCGATATTCAAAAGAGGAATCGCAGCCATTTCCTCTAAAACCCGCTGGTGTCCGATTTCATCGGAGCAATGCGCAAACAGCAGCCAGTCTCGTACGCCTTCGTTGAGTCCGATTGCACACAATGCGGCTGCAGTCGAAATGAAACCATCGACCAGACTGGGGATGGCGCGTTGGGCACAGGCAATGTAGGCTCCGGCGAGTGCCGCAATTTCCAGACCACCGACGCATTGCAAGGTGTCAAAGGGACCGCGCGCGATCTGTTCCTGATGCAGTGACAGCGCCTGATTGATTGCATTAACTTTTCGTTTTATCCCCTCATCGTCGACACCAGTGCCGCGACCTGTTATGTCTGCTGCTGGAATATGCAGCAATGCAGAGAAGATCGCGGTCGCCGATGTTGTATTGCCGATTCCCATCTCACCGCCGATAAACAGATTCGCCTTTTGCGGGCTATGATCTCGTCCGGTCCGCAATGCATTATGCAGAGTATCCGGGTCCATGGCAGATTCTTTGCAGAAATTTTTCGTTCCATTTGCAAGCTGAACATTGGCGACGCGCTGCAAGTCTTCCAATTGCGCTACGGTTCCGACATTGACAACACTAAAATCAGCGCCATGCATATTGGAGAGAACACAAATTGCGGCTCCATCTGCCGCGAAATTACGCACCATCTCGCCGGTAACAATCTGTGGATAGGCCGATACGCCTTCTTCAACCACACCGTGGTCTGCCGCAAATACGCGAACGCAAACATCGTTTAATTCGGGAATTTCCCGCGCTTGCCAGCCGGCGAATGTGATCGCCACTTCTTCCAACTGTCCCAGAGAGCCGAGTGGCTTGGTCAGTTGTTGCTGTCGAAGCGTTGCTTTTTGGCGACTGTCTGTACAGACTTTTGCCACTTTATTCGTCCACCAGGTCATACTGTCATACCTCTTGTCAATTCCGTTTGGCAGGTGTTAAGTTGATTTTAGATCTATGGGCAGGCCAGCGATCATCATCGTAACACGCTGACAGTGTCGAGCAAGTTCCTGGTGAAAGGAGCCGCTTGCATCGACAAAATCCCGGCTTATCTTGCCCATGGGTACAATGCCCATTCCGACTTCATTGCTGACAAAAATGATTCTGCCTGTCAAACCAGGCAGCGAAGCAAGGAGAGCTGCGCGTTCGGAGTCCCAACATTTATTATGCAGGCAATTGCTTATCCAAAGTGTAAGGCAGTCGACCAGTACACAAGTGCTGTTACCATGAACTGATTGCAAAGCATCGTCAAGATGTAAAGGCTCCTCAATCAGCTTCCATGTTTTAGCACCCTCACTTTCTTTACGGCGTTCCTGATGAGCCTTGATGCGCAATGCCATCTCTTCATCTTCGATCGTTGCAGTAGCAACGTAGATTCGATCCAGATTACTTTCGATCGCGCGCTGTTCAGCCTGGTAGCTTTTGCCTGAGCGGGCTCCGCCGAGTAGCAATTCCAGTTGTGCAGACATGAGACCCCGCCTATTCCAATATTGCAACCGGCTTGCCGGTAACGGGGTGTTTGATAAACTGCAAATCCACTTCAAACACTGACTGGAGCAGTTTTCCTTGAGTGATTTGTGTTGGCGTACCTTGTGCCACCAACTGTCCTTCCGACATCAGGACCAATTGATGCGCACTGTAAAGTGCGATATTGAGATCATGCACCACGATTACGATGGCAACATCCTGCTGCGACAGGTTTTGGACGATGTTCTGCAGCAATTGTTGGTGTGCGATGTCGAGCGAAGACGCGGGTTCATCCAGTAGCAGGACGCGGTTTTGTATTTCACCATCAATCGATGAGGGTTGCCAGATTTGGGCGAGTACACGCGCCAGCTGAATGCGCTGTTTTTCTCCTCCGGATAGCTCCACGTAGTTTCTGTGTACAAGATGCCAGCTGTCCACCGCTTCCAGGGTCTCGCGAATGATTTCGAGGTCCTGTTTTGCACCGGTATCGTACGGAATTCTTCCCATCAAGACAACTTCTTCGACAGTAAACGGAAAATTCAAAGTTGAACTCTGAGGCAGGCAGGCGAGCATTCTGGCGCGTTCTTTTGGTTTCCAGTCCTGCAGTTTACGGCCATTGAGGATCAGTTCGCCCGAATCGGCTTTTAGTTCTCCTGAGAGCAGTTTCAGCATGCTCGTTTTTCCTGCACCGTTTGGGCCGAGGAGCGCTGTGATGCAGCCAGGCTCACAGCTTAGGCTCATATTGTTCACTCGCAGAATTTTCCCGCTGGACAGGGAGGCGGACTCAATGCTAAGCATAGACCCTGCCTCGCTGACGAATTAAGATCGAAATGAAGAAGGGAACGCCTAATATGGCGGTAACCACGCCAATCGGCAACTCCGCCGGTGCGACGATGATTCTCGCTACTGCATCCGCTGAGACCAGCAGCAATCCACCCAGAAGCGCGGAAGCCGGCAGAAGGTGTCGATGGTCTGGCCCGATCATCAGTCGTATGAGATGTGGCACAACCAGGCCAACAAAAGCGATCGTTCCGGCGACCGATACTGCCACGCCGACGCCCAGGGAGGTGTAGATAATGAGACGGCGCTTTAACCACTCGACACCGATTCCGAGATGGCGCGCTTCAGATTCGCCGAGCAGCATTGCATTGAGTGCACGGCTCTCTCTTGGCAGAAAAATGATCAGCAATACACATACAACGATGCAATAGCCGACCTGCTGCCAGTCAGCGGTTTCAAGCGAACCCATTTGCCAGAGGCTGATACGTCTCAGCATGTCGTTGTCGGCCAGGAAACTAAATAGCTGATTTAATGCACCGGCCAATGCACTGATTGCGATTCCCGCCAGAAGCATTGTTGCAACTGAAGTGCCTTCACTGCTGTTGGCCAGGCGGTAAACGATCCAGGCAGCAGCGAGCCCTCCGATGAAGGCGCCTATTGAAACTGCTGATAACCCCAGTACTGAAGCGGGAAATAACAGTGCGCCGAATACGATGACAAAGCTTGCGCCAGCAGAAGCGCCGGCCGATACACCGATGAGTGAAGGGTCAGCGAGCGCGTTTCTGAAAAGGCCCTGGAGCACCGCTCCGCAGCTTGCGAGCATTGCTCCGATCAGAAAACTCAGCACCATACGCGGCAGTCGAATTGCCTGAATGATCATCTGATCGCGACTTTGCGGTTCTTGAGAACCCAGCAATTCGAGCAGCACAGAAGGTGAGATGTGTACCGGTCCAATCAAGAGTCCAGTTACTGCGGCTACGACGGATAGAACGCTCAGCAAAGCGAAGCAGGATTTTGGCAGCATCAGTCGCATTAGACAACAAGCGGCTTGAAGGGTTTAAACGCGTTCGTAAAGAATCAGAGATCGACACCAGGGCGCGCCTTGATTCCCGACTTAAATGCGTGCTTGATTTCCTTGACCTCAGAGACGGTATCTGCCAGGTTTCTCAGCCTTGAGCCACCGCCGCGCCCTGTGACAATGACACTTTGTTCAATTGGGCGATTTGCAATGGCACTGAGAACTTGTTCTGCATCAAGGTATTTGTAGCCGAGCATGTAGGTCAGTTCATCCATGACCACCAGATCGTAGGTCTCATCGCTCAACATGCGGCTCGCAACTTGCCAGGCTTTTTCAGCAGCTGCAATATCGCGTTCACGGTCCTGACTGTCCCAGGTAAACCCGGTGCCCATTTGGTAGTGATCAATTTCCGGGTGCAGTTTGCCAAGAAATAGACTCTCGCCTGTTGTACGGTTGCCCTTGATGAATTGAGTTACCCCAATTTTCTGTCCATAGCCAAGGGCTCTTAAAACCATACCGAAAGCTGAGCTACTTTTTCCTTTGCCGCTACCGGTCAGAAATACAAAAACACCTCGTTCGGTTGTTGCCTCTTTAATACTTGCATCAACCCTCTCCTTTTGTTTTTGCATTTTTCGTTTATGTCTTTCATTGATATCTGCATCACTCATTTACCGTACCTCCTGAGCAGTGGGTGTTGAAAACATCTGCTCGAATTAGAGTGTTTTCAACACCAAGACCGCCGTGTTAAATTCGAGTTCCAGATCGAATATATACTCGACAAAGGCAACAAATACTGAGAATTGAACTGTTCAAATTTAGCCAGCTTGCATTACATGTATCGCATGCAAGGTGCTAAAACCTGTACTCAAGGGACAATTCAATTGTGCGTCCCTCATTTTGGTAGTTGTTATCGCTGGTTGCGGTGTTCGTGACGTATTCCTTGTCAAAAAGGTTATCGATACGACCGGATATCGATAGAGTATCTGACAAGTCATACTGGGCGGTCAATCCCCAAAGTGTGTAACCGGGTAGTGTTTTACTTCCGTCAAATCGAGAGTGCTCAGCAAATCCATTAACTCCAACATAGAGGTTATTTACTTGTTTCCCCAGTTCAATTGAAGCTGAAGCGCGAGCCCTGTCCGTAAGAAATTTTCCGGTTTTATCGTCCTGAGCATCCAAATAATCTAAATTTACATTGGATCTGTAGTCATCCCATTCCCTAGACAGCTCAACTTCGACTCCTTTTAACGTAGCTTTGTCAACATTATTAGGTTTCCAAGTAAATGAACCTGGACTTATTGGTGCCCAGGCGATCAAGTTTGTAACCTTTGTTCGAAAGACATTTATTTGCCAATTTGTTTGGTCTAGATTGGCCCGTATAGATAATTCATACGATTTACTTTCTTCCGGTTTAAGGTCTGGATTGCCTAAGCCGTAGGGATAATATAAATCGTTAAACGAAGGAGCTTTAAATGCTGATCCGTAACTAGCAATTATTTTGTACTGCTCCGAAAAATCAAATGATTGTTGCAAACTGTAGTTTGAAATTGAGCCAAATGCGCTATTACGGTCATTGCGCAAATTTATTACACTGCTAGACTGGGCACCTTGAAATTGCCATAAAGCAAAATATCCCTTGTTTGAGCGCTCATTGTTGGTGTAGTCAGCACTAGTGGAAAAAACTTTATCTTTTTGATAGTCGACGCCGAAAGAGATTTGACTCTTATTCGAAAGTATTAAATCTGCTTGAATTGAGTAATCGAATTTTTTTGTTCGAAATAAATCGTTTCTATTCGTATCAATATTAATGTCTCTACTTGAATCTGTAGAAGACCCGAGAAGACCTGAAACACTCAGCTGGTCAGAATGTTCGTATTCGATTCGTGCGGAAGTTGTATTTTGTTTTGATTGTCCATACCACCCCTTGCCTTTACAAACTCGATGACTGCTTGGGTTAGGTGCTTTAGTTTCTTCTTTCGCAGCCAATTCTTGATATTTGACCGCTGGACATTTATCTTCGTAATCTTGAAGTCTATTGTTATGTTCATCTTCTGTTTCGAGTCTTTTGTTGTCCTTTGGACCTACCATTATCGGAATTATGGCTACTGTCGATATTGAAGTATTGTCATGTTCAGTTGTTGCTGCACTTTGAACATGATCTATTTCCCAGACTAGGTTATCCTGCAAATTGGCGGTAATGGAAAAACTACCTGATGTCTGTTTGAAACTATCGATATCTTCGTTGCCACCGCCTTTAAATTCAGTGCGGTCTATTCCATCAGTCGATTCTTGTGACAATGAAGCATAAACACTGTAACCGTCGTTGCCATATCCCGCTTGAGCATCGTACTTTTGAAAATTATTTGTGCCAAACGTTGACTTGACACCACCAAATGTTCGCTCTTCCTTGTACTCCTTAGTAAATATTTGAATGACTCCACCAATCGCGTCTGAACCGTATACACCAGACATTGGACCCTTTATGATTTCTATACGTTCTATCGATTCAATCGGAATATTCTCAATCGGAGTTGAACCTAACGTAGCACTTCCGATACGTACACCATTGATTAAAAATAGAACATGGTCACCATTGTTACCGCGAATAAAAAGTCCACCGGATGAACCACGCCCACCGCTGTCTCTGAATCCTATACCACTCATGCGACCAAGTAAATCGCCAAAATCTCGCGGCTTGAGCCGCTCAATATCTTCGGCTGTAATAATTGCGGTAGAAGATAAAGTATCGGCTAGCGGCGTCGGTATTCGAGTCGCAGTTACGACAACTTCCTCGAGTTCGGTTTCGTCGTCATTCGAATCTTGTGCGAGTGCGATCGGGGTTGTCAACATAAACGCCAACAACACTGAACAGCCGAAACGCATTCTGCTTCCGCCAAATAAGCACAATTGGGTAAAAGAAATACTTTCAGTTTGTCGAGTTTTGAAATGCCACATAGAAGCCCTCCGCTATATGAAATAGTTCTGGCTTGTACAAGGGTGGTTCCGGGCTCACAGCATCATATGCTGATTACCGTTGCGGGGGCAGCGTTGGAATCGTGAAACCTGCTTTCGTTTCGCTGGCTTTGCTCACCAAACTTCCCATTTAATCTGTCGCCTTGAATACCGATCACGGGCAACAAACACCTTGTACAAAGAAAGAATAATTGTCAAAAAAAAGTAAAAATAAAAACTATTTGGTTCGTAACTTAAATCAATCACCGATTGGTCACCTTAACTCCCTCTTCTCCGAGTCTTGAATCACTCGCTAAAGCGGTGTCTCGTTTCCAATAAGCAAATCTACTGCCTCAGCAAAATTAATTTCCCTGTTTCTGGATCCTGAAAAACTTGGCCCACAGAAACCATTCCAGCACCTCCCTGTTCGCCGCTCTGAGTCATTTCCGGTAGCTCGTGGCCCTGTTCAATCGATTGTGCATTGGCTTCAAAATAATCTTGCTATTAGCCACTGTCGGTACTTACTATGTTTTTCAAGCAGCTCAACAGTCCATGTATTGGGGTCAGCGTCGATGACGGAGCAACCATTAGTTGATCCAGGTCGGCTCCATCTAGTACAGATCGTCCGCCCAGTTGGGAAAGTTTCACTAAATTACGATCCGAATGAACCGCGATAAAGTTCTTAATCCAGTGTTGTTTAAGCGATGAAATTAGATTTTCACCAGCAACTCCGAATACTCCACCCGCAAAAACCAGATCGGCGGACTCCAGCCACTGCTTTTGCTGCGACATTTCAACAAACTGATCAGTTGTTTTAAGTTTCAGAAGCTGCGAAGGATGCGATTTCAGGAATTGATGAGCACCTGTTACAGTGTCTGCTGCGTTTCTTGAAGATACGGCACCGGCAATGGTTGTTGCTGCGGCGATGCTCGGGATAAAGGCGAAAAACAAAATTGCGAACACCCGGCAGCCGGTCAGCGGCAAGCGCGATAGCGCGGGCCTGTGAGATAAATTGGTTTTACTGCAGTTGTAATTCATCCTGTCAACGCCAAAGAGCGGTAGCGCAAAAAAGGAGGAACTCAGGGGGCGGGATTTTTGGATTCGCCACGTTCAAGCCCTCCGCTAAAACGATACATTCTGGCCTGTAGGAGGGCGGTTCCGGACTTACAGCATCGTTGCTGATCACCGTTGCGGGGGCAGCGTTGGAATTGTGAAGCGCAAATCCGACACTTGGGCTTCACTCACCAAACTTCCCATTTAAAGTGCTGCATGGAATTCGGACCGACTCAGCAGCAAACACCTCAAACAGTGGGCACTATTTTAATTTGAAACTTTTTCTGTGATTGATTCTTTTTATTGAGACATATGCAATTGAACCATGGAATTTAGTTACGAGTTTTCCAGCACAAATGAAATCGGCACCTGAACGACCCCACGTGTCGAACGCCCATGTTTCTGTGCTGGTTGGAATTTCCATTTTCTAACCGCCTTTCTGGCAGCCTTGTCCAGCCGGGCGTAGCCGCTGGATTGGACAACTGTCACTTCATCAGCGCGTCCTTTACGATTGACCACAACTCGCAAAACAACCTTGCCCTGTTCGCCTTTTGCACGAGATTTATGTGGATACCGCGGTGCCGGATTTGGCAGGCCACGAACTCCAAACCGGGGTTTTGATTCCTGCGAAGCGCCGCCGAGTGCCGCCTGTTGTTGCGACTTGTCAGATTGCTGCTGTGTATCCCGCGGTAAAGTCTGTGGAACAGTCTGGGCTGAAGCAGAAATTGCTTTATCAGGATCTCGTTTCAAATCCTGATTGGTTTTCGGTGCCGCTTCAGACACAGCGGCTGTCTGAACAGCGTGCATTTCATTTTCGCTTAAACTCAAGCTCCGATCTTTCGATTGCTTCGGCGGCACATTTTGTTCATCGGCTTTGAGATTGGGTTCATCAGCTTTGGCAAGCGCAGTTTCGTCAACTTCGATTGCTTGGGGCACCAAGCTCTCGATTAATTCTTCATTATTGTTCGTAGCCAATGGCGCGACCGGTTCTTGCTCTGCAGGTATTTCTGGTTGGCTAACAGTAATTTCCTCAAATTCGGACCACGCCAATTGCTGAACCTGGGCATCAAAATCTACCTCCGCGATCACTTCGAGGCCCCAATCAACTGGCGCAACATCTCCTGCGTTGATTTCAGAGGATGGCGATAATAATTTAACCGCTACATCCTCCAGCAGTTCTGGCTGTGGCAAAATTCCTGCAAGCTGATCGGCATCTGCCTTGATTGGGAGGTTTGTATCGGTTTGTGTAGACATAGGTTTTGACTCGACGATTGTCTCCGGCTCCGATTCAAACTGGGTTTGGAGAGCGGTTCGAACAAGTAAATTTCTGTCCGGTTTTTTCAAACCCTTCTTAGCAGCTGTCGTATTCTGTTCAACAGGTGATATTTGTCGGGTAAGGTCGGACTCGGTAACAGCGGGTACATCGGACTCAGGCCAGGCCAATTGCGGTATCTGAGCATCCAAATCAATAAGGCTGGCAATCTGAATTTCGGGCTCAATAAACACAGTGTCTGTCACGTCAATTTCATCCGCTGGTGCCGTACTGCCTGACGAGATGTCGACTGGAATCTCCGGGTGGGGTAATAGCCCCGCGATGTGATCGGCCTCAAACTCATTCGAGAGAGCTCGTTTTTCTATTTGCACCATGGATTTCGGCGGCCGACTTTGTTCAAACGTTGCATCTGGTTCCTGTTCGGTTTTAGTCCAACGTGCGAACTCACCGTCAAAATCAACAAATTCAATTTGGCTGGTGCGCGATGAAGTAGTTTGGGCGACTGCACTTGGGGAGTGCTCTTCTTCAACAGGAATTGGTTCGTGTAATTCGTCGAAATTGGGAGGTAATGCTTGTACCAACTGATCCCAGTCAGTTTTGGCTTCTTGTTTTGATGGCTGTGATGCTTCGAAACTTTGCGTATTCTTGGGTGGTTGTTTAGTTGTGGGTGGCAATTCAGGTGTCGTTGGTAATTCGACGACAGCAGACAGATCAAATTCGGGGTCAACTGATGGCAAAGCAACGTTTATTTCTGCAACGTTTACCAAATTCACCGGTTCCGCAGTTACAGGTTCAAACAATATGCTTTCAGCACCCGAATTAGATTTGACAGGTTCAGCACTCACAGGTGGTGTCAAATCAGCGATTGTTTCTGGCAGACTGTTGAGTTGCAATGCGGTGTTATCGCTTTCATCGATCGGCCGGTCTACCTTTGCGGCGTAATCTGCGGTAGCAGCGGTGGACATCGTTTCTTCGGTGTAGCGTGGCTCAACTGGCAAAATCGCAGCTGATACTGCTACTTCATGGTTGATAATCTCGTCAACCGTTTCGATTCGATGGATAGGATGAATTGGCTTTTTGGTACCAGCGGATTTTTCCACCGGGTTTTCAACGGTCGCGACTGTTTCAGTTTCTTGCCTCGAAAACTCACCTTCGATAGCTGAAAAATTAACAGGTGACGCATCACGCGCTTCAAGATTGACTTGATTGAAATTATTCTCTGAGTCAACGGCTTCAACCTTGACCTGACTCTCAACTACCGATTGATCAGACACAGGGCCGTCAGAGTCAAATGCCGAATCGCCAACTGTGTTCAAGTTATCCTGAATTAGCGATACCTGAATCGGTCTGATGTGTTCAAGCTGGGCGGGTGTATGTCTGAGTGCATTTACGAAAGTAGCTGCGAGCCCTGCATGCACCAATACAGATAAAAGTACACAAAGAACCAGTTGTTTTGTTCGGTTCGAGTTCACGAGATCTGCAAGCAATTGTTGCGTTTACGATTCTCGCGAGAATGCGCGGCAGTGGGGTCTATCCCACTTGAAATTAAAGTGGAGACGTAGACTCGCTCAGGCAGCTGATTTGCTGGATCCTGCGGAGCGACTGTGTAAGATTGATATCCCATATTACGGTGTCACTTTGCAATTTTTCAAATTACAAATTGGCGCGCCACCGAAAACGGGTTTCCGTCCCACCTGAACACCCCGTTCGGTGGTTGGGTAACGCTGGCAGTGGCAGGTTTCCTGGCTCGCGGGTCTAAGTTAGTGCTCAGCCTTCCCAGTTTCCCAGTGGCGTTAACGAGCGTCACTATCCGCATACAGTTGCGGGGGCAGCCAAGGCATCGGTTGCTGTCAACCTTACCCTGTTCCATATTGCTTCCCATTAGTGGGAACCACTACTATCAGCGATTATATATAGTGCTGAATAATTTGAATAACATTCCTTCCACGTTTGAATTTTTGTTGTAATTAAGGCCTTGGAAAAATGTAGCCACCCATTACCGTTTGCCAACCCCATATAATCACCGGGCTTGAGATTTCAACCATTTGCGAGGAAAATCACACGTGAGCAATTTGCAAGAAGCGTCAGACCTGACAAACACTGTGGCAATCAGCGCACGCCGTTTTGAAGAGTCTCCATTTATCGAACGCACTGACAGTCCAAATATGGTGCGTGGCGTTTATGCAGGGCGTTATTTCCCCATATTCATGGGAGAGGATTGGCTTGAATATTACTGGTGTTTGCGCCAGCAGGCACTCATTTTTGATGTGCCCGAAAAACCCATCGAAATATCCGGTGCAGATGCCGTGCCGTTTCTAGACAAGGTTCTTTCGCGCAATGTTGCTGCAATGCGTGAAGGGCGCGGGTATTACGCCATCGCCTGCACACCGCAAGGTGGAATCTTCATGGACGGGGTGGTTTTCAAACTTAGCGAGAATCGCTTTTGGTATGTGCAGGCTGACGGTCCATTTGAGACGTGGCTACTGGCTCATAGCGGTGGATTTGACGTCACTATCACTGATCCCCGTTCGCGTGTGATTCAGATTCAGGGGCCAGCGTCGATGGTAATTATGAACGTAGCTTCGGGTGGTGTAATCGATGACACCATGAAATACTTCCGCTCAGGTTATTTTAATATTGGTGGGCAAAATCTCTATGTTTCGCGCACGGGATTTACCAATGAACTTGGATACGAGATTTATTGCAATGGAGCAACTACAGACCATTTGCAACTGTGGGATTTTCTGATGGGTTGCGGTGATCCGTATGGGATGCGGTTCTCATCAACACGGGCACTAACTGTGCGGCGCATTGAAGGTGGGATTTTGGGGAACCTGACCGACATGGACACCACAATGACGCCTTTTGAAGCGGGGTTGGCACCATTCGTTGATATGAACAAGGGTGATTTCATTGGACGTGATGCGCTGCTTGGCAAAGATACTCGGTCCTGCCTGTTTGGTATGACTTGTTCGACCGAAACTCCAGCTGCTGGCAGTCAGGTGGTGGATGGTGACAGGATTGTCGGTCGCATTACCGCAGGGGTTCCATCTCCGACGTTACAACTTGGCATCGGGTATGTTAGGTTCAATGCACCAGGGCAATGGGTTGGAAAAGTGCTGTCCATACGCTTACCCGATGGCAGTACTCACGAAGGCAGGGTGGTTGAATTGCCCTTTTTTGATCAGGAAAAGAAAATCGTCCGTGGTATCGACCGATCCATACCGCCGCGTCCAGACACATAATGTATCGGCAATCGTAGCAGGTTTCGTAGTCCCGTCGCACCAAAGCGATTCATAGCAAATCAGCAGACCGAAGAGAGTTAACGGTATGACAGAACGAATACCTCGCGCGCGCCGGTCGTTTATCTTTACGCCGGGTTTGCGACCAGCGATGTATCCCAAAGCGCTGGCATCAGGAGCCGACATCGTCTGTGTTGAATTGGAAGATGGTATCGCCCCGAAAGACAAAGATGTTGCACGCGCGCGAACACTTGAACTTTTTCAGTATCCTCAGGCGAATGATGGCGTTGAGAGGATCGTACGCATCAACTCAATACGAGAGCGATTTGGAATTGCGGATGTGCAGGCTATTTTGACCAGTGAAACGCCACCCCCTGCGTTGATGATGCCGAAGGTTCGTGCACCCGATGAGGTTGTGCAACTGGATAACCTGTTAGCTGAAGCAGGTCACGACACGGCATTGCATGTCATTATTGAGACCAATCAAGGGTTGGAAGCCGCTTATGACATTGCGCACTGTTGTGAGCGAATTGAAGCACTGTTTTTCGGGGGTGTCGACATGGCTGCGGAATTACGCTGTAAGAATGCGTGGGAACCGTTGTTGTATGCGCGTTCTCGAGTGGTACATGCTGCGGCAAGTGCTGGTTTGGACGTAATCGATGTTCCTTATCTCGATTTGAATGATCCAGAGGGTATGCGAGTTGAAGCGCAACGGGCACGCGATATGGGGTTTGCCGGTAAAGGCGCGGTCCATCCCAAGCAAATCGCAGCGTTAAATGAAGTATTCACACCAACTGTGGATCAGATTGCCCGCGCGCGAAGGATTATTGCCGAATTCAAAGCCGCTGACACCGGCCTTGTCGTGATCGACGGAAAGCTCATAGAAAAGCCGGTATTGCGTGAGATGTACCGCATCGTAGCGATTGCCGATCGGATGGTGGAAAAATAATAACCTGTCAAAGTAAGCAATTGCATTGATATATAAGGTTCGTGCGTGCCATTCATTTTGACTTGTGCAGGATGGTTGAAACGCCCAAATCACCCACAAGTCTGACCGCGACGCATGTGAACCAAGTGTCGCGTCAAGTGCCTTGCTGCACTCGACAAATCAAGGGTGCGCGTATTGATCGCGGATCAGTACATAATGCAACGAAGTGGAAGTGTACTGCCGTCCTAATCCTGATTCCGATAATTGAAGTAGGTTGACAAAGATGTATAAGCTGTTTTATGCGCCTAAAAGCGCTTCCATGGGTGTCCGAGTCATACTGGAAGAGATAGGCGCACCTTATGAACTGATCCAGACCACAGTGGATATGGACAAACCTCGCCCACCTGAGCAGTTGGCAATCAATCCAAATGGATGGGTACCGGTTTTGTTGTGGGAAGGAGGTGCGATGTACGAATGTGCTGCGATTGCTGTATTTTTGGGCGACCGACATCCCGAAGCCCGGTTGGCACCTGCCGTAGCTGACCCGGCTCGAGCGCGCTATTTACAAACGCTGGTTTATTTCTCCAACTCCATACAGAATGCCTATCAACTGACTTATTACCCGGAGCGTTTTGTCGACTCACCGGCTGATGAGCCAAGTGCGCAGCAGCGCGGTAATCGGCGTCTACGCGAAACCTGGCGCGTGATCGATAATCAAATTGGTGACAGCCAATGGATGCTTGGCGATCGGTTCAGCATCGCAGATATTTATTTATTCATGCTAACCACTTGGCTGCGTGCAATTAAAGGGCATCCGTTAGTTGGTGAATTTCCCAATGTGATGCGGATCGCGGACACGGTTGTGCAGCGTCCCAGCGTACAACTTGTCTACGAACAGTGGATCATCAATCCTCAATACTGAGGATTTGCACTGGCTTGATTCTGCTATTCAATATACAGATGCCGAGTCATGCGGCGACGAAGGAATCACACTCAGTGAGTTGGTCGCATTGAAATGAAGTTCGACTATATCATCGTTGGTGCGGGTTCTGCCGGATGTGTGCTCGCTGAAAGGCTGAGTTCCAATGCTCAAAATCAGGTGTTGTTGCTTGAGGCTGGCTCCGAAGACAACGTGCTGTCGTTGAAAATGCCATCGGCTGTGTTATCAAATCTCAACAGTACAAGGCACAACTGGGCTTTTTTGGGTGAGCCGGAGCCTGAGTTGAATGATCGTCAGCTGAAGCATGATCGCGGTAAGACAATAGGCGGATCTTCGTCGATCAATGGCATGCTGTTCATCCGCGGCCACGCAATGGACTTCGATGGCTGGCAGCAAGCGGGGTGCGAAGGCTGGGGGTATGCAAATGTACTGCCCTACTTCAAACGGATGGAGACCTATTCCGGTGGCTCGGATGATTATCGAGGCGGTGGCGGACCGCTGCATGTTCAACGCGCACTGGCAGACAATCCTGTGGATCAAGCTTTTCTGAATTCCGGGGAACAGGCAGGCTATCCGTTGACCGATGATATCAACGGCTATATGCAAGAGGGATTTGGGTCGTTGGACTCCTCTGTGTATCGCGGTGAACGTTGGAGTACGGCGCGCGCCTATCTAGACCGTGCTCGCGACCGCTCCAATTTGACTGTTGTGACCAATGCGCAGGTACAGAAACTGAATATTCAAGACAGTCGTGCCAATGGGGTGACTTACTCTCGACACGGCCAGTCAACTTTAGTGCATGCGCGACAGGAAGCCATACTCGCTGCAGGTGCGATTGGAACCCCACAGATTCTGATGCTATCCGGGATAGGGCCAGCGGCGCATCTTCGCGAGCTCGGCATTGATGTTGTGCTGGACCTTCCCGGTGTCGGACAGAACTTGAACGACCATCCGGATTTTGTCATGCAATTCGAGTGTCTGCAACCGGTCAGTCTCTGGCCAAAGACCAGAATTGTCGGACGTACTGCTGCTGGACTTCGCTGGTTGATCACGCGCAAGGGTATTTGTGCATCCAATCACTTTCAAACGGTTGCGTGCATTCGCTCTGCTGCGGGAGTGGACTACCCGGATATTCAGCTGACGATTACACCCTTAGCGGTAGACAACCAGACATGGGAGGTCATTCCGAAACATGCATTCCAGATACATATCGGCCTGATGCGTGCGTACAGTCGCGGTCATGTTGAGTTGCAAAGTTCTGCCCCGTTTTGCCCGCCGCGCATCTTGGTCAACTACATGCAGGATGTCCGTGATCGAAATAGACTGAGATCAGGAGTTCGGCTGGTGCGCGAACTGGTTGAGCAACCCGCATTCAAGGGATTATGCGGAGATGAAATATTTCCAGGTTCAGTCGTGCAAAGCGACGGGGAAATTGACAATTTTCTCAATTCATACTGCGCTTCCCAATGGCATCTTTCTGGTACTGCGCCGATGGGAACCAGTGTGGATAACGGCGCGGTCGTTGATGCTCAAGCTCGGGTTCACGGGTTACAAAGCCTGCGCGTGGTGGATGCATCGATTATGCCATTTGTGACGAATGGTAATACCAATGGTCCTACCATTATGATGGCCGAGAAGCTTGGTGACGAAATTTTGGGACTTGAACCCTTATCGGTCATCGATGCGCAAGTATGGCGTAATCCGGATTATGCGACTTGCCAGCGGTAGCGCGATCAACACGCAAAGGCAATGGAATGCATGAAGAGTGGGTCGGTAATGGAAAAAGTTAATTTCAACCGGAATTAGAATTTGCAGCTGTGAAAAGCCCGTCCTTAATGATCCAGGGTACCGGCTCGGATGTCGGAAAATCAATTGTGGTGGCTGGCTTGTGCCGGGTGGCTCGAAACCGCGGCATCAGTGTCGCACCATTTAAACCACAAAATATGTCAAACAACGCCGCCGCTTGCCCGAACGGTGGTGAAATCGGTCGAGCGCAAGCCTTACAAGCACATGCTGCCGGTGTTGAACTTTCGGTCGATTTAAACCCGGTTTTACTCAAGCCTCAATCGGACCAGGTAGCACAAGTCGTTGTTCATGGCCAAGCGGTTTCCAACCTGGGTGCCCAAGACTACATGGTCCAAAGACAGAGCCTTATGGCACCTGTAATGGATAGTTTCGAGAAATTATCAAGTACATACGATCTCGTTCTTGTAGAAGGTGCAGGGAGTCCTGCAGAAACCAATCTAAGGAAAAGAGATATCGCCAACATGGGCTTTGCAACACAGGCACAAGTACCTGTCTGCCTGCTGGCGGATATTGAACGCGGAGGTGTGATTGCATCTTTGGTTGGTACCAAGGCGGTGCTCGACAATGCTGATGTTGCGCTCGTAAAGAGTTTTATCGTGAACAAATTTCGCGGTGACATTCGGTTATTTGACGATGGCAAACGCGATATCGAAGTGCGAACTTTGTGGCCCTGCCGCGGCGTTATTCCCTGGCTGAAAGCTGTGCGCCGACTGCCGCACGAAGACGCGGTCGCAATGGAACAGATATCGAAAGATGCGCAGGGTCGCGATACAGGTGCTTTGAAGATTGCTGTACCCATGCTTTCCAGAATTGCCAATTCGGATGATTTTGACGCACTGCGTATGGAGCACAACGTTGAACTCGTTTTTGTTCCTCCGGGTACGCCAATTCCCCGAGATTCAGATGTCATCATACTACCGGGTACAAAATCAACGTTGGGCGATCTTCGATTCATGCGCGAGCAAGGTTGGGATCACGATACGATCGCACATGCCAGGACAGGGGGTGTGGTGATGGGTGTTTGTGGCGGATATCAAATTTTGGGTCGCAAAATTCGTGACCTACAGGGAGTCGAAGGGCCTCCGGAGGAAGCGGCTGGTTTAGGATTGTTGGATGTGGAGACCGACATGCTAACAGATAAGACCGTGCGACCCTTGACGGGCGAGTGCTTGAGTAACGGACAACCCGTAACCGGCTATGAAATTCACATGGGACAGACGGCCGGGGGCGATACCTGTCGACGGTACATTCGTACCGGTAGTGGCGAAGATGGTGCTGTCAATGCAGATGGCAACGTCATCGGATGTTATGTTCACGGACTTTTTTGGAGCGATGCGTTTCGAACCGCCTGGTTGAACGATCTTCGGCAGGGGACAGCCTCCGATTTACATTATCGAGACTCCGTGGAGGAAGCACTTGATGAATTGGCAGAGGAATTGGAGTCCTGCCTCGATATCGATGCTCTGCTGGAAGATGCCAACTTGAGGTGATTCCAAGGTATTTAAATTGAGTCCAGAAATTCCAAATGGAACTGGTGGTACCCTTTTGCAATGATGCCCAGTTGACTCTTGAGGTGTTGGTGTAAATTTGGCAGTTGATGAAACGGAACTGCCGGATAAACGTGGTGTTCACAGTGATAAGACATGTTCCAAGCAATCAGCCTGACTATCGGATTGGTCAATGTTGTTCGCGTATTTTGCAGCATGTTATCGCTCAACTCACAACCGGTGTGTTCCGCGAGCAAGAATAGACGCAGCGAAACCATACCGAGCATGATTGGAATCAACCAGTACGTGAGAACGGCACTGGTTTGGAACAGAATTGATGCACCCAGTATCAATGCATAAGCACCGAGATGCAAGCGCGCTTCTAAAGTGATTATTGATTGATCAGTTCCTTCAATGAACGGTTCGTCAACTCGTCCGCTGGCGTGTTTGATGAGCGTACGGATCTGGGGCCACCAGTAGGTTCCAAGACCGCTCATTGAGCAGATGTATTGAAGCGTTGATTTTGGTTTGGCCGTTTGCAGTTCCGGATCGCGTTCTGGATCGTTGGTAAACCGGTGATGTTGAAAATGAAATGCGCGAAAGTACCGTGCTGGCAAAAGCAATATGAAACCAGTAACGGTGGCGACGATTTCATTTGGCAAGCGACTTCGAAATGCAGTACGGTGAATGCATTCGTGTAAAGGTGCAAACAGAAAAGCCAGCGCCGTTCCGTAAATAAACCAGGCGGGCAACAGCCACCAAGTGGAATCAACGAGCGAAACGGTCCAACCACCCGCGGCAATGATGCCCAGATGGATGCAAAGACGTACTGTTGCAGGCCGGTTCGAACGCGTACACAGTTGTCTGACCAGTGTAGCCTCCAATAAACATTTTCGATAGATGAATTTTTCCATTTAAGTAGGTTTTGTTAGGAAAGGCGGTGAATCCCAGTCTCACTTATTTGATGCCATACGGATTATGAAAATCCAAACAATAGCAACTGCGCCATTTACTCGTTTTGAACCCGTTAACAGATACAATCACACTTTGCATAGAATCGACAATACTTGATCAAAAAAATTGTTTTAATTGCACTATATTATCAGGCACTAACCCCGCCAGCGCTAGTACCGCTGGCCCGACGCCCCGCAAGGGGCGTTTCTTTATTTCTGTTGAATATTTCCTTGCAGATTAGTAGCTAGCGTCCACTATCCCTACGTTGTCGAAATCGCTTCATAAGCGTGGTCTTGCAATAACCACATATTTCGGATACCGGACCCGAGCGCGCAGTAGAATCACGTAATCGCGCATCAACATCAGCAGTTGAATTGCTTCATGTGTCGATTAGAATTGATGGGCAAATTACTAAAATTCGAAATCGAAAAAGGTGACAGCAGTCTCGTTTGACTTTGAATCGCTTTAGCACCACTTCAATCGGAGGGTCAATTTCCTTTGTGGAACGACCATTACCTTTCAGTTGGAGAATCATCACTCAACAGCGCAATATTATCGGAATACGCATAGATTCTGTATCGCTGCTTTCCTGTTAACTCTTTGACAATGGTTGATTTCTCAAGCAGTTTGACACCATTTGCTACAGCCGGATATGTTAATCCTGTGAGTTTAGCTATATTAGAAATAGTTTGGATTGGTGTCGATTGAAAAATACGATGAATTTTCAAGGCCGAGCCCTTGTGCGCGCCGAACTTGCGAATTCGTTCCTGGTCTTTCGCAAACAGGGAAGAAAGCTGTTTTGCTACAGACACGGCATCATTGGCTGTTTCTGATATTGCGGTCAAATAGAATGCTAGCCAACCTTCCCATCGTCCTTCGGATCTGACCTCATCTAACAATTGATAGTATCGGTCTCGGTGTTTGTTGATATACAGACTAATGTAAAGCAAGGGCTGTTTTAACAGACCTTCGTGTTGCAGTTGAAGAGCGATCAATAACCGCCCAACTCTTCCGTTTCCATCAAGAAACGGGTGAATGGTCTCAAATTGTGCATGGACAAGTCCTGTCTTAATCAGTCCGGACATCGATGGAATGTCTGCATGAATAAATTTCTCCAAATCAGACATGCATTCTTCAACATGATGTGGCGGTGGAGGAACAAAGTGAGCATTACCGGGGTGGGTGCCACCTATCCAATTTTGGGAACGTCTGAATTGTCCAGGATCCTTTTGGCTGCCGCGACCGGACTGTAATAATCTGGCATGTAATTCCTTGATCAAACGATTGCTTAATGGAAAATCGTCTACTGACATTCTCTTCGCTCCATATGCAAGGGCGTTTGCGTAATTTGCGACTTCAATTAAATCGTCATTTGTAGATTTCTTACTGTTTCGACTGAGTTCAAATTGCAATACTTCAGAGATCGTTGAAACCGTACCCTCAATTCGAGACGACAGAACTGCTTCTCTTCGAATATATGCGGACAGATAAAACAATGGATCAGGTAAGAGCGTGGTAATGCTGTCGAGCCTACCCAAAGCAACCAATGCGAAATCCAACAACTTTTGCAGTTGTGTCATATTTACAGGCACCTTGGGTGGAAGAGGATCAGGAATTAATGCTCGCACTTGCTCTGCGTCATGTGACAAATTCTCATATCTTCCCAATTGCGGATGTTGCATGATATTCTATACTCCTGCATCCAAAATTAAAGGTGGATGTTAAATAAGAACATCTACAGTCATTGGGTTTTAATTAATGTTTTCTATGATATCGTTTAATTAAAATTTAAAATAGTGTTTTAATGAAACCAATATTTAATTAGCCTGCCTTTCCAAGTGCGCAGTGGAATATGTTCTGTCATCGCGAACCCACGTCTGTCCTGATTGACGCATTGTCTCATCCGTACTGTCGCTATACATTGAGCACGGTAGTTTACTCGCATGGTGTTAAATCCCACAGAAAAGTAGACAGAGTGCTTTAACTCAACTTACGATTATTATTATTTTGGACAGTCTGTGAATAGCTCGCGAACGATGCCAAACGCACTCCTCATTTACCCGAAGCACCCGCCTACTTACTGGGGTAACAACTACGCTTTGGACCTTCTGGGGATCAAGGCTGCATTTCCACCGCTCGGCTTGCTCACCCTTGCCGCGATGTTCCCGTCCCGGTACAACCTGCGCCTGATTGATCTCAACGTGACACCACTCGAAGACTCCGACCTACAGTGGGCGGATTTGGTGTTCACATCGACTATGATTTCGCAACGTCCCTCGCTTGAACAGGTTGTGGAGCGCTGCAACCGCGCGCATGTTTCTGTGATCGCCGGTGGACCGCATCCGACCACCTTCTACGAGGAACTGGTGGGCATCGATCATTTCATCCTGGATGAGGTTGAGGAAACCTTCGAAACCTTCCTTCATGACCTGGAATGCGGCACTGCACGCGCGGTCTATCGAGCTGCGCGAAGACCGGACGTGACTTTATCTCCGGTGCCCCGTTATGACCTCATCGATATGAACGAGTATCATTCGATGAGTCTCCAGTTTTCGCGGGGATGCCCTTTTGACTGCGAGTTCTGCGACATCACGAAACTGTACGGCCGCGTGTCCCGAACGAAATCCCCGCAACAGATGATCGCCGAGTTCAACCGCCTGTACGAGCTAGGTTGGCGGGGCCCGCTTTTTCTGGTCGATGACAACTTCATCGGCAATAGGCGCGAGGTTACGAAACTCCTCCCGGTGATCGCTGAATGGCAGCAGGAACGTGGCCATCCGTACACGCTGTTCACCGAAGCGACTGTCAATCTCGTTCGGATGAACAACCTGATGGATGACATGATCGCCGCCGGCTTCGACGCAGTCTTCCTGGGCATCGAAACGCCCAACCCAAACGCGCTTAAGAAGATGAAGAAACCTCAGAATTTAAACGCGCGCGATGAACACTACCTGTACACGTCCGTTCGTAAGATTCAGCAAAAAGGAATGATTGTTCTGGGCGGCTTCATCCTCGGTCTCGACGAAGATGACGAAAACGCGTTTGATGCGCAGATCGAGTTTATCCAGGAAGCTGGGATACCGATCGCGCTGGTCGGGTTGTTGACCGCACTTAAGGGAACGAACCTGTGGGCCCGGCTGGAGCGCGAGAACCGATTACTGGAAAAACCTGTCGAAATCGATGCCACTGCCCTGAACTTCAAGCCGCAGATTGACCCCAAGACGCTTGTGGAAGGGTACCTCCGAGTCGTCGGAACCATCTACGATTCGACGCTTACGAACTACTTTGACCGCTGCCTGAAGCTGCTGGAAAACCTCAAGCCCGTACCACACATCTATAAACCGGCGAGCGAGCACCTGCTGTACCTGAGTATCATGGGGATACGGCGGCGCCTTACGCCGGACCAGTTACCGGTTTTTTCGCGCTACATAGCCAAAGTCTCTAAGGACCATCCGCAACTGTTGACGCTAGCGGTCCGCCTGGCCGCCATGGGTTATCACTGCGAGAAGCTAACGCGTCAGCAGACCATTCTCCGGGAATTCAAGGCGTGCCTGGACTCAGATTTGGCGACGTTCAATGAAGCCCAGTGGGGATCTGATGCGGACCCCGACGAGGAAGAGCATTTCAGACGCGAGCTACTGCAGCGAGCAAAAGTGCGTCAACGCGCAATTCCGGAGGAATTCCGCCATGCCGGGGATGGTATCTCAGAGAGTATGGAGGCGTTTCAGGCTGCAGTCCGGAAACAAACTCACACAAACACAGCGCGCGGCGAGGTGTCAGGCTGGTACGACAACGCCAGTGTCGGGTAACACCTCGGAAAACAACGTAAAGAACACACCTTTGCGCTGCGACTGCAAAGAAAAGTTGGGGAAGGCGCATCGGATAAGGGCTGGCAGTAGCCTAAAGCACAGTTAATCCAAAACGGTCAATTGCCCCATCATTCCAGCATCTTCATGTTCAAGAATATGACAGTGAAACATATAGGGGAATTCATCAGTAGCGGTGTGATTGAAGCGCATTATGATTTCGGTTGGTTCTGCAGTCACAATCACAGTATCTTTCCACCCCCGGTCTTCCTCGGCAGGTAATTGTCCGTTGTGGGTCAGTATCTGAAAAGATACTCCATGAACATGAAATGGATGAGGCATCATTTCAGCCGTAATGGTCCAAAGTTCCAGATCACCTTTTTTAATGCGTTCATTGATTACACCCATATTCATCGGTTGAGTGTTAATACTGAGCATATTCTCATCGTTGATCGGGCCACTATCATCAGCCATATCCATATCGAGGGTAAACGTTCGTTTTACCGCGATTTGTCTATCTTCCTGACTGTAATAGTCAATGTTGTTTAACTTGTCAGGAAGGCTGCCTTGTGCTGATTTTGTTGCATCGGTTCGCAGTGCTACCACACGCTGTACAGGATTTGTTTGAGGGAGTATTGCAGTTAAAAATTCTCCAAATTCTAACGGGTTTTCGACCGCAGCAAAGCCAATGCCCTGTGGATCAGCCGGCAAGAATTCTGCCATTAAGTCCATTGAAGCGTGGCTTGAAAGGTCGATCATAATCTCGTTGCGCTCACCAGGCGACATGATTAGTTCTGTTATTCCCACTGGCCGATTTAAAAAACCACCTTCGGTGGCAATTTTGTAGAATGGCTCATTATTGGTAAAAAAGAAACGGTAGAATCGGGCATTGGAACCGTTAAGCAATCTTATACGCACCCAACCGGCGGGCACAGTGTGATGCGCGTTGATAGTGCCGTTGACCACCAAAGTCTCTTCTCTTAGCCCGTCCATAATTTGATCGTTATTCGTTGAATAGGGTTGCATTTGGCCCGCTACAAATGTACGGTCTTGCACCACCAGCGGAATGTCATTGATGCCGTAGTCTTTCGGCAACGGTAAGGTTTGTGAATTTTCATCTTCAATCAGATACAGACCCGCCAATCCAGCATGGACGTGATCAGCAGTTTTCCCCATCAGGTGGGGGTGATACCAACTTGTGCCGGCTTCCTGCACTATAGGCAAGACGAAAGTCTTGGTTTCGCCTGCAAGGATCTCACTCTGTGGGCCGCCGTCAACGCTTCCTTCCACATGCAAACCATGACCATGAACCGTGGTCGGTTCATCAGTTCGATTTGTATAACTAATGTGCGTCGCTTCGCCTTTGTACAAACGAATTGTTGGTCCTAGATATGATTGGCTGAAGCCTTTAGTGGCACTTTTAATGCCCTGAAAAAATTCGTGATCGCTATCCTGTATGAACAGTTGGACCCCATTTCCAACTTCACGGCTGTCTACCAGAGGAGGAATCATCAGCGGAGATTCTTGTGCGTAAGATTTGGTGCTGTCTTGCTCACTAAAAAGGAGATATCCCGTCACACCAAAAGCCGCGATAGCAATGGCCAAGCCAACTGGGATTAGAATTTTTTTGATTTGAAATGTCATCATGTACCGTGTTGATTGGAGCAAGAAAGCGGAATCCGCAAGATCACCTAAAAACATCAATTTGGGGTGATCGTATTAAAAATCAAGCAATCAGGTTCATGTGTGAGCAGATATATGGCTGCCGAGTTTCCCGATGTGGTTACATTTACCTCAAACCCGTACAACTCCCCTATCCATAGCAGTGGTTAGGTCGGCATAATTGCTCGTTGCAAAGATGCAATCGCAAATCAATTCTCGTTATGAAGATCAAGCATATAGGCTTGCGACAATTATATGAAAAGGGCGATAGGAGTGAGCTGCCGGCGGCTTTGGTTTCACGGATTCGGCGATTATTGTTTCAGTTGGATCAAGCTCATTCCCCAAATGATATGGATACACCTGAATCAAAACTACATCTACTCATCGGTGATCGAAGTGGGCAATGGAGTGTGAGAGTATCGCAAAATGTAAGGATCGTTTTCGCTTCAAGGATAGTGAAGCACTCGATGTAGATCTGGTTGACTATCATTAAAAAGGGCTAACGACATGATTATGAAAAATCCACCTCATCCAGGAACGTGCATACGCGACAGCGTGACTGAATCTGGATGGACTGTCAGTGAAACAGCAAGACGGCTGGGTATCCCTCGTCAGACCTTATCACGTTTAATAAATGGCAACTCCAGTATTTCGCCAACGATAGCGTTGGCTTTAGAAAGCATCGGCTGGAGTAACGCGGAATTCTGGATGCGGCTGCAAGCCAGCTATGATCTAGCGCAAGAAAAAGACTTCCGTCAGTCTGCATAATGGGGCTCAAGGAAGATGCGGATGTAAATGCCGATTACAAGGCGCCATTTCTGGCCGCTGTCAACAAGGTGGTTGCCAACAGCTTGCATTTTTTTGGTCCGTGTTCTGATACTCGAGACTTTATTGTGACTCAAATCGATAGGTTGTTTTTTACCAACCCCAACTCAACCGCTCTCAAATCTACACTCGGAATCTTCCAAATAGTTTCTAACTCTTTCACAGGTAGTACAAATCTCTAAAGTGCTTCGATCCCAATATCAGTAACCGGTCATTTCAAGATAACCCAGCCCAGCTATTGGCTGGGTGCCTTGATGACCGCGCACAGAGACTGCACCTTCCCAGTAACGAAAAGAGGCATCGCGTTCCTGCCTGTCGACCATTGCTTCGACATCGAGCATTACCTCCATCTCAGGAAGATTGACTTGCCAGTGAACCGGGTATTGAGCTTGACTGGATTCACTCTGCCATTTTCTAATGGGATTCAGTACGATCTCATCCGCATTCAACACCTGGGTACCACCTCCCGGTTGAACGAGAATGCCGTACTTAAATGGCTGCTGTTCTAAATCAATGGGTCGAATCTGAAAAAGCATCAACTCGCGTTGGTCATTGAACTGCAGTGAAAACCAGTCCCAACCTGCCTGCTCACTATTGAGTACCGACGAAAACCATTCGTGATCCATCCAACTCGACCCTGACACTGCTTCGGTGCTGCCACGGATGGTAATCTCACCTGTGGTATGCAGACGAGTCAGAGAATAGTAGTACGAGGCATTTCCGGGTGTATCGCTTTTACGACTCAACCCTTGTTCACCTTGTAATACTACGGGTTTGACACTTTTCAGCTCCAAGTCAAATGCAAAATCTTGCGTTTCCACTTTAATACTGAGATTCAAACAACCCTGGCATTCACCGGGCAGTCCATTAGCGACCCAATTCCCCACCCACACCGAAAAGGGGGTTGCCTTGGCCCCGGCAAGATCCAACACAGCGCGACTCAGCATTTCATCAACCAAATAGGTATCAGTTTCCACATCGGTTATGCCAACATGCGCCAAGTAGACTTGGTTAGTGGCCCAATCGGAATTAAGGTCTGGCTGTTCCCGTGACAAAGCCCGTCGAAAAATCGTGAACTGATAACCATATCGAGCACCGACTTCATTCGTCAGATTACCGGTGAAATACCACCACTCGGTCTGAAACGCTGGATGTGGTCCATGATCTTGCGGAAATTCCAATGGTCTGATTTCTGTAGCGGATTCAAACTGATGGTCCGAATTCCCTTGTAACATGTCACCGAGTGGAGACGTGTCAGGCGGTTGTTGGTCTTCCAATGCATCAGGAGGAGAGGCTGCAAGCCATATTCCCGTTGTGACAACAAGTATGGTGCAGACAAAAATAACTGTTGTTTTACGAGCCAACTTCTACTCCGCTTGAACCGTTGGAATGGGTGCCTGTTTCGCAAGCCGCCACGCGGGAACAATACCAGCTAGTATTGCCGCGACGACTGCCAGCACGACCGCCTCCACTAAAATGGAGCCGTCGATCAACATTTGCATCGTCCAGCCGAATGAACGTTGATTGACCACCCAAATCAACATCCACGTCAATAGCAGACCAATTGGAATTGAGAGCAGTCCAGCAATTAATCCCATCACACCTGCTTCAGCGTTGGCCGACAGCCAAATCTCACGAGCAGTAAAACCCACTGCGGTTTGAATCTTTAATTCCTGTTCACGGTCGATCTGGATCATTGCCAGTGTCGATACCACTGCAACAATTGCTACGATAACAGCAAGAGTGCGCAATACAGCTGTAATCGCAAACGTTTGATCGAAAATCTCCATTGATGCTTCATGAAGCCCTCGAGCGCGCCAAAAATTTATGTCCGGTGACTTAAGTAATTTGCTGACAGCATTCTCAAGTCCATCCAGGTTCGTTTCTGGCTCAGTGTAAAGCGCCACAGTTGTGATGGTTGGATCGTCGAAACTCGCAACATAAATATCTCGGTGCATGGCAACCACACCGCGATCCGAACTGTAATCGTAAAACACGCCAACCACTGGCATATGGACAATAGCATTATTGCTCCAGAATTCCAGAGTATCACCGGTACCAACACTGTGTTTCCAGCTGTAAGGTTCACTAACGATGACCCCACCGGCTCGAAACTGATCCCACACTTGACTTAATTGGCTTTTAAACCGGTACCCCAGAAATGCGTCTTCACCATAATCAACCGCGAATATTCGCGAGCGTCCGTTGGAGCCTTGCAACCAAGTCCAGTTCGCAATACCAATCGAGCGTATCCCAGGCAATCCATGCAGCGCATCAACCTCTTGCTGACTCAAATGATCGCCATATCCCTGGGTTGAAATATAAACATCGGCGCTAATCCGGTCGCTAAGCCATCCATCGACTGCAGTTCGAAAACTGCTGATCATCACTCCGACTCCAATGGTTGCTGAAATCGCAATGCACAAAGCGCAAATCGCCACAGATGTTCTACCGCCAGTCATGGTTAGCGCACGGCTGGCCAGAATTCCGCGAACGCCGAAGCATCGCTTGGCTATAGCGCGAAGAATTCGCCCTATTGTCCTGCTGAACATTGGAACAAGGCAAAAGTATGCGGCAACAACACAGTAAATTCCTGCAAATCCCAGGATGATGCTGCTTGAGTGAATCTGCAAAATGGCGGCCCCGATCAGCGAGAAGCATGCACTCGCTAAAATGGGGATAAAGACGCGGCTGCGTCTTCGGGCATGTCTGGAGCGATGCGCGGCTCCAAACGACGGCGACACCCCCAATGCTTCGTACAATGCTGGCAGCACAGACAAGAGCGATGATCCAATACCCAGCAGTAATGCCAGTAATACGGCTGATGTCGAGATCATAGTAAAGCCGGCATCAATTGGAAAGTAAAGATTGTTGATTGAGCGTTCGACCAGGGCCAGTAAAAATTTTGCGAGTTGAATGCCACTCAGGAAACCAATGATTGAGGCTGCAGTACCGAGCGCTATGGTCTCAAGGATCAGGCAGTAGACAATTTCAGCACGCGAAATTCCCTGTGCCCGCAGTATCTTGATCATGGGTTTACGCCTGAATACCAGGAATATCATGGTGTTATAGATGAGAAAAATTGCGACCAGCAAAGTAAGCAGACTCATCGCGGTCAAATTGGTTTGAAACGCTGCAGTGATGGATTGAATTGAACGTTGCCGACCCAACCCTCCTTCCAACATCGCGCCGGGTGGTAAAAGCCTTTCGATGATGCCGTGCGACTCATCATCGGACGATAGCTGCAATTGAATTGCGGACAACTGTCCCCGTTTTTGCAGTAGGGTCTGTGCCGTAGCTATGTCCGTTAAGAACAGGAACCGAAGCGATTGTTGCTGGAGCGGCGTATCCGCGTTGAGTAAGCCGATTATGCGAAGGTCATAGTAGTCGCGTCCGTACCGCATCGCAATGCTGTCACCGATCCAGACCCCCAGTCGATCAAGGGTGTCGGCAGTAGCGAATGCAGTGAAGGCTTCGGCAAGCAGTTGGTTGGTTTCCTGTGAACTGGCAGGTGCGGTGGCTGCCGCGCGGTTGAATTGAAAATTTGCAATCGGATCGATTCCGTAAATGGTGGCTGCAACGTCGGCCATTGGAGCGAGGCTAACCTGACCGCGAACAACCGGTTGGACTGGATACCTGGTATTGAGTCGAATCGTCCGATAGAGTTCATCGCTGACTTCGCCGGTGATGCTGTGAGTCGCAGATTCTTCTAAAACGGAACTTGCTGCGATAAAGCTCTCGCGGGCACTGAAATTAGCAACATCGACCGCGATGACTGCCGCGACGCCCAATGCTATGCCGATAACGGACAGCGTCGATTGCAGGGGCGCGCGGCTAACGTCCCGCAGCCAGGCAAGTAGAACAATTCTCAAAACTACGTCAGCATGCCTCGAGTTGGCGATGGTGCAGCTGCCACTGACGGTCGCAGCGCTTTGCCAATTCCATGCTATGGGTAACGATGATCACAGTCGATTGGTCACGCGCTTCAGCAAGCGATGAATACACATTGTGAGCGGCTTGTTCATCCAGGTTGCCAGTGGGTTCGTCAGCTAGGATAATGCGTGGCTGGTGCACGATAGCGCGGGCGATTGCAACACGCTGCTGCTCACCTCCAGACAAAGTGACGGGGAAGCTGTCGCCTCGGCCAGCCAGCCCGACTCGTTCCAATGCCTCACTGGTACGTTGGACACGGTGGGGTTCATGGTTCAGTTCCAACGGCAGCATTACATTTTCTGTAACGGTGAGCGACTCAATCAGGTTGAAAAATTGAAAAATAATGCCAATACACTTGCGCCTCAATAACGTTCGCTGTCGTTCATCCAACTCTGTAATGACACGACCGGCCACTTTGATAGTTCCATTGTCAGGCATATCAATCCCGGCGAGCAGGTTGAGCAGTGTGGATTTCCCCGAGCCGCTGCGTCCCACAATGGCGTGCATTTTGTCGGGCTCAAAGTCGGCATCAATATCTTTGAGTACTTCCCGCTTGCGTCTGCCTTCCAGGTAAGCCTTGCTCAGTCCCCGGACCGATACAGTATTAAGATCAGAGGTCATTAGACTTTTGGGGGCACTGTAATTGCTTATAGGACCCGACTAAGGTGTAACAAACCATGACGGTGAGGCAGGTAACAAGAAAAACCTTTTACATTTCATCAGAACTTTCTCACATCTCAGAGGAGAGGCATGAGGTTCTATTCGTTCAGATTTTAAGCAGTTTGCCGCCAATTATCCGAGATTGTGCAAAATCTGTGATTTGAGCTTTCTGTTTCAATACGTAGGAGAACCAGTCGTTTAAGGGTCGCTGGAACACTAATTCGAGTGGGTCTCCTGACGATGTGAACGGTTAGGGCGGGTTACGGCAATGAGTGGGATACATTGACCTGGAAAAAAATAGCGATATCGAACTTCCTGCGCTTGGTCTATCAAAGAATAAATCCAATGTATGCGACGTCACAAAGCCGATATCGCTATGCTGCAAGAGGAGTTTAAGCAACGAATTTGTAGGTCTGTTTGTTTGTCTCCTTAGTTGATAGTGATAACAATAATGATAATTATTATCGAAAAGAATATAAATGTCAAGGGCAATGTTTAACGAAATTGACTTACTTGTTATCGATTTCTCGAAATTGGGCGTCGTACGTCGTGGTACTCTGTGTTGCCTGCTTGGTGCGAATTTGTACGATAACGTGCTGCAGCACAATGGTAGCCAGTGCGCGCCGTATGCTGGTGATCAGGCACAAGAATCCAATCGTGTCGGTCACAAAGCCAGGCGTGATCAGCAGCGCAGCTGAAATCAATAGAAACAGTCCCTCAATCAGTTCAACTGCAGGAACCTCTTTCTTGCGTAGGGTTTCAAGACCTCGATGAAAGGTCAATATTCCCTGTAACTTAATCAGCCAGGCACCGATGATTGCGGTCGCTACGACACCAAAAATTGTCCAGATTGCACCAATGACTTGGCCAATCTGAATCAGCAGATAAATCTCCGCAGTCGGGATGATCAGGAAGCACAGAAATATTATCGGCAAGGGTCGTAACATCACGAATCAACAGTCGGTTGGCCAAATCTCGTTGACTTGTTCGATGATGTAATCAATGTGGCCAGTTAGGCGGTGGTCGGCATCTGGCAATATATTGACCTCTATATCCGTCTGCGCAGGCAGTAGCTCCATGAATTTCTGGCTCTGGTTTGCGGGTACCACGTCATCAAGTCTACCATGTAATATCCTGACCGGGCAATCAAACGTCGCTGCTTGACCCAGTAAGTCATATTGAATTGAGTCGGTTACCGCATCGTACGACAGGGCGAATCCATTTTCAATGCCATCGCCATCAAAATTCCAGTATCCCTGGTTTTTCCACTGGTGTTGCTCCTCGGATTTGAGGCTTTGAAAAAGCTGGTGCATAAACGAAAAAGCCGGTGCGATCAACACCGCCCCGCCGATGTTCAATGCGGCATCAGTGGCGAGTTGAGCCGCCACCCAGCCACCCATACTGGAACCGACCAGAAATTTGGGTCGATCTGGGAAGATTCCAAATACTGCACGGACATCTTCAAGTGCGCGGGAGATCGTGAATTCGTCAAATGTGCCATCGGACTTTCCATGCGCTCGCATATCAAACCGGATCCATGAACGATTGTTTCTTTCCGCCTCGTTCCACAGCGTCATGGACTTGTCGCCTTGCGCGTCTGACAGCAAGCCATGTAAAAACATCCCAACAGCACCCGCGCCTGTGTCGCGATATACACCGCGAATGATTTGACCGTCCTGGGCAGGTAGTGCAAATTGTTCGACTGAGACAGCCAATTCAGGATTCCTTGGTAACGTATATGGGGCGTGTGCCGACAAAATCCAGCTCAGAGTTCATGAATCTATGTGTGCTTTTGATCATTGTGCTTATTAAAGATTACGATGTGCTCAATGTTTGGATTGATGCCAATCCACTCGCCAATGTGGTGATTGTGATGGGAATCAGCCAGGCAATATAAAACCTCCTGGCTTGCAAGGCGAATTCGATAAAGAAAGTGTGAACCGCGAAATGATTTTTGGATGACTTCACCTTTGAGTGTACTTTCGTCATCATGGAGAATGTCATCGGGTCGTAACATAATGTCGACCTGTTCGCCAATTTCCAACTTTTCACGTTGACGGATGGAATGCGTACCAAATGCGCTCTGCAACTGCTGTTCACCAACCACCGTTGCAGAAATCATTGCTCCTTCGCCAATAAACCGTGCCGTAAATTGATCGTAGGGCTTATGATAAATGTTAAAGGGCGTGTCCCACTGGTGCAGGCGGCCATTTTCCATGACGCCAATACGATCGGCCATTGCAAAAGCTTCATTATGATCGTGAGTAACCAGGATAGCGCTGATATTTTCGGCTTTCAGTACTTCACGGACTTCAGGTACAAGGGTCTGGCGGTGTTCGAGATCGAGGCTCGAAAATGCTTCGTCCAGCAACAGCAGGTGTGGTTTCGGTGCCATGGCTCTTGCCAACGCAATCCGTTGTTGTTCGCCGCCCGACAGTGAGTGCGGATGACGCTGGTCAAAACCGACCAGACCAAGCAGGTTCAGCAGTTCTGTGACGCGTGCTTTTCTCGACTCCAGTGGCCATTTACGAATGCCGAACTCAATATTTTGAGTGACACTTAGGTGCGGAAATAGCGTTACGTCCTGAAATACCATGCCGACACCACGATGTTCGGGTTCGACGACTGTGTCAGGTGTCGATAGTGTCCGTCCAAGCATTGTAATACTGCCGTGACTCGGCGTTTCAAAACCCGCAATACCGCGCATCAGTGTTGATTTACCACAGCCGCTGGGACCAACAATTGAACCAATTTCACCCTCCGTCAACTCCAGCGAGACATCAAATACGATCTGACGATCATCATTGGCAAATGACACGTCTTGAATGTCCAGCAGCAACGACGCGTTCTGCGTGGCGGTATCGGTAGCTACCATTGGCAAGACTTCAGGAACTGGATTGGCGCGATACAGATAAAGTACGACTCAATAGTATAACGGGGATTATGCCCGTGACAACAATGAGGATCGACGGTAGGGCTGCATCAATCAGTCTTTCATCAGAGGCCAGCTCATACGCGCGCACTGCCAGTGTATTGAAATTGAAAGGACGCAGAATCAAGGTCGCTGGCAATTCCTTGAGTACATCAACGAACACGATCAAAAACGCAGTAATTAGTGATGCGCGCATCAGTGGCATATGAATCTTCCCCAGAACTTCCATTTTTCGGTACCCCAGACTGCGGGCGGCTTGGTCCATACTGGGTTTAATCTTGTCCAGACCGGATTGTACGGTACCCAGAGATATCGCCAAAAAGCGCACTGTGTAAGCAAAGAGCAGGGCAAAAATCGTGCCAGACAGGATCAGTCCGATTTCCAATTCAAACAGCCACTTTACCGCCGCGATGATACGGTGATCCAGCCACGCGAGCGGAACAATGACGCCGACTGCGACAATCGCGCCGGGGATCGCATACCCCAGACCCGCAAGACTCACAAACCCGTGCACCACTCGCTCTCGATACTGGCGTCGAGCGTAGCTCAGCAGCACTGCTAGAGCCACCGCGATCAAGGCAGCCAACATTGCTAACTCAAACGAATGCCAGGCAAGATCGATGAATGAGGCGAGTACCCAATCGGCATCAAACAGTGCCCACTTGAGCAAAATCAGCGCCGGGATAATGAAGCCAAACAGTACGGGAATCAAGCACAGTACCCAAGCCCAGAGGATTTGTCTTCCGCTGAGAACGATTCGGGTATTGTGGGTCTTTCGACCCGCGGTTTCATGGAAACTCGCCCGTCGGCGTGAATAGCGCTCGGAAAAGATCAGCAATGCGACAAACAGCATCAGTATGGTGGATAACTGGGCAGCAGCAGAGAGTTCCCCAAAGCCAAAAAAAGCGCGAAAGATCCCCGTTGTAAAGGTACTGATACCAAAATATGCAACTGTACCGTAGTCTGCGAGTGTTTCCATCAGTGCCAGCGAAATCCCGGTGACAATGGCCGGCCGGGCAAGTGGAATGGCCAGTCGGAAAAACCCTTCCTGAATGCTATAGCCGAGGGTGCGACTGACTTCAAGAAAGCTCACCGATTGTTCCAGGAAAGCTGCCCTGGTTAATAGGTAGACGTAAGGATAGAGTACCAGTCCCAGCATCAATATGGCGCCTGGTACTGTTCGAATCGAGAAAAACAGTTGATCGGATAATTCCTTGCCACCGACTTCCCGGAGCAATGTATAAACCGGTCCAGCGTAGTCGAGCACCCCGGTGTAAGTGTACGCGATGATGTATGCCGGAAAGGCCAGTGGCAACAACAGCATCCAGGTAAAAGTTCGCTGGCCAGGAAAGGTACAAACACTGGTAAACCAGGCCGCAGGGACACCCAGCAACAGCGTAAGAACTCCGACGCCAACTGCCAGCAGTATTGAATTGGTCACGTATTCGAAAAGTACCGTGTCCCATAAGTGGGCGAACAGGCTACTGCTGTCGGCGAGAAATACAGAGGCTGAAATGGCGATTAATGGCGAAATGACAATGAGTGCCGTGAGCAGTGCGGCAAGTCCCAACCAGCCAAAATTGATTGTGCGCAACATTGACAATGTAGATTTTGGAAATGAATCGAGAGAATATGGGATAGGCATCAAATTCCGAACTCATGAATCACCATCAAGGTGAAATCCACAACAACGGAACAGAACCCAGAAATACAAGCACCAGACTGATCACAAATTTGACTGTTGATTGCATCAGTTGCTTCGAAATTTGCTTAACTGACTTTCCACCCACTTAAAAAGTAAGCCAAAGTACCATAGATGATAATGATTATTATTTAAAGCTATTTTAATAAAAAAGAACCCGGCTCACATAAAAAGTCAATCATGAATCGGGATGGCCTGGGATTTTATTGGAAAGGACTACAGATTTATGCGGTTCGATTGACTCCAATTTTCAACAGGCTGATGCCATCCACGCGACGATCCGACTGGGTGATTACTACATTTAGCCGCAGTGCAACAAGTAGTCTTGTAGCCTGTCAAAACAAGTAGGAATTGAATAAAATCTCAACCAGCAACAACCACGATTGCTTTAGAATTTTTGCCTGGCATACCTTTCCAAGATTTACCTGCACACCACCTCACATGATCGGTTCAGCTACACCAATAAACAAGACGAGGTTTTTGACCCGGTTTCTTGCCAGCCTGTTAATGCTTTTGAATACACAGGTCGTGGCCCAGAGTGCCGATGAACTGCTTGCACCGGAAGAAGCCTTTGCGTTCAGTAGTGAATGGGTTGACAATACTCTGATCGCGCGCTGGGATATTGCAGACGGTTACTATATGTATCAGGATAAGTTTGTCGTTGAATCGCTGACCGAAGGTGTCCAGATCGGTGAGTTGGCCATGTCTCCCGGCAAACCCAAGGTCGATCAGTTTTTTGGTGAAGTTGTCATTTATACCGACAGTGCCGAAGTCGAGATCCCGTTAACCGCTGATACACCAGTTCAGGGTGCGTCGCTGACTATCTGGAGCCAGGGTTGTAATGAGCCGGTTGGTATCTGTTATCCGCCAATCAGCAATGAAGTGTCCAATCCATTGGCACTCATCCCAACCGCCGCGGCACAAAGTGTGTCACCAGACAGCCCGGCACTGGGTGGGTTGGAAGGTTTGTTGAGCGAGCTCCCCAGCGTAACTGAAGACGAATTACTGGCAATGGACCAGGCATTTCAGTTGGACATTGCCGCAGTGGATGGAGAAAATCTTATCGCCTCGTTCGAAGTTGCCAAGGGCTATTATCTTTACCAGGATAAACTGGGATTTAATACCACAGGTGACGCACAGATTCAAAGATTGGATCTGCCGGTCGGTCAGTCCATGACTGATGCATTCTTTGGTGATGTCGTTATCTACCCGAGTGATTTTGAAGTTGGTATGCCGCTGGTTCGAGCGACGCCTGAAAAGTCACAAGTCGAAGTGACTGTGAATTATCAAGGTTGTGCCAAAGACCTGATTTGTTATCCACCGACATCCAAAACATTCAGCATTTCCCTGGCAAGCCTGGTCGATAGCGCCAGTGCGGCAACCACAAGTGCACAACTTACGACCACCGAGAATGCTTCCAGTCTGCAGGAACTGGGATTTTGGTGGCTGGTTGTTTCCGCATTTGGAACCGGTCTGCTGCTGACTTTCACCCCTTGCGTGTTACCGCTGATTCCAATTCTCTCATCCATTGTGATCGGGCAGGGGGGCGGTAGTCGAATGCGTGGCGGTACATTGTCGATGATCTACGTGTTGGGTACTGTGGCAGCCTATGCAACGGTCGGTGCCGTTGCCGGGGCAACGGGTGACCAGTTGAATGCCTACTTTCAAAATGCATGGGCCATCGGCATCATGAGCGCGGTTTTTATCCTCATGTCGCTGTCGCTGTTCGGCCTTTATGAGATCCGGATGCCATCCGCGTTTGAATCTCGTCTGCAGGCAAGTTCGATGAAAATCGGTGGCGGCAAAATCGGTGCTGTGTTTGTGTTGGGCATAATGTCAGCCTTGGTTGTCAGTGCGTGCGTATCGCCGCTGCTGATTTCCGCGCTTGGTATCGCCATTGCCCGGGCCGACCCGTATCTAGGCGCGGCTATGATGACATCCATGGCATTGGGAATGGGTGCCATTCTCATCGCAATCGGATTTGGAGCGGGTATTGTGCTGCCCAAAGCGGGTCCTTGGATGGACCGCATGAAACAGGGGTTCGGCGTATTGTTGCTTGGTGTCGCAATTTACCTGCTCGGTAATTTACCGGATATACCCGTACTGTTGCTTTGGGGTGCACTCTTTATTGTGACCGGTGTTTACCTCGGCGCATCCCAACAGTTGCCAACCGACGCCGACGGATGGCAATATTTCTGGAAAGGCATCGGCATTGTTCTCCTGATTTGGGGGGCGCTGTGTCTGATTGGCGGATTGCTTGGCAACCGAGACGTATTGCAGCCGTTACCTCAAATCACCGCTTTGTATTCTGTAACCAGTTCTGTAGTCTGAGCAGTTTCAGTTGATGAACGATCGTTCAACCAGAATATTTTGGTCGAATTGAATTCACAAAAAAACGCCAGGAGCTCCACAAAGCGCGTGATTGTTGTCGCAGTGGTTGTCTGTGTGTCGCTCACGTCTTTGGTTGCCGGCGTGGTTTGGCGTCAGTGGGTGGATGAATCGCGCACCTCAGCACAAAACATCGAACACCTGCGTCAGCACGAAGACCATTGGCAAGCACTCAATCAAAACACGGTACGAATCGATGACTGGCGCGACAAAATCGTAGTGCTGAATTTCTGGGGCAGCTGGTGTCCACCCTGTGTCGAAGAGATGCCTTTGCTCGATCGCTTTGACAGCGAGCATGATCAGGTTCAGATCGTGGGTATCGTCGTTGACACGGAGGAGGCTGCAACAGATTTTCTTGAACGTCACGCAATCAGCTTTCCGTCCCTGTTAATTAATCAATCCATTGTTACCGACCTGCTGCAACGCTACGAAAACGCTGATCTGGTACTGCCCTACTCGGTTGCTTACAATCGGTCCGGTGACCTCTTCTTTACCAAGGCGGGGCCGCTCAACGAACAGGAATTGCTGCATCTGGTTGAATAAAACCGTAAAACAGTTCTGTGCCGCGCTTAAAAATCATCGAATAAAAGGTGATAAAATGCTCTTAATTGTAATTAAAAGACACTAATCTACTATTAAAATCTCTTATAATGTCCTAACTGGATACGACCAATCGGGATATGTTGATGTTATGGCAACCATACTGGTATTGCACGGGCCAAATTTAAATTTGTTGGGCACCAGAGAGCCGCAGCACTACGGTGCGAGCACATTAGAAGCAATCAATGCGCGATTGGAAGCTATCGCATCACAGGCAGGACATCGTTTAACGACAAAGCAAAGCAATGCTGAGTATGAGTTGATCGAATGGGTTCAATCAGCTGCAGCAGATGGTGTCGATTTCATTGTGATCAATCCGGCCGGGTATACACACACCAGTGTCGCACTTCGGGATGCCATGATCGCCTCTGCAATTCCGTTTGTAGAAGTTCATCTGTCGAATGTATTTAAACGGGAAGAATTTCGCCAGCACTCCTATTTTTCAGATATCGCAGAAGGCGTCATCAGCGGTCTGGGTGCGCAAGGTTATGAATTTGGTGTGCATGCAGCCATATCGTATTTGCAAAGGCAAGCGAACGGGTAATTGATATGGACTTACGCAAGATCCGCAAACTCATCGAAATTTTTGAAGTATCGAACCTTAGCGAGATTGAGATACAGGAAGGTGAAGAATCAATTCGACTGACCCGCAATTTGACTGTTGTGTCGGAAGCGAGTGCAACGGAAATCGTCGCGGCACCGCAGAAAGTGAGTGAGATTGAACTGGATGATGATGTTAGCGAAGACGAAGGGACATTTGCAGTCTTGTCCCCAATGGTCGGGACATTTTTTGCGGCGGCTTCACCGACGGATGATCCATTCGTGAGTGTTGGGGATGAAGTTCATACAGGTCAGCCGCTTTGCTTGATTGAGGCGATGAAAATTTTCAACCAGATTGAAGCCGAACGCGATGGCACAATCGTCAAAATTTTGAAACATAGCGGCGACCCGGTCGAATTCGGTGAACCGTTGTTCCTGTTGAGTGAATGATCGAGAAAGTTGTTATCGCCAATCGTGGCGAAATTGCGCTGCGCATCTTGCGCGCCTGCCGTGATCTGGATATCGCGACGGTTGCCCTGCACTCGGAAATCGATAGCGAAGCGAAGTATGTAAAACTTGCCAACGAGTCTGTTTGTATCGGACCGGCCAGCGCGACACAGAGTTATCTCAATATACCGGCGGTGATTGCCGCCGCGGAAGTCACCAACGCCAGTGCGATCCACCCGGGTTACGGCTTTCTGGCAGAAAACGCAGACTTTGCTGAACGGGTGGTGCAAAGTGGCTTTAAGTTCATCGGTCCATCCCCGGACTCGATTCGCCTGATGGGTGACAAAATTGAAGCGATTCGCACCATGGGAAAAGCTGGCCTTCAATGTGTACCCGGTTCAGGAGGTCCGTTAGGCGATGATTTGGAAGTCATCAAAGCGCAGGCTGATCAGATCGGTTACCCGGTCCTGATCAAAGCGGCTGCAGGTGGGGGCGGTAAAGGATTGCGCCTGGTCGAAAATGAGTCGGAACTTGAAAACGCGATCGCACAATCTCAGGGTGAGTCTATTCATGGGTTTGGAGACTCAACGTTGTACTTGGAAAAGTTTCTTCACAATCCGCGCCATATTGAAATCCAGGTATTGGCCGATGAGTTTGGCAATGCTGTTTACTTAGGTGACCGGGACTGCTCTATTCAGCGTCGTCGCCAAAAATTAATCGAAGAAGCACCTGCCTTTGGGATCCCCGATGTACAGCGGCGTGATTTGGGCGAACGTTGTGTCGCGGCGTGTAAGGCGATCGGATACCTGGGGGCCGGAACGTTTGAGTTTCTATACGACGGTGAACAGTTTTTCTTTATTGAGATGAATACGCGGGTCCAGGTCGAACATACCGTAACCGAATTCGTCACCGGAATCGATATCGTCAAGGAACAGATACGCATTGCTGCATCGCAACCCTTGCCCATTACGCAGGAAGATGTTTCGCTAACTGGACACTCAATTGAGTGTCGGATCAATGCGGAGCATCCGACGACATTGATGCCCTCTCCCGGGATCATCACCCGTTATCATCCGCCTGGTGGACCCGGTGTGAGAATCGATTCACACATCTATGCCAACTACGAAATTACAACGCACTATGATTCCCTGATCGCAAAACTCATCACGTATGGAAGCGACCGGACCGAAGCGCTCGCGAGAATGCGAGGTGCGTTGGAGGAGTTAGTGATTGAGGGAGTTGATACCACGACCGAACTTCATCAGATGATCCTGACTAAAAAGAAATTTCGGCGCGGGATCGTTGATATCAACTTTCTCGAACGTACGCTCGAACATTGATCGCGGTGAGTGACAACGCCGGCTGGATCAATTTCTCAGTGAATTGCAAGTTTGAGCGGGCAGTTGAAGTCAGCGCAATTCTTGAACAAGCGCAGGCGCTGTCGGTTTCCATAACCATCGAAGCAGAAGACCGGGCAGTCGTTGCCGCACTATTTGATGTCGATTTCGATAGACTGCCACAAATTCAAAGTGCAATCAAACGCGCGGCAAACAACGATACGGAACTTCGAATTGAACAGACTGTCCTGGCAGATCGTGACTGGGTGTTTGAATCCCAACAAGATTTACAGCCGATCGCAGTCGGTGACCGATTGAGAATCGTTGCACCTTGGCACCAGCTTGCCAGTGATGAGTGGACCACTGTCGTGATCAATCCGGGTATTTCCTTTGGTACGGGCCATCATGAAACAACTTATCTGTGCGCCAACTTTCTGACCAGACTGGAACTGACAGATTACACCGTTGTGGACTATGGTTGCGGCAGTGGCGTATTGGCGATTGCTGCTTTGCTGCTGGGTGCAAAATCAGCATGGGGTATTGATATCGATCCGGATGCATTGGCTGACAGTAGAGAAAATGCAACCCGCAACGGTGTTGAATCCGCTTATCGAACCGCAGAACCGTCTGAAGTGCCGCACGATTTGCAGGCACAAGTCGTTGTTGCCAATCTGTTTGCCGATGCATTGGAAGACTTATCGGTGCGACTCACGCAGTTGGTTGAACCGGGTGGCTGGATTGTCCTTTCTGGAATATTGTTGTCGCAGGTCGACCGCGTTCAGGCAATTTACGCGAGAGACTTCGATTTGACTACTGAATATAAGGGGCAATGGGCGATGGTAACGGGAAGACGGGTCCACTAAGCCTGCTGGATGCGATATCCAAGGCGGGGTTTGGTCAATCCAACCAATTTGGCCGCGCAACAGTACCAGAATATTGACGGATTCCAAGCGTGATTATTGGGGTTCTATAGTCATTTGAATGTGTGAATTGGGTTTCCGATAGGAATCACAATTCCGCTTGTTGCAGTTGGGTTCAAGTGACCATCTTCTCAATTTTCACCGATACCTTCGTCTATATTTACCACTTCGCTATAATCAAAAAACAATGCGTGGTTCGCATTTTTGCATTTTTGCATGTTGAGGAGTTCAAAGCATGCAAGATAAGGGAATCAATGCAGTCTCAACACTTTCAGCGAATAGTCTCGCGACCAGAACATTCACCAGCATTTGATGGACTACGAAGCCTTATTTTCTAAAGCTATCGGTCGGTTGAAAAACGCCGGTAACTATCGCGAATTTACAGATCTCGAACGACGTGCGGGGAGGTATCCGCGCGCCATGAATCACTCCATCGGTCGTGAAATTACTTTGTGGTGCAGTAACGACTATCTGGGCATGGGCCAGCATCCCGCCATTGCTGAAGCGATTTGCGATACAGTTAAAAAAATCGGCTCAGGTGCTGGCGGCACCCGCAATATAGCAGGCACCAACCATCCGCTCGTACTGCTCGAAAAAGAATTGGCTGAATTACACGAAAAAGATGCAGCGCTGGTTTTTACCTCGGGATATGTTGCCAATTCAACGGTTCTTAGCACATTGGGTGGACTTTCTGATATGGTGCTTTTTTCGGATGCATTGAATCATGCCTCCATGATCGAAGGTGTGCGTTTTGGTAAATGCGAGCGCCATATATTCCGGCACAACGATGCAGAGCACCTCGAGGAGTTGTTGGCTGGTGTGGATATCGATCGCCCCAAATTGATTGCGTTCGAATCGGTTTATTCGATGGATGGTGATATTGGTCCGATCAAGGAATTCTGTGACCTGGCCGATCGGTATAAGGCATTGACTTATCTGGATGAGGTGCACGCAGTTGGTTTATATGGTGAAGCGGGCGGCGGTGTTGCACAGCGTGAGGGACTGTCTGACAGAGTTGACGTAATACAAGGTACGTTGGGAAAGGCGTTTGGCGTAGTTGGCGGATACATTGCCGCCAATGCGACCCTCATTGACTTTGTGCGATGCTTCGGCAGCGGATTCATATTTACGACGGCGATGCCGCCTGCGACTGCAGCGGGTGCCGCCGCGAGCGTTCGTCATGTTCGCCAAGATGTCCAAAGCCGGATTCGATTACACCGTAACGTAAACGTGGTGAAAACTCGCTTAAGCGATGCGGGCTTACCCGTGATGCCCAATCCCAGTCACATCGTACCGGTCATGGTTCGCGATGCCAATCGCTGTCGGGAAGCCAGCCACTTGTTACTCGACAAACACGATATCTTTGTTCAACATATCAACCATCCAACTGTTCCCGTTGGTACTGAGCGTTTGAGAATAACACCAACGCCGTTGCATACTGATGAAATGATTGATCATCTCATTGAGTCGCTGATCAGCGTATTCGATGAACTGGATCTTCAGCGTTACCGGGTTTCCGAACACGTCGCATAAACGGACGTAAGGGCTCTTCAGTCACGCCCGAATCAGTCGCGATGCGACGACTGAGTGTACGTTGTTTTTGCCATTCATTTTGTTGATTTCAGTTTGTAATCTATGGATTTTTGTATTCAATTGTCTGCGGACTACCCGGATAAATCCTACGGTGGTGAGCGTGTTTACCAGGATATGATCGAGCAGGCGATGCTTGCCGATCAGCTTGGATTTGAATCCGTGTCAATGACCGAGCATCACCTGATCAATTGCCTGATGATGCCGGCCCCACTGCAATTCGCGGTTAAGATTGCGGCGCATACGAGTCGTGTAAAGATTGTGACTTCAGTCGTGGTATTGCCACTGCACGACATGCGGGTCTATGCGGGTGAACTTGTTGTTGCAGATATTTTTACCGACCAACGATTGCTGCTCGGTGTCGGGCGTGGTGCCTATAAGTTCGAAATGGAGCGCTTGGGTGTACCCATCATTGAAACCCAGGCGCGCTTCGATGAATCGCTTGCTGTACTCAAGGCGCTGTTAAGTGGAGAAGAAGTATCCTGGAATGGTCGATACTATGCATTCGAGCCGTTGACGATTATGCCGCGTCCGGTGCGTATTGGCGGACCACCAATGATGGTGGCGGTTGTCAATCCAGCGCGGGTCTACGAGTACGCAAAGCAAGGCATGCATATTCAAACAACGCCGCTGGCAGGCGGACAGGAGCTTTTAGAACGTCAGGTCGACGCTTTCAATCGCGCGAAACTTGAATTGGGCGATCAAGGTGAGCAACTGACCTTAACGCTTTCCCGAGTCGGTTTTGTATCGCGCAACGAACGCGAACGCCGCGCACATCTCGAGAAGGCGAATGCATACTACAGCCGGTTTGACAATGTGTTTACCGGACCAGGCATCGTCGATGCCGGCATGATTCGACCGCTGCCTAGAACGCAGACGATTGAAGAGTTGGCTGAAAACATTCTGATATGTAATCCTGCGGAAATGGTTGATCGACTGGCTCCTTATGCGCAGCTGGGAATCGATCGGATGGTGCTGAATATTAATTTTGGTGTGAGTCAGCCTGAGACGCTGGAATGTGTACAATGCTTCGCGGAAGAAGTGATGCCACACCTGAGTTGACTGTTGCAACCTGACGTGAACCGATATCTAAATTGAACGATATGCCGCCTGTGGACTGTCCATTCAGTATTGAAGGAGAAGGTGAACCGCTCATCCTGATTCACGGTATTGGTGCAGCGCGTAGCATATGGCGTTTTGTGGTCCCTGTTCTAAGTGCGCATTTTAGGGTAATAAGCTACGACCTTCGTAGTCACGGAGATGCGCCACTGGTGGAACCAAACTACAACCTGGACGATTTGGTTGACGATCTTGAACGGGTTCGACAGCGGTGTGGAGTAAAGAAAGCGCATATTGCTGGCCACTCCTTAGGTGGAATGATTGGGCCCGCTTATGCGCGCAAGTATCCGGAACGAGTGGTGTCGCTCGCGTTATTGTCAACAGCTGCGGGTCGTACGGAAGATGATCGGAACAAGGTTTGGCAGGTCGTGCGAGCCATGGAACGGGATGGTGTGCCCAACGTTTTGACAACACTGACCGATCGCTGGTTTACTGACGAGTTTATTGTGAGGCATGCGGATGTGGTCGCCGCGCGACTGCAGCAGGTTACCGATACCGATGAGGCCAACTTTCTCAATGTTTTTCGAATTTATGCCAACACTGAAATGATGCCTTGGCTACACGAAGTCGGTGCGCCGACTCTGGTTTTAACTGGTGCCAATGATGGGGGCTGCAACCCGCGTCTCAATCAGAAAATTACCGAACGACTACCCGATTCTGAGTTGGTAATTCTGCCGAAATACAAGCACTCAATTCTGCTGGAAGCGGGAGAAGAGGTCGCAAAACAAATTGTGCGATTTATCGCGAAGCTTAAAATCCGGTAGTATCGAGTCATACAAAGGTTCAAATATATGGCAGTAACACTTGATTCACACTGGTACATTGATCCCGAAATCTACCGCAAGGAACGGGAAAAAATCTTCTTGCCCAGTTGGTGGTTAATGGGGCCGGCCCACAAGCTTGCAAAACCTGGTGACTACTTATGTGACCGAATTTGCGACTGGCCGGTTTTTGTGCTGCATTCCAAGGACGGGATACTGCGCGGTTTTCTTAATGTGTGTCGCCACCGCGGTGCAAGCCTGATTCCGGAAGGTTCAGGTGGTGAACGATTGACGATTCGTTGTCCCTACCATGGTTGGCTCTACGACGATCGTGGTTATTTACAAACTGCAACACGGTTCGGTGAAACACCAGAACTCCAGACCCAAGACCTGGCTCTAATTTCCGTCGATGTGCACGTCTGGAATGGTCTTGTCTTCGTCAAGATTGCGCCGGATCAAGGCGTGCAATTCGACGAGTGGCTGGGGGAGGTTGCCACTATATGCAAAGATTTTCCCGGCCCTGCCGATCTTGAATACTATGATGAATTTTCCGTCGAAGGGGAATTGAATTGGAAAGCTTATTGTGATAACACCGTTGAGGGGTACCACCTAAACCTGATCCATCCCAGATTGGGGAAAACCCTGGCTGGCGGTAATGTGCAGTTGTTTTCAGCCAACGACGGTCAATCCGTAATTTTTAATGTAACGCATGGTACCGCGGGTGGTGCCCGCGAGATGAGAGGCGCAAAGGGGTGCTGGATCTATCACTTTCCCGGACTACAACTTGTGATGGGCGATCGAATTTTCAAAGCTGAACGTGTTGAAGCAAGAAGTCCATGTCATGTGCGTTCAAAAAATTGGGCATGGTATGTGGGTTTAGACCAAGATGCCAGGCAGGATGCTTTCCAATGGGCTGAACAAATCGTTACAGAAGACTTTGGTATTTGTGCTGATGTTACCCGTAACATGCGCTCAGGGGTATACCAACCGGGGCCGCTGTCCCCGACCATGGAAGAGCACGTTGCGAAATTTCAACAAACCGTCAAAGCGAAGTTATCAGACGATCTTTGACTAAATTCAGAGTGAATCAGCGCCCACCGGTAACGTCAAGGATTGTGCCGGTGCAGTAGGACGCTTCATCTGACAGCAGCCACAGGGTTGCTGCAGCGATTTCCTCTGGAAGACCGACTCGATTGAGTGCAATGGTGTGTTTAACCTGCTCAAATCGCTGGCTACCGCCCACACTGTCGTGCATTTCAGTTTTAACAAATCCAGCGCGCACGGCATTGACGCGGATGCCTTGGCTTGCGACTTCCTTTGCCAGTCCGATCGTAAATGTGTCGATTGCTCCTTTTGATGCTGCATAGTCGACATATTCGTTGGCTCCGCCAATTCGAGCGGCACCTGAGGTGAGGTTAACGATGGCGCCGCCTGTACCGCCATATTCTGCTGACATTCTGCGAATCGCTTCACGTGCGCAATTGAATGATCCAGTTACGTTGACATCAAACAGTCGCCGAGTTCGTTCGCCATCAACGTCTTGAACACGAGCCAGAGGGGCGAGTATTCCCGCATTGTTAACGAGTGCAGTGACTTTGCCAAGTTCACGATCGATTTGATTAAACATCGCGGCGACCTGATCTTCCGCAGAAACATCAGCTTGTATGGCGATCGCGCTGCCACCGGCCGATCGAATTGCTGACACCACCTGGTCAGCGCGGTCTTTGCGTTTTGCGTAATTTACCGCGACCTTATAACCCTTAGTGGCTGCCAGAATAGCGGTGGCTGCCCCAATTCCTCGACTTGCGCCAGTTACCAACAACACGCTTTGCATACATATTCCACTAGTGTCCCAACGTTTAATCGAATAAAGTCAATTGCTTAGGGAAATCGCAACTGTACTGTTTGTACTGCGATTCCGCAATTAGTTGTATTAATGGCTTTTTTTCGAATAGGACTGATCGAAATATTTGTAGCAAATTGTACATACTCGCCTCGACATGAAACCGTTTTTTGATAATTGCAACCAGCACATAAACCGATACCGCAATCCAAATCAGAGGCCTTTTCGTTGGCGGCCAATTCGTACGCTCTGCGTAACCAAGTTTGACCTCCAATGGAGTCAATTATCCCGCAATCCACTCCACCTGTGTGTGAATTGAGCACATTGAGCACCACCAGCCTGAATAATCTTCGCCAGTGTAAGATAACACCGAAATTCATCCGCGTTGAATCCTTCAACCTTGTGAATATCTGGCATTTGGAATGAAACGCCCCGTCCAGGCGCCAGGTCAGGCTGCCAACGATAAGACCAGCGAGCGAACCTCGTCGGGTTTGTTCAGCTGCATGGCAAAATTCGCGGCCGCCATCATGACGACCATTGAGATCGTTACCTTAAGCCCCAGCGATTTTTTGCCGCGCAGGTAGTGACTGTGCAGCATGAAACCATCGGCCACTCTGGAGTTGATTCGCTCCATTGCGCTTCTTTGGTGGTACAGCCGGTTCCACTTCTTCGTTGCAGGGGGTAGCACCGGGTGCTGCCGCAGGTTGTCGGCATTCACTTTGGTCCGCACCACTCTGGCCTTGGCGCCGGCTTTTACCTTACCCAGGTAATGACAGTCCTCCCGACCGGCACACTCAAAATCAGACACCGATGCCGGACACTGCCACTTCAGGGTGCCTCTTTTACTCTCATAACCCTGATAATGCATCAGTCGAATCTCACTGGTCTGGGGACAACGACAATATAGATCACCGCACTCAGTGCGCAGCATCGTGTCATACACCTGAGCATCCAACGACCGGGTTGGCACCTTGAGCTGCTCAGGATCGAGATTGACTTCCTGCCACAGATTGCGCGTGTCAATCACCGGTAAAATATCTTGTTCGTACAACTTCTTGCGCAGCTTATCGCTGTCAAGACCGCGGTCGGCAACAAAACTCTTGCACCGCGTACCCAACTGCGAGTCAATGAAAACACTCACCAGTGCATCACACAGCGGATGTTCGCTCTGGTTGGCGGGCACCAGCTTGAAATCAATCGGCAATTCATAATTAACATCACCCAAAATGCCCAATGAGTAACCATACCAACGCTTCTCAATGACTTTCTCCTTTCCGGTGGCATCGGTGGTGTACTGGCGGTGGCAGCCCCAGGCGGCATCCGGGTCGGAGGTGCGCTGCTCACCGGTGTCAGGATCAAGGCAGTCCTTACGGCCCGTGGAGTGAGATTCGATGGATTTCCCGTCAAAGCCAGTGCGTTCACCGAAGTCAGGGCACACTTCAGCAAAACTGTCGCGCAGTTGTTCGAACTGTTGATACAAATAACCGTGTTGATCTTCAACTTTCATGATGGTTGCGCGAAACCGGCTAAAGGCCGCTGCTGAGGGGACCCGGTAGGGTAAAAACTGATTGAGGTGATCACCGCCGTCGGGGTTGGCTTTCAATTCAAATCCCAGTGTGGTCATCAAGGTGGGATTGCGCATCAGTTCGCGCCGGAACGATTCAGTGCTGCGATGCTGCAGGACACTCATGGCGATTAGTGCGCGCAGCATTGCCACGACGGGCCAGTCGCAACGGCCGGTGAATCTTCGTTCCCTTAAAATGGCTTCAACCAGTGGCGAAAGCTCAAGCTGGTTGAAGATTCCCTCGAGTCGTTGCAGCTCAGAACAATCGAGGTAGTCCTTCCAAAATAAGTCATAATTGATGCTTGGTGCCATGGTTCAGCCTGTTGTATTTTGTGGTTTTGCTATTGTTGCAATTATACTTCACAGAGACTGGATTGTGGCACTAATAATCAATCAAATCATAATGATAGACGAGAATATCCGGATTATTCCAGGACGCTATAGAGTCGCATAGGTAACACCCACGCAGTGGGGTAGAAATTCGGGATTTTGGCCTCAAAGTGCCAAAAAAGGCCGATTAGGGGCGATATTTTGGGGTAAGCGTTTTTTCAAGTCTCGGCTTTCGCGCGAAACATCAATACATTACAACCTTCGAAAAGGCCTCAAATCTGGGTTTTGACCGCATTGTCGCTGTGTCCATAGAACGCTTTAATCCGTAAATGTTGCTTGAGCCACTTGAAGAACAGCTCCACCTGCCATCTTTGCTGGTATAAATCGGCAATGGTTTGTGCCGGTAATATTTTGTTGTTAGTGAGGAACACCAAGGTTTTTTTTTCTGGCCCGATCGACATACTTGATGCGCCGCAATCGACTGGGGTAGCGTTTCGCGGTTTGCGTACCAGTGAGTACGATGGTTTGATCGCAAATCAATCCGTCGGTGCGATCGACTTTGTGAGTGTAAAGCCGGCGCCACTGGGTGTTGGATTTACTGCGTACCACAAAATAGCTGCCCTGACATTCCATCTGGTAGAGTCGCTCGAAATCCAGATAGGCGCGGTCCATCACGCAGATATCACCAGGCTGGAACACCAACTGATCGAGGATATTGACATCATGTAATTTGGCTTCGGTGATTTCAATAAACGATGGAATATTGCCTTGCAGATTCAATAAAGTATGAATCTTTATGCCGGCTTTGTGGGTGCGAAATGCGGCCCAAGGAAACAGTGATAGACACAGGTCTACGGTTGAGGAATCCAAGGCGTAAACAGTCTCGTCGAGCTGGAGTTGAAAATCATCTTTGCTGTAAAGAGGCTGGGCGATGCAAATTAAGCGCGGTGCGAAATCAGCATACAGTTGCCAGCTACGCACCTGGTTGGCATTGGCTAAGGTGTTGCGGGCAACACCGGCGGGCAGTCCCAAATGGTACAATTTGTCAGTGTGTGCGCGTAGGCAAATTTCAATTTCTCGTAAACTTTCCAGTTGCAGTAGTTGGGCAATCGCAAGGCAGCGAAATTGGTGCGAACAGCGAAATGATTTCACTTTGTGATGGGCATCGTAACGAACGACGCAACGATCAAAAGTGTGCCAAGGTAATTCATTCATAAGTTGGGTAAATACAAATTGGCCTTCAAACATAATTGTGGGCTCCTGATTGACTGTTTTTGACTGTGGCGGGGTGTGGGACGAAAATGAGTCGTCTAGATTCAAGTCTCCAACACCCCAATACAGTGTTTTAGTTTATTTTTATCAACAGGATAGAAAGATTTTGTTCCTCAACGTTGGGACACTAGTGATCATTAATTTGTTCGCTGTCAATCAACTTTTCGAATTCTGAAAGCATATTCGCTTTTGAGACCGCGTTTTACCGCTAATAACGAATTACAAAATTTCTGTCCGTACACTAAGCAGTTAAAACTCCTTAGTTGCGACAAATGCTCTACGTAAGAGATGACTCTCCTTTGCAGAAGGAATTCATGATCCAATCGCTCCCATTTCATAAAGAAAACGGGAGGGCTCCTTTTGCCAACCTAGAGTTCGACTGGAATAGGTGAGTGTAAGTGTCTCTTGCGCTCGGGTGATCGCGACAAAACAGTTGCGACGCTCTTCTTGCATTTCGCGGCTATCACCACCTTTCTTTAAAGCAGCCCAACTCGGAAGTTGATCCTCGACCATACCAATAAGATAAACATGATCAAATTCCATGCCTTTTGATGCATGAATAGTTAAGCAAGGGATAGCATCTTTGGGGGGTAATGGAGATTTTGAACGTAGATCAAGTTCCTGCAAAAACAGATTTAAGGTAACTTTCTGCTTACCATGTTGAGTGGAAATTTCATTGACTAATTGGTGCCAGGTGTTCGTTTCTTCTCGGTATGCGTCGAATACACCATCAATATCTGGCACTGTGTCTGTTAGGCTATCAAGCCAATCAAATGCTTTATCTTGGAATTGCCAGAAATCGAGTCGGTCAGACAGGGTAGGTAGGGATTCTTCTATAAATCGTCGTGTAGTATCGGTCAATTCACCTTGGTTAAGGACTTTAACTGCCCAGCTTCTCAAATAGTCGCCATCTTCGGTCATCGCATGAGAGATTATGTCGAGTATGTTCAGATCAATAGATTCAAGACTGAAAAATGATTTACAAACTTTTCTTAGGTACTCTCGATTACTTCGTGAATTAGCAAGGCGAAGAATTGAGTGGAGCCACAGGATTGAAACGCTCTCAAATTCGTTCTTACGTGCGACGAGATAGCTGGAAACTCCAAACTCGTTCAAAGCTTTAACAATTTCCGCAAGAAGTTTCTTTGTTCGAGCCAATACAACACAATTATTGTGTGAATCTGTAGGTGTCTCAGCAATTCTCTTCGCTACCCAATTTACCTCCTCAGAAAAATCATTGAATTTACGAACAGTTACTACTGAGTTACTAACTGTTTGTTTATGGGCACTAATAACGCACTTCTCATTAAAACGGTTAAAGTTGTGAGCAATCAAGTTATTGGCAAGATCAACTACGGCTTTTGGGCATCGATAATTTTCGGGAAGCTGAATAAGTTCCATTTGAAAATGATCGCGGAGGGACCAGAGTCGTTCAGGGCTGGCGCCATTCCATTGATATATGATTTGGTCATCATCAGCGACGACGAAAAGATTTTTTGTCGCGGGATTCACGAGAAACTGAAGAATTTTATATTGTGAAAGGTTTGTGTCTTGAAATTCATCAACACAAATATAAGGATATATTCTTTGGATTTGTTTCCTAATTCCCGGACTATTTCTGAGCAAACCGAGAGCTTCCGCAATGAGCCCAACGAAATCCAGTACATTGCGCTCGATCATCAGTGTGCGATACTGGTGATAAACGGTAGCCAAAGTGTCAGGTTGATCAAAAGATCCACGTTCCAAAATTTTCAAAGCACTCTCTGGAGCAATGTCATTTTCGGTCAATCGAGTAATAAGCGGTAGCAGTTTTTCACCTACTTGGCTCAAACGATTTCCGTTGACACGGTGATTTACTTCATCCAAGAGAGCATGACGGTCTGCGTCTTGCACCAAGATAGTAAAGTCTGGACTCAGACCAATATGATGGCCATGTTGGCGTAGCAAGTCAGCGGCGAACGAATGGAACGTCGTAAGGAGAGTTCTTTCTTCGACATCGGGTATAAGGTTAGAGATTCGTTCTCGCATCTCGGCAGCTGCCTTGTTTGTGAACGTCAGCCCTAGAATTTTAAAATGTTTGTCAGGAGTTGATTCAATGATGTGAGCTATACGAAACGTAAGAACACGTGTCTTGCCTGAACCGGGTCCAGCCAGTACCAACAGAGGACCATCCTTAAGGTCTACAGATTTGAGCTGGTTCTCGTTGAGCGTTGAAAAATCAATCATCAACCTGCACTCCTTGCCAGTGTACGTGTTTGTTCAATCACGTTTTGTAGCAACTGCGGGATGCTATCCTTGCCCTGTTGGACAATTTGTTCTGCAACAGTCAGCGCGTTTCTCGTTTTCGAATTTTTTTGCTGCGCATTAACGACTTGCCGCCAGTACTCAACTGTGTTCGTCTTTTCAGTAATTTTATCCATTTTCTGTTCAGAAACTGCAGCCTCGTAGATATTACCGAATTTCTCCATACATAGAAACAGTTCCATTGACCCATGATCTAGAAGTTTTATATGTTTATTCTCGTTACGTTTAGCCAATTGCTGTCTCGCAGAGTTTGCATACCTTTCCCCATTTGAGTCGCCGTCAGCTAAAACAAACCATTCGATACCTAATTGATCAGCGAGTTTGATAAATTTTTCAACCCCAACTTGTACAAATTCAACACAAGATACTCCATCCGCATACAGATCATGCCCCATCGAACGTCCACATTCCGAAAGCAAAAGAGCTTCTGTCTCACCTTCGACCAACAACCAGCATCTTGAAAACAGTAAGCTTCCGCGTGTTGAGCGCACGTGATAGTCTAGCTTGTTGATTTCATCCTCGGTCAAAACATCGTCCTGAAGAGCATGAATTGTGATTTTTCCAGCGATACGGCGAAGACGACGAATATTCTTGAGTGGCATGCTGGAAAGGAGATCGCCTGAATGAGTTGAAATTAGCTTCTGGCCAGAAAGATCCTGCAGCATGCCTGCGATGGCTTTAATGGCAGAAGGATGTAAATGTGCTTCTGGTTCTTCCAATGCGAGTAGCGGTTCGGAAACCTTGCTATATTTCTCTTCCAACTGGCTTTGCAGAAATGCATCGAACAAACTGATAACTGCAAGACTCTGTGCACCACCGCCGTGACGGACAATAGGGATTTTAGCTCCAGTCTTTGAGGCAAAATACACTTGTGTGCGCGATAGGATATCGAAGATCTTATGTGGTATAGCTTCAATTGAGACGGGTTCACTATCTCCGAATGGTAGTAATTTCGCAGTTTTCTCAAGATGCGTCCTAACTTCCTCAAACGATGTGTGTCCTTTAAGCACCTTCTTGTTGAGTTCCAGCAAATCTGCTTCTAACAGTTTTCGATCTTTGTCGTCAAGTTTTAACGTGCGAATAAACGGCCTCCAGAATGTTGACTTAGCTCGAAATTCTTGTGCCGCATCCCTGAGCGATGATAGATAGAATGTTGGAACTAGTTTTTGAAGATTGTTTAGATGACGATAATCCTTCGCTTTCACTAAAGGATTCCCGGATAGGTCCAGAAAAACATAATCTGTTGCAAATTCACCGACTGATGGATCAAAGTAACTTGTTACTCGGAGAGTTACGCTTCGCAATCCATCGGAATCGATTTGTTCAGCATCAGGAAGTAGTTGGGATATCTCGTCCGGCCATTCGTCCTCTTTTGTTTCTGCAAACGTTAGCGTGATATTGATCGGATCGGAATTTGACGGTTCAGATGAAGCATCCTTCAAGTGATAATCATATTCATCGAATACCGCACCGCGGCGCGTGAGAGAACGAGTCAGGCATATCCGAATCGCGTCGAGGATAGACGATTTACCCGCGTTGTTCTCACCAATTAGTACACATAGATCATCAAGAGAAATAGAAATTTCTTCTATGCCTCTAAAGTTTTTTATATCAATTTTAGTAAGGAACATTCCTTCGCTCCCCAGCTGCGGTTGTGAGTGCTCCCTAAGAAGCATGAAACAAAATTTGACCGTGTGTGATGACAGTAATTCTTTCAAGGAAAAGTGTAAGACTTTTGGATGTAATTCTTTGAATATATAAACTGTTACTTCAATACAAGTTGAAATTACTACTGGCGATTAAATTATGGTCAACCACGTTATTCATCAATTGCTAAGCGTGTTTATACCTTGCTGATATCGCGTTGTAGTTTCGATTCCAAGACGCAATACACTCCCAAAAATAAGAGGATTATATACATGACTAAACCGAATAAATAAAATATCATTACGTCATAAGTTTAGCAGAATCGGAAATGGGAAAAAATAGATGAAACCAAATAAAAAAGCACTAGGCAAAGCGTATCGAAACGGCATCTCACTGATTCGACTCATGGAGATGTTTCCAGACGAGACGGTCGCGCGCAAATGGTTTGAGTCGATCATCTGGGAAGACGGCGTGGCCGTGTGCCATCGCTGCGGCGGCACCAACACCTACGAGGTTCCAAGCGGCAAGCCTTTGCCACACCGGTGCCGCAGCTGTCGCAAGCATTTTTCGTTCCGCCACGGCACTTTGCTTGAGGACTCCCACATTCCGCTTCAAAAATGGGCGATTGCAATCTATCTGGTGGCCACCAGTCTCAAAGGCGTATCGTCGATGAAGCTGCATCGGGACTTGAGGATCACGCAGAAATCAGCTTGGCACATGCTGCACAAGGTCCGTTATGCACTGGCGGGTGAAACACCGCCGGCATTGTCCGCGGTCGAGGTTGATGAGACCTACATCGGGGGTCTGGAGGAACAAGCACGATTCAGACAAGCTCAGGGTCGGGCGCGGTGGTGTCAGCAAGACGATCGTGGTTGGAATGAAAGAACGCAGTTCCAAACAGGTGGTAGCGCAGGTGATTGAGGACACCAAACGCCCGACTTTGCACGGATTTATCCGAGACCACGCTGAGCCTGGTGTTGAGGTCATGAGCGATGACTTCATCAGCTATCGGCAGCTTGATGACTACAAATACCAGTTTGTGCGCTATTCAGCAGGTGAGTATGTAGCGGGCGATGTGCATGTCAACGGCATTGAGTCGTTCTGGTCGATGCTCAAGCGCGCTCACAAGTGTCTCCATCACAAGATCAGTGCCAAGCACCTTGGCCGGTATGTGGATGAGTTTGCGGGTCGTCACAATATCCGTGAATTTGACACAACCGATCAGATAGCGGCTATTGTGGCAGGGGTTGTAGGGCATCGGTTGATGAATCGTGATTTGAGCAGTGGTGAGGATGGCCGGTTATACTGATGTAAAGCGCGCCGGTGGCGATGAAGGACATGGCACGGTCGCAATCAGTGCGAAACAGCATTTGTGTGCCAGGCGACTGGCTCATCGGGTATTGACAGCGCCGCCGATGAGGATTGGCAGGCGCGACGAAAGAGCCGATGGCAAAGTGCCGCGTAGAGCAAAATAAATCGAAGAAGGTGACCTACAATCGTGATTGGTCAGCAACTCAACCTGAATGACGGAATTCTAAACCGGTGATAACTGGTTGCAAAAAAATATAGACAAATGAACTTGAAGCTGCGTTCCCAGTTACCCCTGATTTTGATCCTGCAGGGCTGACAAGTGCTAGGGTGTGCGCCGTAATGATTCAGCAGACTTTGTAGCACCACGTTGAATTCCATATCGTCTTCGATACCTTCACGGGCAATTACTATTTCCAGTAATCATAAAGCACTTCGCAATGTGCAACACCGAATGTGCTAAAAAAGTAGATTTACGAAGCGAATTGTGGAGCTGCTACATCTGGGTAGATGGCAAAAGCGATTCGAATTTACCGATACTAATTTTTAAATTTTCAGAGAATTCTTGAAAACTACCTAACCACCAACCCAGCTTTACAGTCACCTTCTATATCTATATTCGACGAATTATGTCAACTGCTGATTTTGAGTTTAATTCTGTCTGCAGTGATTCTATTTCCGATAAAACTCCAGTCCAGTTTGGCATTGTTATTCCGAATTCGATACAGAATTTAGAATCTTACCACTATTACAACCGCCAAAACTCTTGACTTGTTTCAAGAATGATGGCTGGGCAAGCGATTTGGTTGCTGCCCAGGTTTTAGCATCTGGGTGCTCAAAATGTGATCGGTGAAACCTCTCTAAATAGTGAGTCTCTTTTCTTGAATAAGTTTTCTCCTTCGTTTTTTGTTCCATCTTTCCCTTTACTCCATAATCTTTCGAATTGAAAATTTGACAAATTCAAATCTGCGTTTGATACCCTTTCGTACGCAGAATTTTATAAAGCACGAGTGGTGTCTATAAGTTCACTAGGCGGCTGATTGAATTTTTGCACATTACTCATTTCAGAAGTTTGATCAGCACTAAGTGTCAATTGGAAGATGACTGGTGCCATAAAATGCATGGCATATACAATCGCGACGCGTCAAACTGATCTCGTGAGAATGAATGCAATCCGACCAGTCAGTTACGTTGCGTCATGGAGTAGCGTTTGGATTGAACCGAGGAAGTCTGGAAACTTCTGCCATCTCGTCAATATTCCGGTGTGTTCTGATATAGGTTTGTGCGGCATCGCGAATCGGTTGATAGTCCCAGTAAACACTTGGGTTTTCAAGCATGGCTTCGTGAACCATTAATCGAGCTTGCTGGTCTGCGATGATATTGGAGCGAAGGGCATCCAAGTCCCAGTTTGACTGCACTTCTGCGTGAAAAGAAGCGGCGATCTGTCGATGCGAGTCCTTTTGCGCCAGATTGTTTAACTCATCCGGATCGTTTGCAAGATTGAATAGCATCGGGGGATCTGCATCACAATGGACATACTTGAACTCGTTCCGGCGGAGCATTATCATCGGGTGTGATGCACACTCGGCAGAGTATTCGCTGATTGCGAAACTTTCGTAATTGCTGCCATCCCCAGTCAGTAAATCGCTTAGACTGTGGCCGTCACTAGGCATCCCCAATTCGCGCAGATAGTCTGATCGCCCAGTCACCAATTCTAGCAAAGTGGGCAGTAAGTCGATCGTGGAACAGGCTTTGGAAATCGTTGCGTTTTGAATTCCAGGTCCTGCGATGATCAGCGGGACCCTGACTGATTGTTCAAAGAAGCTCATTTTGTACCAAAGCCCGCGCTCACCCAACATATCGCCATGATCGGCAGTGAAGATAACGATGGTATTGTCCAAGAGCCCAGTTTTGTCCAATGTGTCGACGAATTGTCCAATCCAGTCATCAACGTAGGAAGTATTGGCGTAATACGCGCGGCGGGCGTTCCGAACCGCTTGGTCCGCAGGTGGGTCCACATCTGCCTGTATACCCACCAGTAATCGCTGACTGTGCGGGTCGGCGGGAACTGTGTTGACTTCCAAGCGCGGCATGTCTATTTCGTTGTCAGCATAAAGATTCCACCATTTTGGTCGCGCGACATAAGGGTCATGTGGATGGGTAAACGACGCAACCATAAAAAAGGGTGTTGTTTTGGGATCACGCGCATAGTCATAGAGCCTGCGAATTCCATGAAACCCGGCTTCATCGTCAAACTCATGCTGAAAGTTAATCTGGGCTGAACCTGCTTCGTGAACACTCATCATGTTGTGATACCACTCATGGATTCGGTGTTCGGCGAATTTCCAGTTTGGAGTGAAAGCGTAATCTGCCGGATAGATATCAGTCGTCAGTCGCTCGGAGAAACCATGCAGCTGGTCGGGTCCGATGAAATGCATTTTGCCAGTCAAGCAACTGTGATAGCCCAATCGATTCAGGTAGTGGCAGATGGTAGGAATATTCGACGAAAATTCCGCCGCGTTATCGTAGGCCCTGATTCGTGAAGCCAATTGGCCGGATAGCATGGAGAACCGGGCTGGAGCACAGAGTGGATAGGGTGTATAGGCTGCATCGAACCGACACCCCCGTTCGGCAAGTCGTTCCATATTTGGTGTTTTCACAATGGGATGATCGTACGCGCCGGTGTAGTGTGGGGCGAGTTGATCAGCCATCAGTATCAATATATTGGGGGTGTTCATATTGCGAATATCCTGATGAGTAAGGAATCTGAGAACATTGGATTTGAGCGGATTTTACATCCACTTTATGAATTTTGGAGGCATAAATATTGGGAGTTGTGGAGTCTCACTCCATTAATGATCAAATCACATTTCTGAAAAATAGGGTTACTAGTCCAGTTGAGTCTGTCGCACTGATCAACTGAGGGAATTCCGTAGCATTAATCGCTACAATTTGAACATTCTTTCTGGTCACGGTTGGTAGATAAACAGCGATTTAGGCTTACAGTTGCAGCAAATCCTCATCTTCTAGAGACACCATTATGGTTTGTTAACAACGAAATATATTATTTATTACAATAACATAAATACTGAACAACACGTCTTTCACTTAGCAGCATATCATCTACGTTAAAAAGGGTTATTGCCTGCTACCTCACCTGAAAAAAAACCGCCGACGTTAAAAGGGAAGTCGCCTTGACACCGGCACTTCAGACTTACATTTGATACTGGGTTAGGCAACTCCTGATGGACCATAAACTCGTCCTCAACGACGCTTAATTCGCCTCTTGCGAGAGGCGGGTTCGGGCTCATATGGAAGGGGCTGAATGCTTTCTGTTCCATCTGCATCTACATGCATAATAATTTGTCCAAATTCAACTGACGGGCTTATTTTCGTAGTTGGGATTTGCCAGGTTTCGGGCTGCGAAGTTCCATCGGATAGTAGCTGCTTTGCCAGCTCGTATTTACCCAATTGAATTGCTTCGAAAGGAGATCGTTTGTGTCGCCGTTCATTTAAGACTGCGGAATTAAGTTCTGCAGCCCCGCGGTCCGCAAAACGTAATGCTTCCAGAGTTTTTGCAATGTGATCACGATTGCAATCGCGTATTTTCGCTCCTGCCACCCAGTTAAACAATGTGCGCTTGTTGACATTTAACAAGCCTGCCAATTTCACCCACGAAAAGCCAGTCAAGCGTCGAATTTCAAATAAATTCTCTGCTGAGTCTTTGAGATTTACGGATGTGGTACATTCCTCTGCATACATTACTTTAAGGCAAACGTCGGTTGTACTGATATCGGAAACCTTGTTTGTAGTTGACATCGATATTTTTGATTCCATGCTGTTAGAGTACGGAGCGAATGAAATTCAACTCAGGTAGCTATTCTCTGTTTGAAAACAATCACGAATTCAAGCGCCTGTGGTCCGATAAGCATCAAGCTTTCAATATTTACTTAATCGTCAAATTGAGTTGGTGGCTCTGCGGGGAAAATCGAAGCAGCAATTTCGCTCAGATTTCACCTCCACATTTGACGAAAATCAATTAAACCAGAAACGATGTCGATGAGCAACCTAACGTGAATATTGAGTGTCGACAGTGAGTTCAATAACGTGTTGGCTAGCCAGCGAGTTGTATAACAATTCTTAAGAAAGATATTCCAAAAATCCCTAATGGGTAGCGATCTGATTCAGATCAGTTGGCAGGTGTAGGCTTCGTTCCTCCCTAAGAAAACTAAAAAATTACTTCTATTGCTCAAATGGTAGAATAAAACGTTCGTAATTTTGTATTTAAATAAAAAGAAAGACATCGATTTAATTACAAAAATGCATAGAAAATTTTGTCATCATGGGTTATATTCCTAAGGAGAACTGCTGTTTCGGGCGATTGCTGATTGTTTTGCAATTACAGTTAAACTAAAATAATATCCCGCTCGTATCGGTTTGAATCGCCGTGCTTTATGCTTAGAAAATAGGACGTTACCTGTATGTTGACTAACAACCCGTTTAACGAAATTGCATCGACTATTTCTCCTACAATCATGATGGCATTCGTCTTCATCATGATCCTCCTTGTCGTGGCCGGCACGATTTTTGATGTAATCCATAAAAAAAGTGCGAAGTATTTTTTCGATAGCATGAAAAAAGCGAAGTCACAGAGTGTTCGATCAGTGGGAGGGGGTGAAAAGTTTCAAATTGCCTGTGCAACTGCCGCGCATGATGTTCTTGCCTCGGGCGAATTTTGCAATCCACGGCGCCGCATCGCCCACCTGCTAACCATGTATGGATTCATTCTGTTCCTGGTAACGAGTTGTGTCATGATTTGTATATACAGCGAGCCGGGTACCAGCACACCTGCTGCTTTTCCGCTACTATGGCACCTTGGTGCTGTAATGGTTTGCGTAGGGGGTTTTTGGTTTTGGTTCTTCATTCGCGCAGATGTCTCTGCAGAGGGCCAATCACCTTTTCGATTGATTCCAGCTGACTTGTTTGTCGTTTCACTGGTAATGTGCAACGCGTTCGCACTCATTTGGTCGTTCTTTTTGAGTATCGGTGCCGGTGTGCTTGCGTGGTTGTTTTTTGTCCTTTTTACTGTTTCCGCCTTGGTATTGTTTGGCGGTGTTCCGTGGTCCAAGTTTGCCCATATGTTCTTCAAACCAGCCGCCGCGATGCAAAAACGCTTGGCTGATGCAGATGGTTCGCGCAGCAATTTACCTCCACCGTCAGATCAACCTGCCAAATTTGGTTTGGGTATCAAAAGGGAAATGCCGCACAACTATTAAAAGCACCCGCTTTAGGGTGTGAAACTGGCACAACCGCCGTACCAGATTAACTTGTAACTCACTAAACTTAAGAATCAAAATTATGCCGACTTTTGTATATATGACCCGTTGCGATGGCTGCGGCCATTGCGTCGATATCTGCCCATCGGACATCATGCATATCGATAAGACCTATCGACGTGCGTTGAATATCGAACCGAACATGTGTTGGGAATGTTACTCTTGTGTGAAAGCCTGTCCACAAAATGCGATCGACTGTCGCGGTTACGCAGATTTTGCACCGCTCGGACACAGTGTTCGGGTATTGCGAGAGGAAGAAAAAGGAACAATTTCCTGGCGCATTAAGTTCCGTGATGGCCGCGAGAAAAACTTTGTTTCTCCCATCACTACGGAACCGTGGGGTGAGAAGATTCCGCGCCTCGCTGATCTCGAGGTGCCCGGTGAGAACGAGTTGGACTCACAACTGCTATGCTACGAACCCGATGCCCTAAACATCGAAACCGGGCTGCCCACCATTGAAAAATCAAAATTCAAACAAGGAGTCTATTACTAATGCGAATCAAGACAGTATTCGTCGACTGCGATATTCTCGTTGTTGGCGGCGGTATGGGTGGCACCGGTGCCGCTTATGAATCACGCTATTGGGGGCGTGACCTGAAAATCGTTGTTGCCGAGAAAGCGAATATTGACCGATCCGGCGCGGTCGCGCAAGGTTTGTATGCGATCAATTGCTACATGGGAATGCAATGGGATGAAAATCAGCCTGAAGACCATGTGAGATATGCCCGCAACGACCTGATGGGCATGGTTAGAGAAGACCTTGCCTACGACATGGCGCGCCACGTCGACTCAACGGTGCACAAATTTGAGGAATGGGGGTTGCCTTTGATGCGCGATCCTGAAACCGGCCGCTACCAGCGTGAAGGCAAATGGCAGATCATGATCCATGGCGAGAGCTACAAACCGATCGTAGCCGAAGCCGCACGTAAATCAGCCGATAAGATATACAACCGCATTATGGTGACCCATCTGCTGATGGATGAAAACCAACCCAATCGAGTCGGTGGTGCAGTAGGGTTCAACGTTCGTACGGGTGACTACTACGTATTTCGCGCCAAAGCAGTCATTGTGGGTGCAGGCGGCGCTTCGCATATTTTCAAACCTCGTTCCGTTGGCGAGGGGATGGGAAGAACCTGGTATGCGCCGTGGAGCTCAGCGTCTGCCTATGCATTGCCAATCATGATTGGCGCCAAAATGACGCAGATGGAAAATCGAATTGTGCTGTGCCGGTTCAAGGATGGCTACGGTCCGGTTGGTGCGTACTTCCTGCATTTAAAAACGTATACTCAGAACGCCTATGGCGACGAGTACGAGTCGAATTGGTACGAACATACTAAGGCATTGGTCGGTGAATACATTGATCATCATCCGACACCGACGTGTTTGAGAAATCACGCTTTTATTGAGGAAATGAAAGCAGGGAGAGGTCCCATACACATGGTCACGAAAGAGGCCTTTCAAGATCCCCACAAGGAAGTGATAGGTTGGGAGAATTTTCTTGGCATGACCATTGGTCAGGCAGTTGTCTGGGCATCTCAGGATATCGATCCCAAGTACATTAACCCGGAACTGACGACCTCTGAGCCCTACGTTATGGGCTCCCACGCAACCTGTTCCGGTGCGTGGGCCAGTGGCCCCGAAGATATTTCTCCCGAGGAATATTATTGGGGTTACAACCGGATGATGACCGTTGACGGGCTGTTCGGAGCAGGCGATGCACTCGGTGGCACCGCACACGCATTTTCATCCGGTTCGTTTACCGAGGGCCGACTTGCGGCCAAGGCTGCTGTGAAATACATTCGCGACCACGCCAACGACCAAGTCAAGATTTCAGAAAAACAATATGAAGATCTGAAATCCGTCATCTACAAACCGCTTGAAAACTACTCAATCGGAAGTAATGAAATCGTTGGCGGCACAGTTTCTCCAAGCTATATCCTGCCCATTCATGGTCTGCAACGACTTGAAAAAATTATGGATGAATATGCTGGTGGGATTAGCAACAACTATATGACCAACGAGCCGATGTTGCTGCGCGGTCTGCATTTGCTGCATACGCTACAGGAAGATCTCAATTGCATCGGTGCAGAAGACCTGCACCAATTGCAGCGCGCATGGGAACTGGCGCATCGCGTGATTGCTTCGGAGTCTGTGGTTCGGCACACCTTGTTCCGCGAGGAAACCCGTTGGCCTGGGTATTACTATCGTGGCGATCACATGAAGCTGGATGACGACAATTGGCATGTACTCACCTTGTCGCGACGGGATCCTGAATCAGGTGAGTGGACCATGGAAAAAGCCCCGGTTTATCATATCGTCGACTGATTTGTCGAATCTAATGGCGAATCACCCAGATACCCGCGTAATCTGGGATTGCTTGAACTAGCGCAGTGCTCGGGCTAGCCCGAGCATCGCTCCCATAACGACAAAAAAACGGGACGATAGACCTGTTTGCGGTACTGAACACTGCAAAAGGTGGAGTCATTAGCGCTTGAAATTACTGCCATCAATCGAATGGCTGCAACGAATTCCGTGCGACCGCTCCAAAGCCGTCAGTTAAGCAATCAATTTTTTTGGGTGTTAGACCATTACGGAACCCATGATGAATCGATTCTGGTTCACTACAATCTGTCTGATGAAAAGTACCGATAACAGGTCCATTTTTTAAGAAACGATTGTATTTTTTGGCGTAAAACGGTGCAAAGGTGTTTGCTGCAAGTGTCACAAGTCATTGACATTCTGAAAAAAGCTGAACAAAGTGGGCAATGTGACTCGTTGCAGGGCATTGTAGTAACCCTAAAAGAATTGGAGCCCATCGCGAAGGAGCAAGAACCACACATGGTTGCGACTGTAACGGAGTGTCAGGAACTTGCTGCGATATCAATCCAACACCATCAATTGGTAACAAACGAAAATCAGGCCACACCATATATTCAACAACTTGCAGCTGAATGCAAATGGCATTGCGTTCATTTGAATGCAAAATTGCTGGCAGACCACGGACGAGTGTTTGGCGATGACAGTTCCCTACAGGCGTCGATCGATTTATTGTTGACTGAAGTCCTGCCGATTACGGAAAAATCAGACGAATCGCAGCTCTCAGCAGTCAGTCTTGTAACACTTGGGAATGTTCTTGGCATGATGGCACAGCGTCGCAGCGGTACGCGTTATCTTGAGGATGCGATTAATGCATTTGGTGAGGCACTGAAACAGCTGAATTCCGAAACTGCTCCGCTGCAATGGGCGCGTGCACAAAACGGTCTCGGCAACGCACTGGGTTCGTTAGGACAGCGCTCGGCAGATGATGCACTTCTGCAGCAGTCAATTGAAGCTTTCGAGCAGGCGCTGATGAAACAAAGCGAACAGGTGTGTCCGCAGGATTGGGCTTTGACTATGAGCAATCAGGCCGCAGTGCTGCAGTCACTGGGCCGCAAACAAGGCGACACTAAAATCTTGAAACGTGCAGTGGAAGCCTATAAAGCAGTGCTTCGAGTGTGGACTCGCAAAGCTACACCCATGGATTGGGCGGCAACGATGGACAATCTGGGTACTGCACTTCGCAGTCTCGGTGAGCATCGGCGCGGTCCCGGTACCCTGAAACAGGCGGTTGCGGCTTACAACAGTGCGCTTGGTGAACGCTATCGAGAAGACGTACCTGACGAATGGGCGATGACACACAATAACCTCGGTGCCGCATTACAAAAACTAGCCCAGCGGGAACAAAATCCGGATACGATGCTACGGGCCACCGAATCCTACGAGGAAGCACTCACCGAGTGGACTTGTAAAAAAGTTCCAATGACGTGGGCGATGACAATGGCAAACTTGGGTGTCGCCCGCCGCGAATTTGCACAAATGACGGAAGATGTGGAATCTGCGGGCAAAGCGGTCGAAGAAATTCAATCTGCAGTCGATATTTTTCGTTCTGCCAGTCACGCGCAGTATACCGAACTTGGAGAAGAACAGCTGTCCGTAGCACGAAAGTTATTGGCACAGATCGTTGCACAAAATGACCTCGATCAACCTGAATTGAACGAGAATCCAAATGACAACTGATCAGTTGCTTGATGCCGGTCGTTTGACTTTGCAGCGGCACCTTCAGGTACAAAGCCTCATAATAAATTCTGCGTTGACTGTCAGCGGTAATTCAACCAATTTTTCCACTATCGATCGAGCATCAGTGAGCAACGTCTGGCTGTTGCTGTTTGATTACTGCGATGGCGTGTCGATGAAGGACATCGTCCGGCGCGCTAAAATGTCAAGGTCGCTCGACCGATACATCACTGATCATATTTACTCGTTTTAGGAGACACTCTTTTGCCAACTTACGTAAGGACCGACAGGTGTAACGGCTGTAGGGATCTGGATAAGCCGACCTGTATGTACATTTGCCCGCACGATTTAATGCTACTGGACATCGATGGATCAAAGACAGGTCATGCGATGCAAGCGTTCAATCAGGAACCTGAACAATGCTGGGAGTGCTATGCGTGTGTAAAACACTGTCCTGAGCAGGCCATAGAGGTTCGTCACTATGCGGATGTCGTACCCCTTGGGGCATCCGTACAGCCTTTGCGTGGCGCAAAATCAATTATATGGACGATTAAATTCCGCAACGGGAGTGGCAAGCAGTTCAAGTTCCCCATCCGAACCACGCCTGAGGGCTCCGCTGATCCCTATCTCAACAAACCGAGTGCGAACATCGACGAAATCGATGATCACGCAGTTCTATTCACCAAGGGCACACACTCCTGTGATATGACCCAGTTTATTCACGGTTAAGGTAGGAATCACCAAATGGCAGAATTTGATTTCGGTAATCCGGAAATTGTTGTTGAGGAAGTTGACATTCTCATTATTGGCGGCGGTATGTCTGCTTGTGGTGCCGCGTTTGAGATCATGCAGTGGGCTGAGGGCCAGAATCTTGACATAAAACTCGTTGACAAAGCGGCAATGGATCGCTCTGGAGCTGTAGCACAGGGGCTTTCAGCGATTAACACTTACATGGGTGAAAACGATCCTGCAGATTACGTTCGCTATGTTCGCGGCGACCTGATGGGTATTACCCGGGAAGATTTAATCTACGATGTGGGTCGTCATGTTGACGATTCCGTTCACAACTTTGAACAGTGGGGTCTGCCCATCTGGAAACAGTCCGGTGATGAAGGTAAAAAACTGGCCGAAGGGGGCAAACCGGTTCGGACTGGTCGCTGGCAGATTATGATCAATGGTGAATCATACAAGTGGATTGTCGCTGAAGCAGCAAAAAAGGCCATCGGTCGCGACAACATCACTGAGCACGTTTTTATTGTCCGCTTGATCACAGATGCCAACGACCCCAACCGAGTCGCCGGTGCCGCCGGGTTTAGTGTGCGCGACAACAAGATTTACATTTACAAGTTTAAGTGCTGTCTGTTGGCGGCCGGCGGTGCAGTGAATGTTTTTCGACCGCGTTCGGTCGGTGAAGGAATCGGTCGCGCCTGGTACCCTGTCTGGAATGCCGGATCGACGTATTCCATGGCTGCTGAATGCGGTGCGCACTTAACGCTGATGGAAAATCGGTTTGTGCCGGCGCGCTTCAAGGATGGTTACGGCCCAGTTGGTGCCTGGTTCTTACTGTTTAAAGCCAAATCCATGAATGCGTTCGGTGAAGACTACCAAGTGAAGAACTATGACATTCTGGCGGAGCATGGTTACGACGCCTATGCCAACGGTCCGAAAATGGGGACCTGTTTGCGTAATCACCTGATGTTGAAGGAGATGCGAGAGGGACGCGGTCCAATTTTCATCGATACGCCAACCGCGATGGCGAAACTCGCCGAAACCATGACCCCCGAGGAAATTAAACATCTCGAAGCGGAAGCCTGGGAAGACTTTCTGGATATGACGATTGGCCAGTGCGGTGTCTGGGCAGGCGAGAATGTTGAACCCGACAAAGAGATGTCAGAATTGATGCCAACGGAGCCTTACTTGCTGGGTTCGCATGCCGGGTGTGCGGGGATCTGGTGTTCGGGACCGGATGATTTACCAGGTTTACCCGATCACTATCACTGGGGATACAATCGAATGACAACCGTCAAGGGTTTGTTTACCTCCGGTGATGGAGTCGGTGCATCCGGGCACAAGTTTTCCTCTGGTTCACATGCAGAAGGTCGCATTGCCGCTAAATCGATGGTTAAATTCGCACTGGATAACAAAGACTGGAAGCCCGAACTCAGTCGTTCAGTTGATGCTATCGTCGAGGAAATTTATCGGCCCGTGATTACGTTTCTTGAGCACAAGGACTACACGACTGCGATTGATGTCAATCCGCACTATATCACACCCAAGATGTTCCAATTCCGATTACAGAAAGTCATGGATGAATACGTTGCAGGCATTTCGACCTGGTACCAGACCAATGCCAAAATGCTTGAGATCGCCGAGAAGAAACTCAAAATGCTACGCGAAGATTCATTGAAAATGCGCGCCAAAGACCTTCATGAGCTCCTGCGAGCATGGGAAAATTACCATCGACTGATTGCAGCCTATGCACATATGAAGCATATCCAGTTTCGTGAAGAAACCCGTTATCCGGGTTATTATTATCGAATGGACTATCAGAAAATCGATGATGAAAATTGGAAGTGTTTTGTTAATTCGAAATTTGATCGGGAATCGGGTGAATGGACGGTTTGGAAAGAGCCGTACGTTCAGCTGATCAAATATTCGGATGAAGAACCGACCGGCATTGCTCATTCGCCTGCTGCAGTTTAATGCGTTACAATAGCTGGATACGACTTTTATCTCTTGCTTATGTATAAGTAGATTAACTGAATAGGTGGTACTTGGAATCCAGTGGCGTATTGATTACCGTCTTGATAGCCTTGGTCGTTGGTGGGGTCGCGGGCTATTTCATCGCGCGCTTTCGCGCTCGCAACGATGATCGAGATGCCCGGTTGGCAACGCTGCAGCAAGAATACGACGAATACCGGGCGAATGTTCGCCATCATTTCATCGATACAGTTTCAGCAATCAGCCGAATTGACGAACAGCAAAAACAGCTCTATCAATCTGTTGCGCAAGGCGTGACGGAACTTTGCCAGCCTGATTTCGGTGAGGAGGACTATTTTCTGGAGCAGACCATGCAAACGCTTGGACAGCTCGAGCCGCCTGAGAAAAAGGACCGCGAAGACAAGCTGGATTTGGGTTAGCGGCCGCCCTTTAGCGGTTCACCAATATTTAGACTTCGAATCAGTCGCTTGAGACGCCTTCAGGCGGGTTGTAGTGTACTGGGAAAGGAGTAACGACGCCTTTTTCGCCTGAAGCATGGACTTTGGCAGTCCCTTCCTTTTGAACTTCATCGACGCGTATGACTGAGTGAATAGGGATATAGGTTCGACTTACCCCTTCAAACTGGTTTTTGAGCTGTTCTTCACCAGGGTTGACAACCAGTTGAGATTGTTCGCCGAAGACGATATCTGCCACTTCCACGAACGCGTACATGTCGCTTTGCAAGACATGCCGGGCGTACAATTCGTACACCTTTGACTGGTTCTGAAAGATGATGCGATACATCTTTTTCTTTTTGGTTGCCATAAAGTCCACTGTAGTGTGTGCAGAGATATCCTTTGATTATATATAGAGGCTGCTATTGACAATTTCAATCTGAAATTGTCGGAGCAATGCAACAATGCTTAGCTCACGCGTTTGTATTGCGCTCATAACGTCCAATTACAATTTGACGTTGAGTCACAATATTCTGAGTGCTGTGGATGAAGTGTGGCAATGGTCCGAGGATTTCCGCAAGCCGATGTTAGGAGACAAGCGTTAGTATTGCCCATCAAATTCATTCATCACCGTAGCGGACTTTTGGCGATTGGGTACCAGCGTGTGCGAATAAAATTCTGTCAGTCAACTCTCTTCGCAATAAACACTGTGCTGTAAGAAGTTTCCACAATTGGTGAACAGTGTTGAATTGTTGCACAACCATTCTGATCAATTGGGGCGCACAGTGACATGAAAGTCGATCGTATTGTTGTCTATCAGCTTGATTTACCGTTGACTAAGCCTTATTGGCTTTCCGGCGGCCGACTGAAATTTGAGCGGCTCGACAGTACTTTCGTCAGGCTGGATACGAATACCGGGATTTCCGGATGGGGCGAAGGCTGCCCTTGGGGTCACACCTATCTGCCAGCACATGGACCCGGAATTCGTGCTGGAATCCAAACGCTTGCCCCGGTAATCCTGGATGCTGACCCTCGCAACCTTGATCACATCAACCGGGCCATGGATGTTCAGCTGCCCGGTCATCACTACGTGAAGTCACCCATCGATATTGCCTGTTGGGATATTGCCGGACAAGCAGCCGGGTTACCGTTATGGCAGATGTTTGGCGGTCAGGCACCCGCGCCGGTGCATGTCAATTCTTCAATTTCGACGGGTACACCGGAGGAAATGATCGATCGCATTGACCTGGCGCGTCAGCAAGGTTATCGGACGCACTCTGCAAAGATTGGAGGGTCTGACCCAAGCGTTGATATCGAACGCATCGAAGCAATTAGCGCGACGCTGCAGCCCGAAGAATCGGTTACTTTTGATGTCAACCGAGCCTGGACTGTCGCGACTGCCTTGCTTGTGCTGAATGCTGTCTCATCGGTCGACTGGGTCGAACAACCTTGTGAAACGCTCAATGAATGTGCTACCGTGGCGCGCAAGGTGCGTCAACCCATTGTGTTGGATGAGTGTTTACACAGTATGACCGATCACTTGCAAGCTTGGAAGCTGAATGCCTGTACAGCCTTGAAAATCAAGCCCAACCGAGTCGGTGGATTGACAAAGGCGCGCCGAATTCGGGATTTTTCGCTGTCGGTGGGTTGGCCAATGCACATCGAAGAGACCGGTGGCTCAGCGCTCGCTGATACCGCAGCAATTCACCTGGCGTCATCAACCCCGCAGGAATTTCGACTGGCCAGTTGGCTTTGTCATTACCATCTTGACGTTGACCCAGTTGCCAATCAGGGAGCTAGAAACGAAAGGGGAATTGCGCGGCCACCCTCGCAGCCAGGTCTTGGTGTGGTTCCGGACGAAATTGCTTTGGGTGAACCTGTGGCGATTTACGCGCGATAGCGTGTAACCGAATTTGGCCAAGGCCTGCGGTTGGTGAGTCTCAGCGTGCAAACAATCCGGAAAAAGATGTTGAATTCCCGTCAGAAATTCAGTCCGAGCCGAACCCAAAATAGAGCAGCAGCGCAGGGACTATCAGCCATAACAAACCTTTGATCAAGAAAAACAGAAATCCATAAATTCCTAATTTTTTGAGTCGTGCGCTACCAATTTTGTCGAAAAAACTCTGTGTCTTGTCATTTTTGTCGATCATGGCTGGGCGGGCTATGAATTGCATGGTTGATTGACTGTGTTTGATTATGCATCAATTAAGGAAGTGTGTTAAGTGCTGTGCAACTGATTCAGGGTTGTCCATGTGGCAATGGTGACCCCCTTGGATGTCAATTACTTTCAAATCTTGTAAATACGACTCGCGCCCACTCAGTCTTGGCCAGTTTCTCACAATACCCTGACTGGATCGTATCAACAGTGATTCGCACTGGATTGCGCCCAGGTACTGATTGACCTGCTCGTCGCTAAGGTATACGGGAGAGGGCCAGGTGAGGCGTCGGTCGGTTCGCCAGACGAATCCGCCAGATGCCTCAACCAGATTGCGTTCCGTAATTAACATTGCTGCCGCGAGGGACAAATCGCCGGCTTTTTGCCTGGCAATTGCGGCTTGTTTTACGGATTCATAATTTCGATTGGGTGAGGCTGGTTTTACGACTGCTTCCAAGTGGTGATGAAACTGTGTTAACAGCTCCTTTGGCGGTGCCGTAAATGGTACCAGACCTTCCACCATCGCCAGCCGGTCTACTCGATCAGGCACGACTGCAGCAATGAGCGCGGCAACACCTGCACCTAAGGAATGTCCGAGCAAACTGAAATTGTGCAGTCCAAGTGCATTTGCTGCCAGCAACACATCGGCTGCGTAATCTATGAAATGGTAAGCATTCGCTCCGGACCGGTGCTCTGATTTACCATGCCCCGGAAAGTCTAATGCGACCAAGTTTATGTGAGATAAGTGCTTTGCGAGCGGAATAAAACTGGCGGCATTATCGAGCCAACCGTGCAACGCGAGCACTGTTGGGGCGTCTTTTTCACCAAATTCTAGCGCACCAAGTCGGAGATTAGCGGTATTGATGACAAGGTTTTTCATTTATGACAAAACAGCATTAGCGTACGAGACTTGGTGTGGACAGGAGCGACCTTTGAGCGTAGTTATTGGAATGTAGTTTGTTGAAAATAATAATGACAATCAAAATCTTACGCCGAATATTCAGGAATATGTCTGGTTGACATTATAGGGCGGCGACAAGGCCTTAATTTCTGGAATAACAGTCGCTTCGAGCACTCCAAAGGGTACCAGTTTAACTGCCATAGTAAAATACCTTGTCCGCGCAACAGTTTGTCAAGCCAGCTTTGGATAAAACAGGGAGATAACATGGTAAATAGCACATCTAATGGAGCGAAGCGACCTGAGACGGTAGTGGATAAGGACACGGTAACGTTGAATAATAATCGTACTGGCGAATCATTTAACTTTCCGATTCTCGACGGTACCGAAGGCCCCAGCTTGATCGATGTTTCTTCGTTGTATACGAAAACAGGGATGTTTACTTACGATCCCGGATTTACGTCGACCGGATCATGCAAGTCTGAGATCACTTTCATTGATGGTGAAAATGGTGTGCTCTTGCATCGCGGTTATCCGATAGAGCAATTGGTTGCAAACTCAACTTATCTGGATGTTTGCTACCTGTTGTTGCACGGCGAGCTGCCATCCAAGGAAGAGAAACTCCAATTTGATGATTCGATCACCAAGCATACAATGCTGCACGAACAATTGTCCTCTTTTTATCGAGGATTCAAGCGTTCTGCTCATCCAATGGCAGTCATGGTTGGTGTGGTTGGTGCGCTGTCGGCCTTTTACCATGAGGATACTGATATTCACGATCCGATTCAAAGAATGATTGCTGCCCACCGGTTGATTGCCAAGATGCCAACAATTGGTGCATATGCGTTCAAGTATGCACTTGGCCAACCCTTCATGTATCCAAAAAATAACTTAAATTATTCTGAAAACCTGCTACGGATGATGTTCGCAGTTCCGACGGAAGACTATATTGTTAACCCTGTTTCAGTTCGAGCGATTGAGCGGATTCTGATCCTGCATGCTGATCACGAACAGAATGCATCGACATCAACAGTTCGCTTAGCCGGATCCTCAGGTGCCAATCCGTTTGCCTGTGTCGCATCCGGTATCGCTTCACTGTGGGGGCCTGCTCATGGCGGCGCGAATGAGGCGGTATTGAGAATGTTGCATGAAATTGGGGATGAAAGCAATATCCCGAAGTACATTGCCAGGGCAAAGGATAAAAGTGATAGTTTTCGCTTGATGGGATTTGGCCACAGAGTCTACAAAAATTTTGATCCGCGGGCCAAAGTAATGAAGGAGACCTGTGACGAAGTGCTAAAGGAGTTGGGCATCTCGGATCCGGTACTACCCATTGCCTTGGAACTTGAGAGAATCGCATTGGAAGACAGTTACTTTATCGAGAAAAAACTCTATCCCAATGTTGATTTTTACTCCGGCATAATCCTGCGGGCACTGGGCTTTCCGACGCAAATGTTTACGGTTTTGTTTGCCATTGCCCGAACTGTTGGCTGGATTGCTCACTGGAAGGAAATGTTCACCGGCGATGCCAGTCAGAGAATTGGCCGCCCGCGGCAACTGTATTGTGGCCCTAAAAAGCGCAACTTTAAGCAAATTGAAAACCGCAAGAGTTCTGTACCGGACTGGTTAAGACTTTGGGGTGGAAATCGCACCTCCCAGATGTGACGCTGCTCCTGGTACTGGAATTTTTGATGTCACCTGAAGTGTGAGAAGCTTTACGAACGGTTTGATTCGCTTTCAGGCTCGTATTCGGTCAACTCGGGTTGACTCGCGGTAACCGGCCGGACCGCTACACACCCCAGTCTGAACGCGTTTAATGACAAATCAGTCAACAGTTCAATTTCCAGACAACATCTTATGGGTCACTTAAATTGGTTCAAAAGAAGCTGACACAGATGAACATCTCTGGCTGAATACCCGTGACTTCAGGAAGTAGTGCGTTCGACTGGAACCGGCAAGGATTGTCTGATTTGACGTCTGAATCGGTAGATTAACATGGCGATTGCAACAATACAAGCGAAGCCGACCGACCATACCAGACCTGCTGGACCGCCACCCATGTGAATGCCAAATAACCAGGCCAATGGAATCATTGTTACCCAAAATGTGATGATCAGTGTACGGGTAATGAACCACATGTCCTGATAGCCGCGCAACACACCCACACCCACGGCTTGAAAGCCGTCCAGAATCAAAACAAAGCCGGCCGCAATGACCGCTGGGATTGCGAGATTCAACACTTCCGGGTCTTGGCTATACACCTTGGCCAAAGGTCCAGGTACCGATAAAAACACAACTGCGATGAGCCCCAGACAAAGAGCAGCCAGCGTCATCGCGGTCCAACCCGAAGAAGCAGCCTGCAGTGGTTCGCTCTTGCCAAGGAAATTGGCAACTCGCACACTGGCGGCCATTGAAAATCCGAGTGCAACCATAAAGGCAATGGTGATCAGGTTCATAGCAACGGTCCAGGCGGCTGTTTCGACTACGCCCATATAGCCGGCAAACAGCGTCAAAATCAAAAACGACGCGGATTCCATACCGTGGGCGATTGCGGTCGGGTATCCCAGTTGGCGCAGATTTCTGGAAAACTCCCGAAACTGGATTAGCTTGCCGATGATGCCGTAGCGGACCTTATCAAATGCATAGAATACGTAGGCCAGCAGAACGAAAAATGATGCCCATCGTACCACGCTGGTAGCGAGTGCAGCGCCTTCCGCCCCCATAACCGGGGCACCGTGATTCCCGAAAATGAAGATCCAGTTCAAATAGATGTTGAGAAAGTTTGCCCCTAGTGTAACCACCATGGCCGGTACCGGCCTTTGCAGTCCTTCAAGAAACAGGGACGTGGTGATAAAACACAGCAAACCGGCTAACCCGAATCCGTGCATCGCAAGGACCTGTCCACTGCCAGAAGACAATTCAGCACTTTGACCGACCAGCAGAAAAAAGAGTTCACCAAATTGCATCAGCAGTCCAAGGATGATACCAAGCACCAGTGCATGTACCATACTGATTCGCCAGATCTGCCCACATTTGTCGTGATTTCCAGCGCCATCGTAGCTGGCGACCAGAATTGCAACCGGTAGCACGGAACCGATGCCGATCAGAATCAGGGAAACGTGGGGGCCGTTAGCAAGACCGTAATACGCGATTTCACGCGTTCCTGCGTAACCACACATCGCGACATCGATGGTTACGATGAGTATCGCGCCACAACGGCTGAGCAGCACCGGGCCAGCCAGTCGCATGATTGGAAAGACTTCTTTAAGATTGATGGCCAATTGATTGGCTGACAAGGTCAGTTAAGAATGGATGTCAGGGCGCATAAAACTGAACATTGTACGCCGAAAATTCGGAAGTTGATCACCGCTTAAATGGTCTGCGGTCTCAGAATGCTTTGAATTTTTGCGGTTATACAGAATCAACAAGTGACGATCATATTAGACTTGAAAATGCCAGGACGACTGACGAGGTGAGCCGGTTGCACGGGCAACTCCAACGATCCTGGAAATAATTTGGGGATCAATGGCCAGCTCAAATCGGTTGATTCGTTTCGGTGATCTGGCTGTTAATCCAGCTCAAATTAAACCAATTTGCTTTCAGGAGGTTGAATGAGTGTCGCGTTCAATCAAAGGATGCGTGATTCAGGGCAGTCTGACCGAAGCTTGAGAAGGACAAAATCCGTTTAAACCGCTACAAACCCTGTAATCGCCTGGTAAAGCTGGAACGGACGCTATGGTCCCGAATAGATCTCCGATTCCGGGTGGAAGGCTAACCACGCGAATGCAAAGTGAACGCCGTTTTCCACATCCACCAGTTTTTCACCTTCCAAGGGGCCGGCAATTGCCTGTCCAAAGAGGTTCCACTGAGAGCCTGTCTGCAAATCGTAAAAACCCCCGTCAGCGCCCACGTCAAATTCCAGTAGATGCTCACCGAGTTGGCGTCGAAATGCAGTGGCCGATGGAATGATTCTCGATTCAGCGATGTTACGTCCGTCGAGTGCAGATGCCGCATCGTTCATACTGAATATTACAATCGGAACCCCGTAGAACTCGTCGTTAATCACCGGTTCATTCGCAAACGCTGAAAATGGGTACACTCGGTAGTGATCATTGACGCCGACGTTGATGATACGTTCCATTGCCGGCAGACGCGGGTCAGCAGGATCGCTCATCAGGAACGGGATGTTATTGATGTCGTCATAACCGCGATAGGGATTTTCACCGTAATTTCGACGGTACCCTGTATCTCGGGACAGAACTTGTCCCTGCGGATACGCGGCTTTGTACTGTTCAAAGGAAGTGATTTGTGAGGGTAGAATCGACAGTTCAATGCCGGCATAGAGACCGACAATTCCCGCGCCGATAATTTGTTGCCACCAGGACTCGGTTTGACGATCGTACATGACGAGATCGCTATTTCGCAGATTCCCGGTTGTACCAAAGTCAAGAATCTCACCGTCAAGATTTCGATCGAAAACGATCGATGCGTTACAGAGCGGGCAAAATGTTGCAGCAACGTGTCGGCCATTCAAAGTGTCGTTGACAATTTCATGCCAGATAAGTATCTGCAGTGGATAAGCCTTGGATTCACCCAGAATATCCAATACGATGACCGGTTCCCTTGGATTGAGCCAATTGGTCGCAGCCTCGACCGATACGAATTCCGGATGATCGATTGCAGGGATGCCGTCTTTGGGAACTCCACCTGATCTGATTTCAGCAAGGTCAATCACGCTGTGTTCGAAGTCCGTATTGGGCCAATCCCGGGTAAAGGAAAAGCGCTGTGCGTGTGCAGATGACAGGGTTAGCCACAGGATTGAGGTTGTAACAATCAACACTAAAATGGGAATAAAGTGCGCTGAAACGCTAACGTTGGATCGGTTCATTTTGTTTACTGAATTGAAGCTTGTTTTATATGTTGACTTTTGGATTGTACAGATGTTCCCCGTTAATCTTATACAAAACTGTCATCTTTACCTGGATTTGATCACTTGGTTTCCACATTGGACATGCGCAGCACCGCAACTGGACCAATCAAAATGACCATTGCCATGACAATAAAAGCAGTGCCCCAGGCAATCTGACTGTCACCGCCACCTGCTAAATCCAGTACGATGCCAAAGATTATTGGACCGAAGAATGCGCCAACGAACCCAATCAGGGTGTGAACCGCCATTGTTGTTCCGCGTACCGTGGGTGCCGCAGATGCAATCACTGCAGACGATATCGATGCCGAGTCGGAAATCGACAATATTGCGTACAAACATACCAGGCCCACGATGATAACCATGGAAGTCTGGCTGGAAAATCCCAGCGCGATACCGGTCAGCGCAGCCAGTCCCATGACGGTAAGAATCACGTTGACGCGGTTCAAACGCCCGGCAATCTCATTGACAATGACACTGAAGGGCTGTGCCAGCAAGGTCGCACAGGCAACGATGAAAGCCGGATTCCATTGGCTGCCAATGGCCGTCGCATCACGGCTGGCCATGGCAAATACCAGGAAGGTTACCGTCCAGGTACGAAAGACAAACAGTTCCAGGTTGTGGACGCTGTACGCGATGCTGAAACCAATTGCTTTCCGATTCTGAAAGACCGGCTTGAGGTCAGGCAAGAGCCGAAATTTTTCGTGCGATCGAAGCGGCGATGATTGGGGCAGAAATACGAGCGCAGTAACAAATGCGAGTATGGCACCAATTGATGAAGCCGCGAAATTCAGTTGCCAGGACAGATGGTTCTCCAGGAATCCTGCAACCAGAAATGAAACCGCGACACCAACGCCGAAACACATTGTATAGACCGCAACAGTTCTGCTTTGAAAACGATCCGGGACGGCATCGACCAATGCCTTAAGCCCAGGCATGTAAGTGCCTGCCAGACCCACGCCCTGGGCAAAACGCCACACACTCGCGCTCGCGACACCCGAATTCAAAAACGCAAATCCGAGCGGTGCCACGACCGTGAGTAGCATGGAGCACAGATATATCTTTCGTGCATCAATACGATCGGTCAAAGGCACAAGCAAAAATACACCGAGCAGGTAGCCACCAAAGTAAATTCCCGCGACCCAACCCATTTCGGTATTACTGGCAGCCCATTCCATTTGCAGTGCCGGTATCAAAGTGGGATAGACTGCAAATGGAACCATGCCCAGTACGTGTGCGATGCAAATCAGGGCAACTTTTGACTTCAAGCCCGTCATTCGAGATTCCAATTTAGAGAGAATCGATAGAAACAATTGTTGGCAGTCAAATTTTGAGCTTGCTTCATGGTTTGAGTTGGTCGAGAATTTTGTAATTATCTATGATTGGCTGCAACCACCGAGACGGAGTGTTTTCCAATAGGAAATGTAGTCTGAAGGACGGGATTTAATTTGAGGTTGGCGGTCAGCTGAAACGATTGACCGGGCCGGTTGTCGTAAAATACAAACAGTCCAGCCCGACCCGGTTTCCTTTATCTGAAACGCACAGTCTGAATTCTCATGCTAACAAAAATTCTGTTCACCGTAGCGGTCATTGTCGTTGTCTTACTGGTTTACCAGGCACGCTTTAGACCGGTATCCGAGGCAGTGAAAAAGGCGAAAGCGGAACCCCTGTTTGCACACAAACCGTCCAAATGGGTGGTCTACACGGTGGTCGGAATCCTGGCGATTTCATCCGGGATTGTCTATTATTTCAAATGGCAGTCGGACAACACAGTGCTCACCATTCGCGTAATCAGTTCTCAACAGGAACAACCGTTTACCTACAAGGCGCGCCAAAAAGACATCAAGGGAAGGACGTTTACGACGCTGGATGGTCGGATTGTGAAGTTGGGAGATGCAGAGCGCATTGAATTACTTGAACAATAGGAGCAGAACCCAGATATTGATTCGGGAGCGGGAATGCCTATAACCTACGGCTTAATCGGAATGTCGGTGTTTATCAGCTTGCTGAGCGGATTTGGCGAGGATAGCCGAATCATCTCAACCGCGCTGATTTCAGGGTCTTCTTTTGGCGAACTCGATGAGATTCGAGCCGGGCAGGTATGGCGCCTGATCACACCAACATTCGTACACTTTGATATCTATCATTTGGTATTCAATCTGTTGTGGGTGTGGGTTTGCGGTGGCGGTATCGAAAAAAGGCAACGATGGTTGACATATTTACTGATATTCGCAATCTCTGCATCTTTATCCAATCTTGCCCAGTACTATGCTACCGGCCCTGCCTTTGGCGGAATGTCGGGTGTTGTCTACGCTTTTTTGGGATACGTATGGATGCAGATGCGATTCAATCCCATCAATTATGTAGGCGTGATGCCGAAGGCTGTGGTGCCTTTGATGCTGGTTTGGTTTATCGCATGCTGGCTGGGCCTGATCCCCAACGTTGCCAATGTCGCGCACACAGTCGGTTTGCTCACTGGTGTAATCTGGGGACGAATTCATGCCATGAAAGCGTTTAATCGCTATCGATCGTTTTGATTAAGCTCAAGCAGTCTGCAAGTGCCCATGGCCGCAGGCTAGCAGCCTTGTTTGGGCTGTTTTGGTGCGCGCAGTGCAGCGCGGCCGTCGAATTTTTACCGATGCCGGGCGTAGCCGAATCGCCAACCGATGTGCAGGCCGCCATCAGTCAGGCATGGCAGTCGCGCGGCCCAAATCATCCAATCCGTACTCACCACCGACATGCGGATGGAACGCCGCATTTCGCCAATCGTCTGTTATTGGAATTGTCACCTTATCTGCACCAGCATGCACACAATCCCGTAAATTGGTATGCTTGGGGTGATGCAGCATTTGAGTTTGCCGCACAGCTCGATCGGCCGGTTTTGGTTTCCATCGGTTATTCCTCCTGTCACTGGTGTCATGTGATTGAAGAGGAAAGCTACGACGACTTGAACATTGCCCGAATTATCAACGAGCATTATGTTGCGGTTAAAGTGGACCGGGAAACGCATCCCGATGTTGATGAACTGTATATGCTGGCCATCCAAGTCATGGGTGGCAACGGGGGTTGGCCACTGCATGTTTTCCTGACTCCACAGGGAAAGCCTTTTCTTGGATTCACCTATGTACCCAAGGGTGACTTCCAAGCTGTCCTTAATGAAGTACACGTTGTCTGGAAAGAGCAAAGAGGACAGTTAGAAGGCGTTGCAAGCCAAATTACAGATCAGATCCAAAGTTTCGGTACACCACCAAGGGGTGAGGTTGAATTGGGTAAGGCACAGATCGATCAGTTAGTTGCCGCACTGGATGAAGAGGCACGAATGATCGATGAGTTTTCGCCGCCCACTTCAAGCTTCCCGTCGGAATCAGAGCTGTTTGTACTGCTGGATGCTGCGGTCCGGCACGGCAATGCTACCGCACTGAAATTGGCAGAAAACAGGCTGACCAATATGGCAAAGGGCGGCATTCGAGACCATGTTGGCGGTGGATTTCATCGGTACTCTATTGACAATGAATGGTTGGTGCCTCATTTTGAAAAAATGCTGTACAACCAGGCGCACTTGGCACGTGCCTACCTTGAGGCATACGAGATTACGGGCAAGGACTTATACCGCCGCGTTAGCGAACAGACACTTGATTATGCGCTTCGCGATATGCGAGACGAGGCCGGTGCCTTTTGGTCTGCGACTGATGCAGACAGTGAAGGAGAAGAGGGCCGATTCTTTATTTGGTCGCCAGCTGAGATCATCGAAGCGGTCGGCGAGGACGCACAATTTGTCATTCGCCACTTTGGTGTGACTGAAGCGGGGAATTTTGAAGGCGCGAATATCTTGTTTCTGGCTGAACTTCCAGAGGAACAGGCAACGAAGCAGGGAATGAGTGCCCAGCAGTACCTGGACAAATTGACAGGGGCGGTAGAATTACTGCGCGTTGCGCGCGAGCAAAGAGAGAAACCTTACCTGGATGACAAGATCATTACGGCGTGGAATGCGATGATGATTACCACATTAGCGAGTTCCTGGACAGTCTTGCAAGACGAGCGTTATTTGAATGCAGCGCGATTGGCGGCGGAATATTTATGGACCCACGCGTGGCATGAGGAAGAAGGTCGCCTTTATCGAATATTGCGCAATGGACGTACAGGTGAGGTCGGCAAGCTGCGCGATTATGCCTACCTCGCCGAGGCGATGCTTGCCGTGCATGAAGTCACGCACGACTCAAAATGGCTCGATCGTGCGCAAGTGCTGGTTGATATTATGACCGAACGCTTTTGGGATTTTGAGCAAGGCGGTTTTTTCTCATCTGCAAAGGATGATACTCAAGGTTTGATCGCGCGTCAAAAAGATCGGTTCGATGAAGCGCTGCCCTCGGGCAATTCGGTTGCCGCGCGTTCACTGGCAATGTTGTTCCGGCGTACCGGCCAGCAGATCTACGCCCGCCAAGTGGAGCAGTTGTTCCAAGCGTTCGCGGCGGAAGTCGTGCTGTTTCCAACCAGTTTCGGCTATGGTCTGAAAGCCCTTGAAGAGTACCAAGGTGGGTTGATCGGTCGCGCAGAATTTGCTGCATCCGGCAACGCCATTGTAACGGTCCACTCAGTTGACCGCGCAACCGAAAAAGTTCGAGCGATGATCGACTTGACGCTTGCAGAAGATTGGCACGTTCAATCTGACCGACCGAGTGTGGAGAATTTGTTTGCGACACAGGTATCGAGCGCGTCGCAAGCTTGGCGGATTGCGCAGATTGAATACCCTCAAGGTGATGAAGTCAGTTTATCGTTTCAGGACCAACCCCTGTCAGTCTGGAGTGGTAAAGTCAGCATTCCAATTGAGTTAGAACCCGTTGGTGAGGTTGGCAAAATGCTGCAGTTGGATGTTCAATTGCAGGCCTGTAGCAACGAAGTTTGTCTGCTACCTGAGACAGTGCGGCTGGAATTGCCGGTCGGTCAGCTTACGGGCTGATCGAAACCAGACCACCGTCGATCAGAATGTTCTGCCCGGTTATGTAACTTGCGTGCGTACTGCAGAGGAAAGCACAAAGTGCGCCAAATTCATCCGGCGTACCAAAGCGTTTGGCTGGGATATTCTGCTTGCCTTTTTCGAGCAGTTCGTCAATCGTTTCATTTGCCTCAGTTGCCGCCCGAGTCATGCTGGTCCGCAAGCGATCGGTGTCAAAGCGACCTGGCAAAATTGCATTGACCGTAACATTGTAGGGTGCAACCTGGCGCGACGCACCAGCGAAAAATCCGGTCAGGCCCGAACGCGCACTGTTGGAAAGATCCAAGTACTGAATTGGCGCCTTGACCGACGACGAAGTGATGTTGATCACCCGTCCAAAACGGCGTTCAATCATGGGTGTGCGTCAGAATTTTGGCAGCAACTCAATTAGCGTATGAAATCTATATATTTTTACCTTATATCTGGTAGTATATAATACTGTCATAGTGCCACTATAATACCCATTACCCATGGACACCATCAAACTACTGAAAGCCAAACGCGAAGCCCTGCTGGCTCAAATCAGCAAAATAACAGACTTCCGACCCGGTAATTTACTCAAAGTTTACCGCCAATGCGGCAATCCCAACTGCCACTGCGCCCGCCCCGACGACCCCGGCCACCCCGGTTGGCAACTGTCGCGCAAAGTCAAACAGAAAACCATCACCCGTCGCATCCCCCATAATGCGGTAGAACTCACCGGTCAACAAGTCGACGAATACCAACGGTTCCGGGAACTGGTGCACGAGTTGACCGAAGTCAGTGAATCGCTGTGTGATTTAAAGCTGCAATCGAAGCGTAAAAAAAAACACGACACCAAACCCGTTCAAACAAACCTTCGCAGCTGAAGTTGAACAGGAGATTGTGGCGCTGCTCAGTGGTCAGGATTTTTCCCGGTGCGTTGACTTCGATGCGGTTGAATGTGCCATCAAAGCCAAGACGATGGCATTTGCTGCATCGGTACTTGAGGTGTTTTTGAACGCCGACACCTCGGATCACCAGACCAATCAACAGCGCTGTCAATGTGGTGCAATGGCGCACTACAGCGGCACTCGAAGCCGACGGCTCACCACGGTTGTCGGTTTGATTGAATATCAACGGGCGTATTACCACTGTCGCGCTTGCAACAGTGGGTTTTTCCCTAAAGACCAGGCCATGGGGCTGGATTCAAGTGCGCTATCACCTGGGGTGGTTCGCATGATCGGTCAAAGTGCGGCCCGGGAAAGTTTTGCGCAATCGCAGGTTCTATTGCACGAGTTGGCTGGCGTCACAGTCAGCACCAAGCAGGTGGAACGCACTGCAGAGCGCTTGGGTGAACAGCTAAGTGATCATGAACGCCACGATACTGAACTTGAATCCCCGGCGGCAACGACCATGTACCTGGGTGTTGATGGGACCGGGGTACCGATGATCAGTTCAGCAACCGCAGGTATCAAAGGCAAACAGGCCGACGGCAGTGCCAAGACCCGGGAGATGAAGGTCGCGGCTGCTTGGTGGTGTGACCAGTATGATGAACACGGTCATGCGCGTACTGCAAAAACCTCGGTGACCTACACCGCTGCGATTGAAACTGCGCACACTGCTGATGTGGACAAACAGTTGGCGCCGTTTGTGCAACGGGTGGAGCGAGAGGCCTTAAGAAGGGGGTTTTATGATGCCGACACTCAGGTTGTACTCGGTGACGGGGCGCGCTGGATTTGGCAGTGTTTTTCAGAATTGTTTCCCGATGCCATTCAGATACTCGATGTTTATCATGCCAAAGAAAAAGTTTGGGAGCTGTCGAAACTCATCTATGGCAAAGACACTGATACGGGTAAGCAGTGGGCTGAAACGACCGTTGAGATTCTCAGGGCTGGTGAGATTGAACAACTCATTGCGCGCCTGAGATCGTTTTCAACCAAGCATGCCGACGTTGGTGTGGCCATTGGTTATTTTGACCGCAACCGCGAGCGGATGCGTTATGCTGGGTTTCGCGCCCAGGGGCTTAGTGTATCAAGTGCAGTGGTCGAGGCGGGTTGTAAAAATGTCATTGGGACTCGGTTAAAGCGCGGTGGGATGCATTGGAGTGAAGCGGGAGCCAACAAAATTGCGGCACTGCGCGCCAGCGTCATCAGTAATCGATTTGACGATTATTGGTACACGAGAGCCGACAATTCGTAAAATTGCCAATAATTTGACGCACACCCTTCAATCATACCATCGACCACGCGTTGGAAGAGGTCAATGGGGGTAAGCATGTTATTGTTTACAGCCGCGCGCCAGTCGTCAAGTGTCCAGTCGCGAAAATCACCGACCGGTGGGCCACCTGCGTTGTTCACAAGAATGTCGAGTTCGGGGGTCTCACTGAGCACCTTGTCGCGTCCGGCAGCGGTAGTGATATCGCAGCACAGACTCGCGACATTGCCTTTGGCAATGCTTTCGATTTCGTGGCGAGCGGCATCCAGCGTTGCCTGATCGCGACCGTTCAGCCAGACATTGGCGCCCTCGGCCGCCAAGGCGCGGGCGCAGCCTTTACCCAGACCTTTGCTGGAGGCGCATACTAAAGCGTTTTTTCCGTTGAGACCGAGTTCCATGTTACGACATCTCCTGTGTTTTACGGGACTTCGATGAGATTTTAATTGGCGAGTGCAGCAAACAATTTACGCGGCGCGATCTGGATCGTGGGTTCGGCAGTGGTTGCGACAGTGATGAGTTCCGGCGTTCATGAACTGGCCGGATCCATTCATTCTGCGCAAACCGTATTTGTGCGCGGTGCGATCGGTTCGCTCCTTATTCTCGCTATTTCGCTGCCAAAATCCGATTTCAGTATCCGGACCCGCCGACTGAAACTTCATATTGTACGTGGCGTGATTGGTGTGGTTGCCATAAACCTCGGTTTTTACTCCCTGCAAATTCTACCGCTGGCGACTGTGACTGCGCTTTTTTTCACCACGCCCTTATTTGTTACTGCATTGAGTGTGCCAATGTTAAAGGAAAAAGTCGGCTTACGCAGGGCAAGCGCTTCGCTACTTGGATTCTTTGGTGCCATTTTGGTCATCGGATACCTGCCAGATCCAATCAATGTCAAGTGGCTGGCGCCGATCTTTGCCTCAATGGCATTTTCTCTGACCTTGATTATGGGGAAAAAACTGTCAACCACCGAAAGTCCGGGGACCATTGTGCTTTATTTTTCCGTTATCTTGGGATTGGGCAGTTTACCGCCGGCCCTGATCGTGTGGGAAACGCCCGATTTACGTGAATGGCTGTTGCTGTTCTTGGTTGCGGCGATGTCATCGCTGCGTAACTATATGGATGTGCGAGGCTATGCGCTGGGCGATGCGCACTTTGTTGCCCCGTTCCTGTATACGCGTATGATATTTATGGTCATCGCCGGCTACTATCTATTCAATGAGGTTCCCACCGTATCGGCATTGAGCGGGGCGACAGTCATTATTCTAAGTACGCTGTATATTCTGCACCGGGAGATGACTTTAGGGAAGCGATAAACGCTTTTGCATTGCGGACAAGTAAAATCGTTCTCTCTTACGATCGGCAATGGCTAACACATTTCGTACCCAGACCGATTACTTGGACACACTTAACCAAGCAATTCGATCAATCAATTGGCGGTGTTTAGTACTTCAACAATGTTTAATCCATTCATCGGATTATTCTGTTCCCTGCCATATTTTCTTGGTGTCCGGCACCGGTTGCCGTTTCGTTGACGCAACTCCAACAAGCAAATATCCACCATATTCTGACCGAATGGTTAAATCCAACGATGGTCAAATCGAATAGCGAGAACTGATGTGATGCAAAAACAAGCCCAACGTCTGAATCTCCAGAAACAAATCAGTTGTTGAACCGATTCGACAGCGGATTATTTTGATTTATCGTAACTACTTACCCCGATCTGACGATCTGAACGAGGCTAGGTAGGAATTTTAACCGTTGTTCCTGAGGATATTGGCCGCTTCGTTTTTCAAAGCCAGTTGAATAGCGGTCAGTGGGTTGTAGCCCAAAGACTCCATTGTTTGCAGATAGCTTGAGATGCGGCAGTAGGCGTGGGCAAATTTTACCGAACGAAACGTTCCCGAGATTTTTTGCTTCACCTTACTCATGCGTATCGACCTTTCGGCCGCATTATTTGTATATGGCACGTAGGGTTTGCGGGTAAAACACAGAATCTCGGTTTCGTAGTTTTCAAAGGCTTCCAATAGATTTTGCGCCTTGGTTTTGGCGACCTTGCCGCGTTTAGCAGTGCGTTCAAGTGGGGGTGGCAACTGGGTTTTACCCTGTTCCAATATCGCCCGATATTGCTTGCGCACCGCTTCGAAGCGTTGATCGCTGAGCATTTTGTTTTTTCTGTTCGCCACTTCCCGGTTGACGGCTCTTAATAATTGATCCATCTGTTTCGCCCACCGGTAGCCGTGCGCATCAATGATGAACTCAAGGTCGCGCAACAGGTGTGCACCACACAGCGCATGCGCACAGTTGTCGTAGCTAAAATACGTCGCCCACCGATCATGCACCACCACCGGGCGAGGGTCATCTTTGGGATCGAGCTTTTCAGTGTTCGACTCATCGGCCGGCTCATCAGCCTCGGCCTCCTTGGTGCGACCGCCACCATAACGCGGAATGATGTTAATCTCATCAAGCGCCTGTTTGCCGCGTTTTGGATGACAGTGCTTCACCACCAGGTGCCCTGAAGAGCAACTGTGAATCCAGTGGTTTTTCTTACTGATCCGAATCGAAGTCTCATCGGCATGCATCACCGGCATTTGCAGCAACTGTTCAATCGCCACCTGTTCCCACTCAGTGAGCGACACATGGACCCGCATCACCCAGGCCAACAGCGTGGCTTCTGAGATCAGCCGTCCGGTCATCACCTTGAGCAACTGGGCAGTGCGCCTTAATGCCACCATCTGTGAGATCAGCAGATGTACGGTGTAGGCAATGATCCCCGCCCCGTACTGCAATGGCCCCGGCATGTCTTGGGGGAATTCACCTTGATTGGTCGCGTCACACGCTGGACAGTGCTTGATTTCAGCATCCACGTGGGTTTGTTGCGTCACAAACACAATATCCACCCGCGTGCGACGCTGGTGATCGAGTACTTGAACTTGCGTTAAATCCGCACCGCACCGGTCACATTCGGTGACCGCTGAGATCTGGTGTTTGACTTCGATGCGGGTGTTGTCGCAATCCTGATGCTTATGTTTGTGGCCTTTGCCCTGGCTCCCGGTGATTGGCTGTTTCGCCGTTTCATCCTCGCCAGACTTGGAACTGGGGAGCGATGAATTCAACGCGGTTTTCGGGGTCTTTTTCTCGACCAACAGCATCACGACTGTGGTCACCAGTAACAACAGCGACTGAAATAACTGCTCGGTCTGGTTATTGAGCTCACCACGGGCCTTGAGCTCGGCGAACTGCTGTTCGAGCTGTGCGAGGTTTTTCTTAACCGCCTCAGGGGTTGACATCCGCGTGCTCACCTGCCACGGCCATGATGGCACCGAGAACCGCCAACCGTTCGCCATGCCCCATCTCACCATAGCGACGGGCCCAGCGCTCAGCCTTGCGCTTGATGCGCTGGCGATCCGTGAAATTCTTACCCGCCCAGCGCGACCAATGCAACTTATCAATCTCAAAGTTGTACCAAATGACCTCGGTCACCACCCCCGCCTGATTCATCACCTGAACCTCCAGGCGACGCCAGTCAGCCAACAACTCATCGTACAAGCTGGAACGATACCCTGAAACCATCACCTGACAGGGTAATGAGATTAATCGCTCCAACAACTCAACATGGTCTTGTTCTTCATAATCATAGCGGTATCGGTACCGCTCCGGCGCTTTACGAGTACTCTTCAGGTAGGGTGGATCGACGTACACTAAAGCATCGCAATCCAAGCTGTGACCGCGCAGATATTCATGGCAGCACCCATGGATCAACTCCACCGGATAGTCACAACTGAAATCCGCAATCGCCTGGGCATCCAGATCAATCCCGATGCTATGCAGCGCCGCCGGCTTGCGCTTCATGATGGCGCCACCGCCTAAATGCGTTTCCAGATAAAGATTGTGTCTCGGCATCATGCCAATGATGGCCTGACATAATCCAGCGGTGGCTTTCGAACCCAGATAGGCTTTGCCCATGGTGTGCTCCGGTCGTTCAGTTGATAGCTATACCATAGACAAACACCGCCGCAATGTCAAGAGCCCAAAGCAATTAATTGATTGACGTGGAGTTGATCGGTCTCTGCTGCAGTACCGATCTAACTGCTCGAAAAGCCTACCCCTCAGGAGGTGTAAAATTGAGGGGGTAAGTAGTTACGATTTATCTTAAGTTTAAGTTTAAAAAACTCATATGTTGTATATACCACGATCGGCTACTGCCTATGTGCAAAAAGCAACTGTCAACTTCCCTGCTATCCTGTTGACAGGACCTCGCCAATGCGGAAAAACCACTTTATTGAAGCATGCGTTCAGCCGAGCCAATTACGTCTTACTTGAAGACCCCGATATTATCGGCCGTGTAACAAGCGACCCGCGCGGATTTCTGGATCAGCTACGAACTCCGGTGATTCTGGATGAGATCCAAAACGCGCCAACTTTGCTTGCATACATCCGCACAGTGATCGATTCCTCGCCTGACCGCAAGGGGCAATGGCTGCTGACAAGTTCGCAGGAGGCACCGTTGATGAAAGGTGTATCGGAGTCCATGGCTGGGCGAGTGGCAATACTGCATCTGTTCCCCTTGTCCATCGGAGAAAGCAATAGAGTCAGTATTTTACACGGCGGATATCCGGATGTTGTAACACAACCTGAAGTCGCTGATATTTGGTTTCGTTCGTATATGCAGACCTATCTTGAGCGGGATGTACGTTCCATCACGATGATCAAAGACTTGAGTACTTTTCGACGTTTTATGGCTGTGCTGGCATCCCGTCATGGAAGCATACTCAACAAGACCGACATAGCAGCTCCGCTTGGAGTATCAGTGCCCACAATCACCGCATGGTTGAACGTACTGGAAATGACCGGACAAATTCTATCGGTCCCTCCGTTTTTTGAGAACTTCGGCAAGCGATTAATTAAATCACCACGACTATATTTCGCCGATTCCGGCATGGCATGTCATCTGTTGGGTATCGATAATATTGCGACATTGGAGCGCTCTCCATTTCTTGGTGCCTTATTCGAGGGTTTTGTCGCCGCGGAAATCGTAAAACAGCAGACCAACGCCGGTAAAAGGAAAGCACTTTACTATTTTCGCGATCAACAAGGATTGGAGATCGATTTCATCGTCCCGCAGGGGGATGGGGTGTTGTTGCTGGTGGAAGTGAAGGCGACCAGCACACCCGTTCCTTCCATGGCACTTCCCCTGACCCGATTGACAAAAACGATAACCCGTTATCAGACACAATCCGTTCTGGTCCATAGAGGGACATCTGCAACAACCGCGGGCCATACGATTGCTCCAGGAGTCAGGGCTACGAGTCTGTTAAATTTGTTGAATTTGATTTAGCCCATATTAAACGCGCACCGTGGAAAAGTGTCAAATCGCAACAACAATAGTACCTATGGAACGTTATCCGGACCAAAAGGTTCCAGTCGCGAGGAGGTGGAACAACTGCCGGCAGCTACACAAGACATCCGACCAGCAGATAAGCGGGACCATGCAATCCTGACAATGCTGGCCGAATACGGGCTGCGCTCCTCGCAAGTGTGTGGCTTGCCACGTCTGATCGATACTTTCTCCAAGGCAATTTTCTGTTTTCCGTATCGACGGTTTGATTCGCTAGAGTTTTTCTATCCCAGTCTAGATCAAAGGAGCAGGTGAATTTTCGCTCCAACCAGAATGCCTTGATCCAGTTCAGCATTTGAATTCAATTGGTCTTCTGGTAATGTACTGCCAAATTCACAATCCCCGGCTATATGAACAAGTTATAGACCTATTGAATTCGAAGACTCAATCATCAAGAATTAATTTCATTATTTCCATAATATCAAAGCGATATATTTTGTCAGATTGTCAGTACCATTGCGCGGCAACCGACCGCCGTACTACATTTTTAGAAGAAACAAAGGCAAGTATGGAGTTTTGCTATACTAAATGAAAATAACCACTAATCGAACACTATATGTAGAACAAGGTGCAGTGATATGACAAAAGCAATCGATTCCACCAGCGTCCCAAAAAGTGGCGTGAAACGAAGAGACTTTCTAAAGGGGGGGTCGCCTTAGGCGCTAGTACCGGAATTTTCGGATTCCCCGCAATTCTCAAAGCACAAGATAAGATCAAGGTAGGGTTTCATTCGGCGTTGACCGGTCTGGAAACTATTCTTGGTGAAACACAATTGAACTGTTTTAAGTTAGCAGTTGATGAAATAAATGCCGCAGGAGGTGCAGGCGGCCGGGAAATCGAGTACTTAATTGAAGACAATCAAACTTCGACACGAGGCGCAATTGACAAGACTCGAAAATTTATTTTTGAAGACGAGGTTGATGTAATTATTGGGATGATTACCAGCCTTGAACGAGCGGCTGCTTTAAGTGTATCTGATCCAGCAAAAAAACTTGTCATTTATCCGACTTATTATGAGGGTGGTGAATGTCGTCGATATTTGGCCTGTACAGGGCAAATTCCAAATCAGTCAGTAGACCCGTTTGTGCCTTGGATTACGGAAAACGTAGGTAGCTCAGTCTATATTTTGGGATCCGATTACGCGTGGCCACATAAAACAGCGGAAGCTATTTCGGCAGCATTCGAAAAGGCAGGAGGAAAAACACTCGGCGTGGAATTTTTCCCCTTCGGTACAACTGACTTAGGTCCCGCATTGGATCGCGTACGCGCAGCACAGCCCGAGGTAATTTGGGAGTTATTTGCAGGTGCGGATGCGGTTACATTTATCAAGCAGCATGCAAGTTATCAACCAGGCGGTCAATTGCTGACTAATGGGTTAGACGAAATTTTCACGACCTCGGTAGATGGCTCTGATGTAGATGGAATCATAGTTAACCAATCATACTTTACGACACTTGATTCCCCGGCCAATGCTGAATTCCTGAAAAATTATCGTGCAAAATTTGGTGAAGATAAGGTAGTCAATTCAATTGCGGAGGCTACCTATATCGCAACGTGGCTCTATGCCAAGGCTGTGGAAGCAGCTGGTTCAACCGAAACCGAAAGCGTTATTAACGCGATGGGGTCAGTTCAGTTTGATGCTCCCCAAGGACCTGTCTGGTTCGATGCCGCTACACAGCATCTTGCCACCAATAGCATCATTGGCCGGTGTCGAAATGATGGACTCTATGACATCATTGAAAATTTCGGTGCCATTCAGCCTTCAGTGCCTGGCTGCAACTTGGGATAATCCGAAAGTTTGTGTTTCAGTAAATTCACCACACCCTCGGTATTTTCATTACCCGGGGTGTGGTTTATTGAAACCTGGGACAATTTTGGCAGAGTCCTTTTTTCTTTATTCGATTGAATTATGGACGAAATCAGTTCCAAATCGATACAAGAAATTCATCGATTAATCTTAGGAAGACAGATCTCAGCGGAAGCACTGTGTAAGTATTATCTAAATCGAATCAAAGCCGATACGCACGGGGCATTTACTTGTGTCTTGGGACAGTCTGCTCTGGATTGTGCGCAACTTATAGATCGTCAAATTTCCAAAGGCAAAAAACCAGGTAGCCTGGCAGGAATTCCAGTTGCAGTTAAAGATAACATCGATACCGTTCCTGCAGTCTGTGCAGCCGGGTTACCACAATTTCGCAGCTATCGACCTAAATTAGATGCTAAATTCGTATCGAACCTGAGGCAAAACGGTGCTGTCATTGTCGGCCTAACGGCTACCGATAGTGGAGCATTTGGAGTAACCACCCCATCGGTTTCCAATCCTAAATTTTCAAATAAAACAGTGGGCGGTTCAAGTGGCGGTTCAGGTGCAGCGGTAGCAGCAGAGCTTTGTAAATTTGCAATTGGAACCGATACAGGCGGAAGTATTCGAATTCCTGCTGCCTGTTGTGGCATCGCTGGCTTCAAACCATCTTATGGTACCTTTAATCTCGATGGCATCCGACCATTAGCCTACTCTTACGACCATGTTGGCCCATTAGCAGCTTCTGTTGCAGATTTACGCTACGTGATGGAAGCACTGCTATCAACTGACATTGATTCTGGTAAATCAAATCGCTATGGCCCTGTGCGAATCGGAATACCTGAGTTGTATTTTTCTGATGCGTCATCATGCATACACGAGATGATGGCTGAAGTAAAAGACTACTGTGAGGAATCGCAAATGGAGGTTCATAAGGTCGACATTCCTCTAGCTTCTGAACTAATTCCAGACCATCTTGTTCTTTCCTTGACTGAAGCAGCGCTATACCACATCGATAATTTTCCTAACGAAATTCCAAATTATCCGAAAATCGCACTGAATAGCATTAGACTTGGAGAATCATATAGCAGTTGCGACTACGTACGCGCTAAACAGGCGACCACTAAAACATCAGAAAAATTAAACCGTGTATTTGATCAGGTTGATTTCCTGATTCTTCCGACGTTACCCGTATCAGTTCCGATGAATGATGCGCAGTCAGTCATACTCAACAACGAGAAAATCGATGTTCTAGATGCGCTTATTCGATATACAGCTCCGTTTAATCAATTTGGAACGCCTGTTGTGGTACTGCCCTGGCGGTCAGCAAGAGGGAATCATTTAGGCAGTTTGCAATTAGCTGGACCAAAAAATTCAGATTTTCAGTTACTGGAATTTGCACAGAATTTTGAACTGACTTCAATTTATTTCCGTAACGCCATCTAAGTCCTTGCAAAGGTGTTTGAGCAAACAACGATTCGTTTGTGTTTGGTTAATGACCAAAGTCACTGAATATATTGTGTGTTTGCTAAAGTTGCTGTAGCATCCGACAAAACCGATCGGTGTTTGTTGAACTGAATTTTTACGCTTAAATTGTAGAAGGTCGAATCTCGATTTGTGTAGTAAAGGTTAAAGCTTCAATCGTCAGGTGTTGTTGAGCATAGATTTTGGTTGAAATGGTCTGATCATTCAAATATTTTCGTTTTGGCAAATTCACTGACTTTCAAACTTAGTAAGCAGCCATGCAGCAGTTGCCTTGGAAGTAAAAACTTTGCTGACAGTTCAATCAAATGACACGACTCACATGGCAAGTGATTGAAATACCAAATCTTCGTCATTTAGCTGCTCTTTGCTCAATTGCACAGAAATTCGTCCCTTTTCCATCACTAGACAGCGAAAAGCGACTGCTCGAGCCAGTTCCAAATTTTGTTCAACGAGCAGAATGGTCAATCCCATCGTGCTATTGAATTCATTTAAGTACTCGCCAATCTCCTGAACAATGGAGGGTTGAATTCCTTCAGAAGGCTCATCCAATAACAACAGATCAGGAGCGCCACACAGTGCCCGGGCAAGCGCCAGAATCTGTTGTTGACCACCTGATAAAGTGCCACCTTTCTGCTTCATTAGAGGTTTCAAGATTGGAAACATCTCAATAATATTTTCTGGAATATTTTTGGCCCGATCTTCCCGACTCCGTAAACCGATGAGCAGATTTTCCTCCACTGTTAAGCGCGGAAAAATTCCTTTTCCCTGAGGTACATACGAGACACCTGCGCGGGCGCGTTGATAGGGACGCCAATTTACTATGTTCTCACCATTCAAATGAACACTGCCTGCAGTGGCATTGATGGAACCAATAATTGACTTTAATAATGTTGTCTTGCCAACCCCATTTCGTCCAAGAATGACCAGCGTTTCACCTTTTTCGATAGAAAATGAAACATCGTGAATTACTGGCACAGCTCCGTATCCTGACTGCAAGTTCTGAATGTCCAACATATCATGCTTTCCCCAGGTAAATATTGCGAACCAGCTGGTCGTTTTCCAGGTCTTCAAACATCCCTTCTTTAATAATTTTGCCCTGATGCATTACGTAGGTATGGCAATTCAAAGAACGGACAAAACTCATGTCATGTTCGATCGCCATGACTGCTGTTCGTCTACTTAATTCATGAATCAATGCTGCTGTTTCCTGAGTTTCAGCAATCGTCATGCCAGCAGTTGGCTCATCAAGAAGCAATAATTTCGGTTTTGACATTAATGCCATCCCAATTTCCAGCCACTGTTTCTGTCCGTGTGACAAATTGCCAGCGAGTTGATCACCTAAATCCTGTTGCTTAATGATTGATAGTGTCTCGTCCACCTGCTCATGCTGACCTTGTTTAGACTGCTGCTCTCTCAGTGCTACCGATAAGTTCTCCCTGACAGTCATGGAATTGAACACGCTAGGTATTTGGAATTTAATTGCGATCCCAAGCCTGGAAAAATAATGTTGTGGTAATTTCGAAACGTTCTCGTCGTTGAAGATCACAGTTCCCGAATCTGAAGACAATGAGCCGCATAGTATGTTAAACAAGGTGCTCTTGCCAGCGCCGTTGGCGCCAATTATGCTTTTTACTTCGAGGTCAGAGATTGTTAAAGAGACATCATCGACAGCGGTAACACCACCAAATCGCTTCGAAATTTTGATAGCATTGAGTAACACTCCACTCATTTTTTTGGTCACTTCGAATTTCGACTGGTTACAATCCTCGAACCAGCGAAGAGGTCCTGAACTTTTGCCACGATTCCGTTCGGAAAAACGAACACTGCAAGAATGAACAGGCAACCAATCGCTAAAGGCCAAAGCTTTGTGTCAATGCTACTTATTTCTTGTTCCATCCAGATAACAAATATTGTCGCAATCACAGGCCCTATCAATGTCCCTCTGCCGCCGATGGCCACCCAAACAATTGCTTGCGTAGACAATAGCAAACCAACAATATCCGGAGCTACAAATCCAACAGCAGCAGCATAAATTCCACCACCCAATGCGGTAATCGCTGCGGATATTACAAATACAACCAGCAAGTGCCAGGAAGTATCGTAGCCAAGCGCACTCGCCCTTTTTTCGTTGTCACAAATTGACCTTAACACCAGCCCAAAATGACCGCGACACCAAAGCCATACAGATGCGAGTACAGCACTCACAACGACCAAGACGAACCAGTATGTACCGTCAGGGGACAGTGGAGACATGCCGGATAAACTTGGAAAATAAAGAGGTGGTATACCAAGTAATCCTGCATTACCACCGGTTACACCTGACCAACCAACAACAATATGATCGGTAATAACTGCAAGCGCCAGCGTTACAATAGTGAAATACGCTCCGCGTACACCACCATAAATCAGGAAATAACCCACAATAAAACTGACCAAAATTGCGATTGCAATTCCACTGAGCAACCCTACCCATGCTGCATAGGCAACATCCAATCCAAATCGTGTGGAGACGATGGCAACACCGTATGCACCTGCTCCAAAAAATGCAGCATGTCCGAAGCTCAGGATATTGGTTTTTCCCCACATCAAATCCAGTCCTATAGCGAGAATCGACAGAGCCAGAGCGTCACGCAGCAGCGAAACGAAATAGTAGCCAAAGAAGACCGGTGCTGCAAGAGCGATCACCAAGAGCGCAGACAAAAATATCAAAAGCGCATGGGTGCGTAAAAATTCAGTTGAGAGTCGATTCATGACTTGCGGTCTACGGTACCAGACCATGAGGGCGAAAACGCACGATGACGATGGCAAGTACGAGCACTAATGCCTGCGATAGAGTGGCCGGAATAGAATAGGTTAAAACGGTTTCGAATCCACCTACTACTGCACTTCCTGCAACAACACCCGGAACACTGCCAGCCCCACCAACAATGACAACAAAAAATGAACGGGCCAGATAGTTCACTCCCATGTGAGCAACTACAGCCGTTAGTGGTGAAATTAAGACACCTGCAATCGCAGCAAGTGCTGCACCAGCTGAAAAGGCGATTGTATAGACACGGGTCGTGTTAATACCCAAAGCATCAGCCATTTCCCGATTTTGAATAATCGTACGAATATCCAACCCAAATCTGGATTTCCTAATGAATATGTAACACGCTGCAACTATCGAACATGCAAAGACAATCAGTACTATCCTATAAATCGGATAATTGGCACCAAAAATTTGAATCGATTCTGATACTGGTGAAACCACTTTCTGAGGTGCCGCACCAAAAATTAACTGCAATGATTGCTGTATGATTAGACTCAATCCCCATGTGGCAAGCACTGTTGCCAACGGACGGGTGTACAGAAATCGAATTAACGACCGTTCAATAAGAAATCCGAATATAGCGCCAAATACTGCTGAAAGAGCCAGAGCAACCCAGAAACTCCCACCAAAACTCTGTACAACAGCAACCGTAAATGCACCGAAGGTAACAAATTCTCCGTGGGACAAATTAATAACATCCATTAATCCGTAAATGACCGCTAGTCCCAGCGCTACAAGCATCAATATGCTGATCAAGGTCAATGCATTAAGCGCAAGTGTAGCTACTATATCCATCGAGGGAAACGGTCAATTGATCATGTCTGAAAGATGCCGAATGCATGCTGAACTCGAAAAGCTAGTGCTCCGGATTCTGGATGGAGATTTACTGTGAAATCCAAAGTTCTCAAATTGGTAAACGGCGTCGAAAGTGGCCTGTCTTCCCAACGCATTTACGGATTATAGAGCACTGGCAATTGCAGCTCAGAATCGAGTTGTTTTCTTAATCTGGAAGAATTTGCATCATCAAATTGGTATAAATCGCTACTTCCTGCTTCTGGAGCCAAATATCATCAATTCGATCGTTCTTGAAACAGCTTTGCAAGGTGAATGGTTTATTGGTGCCGTCAATACTTCTGTGTCTGCCACCATGTTTTAACAAGGTTCGACGCTAATCTGAGTTGCAGCACAATTATCGCGCGTCTGAGATGAGTCGCCAAACGTTTCTCCTTTTGGTTTTCAACCCAAAAGCTCAGTTGTTTTTTTGTTAAAAAAGGCCATTGCAAACGCATAACAGGTGCAGATTGAGGCATTGGTGTTTGGCAAAAGCTGTCTTCGGTCGCACCCGTTGCCGAAGTTCTTAATGCGCCAGTAGGCGACTTAACTCAATTTTCTGTTTGACTGGCAATAGCCTGAGTCGCAGCCTGATCGGCGATATGAAACGTTGTTGTAGGATAGGCGATCTCGGCACCATGCCTGGCAACGATTTCCATAATTGTGACCAATACGTCCTGCTTGACGGCCTGGTACTCAGCCCATGCAGTTGCCTTGGTAAAACAGTAAATCATGATGTCAAGTGATGATGCGGCAAAGCGGTCAAAATTTACCATAATTGAATTGTTTGGATCAATATCCGCGTGAGTATTGAGCATTTCTTTGACATCCGTTACGATGGCCTCCAACTGGGTCGAATCATCGTAGCGGATACCCACGTATTCGAAAATCCGCCGATTGCGTTGCCGCGTGTGATTGCGCACTGAAATGCTCGAAAACGCGGAATTGGGAACATAAAGTGTCCGGGTATCGAATCGCTCAATAACGGTCTGACGCCAGCCAATTTCGATCACTGTGCCTTCAACTTCGCGCTCTGGCGAGGTGATGACATCACCGACCTTGAATGGTTTATCCAGGAAAATCATGAGCGCACCAAAATAATTTGCGATCATCTCCCGTGCAGCAAAACCGATGGCAATACCGCCGATGCCACCGAAGGCTAAAATCCCGGCAATATTGAGTCCCAGGCTTTGCATCGCAACCAGAATGCCCAGGAATATTGCCGACGCGCGGGCCAATTTGCCCAGGAATTCGACCGTGGTTCGATCGTAATCGGGTTTTTCTGCGACTTTTATTTGTACAAATTGGCGTTCGAAGTGATAAGCCAGCCGGGTTAGAAACCAGGTTAATGTCGCAATGACGGCAATGATTCTCAGCGCCGGAACTGAATCAAAGATTGGCGTCTCAAGTTCTGACCCGATGATGTCCAAAGAAAACGAAATACCAGCAATCCAAATCAGCAAAGCAGCAGGTTGTCGAACTGCTTTGACGATTGAGACGCTCCAGATTTGTTCAGTTTTCTTGAGCTTATTCTCAATGCTGTTGACAAGAACGTGGCGTATGCGACTGGCTATGAAGGTGACGATCAATACCAACAATGTCTGGACCCAAATATTGGCGCTCCAGGTGGTCAGTTGACTCAGAATAGAATGCTCGGTCATCGTTCCGCGAAAGTGTTCAGGATTAGGATATTGTCAAACGATCTGAATCAGGCAGTCAAGCAATGCATCCGGTTTCTCGGACATTATGGTATGGCCGGTTTTTTCCAGTACGACGGTTGTTGAGTTTTCGATTTCCGCAGCCAACTGCTTGGCAACACGTGCAGGAGTCAGCATATCGTGCTGACCTAAAATCAACATTGCAGGACACTTGACATTGCGCGCCGCTTCCATACCATCGGTATAGTTGTTACAGGCCAAAAGATCGTTGTGCAATACACCGGTGCCGCCCCGTTCGAAAAGACGCATCAAACCACCAATCATCCACATGCCTGGTGTTTCATTACCACCAAAATGAGCACTGGGGCTGTGGCCCCAGGCAGTCAGCATTTCAATGGCTTCACCAACGTTTTCTTTTGCAGCATTCAGGAGATGATCAGTTACCGGCATCGGCACCGCGGTTCCAACGAGTACCAGCGCGCGAACGCGCTGAAGATAGCGACCCGCACAGTCAAGTGCAACCAGCGAACCCATGCTGTGTCCCACCAGTGCTGTTTGTTCTATGCCAACAGTATCCAGCAAGCTGATCAGCCAGTCGGCGTAACCAGGTATTGCAGTCGGACATTCACCATCGGAGAGACCGTGCCCGGGCAGATCAACGGCCAATACGTTATAACCCCGTCGGGCAAAGTGGCGCGCGGGGAGCGTCCAAACAGTGTGATCCAGCGAAGCCCCGTGAACGAACATGACAGTTGGGTGATTTGGGTCGAGATCACGCCCGCCTGTAAACGCGTAGACGACATGATCATTGACAAGAACTTTCATCGAAACCTTGAATGCGGTGGTGCGAACTGATGATCCATCAGCGATTGCGCTGCGCGGCTTTGAGTCCTGCGTCAAGATCTGCAATCAAGTCGTCTGGGTCTTCCAGTCCAACGGACAGGCGCACCAGTCCTTCAGAAATACCGGCAGCTTTCAAGGCATTGGCGTCCATCCGGTGGTGGGTCGTTGATGCGGGGTGAATAACGAGCGATTTGGCGTCTCCGACATTGGCGAGATTGGAAAACAATTGTAGCTTTGCGATCAGCTGATGGCCTGCTTGCCGGCCGCCCTTGACACCAAAAGCAAAAACAGCCCCACAACCCTTCGGCAGAAGCTGCTTGGCGAGTTCGTGGTCAGGATGATCGGGGAGTTCCGGATAGCTGACCCATTCCACAGCAGGGTGGGAATTGAGATAGTCGACGATTGCGCGAGTATTAGACACATGCCTGGCCATCCTAAGTGGTAGCGTTTCGAGGCCTTGCAGCACATAGAACGCCGTGGTAGGACTCATGCAGGCACCAAAATCTCTCGCACCCTCCTTGCGTGCCCGGGTAATGTAGGCAGCTGGACCAAACTCCTCGGCAAAATTGAGACCGTGAAAACCGTCGTAGGGCTCAGTCAAGGTTGGGAACATTCCGGATTTGATCCAATCAAACCGGCCTCCGTCCACTAACACCCCGCCGATCACCACGCCATGGCCGCTTAGAAATTTTGTTGCGGAATGAAACACGATATCAGCACCCAAGTCAAACGGCTTACAAAGGTACGGTGTCGTGAAAGTCGAATCAATCAGCAGCGGAATGGCATGTTCGTGTGCGATTTCGGCGGCGCGCGGTACATCCAGAATTTCACAACCAGGGTTACCAACGACTTCGCCGAATATCAGGCGAGTATTCGGGCGAATCGCACTACGTATGGCATCCATATTCCGCGGGTTGACAAATGTTGTTTCGATGCCGAACCGGGGCATTGTGTAGCTCAGCAAATTGTGTGAACCGCCATATATTGATTGCGAAGATACCACATGATCACCGGCCGATAGAATGGTTGCCAGTGCCAAGTGAAAGGCTGCTTGGCCGCTTGCAGTTGCGATTGCACCGACTCCCCCTTCCAGTGCCGAGACGCGTTCTTCCAGTACTGCGTTGGTCGGATTGGAAATTCGAGAATAAACATGGCCAGTGCGCTCGATATTGAAAACAGACGCGGCATGGTCGGCGTCCTGGAATACATAAGATGCGCTTTGGTAAATGGGGGTTGCCCGCGCGCGGGTTGCAGCATCAGGATGCTGTCCCGCATGCAGGGACAGCGTGTCGAATTTCATGAACTTGCCAGCCATAAGTTATCGAAAGTCTCAATCAAACAGGAGGATTCTATAGTCTTGATCGTGTTGTCATCGTCAAGCGGGAATCAAAAGCAACAATCATTCGGGAATTTTAATGTATCCAAGTGGCGCTCGTTGTGCATCCCAGCCAGTCTGCCGGCTGCCCGCTTACGCGGCAACAACTGCATTCCAGAGTGCCGATCGGAATCATATGCCGAGAATTCTGTTTCGCTTCCGTATTACCGTACCTAAGACTAACTATAATTTTACTGCTAACAGAATGTGCAATCACGCCAGCGGTTTCTCACTCCAATCATTGGCCGATCAGCTCGAAGGCCAAATTAAACTGTTTTTGGCACTGGTTTGAAAATCAAATCATCTGCTGCGACTCGCAAATCACAAATTTATGGATTCCGATAAACCCCATTTCAACTGGATTCATCCGCTTGTCATAGTGATATGCGGCTGCCTGATTATTCTTATTGGCTTTGGCACCCGTTCAACTATGGGAATATTCCTGGTGCCAATAACCGAACAGTATGACTGGGGACGAAGTATCTTCGCGTTTGCTGCGGCGATTCAAAATATTGTCTGGGGTTTTTCGCAGCCCTTGTTTGGCGCCATAGCCGATCGCTACGGGTCGGGTCGCGTGATTGTGGTAGGCGGAATATGTTATGTGCTTGGCTTGGGATTAATGGTGTTTTCTTCAACACCGCTGGCATTCTACCTTTCCAACGGTGCATTGATCGGGTTTGGGCTATCGGGTACAACGTTTGCGATTATTCTTGCGGTTATTTCCCGTTCAGTCGCCGAAAAACATCGATCTTTTGCTCTGGGAGTTGGTGCTGCAGCCGGGTCATTTGGACAGTTCCTGCTGGTGCCGATTGGTAACGCCCTGGTTCTCAATTATGGATGGGAATCCACCATTTTCGCGCTGGCATGCCTGATGCTGCTGGTTATTCCATTGGCGTACACATTATCCGGTAAACCGGTTGTGTCAGGGCCCGATCAAAGCCTCCGGGACGCGCTTTCGCAAGCCTCCAAACACGCTGGATATATCTATTTGACAGCAGGTTTTTTCGTCTGTGGATTTCAGGTTGCATTTATCGGGATCCATCTGCCGGCCTACCTGACCGATATTGGACTGTCCAGTAATATTGGTGCTTGGGCCTTGTCGCTGGTGGGACTCTTTAATCTCTTTGGCACCCTGCTTGCTGGATACCTCGGTGGACGGATGACAAAAAAGAGCATTCTGAGTTTCATCTATCTTGGCCGTGCAATCGTGATCTCAATTTTCGTGCTGCTGCCGCCGTCGCCTGTCAGTGCGCTGATTTTCGCGGCGATGATGGGTATACTTTGGCTCGCAACCGTGCCCCTGACTTCCGGAATTGTCGGCCAGGTGTTTGGACCCCGTTATCTGGGTACGCTTTTTGGTATTGTGTTTTTAAGTCACCAGGTTGGCAGCTTTCTCGGAGTGTGGTTGGGCGGTCTGCTGTTTGATACAACCCAGTCCTATGAGGTTGTGTGGTGGATCTGTGCTGCACTTGGCGTGATCGCGGCCATACTACACTGGCCGATTGATGAGCGGCCAGTCTGGAAAACGCTTAAGCCGACTTCCGAGGCGGCTTGAGATCAAATCAACACTGTTTCAACTTGAGGTTACACGTGAGTATGAGAGAAATCAATTCAGTTACTGTATTGGGAGCTGGGACCATGGGCAGCGGCATTGCGGCAGCCTGTGCATCAGCCGGATGCAAGACCAATCTTTTGGATGTTTCCCAAGAATTGGCGGATCGCGGCAAGCAGAATATGCTCATGGGTCGGGCACCCATGCTGGATGATCCCGAAGCAGCCAATCTGATCACTACCGGTAGTTTTGACCGCTCGTTAGGCGTGGTTGCTGAGTCTGACTGGATATGCGAAGCCATTGTGGAAGACCTTGGAGCCAAACGCGACATCTTTACCCGCATCGAATCGATACGCAAGGATCACTCGATCGTTACGACCAACACTTCGGGGATTCCGCTTAAGTCCATCTATGACGGTATGCCGGCGCGTTTCCGACAGGATGTGGCAGTAACGCATTTCTTTAATCCGGTGAAAGTGATGCGGCTGCTTGAAGTTGTGCCAGGTGAAAACACCGCTCCTGAAGTCATTCAATCATTGGCGCAGTTTGCCAGCAGCAGCTTGGGCAAGGGCGTGGTCTATGCCAAGGATACTGTTAATTTCATCGGAAACCGTATTGGTTGCTTCTGGATGCTGGCTGGTCTGCATAAAGGACGAACAGCGCGGCAGGCTGACATCACCATTGAAAGAATGGATGCGCTGATGTCAACCGCGCTTGGCATTCCGTCAACCGGGCTTTATGGCTTAATCGATCTTATCGGTCTTGATGTCATGCAGCTGGTTGCCACCAATCTGGACAACAATCTCCCAGCACAAGATGCCGGGCGAAATTTCCTTGAACTTCCACCGGAAGAACGCGCCATGCACGATACCGGACAACTCGGTCGAAAAACGGGTGGTGGTTTTTACCGAATGCTTAAAAATGACGATGGCAGCCGGTTGAAGCAAATGTATGATCCAGCGAGTGGGGAGTGGACTGATGTGGCGGGTGCCTCAGTTGACAGTGATCCTGCGACGTTGGCCTTTGGGTCCGGTAGCGAAAGTGTATTTGTATGGAATCTCATTTCCGAAACTTTGTGCTACGCAGCAGATTTGGTGCCTGAAATATCGAATGACATCGTCAACGTGGACCGCGCAATGCGCTGGGGATTTAATTGGAAACAGGGACCATTTGAGTTGCTTGATCAGCTCGGACCAAACAGGGTGATTGAGCGGCTGGAATCCGAGGGTAGCAAAGTTCCCAATATGCTGGCAGTTTTGCGTGCAAGCGGTCAAACACATTTCTATGCAGAATCAGGAGAGCAGTACCTGGGAGTCGATGGCGCACGCCACCCGGTGCCAGCTGAGTAAACGCTGCGACGACTTGCGTTAAGATCGAAACCGTCACGATTTTGCGCACAGCTAAATCCAGTAGCTTAGTCCAGTCATGACTTTAGACATGCCTCGCATCATCTGCTTGGCGGGTTCGGGCAGTGCGATTGCGCCTGCCTGTTCCGCGGATGTTGCATGCTTGAGTTCATCTGCTCGCATTTGGGTGATGATGCCACGGCTAGTCTGATCTTGGGCTGGGAGTCGCGCCAAGTGGCGATCCAGGTGCTCAACAACCTGGTATTCAGTTTCGGCAAGAAATGCAGCGCTGACTCGGTCCCCCAGCAATCCTGCAACCGCCCCAATGGCATACGCGCCGGTATAGAAAAACGGATTTAGTCTGCTGGTTTTGCCATCCAGTGCGCTAATCCTTTCCTCGCACCAGGCGAGATGATCATTTTCCTCATCGGCAGCCTGTTTAAAAGTTGCTCGCAGCTGTTCGCTGCGGGCAGTTAATGACTGTCCCTGATAAAGGGCCTGGGCACAGACTTCTCCGGTATGGTTGACCCGCATCAGGCGAGTCGATTCCCTGACTTCTGACAAGTTGAGGTTGTCATTGTCCGGCTGCTGCGCGGGACAGGGACGAGTTGCTTCGGGTTGGGCAGCAAGGGTGCGCAACATGTTATCGGCATGGCCAATTAATCGATCCGTCAGTGTGTACTTTCGATTCATTTTGCACATCGTGTGGTGCGGTCAACTCAGTTTAAGAATGATAACCGATGGCTATAATGAAAATTTGTGGAGTCCGAGCATCAATGAGGGTGAGGGAATGGAATCTGGCGCAAATGTGAAAAAAACCGGCAACGAACTCGCAGCTGAATTACGTGCTATTGTCGGTGCTGACGCAGTGCTCACAGAAACCGAAGCGCTCCGGCCGTTTGAATGTGATGGTCTCACCGCCTATCGCGAGCTTCCGCTGATGGTGGTATTGCCTACCAGTATTGCGCAAGTCCAGGCAGTCATGCGCGCCTGCTCGCGACGCCAGACGCCAGTTGTGACGCGCGGTGCAGGTACCGGATTGTCGGGTGGGGCACTGCCCATCTCCAATGGTGTACTCCTCAGCCTGACGCGCATGAACAAGATTCTGCACATCGATGCACCGGCAAAAACCGCGCGAGTCGAACCTGGGGTTACGAACCTGTCGATCTCGGAAGCAGTGAAACACTTGGGTCTTTACTATGCACCGGATCCGTCTTCACAAATCGCCTGCTCCATTGGCGGTAATGTCGCAGAAAATTCCGGTGGCGTACACTGTTTGAAATACGGACTCACGGTACACAACGTACTACAGCTCCAGGTGGTTACAGTCGATGGTCAATTGATGACAGTCGGTAGTGAGGCATTGGATTCGCCTGGATTGGATCTGTTGGCCCTGATGACAGGATCGGAAGGCATGCTGGGGTTGGTTGTTGAAGTGTTGGTGAAACTGCTTCCCATACCACCTGTCGCACAAGTTGTGATGGCAGCGTTTGATCAAGTGGAACGGGCTGGAGAGGCGGTTGCTGCCGTAATTGGGGCTGGGATTTTGCCCGCAGGCCTGGAGATGATGGACCGTTATGCGATTCAGGCAGTTGAAGATTTCGTGCATGCCGGTTACCCAACCGATGCTGTGGCGATACTGCTTTGTGAACTTGACGGGACCGCTGAAGAAGTTGCCGACCAGATTGAAACTGTTGAAAGCCTGTTGCGTAGACAGGGTGCAACCGGTACTTGGGTTGCCAGGGACGCGGCGACACGCGACCGGTTTTGGTCGGGTCGCAAGGCAGCCTTTCCGGCGGTTGGTCGAATATCACCCGACTATTACTGTATCGATGGCACCATACCGCGGCGCGAGCTCGGCAAAGTCCTGGTGCGTACCGCTGAGCTGTCAGCCGAATTTGGTCTCAGGGTGGCTAACGTTTTCCATGCAGGAGACGGTAATCTGCATCCACTCATCCTCTACGATGCAAACAATGCGGGAGAGCTCGAAAAGACGGAAGAGTTGGGCAATCGCATCCTCGAGTTATGTGTGGAAGTTGGCGGGACCGTTACCGGGGAACACGGAGTTGGCATTGAAAAACTCCGTCCAATGTGTTTACAGTTTGAAGATGCTGAGCTTGAGCAGTTTCATGGGCTAAAGGCAGCATTAGATCCCAATACTCTGCTCAATCCGGGTAAGGCCGTGCCGACACTGGCTCGCTGTGCAGAGTTTGGCGCCATGCATGTCCACAAAGGGCAATTGCCACATAGTGATCTTGAGAGATTCTGAATTGCCGGAAACCGATTGCAAGGAAAATTTGATTGCGGCGGTAAAGGCCGCCTACCACAACGATGAGAAGCTCAGGATTCAGGGGTCCGGCTCAAAGTCGTTTTACGGCAACCCTGTTGCAGGAACGACATTGGATGTTACCGGGCACTGTGGTGTGCTGACTTATGAACCTTCCGAATTGGTTATTACAGCCAGGGCAGGCACCCGGCTTGCAGACATTGACCGAATCCTCACTGATGCGCGCCAAATTTTGGGGTTTGAACCACCCTGGTTTGGTGAGGACGCCACAATTGGCGGCGCAGTTGCGTGCGGGCTGTCCGGTCCACGTCGACCGTTTGCCGGTTCAGTCAGGGATTTTGTGCTGGGCATCAACTGTATCAATGGCAAGGGCGAGTACCTGTCGTTCGGTGGTCAGGTGATCAAGAATGTTGCCGGCTATGATGTATCTCGCCTGATGGTTGGTGCACTTGGCGCACTCGGTGTGATATGCGAGGTCTCGTTAAAAGTACTGCCACGACCCGAGGTGGAACTAACGCGGGTGCTTGAACTTGATGATGGTACAGCCCGTAAGGAAATGGTGCGACTCGCCCGGCTGCCATTACCGCTGTCAGGATTGAGTTATTATGGTGGATTGCTGAGAGTTCGATTGTCCGGGACGGAAAACGGCATTCGGGCAGCCGAATCACAGATTGGCGGTGAAGTTGATCAAAACGGCACAGTCTATTGGCAGCGCCTTAAGGAACAACAGTTAAATTTCTTTTATCGCAACCAATCACTTTGGCGGCTCTCGGTCGCCGCCACCGCACCAACAATGAAGCTCGATGGTGATTGCCTGTTGGACTGGGGTGGTGCGCAGCGCTGGATTTACACCGACGATGATCCTGATATTCTCTTTAACGTGGCACGTCGGATGGGTGGACATGCAACGATGTTCAAGCCCGACGCCGGTTGGCCGCGCGGTCGGTTTAGTGCGCTTGAAGAACCTGCAAAGGGCATTCACTCACGCATTAAGTCAGCCTTTGATCCCAAAAGAATTTTGAATTCAGGCATTCTATATGCCGATTGTTGAGGCCTGTTTGGCTTAAAGAAGGCTGTCGCGTATGCAAACTCATCTACCTGAAGAATTCCTGAAAACTCCGGATGGGGAAGTTGCGCAGACGATTCTGCGAAAGTGCGTGCATTGCGGATTCTGTACCGCGACCTGTCCGACTTACCTGGTGCTTGGCAATGAACTGGACAGTCCACGCGGACGAATCTACTTGATGAAACAGGTGCTCGAAGGTCAAGGCGCAACGGAACGAACCCAACTTCATCTTGACCGTTGCCTGACCTGCCGTGCCTGTGAAACAACCTGTCCTTCAGGTGTGGAATATGGGAAACTGCTGGATATCGGTCGCGTGACGGTTGACCAACAAGTACCGCGTCGACTGATTGACCGTCTGATCAGGAAGGCGCTTGAATTGATTGTTCCCAATACCTTGCTGGTCGGAGTAATGCTGTGGTTTGCCAGGCTGTTCCGACCGGTAATGCCTGAATTCCTGCGTAAAAAAGTACCTTCCTACGAGGCTGCCAAACCCTGGCCGACGCTCAGGCATCCGCGCAAAATGATTATTCACCAAGGCTGCATTCAACGGGTGGCCAAGCCCGCAATCAACTCGGCTGCCGCGCGTTATCTGGATGCGCATTCCATCAGTCCAATGAAAACCAAAGACGTCTGTTGTGGTGCATTGGGGTTACACATGGGTAACAAGGGCTTTTTCGAACGCTATGCCAAGCGTAACATCGATGCCTGGTGGCCTGCAATTGAAGCCGGTGCGCAAGCGGTTGTTTCTACTGCGAGCGGTTGTGGAGTAACCATCAAGGAATATGGTCATCTGCTTCAGCATGATCCGGACTACGCACAAAAAGCAAAGCGGGTGTCGGAGTTGGCCCTGGATATTGCACAGGTTGCGAGTGACATGCAGTCCGGTCACAGTGCGCCTGCATTCAAGAAAGTGGCGTTTCAGTCACCCTGTACATTACAACATGGCCAGAGCGTGGTAAACACAGTTGAGGAAATCCTCCATCAACATGGTGTTGAAACGACGCCGGTCGCGAACGGTCATTTGTGTTGTGGTTCAGCCGGTGTTTACTCGCTCTTGCAGCCTGACATCTCTCAACAGCTTTTGGAAAATAAACTATCTGCGCTACAGCAGCATGCGCCGCAATGTATTGTAACTTCGAATATCGGTTGCCTGATGCACCTCGAGTCCAAGGCCGATGTTCCTGTTAAGCACTGGGTTGAAGTTGTTGCACCCCAGTGAGTGCTTCTATCAATATGGGATTTTGTAGAGAATGACGATTGTTTCGACTGGGGCTATGACGTGTGGCGCACTGGCAGACTTCCAGCTGCCCCAAGCAGTGCGCCTGGATATATTGCCCTCATTCCAAATAATCGTGGCGTGATACTTACAGCCAACATCCATAGCAACTTTTGTGACGTCTGCAGACAATGGCTGTTTGCCATTGCGGTTCTTATCAAGCGAGACATTGACGCACAAGCGTCCAGTTGACTTTGTCCAGTGATAGCAGTTAAAGAGCCAGCGTTCAGTGAACGTCAGGTAGTCTTTGTAATCGATTGAATCTGATTCTTGACTACCATCATATTCCTTGCCGACATTGTAGGGTGGGGACGTGACTGTTAGATCAACGCTGCTTTTACTAATTGTCCGCTTATTGAGGGAATCGCCGCTGATTAAACGATGAGGCACATTGGAGCCTTGTTGAAGAGACGCATCGATTTTTTCATTTAGCAAGTTTCGGCGTCCTTGAGATTTTTCATTCGTCTCCACCACTTAACGTTTGTGCTGCTTGTAACACACTTGGTAAGCCAATTTCTGCATCGCCGGGTTTTTTGAACGCCCCGATAAGAATAAATACCACGATAATTGTAATCGACAGTATGGGGGCAATACCTAACAGAACAACAAAATCACCCATACCTTTCCATTCATCTAGACGGTCAAGGATTTTCCACTCTAGTAAACCGGCCGCAACTATGATCAAAATGGCAACAGATATAGCAAACCACCTTACTCTAATGTAATGTTTATCCAACCGCCTCAGTTGTTTCACGCCCTCGTTATCGAGGAAAGAAACATCAGGGTCGGATGATGGAGGTTTAACTTTCGATTCTTGCAAGTTTGTCTTTAAAGTGATCTGAAATTAGTCTATTAGGAATCACGATGCCGAGTTTCCCTGGTTCATAAGTCTTATGCCACGGACCGCCAGGAATGTGTGTTAATTGAGATAAACTAGTACCGCTTAAATCTTTGTACAAATCATAAACCGCTTCTATAAACTCGCAATCATCACTATCAATAGTTTCCTCTTTAACCAAGGGAATCGTTTTTAGACCATAGGCGCCAAAAGGACGGAAGGCGTAATATATGCTTGGAATAACTGGGCCATATCTCCACGCTTGCACATAATCATTAACTAATGGTTGATCATACATTGCCAACGTCCAACCATGTGACATATACGCGAGTTTCAACAGTCGCATAATTGACATTGGCTGATTGTGTCTATCAGAAATTTCTATGAGGCAATTAGCAATCCGCCGACTGTCGTAAGGTAGGCCGGGTTCTGGAGATGTCATTTTTGCTACTAATTAATTAATTTCTGATAAGTAAGTCTCTTCCCAATAGACCCACTTACAACGCTATTGATCCGATCCATAGTTGGATTTTTCACGTTTCCTTCGTTCAGCCTAAAGGAAAACTCATTCACATACCTATGACAGTGCTTCATAGTCCAGTGGTGATATACACCCTTATAACCACGTTTTAGGACTGCCCACACGCTTTCGATACCATTGACGTGCGCCATACCATCAACAAACTGCTTAGCAGAATGATTGACTGATTCGTGCTCGTAAAACAATCCACCAATGCCCTCATAACTGGATGATTCATTAGAATAGATTGTGATCCACCCTCGACAGTTTCATGAATTATCCCTTGCAGTTCGTTCTTGGTTGTTTCTGCGACTGGCATTGCTTTGACTTTGCCATCGCGCTCACGCATTCCAAATACTGCCTGTTTGCCAACAACAGTTCCTCGCTCCGCATTCAATTTTTTGTTGGAATGTTTGTTAGACTCCTTGCCACCGACTTAGGTTTCATTCACCTCGATTATACCTGTAAGTTTATCGTAATCACCGCCGCAAGCCTCACGGATTCGTTGCAACATAAACCAGGCACTTTTCTAAGTCACGCCAATTTCTTTGGATAGCTGCATACTGCTAATGCCCTTGCGAGAGGTCATAAGGGCATAGATGGCATAAATCCAGTGATTCAGTGGGATTGGTGATTTCTCGAAGACTGTACCAGTTCTAACAGTAAATGCCTTACCGCATTCACGGCAATCGAATTGACCTTCTCGCTTTCCTTTACGCGCATAGATTTCCGAGCTGTTGCACTCAGGGCAAGACACTTCACCCTGCCATCTTCGTTCCTCTAAGTAGTTGCGGGCAGTCTCACCATCGGGGAATTTCTGCATGAGATGGTAGACACTGATAGCGGCATAGGATCGCTTCGCCATTAATTTATACTCCTTGATAACGTTTTGAAATTACAATAATTTCACATTTATCCGGTATCAAGTATATAAATCCCTTTGTTTGATTTGCAAAACTGCTGCCAGGCATCAGCTTGGTATTTCAAATCATAACGGATTGCTGTATAAGGGAGTGCCTTGAGCCATTCGGTTTGCTTGCGCAGTTCGGTGAAACATTTACCGAGAGAGAAGAAACTTGTTTCAGGGCGCGGCAAGGATTGATCTTCCTCATGGGCGCGCATCATTTGCTGGTTGATACCGAGGAAGTGATTCCACACAAAGCGGGTGGCACCCAGGCACTGGTTGAGCAGATTGGCCTTGGTGCAGGTCAGGGGATATAAACGATAGCGAACGTTTCTGTGCGGCATAGATATATAACCAATCTTGTAGGACTGTATTATATATCACTGTTATTATGTTTATTAATAATATTGTCTAGTATTCTTTATAAGCCCCAATAGTTTCTAATGCAGGAGAAATTTGTGGATTACGCCGTGATTAAATGGACTGATACCTTTTTGCTGGATTTTGACAAGGGACGTGAATTTTATTCAGAATTGTTTGGCTGGCAATTTGCTGATCAATACGACGGGGATGAACTCGTATACTCGCTGGCGGGTTTGGACACGCATGACGGCGCAATGGTAGCCGGAATCGCACCCTGCTCACAACCGAAACCCGAAGGCCTGCCGTGGAATTGGGGTGTATATATTCTCGTTCAGGAGCTTGAAAAATCTGTAGGCAAGGTCATTGCTGCCGGTGGTCGAGTTTGCAAGGAGCCGATGAATGTGATGGATATCGGTTGGATGGCGGTGTGTTACGACTCGCAAGGGGCAGTCATTCATTTGTGGCAGCCGCTGGCCGAATTCGGAGCTGGTATTAAAGGAGCCCCCGGGTCAGTTTGCTGGTATGAATTGACCTGTGCGGATGCAGCGGAGTCGGCTCGATTTTACGCGGATGTATTTGGCTGGACAGTCACGCAAAACGACGCCAACGATAAGCCACATTGGCAGTTTTACTCAGATGAAACCGTTGTTGGCGGTATGCACACACGGCTTGCAGAAACACGGGGTCAGGGATTGTGGCTGCCTTATTTTCGAACTGCTGCACTGGACCGTCAGTTGAACACTTGCCGGACGCTCGGGGGAGCGGTTGTGTTTGGTCCAATTATGGAACCCGAAATCGGACAATACGCTGTTTTGCAGGATTTCGAGGGCAATCTATTTGGATTGGCTGAGTATGAATCAAACTGATTCTTGTCTGCTATCACGAGGGAATTTGGACTATTGCAGGAGGTGAAAATGCCGCGACGCGCGCGAATGAAATTCATTACTTACAACATTCAGTTTGGCCGGGGACTTGATGGTCAGTATGATTTGGACCGCATTGCGCACACTGTCGACAGTGCAGATGTCATTGCCTTGCAGGAAGTGGAACGCTTTTTTCCGCGCTCCGGTAACATCGACCAGGTCAGGGAGTTGGCCAAGCGGTTGAAGTTTCACCACTGGGTTTATGGACCCGGCGTCGATATCACGGCTGATGAAGTGCTTCCCGATGGTGAGGTTGTGAATAAACGCCAGCAGTTTGGCAATATGCTGCTATCCAAAACCCCCATCATCACGTCACGCAATCATCTGCTTCCGAAGTATGCTTCAGTTGGTCCGCTTAGCATTCAGCGCAGTGCACTGGAAGGTGTGATCGGCTGTGCCGGGCAGCATATTCGGGTTTATTCTGTACATTTGACCCATATCAGCGCGCATACGCGGCTGCAGCAGGTGAACAGGTTGCTTGAAATTGATCGAAACGCGCCACGAGAAGGCGGTCCAATTGCCGGCAATCCAGCCAGAACGGATTTTGCCGGCCAGGCCGATGTGGCAACGCTGCCCCGGAACTCAATCCTGATGGGGGATTTTAATTTTACTGCGGACTCTGAGGAATACACTCGTATCGTTGGGCCCAAGTCAGATTATGGCGGCCGCGTGGTTAACCCGGAGGGTTTCGTCGATGCCTGGCGAGTAAAAGGCAATTCAGAATTATCAGGAGTGACGGCTGAAAGGCGCGGCGAAGACGTGCGAATGGACTACTGCTTTGTGCATCAGGCACTGAGCGACAGAATTGGATCGGTGAAAATTCTATCCAATGCAATGGGTTCTGATCACAAGCCCGTTTCGATGGAAATGAGATTTTGATCAGTCAAAAACGTATCAGGACTGGATTTCGATCAAGAGTTGATTCACTTTAATTGTGCAATGACTGTGAAATCGGTGATGCATGAATAAATTGAAAGTCGTTTGTCTTTGAGTAACAGCAATTTAATCGGGTTCAAATTCGTTGCCTAACTGCTCAATATTTTCGGAATACGCATAGATTCTGTCGCGCTTCAATTCTATTGACTCTTTGGCAATTTCAACTGAATTGTCTGAGAATCTGCAACTGCTTTTGTGGGTGAGCGGATGCCGCGTTCACAAGCCGGTTCGATTCGAGTATCGGAGCTTCTCCTGACTCAATCGGGTTTGCGAGCGAGGAAGCAATAAAGTGGTGTAAATATTTCCAGTTCTCCACCTTCGACATATGCATCAGCTGTTTTATCCATGAAGCGGACAACGTCTGTCGAACCTTGGGGAAAAACCCGGCACGCTTCCGCTAAGCGCAGGCTGACCAGCATCGCCCGGCGACCTAAAGGTGTCCTGCGAAACGTATTGCGCAAAGTCCCGCGCTGGCCTGCCATTGGTTGATACCAGGGTGTATCCGAACGATCCTTAATCGCTCCCCTATCTGTCGCTTCGATGATTTGAAATCCGACCGACTCCAGCGCACGATCGACTTCTGAGAACGTAGCGATGTCGTTCAAGGCTATTCCCAGCATGAGTTTATTTTTGGCAGCGCGGTGACTGTCGTTGTCTGGATCGAACTTTTCCGTCATGCACATTTCCTGACCCCAGAACAGCGCGCCTGGCTTCAGCACACGATAAATCTGGGCAAATGCACGTTCTTTGTCAGGCGCGTGACAGGTCGATTCGATTGCATAACCAGCGTGGAACGAGTTGGCCTCTATGACGCTCATATCCATGAAGTTACATTCAATGTATTCCGCCTTATGATCGAGTCCTGCCCTGAGATTTTTCTGCCTGGCTTCTTCCAGCTGGTGTTTGTTATTGTTGAGGCAGGTAACGTTCGCGCCGGATTCGCTGGCGACCCGCCGCATAGGACCGCCCACTCCACAACCGATGTCAACGATCCTCATTCCCTCTTGCAGCCTGAGCTTCTTGATGAACATGCGCTGATGGTTGACGATAGCCTGCTCGAGCGTCTGCCCCTGCTTCAGTGGTGCGAAGTGCAGCGATTCGTTCCAGCCGAACTGCATAAATTGGGTACATAGATCGTAGTAATTGTTGACCGTCTCAGTATGATCATATGGATTACGATCATGTTCGGTCTGTCGACTTCTGTCAAGCCAAGCATTAAGACGGGCCACACGGCCATTAACATTCCAGTCGCGGTAAGCCTGCCTCACAGACCGAGGTAGGTTCAGACTTCCTGGCTTCATAACTTGATCGAAATTGCTGAGACTGACCCAGGCAAGCGCATTTTCCCTGCATCGGCCAAGGGGACAGTTGGCCTTGCGGGGCGGCTTTCCCGATCACAATCGGTACGCTCAGTGGGAACCACCATAGCATTCCCGTTGTCGTCAAGAATTCTTCGCGGCCGGTGATTCATCTTAATTTGCAAACTAATCAGATACAAACAGCCGGTACGTGTGTTGAGTGAAAACAAGCTTACTCCATGTAATCTCGGCGGCTGCAACAAACAAGGTCCTCATTACACGGTCAGCTTCGAATCGAGGTGAATCCGCATTTCGATTTGATCGATTGCCTGCGACACTCCCCTCCCCGTTGCACGACTTGTTCAGCCCTAAAATTGTTCTTTTTCTCCTGACATTGTAGACGGATTCGATTAAATAAATTATGGCCAATGAAGGTGGATTAATGAGACATCGATGGCCCGGTGCTTAGAGACTATTCCTGCCCGAATCCAATGGAGCTAATTCACAGTGGTGAGCATGAATTTCTACCCGCGTTTGCGTTTCAGCGAGCTGATTAGGTTTTCTGTGACCCGCCGAATATCCGGGAAAACTGCCGTTCCAAGCCCTGCTACCACTATGATGATGAAGTGGCTGATCATGTTGACCTCCGGCACTGGCCAGTCGAACTTGAGGCCGAGAAATGCCGCATTCGTGATCGATAAAAGTTACAGGCAACACTACCATGAAACAGCATAGTTCAATATACAATTGTGCGGGAACGACTTAAACAAGGCAACACCTGACGAGTTCCACCCCTGGTACCGAGCACTTGCTATTTACATTACAAACCAAGCCCAGTTCAGCTGATACTTCGTCGTGTATGAAACTGTATATCAAGACGTTGCATAAAATTGACAATGTGTTGGACTATATTCCAGTTAGGTGATGTCGACGATCAGTTCACCCCTAGATCACGCTTTCACCAAATGGCCAGCGTTATTGATTCTATGGCTTGCACGTTCAGGCCTATTTACCGGAATATCGAACGATGAATGAGTCATTGAATGCAGCAACCTCGCCGTCGCTGAGTCTGCCTGAAGAATTCCTCCTGATGCTGCTGAACGAGGAAACCGGTTATTTTCATCATGTCGAAGGATGGGAATTACACTGTGTCGTTGTCGGAGCTGCGCTTGCCGAGCTTTCTCTTATAGCGCGTATTGATATGGACGAACAGACGTTGTTTGTAGTCGATACAAAGGCAACTGGCAATGACGTTCTTGATATGATTTTGACTCAAATTTCGGAATCTTCGTTCCAAAGGAATGTTGCATATTGGATCGAACGATTTTCAATTGATTCGCACCTGGTAATCGACATGACCCTGGAAGAATTGGTTGCTAAGGAAGTTCTGAGTTATCACAATGGAGACTTCTGGTCAATTTCCAGTTCCACACGCTGGAGAAATTACCTTGATGGACTAAAAAATCGCATTGCAGAGTGTATCCATTTTGATCAAATCCCTAATTCAAGAGAAGCCATTGTCATCGCTCTGATGAATGTATGCGACGTGATGCACAATCTTTATGAGCTTGATGAGGATTCAAAACAACGGGTCAATTTACTCTCTAAATTGGACGTCGTTGGTCGTTCGATAGCCGCAGTAGTTAAGCAGGAAATTGAAAGTCCATTGCTGCGGCGATCGCCTTTCAAGAAAAAAATACCAGTGGCACCGATGAGTAAATTCTTATTGCATCGAAACTTTTGGGATGGGAATATACCTGCGCTGTTTGCAAGTATGGCACAGCGCTATGGACCAGTGTTTCAAATTCGCCCGCCGTTTGCAAAACCGCTCATTTTCCTGGCAGGTAAGGACGTCAACCACTGGGTACATCGAAGAGGACGAATCTATTTACGGAGCGGGCAGTATTTCTCGGAGATGGAAAAAATTTATGGTGCCTCGGGATTAATTCCCTCTCTGGATGGTGCGGATCACTTCAAGATGCGCAAGTTAATGACAACATATTACAACCCTAAACGACTTGCTCTGCAGCTAAATCATGCGTTCAAACTGTTCAGATCGCATGTTGCTGAATCCTGGCAAGCAGGGAATACGATCAAGGTAAGTGATCATTGTCGAATTCTTGCGTCTGCGCAGATTTGTCCCATCACTATTGGGCTGGATATTCCTGAATTATCCAAGAACATCATGGATTTCAAAGAACGTGCCCTAATTATCCACTTGGGCAAGCTGCTGCCCCGTTTTATGATGCGCACGCCAAAAATGAAATGCAATCTGAAGTCAGTGGGTGAAGTCGTACGCAGGGTTCACGGTACCCATACTCCTGCGCAACGCGCCAATAAACTCCCAGATCTCGCGGATGATGTACTCAATGTTCATGCCAGTGATCCGCAATTCCTGCCTGAGGCGAACTTGGCGTTCTATTTTTCAGCACCGGTTCTTGCGAGTCTGTATCTTGGAGATGCTCTGAGTATGACACTTTACGCTCTGGTAAAACGACCTGACCTGTATCGCCGAGTCACGGCTGAAGCGGATACATTGTTCGTCGATGGTGATCCTGCGCCTGCAGACCTGGATGATTCTGCCACTGATGTGACCGATCGCTTTATCATGGAAAGCATGCGTATGAATCCTGTTGTCCCAATGGCGATTCGAAACGTAGCGAATACATGCGAAATCGAAGGTTATGAATTACCATTGGGAGAAAGAGTCCACGTTGTTCACACCGCTGCGCATTACATGGAAGACGCCTTTCCTGAACCGGCTAAATTTGACATTGATCGTTACCTTCCAACACGCGAGGAACACCGGAGTTTGGCGTATGCGCCGTACGGACTGGGTACGCACAAATGTGCGGGATATGATTGGATGAAACTGGCGCTGAAAGTGAACCTGCTGATGATTGTTCACTACTATACGCTTGAGATATCACCTCAAAATTTCAAACATAAGTACAACCCAATACCTTCGATGTCATCCAGTAAAAAACTCAAATTTCTTATTACCGAACAAAGACATGAATTGCCGGTGGCAAATTGAGCTCCACTGACACCGGCAGACTCAAGCTGACGACGGATAACGGTGTGAGATTCGCGCTCAGAAGCCTCTGGTGTTCACCGATTGAAATCAGGTGGTGAGGTCAAAATGATTGCCGCGAACGATTCGACAATCTATGGCCAGTCCCCCTCCCTCCAAAGAATTCACCTGCTTGAATAACCGATGCGCTTTCGAATTTGGGCGCGCGATTCCCTCACAGTGTCGAGCACCATTAGCAGCGGAGGTAGCAACAGAAAATCTGCCACCAACGCGACAACGACCGTGATAACCATGAGCAGGCCCAGTGCCTGGTTGCTTTCTAAACTTGATGCGCCAAATGCCATGAATCCTAAGGCAAAGATTAAAGTGGTTACAGTGAGTGCCTGACCAACAGATAAGAATGTCGATTGCACGGCTTCAGAAGGTAATTGACCGCGGCTTCGATTTCGCAAATACTTGGTCATAAAATGAATTGTGTCGTCCACGATGATTCCAAAAGCAATCGCAGTGACGACTGCTGCTGCAACACCGATTTCCACAACGATATACCCCCAAAGTCCCATCGCCATGGCGGCAGGAAAAAAATTGGGTACCAAACTGATCAGACCGAACCGTATGCTTTTAAACACGAAAGTTAACAGCAGCGAGACGATGGCCATCGCGATGACGGTTCCAATCAGCATTTTTTTAATGTTTCTTTGAATTGAGTGAGCTCCAGCGATCGAAACTCCTGTTGCACCGTCTGCCAATTGCGGTGCATTTTGCATCAGCCATGTATTGGCACGTTCGTCAAGTGCAATCATTTCTTTACTGGTCAAACTGGTCAGCACCACGGTTAGTCGCGTTGCTGAGCGTTCAACGTTGATCAAGTTGTTGAGATCAAGACCCACTGGTAGCGAGAATTCGTACAGCAACAGATATTGAGCCGCGAGTTCAGGATGATCTGGTATCACATAGAAATTCGGGTCATCACCGTTTAGATTCTTATTGAGGCGCTTCAAGATGTCAGTCACGCCAAAGACATGGGCGACCTCAGGTTGTTCCCGGAACCAATCTGCAAATGCTTCAACTTGATTGAGGTAGTCGGTATGCGTGATGCCACCGTCTTGTCCTGAATCCAAAGAGTATTCGAATGGTTCCAAACCACTGAAATTTTCGCTGATAAAGTCGGTCGATCGTCGAAACTCATAACTATCGTCCAGAATCTCTAACTTGTTCTCATCCAGTTCGATTCTTGGGATGCCGGCAAGCAGCACAATCACCACCACACTGAATGAAACTAACAACACCACATGGTTGCATACCACAAACCGACCGAAGCGATCAAAAAAGTTTGTCTTGCCCGAATCACCGGTCTTGGCGCGAATAGGTACGATCGACAGAAAGGCAGGGAGCAGTGTCACCGAAAATACAAATGCACACATCGAACCGAATGCAACAATATTACCCATCACGCGAAACGGCGGCATATCGGAAAAATTCAGACTGAGGAATCCAATTGCGGTGGTTAACGAAGTCAGAAACACAGGCCATGTATTCAATTGCAGAGCATGTGTTACCGCCTGCGCGCGCACCATTCCTTGTCGGAGCCCGGCTAATACCGCCTGAATGATATGTACACAGTGTGCCACCGTTATGGCCATTAGAACAAATATTGCGGCACCACTTTCTCCGTAGAACAGCATCCCGGTCCAACCGGCAAAACCCATGGCCGATGGAATGACGGCAACCAGTACCAAAACAATTGCGGCAGTTCCCCAAATTGACCGTAGCAGCAGGACTGCGACCAGTAACATGATTCCAAATGCAACCGGACCGAGTACTTCCATATCACTGTCAATTGCATCGCGTACCGCTCGATTGAGCAAGAGATTACCGGTTTGATGGAACTGAATGTCGGGATACTTAGCTCGCAAAGTGGCAACGGATTCGTTGAGGGAGTTGACAACAGTAACTTTTGCCTGCTGTCGATCCTCGTCCGGTAGGGCAAAGGTGACTGTCAGCCCGGCCACTCGCCCATCGACTGAAATCAGCCGACCAAGTATTTCTTTTTCATTGAGTGCTGTTTGTTCTATTTGCTCGATTTCGCTCTCGCTGAGCGCGTCCGCGTTGTCAACGAGTGGTTGCACGATCAGGTCATCGTCTACCCCTCTAGTGTGAGAGAAATTGGAGATTGAATCAACGCGGATGGCGTAAGGTGTTCTCCAGAGCGTCTCGGTTAAATCTTCGATGCCAATGAGTACTGCGCGTGTGAAGATACTGCCACTCCTTGGCGATGCAGTAACCAGAATTGAATCGGTCAGTGCATAAGTTTCTTCCAGTTTTTCGAGTGCCACAAGCCGCGGGTCGTTTTCAACGAAGTGATTTCTAAAATCAACATCGACGGTTTTGAGAAAGCGGGCACCGGATGCAAGTACGATCAGGACGACCACAGACGCAGCAATAGCCAGCCAGCGGCGCTTGAGTATCAAGCCGATGAATGCACTGAGATTCATATTAAGTTCCTATCAATTTAAATACATTACAGTTATTGTTGAGTGCTGAAGTTCTCCTGTCAGTATCCCAATACACTGTAGTTGCCATCAACAATCAATCGGATGGAAACATACAGCCCCAACAGCGCACATACCACCCAATAAGCGTTGATTGTAATGATGTAGAAATAAAGTTCAGCCCGACTGATTTTGTGTTGCCGATTGGCCGTAAAAAAACTCACCCAGTAGGTGGAAGTGATATAAGTCCACTGCCAGAACAGCATGGCTCCGATTATGCCGGTGATAATGGCGGGTAGCATGTTTATTGTGAATGCGATATATAAAATCAGCGTCGGTATCAAGGTAACGAAGCCATTGGCGATATCCGCATTGAAACCAAAAGTTCGGCGATCCGCGTAGGAGTCATCATATTGGGAGTAGGTTGCCCAGACGTCGGCCCAGATAGTTGGAGCAAGCACTTTGCTAATTGGCACCTTCGAGGTGAAGAATTCTCTCGCTGGTGTTCGACCGGTATTGCTGCAAAGCTCACCCCAGTAATCAGCGCGGATCTCAATGTAATCGCGACAATAGAACAGGCAAATTTCCCAGTAGCAAATGAGCAAGTTGACTGCGAAAAACAATATCAACAGAGTAAAAATGACGTTCAAGTCGCCATGGATATAGTAGTGCACCAAAATTCCAGGCGCAGTGAGAATCACAACAAAAAATGCGACGAGTACTGCCACTGAAAAGGTTGGCTGAAATTTGACTGTCGTACGTGTTACCATGCTGTGATCGAAACTCCTATTGTTCCGTCCCAATCATCCCGCCGCAGCTTTCAGACTTGCCAATGAGTCCAACACCTCTGCTTGCATGCGTTTCGCTATTTGATTAGTGCATCGAGGACCGGGACTGGAGCATTTCTTATTCCTGCGATATCGGACAAGGCTCGGTTGCGTTATTTACAGAAGCGTTCGACAAATCCGGTTTGCGTGCCAGAAAGAAAAACATCGGGGTAAAGATTCCTGTTACACCACCGTCGACGAGCGCGTCGGCCGCTCGATTGAGTAGTGTGCTGACCATACGGGATCCCTTGGGAAACAAATGCAGCCTCTCGCCCACTCGTAATGTCAAATTGGTCAAGGTACGCCCGACAGGAGCACGCGGGATGCTTGAGATACTGAAATCAAGACCTTGAAGCGGACGGTACCAAGGTGTTTGCGGGTCTGATTCAGGAGCTCGGTTGCGGGCTTCCAGGAGATCGAATCCGGCTTCACGCAAGGCGGAACAAACCTCAAGTGTCGAGGCAAGATACGGCAAGGCGTTCCCAATTTCGATGTCTTCCCGGATTCGCTGGTGCTTCTCACTGTTGGGATTGTAAACATCTGTGAGACACCACTCGTAACCTGCAAAGCAACCTCCAGGACGCAGAACGCGCATTACCTCCCTATAGGCAGCCGCTTTGTTTGGCGCATGGGGCATGGATTCAATTGCGAATGCAGCATCATATGATTCGTTCGTAGCGGGTATCTGCATGAAGTCACTGCATATGAAACTACACTGTGAACTGACATCCTTGGTGTGAAATTTACCTCGTTCAACCTGATGGGCGTTGATATTGATACCGACGAAACTGGCACCGGTATGCCGCGCGAGATTGGCCATTGGCCCTCCAACCCCGCATCCCAAGTCAAGCACCTGCATGCCCGGTTTGATCGCCAGGCGGTCGGCGAGATAAAGTTGGTATCTGAGTATTGATGCCTTAAAGCTCTCGCCGCGCAGACGCGGAGCAAAGTGAAAGGATTGACCCCAGCCGAACTCGTAGAAGTTGGTCACGAGGTCATAAAAATGGGTCACGAGCGATCTGTAGTTTTCTTGCATGCGCTCAGGTCCCGCGTTGTGGAGTGCAGTGTATTCATTGATGGCGGGCTTTACCTCGTCCGGGTTGAGGCCTGGGGTATATCTGTGATCAGAGCGCATGGGTTTTGTGGAAACTATGCTCAGGGAGGGGGTTTGCGATAGTGTTATGCGAATGCTTCAAGTCTGTTGTCCTGCAGGTTGAATAGGTGTGCGGACCACTGCCGACAATATCGAGTCCAACTTGGTTACGACTATATTAAACTCCAAGTTGGCATGGTGATGTACTTGAGAAACATAAACTGTTTTTTGGAGCTTAATTCGATGGACAACCTACTCGTAACAAATACGACATGATAAGTGCTGCGCTGGAAAAGCCAGGGAGTTGTCATCGAAAGAGGTATCCATATGATTCAAGTCGATCAATTTCAACTTAATTCCGGTGATGATGAGCGCATACGGTATTGAAGTCGGCATGGCGCTTCGGGACCCGTCACCCAACTGCGGTAATTGGGAGCAGGAAATGGAGTGGCGAGTTCAAATTCAAATCGGTCAAGTAACACAGTCCAGATTGCTTTGAGTTGCATGTAAGCAAAATGCTTGCCCATGCACATGTGCTTACCACCACCAAATCCGATTAGTGTGTAGCGATGCTGCTTGTCTTCTCGCGCGGGTTCGGCAAAACGATTCGGGTTGAAACGATCAGGGTTGCTAAACAGATGGGGCAAGCGATGTGAAACAGCGGGCGAAACCATGGCTAAAGTGCCGCTTGGTATGGTGTGACCCTTGTACAGCAAAGGCTTTAGGACTTTACGAACCAGCAGGATCAACGGTGGATGCATTCTTTCGTTCTCACGCACTGCGTGTTCCAAAAATCCTTGCTGTTTAAGACTTTCTACACTCATGGTTACGCGTTTGTGATAGACATCCTCGATTTCTGCCCTGACCTGCATCAGGTACTGAGGTGTTTTAAGGAGCTCAAGTCCGGTCCATGTTGCAAGCACGGCACTTGTATGCTGTCCGGCGAACAGGACTGTTAAGAGTATTCCTGTCACTTCGTGATCGCTCATTGGCCGGCCATTTTTGTAGCGAGCCTCCATGAGTGTTTGCATGAAATCTTCGGGACGATGGCCTGAATTCCTGCGCTGTGCCATAATTTCACCAAAGAGTTCTGCGACCTGCTTGCGCGCCCGAACCCGGCGCTTGTGTCCCTTCGTGGGGAAATGTGGTACAAAAAATCCCAGCGTGTTGATGCCATTTTGCAGGTCGTGATAAGCTTCCGCAAATCCCGTATCAACTTGAGCGCGAACTTCGTCTCCCAGCAGACAACGGCTGGCAATCTTGACCGTCAGCTCATTCATCGCGTGGGGCAGGTCAATCTCACCTGATTCACCCATGGAGTCGGCAAACATTTTGATCTCCTCGTCCATCAGGCAGGCAAATCTGCGCATTGAAGCGTCGCGTAGTGCTGGGAACAAAAATCCCAGTTGTTCCGCCATGAGTTCCGGTGCGACATCGTAGGCTACGCCGCGTCCGAAGATCGGAACAGTAAATTGATAGACGGCTTTCGCGTTGAGTTCATCCTCAGGTGCGCGAAAATAAAAGTCATGGGCTTCCGGTCCGGCAAACAGTACCACGTTGCGGGTACCCAGCCGAAAACGGACAATCTCCCCTTGTTCACACCAGCCACGATCTAGCATGGCTACCGGGTTGTTGACAAATTCCAGCAGATGGCCGACCAAGGGCCATCCACCCGTCATTTTAGGCACCAGATTTGGCGGCGGAGGTGATTCGTTCTCCGGGGACATCGTAGTTGAGTCTTGAGTGTGCAAGGCCATCACCTGTTTGTCAATAGATCAGGGGTAACATCGTGTACCGTACCTGCTTTGTGTAACGCTGCCACAGTTCGCCATACTTGGCCTGACAACGCTGTTCGTCGCGTCTGGAGCGATGCACCAGCAGACAGGTCAGCCAGATCGGTAGCAGAAATGGTACCCAAGAGGCAAATTGTGTCGTTAGCACGAATGCAAAGTAGATGCAGATTTCACCGCTGTAGTTGAGGTGTCTTCCGAGTCCCCAAAACCCGGAAACCAGCAGCCGACCATCCAGGGATTTAGCCGGCTTCCCCCAAATAATGGTTGCGGGGTCGCGCTTGAAACGGTGTTTTTGCTGGTTGGCACCGCGGAACATCCAGAACCCCAATGCATACAGCGATACGAGTGTCGCTGCCACCGTATTGGACAGACTGTCCGGTGCGTGAACCAGCCACCAACCGGCAATGCAATAGAAAAACGGTACCAGCACGTAGTCTCCCCAAACCAGCATCCAGCCAAAACGTTCACTTACCATGTCCCAAGTATGAATCATCCCGTGTTCAAACTGAAAGTAGTTCAGTACATATAAAAACGTAAACACCTGGTAGAGAATCATAGCCAAGGTTAATGCGCCATACGTTTCGTATTGGACGACCGCAAATGACGCATTGAAAAGTGCCAAACCGATTAATGAAGGGCGATAGCTGAACAGTTTTAAATCCACTCCAAACCAATTTGGGTTGGCTTTCACCCCAAAAAAGAACCCGCGCAGTGATCTCCCGATGGTCCTGTGCGCTCGTTTCCCTTGCAAATACAGGATAACCGCGAGCGCAAAAGCAAACCCATTGGCAGCGATGAACAGGGCTGCAAAATGACTGTACAGAACCGATAGCGAGAACCAGCCGGCAAGCTGGGCGATGCCGACGAGAAATGCGGTGAGCAGAAATAGGCTGAAACCGTTGAACTTGTAGTTATGTATTTTGCCATCTGCATCCGTACCTCCGATTTGATGCCCAGGCACCAGTATGGATGCGCAAAACAATACCGTGATGAAAATCACCAGCATCACTGCCGCTTGCAGCACAGTGACAGTGGAAAGCATCTCGATTGAGAAAATCGAATCAGTTGCCCGCATTGCTGTTGTTCGCCTGGCGTAGCAGGTATTCCTCCCACTTGCGCACGGTTACTTCCTGAAAAGCCCGAACCACCGGATTGAACTCAATTGGTGGTGCGTCCCAGTGGCGTTCATACCCTTCCTGCTCTGCTTCGACTGCTACCTGATCTTGATTCAACAACGGGCCGATCAACAATTTATTGGCAATTTGCATGACTGTTTTCATGGCAAAGCGGGGAATTCGAACAGGCAAAAACGGAATCTTGAGGGATTTGAAATAAAACAGGAAAAATACCCGAGTCGTGCGTTCGTCAATTGGCAACACAAACAACCAATGTTTGATCTCATCATCGGTATTGGACCATTGGTAAGGGTATTGAAAGCATAACTCCATACGGTTGGTATTCAGGCGCTGGTGGTCAACGAATTTTCCAGAAATTCGACCCCTACCGACATTTGCATCATAAGTCAAATGTACGTTGTCTCCGATTGTGTCACAACTGGTGAGGGTGGCATTTTCGAAAGGGCGGTACTTTCGATGCAAATGTGCGTGGGTGAAGTCGCTAACGTTATCGATCACCATGGAGTGATGCGCAGTCCAGGTAAACGTCAACGGCACGCAAGCCCACCGTTGCGATCCTTCAAGTTCTGGAATATCCGGGATCTCGCGTTCGTTTGCCAATTTCGGGTCTCCGGGGAACAGCCAAACCAGCCCGTATCGAACTCTGACTGGGTAACTCTTAACCAAGGGCTTGGATTTTTGTTTAGCGGAGCGCTGTAGTTGCGCATCCACACGACACCCATCCTGATCATATTGCCAGCCATGATAGGGACACACGAGCAGGCAGTCCTTGACTTCACCTAGCGAAAGTTTGATTTGGCGATGCGCGCAGCGATTCTCGAGCGCATGAAATGAACCGTCTGCACTGCGAAATAATGCAATGGACTGTTGCCAGAAAACAACTTCGGTGACTTGTTGCGGTTTGATTCGATGCGCTTCTGCTACCACGTACCAATAGTCTGGGTCCAATCCGGTAGCTCTCACCCGTTGACGCAAATTGCTCGCCTCGTTAAAACTTGGTGGCTGCACTTGTACTGAATTCACCATTCGCTCCCTCGTTTTGTGACCGGCAAGTCTGAATGAATCTTCATACACTATCCCCTTCGTTAATCGTATCAACACTGGGACGATTCGCGTCAGGATTCTTGATGGCATTGCGCGCGTAGTAGTGAAACGTGTAAGCTTCGTGCACTGCTGCACGGATTGAAGTTGGTTGATAGCCCAGTTCTTGCCTGGCCTTGGCGAGATTGGCGTGGCGACACTTTTTCAACAGTCGAATGGCACCTGGGGTAAACCGTTGGGGAAAATTCGGGTGGTACCGGCTTAAATAGAAACTTGCTATCTCCGAGAACGCCAGCATGACTGGCGTCGGAATCCGTCGCGCGGGCGGTTTGATACCCGAGACCTCCTGAAACAGTTCCAGGATTTGGGAAATCATCTTGAATTCGCTGCTGAAAATATATTTTTCCCCAGTCCGACCATGTCGCATACACAATAGATGTCCCTCGACAATGTCCCGGGCAGCAACAAATTCGAAACCGCCTTCAATGTAAGCGCGCAGTTTACCATTGGTGAAATCACACAGCGTGCGTCCTAATCTGGAAGGCAAATAATCGTTGCCGCCGACAACAGCACAGCAGGTTGCAACGACAACATCTTGACCCGTTGCCAATGCATGCCAGCATTCGTTTTCAACCAGCGACTTGCTGCGCTCATAAGGCATGGTCCGTTCCATGGGATAGAATGGCATTGATTCGTCACTTGGGAGAGATGGGTTATCCAGATTGTAACCCACTGCACTGAACGACCCGGTTACCACGACGCGGCCTGCTTGCGCGTCTCGGGCTGCCTGCAATACGTTACGGGTGCCGAGTACGTTGCTTTCGTAAATTTCCCGGCGATGGGCAATGTTACCATCAATGGTTGAGATCTTGGCTGCACAGTGGTAAACGCCGTGACACCCTTCCAACGCCTTTGTGATTGAATTGAGTTCTCGAAGGTCTCCATATACTTTTTCTACATCAAGGCCTGCCAGTGCCTGATTGTTGTCTTCATTGCGCAAGAGAACGCGCACAGCCACACCTTCATCAAGCAGCCTACGGACGAGGTTAGCACCAACATGACCGGCTGAACCGGTTACAAAAACAGGCGACGCTGATGAATTCGTTGAGTGATTCAAAATTATGGCTGTCTAAAGATTTTGTGACTGATCATGCACACGCAACTCCCTGCCAACAACTTGTGGTTAGTTCTTTAGGCATCATTTTCTTGTCGAACCTACAGTCAACTTGTGCACCAGTTTGGGGATGCAAAACTGTGATGCTTTGGTTGCAACTGTAAAATATTTCAATAACATGGACAAGTATATTTCGAACGATATCCACTTGGAGAAACGAATTTGACTCTGCCGTCAGTCCGCCTTGGGGGCTTTCTTAAAACGATAGCCATACATCATACGTCCATAAAAATTGAACCACTTTCTCGCCTCAGCGTCTTGGAACGGATAATCGGCTCCGAGCTGTTTTGCGGTAACGAGGCCTGTTACGAAGCATGTTTCCTGACTATTGATCAACGTGTGGGCACCACAGTGCCAGGTTCGTCGCCTGCCCTGGATAAACCGATACAGTTGCGATAAGACAGTAACATGGCGCACGTCATGTACGATATGTTGAAACCACCATTTTTTTAAAATCTTGCTTTCGTCGATTGGGGTGATGGGGTTGTAGGTTACGAGACACGGTTTGTCTGACTTATTCACCCAAGGCTGCTGATTATGCATGATGTAGGTAATTTCGTAATTATCAGGCCTCGCACCGTATTGCTCGATATGGTTGCTGCGGGTCGCAAGTGCCTCAACGTCGCTCTCGGGAAGTACCGAGGCATCTGAGTGGACAATCGTATGATTATGCAGTTCACTCTCATAACGGATCGAAGACAAAAGCCAGCTTTCAAGCAAGGTCGGCTTGTCCAAGATCATCAGTGTTTGATTGGCATTGCATGCGAAAACCACATCATCAAACGTTTCTGTAACGCCTTTATCATCTTCTACAATCACTTCTGATGCACTTCGATACACTTTCACAACGGGTCGGTTGAGGTAAATCTTATCACGAAAATTTGCGGTCATCTTAGTATAGATGTGGCGTGTGCCCTGATCCCAAGTCTGCATCGGAGTGGCGTTTTCGATATCGAAAAACTCCAGATAACGGGCGAACAGGGAGGCCGGCATATCGAAAACATTGGTGGCCATTAGGAAATTGACAAACATGGGTTTGAGAATTTTGTAGCGAAAGTCTCCCGAGAACCTGCCAAAGTTGAGTACCGTACCTATCGTAATGTAATTGAATGGATTGATCACATTGAGAAATCTGGACGTGGACCGATTCAGTCGGCCAAACCATTTCAAGCGCCGCAGTACTTTTTGGAACTTGTTAATTTCAGCTTGCAGCTCTCGTCTGATGTCAGATTCAAAATCGTGGGCATAAACACCGCCGCGGTACTGCACGCTGTAATTAAATTGCGTTTTGATCAATTCAATCTCATGCTGCTGCATCAACAGAACAATGTGATGGTAAACAGTGGGAATGCACGCGGTTACTGAAATGTCAAACGGAATTGATGTTCCATCGTCCTGCGGCATGTCTACTGTGATGGCATTGCCACCAACTTGTGACTGAGCTTCGAATAGTCGAAAATCAAAATGCTTGGGATGATGATTCAATGCCCAGGCTGCACCCAGTCCAGAAATGCCTGCACCAATAATTGCGATTTTCTTTCTCATCACATCGATATTGAAATAAACCGAAAAATGGTCTTATCGATCGTCAGTGAAATGTGGTAGGTTGAACACTTGAGTGCAATTTCGATTCAGATCACGGATTGTGCTTTGCAAAGCGTAGATGTTGTTTTAACTTGGGTTGATAAGTGAGTAAAGCCTGCTTGCATGACACAAAATACGATGTTGAAATCAGCGAATATGACTGGTTATCAATATTAATACAACGACTTAAAAATTCGCCAGTCAGACTCTTCAATTGTAACTTCGCGCTTAACAGTTGTACTGATTTTAATGGAATCTGGCGGTTCGAGTAAGGGAGTAAGAATCTGTTGACAGCAAATGTCTCGGATGCGGAGGTGTTGATCATATGAAAAGTCAACCAGTTCAATGTGTAGCCGAAATTTCTATAACGGTTCACCGCGCACGCAGCTGCGGAGGAACAGTTTGAATCATCAGAAAAAAATAAAATGTACAGTGACCTTTCCAGTCGAGCACGGCAGTTGAAAGAACGCGGCAGGACTGGACTTGAGTGTTGGGTTTGATTCCAGTATGAACATTGAATGAAAAACCGACTTCTGCAATGACAGCTTCTGCATTCCAAAAGTATGATATCGCGATTGTTGGTGCAGGAACCGCGGGGAGCATTTGTGCAATCAAGAGTGCACGCAATGGTGCACGGGTTGCATTGCTGGAAGCGAATCCCAAGGCCAACCGTCGACTGGCAGGTGAGTGGTTACACCCTCCTGCGGTTCGAATTCTGCGAGACCTCGACATCGAAATTGAATCCACTGATCAATGTACACCGGGCAAAGGATTTGTCGTGATTCCCGAGGATGGATCCGGTGCGATTATGTTGCCTTACCTCAATGAGTCGCAAGGTTTGGCACTCGAGCATTCGACTTTGATAGAGCGATTGCATGAAAAGGTGCGCAGTGAATCGAATATCGACTTCATCATGCCAGCTCGGGTGCGTACGGTCCAGGACCGTCAGCTCGCATATGCAGTCAACGGCAGTATCAATTACATCAATGCCGACAGAATTGTCGGAGCAGATGGCCGTACCTCGGTTGTGAGAAAGTCATTGGGTCTGTCAACAAGTCTGGAAACCTGCTCGCGCATGGTCGGAACCATCGTCGAAGGTGTGGAGCTGCCACAAAAAGGTTTTGGGCACGTATTACTGGGTGGACCGGGTCCGATTCTTATGTATGAATTGGCAGACGGTCGCATTCGAATCATCGTTGATGTTCCGCTCGATCACTGGGTACCGCGCGACAGAATATCAATGATCGCTGAATCTTATGCCAGTTTGTTACCTGAACAAATTCGTACGAAGTACGTTGACTCATTGCACCACGGCAAATTTCATGTAGCAGCCAACGAGTTGAAACCGCGAATTACCTATGGAAGCAGCGAGCGAGTCCTCATTGGTGATGCAGTCGGGCACTATCATCCATTGACAGCAGTTGGCATGACACTTGGATTGGGTGATGCGGTTGAGCTTGCCGATTGTAAAAGTTTCGATGAGTTTCAAGAGTGGCGATTACAGGAAATTCGCGCGCCTGAGTTTCTGGCGATGGGACTATACGAGGTATTTAGTGACTACCGAATGGAGTCTGCAGTTTTTCGGAAAATGATCTACGAATATTGGCGTTCCAATCCTGCAGACCGCGATAAAACCGTGAGTCTGCTCGCTTGCGAAAGCACATCAGTCCCACAGCTGAGTTTGTCGTTTTCGTACATTGTTTTGAAGGCCATCAAATTTCACTTATTTCAACCGCTTGACAGACTGTCCTGGCGGCGGCTGCGTGATTTTTGCAGCGCACTGACCGTTCGTCTGTCGTGGTTGATTCGAGGCGCTCGAGAGCAGCATAAATTGAAAAAAAGCAATCGAACTGACGATACGTTGTTACGGTCCCTGTTGGGAAAGGCATTCTTAGTTTCCATGCCGCCCAGAGTTTCCAATCCGACGGCGAATTCTCAGCTAGATGTTCACTCGGTGAATGTCGATTCGGCGTTACAAATAGCGACTGAACGTCTTATCAGCTATCAGGCTGAAGATGGTTCCTGGGAAGGTGAAATGGTTTGGTGTCCCATGCTTACTGCGCAGTACGTGTTACTTCATTGGATCATCGGTCGGAAATTTTCCCCTCAACGACGCCAACGTATCCTCAGACAATTTGAACTGACCCGTATCCAAGGTGGTTTGTGGGGAATGCACGAGCACGCATCACCCAGTCTATTTGTAACAACCCTGGTTTATGTCGCAGCCCGATTGCTTGGTATTGAACGCGATAGTGCTCTGGTTGTACCAGCGCGCGAGTTCATCCAAGCAGAGGATGTCCTTAATATTCCGAGTTGGGGAAAGTTTTGGTTGGCAGTGATGAACCTTTATGACTGGCGCGGTATGAATGCTGTTTTGCCAGAGCTTTGGAAATTGCCACGTAGGTTCGCGATCCACCCATCAAATTGGTATTGTCACACTCGCTTGATTTACATGGCGATGGCAAACATTTATGCAACGCGATTCCAGGTGCCTGTGAGTCCGGAGATCGAGTCGTTGCGAACCGAACTTTACCCCCAAGGGTATGCGAATGTCAATTTTTCTGCCGCGCGCAACCGATTACGAAAGGCGGATTTATTTTTGAAACCAAGCGTTTGGGTTCGCTGCGCATACGTTATTGCAAGGTTGTTCGAACGCTACCATGACCCCAAACTACGCGAACGGTGTACCGATGAATTGGTGCAGCGAATTAAGTGGGAACTGCAAACGACGAGTCACACCAGTATTTCTCCAGTTAGCGGAATGCTTAACATCATTGCCATTTGGCTGAATTCCCCACAGGACCCGGACTTCGAACTGGCACTTGCGCAAATGGAAGGCTGGATATGGGAAGATGATGAGCAAGGCGTTCGAGTAACCGGCGCCCGTAGTGCCTCTTGGGACACTGGATTTTCACTGCAGGCTTTGGCAACGGTGCCCACACTTAACGGTGTGCAAAGTGCGCTGCGTAGTGGTACCGAATTTTTGTGCGACCAGCAAATTGGTCACAGTTTTGATGGATTTCACGATGCCTATCGAACTGATCCGGAGGGTGGGTGGTGTTTTGCCGGTGGGTGGCACGGCTGGCCAGTCACGGATTGTACCGCGGAAGCAGTGCTTGGAATCATCTCGGCCAAAGGAAGCACCGCGGACCCAACTGAATTAGGGAAAGCCGTTCAGTTTATGTTGCGTGGCCAGAACCGGGATGGTGGGTTCGGCAGCTATGAAGCACGACGCTCGCGCATGAGTTTGGAATGGTTGAATCCGGCTGAAATGTTTGGGGAGTCAATGACCGAATTCTCCTTCGTCGAGTGTACAGCCTCCTGTCTTTCGGCACTTGCTGCATGCCGTGATCACTTTCCTGAACTGGCCAATCAGACAGTCACCACGTCCATTGAGCGAGGTGCAGTTTGGCTTCGACGAAGCCAGTTCAGCGACGGTTCCTGGCGCGGCGTCTGGGGAGTCCAATACATCTATGGAACCTTGTTTGGAATTCGAGGACTCATGGCTGCAGGTGCAACACCGGGTGACCCGGCTGTGCGTTTAGCTTGCCATTGGTTGCTGACACATCAGCGTTCCGATGGAGGATGGGGTGAACATCACGGTGGTTGCTTCAGCGGTCAATACGTTGCACACACACAGAGCCAGATCATTCAGACTGCTTGGGCGCTGATCGCGCTACTCGAAGCTGGCGATTCAAACTGGTCTGCCATCTCACACGGCATTCAATTTCTGATCAAATCGCAAAACGCCGACGGGACTTGGCCCAAGCAGGATATGGCCGGGGTATTTTTTCGCACTGCGTTGTTGGATTATGTTCTTTATCGGCAGTATTTCCCAATCCACGCAATGGGTCTTTACGCCCAACGAAATCAATCGCGACAGCAACTGGCGAAGGGTCGTTCAGGTGTTAAGGAAAGCAATTGAAAAGAATGGTGTCGACCAAAAAATTGTCTAAATTTCGTGATCGAATCTAAACAGATTCCATATTTTGGGTACCACTTGCTGGGCCGTCTTGTTTCCTTAATCGAATGGCGATACTTTCATAGAGTATCAGTACTGCAGGGATAAAGAAGAGCACCAGCAGCGAAGAAAATCCCAGTCCAAAAATCAGTGTTGCTGCCATCGGAATCAGAAACTGGGCTTGGGTGGAGGTTTCGAACAAAAGCGGGAGCAGCCCCACAATCGTCGTTAAACTGGCGAGAACGACCGGTCGCAGTCGTTGACAACCGGCCTCAATCATTGCTCGGCGATGATCGCCGAATTGTTGCAGGTTGTCCCGATAAAATACAACCAGCACTATGGCGTTGTTCACCACAATTCCGGATAGGCCGATCAGTCCCAATATGGAAATTATGGTTATCGGCAATCCCAGCAGCCAATGACCCCAGGCAGCACCGACAATGCCAAATGGAATTGCGAGCATCACGAATAGTGGCCAGCTGTAAGAGCCGAAAATCCAGGCCAAAGTCAGGTAAATCAGAAACAGCGCAATCAAGGCACCGTTTCTCATTGATTGTTCTGTTTTTTCCTGGTCCGCTTGACGCGAACCAATTTGCCAATCGACTCCGTAGTTTTGAGTGATCTGTGGTTTCACTTCCGTTTCCAGTTGCTGTAAGATCTGATTGAGATTTGCAACCGTCGCATCAACACTGGCTGCTACCTCGATATGAAACTCGCCCATTGAATGAGAAAGTGTATCGAATCCTCTCGCGGAGTCAATGATGACGACATCCAGTAACGGGACAGATTCCCCCGACGGCAGGGTGATGTAGAGATTCTCCAGTTCACTGAGTCGATTTCGTTCTTCCTTGGGCAAGGATAAATTAACTTCGATATCCTGGTATTGAGTGGTAAAAGACTGCACTTGCAAGCCGTCAATAGCGGAACGCAGTTGCCGGCTCACTTCACTGGTTGTGAGTCCCAGAGAATACCCGAGCGGCGTCAGCGTCAGAATTTGCTGTTGTCGGCCGAAGTTCGTGTTGTCTGATACACCGTAGACCCCTGGTATTTTTTCAAGGAATACAGCCAGCGAGAGTGCAGCATCTTTGGTTTCGAATTTTGAACCACCGCTTAGTCTGACTTCGATGTCGCGACCGGGTGGTCCGGCATTGGCAGACAGTGCCACGATGTTTTCAAGGCCAGGCACATATTCGAGTTGATTGCGCCAATGCCGTAGAAATGTACTGGTTCGCACGGTTCTGGTATCGGATTGAACGAGTTCTACCGCAACGGAACCAAGGTTGGGGCCGCGACTGCTAACTTGTCCAGGGCTGATTTGTGAATTCGCACCGTGCAAAATGAAAGAAGTCGAGATTAAATTACCGCCGAGCTCTTTTTCGGTATTATAGAGTGCATCGTGAACGGTTTTAAGGTAGTTATCTACAGTTTCCTCAGGCGTGCCCGCGCTGAATGTGGCGTTAACCCAGACCGCATTGAGTTCGGGAGTTGGAAAGAAACTGTAATTCAATCGGCCCGAAGCGACCAATCCCACAGTAAGAATCAGACAGGCGATACCAATCGCAATCGTAGCAAGTGGATTTGATATCACCAGCGTCAACATTCTCTTATACCAGCTTTCACGAAACTGGGTGAACCATCGATCAAAGAATGATGTCTTTAATATAAAGCCTTTGCGACTGATCCTTTCGTACGCATCACGCAGGTGTCCAGGCAAAATGAGAAACGCCTCGATCAAAGATGCGGCGACGACGCACATAACAACAAGTGCAATATTTCCCAAAAAATCGCCAATTAAGCCTTCGACAACAATAACGGGTAAAAACGCGAGTATGGTTGTCAGGGATGCAGCCAGAATGGGTAATATCATACGCCTTGAAGCGCGGTAGACTGCTTCGATGGGGGTTGGTTCTGCCACGTAGTTGGTCAGGGACTCTTCGGCAACAACTATCGCATCATCGACGATGATGCCAATCGTCATAATGAAGGCGAATAAAGTAATCATGTTGAGTGATCCGCCGAACAGATATAACGCAGTAACAGCAGCCATTAAAGATACCGGTATGCCGGCGGCCACCCATATTCCTACACGTACATTCAAAAACAAATAAAGCACGATCAACACCAGTACCAATCCCATTGCGCCATTTTCAAGCAGCACCTTAATACGATCGCGCAGTGCAATCGACGCGTCATCAAAGACAAAGATTTTGACCCCGGCCGGCAGCACTGGACGGGTTTCATCCAACCAGTCGTACATGGCATTTGCGCTTTCCAAGGTATCGTTTGATGTCTGTCGCTGTAAGTACAGGATAATTGAGGGACTTTCGTTGTAGGTTAGGGTCACCTGATCAGCTTCAGGCTGTCTTTGAATTGTAGCGACATCAGACAAGACTACGAAACGACCATCGGCGTCTGCGATGATTGGCACATCTTCAAAAGATAGTTCCGATCGTCGCTGATCAATGATGCGTAATTCTCGCCCGGCATCCGTGCGACCGAATATTCCGATTGACGTATCGAATGAATGGGATCGAATGCGTTCGCCAATCTGGTTTAAAGTCAAGCCAAGGTCGCGCAAGGTTTGGCCTGGTATTTGCACCAGAATTTGTTCGTCCGGCAACCCGATGATTTCGATTTTACCGATACCACGAGCAAGCAGTTCATCCTTGAACTGGTTGCCCAGAATGACCAACTGTTCTATTGAGCTTCCAGTCAAGATCAAGCTTGCAATCGGCTCGTAGTCTATGATCTCAGACACAATGGGGCGCTCGGCTTCTGCGGGCAGGTCCGGGATGAGTCGATCAACTGTGGTTTTGACGTCGTCGGTCGCTGCAGTTATATCTGTCCCTGGAAAAAAATCAAGCCTTATCATTGATCTTCCGTAGGATGATGTCGAAGTCATGTCCTTCAGGTTGTCGAGATTCTTGAGTTCAAGTTCGAGTCGGTTGGTTATGGATCTTTCAACGTCCTCCGCGGAGGCACCAGGCCAAACAACTCGGACAGTGGCAATTTCGAGGGATAAATCAGGGAAAAACTGAATATTGATGCGAGAGATTACGTAGCCTCCAACAACCAGAAAGACGACCATGAGAATGTTCATGGCGACGGGATGCGCAACAAATTCGAACAGCAGATTTTTACGGTCCGTTTCAGCCATTGATTTGATTTGAGCTGGACTGTCCGTCGACTGTGTCTTCGACTGTTACAGCCAATCCTTCAATCGCATTCGACAGTTGCGTAATGAGAACAAGATCGCCGTTTTCTAACTGGCCACTGGTGGCCACGATGTATGACTCCTGGCCTTGGTGATATTGTCCGTAGCGCTCAATTTCGACCTGTTTCAGCTGGTTGGCTTCGATTTTAAATACCTGATTGGATCCATACACCGCCTGATAGGGTAACGCGATCGCATTCTCAACAGGCGACAAGGACAGATCAAGACTGATTGATCTTCCAAGTTCGGGGTAGAGTGATTGGTCAGTGAGTTGAAAGTAAGCATCGATTCCGCCGCGGCCCGGGTCAACTGTTGTACCAAGTCTGTCCAGAGTAAGTGATAACAGTTGACCATCCAGTTTCGCCACGGCTTGCAGAGTGTGTTGATTTGCGATTGTTTCCCGTACCTGGAAAATATAACGGTTGGGAAGCAGTGTACGAATCTCGGTCAGGGTTTGATCATACATCCCAATCAGCGCTGAACCATTCCGCACTCGATTACCCATGGCCACATAAACATCGGTAACGCGCCCGTTATATGGAGCGACAATAATGGTTTGTTCGAGATCCAGTCGAGCTTTGTCCAAGGTTGCCTGCGCGCGTTGCAGTTCGGCTTCGAGCACCGCGACGCGGCTGGTATATTCCCTAATCGCAGCATGGCGAGCTGTTACTGCGAGCCTGGCTTGCTGCTCTGCCCGTTCCGAAGCGTCGAATTCGGCTTGCGAAATAACGTTTCGACTCTTGAGCGTTTGATGGCGGCTTAAGGACTCCGTCGCCAACTCACGAAGCCGTTGTTCATGTGTCAATATCTCTTCGTCGGTTATGAGTCTTTGTGCTTCCCGATCAATGGACGCTTTGATTCTCGCAACTTCGGCCTCGTATTGTCGTATTTGAGTCTCTATGGTTTGGGAGTCGAGCCGTACCAATACATCTCCTTTGGCAACAGATTGACCAGGCAATACTCTAACCGCTATGACTTCGGCATCGAGAATGGAGCTCAATACTGAATTGGATGGTGTGACAACGCGGCCAAACAGCGTCACAGTCGGAATCAGCGCCTGCTTGTTAACGGGCAATGCATTGACCAGCCATTGACGCGCCTTGGGGACTTCGGGCGTTACTTCCGGTTCGCTTGATTTCAGTGCTCCAAAACCCACAACTGCGAGAACGATAATTCCAACAGGGAGCAAATAGCGCAAAATTCGCTTAATCATCGAGTTTATTCGTAATTGCTTGGAATAATCGGTTTGATCTGTGAGATGTCGAGGTGGATGGGGTTGGATTTATTTTAAACACCACCAAGTGGATTGGATTTTCCTTACCAACGTTGCGATGAAGTTTTGCTGTCAGTGGGCAGCAACGAATTGTACTTACTGAGAGCGCTAATCGATATCGTTGGTTTCACGACTCTGTCAAAATGCTTCGAATGTCGAAGCGGTATTTATGGGTTTGACATTCCTCACTTGACGCGCTTGAGTGCTGTTTTAGTGAAATCTCGCGAATTAATGTCGGCCCCGAAGACATAATCGCTCCATTCAAGGTCGGTTTCCTTTTTGGTGAGATGATTGACCATCTTTATCTGACTACTGCGCCAATAACGATCCAGGTATTTTTGGTAGCCATCTATGGTCATAGTCTTCAGGTGTGCTTCCCTGCGGTCATAATATTCAATCTTTATCGTGCGCAGTTCCTCCTGGTCCAACCAAACCAGTTGCTTGGAATATCCGGAGTCTTTGTTTGTCGGAATGCGTTCAGTTACGAAACAACTGAAATCTCCACACTGTTCTGTGCGCAGATACCGATGCGAATATTTTTCGACCTCTGTGGTACCTAAATCTTCGTAGCTGAACTCACTGCCCATGAAAGATCCAGATTGGTTAGAAGAACTAATACCCTTAACCCGCTTCAATGCAGGGAGATACAGCCACTGCTGGTCCGACTTATCTTTGTGGGCGTGAATCAGGAAGGCTGTTCCCTTGACATCCGCCGGACGGTCAAATATGAACAGTGTCCGCTCTCCATCGCCTTCAACTTCAATCACTTTGAGGCGCACGTTGCGCTGACTTTCACGTCCTTGTTTGGTACGCAGAGTCATCGTCATACTTGCAGTGAAATTACCGTACCCACGTTGACGATCGCGAGCTTCGGTTGCTATTCTGAGGCCTGCTTCCTCGGCACTACCAGCCACCAGATCCGTCGAAGATTTCACTATTGACGGCGCAGTCACTAAACATGTTGCCAAAATAATTAATGTCAGATATGAAGTGCTAATACGTACCATAACTTCCCTCTTCAGCGGCATAGGAAACAAAATTCGTGCATTAATCCCCAAAGCTTTAACGAATTAACTTAATTTGTTGGTAATCCAATTGCATGAGTTTCCAACTGTGAAATTGGCTCTCCTTTACTCACAAAACTACACTGCCATCGCAAGAAAAAATGTTCATTATTCAATGAATTATACGCAACGGGACAATCACCATCGGACTATACTTCGGCACCTGAGTTGTAAGTTGCACAACCAATTTGCGTAGCATGGGTTTGATATAATTTGGATTATGGTGAATCTGGGTCCGAGTTGCACGCGATTTTTTGGTACAGCTAGTGTGACGGCATCGCTGGACTGATATAAGTGACGGCACTCATCTACAGCATTTTCAGATGATTACAAATCGTTTCAAATTGACCCGGTGTAATCGTATCTTGACACAGACATGTTTTTGGGCCGTTAGCTCAGTTGGCAGAGCAGTAGACTCTTAATCTATTGGTCCGGGGTTCGAATCCCTGACGGCCCACCAAACACAAAACCAAGCGATTCCATTTATGCTGCATTTTTCTGATTAATCCGATCACGTAGCGCTTCGTCGATCCGTGTTTGCCAGCCGCGACCATCAGCTCGAAAGTGATCGATTACTTCCTTCGAGAGCCTTATCGTAGTTAAAACTTTGGGGTTATCCGATAAGGGACGTCCACGACGAACTTTCGCGGTGGAAAACTCTTCCGGCCATCTGCCCTTGGATAGATCAGGCGCGGTATCAGGATCGAAATCTTTTGCTATAGAGCTGTTTTTCGCGTTCATTAGCTTTCCTCAGACTGATAATTCTGTATGCATCGTTTCGAATCGTCCAGACAAGAGCTACCATTACACCATCAAGAAAACCAACGCTAATCTATCGATGTTCACTATAAGTTCTTTCGGTGGTCTTCGACAGTCAGTGTAGGACCGTTTAGAATTTCAGGTGCACGAGCCATATCCAGCCCACTGACTTGGAGTGTTGTAATGTGCTTGTTCTCATCACATTCGATGATCATGTAATGATTAATGTTATGCAACAATTATTAGTACCGTGTTTTCCTAAGTGTCAACCAGAGAATTGCCATCAAATCCACTTATTCAATTACTTTGCATCTGAACTGAATAAATCCAAAGGTCGAATACGTTGCGTCCGGGCCCCACAATTCTTCGAGTTTGCCCATCTTCACAGTCATTCGTCGTATTATTAACGGCGACATGTTGACCATTTGAAGTTTCCAAATATGTTATGAATACTATATAATTACCGTCGGTTATGTAGAATTAAATAAACCGAGTTTTTTGAAAAGAGAAACACTACGAGATCGGGCTTTGGAATTGGTCCGTCGCGGTGAGATACTGCGGGCTAAAGACTTTTATGCTGCAGGTGTGCCGCATACGTATCTGCGGCGGCTTCAGGATGAGGGCGTATTATTGCGCATAGGACGCGGCATCTATCAATACACGGAAGCAGAAATTACCGCTTCGCACAGTTTGGCACTGGTGTCAAAAGCGATTCCGCACGGTGTGATCTGCCTTCTGTCAGCACTCCAATTCCACATATTGACTACTCAATTGCCACACCAGGTTTGGGTGTTTATTGAACATGGCAGATGGACTCCTGTGAGTTCACCTGTGTCGTTACGGGTCATTCGTTCCGGATCTGAAGCATTGTCGGTAGGCTTGGAACGACATCGGATCGAAGGGGTATCGGTGCCAATTACAATTCCTGCCAAAACGGTTGCCGATTGCTTCAAGCATCGAAACAAGGTAGGAACTGATGTCGCAATTGAAGCACTGAAGGAATGTCTATCTAGTAAACAAGCCACTGTAGATGAGATCTGGCGGTTTGCGGAAATCAATCGAGTAGCCAATATTATGAGACCGTATTTCGAAGCCATCGTATGACAACAAATTCAAACAAGTGCAATAGTGAATGGGTTGTCAGAAACCAACTTGTTAAATTGGCTAACGCTTCCAGCAAGGATGTTCAGTCGACGATGCTCCACTATGCGAATGAGCGGTTTCTGTATCGGATCGGTGCTTCGGCTTACGCAAACAGATTCATCTTGAAAGGTGCGAATCTGTTTCGGATATGGACACCGGAAGAACTTCGCCCGACTAGGGACTTGGATTTTTTAGGATTTGGGGAAATGACGCTTGAAGATGTCGAGTCGATTATCAAAAGTCTTTGTGTTCTGGATTTACCTGGAGACGGTATCAGATTCCGTGAAGAAACTGTGAAATCGTCATATATTCGGCACGAGTCCGGTTATGGTGGTATTCGGGTTAAATTAATCGCTCAAATTACCAAGGCAAGATTGCCCATGCAAATTGATATTGGATTTGGTGATGTGGTAACACCCCCTGCACTTGAGATTGAATTTCCAACACTATTAGATATGCCTGCCCCGAAAATCAGGGTGTATCCTCCCGAAACCGTGGTTGCCGAAAAGTTTCAAATTCTGGCTGATTTCGGGATTGTGAACAGCCGTATGAAAGACTTTTTCGATCTGTTGGTGATATCGGAGACAATGTCATTTAATGGTCGAAATCTAGCGGACGCGATTCGCAAGACTTTCGAAGCGCGAAATACGCTGATACCGACGGATATTCCATTAGCATTAACACGGGAGTTCGCAAACGATCCACTGAAGCGCGCACAGTGGCAAGGATTTTTGCGGAAACTAGAAGGCAGCTCTGCGCCTGATTCTCTAGAACAGGTACAACAGCAATTGCGTCAATTCATGTTACCGCCTGTCAGATCAATCGTTGCAAATGAACACTTCGATTCGGTTTGGGAGCCTAGGGAGGGCTGGAGGTCAATTTAACGCATTTTTGGATAGTCGGCATAAGTCGAGTAAGATGTATCTGTAGCGAGTTACTTGCGAACTAGCTACTTGAATATGGCTTCGGCGCAATGGATGTTTACAGTCTAGTGCTCAATCGACGAGTATTTGGTAGCAATCTATAGAACTACTGTGTTGTCTTCGGTGGCGGTTTTACTCCAAATCGAAAATCCAAGATTGCAAAGAGGCTTTGTAGAAACAAATTTATAAGTTGCCAACCCCGCTGAAGGCGGGGACACCATCGCAGAAGAAACAAAATTTATTACATTAATATCAATCAGATAATATTTTGTTTCTACAAAGTCCCAAATGAGCAATGGTCTATAACGGTGTCTCGCAATTGGCGTATTGTGTTCAAATTTGATCGCGGGGATGCCTATTTAGTCAATTATGAGGATTATCACTGATGAGTTATCAACAACATAACCCGCCTCATCCAGGAGAGTTGATTCAAAGCACCTATATTGATCCGTTCGAAAAACTTACTTCAAATGGAATAGCGGACGAGCTTGGGGTAGCGCGTAGAACGTTCAATCGACTATTGAACGGTAAGTCCGGTATTTCGCCGGAAATGGCGATTCGCCTTTCCGAAGTTCTTGGTGGTTCAGCGGAAAGCTGGTTGACACTGCAAGAACATTTCGATTTGTATAAGGCGCGAAAGGCAGTAGACACGAGTATGTTAAAGCGAATTGAATTTGATCAGGTTGCCTAGTCAATGTGATATTGCGATAGATTTGTGGTTTACTGAAACGAAGTTATTCAATCTTTCTGCTTACCCAAATATTCACCAGGGTTCGGATATATAGCGACCGGGCCCACCATCGCAATACAGACGAACCTTTGTCCCAATCGTCCTGTTTTGATGGCGAGTTTGTTATTGAAAGAGCAGCCAGTGAACTGTGTGCAACGTATAGTAGGGCTCGTCAATATCAGGATAGTTTGGTTCAAGGGTTTTGGGGCCAAGAACTTCTCTCAACGTCAAAGCCGATTGAGTGGTGTTTCCCTACGATTAGGTGACGAATCCAATGGTGGCCTGCAAGATTTTTGCAAATTTACCGTGGCAGGAACAGTAAACCTATTGCAGTCGAATGCTGTTTTGTCAAACTCCAATCAAATTGGAAGGTCAGCGTCGATTCTGAATTTCGGGGTGCCTTGACACTCAAGTTTTCGATCATGTAGAATGATGACGATCGATTTCAGGACCAAGTGTAATGTCCAAGCCGCAATCCAGTAATGCCAAGGTGAGGTCGCAAAAGGCGACTTATCAGGATGTGCTCGATGCACCGCCACATTTAGTTGCCGAGATTGTCAATGGCAAACTCTATACTCATCCAAGACCGGCAGCGCCGCATGCCTTGGCTGGTTCAGGGCTGGGAGGATTGATCAATCAGTCGTTTCAGTATGGGCGCGGCGGTCCTGGCGGCTGGTGGATAATCGACGAACCTGAGCTTCACTTGGGTGAAGATATCGTCGTTCCTGATATCGCCGGTTGGCGACGTGAACGCATGCCTGAGTATCCGTTGACTGCTTATTTCACCTTGGTACCGGACTGGGTTTGCGAGGTACTTTCCCCTTCCACACGAAAACTCGATCTTGGTAAAAAGAAAGCAGTCTATGCCCGCGAGGGCGTGGCTTACCATTGGTTTGTCGACCCCGGTGCCCGTTCACTGGCAGCCTATGAACTGTGCGCTGCGCGATGGGTATTGATCGATCAACTTTATGACGATACGATCGTGTCGTTACCGCCGTTTGAGGCGATTCGTTTCAATCTGGCAGATCTGTGGCCGCCGCATACGGTTCACAAAGGAATTCCAAGCCAGGCAGGCGGTGAGTCTGCACTTGAGGCGATGGAAACATCGAAATGAGAACCAGGTAATTTCTGCAGCCGGCTCGTGAATTTCGTTTGAAGTTATTTTCGGGTAAGCAGATATTCTGAGAGCAGGTCCGATATTCAGAGTTCATTGTACCGGTGACAGTCGAACAAGTGATCATTGACCAATCCCGCTGACTGCATAAATGCATAGCAGATGGTTGGGCCAACAAAAGTAAATCCTCTTTTTTTCAGATCATGACTGATTCGATGGGATAAGGCAGTATTATCGGGCACCTCGTCAGCACGGGTCCATGCATTTTTGATGGGTTGCCCGTCGACAAAATCCCAGAAATACTGATCCAGTGTCAATCCCGCGTCCCGCAGTTTGAGGTAAGCGCGGGCATTCTTTATAAACGCGTGAACTTTCAGTCGGTTGCGTACAATGCCTGAATCGTTCAACAGTGCTGCAATTTTTTCATCTCCGTAATGAGCGATTAAGTCGGGATTGAAATTGTCAAAAACCTTAATGTAATGCGCTCGTTTCCGTAAAATTGTGATCCAACTCAATCCAGCTTGCGCGCCTTCCAGGCACAGCAGTTCAAATAACTTCTGACTATCGAACTCCGGCACACCCCATTCGTGATCATGATAATCACAATAAAGTGGGTCGTCCTCACACCACCAGCATCGAGTTAGGTTGTCCACTGCGGGGTTTTTCGGAATCACGTTGCCAAATTGATATCGACTGAATTCGTTTCGTAGTTCAATCGTTGGCAATTGTGCTCACTGCAAATTAAACTGACGCAAACGGGTCTTGTGAGCATGTCAGTCTCATTGCTCAAGCTGCGGACATGGGATGAATTGGGGGACATCGCCGCAATCCGACTCTGATTCATAGCGGTCAACTTTTCCGTCTCTCACCCGCAAATATGAATAGACGGTATCCCAGTTCCGGTTTTTGAAAATCAAATGCCAGGCATCGTTTGTTTGATAAATATCAACGTCAGTTGTATCAAAAATTTGCGCATATTCATCCGCTACGGCATATCTGACACCTGCGATCGCGGCATAACGTGCACTAATCACCGGTATATTCACGGGCTTGCTGAAGTAAAAGAGCGCCACATTTAAACGCGATAAATATGTCACCGCAAATAATCCCAATTCCCGGTTCAACTCATCAAATTCCTGGAACCCGGTGTTGAATTGAATCATGCCGGATTGGCCGGTAAATGTGTCCGCTATCGCAGACTTCAGGTCGCCTTCGTACGACAATAGCAATACGTTTGGTTGAAAGTGCGGCGTTGCCGTGACGGCTATCAGGCTTTGATCAAAATTTCGAACCGTGTCCAGTACATCTTGAATGTCCCTCCTCAGCTGGGATAAATTGTCATCATCGAATCTGGACTTGGAAGATTTTCTTGACAGCACTCGTCGTGCCAGCAGTTCGGACTCCGCAAGTTCGGCAGGTATCGCTGGATTGTCATCCGTAATGATTTGGACTTCTAATGTAAGATTCTGTGCGATAGCGGCGGTATTTGCTGCGCTCAATGCCCACATTGTTGCGAATGCTGCGATCACTATAAAGGGAGCTAAATAATGCGTATTCCAATTAATATGAACGCGATTCCAGAGAATATGAACATTTCTCCAAAAACTGGCATTCGCGACGCTTATCTCAGCGGTTTTTCGAATCTTTCGAGCGAGTTATACCTCCTTTGGATTTGTTGTTGGTTTGAATCTCACACGGAGCGGAAATAAGTCGGTCAGCAACCCTGTGCAAAAACCCAAAGGCAAGCACTTTTTCGACGCGAGTGTCTTTGGGAATTTTTCACAGGGTTGGTTATGGACTTATTCTGCGGGCTCAGTGTAAGATTGTGATGACCACAGATACGCATTGAAAATAACGCACCAGTGATGAACAACTGATCCCAATTGACCCATGCAAATTGGCCAGTTGGATCAATTGATAACTGCGGCAGTGCTCGCGACACTCGGTGAATGTAAGATCTTGTCGTCATTGCCATCAGCTATCGTTGCGGTGGGATTGCGCCACCGGTACGGTCAGTGAATTGGATTGCAGCTTTCGCATTGAGTCACCGGTCAGTTGGATACGATGGGCATTGTGGATTAAACGGTCGAGGATCGCATCGGCCAAAGTGGCGTCACCAACGGTGGCATACCATTGATCAACGGGTAATTGGCTGATCACAACGGTTGCGGTTCGCCCGTAGCGCCCATCCATCAGTTCCAGCAGATCATGACGGTGGCTGGTGTTCAGGGGTTTGAGTCCCCAATCATCAATGATCAGCAGTGCGGTGGCGGCGAGCTTTTTGACAAACTTGGTGTAAGTTCCCAGTGCCCGGGCCTGATCGAACTGTACCAGCAACAAAGATAGCCGCTCGTAGCGCACGGTGTAATCGAGCAGACAGGCGGCGTGCCCAAATGCGCAGCCAACGTAGGACTTCCCGGAGCCGCACGGTCCGGTGATCAGCAGGTTCTGTGCCCGTGCAATCCAGGTGCACTGTCCAAGCTCTGCGATGTGGCTGCGTTGTAAGTTTCTCGATGGCTGGTAATCCAGTTCATTCAAGCTCGCCTGTAAGCGCAGATTAGCCTGGCGCAGCAGGCGCTGCTGACGGCGTTGGTGGCGGCACTGCAACTCATGGTCGAGCAGCAGTTCGAGGCGTTGGGTAAAGCTCAGGTCCCGGTAAAGTTCCGGTTGCTGCAACTGTTGTTCCAGTGCCTGGGCGAGGTTGCTCAGCCTGAGTTGGCGCAGTTGTTCAAAAGTGGTACTCGTGCTCATGGCGGCCTCCATTAGTTAAAATGTTTTGCACCGCGGATGTTGTCGTGGTGCTGTGGCAGTTTAAGTTCAGTCTGTGAGTCGTCAAGATCGGTGCCGTTTTTCAGAATCTGCTCGATGTGGGCAACGCGCGTCAGGGCCTGGCGGTTGGCAATTCGGCAGGCTGCGTTGAGTCGTTGGTTGGAGAATTTCTTACTCAGGGACAACACCCCCAGACAGCGGCGGCAGACTTGCTCAAAGTGGTCGGCTTCGTTGATTCTGGCACACACCCAAGCTGAGCAGTCTGCGCCGATGACGGCGGCCCAGTTTTTCAACCGCGCAGGTGGCCAGTGGCTTTGGTCATGACTTTTCGGCCGATGCAGGGGGTGGGTGGACATGCCGGCTTGCTGCTCGATCCGATGGGTGGCGATTTGATGTTGTTTGAAGAAGATGCGCAGGGTTTGATTACCGAGGTGGACTTTGACCTTTTGCCCGGCGTATTGATGGGGCACTGAATACCAGTGTTTGCCGTGTTTGATGTGGTAATCAAAGCCGACTGTGGCGGTTTTGATTTCAACGTAGTGAAAGCGCACCAGTGGCAGGGGTCGAAGCACGGGTCGGTCGAGTGTATCAAAGGCGTCTTGGCGACAGCCGTCGCGATTGGAAAAGGGTTTTAGGTTCAGCTCATCGACTAAGGGTCGAATGGCTGCATTGAGCTCGGACAGGCTGGTGAAGTGGTGGTTTCGAAGCCGCGCCAAAATCCAGCGTTCAGCGTTCTGTACTGCTTGTTCGACTTTGGCTTTATCCTTGGGTTTTCGTGGCCGCGCAGCTTTGACTGCGACACCGTAATGCTCAGCCCACTGCTGGTAGCTGAAATTGAATTGTGGATCATAGCGGCAGGCTTTAGCGACCGCGCTGCCTAAGTTGTCAGACACAATCAGTTTCGGACACCCTTTGAAGAACTCCAGCATCAAGCTCAAACACTCGAGCCAGTCGCGCAGCTGCTGGGTCCACACGGCAACCGCAAAGGTGTAGTTCGATGCGCCCAGCACCCCGACAAAGATCTGCGCCGTGCGTGTGCCGATCTTGACCGTCATGCCACAGAAATCGACAAATACGGTATCACCGGGCTCGTGAAACTGCCGCATGGAACGGCGCTGTGATTTTTTCCAGCGGGCATAATGCTCGCAAAAACTTGAGTAGCTGTACCGGTAGCCTTGCGCGCACAACTCCTGCCACAGCAACTGCAAGGTGACGGCCTTTTTTTGCTTTTCCTGATGCACCCAGGTAAAGTCGACTTCAAAGTGTGCCGGTGAATCCTGCGGCCCACCGTACACCAGTGCGGCCAGCTGATCTTCATCCATACCGTCGGGCAACGGCCACCGAATGCCACAATCGGTAGTTTTGGTCACCACTTTGTGCACCAACCCAACGCTCAGACCCAATACCTCAGCGATACGCCGAATCGTTAGCCCGCAGTCGTGTCGCAAGCGTAGTATCTCAAGATGGTTGCTCATCACAATTCTTCCTCTGCTCATGTCCACTGCCTCCTGTTTCAATGTCGTAGATGAAAACTACGATTGAAACCGAAACGGTGAACCCAGTCAAATTGTGCTGAGAAAAGCGGGCGTTATCGGTACTCCAGTTCCGAGAATATCAACCAATACAAACGGTGTTCACATTGGCTGGAATATTCAGGTTAGTGATGGCCGTGTAAACGGCTATCTGTAACCTTGTTGAACGAGGCCGCAAGCGTCGACGCTGTTATGGAGAAAGTTCGGCTGATGCCTACTTGCGAAGCGGTGATTCGATGGGAGTTATCGACGATTGGCTGCGATGATTGATCGCAACGAGGACACCGCGTCGTTGGAGAGTTCCCCAATTTGGAGAAATTACTTGCAGTTCGAGACGCAATTGCGGCATCTGAGCATTGAAGCGCGCCCGGTTGTGTCGGTTGACATGTACGGTTGTGGTGGTTGGCTGGGTGAGTCGATGCATTAGGCAGCTTTTGACCCAGGTGGTGCGCGGGCGAGCGCTTGAACAATGCGCAGCTCGTGTTGCGTTTCAATGGCAACGAGTGTCATCGGTGTTGAACAGGTTGGGCACTTCGGAGAGGTATCCTCAGCGGCATGATCGTGAGCGGCTGGTTGGCTGAGCCAGCCGGTTTGTACCTGCACTTGCTGCAAGGTTTGCTTGTATTTGGCATTGGCGAGGATGCCAAAGTGTCGGATGCGATGAAAGCGTTTCGGTAATACGTGCATGAGGTAGCGGCGCAGGAATTCGGCAACGGTCAGTTTCAGGGTGCCGTATTGGGGTTTGGAGTGCGCTTGGGAGACAGGTTTTCGATACCGGAAGGTCACGGTTTTGCCATCGAAGGCGAGGATGCGGCTGTTGCCGATGGCCACCCGGTGGGTATAGCGGGACAAATACCGAATCAGTGCTTTGGGACCTTGGCAAGGCGGTTTTGCGTAGACGTTCCAGTCTTGTTGACGTGCGTGCTGTACCAGTGCCTCAAAGGCGGTTTTGGATTTCAGGTGTGCGATGGAGCCGGGGAAGATGAGCAGACCTTGGCAGTAGGCTTGGTGCAGTTCATCTAAGCAGCGGTTTCTAAAATATCTTGCCAGCACCTTGACCGGTGCGAAGAACTTGGGGTTGGTGGTTTTCCAGCGCCCGGTAATGACATCGAAGCCGGCGGCGGTGACCAGGGCATGTACATGTGGGTGCCACAGGAGTTTTTGGTCCCAGGAGTGGAGCACACAGGTGCCGCCGACCTGCACGCCGAGATGTTTGGGGTCGGCGGCGATGACGGTCAAGGTCTTGGCACTGGTGCGCATGAGAATGTCGAACACCACTTTACGGTTGGCGTAGGCAACCGTTGCGATCTTTGTCGGCAGTGTAAAGACGATATGGAAATAAGGTGCGGGCAGTACCCTTGCGCTTTGCTTTTCCAGCCACTGATGTGCGGCTGTGCCCTGGCACTGCGGACAGTGACGATTGCGACACGAGTTGTACAGCACATGTGGGATATCACAGTGCGGGCACTGATAGTGGCGCGCACCCAGCGCGGCGGTTCGGCAGTTGCAGATGGCAGCCAAGACGCGCCGCGCGGCGCGATTGAGCGTTGCGCCATAGCTGGCAATAAACTCACGACCACTGTGGCGGAAGATGTCCGCCACAGTGGCTTTGGCAGCCATCACCGCCGGTCAGTGTGTGATGTGATTGGCCGGGTGATCGAGCTCGCGAAACATCGCGGCGGTGGTCCGGGCATAGACCCGGGTACTTTCAGGCGACTTGTGGCCGAGAATATCCTGTACCACATCGCGCTGCGTCCCTCTTTCGAGTAGATGAGTTGCGACTGAATGCCTCAAACTATGGAAGGTGAATTCCGCCTGGATGCCGGCCAGCTTACAGGCCTGTTTGAATGCGTTGCACAAGGTTGCGGTTTTCAGTTTCTCACTCGGAGTGGTGCCGTAAAACAGCCAGCTTTCTGGTTTCGGAAAGATCTGCCGGTAGTAGTCGCGCAACGCCTCCAGCAATGTCAATGGCGCAAACACCAGCCGTTCGTGACCCCCTTTGCCGCAGCCCACGCGAATCATGCCCTTGACCGAGTCAATGTCGCCAACCTGAAGGGCCACAACCTCCGAGACGCGCAGCCCGGTGCAATAAGCCAGCTGAATTGCCGCGCGATAGCGAAGATTGTGTGTCGCGGCAAAGATTGTCTTGATCTGCGCTTCACTCACGGTCTTGGGCAACTTGTCGGACACTTTTCGCACCGCCAGCAGCTGAACCCTGTGCGGTTCATTGATGACCCGGTTAAAAAACATCCGCAAACTTGCAACCGTCAAATTCGTTGATGCCGGTGCAACACCCTGATCGATTTGTGCCAGCACATAATCTCGCAACTGCTCAGCGCTCAACTCGCATGGCGAACAGCGGTAATGTCTCGACAGCTTGTCGAGCTCATAAAGATACCGCCGCTGAGTATTCTCCGACAGATTGCGTAGCTTCATATAATCTATGGTTGTTTGCCGTAATGGCGAGTTCGGCTTCGCGCCGTTGACACGATGGGACATGGTTCATTCTCCTATTGTGTTGTTGAAAACAATAAATAGTGGCGCCCCGTTGCCGCGGGGTGCCACCTACACAATAGACTAATTTTGACTCGCTGGCAAGAAATATTTACCGAATGGACGCTAACCCATGAAGGGCAAGCAGAAATACTGCCGCGTAGCGGCTTCGTTCAATCGACGTTCATATTCTCCGGAATCCGTGTTCATATTGTCTGGAATTACGTTCATATTCCTGGAATCAGTGTTCACATAACTCTGGAATATGCACCGGCACCCAAAGAAGTCCTCGTCAGTGAATTCGGCGCCAGCGCCGCACTCGTCGACTTCGCCAAACAACTCAAACTCGTCGAAATCATCGACCACCACGTCCCGAAACGCTCACAGTCTGTCTCGGTCGGCTCCTATATGCTGATCGCAATCATCAACCGCTGTCTACAACCGTGCTCCAAAAATGCGCTGGCCAACTGGTACGCCAGCACGGTGCTGCCCCGATTGCTCGGCGTTGAAAGCGCCAAACTCACCGCGCAGCGCTTCTGGGACAACATGGACCGCATCTCGATTGATGCACTTCGCAATATCGAACGCGATATCGTCGCTCACATGGTGCAGCACTTCAAGGTCGATGTCAGTCAGCTGTTGTTCGATGCAACCAACTTTTTCACCTTCATCGACAGCTTCAACGACAAAGCTGAGCTCGCCCAGCGCGGGCACAGCAAGGAAGGGCGAAAATCGCTGCGCATTGTGGGTCTGGCGCTGCTGGCAGCAGCTGACCACCATGTGCCGATTCTGCATCACACTTATCCCGGCAACCAGCCTGACTCACCCACCTTTCGCAGCCTTGTCGATGCCCTGGTGGCAAGGGTTCATGAACTTGGCGAGCAGCACGATTCCGATGTCACCCTGGTGTTCGACAAAGGCAACAACTGCGAGGACAATATTGCAGCCGTACACGACAGTCCCTATCACATGATCGGCTCACTGGTGCCGACCCATCATCCAGACTTGCTGGCCGTGCCGGCACGCCAGTTCAAACCGCTCGATGAGCTGCCGGGCGTCAGCACCTGGCGCACCACCAAGGTGCTCTACGGCACCGAGTACACCGTGGTGGTGGCTAAAAACCAGAATCTGGAACAAACACAAACAGCCACCTTGCTGCGCGAGATTGCCAAGCGCAGGCAGAAACTACACGAGATTCAGTGGCAGTTGCGACGCTGGCAAACAGGGCAGATTACCAAGGGCAGGCGCCCGCGCGTGGCTGGCACTCAGAAAAAGGTCGACGAGTGTCTCAAAGCCCGACACATGAACGAGTTGTTTGATGTCTGTGTGGAGTTGACTGAACACGGGGTTCCGAAACTGACCTACCGCTTTGAGCGGCAGGCCTGGAAACATCTGCAGCGCACTTTGCTTGGTAAGCATCTGATCTTCACGGACCGCGCCGAGTGGAGTGATGCACAGATTGTACGCGGCTATCGTGCTCAGCACCATGTCGAGCGCGCCTTTCGAGACCTCAAAGATACCCAGCACATTGCCATTCGTCCCCAGTATCACTGGACGGATCAGAAAATCCAGGTGCATGTGCTGATCTGTGTGCTGGCACTGATGCTGCAAACCCTGCTGTATCGGTATTTGGGCAGTCAGGGCCAGATGCTTTCGTGCACTCAGATAATTGAACAGTTGGCGGCAATCAAAGAGGTCGGCGTGGTCTATCCGTCCAAACGCAAAGACACCTCGCCAACGATACAGATGACGCTGTCGAGCCTGTCTGAGACCCAGAAAATACTGTACAAGTCGCTACAGCTGGATCGTTATCGAGCCGGTTAGGTCACACGTCCCCAGAGAATCGTTTTGGTCCTGACATTTTCAGGAGTGTCAGGAGGTAATTCCATTGCGTCAATGAGTTACAATAGACTCTCCCAATTAATCGAACCTACTTCGCCGAGTTCAAGTTGTTGAACTCGGTAAACTCGGGCTAGACCCAACAAATGTCTGGAAATACCGATAAGAGTGCGTCGTTAGTGTAGGATTACGCGAAATTCAAGATTCGCAAGAGTTCGGGAACATTCCAACCAGGCCCACCAATTCCAGAGAAACCCTGACAATATCCCAACAAACAAAAATCAATCATTAAGTACGCTAATATTGAGCTTACACTGTTGTTGCACACTTTGGAATGATGCACAATAGATTGAATCCGTAATCAATTGAGACTCGGCATTTATGGGTGGCACTCCGGTCATTTACGGCACCCAAGTTCCAATTCGGATTTTATGGGACCATTTGGAATCGGGGCTTGCACTTGACGATTCTTTGGCTGATTTTCCCACCGTACATCGGGATCAAGCAGTTGCGGTGCTGGAATAGGCAGTAACCATTCTCTTAGGCGAGCTACGTGAAAGGCTTACTCGATGAAGCCATTCAGCAGCAGTTTGCACCATCTTTGGTGAATGGTTGTGTCAGATTGATAACATTGATCGATTGTGTGTAGCCTGTGGGATACAATTAATACTCGATGAAAATTCTGCAAACTGAACACTTCAAAAAGTGGTTTGAAGGAATCAGAGATATTAGAGGGCAAGCAAGACTGGTTGCTCGGATTCGAAGATTTGGTTTGGACAATCCGGGTGATGTTAAATCAGTGGGGAGCGGAGTTTATGAACTTCGATTACATTTTAGCCCAGGATACCGAGTCTACTACATTTATCAATCAGAATCTACTGCGATTCTCCTCTATGGTGGGATTAAAGACACTCAAAGTAGAGATATCAAAAGAGCACTAAAAATAGCTAAGGACTATCAGTTGGAAAATCATGAATCGAATAAACATTGAAGCAAGCGATATTGGACAGAAAGTTTCCAGATGGAATCCCAAAGAATTCTTGATTAGCACTGAAGCATCGGTCGCTTATTTGGAGGCGGCATTCGAGGACGGTGACCCTCAACTAATTGTTGCAGCCATAGGCGATATCGCCAAGGTATACAGTATGACCAAGCTCGCCTCTAAAACTAGATTGAGCAGGGAAAGCTTGTACAAAGCCCTTTCGCAAAGAGGAAATCCGAGATTTGCAACAGTACTGAACCTGCTTCTCGCCTTGGACATGAAGCTCCAACCTATTTCTGCCGTGCCAGATCAAGCACATTTGCATGGTTTTGTAAAGATGTGGGACCATGATTACCCATCTTCGGAAGGGAAAATCTATTTATTCGGTTTGCAAGACGGAGAGGCACAGCTGAAAGGTATTTTCTAATCATTGGAATGCGAAAATCAGGTGGTCCTAAATATGGACCGCATCAAGAAACCATGGCGTGACTCAAATAGTGGATAAAGCAGAAATACAACATGGACAGTGCGCAATACATAAAACTAATCGGAGATGCTCGGGCATTCTGTCAGGCAGCGTACTTTATGGAGCAGGAAATTGCTCGTCTAGGCATCAATCCTGAAGACCTCTCTCCGGTTGGGAGAACGACTGGTTGGCCAGCACACGCGGTTTGGGAGTCTCTCAAAACTGCCAGTCACTTCAATCTTGGAATTGCCCTTGAACTTAGACTAAAGTGCTTGCTTCGACTGCAGAGTAGTAATCCTGGAACGACTCATTCGCTCGCCTGCTTATATGATGACATTCATGCAGTGAAGCCAGAATTCGCAAAAAGATTAGAAGACATGTTTCAACAATCTGTCACAGACAACCCATTCCGTATCCTTGCGTATTGTCGAGGTTCGGATGTAAACCAGCAACCCGAAAGTCCTCGCAATCGTCCAATTAACACATTGAAGGATTTTTTCGGGTATTTCGATGAAGATGTCGAGCTGTCGACCAAGCGATATGCCTGGGAGAGTTCCTCGAATCATCATAAGTGGCACCACTACATCGACCGGCTGGATGCATTATTTTGTCTTTTTGATTCAAGTGAAATGCTTGCAATCGAATCAGCACGTAGATTAGGGCTTCTGAAATAGTCCCTTGCCAGTAAACAGCTGTCAAATGTTGAATTCACCGTTTTAAACGTGCCATTTATGATGTGCGAAGCACGACAAATAAAATTGTTGAACCGAGTTCTGCAATCACGTTGGTCTATATGGAAAGTAGAGGTACACCAAGCCTGATGAAAAAGAAGCGTCAATCATTCGACAATCTGGTTTGCCGTGGTCGGAGTTTGAGAGTTGATTTTATTGACTTGGCGATCATAAGAGATTAACAAAAAATTCGATGAATGCACTGGTTCGGGAACATTCCAACCGTGCCCACCATCACAATACAAACGAACCTTTGTCCCATTCGTCCTGTTTGGACGGAGAGTTCATGATTGCAAGAGCATCCAGTGAACTATGCGCAATGTAGTAGGGCTTGCCAATATCTGGATATTGTGGTTCAAAGGTAATGGGTCTAAGAACTTCTCTCAACGTCAATGCCGATTGAGCGGTGTTTTGTTGAAGCAAGTCTGAGAGTTGGTTGATGCGTACCGTTATCCATTCGATCGGAGGAGCTTGGAACATTCTGTTCTGAATTTGAGGTAAGCCTTCGAGTTTTGACTGAAGTTCGTCGACTTGTCACTCTGCCTCAGTTAATGCTTTTGCCAGTGCCTTACTTCCTCGACCCTCGCCAACGAAGTCGACGAGGTTCGCAAGTCTGCGCTTTTTTTCTGAGCTGAGTTCAGACTTTTTACTTTGAATCATGTCAAGCAGATCATGAGACAGTGCATGAATTCGCATTGGCGCTTTCTTTCTGCAAAACCTAATGCAAAGGAAAGGCGTGAACCTTCCGCGAGTACAATACTCAAGTTTGGTGCTTCGAGGCCGGCGAGAGATAGAGGTGCCCGACGCCCCGAAAGGGGCGTTTCTTTTTCGTTGATTGTGATAGCAACGCATGCCCGCTTCGAATTTGACAAGTATCCTCATCAAATCCGTTTCAATTGTCAAGTACATTGTGAGCCGCCTCTACTGACCAGTGGTTTCTGTTCGTTCTAAGCACTTGCTCAGTTGTTGTCGAATCCTTATCCACTGAGGTGTGCATAACAAGCGCACTCGAAGATAATCCAAGAAGCAAAACAATCAAATTTTCCAGTGACAAGAGTGAGTAGAAGTTAACGGGTAAGATGGCGAACATCGTGTTCCGAGATAAGGGGGATTTCGTTCGTATATTTTTTGATGAATCGCATGCCGAATTCTGGCTAAGCTGAACATTCAGATGAAGTTGAATGTACAAAATTTTTGGAATGTGATTGAGGGATTTCCTTCGTGAAGATTGATCTGGAGAGAATTATGTACTCCAAGACCAAGAAGGCGTGGTGTTGGGACTATGACATCTTGAGTGGCACTCAAGTCGAACCAACGCACTTGGCTGTCTAGCGTCAAACAAGGTGAGACAAATTGACGCTGTGATTGCAAGGTTAATGCTAGACACACAGTCATCCCGGATAGACGGGTGTGCGTCAGATTATGGATACCTTCTCGTAGGTTGCATCGGACTACGAATACGTATGACGTAACGCATAATGCTATCTATAATGAAGAAGTTGTCAATACCATGAGAGCAAAACGAAGGGGTGATTGTCAGCTTTGCAAACAAGAAGACAAGAGTCTTTTACGCCGGCATCCGAGTTGCAGCGTACTCTGGTTTCGCACGAACTGCTTCACGCAAATTGGATCAATTGGATTCCGCGATCAGTATTAACGATCTCGATAGGCCAGGCAATCAACTTAAGATGCTCAAAGGGAATCGTAAAGGACAATGGAGCATTCGCATTAATGATCAGCGGAGGCTTTGTTTTATGTGGCCCGAAGACAGTTCAGGGCCAATAGATGTTGAAATCGTGGATTATCACTAGAATTGAGGAAGTTTGTTATGCGTGAGCCCATCCATCCCGGCGAGACATTGCGAGAAGACCTTGATGAGCTCGGTATGACTGCGGCCGAATTGGCGCGTCAGATTGAGGTTCCAGTGAACCGCATCACTGAGATTCTCAACGGTCGGCGTTCTATCACCGGTGATACCGCTTTGAGATTAGGGCGATTCTTTGGAACGTCTGGAGAGTTTTGGCTCAATCTCCAAAAACTCTACGAATTGCGCTTAGCACAGAAAAAAAACGGCGCACAAATTATCCAGTTGCCGACACTTGATGAGAGTAAGAGTCTGCGTGCAGCAAATTGACAGTGAGACACACCCTTAACAACTCAGAAGTACTTGTAAACTCTAACAGAAAACCTATGCCTTTCGAAGTAGACGAACCGTTGTTCAAATTTTCGATACGTAAACATTGCCATTTCTGGCGACAGTGTTCAGCCAACTGCGGGTTGTGTTATGAAATTTGTGTCGACGCGGACCGTAGATCTAGCCTGTTTAGTTTATGGCAGTTGATATTGACCCCTTCGAGCAAGTGGAATTAAGTTGGGAAGCACCGCGCCAAGAAGGTGGAAAGAGCGTCTTATGGAAAGAGAATGTTTAAACGAACCATGAATAGAGCAGAATTCGGTAGACCGGTCTTGACACGACAGGATCAGTCCAATATTCTCCAAGCAGTACGGTTACTGTTGGCTACCCCATCCAGATTTCGTTAGCAAATTGGACGGAGCTGTGTTTCCTGTTATCAGAATTTCCAGGAGACGCTTAGAAACAGAAGAAATCGAAACCAAGTTTGGAAAAAAGCGCGTCATGTACGACTGTAGGTTACTTACAACGACGACAATACGTCTCCAAGGTGGGCATTTTTATGGGCCCATGGATGCCTCAAGATAGCGCATCCACAAAGTGGATGAGCATTCGCTAATGTCTGGGACGAATCGCAAGACCCGCGAGCATATACCCACGTGGCAAATAGAGGTAGATGTTGCCAGCCAAGGTAACACTGTTGCTGAAGCACGTGATAATCTTATAGAAGCACTAACACTCTTTTTCGAAACAGCGTCGGAAGAAGAAGTCGACAGACGCATGAAAGAGGAAGTTTACATCACCAATATAGAAGTTGCCATTGCCTAGACTGAGAGTCCTTTCAGGTCGAGAAGTCTGCACCATACTTTGGTATAGGGGATTTATCGAAGTAAAGTGACGGGGTAGTCACATCGTAATGCAAAAGACAGAAAACTCTATCGCACGATCACTGTAACGGTTCCTGATCACAGGGAAACTCGTCGCGGCACATTGATGTCAATCATTCGACAATCCGGTGTGTGGAGATCGGATTTTGAGAGTTGATTTTAATGATTTGATGATCATAAGAGATCAACGTAAAAATTGACGAGTGCACGGGTTCGGGAACATTCCAACCGGGCCAACCAATCAATTTTCCGTCTTAAATGTAACGTATGATTGTCACATTGTGATATAACTACAATTATGTAATTACAATGGGTGCTATGCATTGGACTTGGGATGAAACCAAAAACAAATGCAACATTTATTTACATGGGATCAGTTTCGAAACTGCCGTTCGTGTGTTTAACGATCCTTTCTCAATTACAAATACAGACCCATTTTGGGATGAGCAGCGCTGGCGTACTATGGGAATGATTAGCTCAGTCGTAGTTATTGTGATACTGTAGGTAACGGTCTCAAAATCCCCAAAAGTCGCGATTGAAAATCCCCACTTTCGGGTGAATCGGTGATCAGCCGTTATTGTAGATCAGAGCCTCCTGAGATTATTATTTTTAAATTGTTCGACATTCAATTGTGTCAACATTTCAGTTTGCGCTTGAGCTCAAGGAGCGCGCTATACTTGCGGTGTTTTCTTGGGCCTGCCGCGCTTTTTCTTGACCGCCGGTTTAAGCAACGGATTGGCTGCAATTTCCGGAATTAAATCCACATGTGCTTTGAGTCGGTAGCTGGCCCCTTCGATCTGAACGACAATCGCATGATGCAACAACCGGTCCAGCAAAGCCGTCGCAACCACCGGATCGCCAAACACCTCAGCCCATTCACCGAAAGTGCGATTGGAGGTCAGAATCATGGCGCCTTTTTCATAGCGTGCACTGACGAGCTGGAAAAACAGATTGGCACCATCTTTCGGTAGTGGCAAATAACCGATCTCATCGATGATCAATAACGCCGGACGACCCAACTGACGCAGTTTGACAGTCAATTGACCGTTTTGGTGTGCTTTGGCCAGCGTGTCGACCAAATCGGTCAGTGTGGCGCGATAAACACTCCTGCCAGCTTTGACGGCATTGACCCCCAAGGCAGTCGCCAAATGGCTTTTACCGGTACCAGGCGGGCCCAGAAAGTGCACCACCTGCCTTCGCTCAATAAAATCCAACCCAGCCAGTGCCTCGATACGGTTGCGATCCAGGGACGGCTGAAACGCAAAATCAAACGACTCAAGAGACTTGGGTGGCATCAGCCCTGCCGTGTTAATCGACATTTTGATCCGCCGGTTCTCGCGATTGGTCAACTCCTCGGTCAATAATGCATCCATCGCCTCTAAGGCATTGAGCTGACCGTCTTCGAGTTGTCTGACCACCCAGGAGAAGTGCTCCAGCGCAAACGGCATCTTCAACCTGACCAGCGTTTGGCGAATATTGTCTAATACTGCAACACTCATGCGCGCACCTGCTCATCGGTATCCGCCAGTCGTTGCCCGACCGCATCGTAAAAGTTAAGTGGCCTGCGCAGCGCAGGGTCCGGCTGCGACAACTCCTCAACCGGTTCAGCCGGCTGGGCTTTGCGATGTGTCGGATCCATGATCCGCAGGCCCTTGCCGTCACTGATCGCATGGCGGGCAATCACCTTGCCGTGGTCAACAACGTGCAACTCAAGCGGCTTGACCTGAACTTCCAAAATACGGCTCTTGGTGCCGTCAGGCACCGAATAGTAGTTGCCACCGTAGGCCACCATACCTTCGTTATTGACCTTTCTTTCCAAAGCCAACAGTGCCTCATAACGCCGTTTCGGCAATGCTGTCATGGCCGTCAACTCAGCAGCAAACGCCTGATCAACATACTGACCGGTAGTCCGGTGTAAACGGCAGTTAGCCACCGCCTCAAGCCACTTGTGAAACTCACCATTGAGATGATCAATGTTATTGAATTGACTGCCTAAAAAGAAGTCCTCTCGGATATATCTGTAGGGGCGTTCCACTTTGCCTTTGGTCCGAGGCCGGTACGCCTGGCAGGCCCGCGCACTGGTATCATAGTGCTGCAACACCTGGCGCAGCGTCTGGTTGTATATCACGTTGCCGTCTTGGTCTTCGCCAATCACCGCAGTTTTCATCCGATCATAAAGCAATTCCCTTGGCACCGCACCGAAGTACTCGAATGCCTCAATATGCATGCGTACCACGGTCGCCATATCCTGTCGTTTGCAGAACGCACCAAAGAGATACCGACTGTGTCCCAATACCATGGTAAATAACCACACCCGGTTCATCACCTCCGGGGTGTCATTGAAGCGAACATTGAAACAGGCAAAGTCTACTTGCGCCTGTTGGCCAGGTGGCGTTTCAAAGCGAACCTCAAAATAGTGTTCCACAGGTGGACGTATCGTGCGCAGATAATCGAGCAAGATCGAATAGCCACCTTGATAGCCCAGTGTGCGAATCTCCCGCAAAAGGCGCGTACCGGTCAATGTCGGATACGTTGAGATACGGTCAGTCAAATACCTATGGTAGGGTTCCAACTTACCCACTAACGGTGACCGAGCACGGACGCCAACGTCAGTGCAGTCGGTGTGTAAATATTTACGTACGGTCTTTCGATCCAGATTCAGTTGCCTGGCAATACTGCTGATCGATAGCCCTTGTTGTCGTAGTTCATGAATCATTAAATAGCCTTCCAATAGTATCATGGTTGTGTTCTAGGTTGAGGTGTGGAAAACCCGAACCATAGAGCAAAATTATCGATTTTGCCTTCCTGCCTTTTAAAAGGCAGGAAGGCAAACCTTTGTTCCCACAACTGGGGAATTTCAACCGTTTATATTGGGGACTATCTCGCCAACCGAACTATGTAGCGTAGTTTCTGAAGGCAACGTTATCATGTTGAAAAGAAATAATAATAGTGTACGAATTTTCGAACAACGCTACATAGTATTTCTACGCTCACAAGCTGTCGAGAAACTTCATCAGTTGATCATCTGCGGTAAAGCGCGTTGGTTTTTGCGAAAGTGGCGTCACTTTGGCGAGTGCCTGAATTTTCATCTCCATCGTCGCTTCTACGTAGATCTGAGTAGTTTCAACATGCTCGTGCCCTAACCACAATGCAATGGTTGACCGGTCTACGCCACCTTGCAACAACTCCATTGCCGCGGTGTGCCGCAATAGGTGGACGCTGAGTTGTTTAATTGCGAGTGTAGGGCATTGTATGGCTGCCTTTTTTTGATGTTTTTTCAACATGTACTGAACACCGTGGATCGTTAACGAGTCACCGCGAAAATTTGGAAACAATTGCTTAGAGTTTCCACGGTCCGGTTCCCGCATCCAGCGGGTCAGCACTGAACGAGTGGATTTTGCCAGCGGTGTACAACGTTGCTTACGTCCTTTACCGAAAACCCGCAAGTGAGAACTTTCACCCAAAATGACATCTTCGCGCTTCAGTGCGGTCATCTCCGATACCCGAAGCCCAGTTTGTACTGCCGTGAGAATAAAGGCGTGATCGCGCCGCCCAATCCACGTACTGCGCACGGGAGCGTTCAGCAACGCGACCACCTCTTCCCGGCGAAGAAAGCCAATTTGTTTGTGCACAAAACGTTTGGCCGGAATAGCCAGCACTTTTTGAATTTGTACTGAATGTTCGGGGAACGTCTGCTCAAATGCGTAGCGGAAAAACGACTGAATTGCAGTCAATCTCAGATTTCGGGTGCGGATACTGACCTTACGGGCAGTTTCCAGATCATCAAGAAACGCTGAGATTAAAGTTTCATCAAGCTGATTGAACAGTAACTTGGAAGGTTCCTGTCCCAAGTATTTGGCTGCAAAATCGAACAGTTGTCGAAATGTATCGCGATATGACTTGACCGTATGATGGCTTGCTTGACGTTGGTTGGTCAGGCGTTGAAAAAAGTACTGCTTGATCAGAACGGTCAATTCATTGGGGGTGGTGTGAGGATTCATAACACACCTTCCCAACGACGTTCGAGTTTTCGCATGGCCTGTGACATCAACCCAGGATTACTTTCCAGATACCAGTAGGTATTGCCAATGCGCACATGGCCCAGGTAGGCCGAAAGCACGGGCAATATCTTTTCCGGATCGGCATCGCTGCGATAACAATTCTCCAGAGCTCTGACTGCGAAGCGGTGTCTGAAATCTTGCAGACGTGGTCCATGGGAATCATGCGTTTTGCGCAGACCAGACTGGATTGTCAAAGCGCGGAAAGTGTCTTGTACCAGCCCTTTGGATAATCGTGTGCCGTTGCGCGTTACAAACAACTGTTCGGCCACTGGGTGGCCGCACCAATATTGTGCCCGCCGCTGTATATACTCCTCAAGCGCTGTACAGGTCGACTCATGGATTGGAACAAGACGCGTACGATCGTATTTTTCCGCATGAACTGTGATCAATGCACGATTTAAATCGACATCCTTGAGTTTTAGTCCGCAGGCCTCACCGGGCCGCATTCCTGTAACGCACAGCAATCCAATCAAACAATAGTAGGTCCATGGACGCAATGCATCATGTCGTGTTCGACAAGGCATATTTTGTGCGCTCTGCATCAAGATGCACACTTCTTCTTCCGTGTACAGATATGGTTTCGGTCGACTACGCTTTGCCGACAGTACATGGAAAGCAGGAATTTCGGTTCTTGGATCAGCAATTTGTCGATAACGCGCAAATTCTCGTACCATGCCAAGACGGGCAACCGCCCAAGCAGGCTTTGCTTCGCCCGGCAACTGCGCCCATTTGACCGCCCATGCTTCGGTGATATACGATTGCTTGTGCTGCTCGAGATACATGACAAATTGCGTCAAATACCGTTCTGCATCAGACAGTTTAAATCCGAGGCTACGTCTGAGGTTCACGTAATCGTGAACCGCCTGTTTCATTGTATTCATCAGCTTACTCCCGGCCACCGCAGTGTCAAACCACGCAGTGCATCAATATCGACCTTGGTGTAAATATGCGTGCTCTCAAGGTCGCGGTGGCTGAGCAAGTTTCCAATCTGTTCCAGTGAGGCACCTTGGCTCAACATTGTGGTGGCAACCGCATGTCGTAATTGATGGCTCCCGCGGGTTGGCGCATCGATGCCAGCGCGCTGGATTTGACGACTGACCAGGCTGCAAACACCGACTGAAGTTTTAAATCCGTCGTATGGCGCATTGACACGCAAAAACACGCGTCGGCTGTGACTTTTCGGACGCGCATTTTGCAGATAATCAACCATCGAATCACCGATTTGTTGGGTTAACGGATAGCGACTTTGACGCCCACTTTTTAACGTTACGGTCAGCGTTGAAGTGCTCCAGTCAATATCATCAAGTGTCAAGAATGCCACCTCGCAAGCACGTAATCCCAACCGTGCGAGCAACAAAATGATTGCGTAGTCTCGCTTTCCGGTCGCCGTAGTGCAGTCAACGCTGTCCAATAGCTTTTCCACCTGTTCGGATGCCATTGCGCGCGGCAACGATTGCTGTGACCAGCCCGCCACCGAAGGTACTTGAGAGATTGTTTCAGTCAGTTTTCCGGTTTGACGATTCACATAGCGCAGAAACGAACGTAATGCAACGGCAATAGCTTGTACGCTTGCAACTTGATTCAATAGTTTGGCTTTATGACGCAAATAACTAATCACGCCTTCGGTGCATAATGAATCAAAATCCACAGCTTCATTGCCAAATTGATAATGGAGGAATTCTCGAACGACTGCGCGATAACACCGAATGGTGCCTCCGGCCAGATTCCTTTGTACTCGCAAATACTGCGCATACTGCGCAACACAATGGTCCACCGATGACAAGACTTGAACTGTGCAAGTCAAAGCTGGAAGTCCTTCCGATTGTAAATAGATGGATAAATGCCCAATCGCATTGCGTGCATGCGTTCGCACGATGCCTTTCTTGGTTTCCAAATAGCGTTCGGTCTGTTCTTCCGAAAATGTGTCGAGTCCAATTTGCTGCTCTGCCAACCATTCGCTGAATCGGGCAACGTGACGCGATATGCAATAAACAGTTACCGGTGCATACTGTTTTGCGCGTAATACCTCAGCAAATTGGGACAAATGTGAAGCGAACGGTCCAATTGCTGGCCGTCGAAACGTAATTTGATCATAATTCCGATTACTCATAATATAGCTCCTGCCCATAAACGGGCTGTGATTGAAGCCTATACTATGTCGTCATCGATTTGATTTTTTACAATTAAATTAGGATGTTAATAAACTACGCTACATAGTTCGGTTGGCGAGATAGTCCCCACTATGTTGCCCACTACATAGTGGGGAGATTCAACCGTTACCTACAGATACACACTATGCCTGAATTTGATGAGAGCACAAGATATCAATCTGGGCGAATCATCAGTGCTCGAAAGGCGACCAGACTTGAGAGACGTGTCTATGAAGAAACAAGGTAAAAGACAGACCGACGCACATATTGCGGAATTGAAGTATCTAGAAAGGCTACCTGAAGACCAAATCAATATAGAAGATATTCCAGAGATGACAGATTGGTCTGATGCTCGACGTGGTTTGTTTTATAAACCGGTTAAACAACAGATAACGATACGTTTGGATGCCGATGTCCTTCATTGGTTCAAAGCGCGTATGCCTAGCGGACGTGGATACCAAACTGCAATCAACCAAGCGCTACGAAACCACATAAAACGCCAGATAGCCGAATAATTTCAGGAGCGGGCAAGCTGTACGAAGACTTTCGGTTCAAAACAATGTCGAAACACTTGAGGACTTAGCCAAATTGCCGACCAATCGACTGGAGTCGTTGAGCGGTAGCCAAGCTAGGCGATGCAGCATTCGAATCAACAATCAATGGAGAATTTGTTTTCGATGGATGTTCCAAGGTCCGGCCGAGGTTGAAAATACCGACTATCACTGACGAGGGTAGAAAATTGATTTTCGAATTGGGAGTTGGATCGAAAGGAGATCGATTCTGAACTTAAAACAATGGACGATACAGGAATAGTCTATCTACTGATCAATGAAGCCATGCCTGACTTCGTAAAAATCGGTAAAACTACTAGAAGCGACCCGCAGGTACGTATTGACGAACTCTACAACACGAGTGTCCCGGTACCATTCGAATGTGTACTAGCTGTGAAGGTGAAGAATCCGACAGGACTTGAAAAAGCACTTCACAAAGCCTTTGCATCGAATCGAATTAACCCGAATCGAGAATTTTTTCAAATCGAAGCTGAACAACCAGCAGCAATTTTGGAACTATTGATAAGTATGGGGTCCGAAGACGTGACTCCTAAAGTCAATGACGCAAATCGTAGTATTCCTGAAAACGAACGCAAGACATCAGAGACGTTGCGTCATCGCCGCCCTGTATTAAATTTCAAGGAAATGGGAATTCCTGAAGGTAGCATTCTAAGTTCAATCAGCGGAGACGAAAATGTAACAGTGCTTAGCGAACGTACAGTGAGTTTTAAAGACGAAGAAATGTCACTTTCCAAAGCCACGCAGATCGTACGTGAAATCGATTACTATGTTGCCCCATGCCCATACTGGAAATTTGAAGAACGCTCACTATCGGAAATTTACAATGAAACGTATCTGTACGATCAGTGAAAACAATGCTAATCCTTTTTGTTCCAGTATTGAGGAAACCAGCTGTGCGTGAACCTATCCATCCCGGCGAGACACTGCGAGAAGACTTTGACGAACTGGGTATGAGCGTCCCGGAACTGGCGCGCCAGATTAAAGTTCCCGTGAACCGTATAACCGAGATTCTCAACGGTCGGCGTTCTGTAACCGGCGATACGGCTTTGTGAGATTAGAGCGGTATGTTGGAACTACTGGAGAGTTCTGGCTCAACCTCCAAAAACTCTACGAATTACGCTTGGCTCAGGAAACCAATGGTGTAGCAATTGTTCAGTTGTCGATGATCGGTTCGAGTACGGGGTTGCGAGCAGAGAATTGACAACACTGTACAAATATCACACTTGGAACGAATTCTGTACGGCCATCACTGATCCGATTTGGGCATGTCAGCGGGGTCAATTCCCGGAACATGAGTTACACCCGACAGTTCTTTCCAGTTTACCGGATAGGCCGCGTAAAAAATGACACATTTCTGGTCTGCCTCATATTTCACATGATTGTCCTTCGGGACATACATCAGGTCCCCAGGATTGAGCACGTAGTCCTGGCCATCGACCACGAGGCGAAAAGTACCCTGATGACAAAAAATCAACTCATCACAGGTCAGGTCCCAGGGAACTGAAACATTGTTCAGGAAATTCACTCCTCCGGCCATGCTCGCACCCATTTTCGTGTTCACAAAGGGTTTAATAAACGTGCCGCCTTGTTCCAGATTTTCCAATCGGTCAGCGACTTCATCGAATCGATATACTGATGGCTTGCTCATACGATTTCTCTTGCTTGAATTATGGGATTTTGTCTTGTTGAGTATTTGAACTAATCGCCTAATCCATGACTCGGGAATCAATTTCAGGTTGCATCGGCCTTTGGCCAGCAATCGAATAAGTTACCGAGGGGGGTTCTCAAATACAAGAGCGCATTGTATTCGCATTTGGACGACAGCATCAACAAAAGGCTGCCTGTCCCCGTGTGAAGGTGAACTATGTGTATCAAGCTTGTCAAAAGAGTATTGAAATTAAAAAAGATGAATTTGCTGATCAATCAGTCTTAATGTTGAATAAAGAAATTTTCAAAAGTTTCTAAATGGGATGAAGAAGAAATTACAGAACGTAGTACGAGGATTGCAGAGTTGGTCGCAAAAATATGGCCAATTCCTGCAGCTGTGTGAAGCCTATAGTGTGATAAGCGTTAAATCACTCGGAGTTTGTGCAGATGAACTATAGTTGTTGCTATCTTGCATGAATTTCCATATGGAATTGTAGGTCGGCAGAGGTTCGGATACGTTGTGACCGAGCCCACCAAGTTCAAAACGGTTTGACAGCTCTTGGCAATTGCAACGCGGTGACGTCGAACGTAAAATATTCGGTCATTGAACTATCGGTTGAACCTGACTTCATGGCTTTATGAACGATCAGGGCATCAGCGAAATCTGCGTCAGTTGTGCGAAACACCTCAAGCGACAACCAGATAACTTCATCATCCTCAAAAGAGACATTCGGTTCCTGTAGCAGTGCGTCAACGACGGCGATTAGATCCGCTTTAGCTGCCTTGTACTTACGCCCACTCAACGTCCACAGGCATTCAACCAGCACTACGTCCGTAATGAGAATTCTGTTGCCGGACCCAAAGATCCGGCACGCTGCTGCCGCTTGAACATCGTCATCTCCCAGAAGGTAGCGCAACACGACATTGGTGTCTACAGCAATCATCAGGAGGTTTCACGTCTTTGCTCGATAGAATATTGGAGCGACTGCCGCTCAGAGATGGAATTGTCTTGGTCCAGATGATTAAGACACTTCCAGGCACTCCCTTTTTTTTGTCGCACAATGGTGATGTGCCCATTTGCGACAAAACTTTTGTATTCGTCGCCAGGATTGATACCTACGATTCTACATTGAGTTGCAGGCAGCGTAATCTGACGTTTGCTGCTTACCCGGGGCATGGCTGATATATTCGTCCTGTCGGTTTCAGAAATTATAGAAACAGACTGTGATTCTAGCATAACCTTTTCAAATATTCTTTACTTTTGTCAATTATCAAAGAAATATTCATTTAGATTGAACGAAAGCTAGTTCATTAATGTATTCAAGTACCGTGAGCACCATCTTGCGTATTTGTATCTGGTTGACGAGATAACAAACGGCAATTCAAATTTATTTCCGTTAGTTGCATGATATTCTGCCAAACTTCGGATACCTGAGTCATCTATTCGAATCGCAAATGACCAATTGAACCGGTGGCTCACAAATGGTTCGACTGTATTGCGACCGGGCCTACTAAATCAATCTCTCGATTGCGGTAGATTTCATAGTCTTGCGTATTTGTTGTCAAATGCCGGTTGACCTTCTTCGTTGAGATTTATTTGTTTCTTAGTTATTTTCTTCTCTCGGTGCCACGTGGGAATCTTGTTCACATTGCTCTGGATTTTGCAACTACCGGACTCGAAAGACATATCTATGCCGAAAAGAGATAACAGGCTGTATGCGATAAACTTGAGACGGTTGCGTCAATCAAGATGCTCCAGAAACTCTATCTTGTGAATAGATTTGTGATTCAATACCGCAATAGATACTCATTCAATCAAAATTAACCACACGGTGAACGCAGATGAAAAAAACGAAAACGATATGGGCTGTAGCGATTTTCATCGCAGTGTGCGGGACCACTGCTTATGCCGACGAGGTAGACAATCCAGCACTGTTCACAACGAAAAACCTAACCACTGAAACTGCACTAAAAGCGGCCCTCGCTGCACTGGGAAAATGTCGGGATGAAGGATTTCAAGCGGCTGTCGTGGTCACAGACCGAAATGGTTTGCCGCAAGTGCTGCTGCGGGACCGATTTGCTGGTGCACACACTCATGAAACAGCCCGACGCAAGGCTTGGACCGCGGCGAGTTTCAAGGAAAATACAACGGTGCTGGCTGAAGTGACTGCCGAGGGGACTCCTATGTCCGGAATACGTCACGTTGAACAGGCAGTCATGATTGGCGGCGGTATGCTAATCGATGCCGGGGGTACTACAGTAGGGGCAATAGGTGTATCTGGTGCGCCTGGCGGAGATATGGATGATTTATGCGCCCAGGCCGGAATTGATGCCATTGAAGACGATATTCTGTTTTAGGATTTTTACCTGAAAACCGGTGAGCAGAGTGTCGGCCTGGCGAAGATACACCTATACAATAAATTAAGTGAACGGTCCCCAGTGCCCAAGAGATTGGATAATTCACGGCGTCGAATTGTAATTCCCGATTTTGTTGCAAGACATCGAATTATGCTGGAAGTGATTTGGTGATGAATAGTCTGAATTGGAAATACAGGACATATCTTCAACGCACGACTGCCAAAGTTGAGGCGAACTGAAGTGCAATCGCGGCGTACAGTTCACTTCAACGGGTAATACTGTTTGATCTGTTTGCAACTGGCAATGTTAAGGCACTGCAAAAAGGAAGAATTCAATCAAATACTGACCATCATCAACGCGGCGGCCCAGATCTATGAAGGAATTATTCCACCTGATCGATGGAAAGAACCCTACATGTCTGCGACAGAACTGACAGAGGAAATAGCTGCAGGTGTCACCTTTGACGGGTACGAAATGACCGATGTCGGATTGGTCGGTGTCATGGGCGTCCAGTTTGTCGAGGATGTGGCATTGATTCGTCATGCATATGTAGCTCCCGAACATCAGCGTTTAGGCATTGGGTCGAAACTATTGATGAGACAGTGTGCTCGCTTGATTTGCCCGATTCTAATTGGCACTTGGGCTGCCGCCGACTGGGCAATTGATTTTTACCAGCACCATGGGTTCAAACTGGTACCAGACCAGAAAAAGTCAGACTTGTTAAGAAGGTATTGGACGATACCTGAACGACAGATTGAGACTTCCGTGGTGCTTACGAATACACAAGGGAATCTTTTATCATGAGCAACCTCAACTCGCACCAGGACACACTGTATGCACAACAGGCAGCACAAAGAACGATCGCCAGCTATGACCGCATGGCAGTTGCATTCTGTCGAGGTACGGAAGATCATGATGTGACCCAGAATATTACGGCCTTACTTGAGGCAATCGACGGCGATGGCCCTCACGTGATTTTGGATTTCGGCTGCGGACCTGGTCGGGACCTTAACCAATTCCAGGCACTTGGCCATAAAGCAGTTGGTCTGGATGGGTCGATTGAGCTCGTCAAGATTGCCCGCGCGAAATCCGATTGTGAGGTGCTGCATCAAGATTTTCTCAAGCTTGACTTGCCTGATGCCTATTTCGACGGAATTTTCGCAAATGCCTCGCTGTTTCACGTACCTAACAGCCAGCTCGATCAAGTATTAAGCAACCTCGCCGTGACACTAAAGCCGGGTGGCGTCCTTTTGTGCTCAAATCCGCGCGGGCAAAATCAGGAAGGCTGGGTTGATGGACGATTCGGTTGTTTCCATGATTTGGAAACATGGCGGAGCTATCTAATCAACGCGGGATTTCAGGAGTTACATCACTACTACCGCCCAACAGGACTGCCACGCGTGCAACAGCCGTGGCTGGTTACGGTCTGGCGCAGAAATCGAGAGAGTGCTTCGATAAACGACCCGTCCAATGACAGGAGCCGTGCGTAGATACGAGTTCCCATTTCTGACATTGCGCATTTCCTCGACCTGCGCTGCGAACAAGCCTGGGGCGTTGGCTTCACTAGTGCCTGTCTTGACGCAGGTAATCTAAACCAAGCGTTGTCGGTGCGGCGCTTTGCCGTTTGAACAAAATCGCTGGTATGATCAGGACGGCGAGCGTAATGACGTACGGCAATGCGATCATCAGATAAACGGGAATATCGGCCCCAATTGCCTGCAATCGGGGAATGAGTGCTTCCGCGCCACCAAAGAGAATCGCGCCGGTCAATGCCCCAAGCGGTCTCCATCGCGCAAATATGACCAATGCCACAGCCACCCAACCTCGTCCCGCAATCATGCCTTCGACCCAAACCTGGCTCGACGCAATAGAAAGATAAGCACCAGCCAAACCACAAAATGCGCCACTGAACAGGACTGCCACAAACCGGTATAGTGCAACATGAACTCCTGAACTGTCTGCTGCCGCTGGGTCTTCGCCAACCGCGCTCAATTTGAGCCCCACCATCGACCGCTCAATCGCCCACCAACTGAATATCACTAGAGGGATACACAAATAAATCAGGACATCCTGAAAAAACAGTATTTTGCCAAGCAGGGGAATATCTGTCAGAAATCCCATATTGATGCGTTCAAACCCAGCGACCGGCAAATGGGCGATGGGGCGGCCGACGACACCCGTGATGCCTGCACCAAGAGCCACGATCGCGAGTCCGGTGAGGACTTGATTTGCCTTGAATATGACCACTGAGACTGCAAAAACTCCCGACAGGCCAATTGCAGCAATCACTCCGACAAATACTGCCAGTGAGGGATTTTCTGTATGGAAACTGACCAGTACTGCAGTCATCGCACCAATTCCCATTAATCCTTCTGCACCCAGATTAATCACTCCGGATCGCTCACAAATAATGAGCCCCATTGCCGCGAGCAGCAGTGGCGCGGCAAAATTTGGGATCGTTGAAATCCAATTCAAAAAGAATGCACTAGTCATGGGTCACTGCAACTCTCACAAAACGGACATGGTAGCGCGCAAAGAAATCCGAAATCAACAGGCAAATTAGAATACATCCCTCGATTAACACAACAATTGCCTCGGAGAGCGAATAGAACACTTTGAGCGTTTCACCAGCGGAATAAACACCGGCGATCGCGAAAGCTGCCACCAACACAAATGCGGGTCGAAAACGGGCGATACATGCGATGACTATGCCACTGAACGTATAACCATGCGCCAGAAACTGAGTAAGTCGGTATTCAGTACCGGCAACAATAACACCGCCGGCGATTCCTGCAAGTCCGCCGGACAGTAATGCCGCGATCACTATCGTTGCAACGACGGGTAGCCCGGAACCCTTAGCAGCTTCAATATTGAAGCCAACGGCTGTAGCATAGTATCCGAAACGACTGCGCTCCAGTAAAATCCACATCAATACCCCACAACTGAGTGCAACCCACAAGCCATTGTGTACGCTACCCCAACCAATCTTTTCAAATCGTTCAGCCGGCGCGTCAAACTGTGGCGATACCGGGAACGTTACTGATGGATCTTGCCATGCACCGAACAGCAAGTGTTCCACCACCTGGAAGATGACGTAAACCAGCAGCAGTGTCGTGATGATTTCGTTAACTTGGTAGCGCAATTTCAGCAGCACTGGAAGCGAGATCGCAAGCGCCCCGGAAACAAATGCTGCGAGCAGCATCAGTGTCAAACGGGTCTCTTCAGGACCGATGTCAAATATAGCAATCCCCGTTGCGCCTATCGCACCCATCCACACTTGTCCTTCAAGCCCAATATTCCAGAATTGCAGTTTCATTGCCGCAGTTGCAGCGAGACCGACCAGTATCAGCGGAATGGCGGTAACAGTGGTTTGGGCAAGCCCTGCTGAATTGAAGAAGACTTGAATGATGAACTCCTCCGCGATCGAAGTCAGAGAAACATTGGAAAGCAGCAAAATGACAATCGCCACCGCAATCCCCAGTGCCAGACCACCAATAAATGAGCCTGCACTGAGCGCCCAGCCCGTTTCCTGGCGGCGAATCAAGGCGATCGTGTACTTGGAGTTAAGCATGTCCCGTCATCAAGACCCCGATTTTTTCGGCTGTTGCTTCATGCCTTTCAAATTCACCGACAATTTGTCCACGGCTCATAACCAATATGCGATCTGACAGACTCAGTACCTCGTCTAAATTTTCGCTGATAAGTAAGCACCCTATGCCGTTATCAACCGAGTCCCGAATTAAGGAATGAACGGTGTGGCAGGCCTTGACATCCAATCCACGCGTGGGTGAGTGCGCAACCAGAAATTTGGACCCATCAGCAAGCTCCCTTGCCAGCAGTAATTTTTGTGCATTACCACCGGAAAGTAGCTGTGCTTTACGTTTCGGCGTAGCACCTTGAATGCTGTACTGGTCAATTGCTGCTGAGGCAGTTTGCTGCATTTTCTTTCGCGACAAGGAGAGCAGACTGCCAAAAGATCCAGTCGGAATCGAAGTCATTGCGATGTTTTCGTCAACTGACATCTGTGCAACCAATCCACTGGCGAAACGATCCGAAGGAATCATCCGCAATCCCAGGGCACGGCGTTTGGAAATCGACATGTCGGTGATATCCTGTCCAAGCAGCTCGACTGTACCGGCGGCGCTTTTTTGTAGGCCGGTCAGACAGTCTGCAAGTTGCTGTTGACCATTGCCACCAACCCCTGCGATGCCCAAAATTTCGCCATGGCGAACGTCGAATGACACCTGTTTGGTACCGACCCCACCACCTGGGTCTATAACATCGAGCTTTGCAACACTCAAACACCGGTCGCTGGGTTTTTGCGTTCGGGTCCTGAGTTGAGGGATTTTTTCACCGACCATGGCACGCACCAGATGCTCAGCATCAAGTGCCGATGTGTCGGTTCCACTGAGCACAGTCTGACCTCCCCGCATCACGGTAACCCGATCACTGAATTCGGTTACCTCCCTCAGTTTATGGGTGATCAGAATAACCGCATCACCCGCGGCGGCAAGCCGGCGTGCGAATTTCAAAATCGCCTGCGACTCCTGATCTGTCAATGCCGCGGTGGGTTCATCGAGAACGACAATCTTGGCACCGAGCAGTAGAACTTTAATGATTTCGGTTCGCTGCTGTTCGGCAATGGACACCTGGCCGACGATTGCATTTGGTGAAATTTCAAATCCGACCGTATCAGCGAGTTTCTCGATTGCGGATACCGCCTCATTGATCGTCGATATACCGAGTGTTTTGCCACAGGAGAGCAGGATATTTTGTGCAATGCTGAACCGGTGAACCAAGCGATAGTTTTGGTGCACCATACCGATGCCAAGTTCGGTTGCCGCGGATGGTGAACGAATGACGCGTTCAACGCCATTCACTCGAATTGAACCTTGATCTGCAGTATAGATGCCGGCGGCGACGTTCATTATCGTCGACTTGCCGGCACCATTTTCACCGAGCACAGCGTGCACTTCGCCCCAATCTACAGCGAGTGAGGCGAAGTGTAATGCCGCTTTACCGTCAAAGGATTTGGAAACCCCGTCGATTTCCAGGGCACAAGTCACGACAGGTTTACCCCAAATTTAGATCATTCGCTTTTTGGCATGGTTCCGATGATGCCTTGAACAAAGTAGTTCATTCCCCACAGCTGTCCATCGTCCAGAGTTCCGCCTTCAGCGACCACAAGTTCACCGTCTTGATTGTACAGGGGTCCGGCGAATGGGTCTAAAGTACCATCAATTATCGCCTGTTTGGCTGCGTTTACTTTATCCATTAAACCCGCTGGCAGTTTGTCTTCTGGAATGCCTCCCAAATCGATGACACCAGTGGCCATACTTTCAAACGCACCCCATTCGGACGGTTCCCACGTTCCTGCAATCATCTTTTCGACGCTTTGAACGAGATACGGTGCCCAAACCAGTAACACAGATGCAAGGTGGCCGTTTGGTGCGTGGGGTGACATGTCGATCTGAAAGCCAACAGAATAAACGCCAACTTTTTCTGCTGCGTTGAGTGCGGATGCAGCACTCAAATCGGTTGCAATCACGTCAGCATTCTGTTCAAGCAGCGCTTCGGCAATTTGACCCTCCTTGACGGTATCGTACCAGGTGTTGGCAAACACGGCCGCCATTTCGACATCAGGGTTGACCGATTGCGCGCCGCGCATAAATCCGTTGATGTCCCAATTGACCAAACCCAGTGGGAAGCCGGCCAACATTCCCATTTTGTTGGTTTTTGTCATGGCTCCGGCAATAATCCCCGCAAGATACCAGCCCTGATAGGTGCGCAGATAAAAACTCTCGAGGTTCGATGAATTCGTAATTCCGGCTGCGTTCATGAATGCAACATCCGGATATTCTTCAGCTGCTTGTAAAAATGCATCGCTATACCCGTAGGAATTGCCAATGACAACGTTGAAACCGCGCCGGACGTACAGGTCAATGACCTGTTTAACTTTGACAGTATCTTCGGGTACCCCTTCGGTAATGGCGACTTTGGTATTGAAAGTTTCTTCCAAGACTTTAATCGCGTTACCATGGGATTGGCCCCAGCCGCCATCTTGCGTGGTACTGCCGATGATATAGCCAATTTTTGGATCGCCGTTCAGTTTGAATGCTGCATGAGCAAACGGGACAGCAAGCAAGCAGCATAGCACAATGATGCTTGATAGTAATCTTCGCATGGTTCTCACTCCTCTATATGCTGTGTTTGAAGCTTGATCAGACCGCAACCACAGTACACGTCAGATTGGTACTGTGATGAGGTTTGAATTGAAATTATGTAAAAATAATTGTATCCTGTCAACAGATATAATATCCATATAATGGATAATTTTACTTAAAGAACTTTTGTCAGCGATTATGGGATTGAGAATTGCAATTGATACCGGTGGCACCTTTACGGATGTTGTTGCGATAGACGATCGGGACGGGCGGCAGTACATCGTCAAGACACCCAGTACACCGAGTGATCCAAGCGTTGGTCTGTTAAATGGTGTAAGCAATGTACTTGACATTGCCGAGCAGAACTTTTCGCAAGTCAGCCAATTGTTGCATGGGTCCACCACGGCAACCAACGCGGTTCTGGAACACAAATTTGAAGGATTGGGTCTCATTGTTACAGCAGGATTCCGCCACTTGATTGAAATTGCTCGCCAATCAGTACCTGACGGTTACGGCAATTCACTGTTTTGGGTCAAACCACCGCGCCTGGTTCCGTTACATCTTGTTCGTGAGGCACCCGGTCGGATGGATTATCGGGGTAACGAGCTCGAAAGCCTTGATGAGTCTAAAGTCATGCACGGTGTTGACGAATTGGTTGAACAAGGAGTTAGCTGTATAGCCGTTTGTTTATTGCATTCGTATGCCAATAACGCGCACGAAGAAAGGATCGGCAAACTCATCGCGCGCAAGCATCCAAACGTTTTTGTTTCATTGTCATCAACTGTACTACCGGAATACCGTGAGTACGAAAGAGCGATGACAACATTGATTGATGTATTGGTTAAGCCCTACTGTAAGAGTTATCTGCAAAAAGCTGCGGACAAGATACGCCGACAAGCTGGCAACATCCCGTTTCTGATCATGCAGTCAAACGGCGGAGTTGTCAAACACGAAACGGCTGTACATAAACCTGTGACAATGCTGATGTCCGGCCCGGCTGGCGGAGTGTTGGGCGCTGTCCATATGTCCAAACTGGCCAGGTTCAAAGACATTCTGACCATTGATGTTGGGGGAACATCGACTGACGTAGCTTTGGTATCAGATTTAAAACCCCAAATGACCAGTCATACCCTGATTGAGAATTATCCCGTGAAAACCCCCATGCTGGACATAGTTTCAGTAGGCACGGGAGGTGGTTCGCTGGCTTGGATTGACGATTACGGTAACCTTAAAGTAGGCCCGCGAAGCTCAGGTGCAGTGCCGGGCCCGATCAGTTATCAACGCGGTGGGAATGAACCCACAGTAACGGATGCAGCGGTTGTGATGGGACGCTTGCCCAATGCATTGGTTGGCGGCGACTTGCAGTTGGATGTTCAGGCAGCAAAACTGGCTTATTCTAAACTGGGGTTGAAATTTGGCATGAGTGCTGAACAAGTGGCTGCGGGTGTCTTTGAAATTGCAACAGCCAATATGGTTCATGGCATTCGTCAGATCAGCACGACTCGCGGACGTGACCCCGCTAGCCATGTACTGGTTGCGTTTGGCGGGGCAGGTGGAATGTTCGCGACGGATGTTGCCGACTTTTTGGGTATGCAAACAGTGCTGTCACCACCAAATCCCGGTAATTTATCGGCATATGGTCTTCATGTTTGCGATATTAAACAGGACTTCATTAAGACGCTGGTTCGCCAGCAGTCCAGTGCTGATGTTGCAGAAATTGATCACAGCTGGAATGAATTGATTCAGCGAGGCACTCGGAGTGTTATGGCGGAAAACGTACTTGAATCACAAATATCCATTTCCCTATCCGCGGATGTGCGCTATGTTGGGGAAGGTCACGAAGTCAATGTTGCAATTCCGACTCAGGCAGTCGGTCACGCAGCCATCGATTTCATGTGGGATGATTTTCATCGCGTTCATGATGAAACATTTGGATTTCATTACAAGGGTATTCAGGATGTTGAACTGGTTAACCTGCGTGTGCAGGCCATTGGTCAGGCGCAGCGACCCTCTCACCTTGAAATGACGACCGAATCATCTCAGATGCCGAAACCATCATCAACCAGAGAGGTTTTTTGGCAAGATCGTGGCTGGCTCGATTGCACAATTTACGAAAGGTATGAGATGGTGCCCGATCACCAAATTTCGGGACCGACAGTCATTGAAGAATACGGTTCTACTGTCGTAGTGCCGGAGGACTGGTGCGTGCGCTGTGACAAGTATCACAGCCTAATTTTGGAGAAAATGTGATGTCAGAAGAAGTTCAAAACAGGAATTTGAGTCCAATCGAACTGGAAGTGATTTATGGCACCATTCGATCGACTGAGACCGAAATTGAAGCTGCTGTCGAGCGTACCTCGCGTTCACCAATGATTCGGGATCAACATGATTACCGGGTCGCGTTGTTTGATGCCAAGGGACGAAAGTTAACGGGGCGGTCCTATTCAGCGCTGGTGGAACCGGTCTTCGAGTACTTCGAAGACGGCGATATTCACCCTGGTGATGTCTTTTTCTGGAACGATCCCTACAACTCCTGCGGCGGCATCGGACACGTACCGGATCTGTGCACCACAGTACCCATTTTTTACGACGATACGCTCATTGGATTCAGCCAGGTATTCGGACATCATGATGATGTAGGCGGAATGGTGCCTGGCAGTTTACCCGTTGAAGCAACCGACATGTGGGCAGAAGGACTTGTGATTCCACCGATCAAACTCTACGACAAGGGCGTTCTGAATGAAGCCGCCTATAAGATTATTTTTCGAAACTCCCGATTGTCGGAACACTTACGCGGCGATGTTGATGCCGAAATCGGGGCTGCAAATTTGGGCTCAAAACGAATCCAGGCACTGGCTGAACGCTATGGCATAGAGACACTCAATAGCGCATTTGATGCCATCATTGATAATTGTGCTGCAACGATCAAGCGTGAACTGCTGCCGAAAATTAAGGACGGTGTTTATCGTTGGGAAGACTTCGTCGAGAACGACGGTGTGCAAAAGAACAAACTACACGCGTTGCGATTGACGATGACAAAGACATCGGAAAAAATAGTGCTTGATTTTACCGGCACAGATCCGGAAGCTTCCGGTCCCATCAACTGGGCGATTGACTACACAGAAGGTCGGTTCATCCGCAAATTCATTGCACCTGTACTTCGTTCATTGGCTGATTCGCCTGAACGGGCGGCTGAAATGGAAGCAAACGAAGGCGTGTTGGATGTCATTGAGGTCAAGTTTCCAGAAAAAGGCACGCTGGTCACACCCAATTTTGGTAAGCCAACAGGCATGCGATTTTTCTTGTTTTTACGGGTGATGGGCACATTCGCCGGACTTTTGAGCATGGCGACCGATGGCCGGATGCCCGCGGACCATGAGACCATCCGCATCTGGGGGCTGCACGGCGGAGATAACAATCGAGACTTTTTTCTTTTCCGAGAAGTTCTTGGCGGTGGTGGCCCGGGTCGGCCGTGGGCCGATGGCAGTGATGTTGTCCATATCGTTCCAAATTCTCGAAACCTGCCTGTTGAGTTTTCTGAAACCCGTTTTCCGATTCAAATCGAACGGCTTGGACTGGCGACAGATTCCGGTGGTGCAGGATACCGACGCGGTGGACTCGGTTATGACAAACAGGTCAAGGCACTGTTGGATTCAAAACTTCTGTCGAACGCGGATCGGTCGAAACTCGCTTGTGTTGGCGTAAACGGTGGTAAAGCCAGTATGACCTACAACGTTACCGTCATTGACGCAGATGGCGAAGAACGTCAGGTTCCAGGTATGGCAGACAATGTTGGGGTGCAACCCGGCAGCATTGTTCGGATCGTTACAACCGGCGGTGGTGGTTGGGGTGATCCCCTGGAGCGTGAGCCGGAACGAGTGAGTTATGATGTATTTTGCGGTTTGGTATCAGTTGCAGCAGCCGAAAAAGATTATGGTGTTATTCTTAATAAGGTGGGTTTGGAATACAAGGTTGATTATTCGGCGACACAAGATCTGCGAACCAAGCTGCGTAGCCAGAGAGGTCGGCCAACGATGTTCGATCGCGGCGCATATTACGAGCAATTGAAACAGGAAAAGGTCATTCAGCGACCGCAAAATTGGGGGGATACCGACGAGGGATGGTATGCGGTTGAACCTTCGCAGCTGAAACTTCCGCATCACGCAGCGTAGACGAAAGCAACGCTGTTGGGCATTGCGTTCAGGAAAATGGCTGCCTTTATTGAAAAATATCTCCGGTAATGCACGCTTCTGTCAATTTTTTACTTGGCTTTGAATGGCGGTCTGTGGCAGATCTGCCACCAACAACTACAGTACTTGAATACTTGCGTAACCACGCACAACGCGTCGGTACCAAGGAAGGCTGTGGCGAGGGGGATTGTGGTGCCTGTACTGTGGCTGTTGGCCAAGTGGTTGATGGCAAGATGCAATACCGAGCTGTTAACGCGTGTATTCAATTTCTGCCGACACTGGATGGCTGTCAACTGTTGACGGTAGAGGATCTGTCTGATCTCACCGGTAACATGCACCCGGTCCAAAATGCGATGGTGAAGTATCACGGCTCTCAATGTGGTTTCTGCACACCAGGCTTCGTGATGTCGCTGTATTGTTTGTATCGGCAAGGTGGTGACACCGATCGCGCGACAGTCGATGATGCGTTAGCCGGAAATTTGTGTCGGTGCACCGGATATGGAACGATTGCGGCTGCGGCAGCTAATATGCACAGTCTAGCGGGGCCTGACTTGCCGCAACAGTATGAAAATCAGACTGTTGCCTGCTTAGACACCTACAAAAGAACAAAAATGGTGCATTTATCGGTTCGGAATCAACAGTATTTTGCACCAACGACTGCCGATGAATTAGCCGAAGTTTATTTGAGCCATCCAGATGCGCGATTGCTGGCAGGTGGAACAGATATGGGACTGTGGGTAACCAAGCAGTTGCGACACCTTGAGAAAATTATTTTCCTGGGCAACGTAAGTGAGCTCAATCGTATTGAGGTAACCGATGACGAGATTGGGATCTGGGCGGGTGCGACCTTGGCCGATGTGATGGCTGTGATCGCCGAATTCTATCCCGATTTTGGAGAACTCCTGCGTCGGTTCGGTTCAACCCAAATTCGAAATCTAGGCACTTTGTGCGGTAATATTGCCAATGGCTCACCCATCGGAGACACGCCACCCGCACTAATTGCCTTGGATGCGATGGTAACGTTGCGCAAGGGTAGCGCGCGTCGCATTGTGCCAATCGAATCTTTTTTCATCGATTACGGTAAACAAGACCGCCAACGCGGGGAATTTGTCGAAAAGGTGTCCATCCCCATTCATAAAAATGGATTTTTTCATGCTTATAAATTGTCCAAGCGCTTTGATCAGGATATTTCATCGGTTTGTGGGGCTTTTCGGGTTGTACTCAATGAACAAAACAAGGTGAAATACATACGAATTGCGTTTGGCGGTATGGCGGCCATTCCGAAACACGCCATCCACGTTGAGTCGACCATCAGGAACGCTTCTTGGGATGAAAGAACTCTGCGCCAGGCAATGGATGCAATGCCAACTGACTTTCAACCCATTTCCGACATGCGCGCCAGTGCCGAATACCGTATGCAAGCAGCACAGAATCTGCTGTATAAGTTTTTCCTGCAAACCACGGGTCATCCCGTCGAAGGCTTAAGGCTGGTAAGTTGAATGAGTGATCTGTTATGCCAGATGAGAAAGGATTGAGTTCAGATGCCGAATTGAATGTGATTCATGGTGGCGTTCACCAGGCAATTGAACACGACAGCGCTGCCAAGCATGTCAGTGGTCGCGCACTTTATGTTGATGACCTGCCAGAGCCAAAAAACCTGCTTCACGTCCAAATGGGACTGAGTACGCGGTCCCACGCAAGAATTACCAAACTCGATTTGGAATCGGTTCGCAAGGCTCCCGGCGTTGTTGCGGTCTTCACCAGCGAAGATATTTCTGGGACTAATGACTTTGGTCATGCCGGTGTTTTTGATGATCGGGTAATGGCTGAGGGTGTTGTCGAATATCACGGACAGGTTATTTTTGCCGTAGCAGCCGAATCATACGCACAGGCTAGAGTTGCTGCCAGACTTGGGGTAATCGAATACGAAAATCTGGATCCTGTCTTGTCTATTGATACTGCATTGGATCAGCAATCATTTGTAAGCCCACCACTACGACTTGAACAGGGCGATGCGCAGTATGCGCTTAAGCATGCGCCGAACCGCATCACAGGACAAGTGTCCTGTGGTGGCCAGGAACATTTTTATCTTGAGCCACAGGTGTCGATGGCTGTCGTCAGAGAAGACGGTGATATTCATCTTTACTGTGCGACTCAGGACCCCAGTGCGGTGCAGCATTTGGTGGCAAGGGTTTTAGGAAAGCCAGCACATGCAGTTACCGTTGAAGTCAGACGCATGGGCGGTGCATTTGGCGGTAAGGAAACAGTCGCCACGCATTTTGCTGCGATCGCGGCGGTAGTTACCAGTCGCACCAACCGTCCTGCTAAGTGTCGGCTTGATCGCGATGACGATTTTGCGTTAACAGGTAAGCGGCATCCATTCAAGTTTGATTATGACGTTGGTTTTGATCACCAGGGCAGGGTTCAAGGCATTGCCATGCAGGTTGCCGCATTTTCCGGCTATTCGCAGGATCAGTCACCTTACATTCTGCAACGGGCTATGTACCATTGCGACGGCGCCTACTACCTTGAAAATGCGTTGATCAAGGGATTCGCATGTAAAACACACACCTGTACAGGATGTGCATTTCGCGGGTTTGGTTCGCCGCAAGCCTTACTGGCAATTGAGCGAGTCATGGATGAGATCGCAATTTTCCTTGGCAAGGATCCACTTGAGGTTCGGCAAATCAACCTTTACGGTGAAACTGATCGCAATATCACACCGTATGATTGGACCATCACAGACAATGTACTGCCTAGAATGCTGGACGAGTTAGTATCCAGCTCTGATTATTTCGCCAGAAGAAATGCGATCAGGACGTTTAATGCGAACAGTCCGTGGATAAAAAAGGGTTTTGCCTTGATGCCACTGAAGTACAGTGTCGGATTTACTGCTGCGTTTTTAAATCAGGCCGGTGCACTGATTCATATCTACCAGGATGGCAGCATCCACTTGAATCATGGTGGAACTGAAATGGGCCAAGGGCTGTTTCAGAAGGTTGCACAAGTCGTCGCCGAGGAATTTCAGGTTGATGTTTCTCAGATTCGTGTCTCGAGTGCAGTCACGGACAAAGTCCCAAATACAACTTCAACAGCTGCATCTTCCGGTTCGGACATGAATGGCGCGGCTGCCCAAATTGCCGCACGCAAAATTAAGCATCGATTGAAGGTGTTTTTGGCTCAACAATGGAATTCGTCGCCAGACGACATTCAGTTTCACTATGGTCGGGTTGTATCAGCAGACCAGGAAATTGGTTTTAATGAACTGATCAAGCTTGCGTACATGAACTTGATTCAGCTATCGGCGACCGGTTTCTATACGAATTCCAAGATTGGTGTTGATGCCAAAACCCTCAAAGGCAGGCCCTACCATTACAGTGCGTATGGCGTGGCTGCCGTGGAAGTTGCGATTGATGTGTTGACCGGTGAGAGTAAAATGCTGCGGTTTGACTTGCTGCACGACGTTGGTCATTCACTGAATCCCGCCATTGACTTGGGGCAGTTGGAAGGTGGTTTCGTTCAGGGAATGGGTTGGTTGACCAGTGAAGAGTTGGTTTGGGATAAGTCGGGCAAGTTGCAAACCCATGCTCCATCGACCTACAAAATTCCAGTCAGCAGCGATTGCCCTGAAGATTTTCGCATGAAGTTGGTTGACTGGAATGTCAATGCCGAAAAAACAGTGTTCCGTTCTAAAGCGATCGGTGAGCCCCCACTGAATCTGGCAGTCTGTGTGTTTAATGCGATCACTGATGCGGTTGCCAGTGTGTCGGATTATCGAATCTGTCCCACCCTGAATGCACCGGCAACACCTGCTGAGATTCTTCGCGCGGTCAATGAGCTTCGTCACAAAAGCCTCGCGATGGAGAAAAACAAGCAAACCAGAGCGGCGTAACAGGCAACGACCGTCGCTAACCGGTCATTGGAAGCGATCGGAACGCATCAACTTGGGGCAATCCAGGTTTGCCCTTCAACTCCACCGACAATAGTGCCTGCTTTGATATGTAAGCGCCTGCCCGGCAGATTACGAAATACATCGGGCAAATTGGCTGCTTGGTGTATCACCAGATCTGCAGGTGCGCCAACCTGGACGCCTTGGTCCCAGACTCCCATGATCTTGGCGCCGCGCGTGGTGACCATATTGAAAGCTTCGCGAACTTCATCGTTAGTTCTCATCGCACCACTCAAACAGGTGATATAGCCAACCTCAATTGGGTCCATTCGATTAAAGCGAAACCAAATATCAAACATGTTGTCGGCCCCTGCGGCAACATTCACACCAGCATCCAGCAATTCCTTGATGCGCGATGATCCGCGACAAACAGGTGTTCTGCCGGCACCTCCAAGCATTTGCAAGTTGGCAACAGGCAGGACTGTCACGTCAAATTCCAAGCGTGCAATCTTTTCAATCACTCGCTCTGCCTCGTCATCCGGATAGGTTGCCAGTGCATTACAGTGACTTGCAGTGATCTTTTGTTGAAACTCACGCGCCACGGCAATATCAGCGATCATCTCCAGAGTCTTCAATTCCGGTTGATCCATATAGTCACAGTGCATATCAACCGCGACATCATGTTCCTCAGCGAGGTCGAAGATTACGTTAATGTGTTTTTTTTGGTCATTGATGGATCGCTCAAATTCTGGCAGTCCTCCCAACAGGTCTGCTCCCATGGACAGGGCTTCGCGCAACAGCATCGGTGCTTGTGGGTCGGTCACTATTCCTTCCTGTGGAAACGCGACAATTTCGACGTCAATCAAATTTTGAAATCTCTGCCGCGCTTGCAAAATGCCCTCAAGTGAAATCAGCTTGGTTGCAAAGTCAACATCGACATGCGTACGCATGCGGCCGATTCCTTGAGCAACGGCCAGTTCCAAAGCCCGACAGGCGCGGGTGAAGACATTCTCGACGACAAAGTTCTTTTTCACTTCGCGTGCATAAGCAAAAGCATCTTCTGGACTAACTGCACCGAAATATTCTCGGCTCAACACCTTGTCGAGGTGAAAATGCGGATCAACGTATGATTGGGTTACCAGCCCGCCATCTGCATCGATCGATTCGCAGACGTAATCTTCAACTGTGCCAGTTGAGTCATTTTTTTGTTTGTCGTTGGTCGGTTGTAAGGATCGAATTGACCCGTCGCGAATCTCGAGGTTGAACAATCCCGCATTGTCCAATAGACAGGCATTGCGTATATCAAGGTTTCCCGAATTCTTGTTTTTCGATTGATCAGTCATTGCTTCGCTCATAGACAGCTGTAGTCAATCTCCATGGCTTTTCGCCAGGCCAATTACATGATTCTTTTATGACCACATATAAGACAATATATTCTGATATAGGATATTTATCAATTTGTGTTTGATTTGAATCAAGCGAATTTGTTGAGCGATGTCTGACCGAATATATACAGGTGAATCGATGACTTACCAACTTGCACACATGACTCAAAACGAAATAACGGAGGCAATTGACGCCGGTCGCATGGTCATATTACCGACCGGTGCGACCGAGGCGCATGGACCACACATGCCAACGGATACGGATTCCCATCAGGTTGAATATATTGCAGTCAAGTTGGCTGAAAAGATCAATGCGGTGGTTGCGCCGACGATCTGTTACGGTGTTTCGAAGACATTCGAACACTTCACCGGGACTGTTTCTTTGTCGATTCCGCTGTATCAGGAACTGGTGTATGAAGTCGGATCTGCGCTGATCAAACAAGGATTCAAGAGTTTGCTCATATTAAATGGGAACCGCCCAAACGGCACGTCAAACGATGCAGTTGCGCGGCGGTTGGTCGATGATCTTGACGAGGTACATGACTTCAAAGTTACCGCTGTCAGTTATTGGGAACCTGCTGCAGACGCCATACATGCCATGCGTGATTCTCCGGTTGGTGGAATGGGGCATGGTGGCGAATTCGAAACATCGTTTCAACTTGCGACCCGTCCAGACTTGGTCAAGATGCAGCATCTCGATGGTGTCAAAACACCACTGGTGGGTTGGGACTTGGTTGCCCCAATGGTGCCAGTGCGTACTTATGGACGGCGTCCGCGACCTGCCAGAAATCATCCGGCGATTTTTGGTGCTCCACACTACGCTTCAGCCGAGCATGGAGCAGAGTTCATCGAAAGAACTGTTACCGGGTTGGTGGTGATGATGCGCAATATTCAGGGTTCATATGAAGAGCGTAAGGACTAGCAGCTCAAGTACGGATAACCCCAGGTCGCCAACCAAGTGCCATCGAAATTGATTGAGCTGTCTCGAGCAGACATTCGATCAGTTGTCCCCTGCGTGCCTCATCTTCAATGATGGATTTCTTTGCGACGAAACAAACACAGGAGTTTGATTCACCGTCACGCGCAAAAATCGGTGCTGCCAGTGAGCCGGTAAACAGTTGAACGTCGGCCACTGTAACCGCGAAACGCTGGTCGCGAATCTGTGCAAGTATTTTTTGCAGCTGAATTGGGTCAGTCACGGAATTTTGAGTGAGTTTCTCAAGTGTGCCGCGCAAATATTCATCTATAAATTCTGGATCGGAGTAAGCCAGCAGCACCTGACCCTTTGAGCCGGTATGCAAGGGGAAGTGATAGCCATAAGTTGCTCGGGTAATTTCATCCCCTGATTGATTGGAGTAAAGCACTACAGCCTGATGCTGAGACTTTTCAACCAGCTGGACGGTAATCCCCTGAAATTTGCTGGCGTTTTTCAGAAAAGGCGTTGCGACATCAATGATTCGATGATTCGCCAGGTAGGTGGCACCGATCGACCACATGCGAGAGCCGATGTAATAGCGATTTGATTCCTGATCTTTTCGCAAAAAGCCGCCTTTTTCAAGTTGTTGAAGCGTCCGATAAAGCGTCGCCCACGGGAGTCTCAAAGCTTCAGAAATTTCTGTTGCACGTCCGGGGTGACTTGCAATGTATTCAAGTACATGCAACGCACGATCAACACCTTTTAGGGTGGTCGAAGTAGTTTGGCGTGAGTCTTTCAAAATTCGATACTATTGCTGGCGTAGGTTTTCAGAAAGGAAAATCGTGTTGCAAACTCATTCACGACAGGTAAAGAAACGACAGGAGCACACGAAGCGGATTTTCACTTTGTTCAGTAACGGTTTAAATCTGTGATGCTAAAGCCTGAACTAAAAAATATTGCAACAGTATACGGTGCATCAATCCAATTCAATTGGTTTGAGTAACCAGGTGAGAGCAGTGATGATGTTGCAGATTTCAAGGCAGGAGGTCATTGCAGCACTGCAAAACATCTTCAAAAAGCGGTGATTTGACCTTTTGGAACTGTACAATTCGTCGCCGATGATGTATTCGTTTTGAAGTCGTCGGGTGGCCACCGTAATAGCGCACAATCTTTGAATTCCATGCTTTCCGAAATAGGTCAAATCCAAATTATCGAGCAAACCAATAGCGTTCGACAACCTGTCACTCACCTCAAACCTCACGCATGTGTAGTCAATTCAATGGATACGTGATATAAACAAGGCGTCAACAAAATTACTGATTTATCCAAACAAAACAAAACTATCGGCTTGGATCAGGCATTTCCTCCAATTCCCTGATTTCGTCAAAAGTCAAGTCAGTGATTTCACTAATTTCTGCGATGCTCATGCCTATGTCGAGAAGACGTCCAGCATGCTCACGTGTAACCTTCGCACGCTCTTCCGCTTTACCTTCTGCACGGCCTTCTGCTTTACCTTCTGCTTTACCTTCTGCTTTGCCTTCTGCACGGCCTTCCGCTTTGCCTTCTAACCAGCGACTTTCGATTATTTGTTCCCTGGTTAGCCAACTCCACTCCTTGGCAATCGTATCCATCGCACTATCTCCTGGCAATCGCTTCTTTACTTGTTTGTTCATTGCATCATTTGAAACCAGTGTTTTCGATATGTAGGATACTGCGAGACGATGATCGTAATGGTAATAGGCTTATATATATTCGTGGTTAATTTCTGACAAGGAGTTTGAGTCGGCTGGTAAATTCAGTTTCGAAAATGAATTGTGGAATCTTCGTTCAGTGGCAAGTTGCCGCGGGGTCTTTACAAAATAATCAAAAACAAATACTCATACTTCAGGTAGTCCCAAAACTGGGGATTCTTAACCGATACCTTTGAGGAAATTTAGCCGAAACTTAATTCTGCTAATATCGTCAAACTTTCCGATCTCAATCGAAACAAAATGTGGACTCGCTATGCAGAACATTATTGATCTGAATCAGGTATGCCCACTAAATTCCTGAATTCATCCGGGGTTAAATCAATAATCTTACTAATTTCTGAAACGCTCATGCCAATTTCGAGAAGACGTTCAGCATGCTCACGTGTCACCTTGGCACGCTCTTCCACTTTACCTTCTGCACGACCTTCTGCACGGCCTTCTGCTTTACCTTCTGCACGACCTTCTGCACGACCTTCTGCACGGCCTTCCGCTTTACCTTCTGCACGGCCTTCTGCTTTACCTTCTAACCAGCGACTTTCAATTATTTGTTCCCTGGTTAGCCAACTCCACTCCTTGGCAATCGTATCCATCGCACTATCTCCTGGCAATCGCTTCTTTACTTGTTTGTTTATTTCGTCAATTGTAATTTCTGGCTTAATATTTTTCAAATACACTGCCGCACGTCGCACCATATTCTGCCTTTCATTCTCTGGCAATACCAGCGTTTGTTCCACCAAGTATGCAAAAGTGCTCGCATCTGCTTCCCATATGTCGGCCATGAAATTGAAGCCCAATTCCACATCGGGTTCGATATCGTCGTATCGATCACGTATTGACTGATCACGTAAATTGACAATACTCGCTTGAAAGTTGAGTAATTGGTCAGCAAAATCTTCAGCGAAGCTGCTGGGTAATTTACGCGACTGCATAAAACTCTGCCAACTCGGCCAATTTCGTTGCTTGCCATGGTATACCACCACCGGTAATACCGCAGCCGCACGGTGCTGAATATAAAGATGAGTTTGATATTTCAACAACTGAACCATGAAGTCATTATCCGGCTGTGACTTGTGTTCAGTCAATACATAAATTACCAAGTCATCACCGCTGATTAATCGCACTGACACCACTAGGTCTGCCATAAGATCGCGCATCACTTCGGTATCCAACCAATCGCGTGGTGCGTATTCCAATTAATATGAACGCGATTCCAGAGAATATGAACATTTCTCCAAAAACTGGCATTCGCGACGCTTATCTCAGCGGTTTTTCGAATCTTTCGAGCGAGTTATACCTCCTTTGGATTTGTTGTTGGTTTGAATCTCACACGGAGCGGAAATAAGTCGGTCAGCAACCCTGTGCAAAAACCCAAAGGCAAGCACTTTTTCGACGCGAGTGTCTTTGGGAATTTTTCACAGGGTTGGTTATGGACTTATTCTGCGGGCTCAGTGTAAGATTGTGATGACCACAGATACGCATTGAAAATAACGCACCAGTGATGAACAACTGATCCCAATTGACCCATGCAAATTGGCCAGTTGGATCAATTGATAACTGCGGCAGTGCTCGCGACACTCGGTGAATGTAAGATCTTGTCGTCATTGCCATCAGCTATCGTTGCGGTGGGATTGCGCCACCGGTACGGTCAGTGAATTGGATTGCAGCTTTCGCATTGAGTCACCGGTCAGTTGGATACGATGGGCATTGTGGATTAAACGGTCGAGGATCGCATCGGCCAAAGTGGCGTCACCAACGGTGGCATACCATTGATCAACGGGTAATTGGCTGATCACAACGGTTGCGGTTCGCCCGTAGCGCCCATCCATCAGTTCCAGCAGATCATGACGGTGGCTGGTGTTCAGGGGTTTGAGTCCCCAATCATCAATGATCAGCAGTGCGGTGGCGGCGAGCTTTTTGACAAACTTGGTGTAAGTTCCCAGTGCCCGGGCCTGATCGAACTGTACCAGCAACAAAGATAGCCGCTCGTAGCGCACGGTGTAATCGAGCAGACAGGCGGCGTGCCCAAATGCGCAGCCAACGTAGGACTTCCCGGAGCCGCACGGTCCGGTGATCAGCAGGTTCTGTGCCCGTGCAATCCAGGTGCACTGTCCAAGCTCTGCGATGTGGCTGCGTTGTAAGTTTCTCGATGGCTGGTAATCCAGTTCATTCAAGCTCGCCTGTAAGCGCAGATTAGCCTGGCGCAGCAGGCGCTGCTGACGGCGTTGGTGGCGGCACTGCAACTCATGGTCGAGCAGCAGTTCGAGGCGTTGGGTAAAGCTCAGGTCCCGGTAAAGTTCCGGTTGCTGCAACTGTTGTTCCAGTGCCTGGGCGAGGTTGCTCAGCCTGAGTTGGCGCAGTTGTTCAAAAGTGGTACTCGTGCTCATGGCGGCCTCCATTAGTTAAAATGTTTTGCACCGCGGATGTTGTCGTGGTGCTGTGGCAGTTTAAGTTCAGTCTGTGAGTCGTCAAGATCGGTGCCGTTTTTCAGAATCTGCTCGATGTGGGCAACGCGCGTCAGGGCCTGGCGGTTGGCAATTCGGCAGGCTGCGTTGAGTCGTTGGTTGGAGAATTTCTTACTCAGGGACAACACCCCCAGACAGCGGCGGCAGACTTGCTCAAAGTGGTCGGCTTCGTTGATTCTGGCACACACCCAAGCTGAGCAGTCTGCGCCGATGACGGCGGCCCAGTTTTTCAACCGCGCAGGTGGCCAGTGGCTTTGGTCATGACTTTTCGGCCGATGCAGGGGGTGGGTGGACATGCCGGCTTGCTGCTCGATCCGATGGGTGGCGATTTGATGTTGTTTGAAGAAGATGCGCAGGGTTTGATTACCGAGGTGGACTTTGACCTTTTGCCCGGCGTATTGATGGGGCACTGAATACCAGTGTTTGCCGTGTTTGATGTGGTAATCAAAGCCGACTGTGGCGGTTTTGATTTCAACGTAGTGAAAGCGCACCAGTGGCAGGGGTCGAAGCACGGGTCGGTCGAGTGTATCAAAGGCGTCTTGGCGACAGCCGTCGCGATTGGAAAAGGGTTTTAGGTTCAGCTCATCGACTAAGGGTCGAATGGCTGCATTGAGCTCGGACAGGCTGGTGAAGTGGTGGTTTCGAAGCCGCGCCAAAATCCAGCGTTCAGCGTTCTGTACTGCTTGTTCGACTTTGGCTTTATCCTTGGGTTTTCGTGGCCGCGCAGCTTTGACTGCGACACCGTAATGCTCAGCCCACTGCTGGTAGCTGAAATTGAATTGTGGATCATAGCGGCAGGCTTTAGCGACCGCGCTGCCTAAGTTGTCAGACACAATCAGTTTCGGACACCCTTTGAAGAACTCCAGCATCAAGCTCAAACACTCGAGCCAGTCGCGCAGCTGCTGGGTCCACACGGCAACCGCAAAGGTGTAGTTCGATGCGCCCAGCACCCCGACAAAGATCTGCGCCGTGCGTGTGCCGATCTTGACCGTCATGCCACAGAAATCGACAAATACGGTATCACCGGGCTCGTGAAACTGCCGCATGGAACGGCGCTGTGATTTTTTCCAGCGGGCATAATGCTCGCAAAAACTTGAGTAGCTGTACCGGTAGCCTTGCGCGCACAACTCCTGCCACAGCAACTGCAAGGTGACGGCCTTTTTTTGCTTTTCCTGATGCACCCAGGTAAAGTCGACTTCAAAGTGTGCCGGTGAATCCTGCGGCCCACCGTACACCAGTGCGGCCAGCTGATCTTCATCCATACCGTCGGGCAACGGCCACCGAATGCCACAATCGGTAGTTTTGGTCACCACTTTGTGCACCAACCCAACGCTCAGACCCAATACCTCAGCGATACGCCGAATCGTTAGCCCGCAGTCGTGTCGCAAGCGTAGTATCTCAAGATGGTTGCTCATCACAATTCTTCCTCTGCTCATGTCCACTGCCTCCTGTTTCAATGTCGTAGATGAAAACTACGATTGAAACCGAAACGGTGAACCCAGTCAAATTGTGCTGAGAAAAGCGGGCGTTATCGGTACTCCAGTTCCGAGAATATCAACCAATACAAACGGTGTTCACATTGGCTGGAATCGACGTTCATATTCTCCGGAATCCGTGTTGAACGAAGCCGCTACGCGGCAGTATTTCTGCTTGCCCTTCATGGGTTAGCGTCCATTCGGTAAATATTTCTTGCCAGCGAGTCAAAATTAGTCTATTGTGTAGGTGGCACCCCGCGGCAACGGGGTGCCACTATTTATTGTTTTCAACAACACAATAGGAGAATGAACCATGTCCCATCGTGTCAACGGCGCGAAGCCGAACTCGCCATTACGGCAAACAACCATAGATTATATGAAGCTACGCAATCTGTCGGAGAATACTCAGCGGCGGTATCTTTATGAGCTCGACAAGCTGTCGAGACATTACCGCTGTTCGCCATGCGAGTTGAGCGCTGAGCAGTTGCGAGATTATGTGCTGGCACAAATCGATCAGGGTGTTGCACCGGCATCAACGAATTTGACGGTTGCAAGTTTGCGGATGTTTTTTAACCGGGTCATCAATGAACCGCACAGGGTTCAGCTGCTGGCGGTGCGAAAAGTGTCCGACAAGTTGCCCAAGACCGTGAGTGAAGCGCAGATCAAGACAATCTTTGCCGCGACACACAATCTTCGCTATCGCGCGGCAATTCAGCTGGCTTATTGCACCGGGCTGCGCGTCTCGGAGGTTGTGGCCCTTCAGGTTGGCGACATTGACTCGGTCAAGGGCATGATTCGCGTGGGCTGCGGCAAAGGGGGTCACGAACGGCTGGTGTTTGCGCCATTGACATTGCTGGAGGCGTTGCGCGACTACTACCGGCAGATCTTTCCGAAACCAGAAAGCTGGCTGTTTTACGGCACCACTCCGAGTGAGAAACTGAAAACCGCAACCTTGTGCAACGCATTCAAACAGGCCTGTAAGCTGGCCGGCATCCAGGCGGAATTCACCTTCCATAGTTTGAGGCATTCAGTCGCAACTCATCTACTCGAAAGAGGGACGCAGCGCGATGTGGTACAGGATATTCTCGGCCACAAGTCGCCTGAAAGTACCCGGGTCTATGCCCGGACCACCGCCGCGATGTTTCGCGAGCTCGATCACCCGGCCAATCACATCACACACTGACCGGCGGTGATGGCTGCCAAAGCCACTGTGGCGGACATCTTCCGCCACAGTGGTCGTGAGTTTATTGCCAGCTATGGCGCAACGCTCAATCGCGCCGCGCGGCGCGTCTTGGCTGCCATCCGCAACTGCCGAACCGCCGCGCTGGGTGCGCGCCACTATCAGTGCCCGCACTGTGATATCCCACATGTGCTGTACAACTCGTGTCGCAATCGTCACTGTCCGCAGTGCCAGGGCACAGCCGCACATCAGTGGCTGGAAAAGCAAAGCGCAAGGGTACTGCCCGCACCTTATTTCCATATCGTCTTTACACTGCCGACAAAGATCGCAACGGTTGCCTACGCCAACCGTAAAGTGGTGTTCGACATTCTCATGCGCACCAGTGCCAAGACCTTGACCGTCATCGCCGCCGACCCCAAACATCTCGGCGTGCAGGTCGGCGGCACCTGTGTGCTCCACTCCTGGGACCAAAAACTCCTGTGGCACCCACATGTACATGCCCTGGTCACCGCCGCCGGCTTCGATGTCATTACCGGGCGCTGGAAAACCACCAACCCCAAGTTCTTCGCACCGGTCAAGGTGCTGGCAAGATATTTTAGAAACCGCTGCTTAGATGAACTGCACCAAGCCTACTGCCAAGGTCTGCTCATCTTCCCCGGCTCCATCGCACACCTGAAATCCAAAACCGCCTTTGAGGCACTGGTACAGCACGCACGTCAACAAGACTGGAACGTCTACGCAAAACCGCCTTGCCAAGGTCCCAAAGCACTGATTCGGTATTTGTCCCGCTATACCCACCGGGTGGCCATCGGCAACAGCCGCATCCTCGCCTTCGATGGCAAAACCGTGACCTTCCGGTATCGAAAACCTGTCTCCCAAGCGCACTCCAAACCCCAATACGGCACCCTGAAACTGACCGTTGCCGAATTCCTGCGCCGCTACCTCATGCACGTATTACCGAAACGCTTTCATCGCATCCGACACTTTGGCATCCTCGCCAATGCCAAATACAAGCAAACCTTGCAGCAAGTGCAGGTACAAACCGGCTGGCTCAGCCAACCAGCCGCTCACGATCATGCCGCTGAGGATACCTCTCCGAAGTGCCCAACCTGTTCAACACCGATGACACTCGTTGCCATTGAAACGCAACACGAGCTGCGCATTGTTCAAGCGCTCGCCCGCGCACCACCTGGGTCAAAAGCTGCCTAATGCATCGACTCACCCAGCCAACCACCACAACCGTACATGTCAACCGACACAACCGGGCGCGCTTCAATGCTCAGATGCCGCAATTGCGTCTCGAACTGCAAGTAATTTCTCCAAATTGGGGAACTCTCCAACGACGCGGTGTCCTCGTTGCGATCAATCATCGCAGCCAATCGTCGATAACTCCCATCGAATCACCGCTTCGCAAGTAGGCATCAGCCGAACTTTCTCCATAACAGCGTCGACGCTTGCGGCCTCGTTCAACAAGGTTACAGATAGCCGTTTACACGGCCATCACTAACCTGAATATTCATATTGTCTGGAATTACGTTCATATTCCTGGAATCAGTGTTCACATAACTCTGGAATATGCACGCGTGGTACGACGGTAATACTGTCCAGATCAAAATGCGCCAACTGTTGCTCACTGAATGCCATTTTGAAAACATTTCTCACCTTGGCAGCACTCACAAAGAGAGATCGAAAAAATTTGTCATGTGCATTACCTGATGTGCGAGGTGTCTCGTTTTGATGCTGCTTGCTACTTGTCGCCATAGTCATTCTCCCATCCATGCTATTGAATTGTCAGTAAGGCGAGTTTGCTGATTGTGATTCTTGAGTAGCTCAATGTTAGGGTGCAAAGTTGTTAAGCAGCACCTAGCGTCACCAGAATGGTCTGAATTAGATGCTGATCTTCTCTGGTAGGAATCAGTACCAACACTCGGGCAACAATTTTAACAGGATAAAGCAGTAATGTTTGCTGGACTTCGTAGCAATACGACACTTAATGTCGTATTGCTACCTATGCTTTCATTCAGACTTGGTGATTTTCGTGATAAGGGATGGTGACGAATTGCCATGCAGTGTAGCGCTTATTCATCGGACCTGTTCCGAATGCGCTACTCGTAATTGTGGCTTGGACTATCCTGCATTCATAGTCGGAGTGCTTTTGCCTACGGGCTAGCGTGGGCGTCTATTTGGTTGTGAAACAGACTCAAGCGACAGCACTGGATCAAAGACATCCGGGATATGAACCGCTTCCAGACTTCCACCGTAGTGAACAAACGCACCACAATTTCTTCGGTGCACTCAAAGAAGGAGCGGTAAACAAATGTAGTTTTCGATTCTTTGTCAGTATCTGCTGACTTTTCAATTTCGTGCGCTGCTCTGCACTCCAAGTGAACTTGTCTGAAACCTTGATAATGGAGCCATATTGGGTTCGACATAATCATGGAACCATCATTCACTGGGTGTAACCGCTCCTTTTTGTAAGCCTTCTCAACAGTGCAGGCTAACCCGAACTCCTTGCGATTGCCTTTTTTACCCAGTCAATTGTTCGTTGTACCACATCCGTTACTTCCCCATTGAATTCGCTCTCCAGCAGCAAGGAAATTACTCCGTGTGGCTTATCCTGACGAAAGCCTTCACCAATAAGATATTCAGCTGCCGCGTCCGCTGAATCTGGCTCGGCGTCGCCGCGTAGTGTTGCATGCGCCGCAACTGCAATGCGAGCAGCATCTTTTGCAGGGGCATTGGCTTCCTCCCCAAATCCGCTGACAGCCAGTAATTGCGCTGCTTTTAATTTGTGAGCCGCGCGTTCAATCAGCTGGATTGCTTTATCCAAATGTTCATTACGCTTTGGTTGTTGTTTCAATGTTGCAGTTGTGAGAATGTCTTCCATATCTGCTGTTGGTAAACTGATCATTCCTGATTGTGCCAGCCGATGCATTGACTCGTATGTCGTAAGGTCAACGACATTGAGTGACAGTTCCGTCAATTCCCGCAAACGCGCTTCATTGTCTACGACCTGATCCGATGGAATATCCAACACGATCAATGCTGATTCCTGTTCGCGGACAAAAATATGCTTTAGTATCGCACCGCATTTTTCGATGAGCGTTTCTGTCAATCTGTCGAGTGGAGATTTTGGTTTCTCTATCGATGGCAGATTTGCTGATTCGCTACCTATGATATCGGACGGTCTCTCAAGAAACGCAGCGCGACTACTCGGAATTTTAATGGCCGCCAGATCGCCTTTACCATCAATTACACCTTCTGCAACAGTTCGTTTGGCATTCAGCAGTCCCAACATACGATGCTCTATCGTGCCTTCACTGACCAGATTGATAACTGTAACGGGACGGGTCTGGTGCTTACGCCATGCACGAGAGATTCGTTGTTCCAAGCGAGCTGGATTCCATGGTTGATCCAAATTGACGACTGTGTCTGCGACTTGAAGATTCAAACCCACTCCACCAGATTCTGATGATAAGAACAGTCGACATCCGGGGTCTTCTCGAAATCTCTTGATTTCCGCACGCCGGCGCTGTTGCGGAACACTTCCTGTGTGCCAGGCAAATTCCCAACCTGAATCCACCGCGTAGTTGCGCACCAGTTCCAACATGCCAATCCACTCGGAAAACACGACAATTTTGCGGTTTGGGTCTTCCAACAGTTCCGGAAACAATTTTCCAACTTCATCCAGTTTTGGGCACTCATATTGCGTTCCTTTGTCAAGGATTGCAGGGGTGTCACAGACCATCCGCATACACGCGAGCGATAGCTGAAGCCGTTTGAACTCATCCGGCGTAAGCGGCCGCGTTTTGCCTTGGCTGGCAATTCGAGCGACAACTGTTTCATAATCTTGGTAAAAACCAATTTGATCAAGGGTCATTGGCACGAAGTAAGTCTTGTCAGTACGCGCAGGAAGTTCTTTTTCGACCTCCAGTTTGCGGCGTCTCAACATGACTGCTGAAATACGACGATTCAGTTCATCCAAATTGCGATACCCAACGGGTTTTCCCTTGTCGTCGAGTTCATAAAACTCTCGATTGAACCGAAACAACGGGCCGAGTAAATCGGGGTCTAAAAACTGCACTATTGAATAGACTTCATCGATTCGATTCTCCAGGGGTGTGCCGGTGAGAACAAAAGCGTAGCGACTGCGAAGTTTCTTAATTGCGGCAGCTGTTTTTGTCCTCCAGTTCTTGATGCGTTGAGCCTCATCAAGTATGACGACATCTGGCTGGAATTTTTCCATGATGTAATCGAAATCCGGGATGACTTGCTCATAATTGCATAACGTAAAGAAAGTCTGATTGCAATAGGCACTTCGGCGCGCAGCGATATTACCAAAAACAGATTGCGTTGGGAGATCTGAGAACTTTGCAATTTGTTCTTCTCACTCCGATTTTAGCGAAGCCGGAGATACCACCAGTACGCGTTCAATGCCGCGGTGCTCTTTCAGCAATGCACAAGCACCGATTGCTTGTACAGTTTTACCTAATCCCATCTCGTCGGCTAACAATACGCGTTCTCCGAAAGCTAGATGGAGTACACCTTCAATTTGATAAGGCAGTAATTCATGTTTGAGTATGTTCAGTGAGTACTTACCCGATTTCAAACCCTCTGCATACCGGTCTCGTGCTTCAATCTTGCGTCGGGCAAGCAATTTAGCTTCATTCCACGATGTCAATCGCTCTGATACCCGTACCAGTTCAGAATTCTGCTGTGCAATTTTGTTCAATACTCCCATCGCGGAGGACGAACCGATCGTCAACTTGCGTAGACAGTCATCAATTTCTGCTTCGATATCTGCGGGCAGCAGCAAACCATCTTCGGGGTAGGAGATCCTTAATTCTCTTGAATTTGCTTCATCAATAAAGATTTCAACGCGAGAGTTTTTAGATTTTCCATCGTTCAAATCTCGGATTTGAGAAAGGTATTTCTTAACGCTTTCGATATGCTTACAGGTGCCCAAACGATTTGTTTTGAAGTCTGCGCAATTACAGGAATTGATTCGTTTGGTCGCTGAGCGCCATTCCACTGTGTAGGCGTTACCGCTTTCAGAGGTAACCGAAAAATCACAAAAGGGCCAGAATTCTTCATCAATTGCTTGAATTTCGGCAACTTCGGTGCTACCTCGCCATTTGCGACGCGAAATTTCTTCTTCATCGGTGGAAAGTCATCCGGTAAATTGTGGGGCTTTCTCGTTTTGGGGTAAATTTCGTTGTACGTTCATTTGTATTTTGTTGTTTACTACGCGACTTTGAGGTCCGGAAATTTGTTCAAGTGATCTGCATTTTGACAGATTGATAAGGTAGCCTGCGATTGAATAATTGGCACAAGCCCTGAGTACGGTAAAAATGGCAGGGTATCAAGGCGGATCAAAGATCGTTCCTTGGCAAATGTCCCATTGTACTTATAAACGTAATCGCGTCATTTTATCCTGACTGTGGATTGCGTAAATTAGACAGTTTTTCGAATCCAGCTACAGCCTGCTCTGAATGAGGGAGGACACTTGAAGTAACCGCTTATCTTACTTTGGTTGTGTTCATTGTGAAGCGATAATTGCGGTTTATTTGTTCTGACGAATTATGCGCGCAACAAAACTTTTGTTACTTTCACGAATCGTTGGTTTTAGAACAAAATAAGAACCGCCCCCAAGTGATGCACTCTCGGTTAATCGGATCACTTTCGGTAATTGCGAAAATTTCAATCAATCCATAGCGTTTAGCGAAAGCGAGGATTTCAGCATCACAGATATCCCAGAACCCTTTTATTCCTTCGAATGGTCCGTGTCGCAGCGTCAGGTACAGCAATCCACTCGGATTGAGTAAAGTGATAATACGTTCAAATGCAGGCTGTCGCTCTGCGGGTGCTAAATGCATCCAGACAGCGCTCAAAAACACCACGTCATAACTCATGTCGCGCTGCGCGACAGCATTCAATCGTGGTAAGGAGTCACCTAGCCAATCAATATTGGACTGTCGGTGTAGTCTTTGGGCGCGCGAACGCAGTGCATCAGACGGTTCGACCGCAAGTACGTGGTGGCCGAGGTCTGCCAGTCCGGCGGCGTCTCGACCGGTACCTGCACCAACTTCCAGAATCGAGCATTGTCGCTTCGGTAAGTACGCCAAAAATTGCGAATGTAGTGCTGCAAACTCAATACTCTCATACTCATCAAAGATAAAGTCAGCATTGCGCTCGTACCATTGATCGACAGTGCCGGGTGAATTTGGTTTTTGAGGCCGCATCAAGTTAGGTGGTTTGGTATACCGGGGCACCCGAAATTTCCATGTTCGGCTCGACACCAAGTCCTGGGCTTGCCGGTGATCGCATCCAACCGTTTTCTATTTGCGGGCCGCCACTGGCGATCTCAAGGGGGACTGTATTCATGAAATGCACAGGATTGATAATGAAATTCACGCGGTACCGTATGCGCAAGTTGGGCAATGGCTACTGTAGCAATTTCACTAACCCAGGAATCCTCAACAGTCATGATAATACCGAATTCGATGCACAGGTCGAGAAACATACGCGCTTTAGTCAGTCCACCCACTCATCCGAAATTATCGGATGATCTGAGTGGTGTCTGACTGCCAGGCACTCTTCAAAAGTCAGGCAGGGTTGCTCAAGATAAAGCTCGACGTCCCGTACTGCGCCGACCACGCGGATCGCTTCATGTTGCTGCCAGCCGGTATTGGCATCTGCATTCAGAATGGCACCTGTCTTCAATTGTGCAGCGACCTTGAAAATCCGTTCGATATCGACCAGGAGTAAGCTCCTTCTTTCATCGGTAAATCGACTTGATAGACTGAAATTTGAGATATCTTCATCGTTCAGTTATTCCAATATTTTGAATCATTAAAACCTTTGCTGCATCAAATCGCGTGGACTCGCCCACGCTACACGCACACGGCATCCATTGAAACCCCACTGAACTGCACCAGCGTGTTATTCGAAGTGTGCTTTGATGGTAACTTGAACCAAGTTCCCACCGTAAATTCTCGAATTTAAATTTTATCTGCTGCCTTCGATTTCCCCTATATTTGATGAACATTTTGGTCAGTAAATTGCAATAATTACCGCGCAACAGGCTAGCGTGCGCGCACTTGCCATGCAATCTATGGCAAGCCTTTGAAACCCGATTACAGTTGGTGTTTTCCAACAACCATCAGCGACCGGAGCAATTCTATACCGATGAGTACTGTCAATTACGATTTGCAATTTGTCCGCAGCCAGTTCCCCAACATTGGGGATTGGGCTTTTTTTGAAAATGCCGGTGGTACATTTGTACCGGCCTGTGTCAGCGACCGGGTCTATGACTACATGCGCAGAAACCAAGTCCAACCCGGTGCAGAATATGCTGCTTCAGCTGAAGCCATGCAGCGGATTGAACGCAGTCACCGCAACCTGGCTGAAATGATCAACGCCCATCCACAAGAAGTGATTATTGGCCATTCAACCACCATGAATGTTTACGTACTTGCGAATGCGCTCAGACCCGCACTAAAATCAGGTGATGAAATCGTGGTAACCAATCTCGACCACGAAGCCAATGTTGGTGCCTGGCGACGGCTTGCCGAATTTGGTGTGGTGATCAAAGAATGGCAAATCGATCCAGATACTGCCGAATTGGGCGGACCAGCAAAGCTTGAACAGTTGTTGACCGATCGAACTCGCCTAGTGTGCTGTACCTGGTGCTCCAATATCACAGGTGCCATCAACGACATCCGAAGTATTGCTGATCTAGTCCATTCAGCCGGTGCGCTGCTGTGCGCGGATGCGGTTGCCTACGCGCCGCATCGAGCCCTGGATTTCAAGAACTCAAATGTCGATTTCATGCTGTTCAGTCTGTATAAACTCTATGGACCACACTTGGGAGTGCTGTGCGGCAAGCGAGGACACCTGCGACCACTCACAAACCAAAATCATTTCTTTTTCACCGACTCTGCATTGCCGTACAAGCTGCAGCCCGGTGGGTATCTGCACGAAACAGCCGCTTCAATTGAAGGAATTGTTGAGTACTTTGACCGGGTATTTGCACACCATTTCGATGCGGATGATTTTCCTCCAAACGCGCGCTACGCCAAGGTGTTTGATCTTTTCGCCCAGCATGAAGAGGAAATTGCTCGACCATTCATGGAGTTTCTCCAATCAAAGCCGAATGTCCGTATCATTGGTCCGACTACAGTTGATCGCAATACGCGGGTTCCGACTATATCATTCACTGTGGCCCATTCAAATCATAGCGAAATTGCGCAACACTTGGGTGAGCAGGGCATTGGCATCGGTACCGGTGATTTCTATGCCAGGCGCTGTATAGATGCATTGGACCTGGGTCCCGCTGGCGTGCTTCGTGTCAGCATGGTGCACTACAACAGTGCCGACGAGGTGACGGCGCTGATCAGGGTCTTGGACGAACTACTGTAGACGTTTTGGGTCATTGAACCGCGCCTCGAGATTCGATCAATTACGGGCATACCCACGCGCCTTTCGCCTTACTCCTTCTCGCCATGCGGTCAGAACCCCTGCGCTACCAATCAAAGCCATTCCCGCCAGCGCATTGTTGGTTGGCCAGGTGTCAAAAATCACCTGTCCCCAAAAAGTGGCAAACAGCAAATAACTGAAATCAACCGGCACCAGCCAACTGGCATCAGCAGTTTGATAGGCCCGGCTCAGGCAGATATTGCCCGTGAGATTGAGTAGCGATGTGATGGCTGCGATGCCGATCACAGCCCCGGTCAGCAATGGCCAACCGATTGCCGCGAACGGCGCGCGCTCTTGCAAGTCAACCGGCAGGGGAAACAGCGACAGGGTGATGCTGCCAAGAACGCCCGAAGCAAAAAATGCGATACCAACCGCAAATACCATCGCAAGGGTGTTTTCACCGCGACAGGCTTTGCGAATGGTCAAAACGTTGGTTGCATAGAAGAAGCCGGCAAGAACGGGCAAGGCCTGCACCGGGGTAAAACCATCTTCCCAAGGCGCCAGCACAAGTGCTGCACCCGCCATGCCAACCACCAATGCCGATAGTCGCCAGGGCCCGAGCCTCTCCCCGAGAACCGGTCTCGCCAGCAGTGATACAAACAAAGGGTAGGTATAGAGTCCTGCGGCCATTTGTGTAAAACTGAGATAAGGCGCACCCGAGAAAAAACAAAACATGCAAAGGGTCATCAGGAAAGCCCGCAGATAAACTGGCCCAGCCCGCCTGGGTCGCAGCAAATAAAGACCACCACCAGTAATGGCTAGAATCAATGCAAAGGTCAGATTACCTGTTGCTCGAAGTGTCTGGAATTGCCAGTACGAAGTCTGCAGCGAAATTTCCTTGATGAGGGCATCTTGAAGTGCCAGAACGAAGACTCCACTCAGCAACAGCACCAGCGCCAGCGATGGCCGATCTCTGGTAGGTGTCCCGAAAATTGACCACATCGATTAAAACTTGATCACTGCACGGTTTTTTGCCGCTGCGTCAACCGATCGCTTCCCTTAAGTGTTGGGTGCGTGGTCATCATTGCTAACTCCGAACCGGTGCAAAATGACGGCTTATGCCGGTTAGTGTGCATCCTTGGGCTTATCCGCTTGGATTGAATCATTCACCGAATTTTTACCATTCGTTTAGAAACGTGGTGGCTGGAAACCGGCTGTTGGCAGGGTCTTACCGACGGCGATTGATAGCCTGTTGCCAGATTTCTGTTAACTCAGAAGAGAACAGGTAAAACGCGATGGCGATATCCTGCCATTCGGCATCACTGCAGACCGCCACCGAAATCTCGGCTGCTTCGGTGGGTGGATAACTGTAGACTCCGCAGGAAATTGCAGGAAACGCGACCGACTGACAGTTATGCTCGCGTGCCAGCGTGAGCGAGTTTCGATAAGCTGATGTGAGTAAATGTTCAGGGTTGAGGTCAACGTTGTAGCGCGGTCCAACGGTATGAATCACCCAGCGGGCTCGAAGTCTGCCAGCTGGTGTGATACGTGCTTCACCCACCGGGCAGCGAACACCATTAACGGCGGGTATCTGACGACAGTGCTCAAGCAATTCCGGTCCTGCTGCCTGGTGAATGGCACCGTCCACGCCGCCGCCGCCCAGCATAGCAGCATTGGCGGCATTGACAATGGCATCGGTCGTGGCTCCGGTGATATTGCCTTGCACAATGGATATGTTGTAGCTCACAATTCTTCTATCTGAGTTTGGGTATAGCCAGGCAAGCTTTCAAGTAGAATCTTGCTGTGTACAAAAATCCCGTTGCCAATCTCAATCGTTGGAGCGAAAAATCGAGTTGATTGGCGCGGTTAGGAATGATTATTCAAGACTACGTCAGTGTTCGTCTTGGGTCATTACGACTGATCGTTAAAAAACTCCACACCCCCGGTTTCGAGGTCATATCGGGCCCCGACAATCATGAGTTGACCACTGTCCACCAGTTTTCTGAGTATGCTGGAGTGCTGTTTGAGGTGTTTTACGGATTGCAAGATATTGCTGTGAACCGCACTGGATAGCAGATCATCTGGAACTTGTCCAGATCCAGTTTTGCCTAGTGCGAGAACCGCCGGTTTGATTGAATCAACGATGAAACGCAAGTTCGAAGAAAGATCAGCGGTCGGTTGCTCTATTTCGTGCAGCGTTGCAGCAACGGCACCACAGCTGGTGTGCCCCATGACCACCACCAAAGTGGTGCCTAAATTGGCAGCCGCATATTCGGCACTGCCGGTTACGGCTTCGTCGATAATATTTCCGGCGACGCGAATCACAAACAGGTCCCCTAAGCCCTCGTCAAACACCAGTTCAACCGGAACCCGCGAGTCTGCACAACCAATGATAATTGCGTAAGGTGACTGGCCGCCGACCAGTTGCTTGCGACGTTCACTATCCGTTTTTCTGTGGCTAATCCCCGATACAAATCGACGATTTCCTTCTCTGAGACGTGTGAGAGCTTCGGTAGCGGTTGTCATTTGGATTCTCCACCAAGTAAAAGTATATTTCGTTCATTTTAGCGCGTACGCACACCATTTGACTTAGTAACTGAGACGAGCAACGATATCTGAGTAAACCCCACCCTTGGGTGATGCCCTGAGGGTTCGCCTACTCTCCTGCAGGCGCTGGTTGAAGTGTTTAATGCTCCTTTTGCTGGATCCTAAGGAACCGATAATGCGTCGGCGCGGCTATTGGTGCGGCTGATTTCGGCTGTCCTGAATTTTTTGTACGCGTGCCGTCCAGCTTGAACGAATGTATCCAAGCACATCCCAAATGTCATCATCCTTCAGCACCTGGCCAAATCCTGGCATGCCGCTCTTTATATCTGTGATACCCATTGATTCAAACAGGGCCAATCCGCCAAATTTGGTGTAGTTGAACAGCAGACGATTGTCGTGATGCCAAGTATGGCCGGTTTCATCATGCGGTGGTGCTGGCATGATTCCGTCTTCACCCATGGTTTGCCAGTTTGGTTCTCCTTCCAGGTTGACTCCGTGGCAGGATCCGCAATGTTCCGCATAGAGTTGCTGTCCATTATTCAGATCTCGGTTCAGTAATTCGTGCCTTGCATAGCCGATGGATGGAATCAGGAGTAGCGTAGCAAGTAAGACAATCGTTTTCATTGTTCCTGTGTGGGGTGATGTTTTATTTCGAGCCGGATCAGTTCCAATTCTAATCGAAATTGAGGAGGCAACCAATAACGAAATCAAATCAGTCGCGGCTTGCCGTGTCTTGGAAAAACTCATGGTGCAACTGAAAATCACGATAGGGTAGCGTGTCCCTGACAGATAGTTTATTATGATTCAAGCGCGATGCTGACAGGTAATTACACCAATTGAGTTCGCGCTGATAATGAAAACAATTTAAGGAGATGAGGATATGGTTATGATTCCCACAAGTTCTTTTGTTGCTCGTGCAACACTGGTCAAGATCGTTGTTGGTTTGTTGAGCGCGACCTTGTTGACCGCATCCAGTGTCGTGCGCGCTGAAGGCCAGCTCAATGTTTATAACTGGGGCGATTACATTAACCCCGAAGTACTGACTCGCTTCACTGAAGAAACTGGCATTAATGTGACGCTTGACACTTACGGCACCAACGAGGAAATGTTGGCGAAAATTCAAACCGGTGCAACCGGTTACGATATCGTCTTTCCTTCCGTGCACATGCGTGACATCATGCAGAAACTGGAGCTACTGCATGACGCCAAAGTCAATACACTGCAAGGTTTCGAGAACATTGATCCCGCCAACATGATTTCCAAGGTCGACCCGGAGAGTTCCTATTGTTTGCCTTATGCATGGGGCGCAGTTGGAATTTTCTATAACAAAGCTGAAGCGGGTGAAATCGAAACTTGGGATGACTTCTTTGCATTGCCGGATAAAGGTAAAAAAATCACCATGCTGGATGACTTGCGCGAAACCATTGGCGTCGCCCTGATCAAGAACGGCCACTCAGTCAATACAACAGACACTGATGCCCTCAAGCAGGCTGAGGCGTGGCTGCTTGAACGCAAGGACAAAATATCAGCATTCACCTACGACATCGTCTCACTGGTTCAGGCAGGCGACATTGCTGCCTCTCACTGGTACGTCGGCGCGACACTGTACACGCTGGAAGAACCGGATAAACTGGGTTTTGTCATCCCGGCAGAAGGTGCGACCATGTACCAGGAGGATATCTGTGTACTCAAGGACGCACCGAACAAGGATAGTGCCATTCGATTTATGGAGTTTTACATGCAACCAGAGATTGCTGCTCTCAACACCCTGCAGCAAGTCAATGGTACCGCCAACAAACCGGCTCGAGACTTGTTACCACCGGAATTGAAGGCCAATCCCAACACCAATCCACCACCCGAAGTTGTCGCCAAGTTACAGATTTTTGAAGACTTGGGCAACGCCTTGCGGAAATACGATCGAGTATGGACCAAAGTGCGCACTGCACAGTGACGAGGAACAGCTTGGATGGAGGTCATCGCTGAGGTCAACGGGGCTGTAAAGCGATTTCCTGCACCCGAAGGCGGTGTCATCACCGCGCTTGACGATCTGTCTTTACATATCCAGCAGGGTCAGTTTGTGACCCTGCTGGGACCTTCTGGCTGTGGTAAGACCACGCTGCTGCGCGTGATCAGTGGCTTTGAAGACCTCGATTCCGGAGAGGTCTATATTGGTGGCGATTCAGTGGCCGGGGTCCCGCCCTATCGCCGCCCGGTTAACACCGTGTTTCAGAACTATGCGCTGTTTCCGCATTTGACAGTCAGCGGCAACGTGAGTTATGGACTGGAGATGGCCGGTGTTGCACGCACTGAGCGCGAGCAAAGAGTTGCACAAGTGCTCGAACAGGTGGGTTTAGCCGGATTCGATCGTCGTAAACCGGACCAGTTGTCGGGTGGTCAGCAACAGCGAGTTGCGTTGGCAAGAGCGGTAATCAATCGGCCGAAACTACTTTTGCTGGACGAACCGCTATCGGCCCTTGATCGGAATCTAAGGCAGTCCATGCAACTGGAATTGAAAAGTCTCCAGCATGACCTGGGAATTTGTTTCCTGTTTGTTACGCATGATCAGGAAGAAGCACTGACGATGTCCGACCAGGTCGTGATTTTGAACCATGGCAAAATTGAACAGGTCGGTCCACCCGAGGAGCTCTACCATCAGCCTAAAACGCGTTTTGTTGCACAATTTGTTGGGGACGGTACACTGTTTTCCGGAACCATTCAGAACTCACCCGAAGATCCCATCCTGGTGACCGATGATGGACTTAAGGTTGCGGTTGGTAAAGGGCTCAAAGTCGGTGAGCGGGCGACGCTGATCATTCGACCGGAACACCTTGAGCTGGCACCGGAATCCCCGGATGCTTCGCTGGGAATCCTGGAAGCTGTGCTTGAACAATCGGTGTTTCAGGGTTCAACTCACCAGTATGTTTGCCACCTGCCCAATGGCGCAGCACTCAGTGCGACACCAACTGGATCGGGAGACGAAGAATTTCGTCGCATCAACCCAGGTGAGAAAGTGCGGCTTGCCTACCGCAGGAGCACACCTCACCTGATCCGTGAAAGCTGACCATGGCAATCAAACAAGACAGACGCAGGCTTGCCTATCTGTTAACACCCGGGTCGCTGTTCCTTGGAATTTTCTTCCTGGGGCCGCTCGCGGTCATGGTCGTGTTCAGCTTTCTGGAACCCGGTGTTTACGGTGGTGTGGAATGGAGTTTCTATCACTGGAACTTCGGTCGAATTCTGGGTTGGGCGGATGGTGAATGGGAGGAATTCGATCCGGTCTATGCGGAAATATTCTTCCGGTCGGTGCGACTGGCATTAACCAATGTTGCCATTACCCTGCTGATTTGTTATCCCGCCGCACTCTGGGTCAGTGGACTGCCGGCGAGGTGGCGCACCTTTGTGGTCTTCATGGTGACACTGCCGTTTTTTGTCAGCCTCGTTGTGCGCCTGTTTTGCTGGGTACTGATCCTGCGTCCCAGTGGTTTTTTGAATACCGCACTGCTTGGCCTTGGCATCATATCCGAACCAATCGACATCATTTATACAGAAACCGCAGTATTGATCGGCATGGCCTACATCTTACTGCCTTTCATGTTTTTACCACTGTATGCAAGCATCGAGAAACTGGATTACTCAATCGTAGAAGCCTCCTCCGATTTGGGTGCCAACCCGTTTCAAACCTTTCTCAGAGTGATACTACCGAACACATTCCCCGGCATTGCCGCCGGTTCGGTCCTGGTATTCATCCCGAGTCTTGGCAATTTTATTGTTCCCGACCTGCTGGGCGGGGCCAAGGTGATGATGATTGGTAACCTGATCGAGCAGCAATTCCTGTCCGCGAGGAACTGGCCCTTTGGATCAGCATTGTCGGTGATGATCATGCTGGTCATGTTTGCATTGATCATTTTCTACCTCAGAAGAATCGGTCGATCGGAGATTCTCAGATGAACAATCGTTGGTTGAAGCGTCTGTTGAGCTTACATGGCCTCGCCTTTTTATTCTTTGTCTACGCACCGATCATTATGGTGGTTGTTTACTCATTTAACAGTCATCCGGTCAATATGATGGTGTGGAAAGACTTCACCTTTGACTGGTATCTGTCGATTTTTGGCAATCCTACCAAACTCACAGAACAGACGCTCTACGTGGAGTCCACCGACCAACTGATTGGCGCGGTGAAAAACAGCTTAACTGTCGCCACCACCACCACCGCGTTTTCAACCATAGTGGGTACCGCCACAGCACTCGCGGTCTATCGCTATCACTTTCGGCTCAAGCCGTTTTACCAAGGATTACTGTACATGCCGATGGTAATGCCTGATATTGTTCTCGGTATTGCGCTGCTGGTTTTTTTCATCAATTTTGGTGTCAAGCTTGGCGTTTTCTCAATCATCATCGGCCACTGCACGTTTCTCATCTCCTATGTATTTGTCGTTGTCAGTGCGCGCTTGGCCGGTATGGACGATACCTTGGAGCAGGCATCTGCCGACCTTGGCGCCAATCCCTGGACGACTTTCAGGCGGGTTACTTTTCCGCTGATTCTGCCGGGCATTGTGGGCGGAGCTTTGCTCGCTTTTATCATTTCTATGGATGATCTTGTCATCACCTATTTCATCGCTGGGGTCGACTCAACAACGCTGCCCGTGTTTATATACGGCATGTTGAGGCGAGGCGTGAAACCGGAGATCAATGCGATTGCCACGCTCATGCTGGTATTTTCGTTTCTGATTGCCTCACTCGGTCTATATTTTCGAAGACGTACTTGAATGGGAATTTTGAATCAATGAAAAAGCAACGCGGACGGGAACTTGGCCTGCCTTTCCCTGGCACCACGGGTGAGTTCAACGCAATTACTGACGTGCCGGGCGTACAAGTCGGATATCGCACCAGAATTGAAGGTGACGGTCCGCTGGTCCCTGGGCAGGGCCCCGTACGAAGTGGCGTGACCGCGATCTTGCCGCTCGGTGACGAAGCAGAACCACAGCCGGTTTGGGCTGGTCTGTTTGCGCTGAACGGTAATGGCGAGATGACCGGTACTCACTGGATTCGGGATGGCGGGTATTTCGTTGGCCCCATCTGTATCACCAACACGCACAGTGTTGGCATTGTTCACCACGCGACCGTTCGCTGGATTATTCAGAAATATGCGGCCGCCTGGGAATCTGAACACCTGTGGTCAATGCCCGTCATCGCGGAGACTTATGATGGGGTGCTGAATGATATCAACGGTCAGCATATTACCGAGGACGATGCGCTCGCGGCTTTGAATGCTGCGCGATCCGGACCTGTGGCCGAAGGTAATGTGGGTGGTGGTACCGGGATGATATGCTACGAGTTCAAAGGCGGTACGGGGACCTCTTCGAGATGTGTGGACGTTGCTGGAGAACCTTTTGTCATTGGGGCACTGGTCCAGGCAAACCATGGTCTTCGACCGTGGCTGAAGGTACTTGGCAAACCCATCGGTAAGTTGATGCCCGAAGCGCGTCTGAAGTCGGCAGAACATGGTTCGATTATTGTCATACTGGGCACCAATTTGCCAATAGCGCCGCACCAGTTACAGCGGCTCGCGAAGCGGGCCGCAATCGGGATTGGTCGAGGTGGGACTCCGGGTGGGAACAATTCCGGTGACATTTTTCTCGCATTCAGTACGGCCAACCGTGGTCCAATTCCCCAATTGGCAACCACCCGGCTGCATTTCGAGATAATCAATGATGAAGCATTCGATCCGATCTATATGGCTGCGACTGAAGCGATTGAAGAGGCGATAGTCAATGCCCTGCTGGCAGCAGATGATATGACAACCTTGCGACCACCGGGTCTGGTGTGTCGTGCCATTGATTCACAGCGTCTGCTGCAACACTTTACCGAGTAAGGCAAATGACTACAGACACCAAACTGTCTTCAGAATCCTGGAAGACGCGCGACCTCAACTCAGTGTTACACGGTTTTACCCATTTGGGTACATTGGCCGACAGTGGGCCGGTGGTGATGTCGCACGGGCAGGGTATTTACGTTGCAGACACCAATGGCAAGCGCTATCTGGAAGCGAACTCCGGCCTGTGGAATATGGTCCTTGGTTTCGATCATCCGAAACTGGTAGAGGCGGCGTGTGCCCAATACCAAAAGTTCCCAGCCTATCATGCATTTTTCGGACGAATCAGTGAGCCGGCAGTCGCACTGTCGGAAAAATTGCTTGAAGTTGCCCCCAACACTATGGACAAGGTGTTTTTCACCAATTCGGGCTCCGAAGCAAACGATACAGTGGTCAAGATGCTCTGGATGATCAATCGAAGCCTCGGGAAACCGGCACGCAGAAAGATATTGTCCCGCGTTAATGCCTATCACGGGGTTACCGGGATCACAGCCAGCCTGACAGGTAAGGACTATGTTAAGGCGTTTGGATTGCCGCTTGATGAGTTCTTATTCACCGATTGCCCGCATTACTGGCGATATGCCAAAGACGGGGAAAGTGAGCTTGAGTTTTCCGCCCGGTGTGCACGTAGCTTGGATCAGCTAATCCAAGAGCAAGGCGCCGATACCATTGCTGGCTTTTTTGCTGAACCGGTAATGGGTGCGGGTGGTGTAATTCCGCCACCTGCAGGTTATTTCGAGGCGATACAACAGGTACTTAGGCACTACGAGATACCCTTAATCGCCGACGAAGTGATTTGTGGCTTTGGACGTACCGGTTCTATTTGGGGCAGTCAGACCTATGGCATCGATCCGGATATTTTGGTAGCATCGAAGTGCATCACTGCCGGATACTTCCCAATGGGAGCCATCCTTGTTTCTCCGACGATTGCCGAGCAACTCAACCAGGCGGCGGCTGAATACGAAGAATTTCCACATGGTTTTACTACGGCCGGTCACCCTGTTGGCTGTTCGATTGCACTGCAAGCGATTGATATTATTTTGCATGGCGGTGCATTTGACAACGTTGTTGAAGTCTCTCCTTATTTTCAGGAGCAGTTGCACCGGTTTGCAGCCCACCCCCACATTGGTGAGGTCCGCGGTGTCGGCTTAATGGGGGCACTTGAGTTAGTCAGCGATAAGTCGCGTAAAGCTCCGTTTCCACCAGAACAGCCTGTTGCCGAGGCAATAGCGAATATTGCCTTGGAAAATGGATTGATTTGTCGCCCCGTGGGGCAGGCAATTGTGGTGGCGCCGCCTTTCATTATTACCCGGCATGAGATTGATGAGCTCTTTGACAAGCTCAGCAAGACCATCGAACAGGTAACCGGGTGCAGTATAGGTTGAGATGATGTCCAGGTATCGCCTAACCCATGATGATCTAAAGCACGCTGCGGAATTTAAAGCACAGCCACTCGGTATACCAGGGCCCGGATTACAAAGAGTACTCAATCTTTTGCGGGGCGGTCCGAAGGCCGGGAAATATGTGCTGGTGGTGAAAGTGCCTTTCAAACGCTGGGTTCTCGGGCGCCTGCCGGCAGAGCGAGGCCAGCCGGTTGAGATTTTTGACAAGATCGAATTTACTGACCTCGCGGCAGCGGAATGGGAAGTCTTTAAGCTTCGCTGGCGGGAAAGCACCGGACAAGATCTCGAGCAGGAGTTGTAGCGTGTCTCGAATACTCGCCTACGCGGACCGTATCAGTGCTGCACCAGGGGAGCGGTTGAAGGTCATGGTCAGCTGCGAAGGCTTGGCAACGTACGATGCCAGCCTTATTCGAATCCTTCAGGGTGATATCAACCCCGACGGTCCTGGGTATCGACACGAACAGGTATCACTGGATTTAGGTGGACCTTTCCAAGGGCGCTACCAACCGATCAATGCAGGTTCCTACGCAGTGATCGATAGTTTGCCTGCGTTTCGCATGTACGAGTCCTTCGCGGTACAGGCACTGATTTGGCCGACGCTCGCAAACGGCAAGTGCCAAACGATACTCAGTCAGGTCAATCCGCAAACAAGTTCGGGTTTCAGGTTTTATCTGGACCCGACTTTTTCGTTGGCATTTGAGTTATGCGCCGCGAAAGACGACTCTGAGGTCGTAACAACTGAGGTGCCACTGTTGACCGAAAGATGGTACCTGGCGAGTGCCAGCTACGATGCTTTAAATGGCTCGCTTACAGTTGCCCAACAGCCATTGAAGTTGTATTCAAAGGTGAATGACGTGGTCGCGTGTTCCCGTCATATCACGATAACCCCAAAATCGACCGAAATTAATGGACCCGCAATGATCGCGGCGCGTCCGACAGCACAGCTCGTTGCTGTTGAACACTTTAATGGGCGCATCGAAGCGCCAACACTCGTGTCGCGCGCATTGACTGCAGGAGAAATGGAAACGCCATTGACGGCAGACAGCGAAGACCTGGTTGCGGCTTGGGATTTTTCGATTGGTATATCAACCGACCGGATTACTGATATTTCCGGTTACGAGCGGCATGGATGTTTGATTAATCTGCCCACCCGCGCTGTTGCAGGGCACCGGTGGAACGGTGATGAGCATTGCTGGCTCAACCATTTGGAGCACTATGCAGCGATCCATTTTCACGATGATGATCTTTACGATTGCGCATGGGATGTGGGGTTTGAAGTGCAACTGCCAACCCATCTCAGCAGCGGTGTTTACGCCGTGCACCTGCATAGTGGTGCAGAGGAATTTTACGTGCCGTTTGCCATTCGCCCGCCGCGTGGTACAACGACCGCTCCCGTTGCGTTTTTAATGCCTACTGCAAGTTATATGGCTTATGCAAACAACCGAATCGGCATCGATGTACCTGAAACAGAAATCGTAACGGGTCGTCTGCTTCAGTTCCATCCGATTGATCTCTTTATGCAAACGCATCCGAAAATCGGTTTGTGTTTTTATGATTTACACAATGATGGCAGTGGTGTCTATTACTCGTCGCGCTTACGACCCATCGTCAATATGCAGCCTAAACATATCGGTGATCTCGGCGGTGTGGGTTCTAATGTTTGGCAATTCAACGCTGACACCCATATTCTGGACTGGCTCGATCGAATGGGACAATCGTTTGATGTCATCACAGACGAAGATTTGGAATCTGAAGGCGTCGAGTTACTCCGGCATTATCAGGTGGTCATTACCGGCACCCATCCGGAATATTATTCGGTCGGGATGCTGGATGGCCTGCAAACCTACCTGAATGGCGGTGGTCGTTTGATGTATCTTGGTGGCAATGGGTTTTATTGGCGGATCAGTTTTCACCCGACTTTACCAGGCGTCATTGAATGTCGAAAATCAGAGGATGGCATTCGCGCATTCGCACCATTGCCAGGCGAGTTTTACGGCAGTTTTACAGGCGAGTATACGGGGCTGTGGCGACGCAATGGCCGAGCTCCCAATGAGTTGGTTGGAGTTGGTATGGTGTCGCAGGGTTTTGACCGTGCTTCGCCTTATGTGTTAAGACCAGCGAGCCAGGATGCTCGCGCGGCATTCATATTTAAGGACGTAGCAGGACCCGTGATCGGTGATTATGGATTATCTGGAGGAGCGGCAGCAGGGCTTGAACTGGATGCGACCGATCACCGTTTTGGGACACCATCCCATGCCTTGGTGCTTGCCTCTTCGGAGCAGCATACTGATCTTTACCTGCTGACGCCGGAAGACATGAATGATCCAGCCCCGGGGCTTGGTGGCTCCGAAGCAGAGCTGATTCGTGCCGAGATGGTGTTTTTTGAAACGCCCAATGGCGGTGCGGTCTTTTCCACCGGCTCAATCGCATGGGCGGGGAGTCTTTCGCACGCGGACTACGATAACGATGTGGCGCGCATTACTGGCAACGTGTTGGAACGCTTCATAGACGGCATTCCTTTTGAGTATTTACCTGGTAAGTAATTTGATTGCGCTAGCACCAAACTTGTAAGGAAGGCGGATGCAAAATGACTGAAACAATGCCTACTGTAAAATCATATTCAGCGCTACCGATTAAATCAACCGCAAAAACCCTACAGCACGATTGCTTCGACAATGAGCAGATCAAAACAGTTGAACGAAGTACAATTGATAAGAGAATAGTTATCTGATTATTGCTGGTGATCAGATAAATGGGGAACACGAATCAGTTGTTAATCAATTATTTGAGCCCTAATTGTGTGAATAATATTAAAATATGACTGCTATAATTTTCTTTCGAGAATCTGTTTGTCCTCGAATCTGGTATAATTTATTTTGTGTATTGCACACATTCGAGTTCTATTTATACCGTATCCCAACCACCAAATATAGGGACGGTGCCCCGCTTGGCAGACCTTAAGTCTAGATAGATTTTAAGTGCCGCGCGAGTGGGTCACCCGACCTCCCTACTCCATGCAGTTTACTCAAGAAGATGAACCTGCATTCCATGATGAAAGCGCCGCATTCGTTGTGCTAGCATGGCGCGAGCTTTTCGATTCGACGGCCCCTTATTCGTATCGCCCTAAACTATAAGACACGCATGGTTTGGTTGAGGAACTCTCGTCCCTTGCAGATCTGGCGATTCAGGATAAGCGCTGGTTACGTCATCTAGATCTTGTCAAGAATGAACTTCAAAGGGCAGCGGGCGCTGAAACGTGTTGGCTCAAGGAAAATACTTGGTCGGCAGGAATAATTAAGTAAATTTCTGATACCACTGAAGTCGCTCAGATCAAGGACTTGACAACACTATTCACCAGTACGTCACCCAATCCAATTGAACAGCTTTTTAAGTGCCTACGCCGTGAATTGCTAACTCTTCCGAAAAACAAGGAGAGAACGCTCACAGTGTTGAAGCTGTTGGGAACACAGGTGATTAGACGCGGACTAACGGCTTCAGACATCAGCTTGAATCTACCTGAGATCTACCACAAGAACCCCTTGGAAATCGCAGATCTTCTACAAGGACGATTCGAGACGGAAACTCGATCGTTCTATTGTGTAGTTCAACTTAACGGCGACTCGTCACATGTCCATTCTTTATTCGCCCAAAACGGCTTTCAGAAGGCTAGAACGAAGGACTTCCCACTCAACGAAGTTGGCCAAGAATTCAAAGAATCGATTTCTCACCAAACCGCGTTTCGCTATGAAACTGAAGCGATTTCCCACGTAGCCGCTGCGACACACGCTGTTCAGGCATGTAGACGAGTAATTGATGTATTCAATCTTTACCAAAACCGAGCAAGTATTGAACTGAATGCAGATATCCTCGTTGTCGATGATCGGAGGAGCACAATTGTGTTCCGACACACAGAGCAGTCGCTTGCAAGTCAACCGAGCAGGTCAGCACGTAAGCTTACTCGCGAAGCACTGCACTGTCTTCGATTCGATGATCTTGACTCAGGTTTGGAGAATTCACTTGAGCAACACTCTCTGGCCTTGTCCAGTTCCGAACAAAAAGCTAGCTTGGTCGGTATATGGACTGCGTTCGAATGTCTCATGGGAAGTGATGGACGTGACTCAAATGTCAAGCGTATTATCGATTGGATTGCACCAATCGTAGCATTACGCCAGGTCGAAAAACTACTCGCTATCTCGCAGTCTGCTGCCACGAGTACTTTAAAACCATTTGCCAACACCCAAGTAAACTGTTTACGCGCTCTTCCTCGTACTATTTCTCGGCGCGTGATATGCTGGATGCTATCACGGGACCTGAACATAATGACCTTGTCTTACAGTTACTACGAGATACATCTAATCATCCTTTGTTGCGCTTTCGAATATACAAGGTTTGGCAAGACTTTCACAAACCGGCCGATGTGAAAAGAAAATTGCTGCGTTCGCAACAGAATCTCTATTGGCATCTTGAGCGCATTTATCGCGCACGAAATCTAACTGTCCACCAAGGAAAAACCCCACCTTTAGGTTCAGAATTGGTAGATCATGCACAACACTACTTCACAAGAAGCATATCGCGCGTACTCGCTGATTTGAAGGAACACCCAACCTGGACAGTACATACAGCGTTGGAACATCAGCGTCAACGATTTGATTTCGTTATCGAGAATCTTCAGGCTAAACCACAAAATGTTCCAGCTCGATTTCTCTTTCCTAGCGATAAAGAGTTTCAAGTATGCTTTCCTTGGCAATCCAAAGATTGACAAGTTGACTCGGCTATCGTCTACAACTTTGATCTGCCCACCAATCCAATAATTCAAAAATTGACAATTGAGGAAGAGGCTGTTAATAATTTAGTCTAATTGTCGAAATCGACAGTTTGATGAATGACAACAATCAGTGTCGTGGTAATTGTCACAACTGTTTCTTGGTAGAGTGTCAGGTGCATATTTTGAGGCCTTTTCGTTGGCGGCCAATTCGTACGCTCTGCGTAACCAAGTTTGACCTCCAATGGAGTCAATTATCCCGCAATCCACTCCACCTGTGTGTGAATTGAGCACATTGAGCACCACCAGCCTGAATAATCTCGGCCAGTGTAAGATAACACCGAAATTCATCCGCGTTGAATCCTTCAACCTTGTGAATATCTGGCATTTGGAATGAAACGCCCCGTCCAGGCGCCAGGTCAGGCTGCCAACGATAAGACCAGCGAGCGAACCTCGTCGGGTTTGTTCAGCTGCATGGCAAAATTCGCGGCCGCCATCATGACGACCATTGAGATCGTTACCTTAAGCCCCAGCGATTTTTTGCCGCGCAGGTAGTGACTGTGCAGCATGAAACTATCGGCCACTCTGGAGTTGATTCGCTCCATTGCGCTTCTTTGGTGGTACAGCCGGTTCCACTTCTTCGTTGCAGGGGGTAGCACCGGGTGCTGCCGCAGGTTGTCGGCATCCACTTGGGTGCGTACCACTCTGGCCTTGGCGCCGGCTTTTACCTTACCCAGGTAATGACAGTCCTCCCGACCGGCACACTCAAAATCAGACACCGATGCCGGACACTGCCACTTCAGCGTGCCTCTTTTACTCTCATAACCCTGATAATGCATCAGTCGAATCTCACTGGTCTGGGGACAACGACAATATAGATCACCGCACTCAGTGCGCAGCATCGTGTCATACACCTGAGCATCCAACGGCCGGGTTGGCACCTTGAGCTGCTCAGGATCGAGATTGACTTCCTGCCACAGATTGCGCGTGTCAATCACCGGTAAAATATCTTGTTCGTACAACTTCTTGCGCAGCTTATCGCTGTCAAGACCGCGGTCGGCAACAAAACTCTTGCACCGCGTACCCAACTGCGAGTCAATGAAAACACTCACCAGTGCATCACACAGCGGATGCTCGCTCTGGTTGGCGGGCACCAGCTTGAAATCAATCGGCAATTCATAATTAACATCACCCAAAATGCCCAATGAGTAACCATACCAACGCTTCTCAATGACTTTCTCCTTTCCGGTGGCATCGGTGGTGTACTGGCGGTGGCAGCCCCAGGCGGCATCCGGGTCGGAGGTGCGCTGCTCACCGGTGTCAGGATCAAGGCAGTCCTTACGGCCTGTGGAGTGAGATTCGACGGATTTCCCGTCAAAGCCAGTGCGTTCACCGAAGTCAGGGCACACTTCAGCAAAACTGTCGCGCAGTTGTTCGAACTGTTGATACAAATAACCGTGTTGATCTTCAACTTTCATGACGGTTGCGCGAAACCGGCTAAAGGCCGCTGCTGAGGGGACCCGGTAGGGTAAAAACTGATTGAGGTGATCACCGCCGTCGGGGTTGGCTTTCAATTCAAATCCCAGTGTGGTCATCAAGGTGGGATTGCGCATCAGTTCGCGCCGGAACGATTCAGTGCTGCGATGCTGCAGGACACTCATGGCGATTAGTGCGCGCAGCATTGCCACGACGGGCCAGTCGCAACGGCCGGTGAATCTTCGTTCCCTTAAAATGGCTTCAACCAGTGGCGAAAGCTCAAGCTGGTTGAAGATTCCCTCGAGTCGTTGCAGCTCAGAACAATCGAGGTAGTCCTTCCAAAATAAGTCATAATTGATGCTTGGTGCCATGGTTCAGCCTGTTGTATTTTGTGGTTTTGCTATTGTTGCAATTATACTTCACAGAGACTGGATTGTGGCACTAATAATCAATCAAATCATAATGATAGACGAGAATATCCGGATTATCCCAGGACGCTATAGAGACGCATTGGAAACACCCAGGCAGTGGGGTAGAAATTCGGGATTTTGGCCTCAAAGTGCCAAAAAAGGCCGATTAGGGGCGATATTTTGGGGTAAGCGTTTTTTCAAGTCTCGGCTTTCGCGCGAAACATCAATACATTACAACCTTCGAAAAGGCCTCATTTTCGTTTGTTAGTCGCTCGAGTCGTGCGGGCGTTTTATACTGAAAGCGCATGTCCTGAATTTGGAAAACAATGCATGAATTAAATTTGGAGTTGGTCGGCCGAGCCGCGTGGCAACTCCCCATTGATCAGGCATCCAAGTAGATTACATGAAACCCAAGTCACTTTGTGCGCAGGCAGCGGTGATATGAAACCCGGTTTAAACCATCAATTCGAGCGATTTGACCGATGACACTGAACGAGTTATCAGAACTTCGACTCCAATTTCTTGAAGGCATGAGTCACGCTGCATGTACCGTCAATGTCGTGACGACAGACGGTGCGGCGGGGCGCGCGGGCGTCACCATTTCAGCAATGTCTTCGGTTTCTGCCGACACACCAAAACCGACACTGCTGATTTGTGTGAACAAGGAAAGTCCGGTTGCTCAGAAGATCATTGCCAACGGGGTGTTTTGTGTCAATGTACTCAGAGACGATCAGGCTTATGTCTCGGATACCTTTGCCGGGCGTTTCAATGAGGTTATCAAAGACAAGTTTGAGTGTGCAGAATGGACCGCAATGCCATCCGGTGCGCCCCGAGTGGTCGATCCGCTGGTGGGTTTTGATTGCCACCTGGTGTCTTCAAATCTTGTCGGTACGCACCAGGTGATATTGGGTGAGGTAACTGACATTTTCGTCGCCGAAATGGGGTCACCGCTCATCTACGCGAATCGTGCCTATGGTACTGCGTCACGAATTGATGGCGTCGCGTCGATTGCAACGGGTCAGCAACGTGAAGGCAAGACCTTGTCGGTGGGTTGTTTCCATACATTTGGTCCGTATTTTTTACCTGAAATCATTCGGCGTATCACCAGGCTTAACCCAAGTCACCGGGTTAAGCTGGTCGAAGGCGACCAACGTCGGGTACTGGAAAGTCTGCAGGCTGGGGAAACCGAAATTGCGCTTGTCTATGATCTCCAGTTACCGGATGATATTGTGGTGACGACATTGACTGAACTCAATACCTATGTCTTACTTGCCGAAGAACATCCACTCACCCAAAATGCGACGCTGACACCGTTGGAGCTGGCCGATTACCCGATGGTGCTGCTCGATGCGCCACCGAGTGCTGACTACTTTACCCGGATTTTGGAAGACTGTGGTGTTACACCACGCATCGCGCATCGCTCATCCAGTTTCGAAATGGTGCGCGGTCTGGTCGGCCATGGTTTGGGGTTCACGCTCCTTGCAACCAAACCAGCATCACCCATGACCTACGACGGACAGGCACTGGTTACCCGTAAATTAGTTGCTGACGTTGAACCCAGCCGCATCGTTCTGGCGCGTTGCAGGGGCGTTGAAGTATCGGAACTGGCAAGCGAGTTTGCGGCAACTTGTCTAGCGTTTTTCGCGAAGGAGGGCACTGTGTGATTGCACCGCACTGCAGACCGGGTGCGGGTTTCGACAGTGTGTCATCGGCTGAACCGAATTCCAGAGGCTGAAAGTATCAGCGGTTCCTGCATTTCGACTGCCAGGAAGGTTCCGCCCACTTGATTGGTGGACACTGACAACGATCATTGTGGAGGGCCGGTGCCAAGGTGAAATGAGTGTTGCTTTCGTGCCACAAGTTGCGCTTCCACACCGCTTGGGCCAAATCCATACATCCTCAGAATTGGATCAAAAAATCAAGATGCTATGAGCAGCGTGGTCGAACAAACCGAAAAGCGAGCCGAACATTTGACTACAGTTATAATGCTGAGTTCGCTAATCCAATGTTGCTTATGTACTCTACTCGCGTCAGTGATGTTGTTTTGGCACAATCTAGAAATCTTTGCCTGACAGGTATTTGTGATGCTAACAGTGCGATTTCAGAATAATAATGGATTATTTCAACGTTCCCAATTTGGAGGATAAAGATGAGTAAAGACCTCAAACAACCCGCGCGCCGAAATTTTCTCAAAGGCGCGGCTGTCGGAACTGCTGCCACGGTTGCTGCAGTACCCTATCTCGCTAATGCGCAGACGGTACTGAAAGTGCAGGCTGCCTGGGGCGGCGGCATCTTTCTTGAGTTTGCTCAAGACTATGTCAATAAAGTGAACGAAATGTCCGGTGGCTCATTGGTCATTGACTTGTTGGCGGTTAACTCGGTCGTTAAAACTGCTGAAATGCAAACCGCAGTGCACAAAGGTGTGTTGGACGGTGCGCATCTGGTGACCGCGTACTGGTATTCCAAGAGTGCCGCGGCTTCGCTGTTTGGTACCGGTCCTTGTTTTGGTTGGAATGCCAATCAATTGCTTGGCTGGATCAAGTACGGTGGCGGGCGAGAGCTTTACGATGAACTGATGGATGCCCTTAAACTTGACCTGGTTGGATTCTTTAACAGCCCAATGCCAGCGCAACCCCTTGGCTGGTTCAAGGAAGAAATTAAAGATGCAAGCCAAATGGCAGGATTGAAGTATCGGACTGTTGGTCTCGCAGCTGATGTGCTCCAGGAAATGGGTATGTCAGTGGTGCAGCTTCCGGGCGGTGAAATTCAACCCGCAATGAAGAGCGGACTGATTGACGCAGCTGAGTTCAATAACCCAACGTCTGATAAAGATTTTGGTATGCAGGATGTTTCCAAACATTATCACCTGGGTAGTTTCCATCAAAGTCAGGAAGCATTTGAAGTCATTTTCAACAAGAGTCTCTTTAACAAGCTTGCTCCGGAACATCAGAAGATTCTTGAATACGCGTCCGAAGCCGCGTCTACAGACTTCACCTGGAAATACCAGGACCGCTACTCCAATGATCTGATTACCCTGCAGGATGATCATAGTGTCAATGTATACAAGACTCCGGCTTCCGTCATGAAGGAACAGCTGAAAGCTTGGGACATTGTGTCAGCACGTCTTTCGGAAGCTGATCCTTTCTTTGCCAGAGTCATTGAATCCCAGATGGCATGGTCGAAGCGCGTGGTTCGCTACGAACTGCTGAACGCGCCAAACTATGGCGATGCTTACGAGCACTACTTCGGCAGCATGACCTAATAAGTCAGAACTGTATTGGGGTCAGCAAACGCTGACCCCAATGCGTTGATCTGTCTTATTTTCTGTCAGTCAAACAAAATTTCCCGCATGCGCCTGTGACCGCAGCGATGTCATGAATCGGTTTCTGCATTTTGTTGACAGCCTCAGTGTGTGGATGGGCAAATGTTTTGCCTGGTGTATCGTGGTATTGACTTTCGCGACATGCTATGAAGTATTTGTTCGTTACGTTTTGAACGCGCCGACTGTCTGGGCATTCGATATGAGTGTGCAGATGTATGGTTCGCTGTTCGTCATGGCTGGTGCTTATGCGCTCGCGCAGGATGCACACGTAAGGGGTGATGTCCTGTATCGTTTGATGAGTCCGCGTAGACAAGCAACGGTGGACCTTGTTCTATATATTGTTTTCTTGCTGCCAGCGGTATTTGCACTGACCTGGTATGGCTACGGCTTTGCAGCAGATTCCTGGTTCTACAAAGAAGTCAGCTGGAGCAGTCCGGCCCGCATACAGATTTATTTCTTTAAATCACTGATACCGGTGGCTGGTGTATTGATTTTTCTCCAAGGTTTGGCCGAATCGATTCGGTGCATCATGTGCATCCGGGACGGGCACTGGCAAAAACGCATGCATGATGTAGAAGAAACCGAGGAGATGCTGCTGCATCAGCAAGAAGAACTGCAAGCGTCCAAACCCCATTAGATTCGAGCGAAAATGGCTGATCCGCAAATTGCTATCTTAATGCTGGGACTATTTATTTTCATGGTCCTGTTGGGATTTCCAATTGCCTTTACCTTGCTGGCAATGGGATTGGCTTTTGGTTACTATGCCTATTATGATCCGCTGCGTATGGATACGATTTTTGACAATCGTATATTCGATTTGGCGGTGCAGAATACATTCTCGGTCATGTCGAACGATGTGCTTGTTGCAATCCCATTGTTCTTGTTTATGGGCTATATCGTTGAGCGCGCGAACATCGTTAATCGTCTGTTCTATTCATTGCAGCTTGCCGCCCGGCACTTACCGGGTTCCATGGCGGTTGCGGCGCTGATGACCTGTGCGATATTTGCAACGGCAACTGGCATTATTGGTGCGGTGGTGACACTAATGGGAATGCTGGCGCTGCCAGCAATGCTGACAGCAGGTTACAACCGGAGTTTTGCATCCGGTGTAATCTGTGCGGGCGGCTGTCTAGGCATCCTGATTCCGCCCAGCATCATGCTGATCGTTTATGCTGCAATTGCAGAACTGTCGCCGCTGCGTCTCTACGCGGCTGCGATGTTTCCAGGCCTGATTCTGGCCGGATTCTACATGGTGTATGTGGTGATCCGCGCAACGCTCAATCCATCGCTTGCACCTAAACCACTCGAGGAAGAGGTGCCCTCGATTAGTGAGATAGTCTACCAGGTGCTTACCTCGGTCATTCCGCTGGCTGTACTGATTCTAGCGGTGCTCGGTTGTATTCTGATGGGTCTTGCAACACCGGCAGAAGCCGCGGGCGTTGGTGCATTGGGTGGACTGGTACTGGCGCTGATCTACCGGTCCCTGACCTGGGAACGGTTCAAGGAATCGGTGTTTTTGACTGCTAAAACATCGGCCATGGTTTGCTGGCTGTTTGTTGGCTCATGGACATTTGCTTCGGTTTTTTCTTATCTCGGCGGGCACAGCCTGATTGAAGAGTGGATTATTGGACTGAGTCTGGGCACCATAGGATTCTTGATTCTCGCGCAGGTGATCATTTTCTTGCTCGGCTGGCCATTGGAGTGGACCGAAATACTGATTATTTTTGTACCGATTTTTCTGCCGCTGCTGGATACTTTCGGAGTCAATCCATACATGTTCGCAATGTTGATTGCGCTGAATCTGCAAACCTCCTTCCTGACACCGCCTATGGCAATGTCCGCGTACTATCTGAAAGGAGTCGCACCGAATGTTCAGCTGATCGAAATATTCAGCGGCATTATGCCTTACCTGGGCATAGTCATTCTAACCATGGCACTTGTTTACATCTTTCCTGAAATCGCATTGTTTCTGCCGGATTTCTTCTTTGGTAAGGTGCCGCTCTGATTGGCGCGGCCAAACAGTAGAGCATTGCGATGTCGCTGCATTCACTGGGTCTGTGTCAGAGCGCTGAACTGGTCGCCGGCGGCAATATCACCGCGCGCAAGCTGGTTGATGACTGCCTCGAACGTATTGCTGAATTCGATCCCGAAATACAAGCCTGGGCTTGGCTGAATCCGGACCACGCGCGACGCCAGGCCGACAATCTCGATGATGCCCGTCGGCGGGGTAAGCCGTTGGGCAAGCTGCACGGAGTCCCGGTCGGTATCAAGGATATTATCGATACCGAAATGGTACGCACGGAACATGGGTTTGCGCTATTCGAAGGCCGCGTGCCCAGCACAGATGCGTTCCTGGTCGCTCGACTGCGACAGCAAGGGGCAGTGATTATGGGTAAGACTGTCACGGCTGCCTTGGCGACTTTGATGCCGGGGAAAACTGCCAATCCTCACAATACAGATCACACCCCGGGTGGTTCCAGTAGTGGCAGTGCAGCAGCTGTTGCAGCATACATGGTACCGGGTGCTGTCGGTACGCAGACCAACGGCTCAGTGATCCGGCCCGCAGCGTTTTGCGGGACCGTCGGATACAAGCCGAGTTACGGGTTGATTTCCCGAAGTGGCGTGTTACGTCAGTCGCCTTTTCTTGATCAGGTTGGTGTCTTTACGCGCGACATTGAAGATGCCGCATTGCTCGCGCAGGTGATGATTGGTACCGACCCGAGTGATGCATCGACCGTCGGCCATGGTGCCGCACCACCTTTGCTTGAGGTCTGTCGGTCAGAGCCGCCGGTGCCGCCGCGGTTTGCTTTCGTTCGAACCAGTCGCTGGGATGAACTGGAACAAAGCTCGCAGGCAGGACTTGAGGAGGTTGTTGATGCACTCGGCGATCGCGTTGAAGAACTGACTCTGGGGCCGGCTTTTGATTCAACGTGGGCTGCGTTGCGGACAATCAATTGCGCAGAGATGGCAACTTGGTATGCTTCGATTTTCGAAGGGGGCAAGCAGTTTTTTGACTCAGTTGTTGAGCAGATGATGGCTTTCGGTCAAACTGTATCTGCGCAAGATTACATCAATGCAATGGAATCGCGACCGATATTGAACGGTATTTTGAACGAATATTTTGAACACTATGATGCGATAATCACACCAGCCGCCCCCGGTGAGGCGCCTCAAGGGCTGGAGACTACGGGAAATCCCATGTTTTCGACACCTTGGACTTTTTGCGGTGTACCAGCTGTCAGTCTGCCACTATTACAGGGTGAGAAGGGGTTGCCAGTTGGTGTGCAGCTGGTGGGGCAGTGCATGGACGATGCGCGCTTGCTACGGACTGCGCGTTGGGTCATGCAGCAATTGACCGTTGAGATGGAATCGTAATCTGGGGATCGAATCCACAGGTTAATGGGGAAACACTCTGTTATGAAAAATGAAGTAATTGCCGGACTTCTCAGTATGATATTGGTCAGTGCCTTTTTGCTTGGCCTGGCCCAGTCAATCGGGAAGACGCCATTTTGGGTGATTGTTGTCATCGTGCTGCTGGGTGCCTGGACTGCCTGGTATCAGGATACCTTGAAAAACCCTGCAGCCAAATAGGTTCTCAAATCAGCCGCGTTAATCGCGCAATAACTGTTGTTGCCAGATTTGTCATTCACACTCATGGCTTCATAATCATAGTGTCTGGCATACAGGAAATCACAGGTCGCTGGGTATAACGTGTAACGATGACAACGCTTAAAAATGACTGGTACCTTTGTGAGATCGATAAGCGGGTATTGAAATCACTTTCGCAGCGGTCCGATCTGCTACCCCTGATTTGGTTTGGCTGCTACTACCTGCTGTTGGCAATTATTGGCGGACTGGTAATTTACACATGGGGAACCCTATGGGCAGTGCCATTGTTTGTTGTTTACAGCCTTATTTGGGGCTGTGCGGCATCCGGAGTGCACGAGACCTGCCATAAAACTCCGTTTCGCACGCGTCGGTTGAACGAATTTATATTGTGGATGTTCGGATGGATGGTGCAAATGGAACCTGTTGCCGTTCGATGGGGACACGCGGGGCATCACAGTTTTACCCACTTCGATAAAGGTGACACTGAGCTGTCTGAGCCTAATCCAGTGAGTCGGCAGTTGCTGATCAAGATTGGCTCAGGGTTTGGCGGCATCTGGTTCTACTGGCAGGCACTGATCGGGCAGGCATTGGGTTCCATTGCAAAACCCATGCGCGAAGTTATTCCATCCAACAAAGTACCGCAGGCAATCACGAATGCTCGTTGGATGGTTGGTCTATATGGCGTGATGATCCTTTGGGCGCTGCTGGCACAATCCTGGCTGCCGATCGTGCTGACATTTTTGCCAAGAATAGTTGGTGGTCCGGTTACCGGATTACTGCACCTGACACAGAATACCTGCCGGCAAATGAATGTCAAGGACCATCGCTATTCGACCCGCAGTTTTCAGCCAGTCCCATCACGCGCTTTTTTTATTTCAACATGAACTATCGCATTGAACATCACATGTTTCCGATGGTGCCGTTTTACAATCTTCCAAAGCTCAGTACGGCATTGAAAAGTCAGTTGCCGGAGCCTTGTGTGGGACTTAAGGGTGTGTTCAGTGAAATTGTGTCTGCGGTGCAGATTCAGCGAAACATTCCGGCGAATTTCATTCACAAGTTTGTACCTGAATAATCGGTATCAATCTTTGACAGGTGGACATCTTTCCATTCAACTGCGATGAAGAATATCTATACATTCGGCCGAAAACCGGCCAAGCGAAACTACACTGTCGCGGATTTGAAAGCGCTTAAAGGTTCAGGCAAAAGGCTGAGCATGTGTAACCCCGCGAATGCCGCGGAACTTCGCGCTTGCGTGGCCGCTGGTATCGATACACTCACAGTCTGGGATGATCAGATTGAATTGGCAAGAGACATCGCACCACACCACTTCATGGGCACCGCGATGAATTGGGGGCAGTACGCGACACCGGATGAAATTCTTCGTGCTGCGATTGATTGCATGGAGCGCGGTGCTGACATGTATTTCACCAATCGCAGCTACGACATTGTCGAAATGCTGGCGAAGGAATCCATACCCGTTCAGGCACATATGGGACTGATCCCATCGTTGAGCACGTGGTGTGGTGGACTTCGCGCGTTCGGTCGAACCGCAGATGAGGCTATGAGAATTTATCGCACCTTCAAGCGTTATGAAGATGCCGGTTGTTTTGCCGTGGAAATCGAATGCGTCGCGGAGCGAACTTTGCAACTATTGAATGACAAAACATCAATTGTTACGTTTTCACTCGGTTCTGGCAATGCAGGTGATGTTATCTTTCTCTTTATGTCTGACCTATGCGGCGAAGAAGCCAACCCACCGCGTCATGCCTATGAATTCAGGAATTTAGCACCCTTGCATGAACAACTGTATAACGAAAGGGTCGCCGCGCTCAAGGAATTCCACTCGGAAGTCCATGCCAAGAAATTTCCGTACGCGGCACAAAGTATTGCAATGCACGCAGGTGAAGAAGCACAACTTAAGGAGCGACTTGATAAGGTGTAACCCGAATAGGCGCGGGTCGGTGTCCGAATTTCGTGATTCTGATCAAAGGGTCTGTACAGGGTGCAGTAAAGTCAATTACCTCAATTAACCGGCGACCACTTTGCCTGCCTGGTATAACCAGCCAGGCATTTCGCGTTCCAATCGCCATTCAATATTCATTGGTCGTTCGGATTCATGATGTATGTAGGTCGCTGATCCGAGGCAGTGGTAAGGCATTGTTTCACCGCGACTGTCTTTCTTTCGTTCACGAACAAAAAGTACGACGTTAGTGCCACTCCGATGATGATTGATGTAACGTTTGCCCGCATTCGTGGTGGGTGATGCTGTATTCTGAGACTGCCAGTGGAACAAAGTTTGTGAAATGGGGTAATCAGCGTAGCGTGTTGTCGGAGAAAAATCTTTTTCTGACTTTTCAAGGGTGACGAACAACAAGTCAGTCGACGTGGCTTCATCCCACAGCACGCCGGTCTGCGGCAGGTAAATTCCATTATTCGTGTCGGTTCTACCATACGCAGCCATAATCTCTCCCAAGGAATAAGTTGCATGACTCGCCAACGGGATTTCGTCCACTGAACTGGTAGGTTGAGGCACGCTACGAATGTTGTCGTAAAGTAGATCAAACAAGTCAAGCAACTCCTCGCGTAGTTCTGGTGACCGACGAATTTTTCTTATCGTTTGATCGGCTTCGTCGATGCGACCGCCGCGACCACCAAGAATGGCGAACAGCATTAATCCCAATCGATAATCACGTCCTTTCAGACCTGATATAGGTTTGGCATCGTGGGCTTGTAGAATTTGTCGCCACCGATTCAATCGCTCAGGATCATCGACATGGATCAATCGGCCAATCGTTCTATAGATCGCGTCACCGAGGTAGGGGAGGTTTGCCTGATCCGCAAAACCTGCCCGTCGACGAAGATTTGTGAATGAATGTCCCGATCCTGGCTTGGCATACAGTTCTTCGATTTCAATATGCGCATCTCTGAGAAAATCAGTTAACCGAGCTTCAGGTCCCAAATTCCTGAGATCTTCAATCATCCTGGCGGGTGCATTCGATACCGCCTGTCGCAGATTATTCAGTACAGTGTTTTTCGCAATGGAGTCCAGTTTGATGGCGCAGCCGGGTGGTAGTACAGGAAAATCGGCTTCAATGGCTTGACGAACCTTATGTTGTGTCCCGCCCAGCATAGCGCGATAACGAATGTCATATCGATATTCTCTTCGTACCTGTCCTACGAAATCCAAAACAGTTAACACTTGCTTGTTGTCACATATCCGGAGACCTCGACCCAACTGTTGCAGAAATATGGTGGCACTCTCAGTCGGACGCAGCATCATCACCGTGTCAACCTCAGGTAGATCAACTCCTTCGTTGAATAAATCAACCGTGAAGATGATGTGAATAGTTCCTTGCCTTAATTTGTTTCGCGCACCGTCTCGCTCATTTGTAGGTGTTGTCGCATCCAGTGCAACCGCCTCGTAGCCATACTTTTTGAATTCTGTTGCCATGAAGCGGGCATGATCGACTCCCGCACAGAATCCCAGTGCTCGCATTTTAGTTGCATCCGGATGATATTCTTCCACTGCGTTTTTTATACGTAGGGCACGCATGTGATCACCGCTGAGTACGTTATTCAGCTCGCCTGCAACATATCTGCCTCGTTCGAATCGGATGGCTGACAAGTCGGTTTCATCATTGATGCCAAAATAGTGAAAAGGGCACAGCAGTCCCTGGTCGAGTGCATCCCAAAGTCGCGATTCGTAGGCGATGCGACCCTCAAACCATTCAAGTACCGATTGACCGTCCGTTCGCTCTGGTGTAGCGGTCAGACCCAGCAGGATTTTGGGACTCAAGCGGTTTAGAAGTCGGTCATAGCTGGCCGCTGCGGCATGGTGAAATTCATCGACTATGACGACATCGAAGTCGTTGGATTGGATGTTGTCAATTTGATTGGTAAGCGACTGGATTGATGCGAATACGTGTCGCCCTGATGTTGGACGTTCACCTGCTACTAATCGTTCTCCAAACGCGGTATCGCGAAGAACGATTTGAAACACCAGCTGGCTCTGGCGAAGTATCTCATCTCGATGGGCAACGAATAGCATGGATTTAGCCAGGCCTTGATTCTCAAGTTGTTTGTAGTCAAATGCTGCGATCCAGGTTTTTCCGACGCCGGTCGCGGCAACGACCAAATTGCGGTAGTGTCCCAGTCGCCGTTCTGATTCGAGTGCCTCAAGGGCAGTGGATTGATGAGGTTTGGGAACGACATCGAAGAGCACTGTAGGCCGACTGTCGGTTTTGTCATTGGCCTCCGGTTTAGACAGTGCTTGGTCGAGCCGCTCAGCATCACGTTCCGGTATGTAAGGTTCAAATTCGGGTTCCTGCCAATACTGCTCAAAGGTTGCCTCAAAGCGTTGAATGACCTCTGGATTTTCAACTGCACTGAGCCTTACATTCCACTCAAGGCCGTCAACTTGCGCGCTATAGGTGAGATTTGAAGAACCGATATAGGCGGTATGAAACCCACTATTCCGATTAAACAGCCACGCCTTGGCATGCAGACGGGTCCGCTGCACATCATAAGAGACCCGAACTTCAGCACCCATTTTGACCAGTCGGTCCAACGCTTTACGTTCAGTTGAACCTGTATAGACGCTGGTGATGACTCGAACTCTGGCGCCGGTATCAATCCGTTCTTTAAGTTCGTTATGAAACAATCTCAACCCTGAAAACCGAATGAATGCACACAGCAGATCAATACGATCGGCACTTGGGATTTCCCGGACAATTTCTGCCGCAATTTGCACGTCGTTCCGACCATTAACCAACAGACCAGTTTGACGTAACGACCGTATTGGACGAGGTAGAAACTCACTGCCTAAACCGGTCTGGTAGGCAGCTTCAAGCAGTAACTGTACAGAGTCGTTATCATTGATCCGGGTTTCAGTGTCATTCTCGGATAGCGTTGCCGCCAGCCGATTAACCAGGGAAATTTGATTGACTGTCTGCTCGTGGTCTTTGCCCGGAACCTGATCAAGTGCATGGCGTACAAGGTCGTACACATATCGGGATAAAATCTCCGCGCGCATTGTTGGGTCGGCCTGTTCAATTTTGATGTTCCAACCGTCGTGTTCTCGATCGCTTGCTTCAGCGGCCAGCGCGGCAGTCAGAAGTTCCTCATAAAGACCAGATTGAAGGCGATGATTCAAACGCGACTCGGAGTAGAGGTAATCAAAAACAAATATCAATTAATGTGAATAGCGTGAAAATATACCTCATCAAGGTGGAGATTCGCGGTTCCATCGAATTTCAAAATGACTCGCGCGGTGACATTTATAATCAGCCACAACCGATCAGTTAATATTCAGGAGGAGTAAACGTGCAAACACAAGCAGCTGTTGCCTACGAAGCGGGCAAACCACTAGAAATTGAAACAGTCAATCTCGACGGTCCGAAAGCAGGTGAGGTCCTAGTAGAGATTAAAGCCACTGGCGTTTGCCACACGGATGAATTCACGCGCTCCGGGGCTGATCCAGAGGGCATTTTTCCAGCCATTCTCGGCCATGAGGGTGCCGGTGTTGTGGTTGATATTGGTCCCGGTGTAACCAGCGTTAACAAAGGCGACCATGTCATTCCCCTCTATACACCGGAATGCCGACAATGTAATTTCTGTACCAGCGGTAAAACCAATCTTTGTCAGGCGATTCGTGAAACCCAGGGTCGCGGCATCATGCCCGATGGAACCAGTCGCTTTTCATTGGAGGGTAATCCTATTTACCACTACATGGGAACATCAACTTTTTCAAACTACACCGTGTTACCAGAAATTGCGGTGGCCAAAATTCGGGAGGATGCACCATTTGACAAAGTCTGCTACATCGGTTGTGGCGTAACGACCGGTATCGGCGCAGTGATCAATACGGCCAAGGTTCAGCCGGGTGATAACGTGGTTATTTTTGGTTTGGGCGGCATTGGACTCAATGTCATCCAGGGTGCCAGAATTGCAGGTGCCGGTATGATCGTTGGCGTCGATATCAACCCGGCGCGTGAAGAGCTTGCGAGACAGTTTGGCATGACACATTTTGTCAATCCCAACGAGGTTGAAGAGGATCTCGCACCGTACATTGTGGCACTCACCAACGGTGGCGCGGATTTCAGCTTTGAGTGTGTCGGTAACGTCAACTTGATGCGTGCGGCATTGGAATGTTGTCACAAAGGTTGGGGCGAGAGTGTCATTATTGGTGTTGCCGGTGCGGGCGAGGAAATCAGCACGCGCCCCTTCCAGCTGGTGACCGGGCGAGTTTGGCGCGGAACGGCATTTGGCGGTGCCCGCGGTCGTACCGACGTTCCAAAATATGTCGATTGGTACATGGATGGCAAGATCAACATTGATGATATGATTACCCATACTATGCCATTGACCCAAATCAATGAGGCATTTGATCTGATGCACGCAGGCGAATCAATTCGAAGTGTTGTCCTCTATGACTGAGTGATTTGATGGAAACCGTTAGCCTAAATCGCTGCTTTGGTGGCGTGCAGGGAATATATCAGCACGATTCTGTATGCACCCGCACGCCAATGAAGTTTTCTGTGTTTGTTCCGCCAGCTGCCGCCGAAGAAAATTGCTCGGTGCTCTGGTATCTGTCGGGGTTAACCTGTACTGAGGAGAATTTCACAGTTAAGGCTGGTGCGCAGCAATATGCCGCCCGTCACGGTTTGGTTGTTGTCGCACCGGATACCAGCCCGCGTGGCGCTGGAGTTCCCGGTGAAGACGAAAGCTACGATTTTGGCACAGGTGCCGGATTCTATGTGGACGCGACGGAAATGCCGTGGTCGGATAACTACCGTATGTACTCCTATGTCACTGAAGAATTGCAAGAGTTGGTATTGAGCCAGTTTCCAGTCGATGCGCAACGTCAGGGCATTACCGGCCATTCCATGGGCGGTCACGGTGCGCTGACAATCGGCCTGAAGAATCCAGATTGCTACCGTTCAATCAGTGCGTTTTCTCCGATTTGTGCCCCCATCCAGTGTCCTTGGGGACAAAAGGCATTCAGTGGATATTTGGGTCTTGACGAAGCAAATTGGACGCAGTATGACGCGACGGAACTCATCAAGCAGGGTTGCACAAGCGGAGACATTCTCATTGATCAGGGCGATGCTGATGGATTTTTACAGGAACAATTGAAACCGGCACTGTTTTCAGCAGCATGTGAGGCCGCACAGCAACCCGTGCGTGTACGAATGCAGCCGGGCTATGATCACAGTTATTACTTTATCTCGAGTTTCATTGAAGAGCACATTCAGTTTCATGCTGAGCGTCTTGCCCAGTAAGTTTGTATAAAACGCCTGCGCGGGTCTGAACAAGATCACGATTGCAGCCGTCACTTTCGTTCAGCAGCCAGTCTACTTGGTTTGAATTCAGCCAGGGCTGCTGAACGTACCCGCTATTCTCAACTGTGTGAATCCAGCTAAAGTAGATTTCGTGGTTACTGCAGCAAAGATAAGCATGTAGCACAGTGGAATCGCTGCAATCAGCTAGCAACTATTCAATTCAGAATTTGTCTCAAATGATCAAATTCAATACTTTTAATGCGGCTGTGGAGACGCTTTTTGTATGCAAGCAGATATCAACATTAACGGTAGCCAACACACCGTAGAAGCAGAGCAGGGAATGCCGCTGCTATGGGTATTACGCGACCGGCTTAAACTCACCGGGACCAAGTTTGGGTGTGGTGTCGCATTCTGTGGGGCCTGCACAGTTCTGGTGGATGGCAGACCGACCCGGTCCTGCGTGACCCCGGTCGAGTCCCTGGCGGGTAAAACGGTACAAACTATCGAAGGTCTGGATTCACCGGTGGCGGCTGCCGTGCAGCAGGCTTGGACTGAACTCAACGTCGTTCAGTGTGGTTACTGTCAGTCAGGGCAAATCGTGTCGGCGGTAGGATTACTGAGCACCAATCCAAAACCAACCGTTGCAGAAATTGAACAGCATATGTGGGGCAACGCCTGTCGCTGTGCCACTTATCAGCGAATTCGTGCTGCAGTCCAGCGCGCAGCCGAAATTCTGGAGGGTTAATTCATGACCGTACAAGTTTCCCGCAGGGATTTTCTAAAGCGCGTTTCGGTATTGTCAGCGGGCTCTCTCGTGTTGGGGTTTGCGCCGGGCAGTCCAGCTGTCGTCACGGCGGCAGCCGCATCAACAACCGAATTTAATCCATTTGTTCGACTGTCACCTGATGGTCAGGTGACAGCGGTCATCAAACATTTCGAGTGTGGGCAGGGTACTGCAACGGGACTGACGACACTGATCGCAGAAGAACTTGGTGTGAACCTGGATGAAGTCAACGTAGAATTTGCGCCACATAATCCGAAGCTTTATGCCAATCTGGCATTTGGCTTTCAGGGCACCGGCGGCTCTTCATCATTGGCCAATTCCTATATGCAGTATCGTCAGGCCGGTGCCGCCGCACGGGAGATGCTGATATCGGCAGCAGCACAAACGTGGGGTGTGGCCGCATCTGATCTCAAGATTGCTGATGGCGTAATTTCGGGTGCAGGTAAGGCCGCGCCGATTGCAGATTTTGTCTCTGCCGCGGCGGCGCAAAGCGTTCCAGCTGAACCACCACTCAAAACTCCCGATGAATTCACCCTGATTGGCAATCCAGCAACCGCGCGACGTGACAATCAGCCCAAAGTGACGGGCACTGCGCAGTATGCAATGGACATGCATCTTGCCGATCAGGTGGTCGCGGTGATCTTGCGAAGTCCACGATTTGGCGGCAAGCTTGTGTCCTTCGATGCCAGCGCGGCGACTGCTGTGCCGGGTTTCATCAAAGCTGTCGCGCTCCCAAATGGCATGGGGGTTGCGGTTTATGGTGAGGACACTTGGCCCGCGTTCCAGGCGCGTAAGGTGATCAGTGCTGAATGGGATCTCTCCACTGCCGAGAATCGCAGTTCCGAAGAGATCAAGGCTGAACTCATGGCTGCAGTAAATGCCGACCCTGCGTTCATCGCCAAGGGCGACAGTCCGGAATCTGTGCAAACTGCATTGGCCGGTGCGGCAACCGTCATCGAGCAGGATTTTTACCAACCGTTCCTCGCGCATGCGACCATGGAACCTTTGACTTGCACCATCGAGCCAACCGAGGACGGTGTCATTCTGCATGATGGCAGCCAGTTTCCCTCGGGCGGCAACGGTGCATTGGCAGCAGTCTTGCAATTACCACCTGAGAAAGTTCAGGTCAACACGCTTTATGCAGGCGGGACTTTTGGTCGCCGCGCAACACCAAGCGCTGATTACCAGGTTGAAGCTGCAATGGCCTTCGCGTTGTTCGGTGGAACGCAACCGGTCAAGCTCGTCTGGTCGCGTGAAGATGATTTGAGCGGCGGGTTTTACCGACCTGCGGCCGCACACAGAGTCAGAATTGGACTCAATGCCGCTGGCGATATCGTCGCATGGGACCATCGCGTTGCACTGAAATCCATATTCAAGGGTACCCCACTTGAAAGCTTTGTCGTTCGCGACGGGGTTGACGGGTCGTCAGTTGAAGGTGTCAACGATACGCCGTACGCTATTCCGGGGCATTTTGTCGGGTTGACTGATACTGCGACACCCATCTCTGTGAGTTGGTGGCGTTCGGTCGGACACAGCCATACAGCTTTCGTCATGGAGAGCATGATGGACATGGCGGCCGCGGCCGCAGGTCGCGACCCCGTTGAGTACCGGTTGGCTTATCTTTCGGGAGGTACACCGGACCAACAGCGTCTTGCCGGGGTACTGCGTTTGGTGGCAGAAAAGTCCGGCTGGAACACACCGGTGGATGCGGGACGGACTCGCGGTGTTGCGTTGCATAAATCGTTTGGCAGCTACGTTGCCGAGGTGGTTGAGATTTCTCGCAATGCTGCGGGTGCAGTCCACATTGAGAAAGTCACCTGCGCAGTTGATTGTGGTATCCCTGTTAATCCGGATGTGATTAAAGCACAAATGGAAGGTGGCATCGGTTATGGGTTGGGTCACGTAATGCGCAATGAAATCACCTTCAACAATGGTGTGGTGAATCAGTCAAACTTTCCGCAATACGCACCGTTGCGTATCGGCGACATCAGTGCGATTGAAACCCATATTGTGCCGTCGCGCGAACAGCCAACAGGTGTGGGGGAACCCGGCTTGCCACCGGCTGGACCTGCGCTGGCCAACGCCATCGCGGTCAATGGACCGCGCGTCACACACCTGCCCATGGATCAAATTGGTGTGGTGTTCGCTTGATCGGTTAAATCATTGCGATAGCGCCGCGAGCCTTACGGCGTGCAGGAGTGCCTCCGCACGCCGACGGGCGGTTTTTGCGGTTCGATTGACCGCTTTTCTTGCAGTCCAGCGATCACTGCCGCTGCAACCGTTGGGGATCAGTTAGCGGTTGAGCAGACTGCTTGACTCTACCGATAGTGGAAAAAAACAGACTCAAGAGTAAAAACTTAGCAAATAAACGGCAAACATACTATAAAGAGCACAGAATCCACGACAAATGAAATACACTTGTAGGTATTCTTTAGGGGATTAACTGTAAATTGTAATTACGATAAATCTTTAAGTAATTTTAGGAGTAAATAATGAAGTTATTGAAACGCACACTGACTGCGGGTGCCGCGTTCCTGATGATGGTCGGTACTGTTCAAGCCGCCGATGTCGTAGTGGGGTCACCGAACTGGGTGTCTGTTCAAGCAACTGCACATCTGATTAAGGTCGTGCTCGAAGACAATCTTGGCCTGGAAGTCGAAGTGCAAAATGGTACGAATCCAGTTGTATTTGAAGCTATGGACAAAGGCAGTATGCACGTCCATCCGGAAGTCTGGTTGCCGAATCAACAGAATCTCTATGAAACCTACGTTGAAGGCAAGGGAACAGTAATTAGGAACGAGAATGGTGTAACTGCATTCCAGGGCATTTGTGTAACCAAGTACACGGCTGATACCTTGGGCGTTAGCAAGATAACCGACTTGACTGACCCGGCGGTCGCCTCGCAGTTTGATTCGAATGGCGATGGCAAGGGTGAGATCTGGATTGGTGCAACCGGTTGGGCATCCACCAATGTTGAGAAAGTCCGGGCAAAGAGTTATGGTTATGACCAGACTCTGGAACTCTCCGAGATGGATGAAACCTTGGCACTGGCGAATCTCGATGCAGCAGTACAACAGGAAAAGCCGTTTGTATTTTTCTGCTACACGCCACACCATATGTTTGCATTGCATGATTTGGTTGTCTTGGAAGAGCCGGCACATGATCCTGACAAGTGGGTAGTCTTCCAACCAACGGATGACCCCAATTGGCTGGAAAATTCCACCGCTGGTGTCGCCTGGAAAGATGCTAATCTGCACATTCACTTCGCAAAAGCTCTGGAAGAGTCGCAGCCGGAAGCAGCAGCTGTCTTGAGTAAAATTCAACTGACCACTGATCAGGTGAGCAGTTTCGTTTTCAAAGTTGTTGTTGAAAAGGAAAGCCTGGCTGATGTGGCCCGTGAATTTGTCGACAATAATCCAGATGTGATTGACGCCTGGTTACGGTAGTTGATGATTAATTCAACAGATGGTACCGGATATTAACCTCGCAACCATCGGAATTTAGAATGTTGGCGGCGCAATGTTTGATGACATTGCGCCGCTATTTTTTTACCAGATAACCAGTCGACTGACTGGTTGATTTGAATCACCACAATCTGTAGATAACAGATACCGAGCAAATAATGAAAGACGTAGTAATAGAACTCAAAAACGCATGGAAAATATTTGGGGAGCGCGCGGATGAAGCAATGCAGGCTGTCAAGTCCGAAGGTATCGGCAAGGCGGAAGTGTTGGAGAAATACGGCGCGGTCGTTGGTATTGCCGATTGCAGCTTCAACGTTCGTCGTGGTGAGATTTTTTGCATTATGGGATTGTCCGGTAGCGGTAAATCGACTTTGGTTCGCCATGTCAATCGATTGATCGAACCGACATCCGGGGAAATTCACCTCTTGGGTGAAGATGTGATGAAGCTCTCACCAACTGCACTGAGAGAAATGCGCGCCAAACGGATTGGCATGGTATTTCAGCATATGGCGTTGCTACCGCACCGTTCCGTTAGAGACAACGTTGCTTATCCACTGGAGATACGTGGCGAATCTAAGTCGCGTCGCTGGGATGTATCGCAGCACTCCTTATCGCTTGTTGGCCTAGACGGATTCGAAGACCGGTTTCCTCGAGAATTATCAGGCGGTATGCAGCAGCGGGTCGGTCTCGCCAGAGCACTGGCGTCAGACCCTGACGTGCTGCTGATGGATGAACCATTCAGTGCACTTGACCCACTGATTCGGCGCCAGTTGCAGGATCAGTTTATGGCGCTGTCCGAGCAGTTACACAAGACCACGCTGTTTATCACTCATGATCTTGACGAAGCGATTCGTTTGGGTACGCGCATCGCAATCATGAAGGATGGCCGTATTGTTCAGATCGGTACTCCGGAAGAAATTGTTACCAACCCCGCAGATGATTATGTGCGGGACTTTGTACAAAATATCTCAAAACTCAAGTTGGTTTTTGCCCATACGATTCAAACTCCGATTGGCGATTACCAACCTGCTGAAGGTGAGGACTTAAGTCGATCGCCGCGAGTCTCGCAAGACGTTGATCTGGACTACCTGATTGATGTTGCTGTGAAAACCACGCAGCCGACAGTGACTACCGATGACAATGGAAATGACATCGGTGTTGTGTCGAAGGATCGGCTGCTGCAGGGAATCAGGGATGGTAAGTGATGGCAGAGAGTACAAAACCTGATGTAACGAAAGAAATTCCCAAGATTGATCTGTCGGATTCAATCCGGGAATTCGCGCAGGATAACGCCGACTATTATGTCGAGAGTTTTGCTGCGATTCAAAGCTCAAGTGAAACGGTTACACCGTGGAATAAAGCGGCGATGCTGTTCGGTCCGGCCTGGTGCGCCGGGCGGGGGCTGTGGAATCTGTTTTGGTTGTTTACCATATCAGAACTCCTGGCACTGGTACAGATCGGCCGCGGACTATGGGGTGACCTTGGTGCTGAGAAAATGGCGGAAGCCGCACAATTCACCAAGCGTGCACATGAAATCAGGCTGGATGCCGGAGTAGCGGGTGTAACTGGCGGGGATACTGCAGAGTCATCGGTCGAAATTGCACTGAACCTGGAAAAAGCTGCCGAGGCAGCGACCCTGCAGGCGCAGGCTGCAGCCAGCAGCTGGTGGATTTACCTGGTGGTTGGGATTGCCCTGTTCGTGCTATTGCGCTACATACAGGGACGCTATGCCAATCGGCTCTATGAGCTGCAATATTCGGCGTGGCGGGTGAATCATAAAGTTGCCAGTGGCTTCAGTATGAAGCGATTGGTTTACGCGCTGGCTCTGTTGATCGTGATGGTGCCATTGACAATGTACCGGTTTACCGTATCGAATCCTGCCGAATGGCTCACCGATGTGCCAATCAGTGGAACTTACTTCACCAACAGTTCGAACGCACTGGATAACTGGTTTGATCGCACCTCTGAAGCTGGGGCTGGACTATTTGATGGCATAACAGCTGGGGCCCAGGCCGTTCTGGATGGGGTTGAACTGTTACTGGTTGATGCACCTTGGCCCGTTGTGGCGGTGTTTCTAGTCGTGATCGCCTGGCGGGTCGCCAGTATTCGGGTCGCGATATTTACCAGTGCAGCCTTAGTCTATATCGGTTTTTTAGGCCTGTGGGAAGCAAGTATGGTCAGTATTGTCCTGGTTGGTGCTGCGGCACTTTTCTGTGTTGCGATAGGCATACCATTGGGCATTTGGTTCTCACGGAGCGAGCGCGCGTATGCTGTTGCGCGGCCAATTCTGGACTTGATGCAGACAATACCCCCGTTCGTTTACCTGATTCCGATCATTGCATTTTTTGGCACGGGTCGCGTTCCAGGTGTGTTGGCGACCATCATATTCGCAATGCCACCGGTGGTGCGACTGACTGCACTGGGCTTACGTCAAGTGCCCGGACATGTGAAGGAAGCAGCGGTTGCATTCGGTGCCACCAAGTGGAAGATTCTAGTTGGTGTCGAACTGCCGCTGGCAACGCCGGCGATTATGACCGGTGTCAATCAGACAATTCTGATGAGCCTGTCAATGGTTGTCATTGCTTCGTTGATCGGAGCGAAAGGCTTGGGACAGGAAGTGTTGACCGCGTTGCAATACGTCGCGAAAGGTCAGGGAATTTTGTCGGGTCTTGCCATATTGTTCTGTGCGATGATGCTCGATCGAATTGTTCAGGGACGATTTCAGCGACAGGAGGATCATTAAATGGCAGAAACACTAAGCACTGTTGAGATTCTGGAAGAAATTCCAGAAGTTGATATCTCCGATTCCGTGCGAGAGTTCGCCGGTCAAAACGGCGATTTCTACACGCGTGAATTCAAACGTATTCAGTCTTCCCAGAATGGCTATTGTTGGACTTTTAACTGGGGTTCAGCCATATTCGGTCCGCTGTGGGCAACCGCCCGTGGATTGTGGGGTTTGTTCTGGATTTTTTCAGTCGTTGAAATGGTCCTGCTGGTGATGCTGGGTTCGGGATTGTGGGGCGATCTTGGTGGCGACAAGTTCGACCGTGCCGATCGCATGCAAGCGAACTACGAACGCATGCTTGAACGGGTTGAGACCGCTCGCGAGAAAGGCGACACAGAAGGCGCCGAGTCTTTCATGGGACGCGCTGAGAAATTAGCCGCGGCCCGCGATAAAGCCATTGAGGAAGGCGAGGCCATCAAAGCTGGCGGCACTCAGCTGCTGATTATTGCCGTTATTGGACTGGCTTTGATGAAAGTGTTTGAGGGGTGGATCGCGAATATCGCGTACGAAAGACAGTATTCGAGGTGGCGCGGCGACAGGACCGTTCGCTCGGGACTGAATTGGTCCATTGGTACACTCGGTTTGGCCATTATTGCATTCGTTTATGCAGTAACTCTGGTTCGATTTACCGCAACCAATCCGCCTGACATCGTTGCTGAATTTCCAATCGGCAATACTTACTACCAGTTGATTTCCGCTTGGATTGATCACTGGTTTGATCTCGCATCACAAAATTTTGCGTTCCTGTTTTTCGGCGTATCGAGAGGGATACGAATTATTCTCGATGGTGTCGAAACTTTTCTGGTTGCAACGCCGTGGCCGGTGGTAATGGCAGTCATACTGATTTTCGCTTACCGCAGTGCAGGTGTACGAGTTGCCATATTTACGGCAGCCGCGATGGCCTACATTGCAGTGCTCGGATTCTGGGAGAAGAGCATGGCGACGGTCGCACTGCTTGGGACCGCATCATTTCTGTGTGTGGCCATTGGAATCCCATTGGGTGTGTGGTTTGCTCGCAGTCAGCGTGCATTTAACTTCGCGCGCCCGATTCTGGATTTGATGCAGACGATGCCATCTTTCGTTTACCTGATTCCGATTATTGCGTTTTTTGGAACCGGTAAACCACCAGGCATTTTGGCATCAATGATATTTGGCTTGCCACCGATCATTCGGTTGACCACCCTCGGTCTCAAACAGGTTCCGAAGGATGTTGTCGAGGCCGCACGTGCTTTTGGCGCAACCAACGCACAAATTTTGCGCGACATTGAAGTACCTTTAGCAACGCCCAGTATCATGGCGGGTGTTAACCAGACAATTCTGATGTGTTTGTCTCTGGTGGTTATTGCCGCGCTGATTGATGCCAAGGGTCTCGGTTATGATGTGCTGGTCGCATTGCAGTACGCTGCCAAAGGACAGGGGATTTTGGCTGGTATAGCCATCCTGTTCTGCGCAATCGTCATTGACCGGGTCATTCAGGGCAAGTTCAAGGACACTGAAAAAGGCGGATAGTAAATCTGTCTGATCGCCTGTACGAGCAAAACGCTATGCCGACTTTTGGTCGGCATAGCGTTTGCAATAGGCCAATTGACACAAGCAGGCAAAAGCCGGCTGATTGTTAGGCGGCAGCTCGTTTCCTCGCTTTATAACTTTGATGATCAGGCAGGTATTTTGTATGCCTGCGAATGACTTCAACGGACAGATCATCAAAGTGCCGTTCAATCAGCGCTTCTGCAATACGCGGATTCACTTTTGACAAATCACTGATCACCCAGCCTACCCCCGTCTGGATGAACCTCTCTTGTTCCTTGACAAGGGCGGCGATGGTTGATTCGATCAGGTGCAGAAACCTCTGATCACGAACTACTGATCTGAAAGGCACAATCGCGGCACGTCGATTCCAGATGTCAGCTTGCCTGCACCAACCTGCGATACGCGTTGCGGCCGGTTCTCCGTGATGGGCGATTGCCGGTCCGAGCACGCGCACACAAAACCAGTCAGTCGTCGACCAATCAACGAATGCACCGAAGGAAAACAGGCTTTCGGCTGTTTCCAGCAAGAGATTGGCCTCTATGCGTTTCAGCAGATTTTTCTGGATGTATACAATACCCGCGAATTTATCTTCGGCATGGTCTTGACGGATCAAGGCTGCGGCCAAATCGAGACCCGCTTCATTCGGGAGTTGCTGCAGCGCATGAGACTGTCGCCATGCAGCCACCACTCGAGTGACTTCGGGCGTCTTGACGCCGCGGTACGAAATGGTGTGCTTAACATAGTTCTCGAACCATGTTTTTGTGTGTTCATCGGCCACTTCATCCAGTCGATTCTGCAAGTCTGAGATCAGCGAGGGTGTATCAAGTCCGGAGATAATACTTTCAGTCATGGCCAATATTGAGGATTACAAAAAAGTATCCAGTGCGGTTTCAGCCACCGCGGTGTTTAAATGAGTCCCGCCGAAAGCTGAACAGGGCTTCGGGATCAACTGCGACATCGATCACGGCTGGTTTTTGACAGTCGAGTGCCGCGCGTAGTGCTTCATCTACCTCAGCGATTGATTCCGCTCGGAACCCGGCAGCACCATAGAGCTGAGCGATTTTGTCGAATGGCGGACTGCTGATATCCGCACCGATGTAGCGACGATCAAAAAAATCTCGCTGATAAGCCTTCTCGGCACCCCAGCACTGATTGTTCATTACGATGGTAATGGTGTTAATGCCATAGTCAACTGCAGTGCTCAACTCTGACAGTGTCATGCCGAATCCACCGTCACCCATCAGACTGACGACTGTACGCTGCGGTGCAGCCAGTTTGACACCCAGTCCACAGGCAAACGAAAAGCCGATCAGTCCAAAATCCAGTGGTGTGATTAACGATGGCGTTTGCCAGTAATTCAGCGCGTCAGTGGCCTGTAGGCAAAGGGTGCCGGCATCCATGGTGTAAATTACATTTTGCGGTAGCGTTTCACGCAGTAATCGAAATAGTCCTGCCGGTTGAATTGGCAGGCACTCAAGGTCAGCGTGCTCGTCCCGCTGTAGCAGGTAAATCCGTCGTTGTTCCAGATATTGTGAATGCCACTGACTGGTACGATCATATTGCGGTTTGTCGGATAAAGCCTGTACCAACTGTCCGGCAACGGTTGGTGCATCAGCCCAGATCCCGAGTGTCACCGGGAAATAGCGGCCGATTGCTTTTTGGTCAAGTTCAACCTGAATAATTTCGGCTTGAGGATTGAGATCGGCATAGGTGTAGAACGTGGAGTTGAATCCGAGTCGGGTGCCCAGTGCGATGATGACATCGGCTTGTCGAGTCAGTGCAGAGGCAACCGGATTGCCGCGGGGACCCATTTGACCGGCATTCAAGGGGTGATCGAATGCAATGGCATCGCCGTGCCCGGGTGAAGTCACAATTGGGGCATTCAGGTAGTGCGCCAGGTTCAGGGTTTCGGATGATTGTCTGGAGTTCTTGATCCCGCCGCCAGCGATGATGACTGGACGAGAGGCTGAGTTCAACAATTGAACTGCCTTCTTAATCGCATCGGTGGAGGCTACCGGAGTGCCACCGGGACGATAGCGGGTAGCTGCCTGGAATTCGGGATAATCCGACGAACCGGCCAGTATGTCGCGGGGTAAATTAATCTGCACCGGACCACGTGGGTATGCCATGGCTTGACGAAACGCGTCGCGACAGGTTTCTGGTATTCTGGAGGTTTGCGTAACCGTCCAGGTCTGTTTGGTAACCGGGCCAAACAGGGCTTGTTGATCAACTTCCTGAAACGCATCTCGATAGATGTGTTCACTGGACAATGCGCCTGCGATTGAAATGACCGGAGAGAACGAGGCTTTGGCCTGGGCGAGGCCGGTGACCAGGTTGGTTGCTCCGGGTCCGTTTTGACCGGCAATCATGACACCAGGCAGACCCGATGCTCGTGCGTAACCGTCTGCCATATGCATTCCGGTTCGCTCATCGTGTACGCCGATGAATCTTAAGTCAGTGGCATCGTACAGTGCATCAAATATTTCCATGGCCGCTGAACCAATCAGGCCAAATACGTGCTTGGTATTTTCGGCGCGCAGCGATTCTACAACGGCCCGGCCACCGGTCATGACAGTCATCCGGAATCCTCCAGAAATTCGCGCATCATCGCAATAAAAATGTCGGGTTTTTCCAGCAGTCCCAGATGTTGTAGAGACGGGACGATGACTGTTTTTGCGCCATTAATTTCTGACGCGATAGCATGAGTCATTGCAGGTGTACTGCCACTGTCATTTTCCGACGTTACTACCAGGGCTGGTTTTTGAATGGGTGGTTGCGGCCGGATCAGTTCCCGAACGCCGTTGGCAAGCACCCATCTGCACTTTGCATAAACCACGGGTTCATTATTTAACACCCACTCGCGTACCTGGTTGATCGTTGCAGGACAGTGCGCCATAAATTCAGGGGTAAACCAGCGCTTGAGTGTGCTCTCCAGTGTCGCTGCGGGTCCTCCTTGGTGGGTTTGCATGGCTCGCGCTTCTACCTGCTGTTGTTCGTGAGGTGCGCGTTCATGGGGTGAGTTCAAAATGATCAGTGACCGAACTCGATGGGCAAAATCGATTGTGAAGTGACGATTGATCATTCCACCCAGTGAAAAGCCAATGATTGAGCATTCATCGATGTTGACTTCATCAAGCAGGTCACGGAGTTGGTCAGAGAAAACAGCTAATGAGGGAGTCAATGGTGGCGCGGTGCTTTCACCATGACCGTAAAGGTCGTAGGTGAGCACGTGGAAATCGGTTGAAAACGCGGGGATGTACGCCTGCCACATCGCACTTGTGAGACCCAGACCATGAATCAGGACGACTGCAGGGTTTTGCCGGTTGCCGGTCAGGTTATACGCGGTACCGTTTGCAGATCTGATCATGAGTTGGAATGATTTGACAATCAGGTGCGAAGCAGTTTTGGCTCAAGTGGGTTTCAATCGACAATGTGAAGCGCGAATGACGTCAAGTGAACGCAGGAATCACTTCTTCACAAAATAGCTTCAGTGAGTCTTTCTGCACTTGGTGATCAAGCCCCATACTGGCATAGTAGACAAATTCATCGATACCCGCCTGCTCGTATGCTTTGAGTTTCTTGATGACTTGTTCGGGCGTTCCAAACATAAGATTTTGTTCGAGCATGGCAGGATTAAATTGCTCCTTTTCTGCCAGCTCATCGAGTGGAATGACGCGGGGAAAGCCATTGATTACATCGCCGGGATGGAAAAACACGTTTTGAAACATACCCATGTTCAATTGAATGGCTGCGATAACTTCATCCCTGACTTGCGGAGAGGTGTAAAGCGCGGTGTGTCGCATCATTGCCAGGGAGGGTGGTTGGCATAGTGGAAACTTTGCCATTGACTCATCCAACCGTTGGCGGTAGAGTTCCACCTCCGAAAATGGTCGGGTGAGTGGCCACGAAATGATGTTGCAGTCATTTTGGACCGCGTAGTCAAAGGTGATTGGAGATCGAGCAGCTACCCAAATAGGCGGGTGCGGCTTTTGTAGAGGTTTCGGAACTGAGGTTGCACTTGGAAACGACCAGAATTCACCGTTGTGTTCATAATCACCCGCCCACAATTTCTTGACGACTGGCAACATTTCCTGCACGTATCGATAGGCATCGGCCTGTTTGAGTCCCGGTTTAAGGCGATCAAATTCTCGCTGATATGCCCCTGATCCAATCCCAAATTCAAGCCGTCCACCACTGATTAAATCAACAAATGCAGCTTCTCCAGCGAGGTTGATTGGATGCCAGTAAGCGGCAACTGCCACTGCTGAGCCGAGGCGAATCTGATCCGTGTGGGCAGCCAGCCAACTCAGAATCTGGAATGGGTTGGGTGCAATGGTCATCTCCAAAGCATGGTGTTCGGCAGCCCAGACAATGTTGAATCCACCGCGATCCGCCATTTGCACCATTTCAAGAAAGTGGCGCGCAACTTCAACCATGTCCGTGCGCTTATCCATTCTTTCGAGATTTATGGCCAGTTGAAATTTCATAAGTCAGGGTAATCCTGTGAGTGTGTGATCATTCACTGCGCAACATCAGTGCCAACCGCATTGAATGGGTGGTTGGATCTCATCGTGCGATTAAATCAACTCTGAATCACGGATGAGTGTAAAGTCGCGCTATTGTATAAGGTAACTCAGCCTTTCAACTAAGAAGGTGTTGCCGAACGCTAAATGAGTCCGAATAGCAGCTCGGTTGCCGATGGAAGTGAGTCTGAATTACCGCCGCAAGCTGTTCTGGACCGTCAGTCAGTCGCACCTGCGCGGATTGCGACTTGGTCCTGAGTGTTATTGGGTTAAAAGTTGTTTAAACTGGAGTATCGTGAGTGAAATTAAGTACCAAGTGTGTTGAAGCCTACTTAAACGACGGACAAATTACCGCCCCATTTAAACTCAGCAATGAGACGGTTGACGCAATGGAGCGACAGATGCTGGCGTTGTTTGATTCCCGTCCTGACCTGGATACCAACTATCTGCCAGCCCTGATCGAAAAAGACCGAACCTGGCTTGAGTTTGCGATGTTGCCTGAAGTATTGGACATCGTCGAACAACTCATCGGTCCCGATATTATTGTTTGGAGCTCGGCGCTTTTTTGTAAAAGCCCAATCAAGGGGAAAACGACTCCATGGCACCAGGATGCACAGTACTGGCCCATTAAGCCACTTGAAACAACAACCGTTTGGATTGCAATTGATCCAGCGACACGCGACAACGGTTGTCTAAGAATCGTTCCTGGTAGTCACAAATCGAGAGAGATTTATCCCCATTCATTAAATAACAGTAAGCAACTGGTTCTGAACCAGGAACTGGACACAGATTTTCAGAATAAGTTCACACCCAAAGATCTGATTCTTGAACGCGGGATGTTTTCCTTGCATGATGCTTACATGGTCCATGGTGCAGAACCCAATTGTTCTGGAAAGCGTCGCGCGGGTCTTACCTTTCGCTACATGCCTGCCTCATCGCACTTTGATCGGAGCCTCGCTCGCAAAATGCTGGAAGAGTTGAATGTGAATGATGTGACCGAGCGACAGTTATTTCTCGTTCGTGGAACCAAGTCTCATCCGGGCAATAGCCTCACACTGGTCTGAGTGATCAAACATTCGAATTGTAAAGTTAATTTCGACGCGAAAATTAGTTGAATAGACAATATCCAGTAACGTAAGCAACAGGTTTGAATCTAGAGTGATTGATCTTGCCTCAAATATATTATTTAAAGAAAATATCGATGATTGAATGATAATATATTGTTAAACTGATTAAAATAAGTTAGAAGGGATTCATTTATCCGAGATGCTTCTGATTCGCTTTAATTGAACTTTTAAAAGAGGGCTCCAAAATGCCAGATATTTCTTCGTTGCAGGGAATAATCGAGAAGTCTGCGCCATGGATGATCATATTCGCCATACCATTTCTGTTTTGGAAGATACCTGTTTGGAAAACCAAAATTGAAGTCAACATCGAAAATATTAAAGAAAAAATAGATGGCTTGGAGTCGAAACACGACAGTTTGGAGTCAAAATTTGGAAATTTTGAATCAAAGTTTGGGACTCTGGAGTCAAAGTTTGGGACTCTGGAATCAAAGTTCGGGACTCTCGAATCAAAGGTTGGAAACTTGGAATCGATGTTCAGAAGTCTGGAATCAAAGGTTGGAAACTTGGAATCGATGTTCAGAAGTCTGGAATCAAAAGTTGGAAGTCTAGACTCAAAAGTTGGAAGTCTAGACTCAAAAGTTGGGAGCTTAGGATTAAAGGTTAAAAGGCTAGAATCAAAATACGAAGATATTTATGGGGTTCTAGTCAGAGCAGTTGGAATTCCATTGGAAAAAAGAAACAGTCCTTTGGCTCTGACAGATTTTGGTAATGAGGTTTCTGAAAGAATTGGTGCAGCTGATATTGCAAAAGAGTATGCAGAGAAATTGTTTCCTAGAACAAAAGGCCTGAATTCCTATCAAGTTCAAGAATTTTGCTTCGAATATTGTGAAAAAAAACTGTTAGAGAATTTGAAAACAAACAACCCGAAACAATATGAAGCCATACATTCCGAAGCATTCGATAAAGGGCTGGAAATCGAGAAAATTACCCGCGTAATAGGAATGGAACTAAGAGACGCTATTTTCTTGCTCGGCGGAACATTGCGCTCAGACTCACAGAAGTAGTCACCATAACGTATAAAAAGCCAGGTTGCTGCCTGGCTCGTCGCTTAGGTGATTCACACTTATCCCTCTAGCCCGAGTTTACCGAGTTCAACAACTTGAACTCGGCGAAGTAGGTTCGATTAATTGGGAGAGTCTATTGTAACTCATTGACGCAATGGAATTACCTCCTGACACTCCTGAAAATGTCAGGACCAAAACGATTCTCTGGGGACGTGTGACCTAACCGGCTCGATAACGATCCAGCTGTAGCGACTTGTACAGTATTTTCTGGGTCTCAGACAGGCTCGACAGCGTCATCTGTATCGTTGGCGAGGTGTCTTTGCGTTTGGACGGATAGACCACGCCGACCTCTTTGATTGCCGCCAACTGTTCAATTATCTGAGTGCACGAAAGCATCTGGCCCTGACTGCCCAAATACCGATACAGCAGGGTTTGCAGCATCAGTGCCAGCACACAGATCAGCACATGCACCTGGATTTTCTGATCCGTCCAGTGATACTGGGGACGAATGGCAATGTGCTGGGTATCTTTGAGGTCTCGAAAGGCGCGCTCGACATGGTGCTGAGCACGATAGCCGCGTACAATCTGTGCATCACTCCACTCGGCGCGGTCCGTGAAGATCAGATGCTTACCAAGCAAAGTGCGCTGCAGATGTTTCCAGGCCTGCCGCTCAAAGCGGTAGGTCAGTTTCGGAACCCCGTGTTCAGTCAACTCCACACAGACATCAAACAACTCGTTCATGTGTCGGGCTTTGAGACACTCGTCGACCTTTTTCTGAGTGCCAGCCACGCGCGGGCGCCTGCCCTTGGTAATCTGCCCTGTTTGCCAGCGTCGCAACTGCCACTGAATCTCGTGTAGTTTCTGCCTGCGCTTGGCAATCTCGCGCAGCAAGGTGGCTGTTTGTGTTTGTTCCAGATTCTGGTTTTTAGCCACCACCACGGTGTACTCGGTGCCGTAGAGCACCTTGGTGGTGCGCCAGGTGCTGACGCCCGGCAGCTCATCGAGCGGTTTGAACTGGCGTGCCGGCACGGCCAGCAAGTCTGGATGATGGGTCGGCACCAGTGAGCCGATCATGTGATAGGGACTGTCGTGTACGGCTGCAATATTATCCTCGCAGTTGTTGCCTTTGTCGAACACCAGGGTGACATCGGAATCGTGCTGCTCGCCGAGTTCATGAAACCTTGCCACCAGGGCATCGACAAGGCTGCGAAAGGTGGGTGAGTCAGGCTGGTTGCCGGGATAAGTGTGATGCAGAATCGGCACATGGTGGTCAGCTGCTGCCAGCAGCGCCAGACCCACAATGCGCAGCGATTTTCGCCCTTCCTTGCTGTGCCCGCGCTGGGCGAGCTCAGCTTTGTCGTTGAAGCTGTCGATGAAGGTGAAAAAGTTGGTTGCATCGAACAACAGCTGACTGACATCGACCTTGAAGTGCTGCACCATGTGAGCGACGATATCGCGTTCGATATTGCGAAGTGCATCAATCGAGATGCGGTCCATGTTGTCCCAGAAGCGCTGCGCGGTGAGTTTGGCGCTTTCAACGCCGAGCAATCGGGGCAGCACCGTGCTGGCGTACCAGTTGGCCAGCGCATTTTTGGAGCACGGTTGTAGACAGCGGTTGATGATTGCGATCAGCATATAGGAGCCGACCGAGACAGACTGTGAGCGTTTCGGGACGTGGTGGTCGATGATTTCGACGAGTTTGAGTTGTTTGGCGAAGTCGACGAGTGCGGCGCTGGCGCCGAATTCACTGACGAGGACTTCTTTGGGTGCCGGTGCGGCGTCTTTGGCTGCGATAATGTCTTCGGCGCGGCCGAGGTATTTTTGCCAGACGATTTTGGGTTTGCCGTTGATGCGTTGGGACTGGCGGGCGTAGTAGTAGGTATTGCCCTTGATTTTCTTGGCGGTGATGCTTGGCATGGATAGGTCATATATATGATTAATAATGAGAGTATTATAGAACATAATAATGAGTAATATCAATCTATAGTCACAAATATGAATAGAGAAAATGACAGCTATATTATTAGGTCATACACTTAATCAGGCTAAAATATCCTCAGGCAGGCTTTGTCAGCCCGAAAATATTCGGTAGAAACAGGCAGTTAGAGAGGAACTGAAGAAATGGTGCGGGAATTATCAGTCCGAAATTTACCACGAACTCGGTAAAGTCGGGCTAGTTCCTTTATTGGCTCATCTTTAATCGTTATAGGCAGGGTTAATATGGAAAAATGGTTGTCATTGAACGCAGTAATGTTGGCTGGTAGGAGAATGTTCAGCAAGGAGGTGACACCCATGGATGAAATTAGAGCACGGCTGGAAGCGCTGGGCCGAAGATGAATTGCGAAAGGAATTGAACAAGGATTTGTGCCACGCCAGCTGATGCGATATCCTGTCAGTAAGGCTTCGCGTCGCGGGTGCTCAATGAGTGAGTTGGTGTTTTCAGTGTTGCATCTACATTGCTCTGCTAGCCCGTTTGTTTTGCAATCAACAACCTTGAATATTCATTATCATATTAACCCTACCCACTACGATTTGGGAAAGACCTTTTTTATCTGAATATCAGTTGGCCCTCGGTTTTGTCAATCGACTTTCCCCTCCAAGGTTGGATCAGAGCACGCCGCTTGTTGTATTTGATCAATGCTTGGCAAAAATGTTGAGATTTAATGTCAATCGAATGAGCGTTGAGCGCGTTCGCGAACAGTAGCCGTTACGCAAAGGCCGTCCGACTGCGAATTGAACTACAGGGTAGTTCGTAGCAACAATAGATTTCTTCTCAATCTGCCGAATTTAGTTTTTTTCCTCAGCTTGCGGACTGACAGAGTTTAACTGTCTCATATAGGGGTGCTTGATCACCGTGACTGACACAACAATCAACGAGCTTCCCTCACACGCATCTGTTGTCGTCATTGGTGGGGGCGTTATGGGGTGTTCAACGCTTTATCACCTTGCGAAGTGTGGCATCAGTGATGCCATTCTGGTCGAACGCAATCAGTTGACATCGGGTACGACCTGGCATTCTGCAGCCCAGATTCGCGCCTTGCGTTCAACTCGAAATCTGACCGATCTGATTCGTTATTCCATTGACCTTTATGCCAGTCTTGAATCTGAAACCGGTCAGCATACGGGTTGGATCAATAAGGGATCACTTTCAATCGCTACCTGCCAGGATCGATTGGTGCATATCAACCGCCAGGCTGAATTAGCAAAACTGTTTGGGGTGCGCACTCAATCCATATCGGTTGATGAGGCTAAGGAGCGTTGGCCCCACATGAGGTGTGACGATGTTATTGGTGCGGTGTGGTCTCCTGACGACGGTCGCGTCAGTCCTTCTGGTTTATGTGCGGCACTGATCAAAGGCGCAAAACTGTGTGGTGCAAGACTGTTTGAAGACACCGGTGTAGTCGGTATCGTCACCCGTGATGGTGCAGTTACAGCGGTCGAGACCAGCCGCGGTCAGATTCGCTGTGATGCAATCGCGCTGTGTACGGGCCTTTGGAGTCGGGAAGTAGGACGCATGGTCGACGTGCGCGTACCGGTTTGGCCGTGTGAACACTTTTACCTCTTGACCAAGCCAATTGAAGGGATCGTTGGGAATTTGCCAACGCTGTCTGATCACGATAGCCATCTGTACATTCGCGATGACAGTGGCGGGCTGTTGGTAGGATGCTTTGAACCCTTCGGCAAACCAGTCGATCCCGGCACAATCGGTCACGAGTTTGCGTTTCAGTTATTACCCGAGGATTGGGATCATTTTGAGCCGATGATGCAAAACGCACTGCACCGGATACCAGCACTAGGGAGTGCCGAAGTCAAGATGCTGCTGAACGGACCGGAGAGTTTTACTCCGGATGGTTCGTTCCTGTTGGGTGAGACAGCGGCACTGCGCGGTCTGTTTTTGGGTTGCGGGATGAATTCCGTGGGGATTGCAACCAGTGGTGGTGCCGGTATGGCACTGGCCCATCTGATTCGAAACGGTTATTTGCCGATGGATTTACAAGAAGCAGACCCACAGCGATTTCCAGCAGAATTTAATTCAGTTGATTTTCTCACCGCCCGAGTCCCGGAAGTCTTGGGCAAACACTATGAAATAACCTATCCGGGTCGGCAGTGGTCGAGTGGCAGAAATCTGCGAATGACACCTTTACATGGCCACTTTGCTAAAGATCGTGCACAATTTGGACAATTCCATGGGTGGGAGCGGCCACTTTATTTCGGTAAAAAACCTGCTCCCAAACTGACCTTTGGGAGACCGGACTGGTTCGAACAAGTCGCTCGAGAAGTGCATATCGCTCACCACCACGCGGCACTATTTGACCAGTCAACGTTCGGCAAGATTGAGGTTAGGGGGCAGCACGCCTGTGAATTTCTGAACCGTTTATGTGCCAACCAGGTCGATCGGCCAGTGGGTCGAGTAATTTACACAACGATGCTCAATGAACGCGGCGGAATCGAAAGTGACCTGACGATCTTGCGTCTCGGTCTCGGTTGCTTCCGACTCTATGTAGGCACTCAAGCCCTGGAAATGAACCTGGCCTGGCTGCATAGACACCGACGTCTCGATGAGGGTGTTGAGCTGGAAGACGTAAGCAACGAGTATTCGGTCATTGGGCTGATGGGCCCAGAATCCGTTCGTATTGCAAACGCGGCGGGTGCAGAATCGATCACTCGCCTTAAGTATTTTGACAGCGTAACGACAGAGATTTCCGGTTTTCCGGTTACGGCCGCGCGGTTATCTTATGTAGGCGAATTCGGTTGGGAGATTACCTGCCGTACTGAAAACGTCGTATCAATTTATACGGCCTTGCGTGCTTTGGGTGCGCGTAGCGCAGGACTGTTCGCGCAAACATCGATGCGAATTGAAAAGCGATTTCTTGCCTTCGGACACGAACTTGATTCTCAAATCTCTCCACTACAGGCTGGTTTGGAGTTTTCGATAGCTTGGGACACGGAATTTATCGGCAAATCAGCGTTGCTAAATCAGCGAAATGCGAGTGTACAAAACCGCGTTGTTTCTATTGTGTTTGATGACCAAGATGCGGTCCCGCTCGGCGATGAGCCGGTTCTATTTAAAGGCCGATTTGTCGGGAAAACGACATCAGCAGCATTCGGCTATCGAATCGATGCACCCATTGCACTAGCACTGATCAACAGCGGATGTGTCTTGAATAATGGTGCGACGGTGGACGTCAGTGTGGCTGGGGAGATATGCCGCGGTCGAATCACAAATAATGCAGCATTCGATCCAACTGGAAGCCGCATGAAGCGGTGCTGATGGGTTCGCAGTTTCGTATCGCTTCGACTGATTCCATGGGCAAATTGGCGTGCTAAATTTCTAATAGACTTCAGGTAGCTATACTCTATTCGACCCCGGCCGGTGAATCGCGGTCGCTTGAAAATCAATCGAAATATTTATGAACGTCAGTTAACGTGCGCGGGACTATAATTGCTTTCCCGTTGTCCGGTACATACCTGATAACGAATTGTTCTAAAAATTTGAGCGGTGTTGTAGTAACCACCAATGCACTTGAGTTGTGTGTGGTGATTTGCAATGCCGGTTAACAATAGGATACTCAAATTCAATCTTCGGAATGGAATCTGAAGCCGGAGAGATAATTTGGAACACGAGACCTACGCCTCTGAGTTGAAACAACTCATTATTAAGGGTAAGAAACAAGGTTTTCTTTCATTTGAAGATGTTTGCGACCACCTTCCTGAAGCACTAAGTGATTCCATAAGTATTGAAAAGATCATCAATTTACTCAGCGACATGGATGTCGAAGTGTATGATGAGATTACTGACCAAGATCGCCTGCTGTTGGATTCCAGCGAGTTTGAGAATTCCGATGAAACTGCAGCTGAAGTGGAAGAGGCGTTAAAGAGCGAAGTCAGCGGTACAACCGATCCCGTGCGGGTATACATGCGAGAGATGGGGGCCATCTCGCTGCTGACTCGCAGCAAGGAAATCGAACTTGCTAAACAGATTCAATATGGTTTGCAACAGGCCATTACGGCGATCTCTCGCTGTCCCATTGTCTTCGAGCATTTGATCGGAAAATTCGATCTCGTGGAAGTGGGTGCCATTCGATTCAATGACTTGTGCATTGGAATTGGGCGCGACGCGGAGTTTGTTGCCGCATCAACAGCTCGGCAGATTAACGATAATCAGGCCACAAAGGTTGAGAGTGCTGGGGTTTTTCTGAACGAATTCAGCCATATACGACAGCGCTACGATTGGCTTAGACGTGCGGTTCGGGAAGCAGGGATTGCCAGTCCAAAAGTTGAGCATCACAAGAAAGTTCTGCAAAACAAATTTTTTCTGTTCACGTTTGCCCGCCCGCAAATCGATGAAATATTCAGATTCATGCACGATTTGAACAATGACTGCAGGGAGCGTTCCCAAGTCCTTGAACGCATCTGTGTACACCAAATCGGATTATCCAAAACTGCGGCCCGGCAATTGCTTAAGCACCAGTGGCACCACCGAAACCTGGTTCACCTTATAAAACAACATTGTGACGACTTGCAGACGACCCGGCTGCAAGCTTACCGTGCTGATATTTTGACTGCCCGTAAGCGATTGCAGTATTTACAGAATCGGTTGGCCATGCCACTTGATGAGTTCAGGAAAGTGTGTCGGGAAGTTGCCACTGGCGAAGCGCGCGCAAACAAGGCCAAAAAAGAAATGGTTGAAGCCAATCTGCGCTTGGTTGTATCGATCGCGAAAAAGTACAACAACCGGGGTTTGGGTCTGCAGGACTTGATTCAGGAAGGTAATATCGGTCTGATGAAGGCGGTCGACAAGTTTGAATACGAACGCGGTTTTAAGTTTTCAACGTATGCGACCTGGTGGGTGCGTCAGGCGATTACCCGTGCCTGCGCGGACCAGTCTCGAACGATTCGAGTCCCTGTGCATATGACACAGACACTGAGCACACTCGCTCGAATTCAACGCGAGATCAGACAGGAAGAAGGTCGCGAGGCAACGGTTGAAGAATTGGCCGAGCGCATGGAAGTCAGTGTGGAAAAGATCCGCAAAGTACTGTTGATTCCCAAAGAACCGCTATCCATGGAAACACCGACTGGCGAGGATGAAGACGCCCAAGTCGGAGATTTCATAGAGGACAAATCGGTTCAATCGCCGCACGAAGTGGCTGCTGAGTCTGGCATGAAGCAAGCGATTGAAACTGCCTTGAACTCACTGACCGAACGCGAGTCAAAGGTATTGAGAATGCGATTTGGCATCGATTCGCGAACCGATCATACTTTGGAGGAAGTCAGCAATCAATTTGAAGTGACGCGCGAGAGAATTCGGCAAATCGAAGCCAAGGCGATCAGAAAGCTGCGTCATCCTTCTCGGTCGACTCACCTCAAACCGTTTGTCGACAGTTAGTCCTGCAGCTCATTCAATCGACTCAAGCTTAAAACCAGCATTTGCAATGCGACTGCTATTGCTGGCTAAATCGCCTTGCGCTGCGGTTTACACTCCCCCAATGATCTCGATTTTAGAAATCGAATTAGGATATTGACTTGGCTAGGAATGAATCAATATTTGAGGTCAGGTTTACGGACAAAATCGATCTGCCATTGCTGAAAATTTGTAATTATCAAAGAGAATATTACGATGATCCGAAGATAGTAATTGTGCAGGCTACCATATTGAATATAATATCAAAGTTATGGTGAGGCGCCTGCCGAGAGTGCAGTGAACAAAATTCCTGTCGTACCCACCGGTGGCAGGAGTTTCATTCGAAAATGCGCGCGAAAGCCATCAAAAACACTCATTTAACAAAGAAAAGACTGTCGCGCAACTTGAATTAGCGTATTTTGATGTTATCTAAATTGCGCTGCTCGAGAACAGTCTCGTTGTAAAGAGTATGGATTGAATCTGACCAAATGATGAACCGTTTGGTCTTTTTTTCATTCGCAAAAGAATTGGGGATTGCCCCGGGTCTATAGCAAATCGATTTTTAGGTTGGAGAGAGAAAATTGGAAGTCAGTCCTAAGGAAGTTGAAGAAAAAAGCTGGTTGAGAAATCTGATCATCAAAGGCAAGCGCTATGGCTACCTGACCTACGAAGAGATCACGGACATTCTTCCGGAATCAATGAGTGGCACCGACTCCATTGTGCGCACCATTGATCTTTTAACGAACCTGGAAATCGAGGTTTGCGATGAAGCGCCGCATCCAGACAGCCTGATCATGCAGGCGGATGAAGTCGTTGACGAAGAAGATGTTGCCGAAGAGGCAGAGGAGGTGCTCAAGAGCGATTTTGGCAGTACCACCGATCCTATTCGAATGTACATGCGCGAGATGGGTCAGATTGATCTGTTGACGCGTAATCAGGAAATCGAACTTGCCAAACAAATCGAAGAAGGACTCAAGCAAGCCCAAGAAGCGCTGTCGAGTTGTCCGTTTATTACCCGGCACCTGCTTGAGCGGTTTCAATTGGTAACCAGCAAAAAACTGCGCTTTACCGAACTGTGTACCGGTATTGGACTGGACTCAGAATATCTTGATGCGAAAACTGTCAAGGTCAAACAGGATGCGCAGGACAGTGTCAATGAGTATTTCAAAAAAGTGGCCACAGAATTCAGTCGCATTGAACAGCGCTACGATTGGTTGAATGCAAAAATTCGTGAAGCGCATGTTACCAGCAAAGTAGCAATGGATCATCGTCGGGTCCTGCAAAACAAGTTCAAACGTTTTGTGTTTGGGCGCAGACATTATGATTTGATGTTTGATCTCATGCATGCGATGGATCGGGAACGCAAGGAACGGTATCGATTGCTCGAGCGTGTACTTTTGCATCGCGTCCGCATGGAGCGTCGTCAGTTTCAGGAAATTGTGACCAATGCAGCGACGCACCGAAATTTGATTGCCTTGCTTAAGAACCAATGCGACGCTGAGCAGGCTGAACGGATTGAACACTATCGCACCGATATTTTAGAAGCACGTCAGCACATCATCCGTTTCGAAAAACGATTGGGCATGTCGCTGGAAGAGTTCAAGGAGGTCTACCCCAAAGTCCGCAGTGCAGAATACCAGGCAAACAAGGCCAAGGGTGAGATGATTGAGGCAAACCTGAGGTTGGTTGTTTCAATTGCCAAAAAGTACAACAATCGCGGGCTCGATTTGCAAGACCTGATCCAGGAAGGCAACATCGGACTGATGAAAGCAGTCGACAAGTATGAGCACGAGTTGGGTTTTAAATTTTCGACTTATGCAACCTGGTGGATTCGCCAGGCGATCACGCGCGCTTGCGGTGACCAGTCTCGCACGATTAGGGTGCCGGTGCACATGATTCAGACGCTGAGTGCGTTGAATCGAATTCAGCGCGAAATTCGCCAGGAAGAAAGCCGCGAGGCCACAGTTGATGAACTGGCAGAGAAAATGGACGTTTCGGAAGAGAAAGTTCACAAAGTTCTGAATATACCCAAGGAACCGCTGTCGATGGAGGCGCCGACCGGTGAGGATGAAGATTCGAGCCTGCTGGATATTATCGAAGACAAGTCAACGACCAATCCCCTCGAGGATGCCATCAAGTCAGGTCTGCATGCGGCTGTTGAAACCATGCTCAATTCACTATCTGACCGCGAAGCAGTAGTGTTGCGCATGCGGTACGGAATTGGTATGCCAACCGACTATACACTGGAAGAAGTTGGACAGCAATTTGGTGTTACTCGCGAACGGGTTCGACAAATTGAAAAAAGCGGACTTCGCAAGCTACGACACCCGTCACGCGCGATTAATTTGCACCCGTACATTCACGCTCAGTAATTTGATTGAGCAAAATCAATTCGGTTGATTGAGTCGCTACTCACGGCAAATCGCTAACTCACCTGGAATATGTCCCAACCTCGGTTGGGAACCGATCGATTGAGGGGTTTCCAAAAGCCTCACTTGCACTTGTGTAAAATACTATTTGTCTAATCCCTGAAAATTGTATCGACAGGGAAACAGAACTTTATATATTTCAAAAATTCAGCAAAGTGCCCGCTCAATTGTCTGTCAATCAGGCAATTACAACGAGGCGCTGCCATTCACAATTATGGAGACAAAGCTATGAGAGAATTAATTCAAAAGTCACTGGTTGGCATTGCTGCGATAGTTCTGATGTTGGGATCTGTCACTGTCAGCGCAGCGCAATGTACAAATGAAGTATGGAACAAAGTCATGAGTCGCGGTAAGCTGGTTGTTGGCGTTAAGGCTGATTACAAGCCTTGGGGATTTCGCGATGAGAGCGGTGCTATTGTCGGTATGGAAATCGATATGGCGCAACTGGTTGCAGATGCAATGGGCGTTGAACTCGAAACCGTTGCAGTGCAGTCCTCCAATCGTATGCAGTTTCTTGAGCAGGGCAAGATTGACATGATGATTGCCACGATGTCCGACCGTCCTGACCGACGCAAGATAGTCGGCATTACACTGCCCAATTATTACACTTCGGGTACCAACATCATGTCACCGAAAGCCCTGGCACTGACCGAATGGGAAAGTCTTCGCGACAAGCCGGTTTGTGGTAAACAGGGTGCTTTCTACAACAAGATTGTCAATGAACGCTATGGAGCTGAAATCGTTGCGTTCACCGGCAATGCAGAAGCCAAGCAGGCATTGCGTGACAAGAAATGTATTGCCTGGGTTTATGATGACTCTTCGATCGTGTCTGATTTGTCCTCGGGCAACTGGGATGATTTCGAAATGCCGCTCAGCAGTGAAGATGACAATCCTTGGGGATTGGCTGTACCGTTGGCGGAAAAAGACTGCGTGTTCGGTCACTTCATGTCCGGGTTGACCTACAATTGGCATCGCTCCGGCAAGCTGATTGAACTTGAGCAAAAGTGGGGCATCCAGGCGACCCAATATCTGGTCGATAAAAATGGCAAGTACGCTGATTGGATTCAGGAATAATCTGACAACGTGATTTGATCAATCGGGACCGCTATTGCTGCGGTTCCGATTGGTATCCTACCTCGTCTGCGAGATACCGGTTCAACAGTAATGAACGGATTTCAGCAGTTCTTTTACGATCTCTCGGCGGATCATCCTCGCTGGAACTTCATATTCTTCTATGATCCGGTACAGACCGACCGGATGCTGACTGGCTTGTGGATGACAATCCAATTGTCGGTAACTTGCGTAATTTTAAGTGTGATAATCGGGCTCGTCGGAGCTTGGCTGCAAGGCGCAAATTCTCGATTGATACGCGCCATAGTGCAGGGATATATACAATTTTTTCGTAATACCCCACCGCTGATTCAGCTGTTATTTTTCTATTTTGCACTCGGGCAGTTTACCCCCACTTATTCACCAGATGGCTGGCTGGAGGTGCCGATAATTTCCAACGTTGGCTGGGCAATTATCTCCCTATCCTTTTTCGCCGCATCATTCAATGTTGAGATCTTCCGGGCTGGAATCGAGGCGGTACCTGAGTCCACTCAGGAAGCCTCTGAGTCGTTAGGGATGAATCGCTTGCAGACCTTTCTGTACGTCGTATTTCCACTGGCATTTCGAGTGAGTTTACCGGCGCTTAACAATAACCTGGTCAACCTGGTAAAAACCACCACCCAAGCTTTGGCAATTGCGGTACCAGAACTGCTGTACCAAATGGTCAGTATTTACAATGATTATTCCACCGCGCAATATGCTTGCATGGTTGTTTTGTTTGTTGTTTACATTGTGTTGGTTGGTATTCTGGTATTCGGAATGAATACTTGGGAGCGCGCGGCAAGAATTCCAGGTTACGGTCAATGAAAGTGGCGAAACGTTTGATTCCCGGAGTCAGTCCGGCAGCAGTGTCCGGTACTGACTTGCCGGTATTGAAACCCTATCGTCTGTCGGTGTCCGGGCAGGTTTCTGATCTGGGATTCAGCCGCTGGCTCGAGAGTTTGAACCCGGCAATAATGGCTGGTTTGGCACTGCTGCTACTCGCATGGCCAGTGCTGACGCTTGCTCAGGGTGGTTACAGCACCGCAGCAGCATTCGAAGCCTTGTGGCGATGGCTGCCGTTTTTGGTCACACACGGTTTTGCGCTCAACATATTGATCAGCTTCTTTACCATGCTGCTGGGAACCTTGGCAGGAGTTTTGTTAGGTCTCGGACAACTGGCGCCATTTCGCCCACTGGCTCGACTGAGTTGGTTTGCGACACAGTTGTTTCGCAACTCGCCTTGGCTGGTATTGCTGTTTATCGTGATGTTGGCATTCCCGTTTGAGATTGAGTTTGCAGGTGAAATTTACCTGATCCCCGACTGGATGAAGGCAGTGTTTGGGCTTTCTTTGCCGATTATGGCTAACATTTCGGAAATTGTCCGCGGTGGCATTCAGTCGGTATCGACCGGTCAGTGGGAAGCAGCAGAGTCGCTGGCCTTTACGCGTCGACAGACATTGTGGCAAATTATTCTGCCACAGTGCTTTAAACGCATGATACCTCCCTGGATGAACTGGTATGCAATTCTAACCATGGCAACACCATTGGTTTCGTTGCTCGGTGTTGAAGAGTTGGTGACGCTGTCGCGCCAAGCCATGGAAGCTGAAGACAACCATCCAGAATTGTTGATGCCGTTTTTTGGCTTCGCACTGGTGATATTTTTCCTTTATTGTTACCCCATCGCACGGTGGACATTGCGACTTGAACGCAAATTTGCCGTGAAGCTATAAACTCATTTTCGGTATTAGGCCATGAGTACGAAGAATTGGACCCCAGACCAACCGATTGTATCGATTCGAAACCTGCATAAGTCATTTGGAGAACTAGAAGTGCTTAAAGGCATTTCACTCGATGTGATGAAAGGTGAGGTCATCTGCATCATTGGGCCGTCCGGGTCAGGTAAATCAACACTGATTCGATGTATCAACGCCCTTAATTCGATCAATTCCGGTTCGATTCTAGTCGAAGGGCGGGAAGTGCACGATCCTGCTCTCAACAAGTTGGAACTGCGCAAGAAGGTTGGCATGGTGTTCCAGCAGTACAATCTGTTTCCGCACAAAAATGCGCTTCAAAATGTAATGATGGCACCGATTAAAGTACTGAAACGTCCCAAGGAAGAGGTGGAAAAGCAGGCGCGCGAACTGATGGCCAGAGTTAACTTGCAGGGCAAGGAAGACAGTTATCCTGGCGAGCTGTCGGGAGGTCAGCAACAACGCGTTGCGATTGCCCGGTCTTTGGCAATGAATCCGGATGTCATGTTATTTGATGAAGTCACTGCCGCGCTGGATCCGGAAACCGTGAAAGAAGTGTTGCTGGCAATCAAAGACCTTGCGCAAAGCGGCATGACTTGCATCCTGGTTACGCATGAGATGGGATTTGCCCGGGAAATCGCTGATCACATTTACTTTACCGATCGCGGCGTCATTGTTGAGCACGGTCCGCCCGCCACATTTTTCTCTGAAGCCAAGGATCCGCGCACACAGGAATTCTTGAGTCAAATTCTCTAATCGGTATTACGGACCGTGATCGCTAGCAATTGGCAAGCAAGATTCCGGTCAAAAGAGCCACTGCAATGGCGTGGTATCGCTGATGTCCGTACTTGCGGCACAAAAAAATTTTTAGCTTGATGAATTAAGGTTACAATCGTAGGACAGAGCATTATTTCATTCACTCGATGGCGTACTGATCACGCGCAGTTGTTTGCGCTGGAGGTTGAGATGAAAAACGGACTTGCACCTACAAGACTATTCCCAACTGTGAGAAATTTTGTCATCGCCCTGATGGCCTTTCTCATCATTGCTTCCGCTCACGCGAATCGGGATTCCGATGCACTGGTGGAAGCAACCCTTAAAGCAGTGGTTGGACTTCGCGCAGTGGTTCCAGATGATGCCAGAACTGCATTTTCTCTGGGTACTGAACGGGAAGGTAATGGCATCGTAATTGACGATAACCTGGTTCTTACAATCGGTTACCTGATTATGGAGGCATCTGATATCGAGGTAACAAATAATCAGGGGCAATTCGTCCCTGCCGAGATGGTGGCCTACGACTATGACAGCGGATTTGGTCTGGTCAGGGCATTGCAACCATTGGGTATCAGCAACATCCCACTCGGGGACTCGGCTGTATTGGCACCTGGTGATCGAACACTGATTCTGTCTCATTTGGGACCAGACTATATGCAAGTTGCTGAAGTTGTTGATGTGCGAGAATTTCCAGGCTACTGGGAATACTTGCTGGATCAGGCTATTTTTACCGCACCGTTATTTGGTGGATTTGGCGGTGCAGCGCTGATCAATACGCAGGGTGAGTTGGTCGGCGTCGGCTCGCTGATGGTTCACGATGCGCGTCGCAGCACTCCCCCCATTCCCGGCAATATGTTTGTTCCAATTGATCTGCTAAAACCAATCTACGAGGACTTGCTGCACTCGGGGCGGGCTGCTGGTACACCGCGCCCCTGGCTTGGAATCTATACCGCAGTGGACCGGGGGCATTTGTTCGTTTATCGAGTTGCCATGGAAGGTCCTGCTGAGGCCGCTGGAATTATTCCAAATGACATTATTGTTGCCGTCAACGGCAATCCGGTATCTGGTATGGCCGAATTTCTGCGGGAAGTCTGGGCTACAGGACCCGCAGGTGTCGACATTCAAATTTCAATAGTTCGGCGTGGCAAGCTTAAGGAAATTACTGTCACATCGGGTGACCGTTATGATTGGCTTAAGTTCGATTCGATGTCTCAATATACAGCCCGGTTACAGTTGCACTGAAACCCACCAAAAGTTATTTGCAATGGGTATTGCAATTAATGGTATTTTGTATAATCGGTATTTCTCTATTGAATAATAATCTGGAGGTTAGAGTGAGAAAAATGAGACAAAAAACCATTAAAACAATGCTGTTAGCTGGTTGTCTGGTCCTGTTTTCGGGTTCGGCACTGGCCGCGGACAGCAGCGAGCCGATCAAGATTCCGATTAAGAATTGGTCAAGCCAGATTGTCATGGCTTATGTGATTGGTGGAATGTTTGAAAGTATGGGTAACAACGTTGAATATGTTCCCGTTGATAATCAGGCGAGTTTTGAGGCGGTTAGATCTGGAGATTTGACGCTCGTGCACGAAGTGTGGCAATCAACCATGCAAAACGCCTATTACAGTGCAATGGAGAAGGGCGGATTAATCGATGCCGGTACGCACGCAGCTGAAACGCTTGAGGAAATGGGTGTGCCGAATTGGGTCATTGAGAAAGACCTCTGCCCGGGATTACCAAGTTGGGAAGCGCTCAAGGATTGTCACGAGAACTTTGCCACTCCAGACTCCGGTGGTAAGGGCCGTTGGTTGGAAGGACCCCAGAGTTGGCATGGCGATGTAATGCCGAATCGCATCAAGGGTTTGGGTCTGGATGATAAGTGGGTCGTCAAGTTCGCGGGTGCGGCAGACGCACTTTGGACAGAACTTAAAGCTGCCGAGAAAGAAGGCCGCGGAACCATCATATTCAATTGGACGCCGAATTTTACCGATGCATCCGGTTTTACATTTATTGAGTTTCCACCTTACTATGATGGCTGCCGAGTCGCAGATGGTGGTGACTGGTCGACAACCGGTTGTGGTTCGCCGAAGGGATGGCTGAAGAAAGGTGCGAACTATCGGTTTCCCAGATCTCACCCCAGTGCCTATACCGCGTTTACGAAGTTGTCCTTTACCACACCGCAAATCGGTTCCATGGCAGCATTGGTTGATGTTGAGGGAATGACCCACCAGGATGCTGGCGCGAAATGGCTGGCTGACAACGAAGATGTGTGGAAACCTTGGACGGTATCCGTACTTGGGGAAGCAAACTGATTGAAATCAGTTTATTCTCTGCAATGAATGGACTAACGGATCCTCCTGTTCGGAGGATCCGTTAATCAAGTAGCGAACCGCGACTGGAACACCTCACCCGATCAATTGACGGAGTCTTTCCAAATCGCAATTCTCTGAGCACAACGATGTCCCCTTCTGCAAACTCCGTCATCCGTTGTGAATCTGTCTACAAGATTTTTGGCAACAATGCCAAGAGTATGCTGGCTGACTCAAATGGTGTCGTCGACACTCAAAAATTCCTCGCGGCAGGATTGATTGTCGGGGTCAACAATGTTTCACTTGATGTCTACCGGGGTGAGTTGCTGGTCATCATGGGTCTTTCGGGTTCGGGAAAATCCACGCTGCTGCGTTGTATCTCGCGGCTGACTGATGCAACAGCTGGCAAAATTATTGTCGAAGGACAGGATTTGCTGGCATTGAACCAAAAGCAGTTGCTTGAACTGCGTCGTAACAAGATGGGTATGGTATTCCAGAGTTTTGGATTATTACCTCACAAGACAGTATTGGAGAACATTGCCTTTCCTTTGCAGGTCAAGGGCAGCAGCACCCGTGAGAGTGTTGATCGTGCATTGGAGATGGTCCACTTGGTTGGACTTGAAGGTCGAGAGAACTATTTCCCTCGAGAATTATCCGGCGGGCAGCAGCAAAGAGTCGGCATTGCCCGTTCCTTGGCAGTCGAACCCGACATATGGTTTCTCGATGAGCCATTTTCCGCATTGGATCCTTTGATTCGTAAGGAAATGCAGGATGAATTTTTGCGCCTGCAGAGTGTGTTAGGTAAGACCATTTTGTTTGTTACCCATGATTTTGATGAGGCGCTGAGGCTGGCTGATCGCATCGCTATTATGAAAGATGGTGTTGTAGAGCAACTGGATACGCCATCCAATATCGTTTTGCATCCTGCAACAGAATATGTGCGTAAATTTACCGAGGATGTACCGCGCGAGAAGGTTCTTACGGTTGAATCCGTCATGGATCCCCCAGATGATTCTGAACAAGTCAGTGACCTGAAAGTTCCTGTGGATACCATTGTTGAATCAGTAGCAGAACAGATTCTTGGCGAGGAAAAACCCGTGGCTGTTGTCGATTCGAGCGGCCAAATGGTTGGCACACTGCATTCTTCTCATGTCATCAAGGTGCTGTTCGGGGGCCGATCCGAAGACAACGTCAGCAGTTGAAGTCTGCCAATGACCTTCCTGACCAAGTATCCGAAAGTTATTCAGTTCCTTGTCCTGTTGGCAGTGTTCTTTACACTGTGCCTGGTTATCAGTCCCTCGGATTCAAATATTCTGTGGCGGTTCCCCCCGCTCTTAAAACAACTGCCATTTATCATCAATGATTCAGTCAGGTATCTTATGTTTGACTGGATGCCAGTCCAGGTCTACGATGCGGTTATCGAAGACTATGAAGAAAAACCGCTGTTTCGGGAGATGACTCGGGCAGTTTCCAGTTTATTTTTACTGGTGATTAACTTTGTTAGAGAGATTTTTCTTGGCGGCAACAAGACGATTGTTGCATTTACGAGTTGGGACTTTATCAACGACAATCCTTGGGCTCGTTGGCCAGCACTTCCCTGGACAGTCATTACCGGATGGGCAATCATTCTTGGTTACAAACTACAAGGTCTCCGGTTAGCAATTCTCGCAGGGGTCTGTACGTTTTACGTCGCGGTCTTCGGCCAGTGGAAGCCGTCCATGGAGACATTGTCATTCGTGATGATCGCGGCGCCTGTTTCGGTGCTATTGGGTCTGGTTTTTGGAATTTGGGCGTTCAAGAGTAAGTTCGTTGAGACCGCGTTAAACCCGCTACTCAACGTTGCACAGACCATGCCACACTATTCTTACCTGGTACCAGTCATTGTGCTGTTTGGTGTTGGCGATCATGCCGCGGCAATCGCCACGATTGTTTTCGCAACACCACCCATGGTTCGTTTGACCTTGCTGGGTTTGAAAAAAGTTCCTGCCGATATTGTTGATTCCGGCATGATGAGTGGATGCAGCAGTTTTCAACTCATGTTCCGGGTACTGATTCCAACCGCGAGACGGGACATTTTGATCGGCGTCAACCAAGTGGTCATGCAATGCCTGGCGATGACCGTGATCGCATCGTTTATCGGAGCTCAGGGTCTGGGTTCGAATTTAATGATTGCGCTAAATTCGCTGCGGGTTGGTACGGGTATCGAGATTGGAGTCTGTATCGTTTTAATTGCAGTCTTGCTTGACAAAATGTCGCTGGCCTGGGCAAATAAACAAACAGATTACTTTGCTGATTTGACATTTGTGCAGCGAAACAAATATGCGTTATTGGCCGTGATCGTATTTGTGGCTGGCGCCCTGCTTGCATTGATCGGTAGCTTCGTTTTTCGGGAGGGATTCAACTACCTGTACATCGTGCCACACAACAAAGGCATCACGACTGCGCCATTTTGGCAGGCTACTGTTGATTGGATATGGGATACGTTCTTCTACGCATTGAAGGCATTCAACGAAGTGTTAATTACCGGCATACTGGAGCCGATGAAACAAATGTATCTCGACATGCCGGTTATCGCAACGTTTGTGTTGGTAATGGGAACCGGTTACATTCTGGCGGGTTTGCGACAGGCCTTGATCATTGGTGGATTCTTGCTGTTCATCGCTTTGTCGGAATATTGGGATCGGGCATTGATTACTGCCTATATTGCATCATTTGCGGTGATTGTTTCAGCCACTCTTGGTATTACGATCGGTACCCTGTGTGCCCAAAACAGCACGGCCAGCAAATTAATTCTGTTGCTCTGTGACTTTCTGCAAACTTTCCCTTCGTTTATTTACCTGATTCCGGTGATCATGCTATTTGGTATTACCGACACCTCAGTGATCATTGCTGCCGTCATTTATGCAACTGTGCCCGCAACCCGTTATACGGTTGAGGGACTTCGCAGTGTGCCACAGGTCTTGCACGATGCGGGTTCCATGCTGGGAGTTTCGCGTTTGCAGCGGTGGGTTTCCATTGAATTGCCGCTGGCATTTCCGCACATTATGTTGGGTGTCAATCAGACTGTGATATTTGCACTGTTTATGGTGATCATTGGTGCGTTCATTGGTACGACCGATTTGGGGCAGTTGATCTTGAAGGCGATCTCTGATCCACAAGGTACCGGTATTGGTTTGACCTTGGGGCTGTGTGTTGCATTTATTGGTCTCGCCGCTGACCAGATCATCCGTACTTGGGCCAATGCGAGGAAGAAGGCATTAGACCTGGCCTAACGTTGACCAATTCAATGCACTACGGATTGTTCGCGTTTTGTGCTTGTCTTGATGTATCTGATTATTGATTCGGCATCGCTATGTTGACATATCAATAGTGCCACTGGGTGCGCGCTGCACCTGAGTGTGATTGCCTGCAAACTGTCGCTGGCTTCGAAAAGCGAGGTTGCAGCACAGAGCTGATAGCGGTGATGTTTTCGATCTTTACGACTATGTACTTGCATCGCATTGGCGAAAATGCTTGGTTGGTGAATTTTCTCGGTGCCTGTGCTGCCAACGGTGGTGCAGCACCTGACGAAATCAGTGCATGGCTGCCGTGATCAATCAATGAACGGCGGCTGCAACAGTTGTGAGGCAGCAGTACCCGGCTCAAGCATCATGAGTGGCAGGGTGGACGGTATTGTGGCCGAGACTTCAGTACCAAGGAAATAGTTGGATTCGCAAGATCGCATCCCGTCGTGATCCGGGCTGGAACCCGCCGAGTGCTAGACAGTACTGTACATACTGCAAGACAGTTTCGGTAATTTTGAAAGTTCAAAAATCTGTTGTTGCCGCCAAGAATCTGGGTCGTAGCTCGGCACCATTTGCGAATTGCTCGCTTATTTCTTGAAGATCTCCCAGAAAAACCCGTGGACTGACTGTTCGATATCGCCAAAAACTGAACTCTGTGCGAAGTCGATGCTTACTGATTTTCTCTTTAGCGACTTCGAGGCAATCATCCGCGAGGTCTGGATTACCGACCAACCAGTGAGCAATTGCCATACGTTGGAAGTAATTAGCCCGGTCATTTTTGTGCCCTGCTTGTGTGTCAATGTCTACAACACGCTGAAACGCGGCAATTTCAACTCTTCGGTCAACACCTAATTTTGCCATTCCGCAATTAAAGGCTTTCTCAATTTCAAAGGAAAAAGTCAAATCGGTTTCAGTACAAAATATTTCTACTGCCTTGTGGAATTTTCCATCCTATGTTGAATTCAACATAGGATGGAAAATAAGATCAAACAACAAAAATTGGATCTGTTTTCTGACCGCACCTCAAGCCACTGGATGCAGGCCAATCAGTTGCGGCTGTATTTTTCTGCCCTGGCTTACATGCTGCTGGATGCGATTCGACGCATTGCGCTGCCCGCAACGAAGTGGGATCGGATTCAATGTGCAACGGTGCGCAACCGGTTGTTGAAGTTTGCCGCACGGATCCGGATTACCGTGCGCCATGTGTGGATCAGTGGCTCGCAGTATTATCCCTGGCAAAGTGAGTATGCCAAGGTTGCAGCCATACTCGCACATGCCCCCTGTCGAGCCCCGCCTGGCTAATCGCAGATCAATCATGAGTCGGATTGGAAAGATGGCTGAATGACAACACACGGCCAGGGGCGTGTGTGTCTGAAATTTGTCGTTTGGTCAGGTTTCCAGCTCATTTGACAGCGAATTCGCATGTTGGAGCGAATCCGTAGCCCTCAGCTGCTATCAACAGGGTGGTTGGACCTGAAATCGACAAATCTCACCCGATTTCAGGCGACAAATTCAGTCTGGTGAGAAATGCGGGCTAGTCGGCTCTGAATAACTCAATAATGGATGCTATGGAGGTTAGTGTCGACGCGCAGCGGCACAGTTCAATAGTGATTTAATTCAGTACAAATTTGTCTTTCAAACTATTTAGGTTAGTCGCATATCTTAATAGGCCTTCATGCTGTAATCGTCCAACTACAATTCCCGGGTGTATATTTATTTCATTAGCGAATCGCTCAATTTCTTCGAGCGTTTGAATTTTGTCCAATTCAATGCTATTGTTTTTTGGAATCAACATATTTGCCGCCCATTGATTCGCTTCCTGTTCATGAAAATTTTCGCTTGCATCATCTCCCCAATGGTCCAGGAAGATATTTTGTTTGTTATCGGCATGAAGCAGAATATGAGCCGATTCGTGAAAAAAAGCAAACCAAAATTTATCGTTTGTCTTTCCATATAGTGAAAGTTGAATTAGCGGACTATGTGGGTTTAGCCAGCGTGCTACACCGCTGATATGAGCATTTGGAATTGCTGGAACCAATACAAATTTCACTCCTGCTTCACTACACAATGAACGCAGTATTGGATCAAATTCTTGAGGTGGTATTGTTGTAAGGTCGCGGATTTCACGTAAATTTCTAGCAAACTTCTCCTTGCTGTATTTGGGTACCATCAGTTGTTCAGCTTCAATTTCCCCCAACCGAAGCCATGAAGTAATCGCCCCGATATCCAATTGAACCTTACGGGCGCGTCGAAATGAACCTTGCAAATTCTCATAACGACTTATCCACTCGTCGGGCGAAGCAACGCTGTAAAACCGTAGCAATAATTCGACAAGTTCGGGTTTCCTGGACTCGGTTATCCGCCTATTGGGAATGATTTTGACGGTTTTCAACGACGATAGCGGAAGCAATTTCAACCAATCAGTCCAGCTCTCATAACGTCGCTGAGCTTCTGCTCTTGCCAATTGTTCGCGATAGATGGCTTCCCGGTTTAACCAGAATGTCGCTGTAGAACCTAGTACACGTTCAAGTCTTAAGGCTGCATCCTCGGTCAACGAACATTTGCCATTGATTAATTGATTGAGGTGTTTGGTGGAATACCCAAGGCGTTGTGCGAGTTCGAGTTGATTCCAGTCTCGCTCTTCCATCAAATCGAAAATAGTTGAACCGGGCGGTGATATCCAGTCCGGTTTAAATTCTCTAATTTGTTCAATCATGATAGTCTCCGATATAGCAAACAATGACGGCGGTGACTGTCGACTAATCTACACTGCCGTCAATTGGATTTTTCGGTACGCAATCGTGATTCGGTTGGATAACTAAGCGAGTGCCTTCTGCTAACGATATTGACAACTGTCCGGCGCGGTTGCCTTTCAGAGGGTGCGGTTTTCCCGCAACAAGGTCTGCTACATTGTCTGCGGCGATAATATCTGCTATACGACTTTGAATTTTAGTCGCACATTTTGGTCCAAAAAGGCGAGTGGCATATTTCGTATTTTCACAAATTTTCTTTATTTTGACAGACTCAAAAGTAAGTTCCATGCTTTAATTATAAATAATATATTTACCAATTAGGTAAATAAACATAGAAGCATTGCCCTTTCCGTAGCATTGAGTTTATCGACTATATAGGACGGCTCTTTCTTCTTACAAAATAACTTAATTTATTCGTTTTCAAGATTGCCAATACTACCCTCCAAGCCACATCTATACACAAAAACACCTTGAAGCATTTGGCAATAGGATACAGTGGTATAAATTCATGGTGGATTAAGCGGCTTGTACATTGTTTGTGGGTGAACTTGAACAAAAAGACCCAAGGTCTGACATTAACACTCAGTGAAATTTAAACGGACTGTATTCCACTGGAATTGTTGGCAATAATAAGAGAGGTTGTTGTTCCTACAGGATGGCGTGTGCCGTCAATTACGATGTTGCAAATGCGACTTCATCGTGAGAAAGGTCGGTTCAAATGTGCTTTTGAACGACCAATTGCCGATAAGCGTTTAAAATATCCCAAACCCAATAAGGACTACAGTTTAACCCATGTTGTCTCAGTTGAATATCGGCTGGTAAACCCTACGCGGCGTTGAAACAATTGGCTGATACCATTCATCAATATCTCGGTTTCAATCTCTTGAATATTGCTTAGGAGAATTTATTTAGTGACAAAATTGCGACTCTTGGTCTACAGCATCGTCGCACTCGTTTTTCTTTCCCTGGCATCGTTTAGTTATTCAGATAGCAATATTCTTCGATTGGCCACGACTACGAGTACCGAAAATTCAGGTTTACTTGCCAAGCTGGTTCCAGTGTTCACTGAACGACATGGTATCGTTGTGCACACGATTGCCGTAGGTACGGGGCGCGCCTTGAGTCACGCGCGCAACGGTGATGTTGATGTCGTTCTCGTGCATGCCAGAAAAGCAGAGTTGGAACTGGTGGATAGCGGCTATGGCATTCATCGAAAAGAGATTATGTATAACGAGTTTGTCGTTGCTGGACCCGAGGCGGACCCGGCCGGCATTCGCGGGTTGACCAATTTAAAGGACGCGTTTGAGAAAATTGGACATTCGAAATCGCTATTTATCTCGCGCGGTGATGACTCCGGGACTCACAAAAAGGAGCTGCAAATTTGGGAAGAAATTGAGCCCCAACCAGACGGTTCCTGGTATCGGGAAGTCGGCTTGGGTATGGGCCGTACACTGCAGATTGCGGATGAATTGCGCGGTTATGTATTGACTGACAAAGGGACGTGGCTGGCTTTAAAACAGCGGTTGTCTTTGCCGATTCATGTCCAAAGTACAATTGATGGCAGAAACGTTTATGGCATTATTGCGGTCAATCCGGACAAACATCCCCACAGTAATTTCACTGCGGCCAAGCAGTTAATCGACTGGATACAAACCGATGAAGCCAAGGCAATTGTCACCGACCACCAGGTCGAAGGCGAGCAATTGTTTTATGTCATTGATTGAACGTTTGGCCATTTCAAAAACTACATTTGATACTGTCGGGTTGACCACATTCCTCAAATTCACATAAATTAGTCTTACGCGAATAACGATGGACGGATTAGTTGGCGCTACAGTTGAAGCACTACGCCTTTTATTTACCGGTGATCAGGAAATCTGGGAAATCGTTGCGATTTCGTTTTCAGTTTCATTTCGTGCGATTCTTTATATCGTGCCATTTGCGATTCTGGCTGCCTTTGCACTGGCGTTTGGAAACTTCCCGGGTCGCCGTGCACTGATCACCATCGTTAACTCGCTGGTTGCATTACCTGCAGTCGTTGTCGGGCTGCTACTGTATATGTTCCTATCCAGCTCCGGACCTTTTGGCGGATGGCGACTGCTGTTTACCCAAACTGCCATGATTATTGGTCAAATGATCTTGGCTTTTCCCTTGCTGGTCGCCATGATTCACCTTTCGCTGCAGAGTATTGATTTGAGTGCGTGGCAGACCGCTCGTACTTTGGGAGCTGGAATATTGCGGGCGATGTTTACAATCATGCGGGAGGTGCGCTTCGGTCTTATCGCAGCCATTGTTGCCGGATTCGGCCGTGTTGTATCAGAAGTCGGATGTTCAATCATGGTTGGCGGTAATATTCTGCATCATACACGCAATATTCCAACCGCAATTGCGCTTGAAACCTCGAAGGGTGAGTTTGAGCAGGGTATTGCGCTTGGGGCAGTACTGATCACACTCGCGTTGGCACTGAATTTCGCCGTTGCCACTGTGCGGGGTCGCGACATGGCTCGACATTGATGGGACTGGTCAAGTGAAATCTCAGCACCAGGAATTAATCGCCATCCACAATGTGCGAAAAACCATTTCCAATCGCACGGTACTTGATATCAACAAACTTGTGGTGTTTGCTGATGAGTGTGTTGTCGTGCATGGACCGAATGGTTCCGGAAAATCGACCCTGCTGAAAATTCTCGCTGGCTTGACCATGCCAGACAGTGGTCAGCTGACGGTGAACGGTGCCACCCACTCCTGGCGGCCGACTTATCGACAGTTTCGCACCAATGCGGTTTATCTCCATCAGTCTCCATACCTGTTTGATCGCACTGTCGAAGGTAATATATCCTATGGGCTCAAACTACGTAAGTACAGTCGTACGGCGATTGAGCGGGACGTGACCAGTGCACTTGAGTGGGCGGGTCTTGCTCACCTTGCCAAGCGTAATGCGCGCGAGCTATCCGGTGGTGAAAAGCAGCGCGTCGCATTGACGCGGGCGAGGATTTTGACCCCAAAATTGCTGCTGCTAGATGAGCCAACGGCAGCCATGGACCGTGACTCGCGTCAACAAGCATTTGCCATGATCCGGGATCTGGCAAGCGCGGGTAATGCCGTCTATATCGCAACCCACGAATCCGCTGATCTTTACTCGCCTGATCGGATTATCGAACTTGACAATGGCAAACGAGTCGACAAGTGCGAGAATTGAGACGATCATGTTGACACCCGATCAAATAACCGGCCTGATTTTAGCCGGGGGACAGGCACGCCGCATGGGTGGAGTGGATAAAGGATTGGTCGAAATTTGTGGACAGTCAATGTGTCAACGAGTCGTTCAGTTACTGGCTCCGCAGGTCCGCGAGATCCTGATCAACGCCAACCGCAACCAAGACCGCTACCGGGCATTGGGTGTAGCGGTGATTGCAGATTATCTTTCTGGATATTTAGGACCCTTGGCCGGTCTCGCAAGTGGGATGATGTCAGCACAATGTTCCTGGGTCATTACGGTGCCTTGCGATGGACCATTTTTAAATAATGACTATGTCAGTCGAATGGCTCAAGAGGTGGACAAAAATACGAAAATCGTTGTCGCGCGCAATGCCGAGCGAATGCAGCCGACTTACATGCTGGTGCAAACTGAGCTAGTCGATGATCTTAAGTTGTTTTTGGAGGCAGGTGAACGAAAAATTGATCGATGGTACGTACAGCACAATTTCAAGACGTGCGATTTTTCAGACTCACCGGATTGCTTCATTAATATAAATTCAGAAACGGAGCGTCTGCAGGCTGAATCTCGAGTGAAGGAAAGTGAGCACAGCTAGAATTCCTATCATTGGGTTTGCCGCGTTTAGCGGCAGCGGCAAGACGACACTGGTGAGTGGGGTAATCCCGGTCCTGCGTAATCACGGATTGCGCATTGGTGTAATCAAGCATGCACATCACAACTTTACCATCGATACGCCCGGCAAAGACAGTTATGAGCTTAGAAATGCAGGCGCCGAACAAGTCCTGATCGCATCAAAACAAAGAATGGCGTGGGTCCGGGAGGCTGTTGTTGAGCAAGAACCGCAGCTGCCCGACCTGTTACAGCACTATCGGAATCAGGAACTTGATCTTATTATTGTTGAGGGTTTTAAGCACGAGCCATTCACCAAAATTGAAGTGCACCGTGCTACGCTCAAACGGCCTTTGCTCGCATCCGAAGATCGCTACATCATTGCTGTGGCAACTGATGCGCCTGAATCGCTGAACGTTGACGTCGAGACCCTTGATTTAGACAATCACGTCGAAATTGCTGACTTTATTTTGCGAAGTATGAGGCAGAATTCCCTTACTTTTGCTTTTCAAGAAAATTAATCAGCCGGTCCGGATAATCAGTGACCATTCCATCGATGCCCGCGTCCAACAGCATTTGAAAGTCTGATTCTGTATTGACCGTCCACGCATAAACTTTAAGCCCAAGGCGATGAGCTTGCGCGATTAACTGTCGATTCAGGGACTCGTAATCGCTGTTCCAGACCTTGCCACCTGCCGCGACAATCATGTCGGGAATTGAGCCCGCATAATCTGACAATCGTATCCCATCGGTCCACGCCCCCTTTAGTGTTTCATTGAGCGTGTTAAATGACGGCAGTTGAGAGGTGAGGTGCCAGACTTGAACTTGCGGAAGGAGCGCTTTGATTGCATGCAGCAGTTGCCAGTCGAAAGACTGTATGACGGCGGTAGTGGCGATTGCAAGTCGACTGATTTCTGCTACAAGTATTTCGGCAAATGCTTCAAGGGGAAAAGTGGATCTCAAATCGACCGGTGAGTATTTCGCTTCAATACAAAGCGATGCCCGGTGATCATGGTTCTTAAGCAGCGCAACGACTTGCGCCAGTGAGGGTATCCGACTGCCATCTGCCGCAGTTTGTTGGGAGAATTGTTGTGCGTAGTCAGATCCAGGTTTGATTCTACCGATGTCATATTGAGACAGTTTTGCAAAGGTGAGCTCAGAAATATTATGGAGATCACCTTGTACCCAGCATCCAGTCAGATCGCGGGTGATGTCCGGATTAATTGCGCGGTCGTGATGGACGACGATCACACCATCATAAGTAATGCCAACATCGAGTTCCACTCGATCAACTTTGAGATCAAGAGCCGCTGAGAAGCCTGCCAAACTTGATTCCGGGACCAAGCCCCGGGCACCGCGGTGACCAATTATCTCGACGGACATGACAAAAATTCAGGCCTACTTTGCGAATAAAATCAGGGTTCGAATAAATTGTGCAGACACTGCATTGATGCAGTGACAGTATTCACGACAAATGTGGCATTAAATGAACTACAAACGCGGTGTTCAATTTCTTGAATCCCAAGGCATCAACCTGTTTCATGCCTTTGATACAACTGACATTGCCGAAATAATCAGCAACGCGGTTCCGAACATAGAATTGGACCGCTTTCCCACGACTGTTCTCATTGCCAATGCAGGCTATGTATTCTGGCAGTCCATGCGTGCTGCCAACGTACAAGACGATAACCCGGTTGATCAATATAGCATCTTGTTATCGCACGAGTTTGCGAAGAAGTATTTGCATTGCGATATTGAGATTCTCTATCCGTCAGACTACCCACTGTCCTTACAATCGGTGGGCCAAAAAACCGGTTGGAGTCATACAACACCGATGGGAATCAGCATCCATCCAACTTTTGGTACTTGGTTTGCCTATCGTGCCCTGTTTCTTGTTGAACAAAAGCTCCCAGCCACCGCGCCACTCGTAGCCGACCATCCCTGTGAATCTTGCCTTGACAGGCCCTGTCAACGCGTGTGTCCGTCCGGTGCAGTTGGCGAGATTGGTTCCTTCAAGCTCGAAACCTGCGGACACTATAGAATCGAACACAATTCGTCCTGTGCGTATCAGTGCCTATCGCGTATCAGCTGCCCGGTTGGTGTTGAGTATCAATACGTTCCAGAACAGATGAACTATCACTACAATCGGTCCAGAACAACATTGCTGCGTTATTTCGGCGCGCAAACTCAAGATTAAGTTTCAGGAGTTTCAATCCCATGTATTTTGAAGAGTACCAAGTTGGCGATACGTTCGAAAGTGCAGGTGTCACGTTTACTGAGAGCAGCATAATCGACTTTGCGCTTAAGTATGATCCGCAACCGTTTCATATCGATGTGGAAGCAGCAACAAAATCACAATACAAAGGTTTGATTGCAAGTGGGTTTCAGACGTTGGCCTTAACCTTTCGAATGTACATTCAGGAAGGCTTGCTGAAACAGGGAATGGGATCACCCGGTATGGATGAACTGCGCTGGTTGCTGCCGGTACGTCCCGGAGATACGTTGCACCTGCAAAGCGAAGTATTGAATACCAAGGCATCCAGTTCTAGAACCGACCGAGGCTATGTTGAAATTTTCTGTCGATTCATCAATCAGCGCGACGAAACAGTGATGACAGCCAAATTGACGCAGATTATTCGCCGTCGACCGACTTAGTTACGAGTCAATCCTCGAATTTTCATAGTTGTCCATGCCAAATATCAAATTCCCTGACTTGTAATTTAGCGAACTATAATATTGTACAACAATGTAATACTATGTTAAACATATTAAAAATTATCACAAATTAAAACTATGAGTGTATACACTGCAACAAGGCTGCCCGAAGAGTTGAATAACCGTTTGGTAGTGCTGGCCGAGCGAACAGATCGTTCGCGATCCTACTATATTCGCAAAGCACTTGAAATTCACCTTGGTGAGTTGGAAGATATTTACCTAGCCGAAAACACCCTTGAACGCGTCAGGCGTGGCGAGGAACCGACATATTCCTTGGATGAAGTAGAGCGTGAACTCGGGCTGGACCGTTAAAATTACCGGTAAGGCAACGAAACAACTTGGGAAACTAGATGCCCAGACCGCACGTCGCATTTTGGATTATTTGCGACAGTTAGAGACAGTTCTGGACCCGACACGCGTAGCAAAGCCATTGAAAGGCAGTCTATCAAAATTGTCCAGGTTTCGAGTTGGGGATTACAGAATAGTTTGTAAACTGGATGAGGGGTCGTTTACGATTCTGGTGTTGCGCGTAATTCATCGAAAGAACGCCTATCGTAAGTAGTTATTTTCATCTTGTTCCCTGTTTGTTCCGCTAGTTGTAGGTTGCTTACAAGTACCACAAAAGCTGAGTTTCTAGACACTTTGGGTGTCCGCTCAGATTAGCAGATTTAACAAGCAGTCTCGAACAATAACGAGATTCTGTTACGTAATTGCACTTGCGGTGTATGCCGCACCAATTTGCATATTGCGAACAGCGAGCTCGAAGCTCCAAGGTCCTGTTGATTCAGGATTTCGGTTCGCTTTTCGAACCACCTCGACACAGAGGAGAGTCATGAGTGACACCGCCACTCGCTTGCCATTCGTCGTGTGTCATCGTTTGCATTGACAAGGCGTGAACCCCGTTCGCAAGCTGTTCGGCCAGTAAGTCATTGATCATTCGGTGCCGTAATACCAGCGACTTACCCACGAATTCGTCGGATACCGCGATCACTTTGAAGTGAGTTTCGGACCCTCTAGGCACGTTATGCATCCCACTTTCGTTAATCACATCCAGATGCGAAGGACTCAAGGCGTGTGATAGTGTTTGTATGATTTGGGCCTGTACAGTCATAACCAATAGAAATTAAATATCACGATTTTTTTGTCGGAATTATCCAATACAAATATAGTGCACTTAGGAGACTTGTGTGTACCAGAAATTTTGAATTGATACGTTTGTCCCATATCGTTTCACTGACTTTCTTAGCGCTGTAGGGACGTTGGAATGCTCATTCGAATCCTATAATTCCAAGGCCACCTTGAGGTTTGGTGGTGTTTATAAATCTTTGGTAGAATCGCAGAAATTACGTGAGGAAGTAATATGGGCGGACAAAGGGATGAGTGTCATTCATCTATATTGAAAACACAAGAATATGCTAATGAGTCGGAGGTTTTTAGAATCCTTAACGAAGCGTCGAAACAGTATGAAGAATATTTGCGGATTGCTGCTGTGGTTGACGTCATTCATCCTGATGATGATTCGTTCCAACCAAGATATGCTTGGGATAATCCAATTGGGCTTGTAATAGAGGAACGGATTACGAGTACAAGCCAGAATATCCGGGTAAACAACTCAAATATACGGTGAATTAACGGAGCAATAGTATTAATGAATGATGATTTGATTAAGCAAGTAATCGAGCGCATCGAGAAAATTTTGTTTTGTGAATCCAACTGGTGACAGGTGGAACTTAGTTTAGATTGGATTACGGAATGCAGGAAGACTTATCATTTCAAAGCAGGCGTCTATGTCCTTTTTTGCGGTCGAACACCCGTCTACGTAGGTGAAACTACAGACATTGCAAAAAGAATGAATCATTTGCGACAAACTTATCACCATACAGTCAGAAGAACAATCGGAAAAGAGTACTCACATGTGCCTGCTTACGCACCGGCATCGTCGAGAAAGAAATTTCCTGAACACATCGAAAGAAAAGTAAATGAACAGATGAATAAGCTAAAAGTTTGTGCTATTCCTGTTCGATTCGGACGCAGAGAGATTGAGGAGTACATTTCGCAGAAATATAACCCGAAATACAACATAAAGAAATAGAGTCTGTCAGACAACCTAATAATTTAGGGCCGGCCAATTAAGGAAAAATAGTATCTCCACGTGAGGGTTTCAATTTGGGGAGCATATAAGAAACTATCTGTCTTGATTCATTGCATCTGATTCAAAAGGTTTTTCTTTGACTAGGGTCCAACGATTGCGATATTGATCGTTCTGGGCAGGTTAGATGATATGGAAACCTCTCACCTTGGCAGTTAGAATAAGGTTGAACCAACCAACTAACACGAAAGTGAGAGGTTAACAATGCAGACTACATACGATAACACAACCATTGGGTTGGATTTGGCGAAGAACGTGTTTTACTTGTCCGAGATGAATCGCAACATGAAATTGATCCGTCAGGTCAAGCTCAAGCGCAACCAGGTGTTGGGGTATTTTGCCAGATTAGATGCAGCGAAGGTGCGCTGTGTGGCGATGGAGGCCTGTGGCGGGGCGCATTACTGGGGTCGGAAGTTCGAGGAGTTGGGGCTACCGGTTCGACTGTTGCCGCCAAGGTGGGTGAAGACCTATGTGCTGAACAACAAAACCGACGCCAACGATTCGGTGGCAATAGCCGAGGCATCGCTGCGCCCGCGGTTGCACGCGGTCGCGCTCAAAACGGTCGCGCAGCAAGACTTGTCGATGTTGCATGGTCTTCGCCAGCAGGCACTCAAGCAGCAAACCCAGAGCTACAATGCCATCCGCGCGCATCTGTCGGAACGGGGATTGGTGGTGCGGCGCTCAAAAGGGGCCGTGGATCAGTTGATCAACCAAGTACTCAGTGATGATCCGCTCGCGCACAAAGGCCTGGATCTCAGTCAGGTGAGCTTTGAGTTTTCTCTCACGCTGCGCCGCGAGGCACTGAATTTGACCCAGGCCAAAGAGCAGTTGACCTATTACACCCATCGGATTGAGGCGCACGGTTCAAAGGACGAAGCGGTGCAGCGGTTGCAGACGGTGCCGGGCATTGGTCCGCTGGTGGCCAGTGCACTGGTGGCTGCGGCTGGTGATGGCAGTGGTTTTGAAAATGGACGCGACTTTGCCGCCTGGCTGGGTCTGGTGCCGCGCCAATACTCAAGTGGCGGACATGACAAGTCCGGCGGCATCTCCAAATGCGGTGACCGCTATGTGCGCACGATGTTGATTCATGGCGCCCGCTCGGTGGTGTCTGCAGCGCGCCGAAACACGGACAACTCGGATCCGCTGTATAGCAAGGTCAGACGGATTGCCAGGCGCAGCAATAACAACAAGGCCGCGGTGGCGCTGGCCAATCAGCTGGCGCGTATCAGTTGGGTGATTTTGTCCCAAGGCGTCAAATACGACCCGCGTCGCTTTGCGACGGGTGGGTCATCGAAATGAATACATGACTGCACTGGCTATTGAGGCCGGTGCAGTGAAACGGTTAACCTGTCAAGGGAGTTGCATTGGTGAGATTGTGAACTGATGACAAAAAGGGCGATGCCTGCACGGGAAGAGCCTGATAAATTCTACGGCAGCATGCAAGCCGAAAGTTAGATAAGGAGTCCTGTGCGCGAAAATCATCATGGCACGAGGACGGCATTCATGCCCTCCTCAATAGTAGGCCGAATATAAGACCGCACCCCATCTTTTGTTCATTGATTCGCAACATTACACTTGCAATTCGAGAGGTTTCCATATAAGAATTTAGTACTCTTAGCGCTTAACAGAAATACAATGTACTCCTTGCCAGTTTGATTTGACATCAACGTTATCATCGGGTTTTGTCGCACCAAAGGAGAAGCCAATGTTCAATAAGACAGACTCAATCCAGAATTACGACGACGAATTATGGGAAGCCATTGCCAATGAGGAAATTCGTCAGGAAGAACACATCGAGCTGATCGCCTCGGAAAACTATACCAGTGCCCGGGTATTACAGGCGCAAGGCTCGGTACTCACCAACAAGTATGCTGAGGGCTACCCGGGTCGTCGCTATTACGGCGGTTGCGAGTTTGTCGATGTTGCAGAAAATCTTGCCATTGAGCGGGCCAAACAACTGTTTGACGCCGACTATGTCAATGTGCAGCCACATTCCGGTTCACAGGCCAATTCTGCAGTCTATATGGCATTGCTTGAACCACACGAAACCGTTCTCGGTATGAGCCTTGATCATGGTGGGCATCTAACCCATGGTTCAAAAGTCAACTTTTCCGGTAAGATATACAATGCCGTACAATACGGTGTCGATTCGGAAGGAATTGCCGACTACGGACAAATTGCCGAACTTGCAGCCGAACATCAGCCGAAAATGATTGTTGCTGGATTTTCAGCTTACTCCAGAGTGATGGACTGGGATCGTTTTCGCCAAATATCTGATGATGTTGGTGCTTACCTGTTTGTTGATATGGCACATGTTGCCGGACTCGTCGCAGCTGGACTTTATCCCAACCCGGTGCCGATTGCTGACGTAACCACAACCACCACACACAAAACTTTGCGTGGGCCACGAGGCGGATTAATTCTGGCTCGTAAAAATGAGGAAATTCAGAAAAAATTGGCATCAGCAGTGTTTCCCGGTGGTCAGGGTGGCCCCATGATGCATGTCATTGCAGGCAAGGCCGTTGCATTTAAAGAAGCACTTGAACCGGAGTTCATAACCTACCAGCAGCAGGTATTGGACAATGCCCGAGCCATGGCGAAGACATTCATGGAACGCGGTTACAAAGTTGTCTCTGGAGGAACTGATGATCACTTGTTCCTGCTTGATCTAATTGACAAAGATGTAACCGGCAAGGATGCTTCCACGGCTTTGGGTCACGCCAATATTACCGTCAATAAGAATACGGTGCCGAATGATCATCGCTCGCCGTTTGTAACGAGCGGGCTTCGAATCGGTTCGCCTGCGTCAACCACGCGCGGTTTCAGGGACCAGGAGATGATCACACTGACCCATTGGATGTGTGACATTCTTGATGATATTGACAATCCCTCGGTCATTGAAGAAGTCAAGGGTAAGGTTAAGGAACTCTGTAGCCGCTTTCCAGTCTATCGCTGACCCAAGTCTCAAACGGTTAGCCTGGTCGGAGTATCGATGAAGGACTATTCGATTTTCAGCCTTGCTCGCCATGCTGTCCGCCGGCATAAGAATTGGTCGCAGGCGTGGCGCGATCCTGATCCCAAGTCCACCTACGATGTCATCATTGTCGGTGGTGGCGGACATGGGCTTGCGACTGCTTACTATCTGGCTGCCGAACACGGCATACAGAATATTGTCGTCCTCGAAAAAGGATGGATTGGCGGCGGTAATACGGGTCGAAATACCACCATCGTGCGTTCCAATTACCTGTGGGACGAATCGGCGCATATTTATGAAAAGTCGCTGGTACTGTGGGAATCACTGTCGCAAGAGTTGAATTTCAATGTCATGTTCAGTCAACGCGGCGTGCTGAATCTTGCTCACACGCTACAGGACATGCGTGATGTTTACCGGCGCTCCAATGCGAATCGTCTCAATGGCATCGACAGCGAAGTGTTAACGCCGGAACAAATTCGTGAAATTGTTCCAATTATCAATACCGACCCAAAGGCGCGGCACCCCATTCTGGGTGCGTCTTTTCAGCCGCGCGGCGGGGTCGCACGCCACGATGCTGTTGCCTGGGGCTTTGCCCGCGCGGCAGATCAAAGAGGCGTCGATATATTACAAAATTGCGAAGTGACTGGCATACTTCGGGAAAATGGAGCCGTCAAAGGTGTTGAGACGACTCGCGGCACAATTCTGTCGAGTCGGGTGGGCGTCGTTGCGGCTGGACATTCTAGCGTCATTGCAAGTATGGTGGGCTTGCGCATGCCGATTGAAAGCCGCCCATTGCAGGCGTTGGTTTCGGAGCCGATCAAGCCGGTATTACACACTGTCGTCATGTCAAATACCGTACACGGTTATATCAGTCAGTCTGACAAGGGCGAATTGGTCATCGGTGCGGGAGTTGACGGGTATTTGGGTTATGGCCAACGCGGCAGTTTTTCGACCATTGAACACAATATCGCGGCAATCGTTGAACTCTTTCCGATGTTCAGTCGAGTAAGAATGATGCGTCAATGGGGTGGCATTGTCGATGTCTGTCCAGATGCCTCGCCGATCATCAGCAAGACGCCCATCCGGGGACTTTACTTCAACTGCGGCTGGGGTACCGGAGGATTTAAAGCAACGCCAGGCTCGGGTTGGGTGTTCGCGCATACGATTGCCCGCGACGAACCACATCCGCTCAACGCACCATTCAGTCTGGATCGGTTCATTACCGGTGCGTTGATCGACGAACACGGTGCTGCCGGAGTGGCGCACTAGTGAATTAAATCGAACGGCAAGCTTAATGTTACTCATCAATTGTCCCTGGTGCGGACCCAGAGAAGAAACTGAATTCACTTGCGGTGGAGAGGCACATATCGTCCGTCCGCTCGAACCCGATACACTCACTGACGAGGAGTGGGCGGATTACCTGTTTATGCGCAAGAACATCAAAGGTGATCAGAACGAACAGTGGTATCACAGCGCAGGCTGCCGTCGTTGGTTCAACGCTGAACGCAATACGGTTACCTATAAGTTTGGCAAGAGCTATAAGCCAGAGGAGCCCAGGCCCGGGAACGAATCATGAGTCAGGTGAATCGCTTGCCCGAAGGCGGTCGAATTGATCGCACGAAGCTAGTCACGTTTAAATTCAACGGCCGCAAACTCACGGGCTACATCGGCGATACTGTAGCCTCGGCTCTGTTGGCAAACAATGTTCATCTCGTTGCGCGCAGCTTCAAGTACCATCGGCCGCGCGGCATAATGGGGTGTGGAGCCGAGGAGCCAAGTGCAATGTTGCAGGTCGGCTGGGGTGCCAAGTCAGTGCCCAATAGTAAAGCAACCCAAGTTGAAGTTTATGAAGGGCTGGAGGTTTCCAGTGTCAATGTCTGGCCAAGTGTAGAATTCGATGTCTCGTCGATAGTGGAGCTGTTTTCAGCAGTCCTGCCGGCAGGTTTCTACTACAAAACCTTTATGTATCCGCAAAAAGGATGGATGTTCTATGAAAAGTGGATCAGGAAGGCTGCGGGTTTTGGCGTGGCTGAATCCGAGTCGGATCCTGATCGCTACGAGAAGGTCAACGCTTGGTGTGATGTACTGGTTGTCGGCGGCGGACCTGCGGGACTTGCTGCGGCTTTGAGTGCTGCCAAAACAGGCGTACGCGTGGTATTGGCTGATGAACGAGGTGAACTGGGTGGTGGGATGTTACGTTCCCGTAACCAGGATGACGTCAATTGGTTATCCGCCACGCTGACCGAGCTTGACAGTTGCCCCAACGCAACTGTGCTGCCTCGGACTACGGTTGCGGGTTATTACGATGCCAATTTCCTCGTCATGAATGAACGGCTGACCGACCATATCCCCGCGGTCGCTGAGGGTCAGTCAAGGGAGCGGCTCTGGCGAATGCGAGCCCGGCAGGTGATCATCGCGACTGGTGCGATTGAACGGCCGATTGTATTTGGGAACAATGACTTGCCCGGTGTTATGCTGTGCTCGGCAGTTTCAGAATACATCAATCGCTTTGCAGTCAAGCCGGGTAATCGAGCCGTCATTTTTACCAATAATAACGGTGCTTACCGGAGCGCATTAGACATGCTAGAAGCCGGGATGGAGCTGGTCGCGCTCATCGATGCAAGGCGCGAAGGGCCCCACGAGTCTATCGAAGCACTGCGACAGAAGGGTGTTGACGTCCGATTGGGTAGTGTTGTCATCGGTGCCAAGGGAAGAAGTCATGTTCGTGGCGTTAAGGTTGCTACACTAGCTGAGCGCGGTGATCCTGTTGCGGGTTCTGAGGTCACTTTCAATTGCGACACCCTTGCAGTCTCCGGCGGCTGGAGTCCCGCGGTTCACTTACATGCACAGTCGGGTGGAAAACCTCGTTATGATGCCGTCAATGCCTGTTTTGTTCCAGGCGAATCGGTACAAGACGAGCAGTCAGTTGGTGCGTCCAATGCAAATTTTGTCACTGCCAGTGTTATAGCTGCAGGTAGCAAGGCCGGCATCAGCGCTGCTGCACGCGCGGGTAATCAGGAGGAAGTGCTTCAAGATGAGGAAGATGCAGCCCTCGACAGCGCTGCAAGTTCCCTTGGAATTGAACCCTTGTGGCGAGTTGCCACGCCGCGTTCACGAGCCAAGCAATTTGTTGACTTGCAAAACGACACCACGGCCAAGGACATTGAAATTGCCGCTCGCGAGGGCTATCGATCCATTGAGCATCTCAAGCGTTATACATTACTGGGCTTCGGCACTGATCAGGGGAAACTGGGTAACATCAATGGTATGGCCATCCTGTCTCAAGAACTCGGGCAGGACTTGGCTGAAACCGGTACGACGACCTTTCGACCGCTTTATACACCGGTCACCTTTGGCGCAATTGTGGGTCGTGACATTGGATCACAACTGTTCGATTTGGTCCGCAAGACGGCCATACATCCCTGGCACCTTGAACAAAATGCAAAATTCGAAAATGTAGGTCAGTGGAAACGTCCCTGGTATTATCCCAAGGCAGACGAGACAATGACTCAAGCAGTGAATCGGGAATGCGTAGCTGTCAGAAAACAAGTCGGTGTGCTGGATGCATCGACTCTCGGAAAGATTGAAATCTATGGTCCGGATGCCACTGAATTTTTAAACTACATCTATACCAACGCATGGGATTCACTCGCTGAGGGCAGCAGTCGCTACGGCTTGATGCTGGGTGAAAATGGCATGGTGATGGACGATGGCGTTACCTCCAAATTGGGCACCGACCACTACTACATGACCACTACGACCGGCGGTGCTGCGCATGTTCTGACTTGGATGGAGCAATGGCGGCAGACCGAGTGGCCACATATGAAAGTGTACTTCACCTCGGTTACCGATCAATGGGCAGTGATATCCATTGCCGGACCCAAGGCGCGCGCAGTGTTGGAAAAAATCGTCGGCGAGGTTGACCTGGCCAATGCAGCCTTTCCATTCATGACCTTTCGCGAATGCCGGGTGTGCGAAGTTCCCGCGCGTATTTTTCGGGTCAGTTTCAGCGGGGAGCTGTCATATGAAATCAACGTCCCTGCCAATTTTGGTTTACATGTGTGGCGCGAGGTGTTTGCCGCCGGGCAAGAATTCGGCATCACGCCTTACGGGACTGAAACCATGCACGTATTAAGGGCTGAGAAGGGATTCATAATTGTGGGTCAGGATACAGATGGCTCGGTGACACCAGTTGATCTCGGTATGAACTGGATTGTGTCCAAGAAAAAGGATTTTCTTGGCAAACGTTCGCTGAGTCGGGCCGATTGTGTCCGACCCGACCGCAAGCAATTTGTTGGTTTGCTCACAGAGGATGCGGACATCGTACTGCCAGAAGGTGCTCAACTGGTTGAACAGCCATCAACCAACTATCCGGTACCAATGATCGGCCACGTAACCTCAAGTTACTGGAGCCCGACGCTGGGACGTTCGATAGCACTGGCGGTCGTCAAAGGCGGTCAATCGCGCTTCGGCGCAACCATCTATTCTACTTTGCTGTCAGGCGAATCAGTTCCTGCCACAATCGCGAATCCGGTGTTTTACGATCGGCAAGGGGAGCGTCAACATGTCTGATTTGAATATGCTTTCGCCGCTCGCAGAATTTTCCACCCAGAATCATGTTCACGCGCAACTTAACGGGGTGGCCCTCGCAGAACTGCCAATGATGGAGCACTTCAATGTGCGGCTTCAGGCGAACGACGCCAACTTGCTTGACGAGATTGAGGATGCACTTGAGATTTCGATCCCTCTTAAGCCCAATACATTCGTCATTGCGGAAAACAATCTGTGCGCATGGCTCGGGCCTGACGAATGGTTGATCATTTCTCCTTTGGATCGAGCCGATCGAGTTGAGGCAGGGTTGCGTGCGCAAATGGACACCAAATTTGCCACACTGGTCAAACTCGGTAGCGCACAAACCATTTTTCGAGTGTCTGGAAATCGAGCGAGGGATTTTCTAAGCCGGGGCATCGCCATTGATCTCGACCCAGTCAGTTTCCACACCAACAGCTGCGCTCAAACCGTGTTGGCGCATATCAATGTGTTGGTGCTGAATCAATCACAAGCAGAACCAGCGTTGGACATTGTGGTCAGGCGCAGTTATGCAGATCACTTATGGCGCTGGCTGCTGGATGTGGGTGCGGAGGCCGAATTTCGTCTATAGGGCGAAACGGCTCGGTCTAACCCATGCAACTGGCAGTCGGTTCTGCCGGTGAATTCGGACTTCTGGTTAACAACGCTTGGTTTTCAACCCAGCCATGTCCACAATGGCAGGAATTTTATCTTCCCAGCCAATGGCCATAATGTGAAGTCCATTTGCCACGTTGACGAGGTCACGGATTATTGCAGCCGATATTTCCTGACTGGTCGCAATAATCTTCTCCGAATCGTCGCCCAGATTTGCAATTTTATTGATCAATGAATCCGGAACCGTAATGCCAGGCACCCGTTCGTTCATGTACTGTGCCATTTTGACTGATTTGATTGGGATAACACCAGCAAGGATTGGCACGTTGAGGGTGCCCACTTTATTTAAAAAATCAGCGAACGACTCGACGTCGTAGATGGCTTGAGTTTGTAAAAATGACGCGCCTGCTTCGATTTTTCGATGCAAATTCTCGATTTCAACATCGGGATTGCTGGAACCGGGATTAAATACCGCGCCGACGCAGAATTTGGGTGTGCCATTCAGTTTATTTTGAGTGTAGTCTGTACCCGACTGTAGCGCGTTAACTGCATCAAGCAGTTGTGAAGCAAACAGATCAAAAACTGGTTTCGCATCCGGATGATCACCATTTTTGGGTGGGTCGCCACCCATGAAGACCAAGTTCTCAACCCCTAGTGCAGCAGCTCCCAACATGCAGGCCTGCAGTGCAATACGATTCTTGTCTCTTGAAGTCATTTGCACGATGGGCTCAATGCCGCGATCCAATAACAGGTGAGCGACCGCAGTGGGATCCATTGCCATCCTTGCTGCGTGCGACTCCGTAAGGTTGAATGCATCTACATAGTGGCGCAGATTTTCGGCTCTTTCGAATAGTGGTTCAAGATTGGTACCTTTCGGCGGGGTGAGTTCGCAAGTGACAATAAACTGTCCAGATTCAATTTGTTGCTTTAATTTGGCCATGATCAATCATGTGAGGCGTGTGGTGAGTATCCACTTCAAAGAAACTTGGAGCGGGGGAATATGGCGAAAATTTTACCAAAGAATCCAGGTTTATCTTTCAATGTTTGTCGTTGTAACAGGCTTGGCAAACCGAAGCCGGAGGAATCATTGGTCATCAGAGAGTTGTCCCGAGGTCACAATGAGTTATTGGGAGGATTGAAGTCATTTTTCTGCTCTCGGCTGCAGACTTCCTGGTGCGCGATCCAAGCCCATTAAGTGGCGACCGACCCCTATCACTCATTCAAGAATAAAATGAAGCAACGCTGGACGATTTTCCATTACCAGATTAAGGCAACAGATTGGATTAACCAACCATCTGATATTGCGAGACATCCAACACCAATCGAGAGCAGGTCCAATGGCTTATGAAGACAACCATTTTATCGAGGGTCTCGAATGGCTGTGGGGAAAAGGGTTCCTGTCTCCAGGTGGTCCCGAGGCGATCGCAGATATTCTGAGTGGCACAGACATTCGAAACCGGTCCGTGCTTGACTTTGGCTGCGGCATCGGCGGCATTGATCAGTTACTGGTCACGGAGTATGGTGCGGCGGATGTAACGGGACTCGATGTAGTTGACTGTCTCATCGATCGTGCGCGCACCGATGCTGCCAAGTGTGGTTTGTCCGATCGGATTAAATATCAAATGGTAGAACCGGGCAACTTGCAATTTTCAGAAAGCGCCGTCGATGTCATTTTTACCAAGGATACGATCATCCACATTCCAGATAAGCTGGATATTTGTCAGCAGTTTTTTCGAATTCTCAAGCCCGGTGGGTTATTGGTCGGCAGTGACTGGTTGGGGAGCGATGCGACCAATGATTCGGAACGCGTCAGGGAGTGGTTGGATTTTTCTCAACTTGATTTTCATTTCTGTACTGCGTCCGAGCTCAACGAAGCCTTGCATAGCTCCGGTTTTGAATCCATAGAATTACGAGACCGAAACACGTGGTATCAGCGTGCAGTTCGCGATGAAATCAACCGGGTTAGCGGTACAAATGGAAAACAGTTTGCCCGTCGGTTCGGAGAGCAGCAGGCGGCGAAGCGACTAATAAGTTCAACACTTAAAATGAAAGTTGTCGATGCAGGGGAGCTTCGACCAACCTTATTTCGCGCACTGAAGCCTTGAATCAAGCAACCACGTTGCGAGCAGAAAAATCGACTGATCGCGCATACTGAGATCGGGTTTGTGACACAAACCAAAAAATTATGCGCGATCTTTCAAAATCATAGAGAGATCGTTTGTATTTTTGTATAATTTGAGCAATTCATTTACTTAAAATGAAGTTTTTCTGCAAAGGTCGTCTCTAGACTATTGCAACAACCACATACCACATTCCCGCTTGAAGGATGCAGATACTCTTTGCCGATAAATTTCCCGCGAATCAGTTGCAACAAATACAGGATTCCGGGCACGCCACTCGCTATCAGCCAGATTTGCTGACTGCTGATTTACCAGCAAACATTGCAGGTATTGATATACTCGTTGTACGTGGTACAAAGGTACAAAAAGACACCATTGAGGCAGCCGATTGCCTGAAATTGATCATTCGCGCAGGTGCCGGAACCAATACGATTGATAAATCGTTTGCCGCCGAGCAAAATATTGCAGTTTGTAATGTGCCTGGTAAAAATGCCGTAGCAGTCGCGGAATTGACAATGGGTTTGTTGTTATCGATTGACCGTAATATTCCCGACAACGTTCAAGAATTACGCGCGGGTCGCTGGGACAAGAAACGATTTTCGTCTGCGCAGGGACTGCTGGGACGTTCCATTGGGATCATCGGTGCAGGTGCAATCGGAATGGCGGTTGCCGAAAGAGCGAAGGCATTTGGTCTTGACATTCTAATGATCAATAAACCTGATCGCGCGGCATCCATGCAAAACCGAATGGTTGAACTGGGTGTCCGCACCGTCGCTAACCTGGGCGAACTGGTCGCGGCAAGCGACATTGTCAGTATTCATGTGCCAGCAGCAGATTCAACGCGCAACCTGATCAATGCTGAGGTGCTGTCGAAAATGCGCGATAATGCCATTTTGCTGAATACTTCGCGCGGTGATGTGGTCGACGGGCAGGCACTGCTCGATGCACTGGACCGCAAGTCTCTTAGAGCCGGTCTGGATGTCTATCCGGATGAACCCGGCCAAGCAGTCTGTGACTATGAAAGCCAGCTTGCCAAACACCCGCGTGTTTATGGTACGCATCATATTGGTGCCTCAACGGAGCAGGCACAAAATGCGGTTGCGGACGGTGTCTTGGAGATCGTCCAGGCATTTGAAGCAGGCAGCACGCTCAATCGAGTCAATTGAGCAGTTACAACACATTTTCGAAATTTTCATTGAATTCGCGCAACCAAAAAGGAGCCTTAAGTTGAATAAGCGAGTCTATAACTTTTGCCCCGGCCCTTGTACTTTACCACTTGAGGTGCTGGAAGAAACACAATCGGAATTGGTGAACTACAAGAATTCCGGAATGTCGATCGTTGAACACAGTCATCGCGGTCCTCAGTACGATGAGGTGCACAACGAGACAATTGATTTAGTGCGAGAATTATTGCGTATACCCGAGGAATTCAGCATTTTGCTGATTCAGGGCGGGGCGACGATGCAATTTGCGATGGCTCCCATGAATTTATTGGCGCAGTCGGAAACAGCCGCTTATGTCAATTCGGGCCATTGGGCGAAACTGGCACTCAAAGATGCGCAGATTTATGGTAACACTTATATTGCGTGGGATGGTGCCGAGGATAACTACAGCCGAACGCCGCGCGCGGATGAAATCAAACTGCAGCCAAATACCGAATATCTGCACATCACGACCAATGAAACCATTGGCGGTATCCGAACTTTTGATTGGCCAGATTTGGGCGTGCCCTTGGTGGGAGACATGTCGTCCGACTTTTTGTCCAGACATATTCCTTGGGAGTTGATGGGTGTCGCCTATGGCGGCGCACAGAAAAATATCGGCCCGTCCGGCGTTACACTGATTATTGTGCGCAAATCACTGTTGCAAATTTCCAAGCGAGAACTCCCAACGGCACTGGATTACCGAGCTTATCACGGGAGTAATTCCCGCTTTAATACGCCACCTGTATTTCCAATTTATGTCGCGGGCAAGGTGCTCAAATGGTACAAGGAGCGTGGGGGAGTGGACGAATTTGAAAAAATCTCAATGACCAAATCACGCCATGTATACGATGCGATTGATGCCAGTAACGGATTTTATGATTGTCCTGTAACTGGCGACAGTCGCTCGCGAATGAATGTTGTTTTTCGGCTGCCTAACTCAGAATTGGAGTCTAAATTCCTTGAGCAGGCGGAGGACCATGGTTTGGTCAACTTGAAAGGCCATCGCAGTGTTGGTGGTATGCGTGCGAGTATCTACAACTCTATGCCCATGGAAGGTGCCGAAACACTTGCCAATTTCATGGACGATTTTCGAGCAGCAAACTCCTAGTTTTAACCTGTAAGCAATCAGTACCCGTGCCACAGATCGGAAAGTTCACTGGTTTTTTGGTCAACCCGGCGCAGGCAGGTGCAGTCGTCACTCCCGCGTACGATGCCATGACGCCTCAAGAGCGCCGCACGTTTGCGGAGGCGTATCCTGGCAACTACGTTAATGTGATGCGTTCGCTTGAAGAATTCGATCAAGGCGGTCCGACGCTTGAAGAAATTCTGCAGCACAATCAATCGAGTCTCGATCGCTTACTGGCTGGTGGTGCGTTTGTTAGAACCGAGGCTCCAGCCTATTACCTGTATAGATTGCGCTCAGGAAATCATGAACAGACCGGGGTGATTGCCAATATTCCAGTGGATGATTACCAGAGTGGTCGATTGAAAAAACACGAGGACACGCAGCTGGAAAAGGAAAATATGCTGACTCGTTATCACCAGGCTGTGGGTGTTACATCCAGTCCCATTTGCGTCTCGTATTCCGATCGCGACGACATTGACGATGCTGTCTCGCAAGTGAAGAAGAGTGCTCCTTATCTGCAGTTGCACGCTTGGGATGATGTTGAGCAAACGGTCTGGCGAGTCAGTGATGCTGAAATGTCTGCCCAATTGGAGCACGGTTTCGGACAGATTGAGTACACCTACCTGACCGATGGACATCATCGCTGTGCATCGGGCGCTCGATTTGCGCAAATTGTTCAGGAACAAGATCATGCGGGTTCGAAGACAGCAGATGGCAGCCAGTTGTTGGTGTCACTGTTTCCCAAGAGTCAGTTACGAATCTATTCCTATTTTCGCTGTGTTCGCGACTTGGGTGATTTGAATGTAACGACGTTGGTTGAAGCCATTCGAAACGTTGGTATCGAAGTTCGCGAAATTGATATGGAAGCAGAAGATGGACTGTTGCCCAAGCAGGCTCGACACATCACGATGGTTGTCGATGAGCGCGCCTTTCATCTGCGAATTCCACACTCCATGGTCCCGGCAAATGATCCTGTAGGTTCCCTTGACGTATCGATACTGCAGGAGCAGGTTTTATCGACAATTCTTGGCATTCACGATGCCCGTTCTGACAGTCGCCTCAGCTATTTACCCGGAGTCGAGGGAATTTCCGGCTTGCTGGCGCGCGCTAAACAAGGCTGGCGATTGGGCTTCGCTTGTGTGGATACAACCATGCAGGAAGTCATGGACGTTGCTGATGCCAACTGCGTGATGCCGCCAAAATCAACCTGGTTCGACCCCAAACTGCGCGCGGGACTCTTTCTGCGCTACTGCTGATCGTCTTAATGGCGTGATCAGTCTTGCTCTACAATACAGTCACTGATCATACGATCACGAATTGAATCTGCGTTTGCAGATTAGCAACAGTGACTTAGAATTCGTTGCTTGATGGCAGGGGTTGTCACTGCCTTTGTCTTTAACATAGTCAAAATTCTTCGTATGTCGTCGCTGGGTGGACAGCCGTTGTGGAATCGATTCAGTTAGTCGACTATCTGACGATTTTGATCGTTTTGACTGAGGTGATTTGAAATGAAATTCACAAAAAATTCTCTACTGGTTGCACTCACCGCGGTATTGGTCAGCTTCTCGGTTGACAGTCGTGCCGATACACTGACGCTTGCCCATTCGACATGGGTAGGGTATGGGCCATTTTATATCGCCCGCGATAAGGGGTTCTTTGAAGAGGAAGGTGTTAGCATTGAGCTTCGAATTATGGAAAACACACCACTCAAGATGGGAGCCTTGATGGCCGGGCAGGTAGATCTTGTTGCTTCAACCGCGGATGAATTTCCGATCTACATGAAGCCGGGAACTCCGGTGAAATACTTCCTCGCGGTCGACAATTCCAATGGCGGAGATGGCGTTGTATCGAACAAAGAAATTACGACTGTGGCTGAGTTGAAAGGGCAAAATGTTGCTTTTGAAGAAGGCTCAGTTTCACAGTTTTTTATCAATGCTCTGTTACTCGAAGCGGGCCTGACCCAGGATGATATCAACATGGTTAACATGACTGCAACGGATGCCGGCGCGGCGTTCGTCGCGGGTCGGGTTGATGCGGCAGTAACTTGGGAGCCCCATCTGACCCAAGGAGAGCAGACCGAACATGGACACCGATTGGTGGACAGTTCTCAAAAACCAGGGCTGATCGTGGATGTGGTTGCGGCAACCCAGGAAACTGTTGATGGCCACGCAGATCAATTGAAAGCCTTCGTTCGTGCTTGGCAACGGGCGCTGGATTTCCTTGCTGAAAATCCCGCCGAGGGCTACCAGATTATGGCCGACGGTGTGGGCGGATGGTTGGCTGACCCGGCCGAGTTCGAAGCAGTTGTGACGGGTGTCGAATATCTTGGCATTGATCGCAATATGGAAATGTTCGGTAGCGCAGATGCACCCGGCCAATTACATAACACACTCAGTGATGCGATCACCATTTGGTCCGGCTTCGATAAAGTTCAGGTCGAGGGTCTTAGCTCAGCAGATGTACTCACAACCGATTTCCTGAACTAAATCGATACAGTACGTTCAATCGGATCAAAACAGTTTGAAACGGCTATTTACGCCCAAAACATCGGTTTCCCGATCGGTTGAAATTAGCGTAGGCACTGCCGTAGCGGGTTCGGCACTGCTGACCTGGTGTTTGCTGAGTTATCTGCAACTGGTCAGTGGTGCTTTCCTGCCGCGTCCAGATGAAGTCTGGTCGGCATTTGTCAAGGTGATTTCCAATGGCTCACTGTTTGAGCACATGCAAGTCAGTTTGACGGAAATTTACATTGGCTTTTTCCTGTCTTCGATCATCGCGGTACCACTTGGAATCTTCATGGGTAGCTACCGCATCGTCGCTGCGGCCATTGAACCGCTTGTCAACTTTATGCGTTACCTGCCGGTAACCGCATTGATTCCCTTGTTGATCTTGTGGATCGGTATTGGAATTGAGCAAAAAATTGCAGTCATCTTCCTTGGGACATTCTTTCAACAAATTGTGTTGTGTGCTGATGTGTCTGCCAACGTTTCGGACGACCTTTACAAGGTTTCTTACACTTTGGGTGTCAATCGGCGTCAAGTCATAACCCGGGTGATGCTGCCTGCAACATTGCCCGGTGTGATGGATACACTTCGGGTAACTATGGGATGGGCGTGGACATTTCTGGTGGTTGCTGAGCTGGTTGCAGCCTCTGCGGGCCTCGGCTACATGATCTTGCAAGCCATGCGCGGCCTGCATCCCGCTACGATATTCGTGGGGATCTTTACAATTGGAATCCTCGGACTGGTGACTGACCTGGTTTTCAAATTGGCAAAACGTTACCTGCTGCCATGGACCGCGGCGCATTAACTGAGGCAGTTTTAGATGGGACAGGTTTCAATTCGAGATGTCACACTGACTTTTTCGTCGCGACGGGTGGGACAGGTGACTGCCTTGGCCAATCTTTGCCTGGAAATTCCGGACAAACAGTTTGCGGTCATCGTCGGACCGTCAGGATGTGGCAAGTCGAGTTTACTGCATCTGGTGGCGGGACTGACTGAGGTATCGGGCGGCGGCTGTTACATTGACGGGCAGTTCATTACTCAACCTGGTGCAGACCGTGGCATGGTGTTCCAGAACTATTCGCTGTTTCCGTGGTTAACGGTCAAAAAGAATGTCGAGTTTGGCCTATCAGTGCAGGGAATGTCACCAACACAACGCGCCGAGCGGGCGCAACATTACATTCAGGCAGTAGGTCTCAGTGGTTTCGAAGACGCTTATTCCACCCAGCTTTCCGGTGGCATGCAACAGCGCGCTGCGATCGCACGTGCGCTGGCCAATGATCCCGAAGTGTTGTTGATGGATGAACCGTTCGGTGCACTCGATAGTCAGACGCGCACCATCATGCAGGAATTACTATTGAGTATTTGGGAGCGCGAGCAGAAAACGGTACTCTTTATAACGCACGACATTGACGAAGCACTGTTTTTGGGTGATGTCGTTTACGTGATGTCCAAGCGCCCGGGAACGATTGTGGATTCCGTTGAAGTTTCGCTCGTGCGCCCCCGACAGTACGAAGTTGTGACCAGCGTCGAATTCATTGAACTGAAAAGGCGCATCATGGCAAATTTACACCGCGAAGTTGAACACTCGATGATGTTGAATCAAGCACAGTCAACCGGATAGAACAAATGACCGATTACATGAAAACCGCGCACATGGTTAACGCGCAAGCACCGCTTGAATTTATTGATATTCCAATACCGGAGCCCGGTCCAGGAGAAGTACTGGTCAAGATTGAAGTGTGTGGTCTTTGTCATTCTGATTTACATTTCTGGTTGGGTGAACACCCGTTACCGGGACTACCGGCAACGCTGGGGCACGAGGGTATCGGCACCGTCGTTGAAACGGGTCCTAATGTAACAAATCTTACGGTCGGAATGCGGGTTGGTATTGGTTACGTTTATGGTACCTGCGGTACCTGTCGTGAGTGCTTGACCGGTAATGAAACCCATTGTGCGAATGTTGCGTGTACCGGAGTTGATGCTGCCGGTTGTTTCGCTGAATACACGGTTTTGCGGGCGGATTGGGCCACTGTGATTCCCCCTGAGTTAAACCCGGTAGACGCGGCACCATTGCTGTGTGCTGGTGTCGCCGCTTACAGTGCGACGCGCAAGGCGTTGCTGCAGCCAGGAGAGCTTGCGGTTATCTTTGGTGCCGGTGGTTTGGGTTCCTACGCGATACAGTTCGCTAAACTGTCCGGTGCAACAGTTGTTGCAGTCGATCTGTCGGACGAGAAATTGAAACATGCCGCGGCACTCGGTGCCGACCACGTATTCAATGCAGATGACGGTGCCATTGATGAGATCAAGTCACTGGGTGGGGCGGATGCCAGTTTCAATTTTGCCCCATCTGCTGCCAGTTGGCGACAAATGATTGACAGTGCCAGTGCCCGCTGCCGGCTGGTGCTGATTTCACTCCCACATCAGGACTTGACGTTCAATGCTGCAGAAGTCATAGAAAATGGCCTTAGAATTTATGGCAGCGCCGATGGTACTCGACAGGAGTTACGGCAACTGATGCGACTCGCCAGCGCGGGTCAAATCAAAAGCGTGGTTGAATCGGTGCCGTTTGCGAATATCAACGATGCGTTTCAACGGTTGGCAGCTGGCGCGGTACGCGGGCGGTTGGTCATTAAGATGAACTGACGGCGCAGTGATGTCGTCTCTTTGATTAACATCTTTGCTGGAACGACAAGTGGTTAGCCACCTGTAGTTTATTATTTCACGGGATCTTTCAACCTTGGCTTCGATGCGATGCCTGGCTCGCTGGGTGTCCCTCGGTGAACTGTATGCGGTGGCCACAAGTCACTGAGACTGAAGCGAATCGCTTCAAACGGTGGCAGCGAAACCATTGCATCGTCAGATATCGCGTCAATCAGTTTCCACTCATTGCCGCGTAACTCGTAAGCGGTTAACGAACGGGCAATGGGGTCGACGAACCAGTGGTAAGCAACACCTTCTCGCGCATAAATTGCTCGTTTACGACCGAGATCCAGTTTTCGTGTGGATGGTGAAAGCACCTCACACACCCAGTCCGGGGCAAGCGTAAAGTAGGCCTCCGATGGCAGGACTGGCATACGCACACGACGCCAGCCGGCGAACTCTGGAACGACGACATCGTTACCGAAGTGAAGTTCGGGTTCAGCCAGTATCCACCAGCCTCCAGGTCCGTTGTCGCCAAAGTCAAACGGTGGTGAAATTTTCGCGCCAAGACGCGTACTGGTCAGTGCGTGAAGCGGCGCAGGTCTGGGATGGGTGTAAAGTTTGCCGTCGACTATTTCTGCAACCATATGCGGCGGCGCGCCCACTATGTCCTGATAAGTTGCCCGAGGTAAAGTACACTCGTTTTTGGTTATCGGTAATTTACTCATTGATCAGTTTGTCCGTAAATCTGTCAATTTCATTTAGATATGGAACTTAAATCAAATGGTTGGCAACCATTCCATACTCTCTTGACGGATCATCGAGGTTGCTTACACAAACGCCTCTCCCGCATCCAATCGCCCGAGTCCCCAGGGCTAAAATATTCAATGCAGCATTCACATCCGCATCGTCCGAATGATCGCAGACCACACACCGGAATACCGCCTGATTCCTGCGATTGTCTGCATTAATGTGTCCACACGCATAACACTGTCGACTGGTATTCTTGGCACTGACTTCTATAACCTCACTGTAACTACTTACCCCCTCAATTTTACACCTCCTGAGGGGTAGGCTTTTCGAGCAGTTAGATCGGTACTGCAGCAGAGACCGATCAACTCCACGTCAATCAATTAATTGCTTTGGGCTCTTGACATTGCGGCGGTGTTTGTCTATGGTATAGCTATCAACTGAACGACCGGAGCACACCATGGGCAAAGCCTATCTGGGTTCGAAAGCCACCGCTGGATTATGTCAGGCCATCATTGGCATGATGCCGAGACACAATCTTTATCTGGAAACGCATTTAGGCGGTGGCGCCATCATGAAGCGCAAGCCGGCGGCGCTGCATAGCATCGGGATTGATCTGGATGCCCAGGCGATTGCGGATTTCAGTTGTGACTATCCGGTGGAGTTGATCCATGGGTGCTGCCATGAATATCTGCGCGGTCACAGCTTGGATTGCGATGCTTTAGTGTACGTCGATCCACCCTACCTGAAGAGTACTCGTAAAGCGCCGGAGCGGTACCGATACCGCTATGATTATGAAGAACAAGACCATGTTGAGTTGTTGGAGCGATTAATCTCATTACCCTGTCAGGTGATGGTTTCAGGGTATCGTTCCAGCTTGTACGATGAGTTGTTGGCTGACTGGCGTCGCCTGGAGGTTCAGGTGATGAATCAGGCGGGGGTGGTGACCGAGGTCATTTGGTACAACTTTGAGATTGATAAGTTGCATTGGTCGCGCTGGGCGGGTAAGAATTTCACGGATCGCCAGCGCATCAAGCGCAAGGCTGAGCGCTGGGCCCGTCGCTATGGTGAGATGGGGCATGGCGAACGGTTGGCGGTTCTCGGTGCCATCATGGCCGTGGCAGGTGAGCACGCGGATGTCAACCCCTGAGGCGGTTAAGAAAAACCTCGCACAGCTCGAACAGCAGTTCGCCGAGCTCAAGGCCCGTGGTGAGCTCAATAACCAGACCGAGCAGTTATTTCAGTCGCTGTTGTTACTGGTGACCACAGTCGTGATGCTGTTGGTCGAGAAAAAGACCCCGAAAACCGCGTTGAATTCATCGCTCCCCAGTTCCAAGTCTGGCGAGGATGAAACGGCGAAACAGCCAATCACCGGGAGCCAGGGCAAAGGCCACAAACATAAGCATCAGGATTGCGACAACACCCGCATCGAAGTCAAACACCAGATCTCAGCGGTCACCGAATGTGACCGGTGCGGTGCGGATTTAACGCAAGTTCAAGTACTCGATCACCAGCGTCGCACGCGGGTGGATATTGTGTTTGTGACGCAACAAACCCACGTGGATGCTGAAATCAAGCACTGTCCAGCGTGTGACGCGACCAATCAAGGTGAATTCCCCCAAGACATGCCGGGGCCATTGCAGTACGGGGCGGGGATCATTGCCTACACCGTACATCTGCTGATCTCACAGATGGTGGCATTAAGGCGCACTGCCCAGTTGCTCAAGGTGATGACCGGACGGCTGATCTCAGAAGCCACGCTGTTGGCCTGGGTGATGCGGGTCCATGTGTCGCTCACTGAGTGGGAACAGGTGGCGATTGAACAGTTGCTGCAAATGCCGGTGATGCATGCCGATGAGACTTCGATTCGGATCAGTAAGAAAAACCACTGGATTCACAGTTGCTCTTCAGGGCACCTGGTGGTGAAGCACTGTCATCCAAAACGCGGCAAACAGGCGCTTGATGAGATTAACATCATTCCGCGTTATGGTGGCGGTCGCACCAAGGAGGCCGAGGCTGATGAGCCGGCCGATGAGTCGAACACTGAAAAGCTCGATCCCAAAGATGACCCTCGCCCGGTGGTGGTGCATGATCGGTGGGCGACGTATTTTAGCTACGACAACTGTGCGCATGCGCTGTGTGGTGCACACCTGTTGCGCGACCTTGAGTTCATCATTGATGCGCACGGCTACCGGTGGGCGAAACAGATGGATCAATTATTAAGAGCCGTCAACCGGGAAGTGGCGAACAGAAAAAACAAAATGCTCAGCGATCAACGCTTCGAAGCGGTGCGCAAGCAATATCGGGCGATATTGGAACAGGGTAAAACCCAGTTGCCACCCCCACTTGAACGCACTGCTAAACGCGGCAAGGTCGCCAAAACCAAGGCGCAAAATCTATTGGAAGCCTTTGAAAACTACGAAACCGAGATTCTGTGTTTTACCCGCAAACCCTACGTGCCATATACAAATAATGCGGCCGAAAGGTCGATACGCATGAGTAAGGTGAAGCAAAAAATCTCGGGAACGTTTCGTTCGGTAAAATTTGCCCACGCCTACTGCCGCATCTCAAGCTATCTGCAAACAATGGAGTCTTTGGGCTACAACCCACTGACCGCTATTCAACTGGCTTTGAAAAACGAAGCGGCCAATATCCTCAGGAACAACGGTTAAAATTCCTACCTAGCCTCGTTCAGATCGTCAGATCGGGGTAAGTAGTTACACCTCACTCTTGTACACAGATGTTAAATTCATCATTTGCGCACGTAACAGATCGGTGTATTTGGCAGGGCCTTGAGCCATTCCGTTTGGCTGTACAAATCGATTCGCACTCAAGTCCTGATTGAGTTTATTGACTTTGGTTCGGGTTAGGGGATACAGACGGTAGTGAATATTTCTATGAAGCATTGATATAAAACTAATATTGCAGTTTTATATTATATACTCATGATATTATGGTTATTACTAAAATAGTATAGTAATATTATTAAGCCCCTTATACTTCTACAGTTGGAATTTATCTATGGATACGATCGGAGTTTTTGAAGCCAAGACACACCTATCGCGCTTGCTTGATCGTGTGGCGCATGGAGAGTCTGTTACTATTACTCGCCATGGTAAGCCAGTTGCATACTTGGTTCCGGTTACCACCGACCGGAATAAGGCAAAACAAGCGGTTGACCGTATTGTCAAGCGTCGTCAGCACCTCAAACGTACACCGTTGAATGATCTGTTAACTACAATTCATGAAGGGCATCCGTTTTGATGCCTGTTGTCATCGACAATTCTGTAATTCTGGCATGGTGTATGGGTGATAAGGAAGACATTACGGCAAACGACACTATGCTGCGCGTTGTCACCGAGGGTGGCGTTGTACCACGAATCTAGTGGTGCGAATTACGCAATGCGCTGCCGATGAATGAGCGTCGCGGGCGGATTTCCCAACAGCACAGCAGCGAATCATTCAGCCTGCTAGTGAATATATTCGGATATCTTCGCTAACCGCGGCGGCTTTGAATTTGGTTTTTCGGACCGCTTCGCCTAATCGATTCTTCCAGCCGCTCCGTTCAATGCAATTGACCATCAGTGCCAGCGATCAGGTCAGATGTGAAACTCAATCCATTAATGCCATGCTGAACCCGACATCATAGGACAGAGCCGGGATTAGTGGTCGCTTTCTTCGACCGTCGAAGGGCCCTTGCCGCGAAAACACAGCATTATTACGACACTGATTACAATCGGTAGAACAACCAGGGTTATTAATAAAGATTCACTCATGATGGCTTAATTTGAATAGTGATCATTGGAATATTGGGGTCAAGACACCTGACGAAGATGAGGCGTTGCTGATTGCTGCAGCATCGAATAATTTCGATCATGCTCCAGCGCTGGTATCATTTGGCGCGCCTTTTGAACTTCGCTGAGGTCAATTTCCGAAATTATATAACCTCTCCCGTCGTCACCGTCCGCAACTACCCGTCCCCAGGGATCAATGATCAGCGAGTGCCCGTAAGTTCTGGCTTTGCCATGATCGCCGTACTGACACGGCGCGATAACATAACAACCCGTTTCAATTGCACGACTTCTAAGCAAGACATGCCAGTGTGCTTGACCCGTTGTCCGGGTAAAGGCCGCGGGTACCGTAAGAATTTCAGCACCTGATTGGGCAAGAGAGCGGTAAAGGTGAGGAAAACGTAAATCATAACAGACTGTTAAACCCACTGTTCCCCATGTTGTTGCCGCTGTAACAGCCTGATCGCCGGGTTGAAAAACGTCAGACTCGCGATAAACTTCGCCATTAGGGAGATTGACATCAAACATGTGAATTTTGTCATACTGGGCTGCGATAGTCCCATTTGGAGTGAGCAGGATTGAACGGTTGCGTTTTTTTCCGGCAACATCAAAGACGGCAATGGAGCCCAGCAATATCCAGCTTTCGAGTTCCGCCGAGAGTGATTGAAAGGCATTCAGTACGGGGTGTTCGGCTTCGCGATATGGCGCGACATTAAGTCCCTGATCGTCGAGATTCAAATACGAGAAAAACTCTGCAAGACAAATGAACTGTGCCCCCGCCGTGCGCGCGTCACGCACCATTGCCGTGGCGTCTTGAAGGTTATGTTCGAGATTATCCGTTGCGCAATTTTGGATGCAGGCAACTGTTATTTTCATGACGAATCCTCACCAAAAGAAGAGTGCGTGTTGTTAACCCGAATTGTATCAGAAACTGAATGACAACGAAAAATCTGGCATCAGATCAACCCATCTAATCGCCTAGGCAGTTTCGCTCTATCTGGTTAATTTTTTGCAACTTTATGAAGTAAAAAGCACCACAATTGTGTAAAATATCCATCCGTTCATGCAAATTTTTCTTACTTTGTCTTTGGTATTGACGATAGGGTTGGAGAAGTTGTTAATTTTGGCAACGAAATTGTTTTTTAGGTTAACTTGAACGGGAAATACGTACTCGTATCCTGCCAGTTTTTGAATTGTTCCGAATCGGTTCCAGGTTTGGTTGCATCGCAGATTTCCAGCAATGGAGTTGTCGTCCAGAATCGAGTGTTGATGAAGTCAATGAAACGGCTCTCGGCAACGGGTTCTTGACTAATACCGCGTTAAATTAAATTCAGTCATTTATGATTCCTCTAAGTTCGTAATTGCCCAAGGTGTCGACTGGGCTCAAATTGCGTTCGTCAATGGCTGTCTCATTGAGTGCAATGAGACACCGTTTCTTTGTCTCTAAATTCTGCCAAAGTGCACATCAATCGCGCGCAGTGCTTAACCGGTGCGCGACCTTGGCTGCATCAATAATCTTGCCCTACTCAGATCCGAAAATATGAGCCTGATGCGATTAATTCTATGTAACGATATGAATTTGTAAGTTAAGTTGCACCCCAATGACTGATACTATTCCACTGACAACAGAAATGATCGCGGTACTCGGGATCTTGATTCTAACGATCATTTTGTTCGTCTCTGAGATCTTCCGGGTCGATGTCGTGGCGGTCTTCATTATGGTATTGATTGGATTGACCAGCTTGATTCCAGACTATGAGGGACTGGTTCCTACAGCAAGCCTGTTTAATGGGTTTTCCAGCAATGCAGTCATCTCAATCATCGCGGTGATGATTCTTGGTGCCGGACTGGACCGTACGGGTATCTTGAATCGGTTGGCGGGACAAATATTAAAATACGCCGGAAAAACTGAACGGCGCATATCGGTGCTGGTTTCGGCGACTGCTGGTGTCATTTCCGGATTCATGCAAAACATCGGTGCGGCCGCCCTGTTTCTACCGGTTGTTGATCGCATCAGCAAACGCAGCGGTGTGACCCCTTCGAGCCTGTTGATGCCCATGGGTTACTGCGCCATTCTTGGCGGTACCTTAACCATGGTCGGATCAAGCCCGCTGATATTGCTCAACGACCTCATCGAAAATTCAAATGTTCGGCTGCCTGCAAGCGTGGCGCAACTTGATACATTTTCGCTGTTTTCAGTCACGCCAATTGGTGTGATGCTCTTGATCGTTGGCATGATTTATTTCTTCTTTTTTGGCAAAAGAATCTTGCCAAAAGGAACTTCCAAAGCATTGGGAACGGGCGCTGTTACGTCCTATATCCTGGATGTCTACGGAATTACGGGTCAGGTCTTTGAGATGACGGTGACCAACAAAAGCACGATAGTCGGCAAGACCATTGGTGATATGGAAGATGAAGGGGGTTACGATGAACGGATTATTGCGATTCGAACCGCTGGCAAAGTCATCGTTGAACCGGCTCGCAGCACCGAGATTGTTGCCAACTGTGACATCGCCGTCATGGGTCGATACGAACAAATCGTCAAAGCGGCCGAGCTCTATAAACTCAAGCTGCAGGACGAAATTCGTGTGTTCCAGGAAGCGTTCAACCCAACCGCGTCCGGTATTGCCGAAGTTGTGGTGCCGCCTTATTCCACTGCCATCGGTAAAACCATCGGTGATTTGGGATACCGTAGAAACTACCATGTGACCTTGCTGGCGATGTACCGTGACGAAAAGCCGGTGCGTGATCACCTGATTGACATCCCCATTCGAGCGGGGGACACTTTGGTGGTACACAGCTTGTGGCGCGACCTGCAGCATTTTCTCGATTCGCTGCAGTTGGTTGCTGCAACTGATTTTCCAAGAGAGAATGAAAGGCCGGAGAAAGTGATCTCGGCACTCGGTATTTTTGCGATTACTCTGGCCCTGGTGTTATTCACCGATCTGCGTCTATCCGCAGCGTTACTGACCGGTGCACTGCTAATGATCGTGACCAAGGTGATCACAATTGAGGAAGCCTACAAAGCGATTGGCTGGCAAAGTGTTTTCTTGCTGGCAAGCCTCATACCGCTGGGGATTGCGGTGGAGAACAGTGGTACAGCATTGTGGATTGCCCAACAGTTTGTACTGTTGCTCGAAGGTGTGCCAAGTGTCGTGTTTTTATTGGCTTTCGGAATATTGGCGACCGTTTTTACTTTGGTCATGTCGAATGTCGGCGCGACCGTTCTGCTGGTGCCGATAGCAATTAATGTCGCGATTGAAATTGGCTCCAATCCGTCGGTATTTGCATTGACGGTGGCCCTGGCGACTTCCAATTCGTTCCTGATTCCAACGCATCAGGTTAATGCATTGATCCAGGTTCCCGGCGGTTACCGGGTCATTGACTTTGTGCGAGCCGGTGGGGTTATGACGGTGTTATTCCTGGCCGTAGTGATTGTTATGGTGCATTTTCTCTACCAGGTGTAGCCTGCAAATGATCCAGTTTTGAGTGCCGCTGGGTAATGAGGACTCCTGGAATCAAATCTGTGGCTCTGACTCTGGTTGCGCTAGATTAACGCTTGCGTTTGGTGTGGTCTCCTTGACAACGCGAAACAATCAATCTCCAACAGACTGATTGTGTTTGTCGATCCATTGTAATGATGCTGATCGAGCTACTGTTGTCAGGGTGATGGCTGATTCGCATCATTGAATTTCGGTGAATCCAGGTTTAATTGGTTGCCCCAGGTAGGACAACAGCGTAAAATGACACAATCTAGAATAATGATTCACATGATTGTCCATCGATTATGACACCAACAAGAGCACGACGTCTCGGTATGGCCGGTCTGATTGTTGCCGGAACAGCCATTGCACTGGCACTCGCACTCAATGCGTTTCAGAGCAATCTGCTGTATTTCATCAGTCCCAGTGAAGTGAATGCTGGGCAAGCACCCACGGATAAGCAGTTTCGCGTCGGCGGTTTGGTCGTTGAAGGTAGCGTGATTCGGCCTAATAACGATCTCACGGTACAGTTCGAAGTGTCTGATACTGTCCATTCTGTACCCGTGAAATACGCAGGCATCTTACCGGACCTGTTTCGTGATGGCCAGGGGGTGGTTGTCAAGGGGCGACTGAATTCCGATGGTATCTTTGAGGCGACAGAAGTGCTGGCCAAGCACGATGAAAACTACATGCCGCCTGAAGTCGCGGACGCCATCAAGGCAGCACAGACATTACAGACCGAATAATCCCACCAAATCAATAATCGGCAATGATTCCGGAACTCGGTCAATTCAGCTTGGCATTGGCGCTTTGCATGGCGATTGTGCAAACCGCACTGCCAATTTCGGCGAAATTATTGCGTGCACCGTCGCTGTATTTAGGCACCCGGTATGCAGCACGCGGGCAATTTGCCTTTCTTGTGATTTCATTCCTGTGCTTGACCTACGCGTTCATCAGTTACGACTTCTCCGTCAAGTACGTGGTGCAGAATTCGAATACGGCGCTGCCTCTGATGTACCGAATTTCCGCCGTTTGGGGAGCCCATGAGGGCTCGTTGCTGCTGTGGGTACTGATGCTGGCCGGTTGGACGGCAGCCCTGTCCTGGTTGAGCCGTGAGGTGCCTGACGATTTTCTCGCCAAGGTACTAGGGGTGCTCGGTGTTGTCAGCATTGGATTTTTGCTCTTCTTAATCCTGACCTCCAATCCATTCAATCGAATCATTCCGGCTGCGGTAGAAGGACGTGATCTCAATCCCTTACTCCAGGATCCAGGCCTGGTGTTTCATCCGCCGATGCTTTACATGGGCTATGTCGGATTTTCTGTGGCGTTTGCCTTTGCCGTGGCGGCACTGATCAGTGGTCGATTGGATGCAGCATGGGCCCGTTGGTCCAAACCTTGGACGAACATGGCGTGGGTGTCCTTGACGCTTGGAATTGCGCTTGGCAGTTGGTGGGCGTATTACGAACTGGGTTGGGGCGGTTGGTGGTTCTGGGACCCGGTAGAAAATGCCTCTTTTATGCCGTGGTTGGTGGGAACCGCACTGATTCATTCACTATCAGCAACAGAGAAGCGCGGCCTGTTTAAATCCTGGACCGTGCTGTTGGCCATGCTGGCATTCTCGTTGAGCCTGATCGGTGCATTTCTGGTCCGTTCAGGGGTGCTGACTTCGGTCCATACGTTTGCAACAGATCCAGGCCGAGGAGTCTTCCTGCTGATCCTGATTTCAATTGTGATTGGCAGCTCACTGGTCATCTATGGCATTCGCGCTCCCAGTATTCGCGCGAGTGGCAGTTATGCATTGGTTTCCAGAGAAGTCGGGCTGCTGCTCAATAATGTGTTCATGGTTACCGCGGCTGCAACAATTTTACTGGGGACACTGTATCCCCTGTTCCTGGATGCGCTTGGCCTCGGTAAAGTGTCGGTTGGTCCGCCATACTTTAATGCTGTATTTATTCCTTTGACACTGCCGGTCGCAGCACTGGTTGGAATTGGTGCGATGGCTCGTTGGAAACGGGACGAATTCAGTCGGCTGATGGGCAAATTATGGTGGCTGCTGGCGGTTAGTGTGCTGACTGGTTGCCTGTTGCCACTGATTATGGGCGGTGCCTATCAATGGTTGGCCGCGGTCGGGCTCACGCTGGCAATTTGGACTGCTGGCTCAACTGTATATGGATTGTTTGATCGCGTACGGCACCGTAAAGACAAATTGACCGCATTGCTAAAACAGCCGCGTGGTATTTGGGGTATGAGTATCGCACACCTTGGAATCTCAGTTTTTGTTGTTGGTGTGACCATGGTCAGTCTCTATGAGTCAGAAAAAGATGTGCGTATGGCGCCCGGTGACACCTATGAACTCGGCGGGCTATCGTTCAAGTTTGATGGCGTGCATCGCCAGGCTGTCGACAATTACATTTCATTGATGGGTACAGTCCATGCCAGTCGCGAGGGTCAGCAGATTGCTACAGTTTTCCCTGAAAAACGACATTATCCGATCCAGGCGGATCCCATGACTGAAGCCGGCATACAGCCCGGGCTGTTTCGCGATCTTTACGTTTCACTGGGTGAACCACTGGATGATTCCGGCGCTTGGAGCGTGCGAATACACATCAAACCGTTTGTACGCTGGATCTGGCTCGGCGCTATTTTTATGGCGATTGGTGGATTTCTGGCTGCAACTGATCAGCGCTTGCGAAGTTCCAAGCGGGTTCGTGAACGGTTGGGGTCGGCTAACGTTGCCGCACAGCCGTAATGCACTTGAAACAGTTGCTCGCGCGACCTAAATTCCTGATTCCGTTTCTGGTTTTTGTTGCAGTTGCTGGATTCTTTGCGGCCGGGCTAAAACTGGACTCTACTCGGGTGCCGTCCCCGCTGATTGGCGGTGAGGTACCTGCGTTCGAATTACCGGTACTCGGGAAAAACGGACTGACGTTAAGCACCGATCAACTGGCTGGTGGATTTTGGGTATTGAATGTCTGGGCCAGCTGGTGTGTCGCGTGTCGGGATGAACATGCCACCCTGGTTGCGCTGGCTGAGCGAGGCGTACCCATTGCGGGGCTCAACTACAAAGACAAAGCCGAAGATGCGGCGCGATGGTTGCGAGACTGGGGGAATCCTTATTTTGTCTCTGTTGTTGACCAAGACGGTGCGGCCGCCATTGACTGGGGCGTCTACGGCGTCCCTGAAACATTTGTAATTGACGCACAAGGTATTGTTCGCTATAAACACATTGGACCCATTTCACCGGAAGTCGCAGAGCGCGAGATCGTGAGTTTATGGAACGCAAGCAAACAACACTCTGGCTGACTGCGATCCTGGTATTCAGCGTAGTTAATTTGATTGTTGCTGTTCGAGTTGACGCAGCGATTGACATACTTGAGTTTGACAGTCTCCAGCAGGAGCAGCAATACCAGGATCTGATCGATGAGTTACGCTGCTTGGTCTGTCAGAATCAGAATCTTGCCGATTCCAACGCCGGGCTCGCGCAAGATTTGCGTGAACGGACCTACCAGATGGTACGCAGTGGCAAATCCGACGATGAAATCGTCGACTATATGGTTGAACGCTACGGCGAATTCGTCATGTATCGGCCGCCGCTTCGAACATCAACCTACCTGTTGTGGTTTGGGCCGGTCATTTTTCTGGTGCTGGCCGGCGTGACTGCCGCATTGTACACGCGTCGCATGCGAGATAAAAAAGCGGTGAAGTTAAGCCCTGAGGAGCGTCGCAAGGCGCAGCAATTGCTCGACGAATAAGACTCAAAGTCGCCTTCATGTCCGTAGTTTTTTACCTGTTTGCATTGGTACTGGTCGCGCTCGCGGTGCTGATCATCGTGCCTGTTGTGTTACGTCAGCCACCGCTAACGGAGCACTTAGAACGTCACCGCCAAAATATCCGGGTTGCCAGGCAGCGTTTGGCTGAGTTAAAGCAACGAGAAACAGCCAATGAAATTGAGGCAGCGGATGCTGAGCTGATTCGCGAAGAAATTGAACGCGGGCTGCTGGATGACATTGATGAACAGACCACTGATGAATCCGACGTCGCCCGGCAAGGCTCGGTCAAAGCGATCCGGTGGGTTGCAACAGGTATCGCAATTTTCATTCCCCTGGCTGCAGGAACGATGTACCTGGCTGTGGGCGAGCCAGGTGGGGTCTCCCACCAACCCCGTGGAGATCGGGTAGCAGCCCAGCAGTCCCCAGCACCCGATGCTGAAACCGGGCAAGCGCAGAGTTTTGAACAACTGACTCAGCGGCTGTTGACGCATTTGGCAACCGAGACGGATGATGTACTTGGTTGGCGAACTTTGGCACAACTGTTTGTTGCCCAGCAGCGTTTCTCAGAAGCTGCCGGGGCTTACAAAATGGTACGGGAACTGGAAGGAGATAGTGCGGAGAATCTGGTGCGCGAAGCCGATGCTGTCGCAATGGCCAACAATGGTGTCCTGCAAGGTCAGCCGGAAAGGTTAATTGAAGCCGCACTGCAACTTGATCCTGAATATACCGGTGCCTTGTGGCTTGCTGGCCTCGCGGCTGGTGAACGCGGTGATGTAGCAGTAGCCGTTGATTACTGGATGCGGGCCGAGCAAACGACCGATAACGAAGAGATGCTTGCGGAAATCAGGCGGCTGATCGAGAGCGGTACTGCCGAGCTTGCGAGAATCGAAGGCCAGGAATCGAGTGGCAGCACGCCATCAGCGAGTCCGGCTATTACGGTTACAGCATCTGTCGATCAAAAAGTTCTGGCCGAGGTCAATCCAGATACGACGGTGTTCATATTCGCCCGCGCCCACAATGGCCCGCCGGCGCCATTGGCTGTTGTGAAAAAGCAGGTTAAGGATCTGCCCATTACTGTTGTACTGGATGATTCGCTGGCGATGCTGCCCAATCTCAACATATCAGCTTTTGAACAAGTCTTTGTTGTGGCGCGGATCTCTTTTGCAGGCACACCACAGGCGCAAAGCGGCGATTATTTTGGGCAGTCCGCTGCGATTCGTCCCGGAATCGATCAGGATGCACTTCATATTTCAATTTCCGAGCGCGTCCCTTAGTTTCCGACCATGCGTGCCCCCAATATTGAGTAAACCAATTATCGAAATACAGGTCTCTACCAATATGGGTGTTGTGGTCCTGTTGTATCCATTACGGGAGGCACAATCGACTGTATATATAATGCTGGTACAAGGCATGATGAGAGGAAGCGTCATGCTTCACTGAGTTTGGGGGAGATCGAAATGTTGAAAAAGATGGGTATTTTCGTTGGTGCGTTAGCGCTGACGGGTATTGCGGTCAATGGTGCTGTTCAAGCAGAATATTCGGGAACATTCGAAGTTGAAGCACAAGTGATCAGTTTCTCGGAACGGTATTCAACGGTTAAAGAAATTCGGCCAGTCAAGGAGTGCCGCGAGGTTCAGGTGCGAGAAGGCGGTTCGACCAGTTCGGATACCCCCGAACTCCTCGGTGCGCTGGTTGGCGGTGCAATCGGTAAGGAAATTGATAGCGGCAGTAAATCCAGTACTGTCATAGGTGCGTTGCTGGGCGCTTCAATCGCGAGCGATATGGAGAAAAAGAATGCCCAGGGAAAGGGCAATATTCGAACTGAAGTGCGCTGTACAACAGTTGAGACGGAGGTTGAAACACGGCGGCTCGATGGTTACAACGTTGCTTACGAATACCAGGGCCACTTGTTTCGAGCAACAACGCCGACCCGTCCAGGGACGACTATCAGAGTCAAGGTCTTAGCACTGCCCGTTGACTACACTGACTAGAACTGCGAGCCAATTCATCGGCCGCGATCTAAGACAGCACGGATAAATCACAACTGCAGGGCGACTTTGCGCCCTTCGTAAGTCGCGGCAGGAGTCTGGCGCGGCGCAAGACAATCGCCGATGGTATGAATTTCGAATTCAACTGCTGCTTCGCGAAGCTCCAATTCGAGATCATTAGCGGGTACATTCACTGTCGCCAATACCAGGCTGTCGAAAGCGTGCTCGCTCTCGCTGCCATCAAGCAAGTCCATCACGACCGCGTGTTCGCCGGTCCATTCCGTTACCGCTGCTTCCGGATAGAAGCGGGTTCCCGCTTGGCGTAATTTTTCCCGTACGGTCAGGTCAGCCCCGGTTCGCGTTAATTCTCGGCCGATAACCGGGTAGGGCGTAACAATGGCTACATCGTGACCGCGTTCGGTGAGATGCAACGCTGTTCCCACTCCTTTCCAGGTGCCGACATCATCGACAATCAGAATCGATTTGCCAAGTTTTGCTGCTCGGCTCATGACATCTTCGGCATGCCAGACATTGGATTTTGCAACACCTGGCATTGCATCACGTGTGGGCAGGCCGCGTTGATACCCGGTTTCCGCTGGCAGCGACCCGGTTGCCAGAATGACCGCTTGCGCACCAAACGCAACGACGTCTTCGGCAAAGAAAGGACTGTTGAGCCGCATGTCGACACCGAGTTTGTTCAACTGGCGTTCGAACCAGTCCAGGTAGTCCAGAATTTGCGCGCGCCGCGGCTGCATGCCAGCCAGGCGAAACTGACCGCCAAGTTGGTTTGAAGCTTCAACCAGTGTGACTTGGTGTCCCCGTTCGGCAGCCACGCGTGCTGCTTCGCAACCGGCTGGACCGCCACCAACCACCAGAATTGAGCGCCTTGTTTCCGCCCGGCTGAAACGGTCGCCGCCCCATTCATACTCCCGCCCGGCTGATGGATTGATCAGGCAGCTGATCCAATAATCCTTGTAGCGCCGCCCCCAGCACATCTGGTTGCATGACAGACAGGGTCGAATATCCTGGGATCGCCCCGCGGATGCTTTGTTGGCGAGATGTGGGTCGGCAATTTGGCCGCGCACAATACTCACCATGTCAGCCGCGCCTGATCCGATGACATAATCAGCCGCTTCAGGTGTTCGAATGTGGCTCTCTGCCTGTACTTTCGTGTATTTGACAACCTCCCGAATACGGGCGGCATATGGTACGCCCAACTGATCTTCGTGCAATGCGTTCGGTATGATCATCGTAAAGTTGTAATACCCGCCAGTACCGATCGTAACGTAATCAAGCAGGCCGCGCTGATCGTGATAGGCGACAATTTCCAGCATGGTTTCGAGTGGCAGTACATCGGTAACAATCGGGTCAAAGCTGGTACAGACGCCGATAATGAAATCAGGACCCACCGCATCCCGAATGGCGCTCAGCACTTTAACGGAAAAATTCATCCGGTTGTCGAAACTGCCGCCATAAGCATCATCGCGGCGGTTGGTAAATGGGGACCAAAACTGTTCGAGTATGGCATTGTACGCGGCCATCAGTTCACAGCCATCGAATCCGGATTGCTGTGCGCGCCGCGCGGCTGCTGCAAACGCGTCGATGATCTCGTCAATTTGGCGTTCCGTCATCATTACGCTGCCATCGTGATCGTGCATGGACGGCAGTCCCGAAGGCGACCAGTTTGGTAAAAAGGAATTATCCCAATCGCCGTGCTGACCGACGTGGTACAGCTGTTGAATCATGACGGTCCCGTGTTCGTGGCAACTGTCGGTGATCTTGCGAAAATACGGGATGATTGCATCATCGCTGTGTCGAAAATTTCCTCGGGTCAATACCGCGGTGCCGTGAACCGGAACGGGTTCGACAACAATCATCGCCGCGCCGCCTATGGCGCGTTCTAAGTAATAACCATGATGGCGTTCGCCGGGCAGTCCATCCACTGCCATATTGGCCGTGTGGGCGCCAAAATTCAGACGGTGCTTGAGCGTTTTGTGGCCGACCTGAATTGGATTGAACAGGTGTTTGAACGGGATGTTTTGTGTAGTCATAAATTGTGAGTCTCGCAGCGAATTGATCGCTTCACCATATCACAATTTGATCACTTGTTACGTTTGCCGAACACCAGTTTAAGAAGTGGCAGGAACAGGAGAATCAGCCCGCAAATCATGATCCCTGCAGCGATCGGACGCTCGATAAATATCATGGGCGAGCCGTGGGCGATCAGCAGCGACTGTCGCAATGAAGTTTCTGCCAGGGGGCCGAGCACGATGGCCAGCACTGCGGGTGCCATTGGATAATCGAGTTTTCGCATCAGGTAGCCGACGACTCCAAACAGCAGCATCAACCACACGTCATGCAAATCCAGCGTGGGTGCATAACCACCGACGATGCAGAGGATGAAAATGATCGGTGCAAGAATTGTGAAGGGTATTCGCAATACCCAGATAAACGCGGGAATAAAGGCCAGGTTGACTAGCAGGGTCAGCAGATTGGCAGCATACAGACTGGCAATCAGTCCCCAGACAAATTCGGTTTGGTCGACAAACAGCCGGGGGCCAGGTTCCAAGCCCCAGATGACCATTCCACCGAGCAGAATTGCAGTTGTTGGCGAACCGGGAATGCCGAGCGTGAGCATGGGCAGCATGGACCCGGTGCTGGCTGCGTTGTTGGCGGCTTCTGGCGCGGTGACACCTTTGGCATTGCCTTTGCCGAAACTATCGGGATCCTTGTCCATGGTTTTGGCGACGCCATAGGCCATTAATGATCCTGGCGTTGCACCGGCGGCTGGCAGAATGCCAACAAAAAAGCCAAGAAATGACCCCATGAGCATCGTCATGATGGTGTTCTTGAGCGAGACGATGCCATCGATAAATCGACTGAAACTGAGTTCCAGTCGAGACACTTCGACACCGCCTTTTTGCGATTCAAGCGTCCACAGTATTTCGCCAATTCCGTAGATGCCAATCGCCAAAACCAGGAAATTGACGCCGTGAAAGAACCCCGGAATGTCGAGGAATATCAGCCTGGGTTCACCACTGACGATGTCCAGTCCCACCGCACTCAGTACCAGACCGATGAAAATTGAGAAAAAAGTCTTGGGGATATCGTCTCCGCCGAGACCGATAAAGGTTGCAAAGGCCAGCAGCATCAATGCGAATTCTTCCGGTGCTCCAAAAACCAGGGCAACCTGTGCCAACGGCGGAGCGAACATGGTAAACAGCATGATCGAAATGGTTCCGCCAACGAAAGAGGCAGTCGCCGCGGCGATGAGCGCGCGATCAGCGAGGCCGGATTTTGCCATCGGCCGGCCATCAAATGTTGTTGCGACTGCAGTTGAGGCACCAGGAATTCCCAACATGACGGAACTGATTGCGCCGCCATACATTGCACCATAGTAAATTGCACCGAGAAATATGATCGCTGATGTTGGCGGCACCAGGAATGTCATCGGCAGGAGAATGGCCACACCGTTAACTGACCCCAGCCCTGGCATTGCACCAATAAATAACCCAATGGTCACGCCGGCGACGATCAACGCAAAGTTGAGCGGCTCAAACGCGATGAAAAATCCATCGAACAGGTGGGCAAGAATATCCACGGGTTATGCGTTCCTACATCAGAATGTCATAGAGCGGATAGAACAGGGGTTCAGTCAACCCCTTGGGCAACGTGATGGTCAGTATGATTTCGAAAAATAAAAAGGTAACGACTGGGAATATCACGGCCAGTGTTGCGGTCAGCAGCCACCGATGGCGGCCGACAAAACGCATATAGAAAATCAATAACAGGGGGATCGCACCGTAAACACCGATCAGGTAAATTGATCCGACCATGGCAGTGAGTGAGAGTGAGCCGGTGAGAAAGACCACCAGCGTCTCGCGGTCCATGTAGGGTGTATCCCCATGTAAATCAAAATAGCCGCGAAACCAGCGAACAATAATCCAGATGCAGCAAACCAGCATTCCGGCAGACAGCCAAAATGGAAAAGCCCCACCGCCTGGACCCTCGCGGGGAATCCAGCCGATGGGGAGCTCTGCACTTTTCCACATCAATCCAATTGAAGCGATTGCCATCGCAATCGCCATAACGAGTTCAGCTTTACGCATGGTCTTCGTCGCTGGATTGATTCAGTTTTGGTTGAGTGACTCTATATTTCGCCGATCTCTTTGAGCATTGTTTCGTGAATGGAACGTTCGTTCATCCAGTACTCTTTCAGTGCATCGCCAGTCATGAAGTCGCCATACAGACTCTTGTCAGTTCTGTATTTCTGCCACTCTTCAGATTGGAACACTTTAGAGAACACGTCTTGATAGTATGCGGCTGCTTCAGCTGACATCCCGGGCGGGCCCACCACACTGCGTTGCATGTAGTAAGCGAATTCGTTACCCAATTCACCCATGGTTGGTGCTTCTGGGAACTTGTCTAGCCGGTTGTCGGTGAATGAGGCCAGCGGAACTGTGTTGCCTGCTTCATAGAATCCCAATTGTTCAGACGGATTGTTTACCGTGGAATTTGCATTATTACCAGCAAGTTCTTTGGCAACTCGACCACCGCCTTTGTAGGGCACGTAGTTCATGCTCAGACCATAAGTACGGTTCAAGAAGTCCGTGATCAACTGATCTTCCTGAGCTTTACCGGTACCAGCCATGATCCAGTTTTCACCTGCTTCTTTGGCTGCTGCAACAAAACCATCGAAATCCATAATGCCACTGTCCTTGTTGACCCAGAGCAGGAAGGTATCTTCAGCCATTCGTGCAATGGGTGTAAAGGTTGCGATGTCTACGCCGAGATTCGGTTGACGCAAGGGTGTGGTGTAGAAACTGTTCAGCGTCACCATGACAGTGTGATCTGTAGCTGATCCGGACGTGTTTTTCATGTGAATCAGAGCTTCAGCACCCGAGCCACCCGGTTTATTGATCGGCACAAACGGCTTGCTCGCCAGATCGTGTTTTTCAATGATGGTTTGCATCAAGCGGGCCATTTTGTCCGCACCGCCGCCTTGACCTGCCATGATGACAAAGTCAACCGGTTTTTGCGGATCAAAGTCAGCAGAAGCGACCTGCACCAATGACATAAATGCGATTGCGCATGCACTTAGAGCCACTGCCAGTTTTTTTCTAATACTTGTCATATCAACCCCTCCAATAGTAGGTTTGTGTTGAACAAATTATTGTACTGCATATCGTCACGACGCTGTATATTGCATACCATATACCAGTATGTATAAGGGTATGACCAAGCGATTCATTGCATCAGCTGACAACATGTATTGTGAACAGTCAATAATACTCAAAAATCAATGTCGATTTTAATGACTGCGGTTCGTTTAAAATGACATTGCTAGGATCCGGATAGTTTACCGTCCAATAATTTGGGGCACATGTTCGTTCACGAGTACCAGGCAAAACACCTCCTTGAGAGATTTGGTTTTTCGTTTCCCTCTGGCGGTGTTGCGCACACCGCTGATGAGGCACGCGCAGTTGCGGAGCAAATCGCGACGAAGGCCTGGGTAATCAAGGCCCAAATCCTGGCGGGAGATCGGGGTCGATTTGGCGGTATCAAGGTTGCAGAGTCGGTTACTGGCGCGGCCAAGGAAACGCAGGGATTATTGGGTGCGACACTGGTTACGCCACAAACCGGTGAGCGCGGTATTGAAGTCGATGCGGTTTACATCGAACAGGCCGTCGAAATTGAGCGCGAACTGTATCTCGCAATCTTACTGGACCGATACCGACGGGAAGTGGTCCTGCTTGCGTCCCATTTGGGTGGTACTGGAATTGAAACCGCACTGGAAGGCGAACCGAATACGCTCCAGCGTTTGAGTATGTCAGTCGATCAGGCACCTGAACAGGGGGAGTTGCGCAAACTGGCAACCGCCATGGGATTGACTGGAGAGTTGGCCGACGATTATGTTGAAACCTGCTGCAATCTACAGCGCGCAATGAACGAATTGGATGCCTTGTCTATTGAACTGAATCCATTGGCTGTGGTTGCCAATAACCGACTGGCAACCTTGGATGTCAAAATGGAGATTGACGACAATGCGTTATTTCGGCATCCTGAATACGCCGAAATTCGGAAACGCAACCGCTTGAATGATCGGAAGCTGCGCGCCCAAAGTGGCTACAACTATGTTCGTCTCGATGGTAACATTGGTTTACTGATCGGTGGTGCCGGGTTAGCATTGGCAACAATGGACTTATTGAAACTCCATCACCTGGAGCCGGCTAATTTTCTCGATTTACCGCCGATTGCAACACGTTCCGATGTTGCCAATGCCTGCCAAACGGTCATGGAGAACGCTTCGGTCAACGCACTTTTCGTCAATACTGTTGGTGGCGGCCTGACGCACTGTGACACCATTGCTGAGGGATTAATTACGGTTCACAAGCAGACACCATTTAATTGTCCGGTTGTTGTCAGATTTGCGGGAACCAAACGCGAACACGGGTTAACGCTGCTCAGAAACTCGCGGATGCCATTTCAGTACGCTGATACCATGGGTGAAGCAATCGAAATCCTGTTGCGTATCTCTCGGAGCTGATTCTGTGAGTATCCTGATCAACGCAAGAACTCGCGTGCTTTGTCAGGGCATAACCGGCTATCGCGGCAGTTTTTTCTCCCACCGGGCAATAGAGTACGGCACCAAAATCGTCGGTGGTGTAGTGCCGGGCCGAGGCGGGCAAAGGCATCTGAATTTACCGGTTTTTGATACCGTTCGAGAAGCCCGTGAAGCGACTGAAGCAACCGCTTCGGTCCTCTTTGTGCCACCGGAAGCGGCCGAGGCCGCGGTGCTCGAATCGATCGAAGCTGGTATTGAGCTAATCGTCTGTATCACAGAGGGCATCCCAATCCTCGATATGCTGCGCATCAAACAGCGCCTCGAGAATTCGTCCACGCGGCTGATTGGTCCCAACTGTCCCGGCATCATTACACCTGGTGAGTGTAATATCGGCATTATTCCGGCATCAATTTATCAACCTGGCAAAGTTGGTGTTGTTGCCCGCTCGGGCACCTTGTTTTATGAGGCCGTCGCACAGCTTTGCCGCGAAGGCCTGGGGCAATCGACCTGCATCGGCATCGGTGCCGATGTCGTACCCGGCATGACATACATCGATTGCCTTGAACTGTTTAAAGACGATCGAGATACCAAGGCTGTGTTGTTAATCGGTGAGATTGGCGGTGCGGCAGAGGAAGAGGCGGCCGAATACCTGGCGAGTTCACCTTATCCCAAACCGGTCATCGCCTATGTTGCCGGGCGCCATGCGCCGCCTTACCGGCGGATGGGACATTCGGGTGCGATTATTGCAGCTGGCCGCGGCGGGAGCGAGGGAAAAATACAAGCGCTGAGTGATGCCGGCGTTGTGCTGGTTGAGTCGCCGGTGGAGTTTGGCATCACTGTGCGTCAGGCATTGCGATAATCAGCACTGCCAGTTTGTAACTCATTTACCACTCATCACAATCATCAAGGAGTTGCGATGAAAGTACACGAATTTCAGGCGAAAGAAATTCTGCGTCTCGGTGGCGTGGACACACCGCAAGGAGTGGTTTGCCATGCGGTCGAGGAAGTATCGCCGGCCTTAGCTAAGCTCGGTGGCAGCACTTGGGTTGTCAAGGCTCAGATTCATGCAGGTGGGCGCGGCAAAGGCGGCGGAGTGCGGGTGGTGCATTCCGAAGACGAAGCGCTGCAAGCGGCGAACGACATACTGCATCGCCCACTGATTACTCCGCAAACTGGCCCGGAAGGACAGGTGGTGCGAAAACTGCTGATCGAGGAAGGCGTGCAAATTCAGTCGGAAATTTATGCCGGTTTGGTTGTGGACCGTAGTCAGCAAAAAGTGGTGTTGATGATGAGTCCGGAAGGGGGAATGGAAATCGAAGAGGTTGCTGCCAACACGCCCGAGAGGATTTTCAAAGTTCATATTGACCCCCAAACGGGACTCAGTGATGAAGATGCAGGTACTGCGGCTCGCTTCGCTGGAATTCCCGAGACATTGGTAGCAAAAGCCACCGGATTCTTGCAAGCACTGTATCAGGCATTCTGGGACAATGATGCCTCGCTTGCGGAAATCAATCCGCTGGTGGTCACCCAGTCAGGAAATGTCATCGCCCTGGATGCCAAAATGACGTTCGATGAAAGTGCGTTGTATCGGCATTCGGGTATTGTTCAATATCGTGATCTGGATGAAGAATTACCCGCAGAGATTGAAGCCTCCGAAGCCGGGCTGTCTTACATCTCTCTGGACGGAAATATCGGCTGTCTGGTCAATGGGGCAGGTTTGGCGATGGCGACCATGGACATCATTAAGCTATATGGTGAAGAGCCTGCGAATTTTCTGGATGTGGGCGGTGGTGCCACCACTGAACAGGTCACTGCCGCGTTCAATATTATGTTGCGCAACAAACAGGTCCAGGCGGTGCTCGTAAATATTTTTGGTGGCATCATGCGTTGTGATGTCATTGCTGAAGGGTTGGTTACGGCACTCAAGGAAATCGGTACACAGGTGCCGGTTGTGGTGCGCCTTGAAGGAACCAATGTGGAAACCGGCCGACAAATTCTCGACGAGTCGGGTCTGGCCCTGATCACTGCTGCAACCATGGATGAAGCAGCTGCCAAAGTTGTACAAGCTGTAAGGAGTTAACCCGATGTCAATTTTGATCAACCGCGACACCCGAGTCATCACCCAGGGCATGACCGGGAAGACCGGCCAGTTTCACACCGCGAATTGTCGGGCTTACGCCAATGGTGCAGCTGCATTTGTCGCGGGTGTAACGCCGGGACGGGGTGGCCAGGAAGTCGATGGGATTCCTGTTTTTGACACAGTCGCGCAAGCCAAAGACGCAACCGGCGCAACCGTATCGGTGATCTATGTGCCACCACCGTTTGCTGCCGCGGCGATCGATGAGGCGGTTGAAGCCCAGCTGGATCTTGTCATCTGTATAACGGAAGGCATTCCGGTGTCTGATATGATTCGGACCCGCCACAAAATGGAATCCAGTTCAACCATCTTGATCGGTCCCAACTGTCCGGGTGTGATTACGCCCGACGAAATTAAGATCGGTATCATGCCTGGCTATATTCACCGCAAGGGGTCAATTGGGGTTGTATCCCGTTCGGGAACATTGACTTATGAAGTGGTCGATCAGTTGACAAAGCTGGGAATTGGCCAGTCTACCTGCGTTGGCATCGGTGGTGACCCGGTGAATGGCACCAAACATCTTGATGTGATTAAATGGTTTAACGAAGATCCCAAGACTGATGCGATCGTGATGTGTGGCGAAATTGGCGGGACGGACGAAGAAGATTGTGGGCGCTGGATTGCAGAGCACTCAGTCAAACCAGTCGCGGCGTTTATCGCCGGCGCGACCGCACCGCCTGGCAAACGCATGGGACACGCGGGCGCGATCATTGCGGGCGGCAAGGGTACCGCAGTTGAAAAAATTGCAGTGCTTAGAGAATGCGGTGTACAGGTGACCGAAAATCCTGCCGGTATCGGCGAACTGGTGCAAGATCTGATCGGTTAGGCGCAGAACGATTTGCTACGCGTACTGACTGGATAGAGTTCGCGCCAACCACGGCGGGCGCTGCCAATGCGACGGTCCCCGCTCCGCGATTGACAGGTAATCGGGCACCGCGTACCAATGGTGGAAATCCATCAATTCCAGCTAAACGCGCAGCCCAACTTCGCACCGGTTGAAATCAAGTGGTTTTGCACCTCAATGCCAGATATCTGGCATTTCATTCTTACGCTGGTCCATAAACGCCTGTAGCGCTTCGTCAGTGGCCGGGTCCAAATCCGGCATCTCGTAATCTGCCAGCATTTTTTTCCATTTCGCGTTGGCTCTTGTAGCAATATCGGTTGAGCCTTCCTCGACCCACTGCTCATAAGGTGGCGTGGTGAAAAGGTCTGATTCGTAGAATGCATTTTCATAATGCGTCAGCGTGTGGGCGCTGCCGAAAAAGTGACCGCCCGGTCCGACTTCCTCAAATGATTCAGTCGTGAACTGATCGGGTTCCAGAGAAATGCCTTTGACTAACTTGTGCAAGGAGCCCAGATAATCAGCATCAATGACAAGTTTTTCCAAACTTACAGTTAAGGCGCTTTCCATCCATCCAGCCGCGTGCAGCACATAGTGAGCACCACACAATATTGCTGCATTCAGCGAGTTGACACTTTCATTGGTTGAATGTGCATCCACGCAAAGCGAGCTGGTAAATCCGCCACTGCAACGCAGCGGCACGCCGAATCGTCTGGCAATCTGACCGACAACATAAGATGAAGCCACCGACTCAGCAGTACCAAATGTTGGTGACCCTGCGCGTAAATTGATGGTCGTGATGAAATTACCAAATACCGCTGGTGAACCCGGGCGTACCAATTGACCGAGTGCAACACCAACCATGACTTCGGCCAGAGACTGTGAGATTGCCGCGGCTATGGTGACCGGACCGGTTGCGCCACTCAGAACGAAAGGCACGACTATTGGACACTGGTTTGCTTCAGAATAGGCGCGCAAAGCACCTGACATTGCCCCATCGTATACCAGGGGAGAGTTCATATTAATGTTGCCACTGATCACACAGTGCTGATCGACGTAATCTTCACCAAATAGAATCCGCGCCATTGCAATCGAATCCAGTGCCCGTTCCCGAGTCGTTACCGAACCCAGGAACGGCATGTCAGAATAGCGCATATGGGCATAAACCATATCCAGGTGGCGTTTATTGACCGGCAGTTCTACCGGTTCACAAACGGTTCCACCGGAGTGATGCAGCCAGGGAGACATGTATGCGAGCTTGACAATGTTCTGAAAATCTTTGATGGTACCGTAGCGACGACCATTGTCGAGGTCCGATACAAACGGCGAACCGTAAGCCGGCGCGAATACGACGTGCTTGCCGCCGAGTCGTACTGACCGTTCCGGGTTGCGCCCGTGCATGATGAATTCACTGGGAACGGTTTTGATCAAACTGCGTAAAAACCCGCGGTCAAAACGCACCCGTTCGCCCTTGACATCTGCACCGCCTGCCTGTCGCCAGATCCGCAAAGCTTCATCATCGTCGCGAAAGTCAACTCCAACTTCCTGGAGGAGTTCTTCGGTTTTATCTTCGATAAGGTCAAGCCCCTCTTCACTCATCATGTCGTACGGCGGTATTTCCCGTTTGAGTCCCGCATGAATGACCGGTGCTTTGGGTTGTAAGTTGCGTCGCTTCAGTCGACCTCGACTGGCAACTGATCTTTGTTCGACTACTGCCATGTGCTGTTAATATCCCTGCTTATCTGAGTGAACCATGTGAACGCATTTCAAAATAAAATATACCCACTTTTGCGCTTATTTTTAGTGTTTATCAGATGCGACTCAGTAATCTTCGACAGAGGGTACGACACTTAGAAATAACACACTAATTTTGCATACAATATACCATTCGTATTGTTGGACAATGCGGATTGCATTCAATGGCATAACTTACAAATTGCAGCAGTTCGAAGCTTCATCGAAATTGGCTGAAAAATGATCGAAATGATAACCAAACAAGGTGCGAAAAGACGCCGCTATGGCCGCCCGACCTTTACACCCAAGGGACGCCAGGTGGAACAGCAGTATGTCGATGAAGTACGCGAGCTGCTCGGCGAGGGTAAACTTCGTCGCGACTTGTTGATCGAATATTTGCACTGCATCCAGGATCGCTATGGGTGTTTGTACTCCGATCACCTGGTCGCACTGGCTTCAATTATGCATCTTGCATTGGCTGAAGTCTATGAAACAGCAACGTTTTATGCACACTTCGATATCGTAAGCGAAGACGAAAATCCACCCCCACCAGTCACGATCAGGGTTTGTGACAGCCTGACCTGTGAGATGTTCGGAGCCCGCGAATTGATGGCTCAATTATCAGCAGATTATGGTGCACTGATACGAGTGGTACGGGCGCCTTGTATGGGGCGCTGTAGCTCGGCGCCGGTCGCAGAAGTCGGTCATCGGCATGTTGATCACGCGTCACAAGAATCGATTAAAGCTGTGGTTGATAGCCGGACATTTCATCCAGTCATTCCAGATTACGAGAACTTTGCCGCGTATCAGGCAGATGGCGGTTATCAATTGCTCCAACAGTGCAACAGAGGAGAACGCACTGCGGAGGAACTGGTTTCGATTTTGCAGGATTCGCCGCTTCGAGGACTTGGCGGTGCCGGTTTTCCGACAGGTGTGAAGTGGAAGATTGTGCGCGGCTATCCGGGACCACGGTTGATGGCTGTCAATGCCGATGAAGGTGAACCGGGGACATTCAAGGATCGATATTACCTGGAGCGGCAGCCACACCGATTCCTGGAAGGCATGGCTATCGCCGCGTGGGTGGTTGAAGCTGAGACGGTATATATTTATTTACGCGACGAATACCCGGCAGTCCGGGAGATACTAATCACTGAAATTGAGGCAGTCCGGAATGCTGGTTTATTTGGTGATACCAAGATAGAGCTTCGACGCGGTGCCGGTGCCTACATTTGTGGTGAAGAATCTTCGATGATTGAATCCATCGAAGGCAAGCGGGGATTGCCGCGCCACCGTCCACCCTATGTCGCAGAAAACGGGATATTTGGTCAACCGACACTCGTTCAGAATGTTGAAACGCTGTACTGGATACGGGATATCGTCGAAAAGGGAGTGGATTGGTTTGCAAGTTACGGTAAAAATGGCTCGCAGGGCTTGCGCAGTTACTCAGTATCGGGCCGGGTGGCTGAACCTGGAGTGAAGCTGGCACCCGCTGGAGTAACGGTACGCGAGTTGATCGATGAATTCAGCGGCGGTATGCTGCCGGGCCACGAGTTCAAGGCATATCTGCCCGGTGGTGCATCCGGTGGGATTTTGCCGGCGTCACTTGACCACTTGCCACTTGATTTTGGCAAGCTCGAAGAATACGGTTGTTTCGTAGGATCTCATGCAGTGGTGATACTCAGTGATCAGGATAGTATGAAAGATGTCGCATTGAATCTGATGCGATTTTTTGAAGATGAAAGTTGTGGACAATGTACGCCATGTCGGGTTGGAACTGAAAAAGCGGTGAAGTTGATGGCGCGCAACGATTGGGACCTGCCCGTATTGCAGGATATCAGCCAAGCTATGGCTGATGCATCAATTTGTGGCCTGGGTCAGGCTGCTGCCAATCCGCTGCTTTCGGTGATGAAATTCTTTAAAGACGATTTCGCATGCCAAACGGAAACTGTATAACATTTGAACTCGACGGAATCGAGGTTGAGGCTACGGCCGAGGAAACCATTTGGCAGGTAGCCAATCGGCATCAAATCACGTTGCCGCACCTTTGCTACTTACCGCAGCCCGGTTACCGCGCGGATGGTAACTGCCGGGCCTGTATGGTGGAAATCGAAGGTGAACGGGTGTTGGCGGCCTCCTGTATTCGAAAGCCCACACAGGGTATGAAGGTCAATACTAACAGCCAGCGGGCCCAGTTTTCACGAAATTTAGTGTTTGAAATGCTGGCTGCTGACCAACCTGAAAAGGCCAGTGCACACGATCCTGAATCGCGATTCTGGCAGTGGGCTGATCAACTGCCGCTTCAATCCGGGCGGTTGCCGGAGCGAGCATCACCCGAACCTGACCGCAGTCATTCGGCGATGGGAGTGTATCTTGATGCTTGCATACACTGTAATCTTTGTGTGCGCGCGTGCCGCGAAGTGCAGGTCAATGATGTCATCGGGATGGCTTACCGAGGGCACGAATCAAAAATCGTATTTGATTTCGACGATCCCATGGGAAACAGTACTTGTGTTGCCTGTGGTGAATGCGTACAGGCTTGTCCAACGGGTGCCTTGATTGAAGCGTCAATTATCACTAAGAATGGCGTTCACAAGCAGATGCCTACCCGCGAGGTCGATAGTGTCTGTCCCTATTGTGGCGTGGGCTGTCAAATTACCTACCAGATCGATAACGATGACCGCATCGTCGCCGTGCAAGGTCGCGATGGTCCAGCAAATCACAATCGGTTGTGTGTCAAAGGACGGTTCGGATTCGATTATGTTCGCCACCCACACCGATTGACCAAGCCGTTGATTCGACGTGAGGGAGTGGCAAAAGACGCGCACGGTTCAGTCGATCCAGCTGACCCTTCAAGTCACTTTCGCGAAGCCGAGTGGGATGAGGCATTGGACATTGCAGCACAGGGTTTTCGCGACATATTGGCCGAGGCTGGTTCTGCAGGGCTGGCAGGATTTGGTTCAGCCAAGGGTTCCAACGAAGAAGCCTACCTGGTGCAAAAACTGGTTCGAACTGGATTTGGTACGAATAATGTTGATCATTGCACACGACTCTGTCATGCCTCTTCAGTTGCAGCGCTACTCGAAGGTATTGGTTCGGGTGCCGTTACTGCTCCCTTTACGGCTTGTGCGGATGCAGATGTCATCATCGTGATTGGCGCCAATCCGACCGAGAACCATCCGGTTGCTGCGACATTCTTCAAGCAGGCCGTCAAGGCGGGTAAAGAGCTCATCGTAATGGACCCGCGCGGGACCGTTTTGGCTCGACATGCAACTCATATGCTGCAGTTCAATCCGGGCACCGATGTCGCACTGCTCAATGCACTGCTGAACGTCATTATCGAAGAAGAACTCTATGATGCTGATTATGTCAGCCAGTTTACCGAGGGTTTTGCCAACCTAAAGCAGCATATCAAACCATTCACACCGGAGGAGATGTCGAAACTTTGTGGCATTGATCCTGAGACGCTGCGTGTTGTTGCGAGAAAGTTCGCCACAGCCAAGCGCGGTATCATTTTCTGGGGAATGGGGATTTCACAGCATACGCACGGTACCGACAATGCGCGCTGCCTGATTGCCTTGGCCACAATTACGGGACATGTTGGTCGACCGGGAACCGGTCTGCATCCGCTGCGTGGTCAAAACAATGTCCAAGGTGCGTCGGACGCCGGTCTGATTCCGATGGTGTTTCCGGATTACCAGGCAGTCGATGCGGAGAATGTCCGGGCCAAGTTTGAAGATGCCTGGGGCACCTCGCTCGATCCTGACAAAGGTTTGACTGTTGTTGAAATTATGGACGCAGTCCATGCCGGTCAAATTCGCGGCGTATACGTTATGGGTGAAAACCCGGCGATGTCTGATCCCGATGTGCAGCATGCGCGAGAAGCACTGGCCAGACTCAAACATTTGGTGGTGCAGGACTTGTTCATGACGGAAACCGCATTTCACGCTGATGTCGTTTTACCGGCTTCTGCCTGGCCGGAAAAGGACGGCACGGTGACCAATACCAATCGCCAGGTGCAAATGGGTCGCACAGCACTGCCGCTACCCGGCGATGCAAGACAGGATTGGTGGATCGTCCAGGAAATCGCTTGTCATCTTGGACTGGATTGGAATTACTCGGGACCACAGGATGTTTACCAAGAGATGGCGGGACTCATGCCATCGCTGGATAACATTTCCTGGCAACGACTGAATGCTGAAAGTTCTGTTACGTATCCTTGCGACGCACCCGATACTGCGGGCAATGAGATTGTTTTCGGTGATGGATTTCCCACAGCAACACGACGGGCGCGGTTGGTGCCCGCGAGTTATACGCCTCCCAATGAACAGCCCGATGGGGATTATCCTTTTATATTGACAACGGGACGACAACTGGAACACTGGCACACCGGCACCATGACGCGTCGGACGAAAATTCTTGATGAAATTGAACCGGAAGCAGTTGCGAGTCTTGCACCTTTGCAGTTGAAGTCATTGGATATTCAGCCCGGTGAGATGGTCAGAATCGAAACCCGTCGGGGTAAAGTTGAAATCAAAACCCGTAGCGACAGTGCGGTTCCCGAAGGTGTGATTTTCATACCGTTCTGCTATACCGAAGCGGCAGCGAACATATTAACCAATCCGGCACTGGACCCCATTGGGAAGATCCCGGAGTTCAAGTTCTGTGCAGCGCGGATTGATCGATTGCCAGTGGTTTAAGGCCAAATTCAATAGTCCGAAAATCTAGCACCGCTTAGATTAGGTTGGAGTTGAAGCACAGTAGGTTAGCTTTAATAGCATGAAGTGACAATGTATATCTCAAATTGAGATAGCACAATCGTGCTCACCATTGAATTTGAGACGAACCTTTCCATATCGGAAGGCCGAAATTGGTTTCGGTTAGTGATTTACGTGCTGGATAATCGAAACTAATATAGTATTGGGGTTATAGATGTATACGATCTACTGCTCATCTTTGAATAGCGATTTCTATGACTTGACCGGGCTTCACATCTTCGATAACTGTGCGAATTTCCTGAATGCTGTTTTGAATTCTTGGCCAAGCTGTAGACATTAACACTATGATCGCAATTTTGTTTGTATTGAGGTTTTGTTGATATCGAATACTCTACTCTGGTCGGTAGTTACAATAATCTCATAGCCTTCATCTTCGGCCTTCCGGATTAGCTCTCCGTTTTCGAGTACCTCCCATCCTCTCTCAAAGGAGCTGTCTACGGTATGTTCAGCAAGGTGATATCGTAGGGGTGCGGGAGTACCGTGATCGAACAAAATCCTCACGATTCGACTGTTGCCTTGAGGAATTCAGATTCATGATTCAGGACGGCGGCAACCTGCCATTCTCTTACCTCAGGGTACCATTCCAGAAATTCATTTACAGTAGCCCCACTTTCCAGATTTTCGAACAGCGCATATACAGGCACTCTGGTTCCTGTAAACGCCCAAACCCCACTTATCTTTTGTGGGTGCTGCTCTACAGCCGTACATGCTTTCCAATTCGTCATGAGGTTTGATCCAGTTTTAATTTCAATAAAGAACAATGACCAACTTAATTCAGATGATTAATTCTTAGCTATCGTAATCCTGATAGTGATCATTTACCACTGTAAATTCAATATTTTCAAACTACACAAAAAAATGAGAAAACTTCATTTTGAAAGGAATCCCACTATGTGAAATATAACTTTCCCTGTCGGGCGATTCCTATTCGTCCAAATCGGTAATTAGAAAATTTGCAAGGCAATGACTGCCGTTAATCGCAGCTAGGCACATGGCTCCCATCGTCCAAATATAGCATTTGTAGCTCCAAATCAGTGAAATTTGGCTGATACAGTACACTAGGCGAAGAGATAATAAAAATGATTCGAGAATGAATTCTCTTGGTGTTAATAGAGAGTACTCATGGCTAACGCTGAACAACTCAAGGCATTGTTAAAGTCACATTTGGAAGGTGACGACGACCGCTTCTTTTCGGTCGCCATGCAGGTTGCAGCAAATGAAGCAAGGCAGGGACATGGCAAACTCGCTAAAGAACTGCGTGAGATGATAGACGATGCCAAGCGCCATCGCAGCACTCAGTCTCTTGTGTCAATAAATCGTCCACAAGGTGAGTTGGCGAACATACTTGAGGCATCCTACTCTAAATCACGGCTTGGGGAAATGATCTTACAGAAAGAACTTTCCGAGCAAATTAAACGTGTCATGCGAGAGCAGCGTCACGCTGCTCGAATCCGGGAGCATGGTCTTGCACCTAGGCGAAAACTACTTCTTGTAGGTCCTCCAGGAACGGGCAAGACGCTGACCGCTTCTGTACTTGCAGGAGAGCTAGGTCTACCGCTTCTACAGGTACGGTTAGACGGTCTAATCACAAAGTTCATGGGAGAGACGGCAGGGAAACTGAGGCTGGTGTTTGATGCCACCAACCGAACTCGCGGCGTCTATTTTTTCGACGAATTTGACGCTATTGGATCACAGCGTGGCTTTATGAACGATGTGGGTGAAATTCGTAGGGTGCTTAATAGTTTTCTTCAGATGATTGAGAAAGATCGTTCTCAAAGTTTGGTCATTGCGGCGACCAATCATCCCGATCTTCTTGATCAAGCGTTATTCCGTCGTTTCGATGATGTATTGCACTACAGCCTGCCTAGCCCGCCGCAAATTGCGAAACTACTTAAGACACGTCTTTCGGGATATATTCAGAAACGAGTTCGGTGGACTCGTCTTGCTGAAACGGCAGCAGGTATGAACTATGCCGAGGTTGTGCAGGCGGTGAACGAGGTTCTGAAAGACGCTCTGATTCATAATTTAAAACACGTTGATGAATCCGATATTCGGACGATGCTAGAGGAGCGAAAGTCCATTGCTGACCGGCTAAACAAGAAAGTGACGTCGTAAGGAATTTCAGCATTGGTATGGTAAATGGAAACGCGAAGAAACATCGGCACTTCATCCTCGAAGGGTTGATTGAAACAGAGGCTTTTCAATCGCGAGGCCGAGGCAGTCAGACACCGATTCCCACTCGGAATCGAGCGGAGCATGGAAAAAACCTACAACATCAAATCGAAAATCTCAAGTCGCACGCAGTATTTGCGAAGGAGACTCAGCAAGCCGCGGGGCTTACAGATGGCCTAGGGCTTCAGGTCGAGTTTGAGAGTTTTCCAGACATCCAATTGGCGTTCGAAAGCTTGGCTAGGGATCGCCAAGGTATCGAGTTATTTAATGTACGCCAAGAGGGGAATCGTACGCATGCAACTGTATTTGTTCCTGATGGTAAGCTTGTTCACTTTGAACGGCTTGTGCGAGACTATATGGCAGAGAAGCGGGATAGAAATGGGCGACTTCGCGACAATCAACCGCTCATTGATGCAATTCGAGAGATTCGAGAAACAAGTCTTCGATCGTTCTGGACCGATGCAGTCGAGGAGTTTCCTACATTTGATGAGGGGCAATTGTGGTGGGAGGTATGGTTACCAGTTCGCGGCAACAGACAAGATGTAGTTGATTCGTTTCGCCAACTTGCCCATGAGCAGGAAATTAAAACTGCGCAGGGTGAACTGATATTCCCCGAACGCACTGTTCTACTCGCTTTTGCTTCTGTCGAGCAAATGCAAGATTCCATCCTCATACTAAATAACATTGCTGAATTACGACGCCCTAAAGAAACAGCAGACTTTTTCGATTCTCTAGAACCGGAAGAACAGCACGTATGGCTTGACGACCTGCTGACTCGAACGCAGTTTTCAGCAGATGATTTGGAGGTCCCATATGTGTGTCTACTTGATACAGGAGTTAATCGGGGTCATCGATTCCTAGAATCTTCCCTTTCAGTCAGAGATCTTCACACAATTGAGCCAGCTTGGGGAACACATGATGACCATGGACACGGTACGCAGATGGCTGGGATAGCTTTGGCAGGAAATTTAACTCATCTCCTTGAGGGTAATGGTCCAGTCCAAATAAATCACCGCTTGGAATCCGTAAAGATTCTCCAGAAGGAAAGTAATAGCGACACAGACTCCCGACATCACGGCATTCTTACAATAGAGGCTGTCAGCCGACCCGAGATTACTGCTCCGCATCGGTCAAGGGTCTTTGGGATGACAGTTACTGCTCGAGATGACAGGGATCGGGGAATGCCTTCTGCATGGTCGGCAACGCTTGATTCACTGGTAGCGAATTTCAATGGATCTGACACACATCCTCGTCTCTTGATTGTTTCAGCAGGGAATGTAGAAGACCCGAATTCATGGTCTAACTACCCGTCCAGTAACGATACTGACGGAATACACGACCCAGCACAAGCTTGGAATGCACTGACAATTGGTGCATTCACAAACCTTGTAAATATTACTGAATCTGACACACAGGGCTACACCCCAATTGCGCAAGATGGTGGCTTGAGTCCGTTCAGCACCACATCTTTGGTGTGGCAGCCGCAGTGGCCTATAAAGCCAGATGTAGTGTTTGAAGGTGGAAACGCCGCGAAAGATGCACTAAGTGCGGTTTCAATGCGAAGCTTAAGTATTCTCACGACTCATCACCTTCCAGGCGATCGGCTTTTCACAACGACGAATGCAACTAGTGCAGCTACAGCGCTTGCCACTCGATTTGCAGCTCAACTGATGGTTGAGTATCCCAAACTTTGGCCCGAAACCATTCGTGCGCTTATCGTACATTCAGCAGAGTGGACAGACGATATGAAACGAATGTATCTACCATCAACCAAGAGTGCTTTAAAAACAGACTATCTGAAGCTACTTAGGCGCTGCGGGTTCGGCGTACCGGATCTCAATCGAGCACTGTGGAGCCTCTCGAACTCCTTGACCATGGTTATTCAGGGGACTTTGCAGCCTTTCAAAAAGAATCCAGGAACTAGTCCTACCAATTGCCACATGCATGTCCACAAGCTGCCGTGGCCAATCAGTATTCTTGAAAAATTGGGAGAGGCTCAAGTCGAGATGCGAGTCACGCTTTCATATTTCATTGAGCCCAACCCATCGAAACGGGGTATTCGTTCTCGCTATCGATATGAATCCCACGGTCTTCGTTTTGATGTCAAAAGACCTGCCGAATCACTCGATGAATTTCGCGCCAGAATTAACGTAGCGGTCCGAGAATCAGATAATGGATCCCCTAATAGTGCAACAGATTCAGCCTGGTTGATCGGTACACAAAACCGCCACAAGGGCTCACTACACAGTGACGTGTGGCGGGGTAATGCTGCCGATCTTGCGAGCAGGGGAAACATTGGGGTTTACCCGTCAATTGGATGGTGGCGAACACGCCCCGCATTGGAGCGATACAATCAAGTAGCACGATATGCACTCGTTGTAAGCATCAACGCGCAGGAAACTGACATTGATCTCTATAGCGAGGTAGCAAGCCAGCTGGGTGTTCCAATCGCAGTGGAATCATAAGAATCAGTCTCGAAATACCACTATTTTCATCGACAATCTTGAAAAGAAGACGGCCGACAAAAGGAAATCCGAAAAACCGTGGAATTGAAATTGTAAACGAATGCATCTTTGTCGCCTTACTTCAGCGATAAGCTGTCCTGATCAAACGCTCGATTTCACCAGCAAGAAATTCCATGTACAGAGGCTTGTCAAGTGTTTGTGCTACAGATTGCGGTAACAAAAACCGTCTCATTTCGTTTGCAAATTCAGTTGACCGGGTGATGTCTCCTACGCTGTCTGCAGCTCTCTCAAGCCAAGCTGATTTGACATGATGGTCTTTCATCTTGGCGAGTACCAGATCATTGCGAATCTCCGTGCTGTTCCCTCTGAGCCAGTGCATATCCCAAATATCACGAAAACGCGGATTGTTGCGGGTTACCACCGAGGCTGAATATTCCACAAGCTTGCTCGCAAGAATCTCCTCCCGACTCTGAACACGTACAAGCATTTGGGATTCACGTATCACACCATAATTCTGAGCAATCGCACCTGGACCTCCCGTATAGACCGGTGCATTATCAACATCAAGTTTGATTTTTTGTTTGGGAATTCCACGACGGATAGGCAAAATTTCGAAAACTATACGCCAGGTATTCACACCGATGTCTGACGATAAATGGGATGTGATTTTCTTCGGGCTTTTGACATCTACGTCAAGGCCACGGTCCGATAACGTATTTTTCAAGTATGCTGCTAAACCGTCCATACTTTTGGTCGAAAAGCCCGGGCCACCCGAAAAATCCAAATCTTCACTCAGGCGTGATGCACCATAACAGAGACGAAGTGCGGTCCCACCTTGGAAAGTCAACTCGTCGAGCCAGCCGCCCCGGTTGAGAACATGCAAGAGTTCATAGTGTAGTAGTTCCTTCTCAACAATCACTTCCAAACCCGCTAGTTCAGGATGGTTTTCAATTGCAAATTCAACCAGTTCTCGAAATGTACCGTCTTCGAACATAATACATCTTTGTTATCCTTGCTGGTATTCCTGCATTTCTTCAATGTCGATGAGATGCAAATTTCTCCCGACCCGTCGAAGGTCTCGCAGTGCCGTATGTGCAGTTGCAATTCGTAATGAACGTTCTCCTTGAATCGTGTTTTTTAATATTTTCAACGCTGATTGCTGAGTATGAGTGAACTCGATCACACCGTAAGGGGTATTGAATAGACCCTTCCTTCCGGTGGTTACTATGGTCAGATAGGCTTGAGGGATCTGGGATATCACGCCCCATTGGGAAAGAGCGCATTCGAGGCTGATATAGTTGTACTCACCACGGCGAATTGCGCAAGCCATCCGTTCGAACATACCAACCCGGTTTTGGATTGATAGAGGATTCACAAATATCCCATTCGCCACCCGTTCGAGTAACCCGTTTTGCACCAAGCGTCGCAGACTCTCAGAGAGCGTCTTTTCGGATTGATCCGGAAACAGCTTGCGCATGTCGGAAAGAGTAAATACGTTCCAACCATATCGGTCCCACTCAGCCAAGATCTTTACTGCTTCGACAGTACGCATAGATTTTCTCTGTAATGTATGGAGTACAACTATACTATAAATATATAGGATAAATGTCTACCAATTTGGGCAGTTTCAAATGTATTGCTTCAAGCTCAGTTTTGCCTCTAAAAAATCAGAAGAGGTGGAGATTGATTCTGTTGAGTCTCTGGTTTATGCAGTGTTGCATTGGAGTAGAAACTGCAGCAATCTTTATAACTGCGACTCTTGTTTGTACAAAGATCGCGTCAGTATTGGCTTTCAGATAAAAGTGCAGTTAGGTTAAGACTAATTTCATAACCCAAGTCAACTTAAGGTGAACTGAGTTCCAGAAATGTTTTGAACGAGAAAGGAGATTCACGGAGCGATATTTCCAGCGGTAAACACTGGAAGCTATCTGCACCAGCGCTCAAGCACCGAATTGTTCGCTGACTTGTAAGTCGGTGTGTTCGACGAATTCACTGGCTGAAACTTTGCCGGCATCAGCGCGCATTCTTTGCACCACTATTTCACCACCTTTTGCTGCAACATGGATACCTGCATCATCGATGGCTGTTATGGTTCCCGGTGAGCCGCTGGATTGAGCGGATTTGGTACTATCAAAAATTTTTACCACTGAATTTTTATAAGTAGTCCATGCCCCAGGTTGGGGGTTGGTTCCTCGTATCAGGTTATAGACTTCATCGACTGGCTTGTGCCAGTCAATCTCGGCAGCGCTTTTCCCACACCACCCTTCATAACTGCCAGCATTCGGGTCTTGGGGGATACGCGGTGCGCTACCACCCTTTACCATATCCAGTGCTTCAATCATCGCATCGACACCCATCGGAAAGAGTTTGTTGAAATACAGACTTCCCAACGAGTCATCCGGCTGAATGTCAATTTTTTTTTGTAGCAAAATCGGACCAGTATCCAGACCATCATCAGGCCAAAAAATCGTCAGACCGGTTGTCTTTTTACCCTGAATAATCGGCCAGTTGATAGAGCTCGGACCTTTGTGATCGGGTAATAATGACGGGTGGTACTGAATCGAGCCGTACTTTGGAATATTGAGCACAGACGAGGGCACGATCAGCGTGACGTAAGCCATAATGCACAGGTCCGCATTCAGTTCGCGCATCGCATCAGCGGCTTCCTGCGATTTGTACGATGCAGGTTGCAGAACCGGGATGTCGGCTTGCTCGGCAGCCAATTTCAGTGAGTCGGGCCGTCCGCCGCTATCAGGGGCGCAGAATACCGTAACGATGTTTTCACCGCGCTCAAGCAAACGTTCAAAGACTGCCTGGCCAAAGGCCTGCTGACCGTGAACAATGAGTCTCATTGCAGGTTACCTTTACGGAATTTATATAGCACCGGCTTCACGCAATCTCTCGATCTCGCTTGCACTGTAGCCCAGTACACCTGATAAGACTTCATCGGTGTGTTCGCCGAGCAGGGGTGAGCGTACCACTTCCGTTGGCGAATTCGACAGCTTGATTGGATTGCCTACTGTCCGGTAACGACCGCGTTCAGGGTGATCGACATCGACGACAGTACCCGTTTTCATCAGCGCGTTCTCGTTAATGAGCTCTTCGATCGAGAGAATCGGCCCGCAGGGTACGTTCAATGGATTGAGCGTTTCCATTACTTCAAATTTGGTTTTCGTTTTGGTCCATTCTTCAATCATGGCAAAGCACTGATCGAGTTTTGGCAGTCGAACCTGTGGAGTGGACCATTCGGGATCGTCGATCAGCTCTTCTCGTCCGATTACCCGCATAAGATGGGCCCATCCCGGCGGCTGGATGATGACGTAGACATAGTCATTGGGTCCGCCTGGTTTGGTTTTAACAGCCCAGCCTGGCTGACCACCGCCTGATGCGTTACCGCTTCTAGGGACAGAACTGCCAAACTCGCCGTTTGGATATTGTGGATATTCGGTTAATGGGCCATGCTGCAGGCGCTGCTGGTCACGAAACTTGACCCGGCATAGATTCATCACCCCGTCCTGCATCGCACATTCGACCCGTTGTCCAAGACCAGTCGACTGACGGTGCACCAGCGCTGCCAGAATGCCAATCGCCAAGTGAAGTCCGGTTCCGGTGTCACCGATCTGCGCGCCTGTTACGGTCGGTGGTCCATCATCAAACCCTGTTGTGCTGGCCGATCCACCGGTACATTGGGCGACGTTTTCATAGACTTTGCAGTCCTGATAGGGGCCTTTACCGAAGCCTTTAACCGACGCGTAAATGATGCCAGGATTGATTTCGTGAATTCGTTCCCAGGGAAATCCCATACGATCCAATGCGCCTGGTGCGAAGTTTTCGACCAAAACATCGCAGCAGCGAAGTAGTTTTTCAAAGACTTCCTTGCCTTTTTCGTTTTTAGTGTCGAGAGTGATTGAGCGCTTGTTGTGGTTCAGCATCGTGAAATACAGGCTGTCCACATCAGGAATGTCTCGCAGCTGACCGCGAGTTGCGTCGCCGACACCAGCCCGCTCGACTTTAATGACGTCGGCACCAAACCAGGCGAGCAGTTGTGTACAAGTTGGTCCCGACTGTACGTGTGTCATGTCGAGGATACGAACGCCATCCAAGGCTTTACTCATTATTATTCTCCTTAGAGTTCAAAAGAAATTGAACTGTCTATTTGTACATTGTTTGAGCTTTGGTTCCGGGGGCATATTCCGAAGGATCAACCCAAATGTTGATGACCGCAGACTTGCTGGTTCGATGAACAGCCTCTCGCGCCCTGAGCATCGCGGGCGCAATTTCGTCGGGATCATGAACTTCTTCCCCGTATCCGCCGAGCATCTCGGCAAACTTCGAAAATGGGACGTCACCGAGCAGGTTGCCGATATCACCGCGTGCTTCACCATACTTGGCAATTTGACCATATCGAATCTGATTCATGGCGCTATTATTACCGATTACGGCAATGTAAGGCGCACCAAATCGGTTGGCAGATTCCATGTCGAAGGCTGTCATTCCAAACGAGCCATCTCCATAATAACAAAGAACTTCCTTGTGTGGATGGGCGAGTTTGGAAGCCATTGAGAACGAAGTTCCCACACCCAGCGTTCCGAGGGGACCAGGGTCCATCCAGTGACCAGGGGTGCGTGGTTGTACCGCCTGGGCTGAAATGGTTACCACATCGCCGCCATCACCAATATAAATCGTGTCTTCAGTCAGAAAATTGTTGATTTCCCAGGCGACTCGATAGGGGTGAATGGGTTTGCGTTCTGATAGAAATAATGCTTTTAATTTTTCAGTTCGTTCGAGTTCTTCGGTTTGCAGTCCGCTTAACCAGTTTTTTCGTTCCGTTGAATTTGCTGAAGTATTGCTTCCCGCGGCTTCGATTACAGCTGTCAGGATAGTACCCGGGTTACCGACCAATCCAAGTGAAATATCACGGTTTTTGCCCACAGTTCGGTAATCCAGGTCGATATGCACAACTGTAGCATCGGCTCGCAGGCGGCGCCCATAACCCATGCGAAAATCAAATGGTGTGCCAACGATCAAAATCAGATCAGCGTTGTTGAACGCACTGCGGCGGGTGCGATGAAAATGATTGACATCACCGGGGGGCAGTGTGCCGCGTGCAGAACCGTTGAAGTAAGCAGGCAGATTGAATGCACGGATGAAGTCAATTGTGGCAGCCGTTGATCCCGAGGTCCACACCTGGGTTCCAAACAAGACACACGGCCGTTTCGCATTGGCCAACAGGCCGGCCAACCGGTCAATATCAGCCGGATCACCAAGGTTTGAGGTTGATGCGCGATAGGCACCGGGTGCCGGAATTCGAGCATCCATCATATCTACTTCAGCATCAAGAATGTCGCGGGGAATTTCGAGATAAGCTGGACCCGGTGCACCGTTATTACTTTCCCGACATGCCATCGAGACCATATCTGCAATACGCTCGGTACTCCGCACACCTGCAGAGAATTTGGTGATCGGTGTCATCAGGTCGACATGTGGTAAATCCTGCAGTGAGCCCATTTTGTGCTGGCTGAGTGCACCTTGGCCGCCAATATGCAGGACTGGACTTTCGGCTCGAAATGCATTAGCGATACCAGTGACTGCATTGGTACATCCAGGACCCGCGGTTGTCACCACGCAACCGGTTTTCAGCGTTTGTCGAGCATAGCCGTCTGCGGCATGCGCTGCAACTTGTTCGTGTCGCACATCAATAATGCGAATTCCCTCGTCAATACAGCCGTCGTAGATATCGATGATGTGACCGCCACAGAGTGTAAAAATCGTATCGATGCCTTCATTCTTGAGAGCCTTGGCTACGAGATGTCCTCCGGAAACCTTCTGTGACTGATCGAGCTCAACCTGTCCATTCGCCTTGGGTTTTTCGAGTGTTGTTGTTTGAGTCATCACCGCTACCCCCTTAAATCTGATGATTTCGGTAAATAATTGTGTTGTATACAATATACCACTTAGTTACTACCGATTCAACTGTCAATTATCGACCGTTCTGGGACCTATTTCGCTGATTTTAGTAGCAAGTTGAGTACCAACGATGATCGATGAAATTGATCGTTTGATCAACTTTCATAGTATTTTATCGATTCATAGTATGGCCTTTCGCGAAACCGAAACTTTGATAACAAACCTGCCGGCTATTTTGTGTAAAATCAAAAAATTCAAAGACTACAAGGAGGAAATCCAATATGAAGAAATTCACCAAGCAAGACTATATTGAACAGCTCGCTACGGGTAAGATGACTCGTCGTCAGTTTAACAGCGTATTGGCGTCAGCAGGTATTGCAACTGTGATGCTGCCGGTTTTTTCGGGTCCTGCCAAAGCAGCCGCTGCGGACCATCCGAATGTGTTTACCTGGGAAGGCTGGGATGCCAATGAGCATCACGGAGAGTACTTTGAGAAGTACGGGGAATATCCGAACTTTACGATTTTTGGTGATGAAGAAGAAGCGTTTGCAAAGGTTAAGGCCGGCGCACAGTTTGACGTTTCTCATCCGTGTTCCTACAAAGTTGAAATTTGGCGCGACGCGGGCATTATTCAACCGATCGATACCAGTCGTCTGAAATATTGGGACCGACTGATACCCAGTCTGAAGAAAATCCCAGGCATGATGCACAACGATCAAAATTACTTTGTCGCAGCTGACTGGGGATTGACTTCAGTCATGTATCGACCCGATCTGGTCGACGAAAAGTACCAGGAAGAGGAAACTTGGGGCATCTTATGGGATGAACGCTATGCCGGACGTCTGTCAATGTCAGACAGTCTCATTGATGGTGTGATGGTTGCAGCAATTTATGGTGGTGCAGCAAATCCATTCGACATGACCGATGCCGAAGTCGAAGTAACCCGCGACCTGTTGCGCAAACAATTACCGTTGCTGCGCTACTACTGGACCAGCCCAACTGATCTTGAAAACTCAATGGCGGCTGGTGAACTGGTGGCGACCAGTTCCTGGAATGATGCTTATACAGGTCTGAAGTCCCAAGGCGTCAACGTCAAGTACATGAATCCTAAAGAAGGTGCCATGACTTGGGTGTGCGGTTTTTGCCTGATGGCCGATGCCGATCCAGCCAAACTTGAGAAATCTTATGAAGTGATTGATGCATTCCTGGCGCCTGAGTCCGGTGCGTTTTCGATTGTTGATGAAGGTTATGGGCATGCGAACCTGGATGCCTACGGACTGGTCGACGAAGCGACGCTTGCAGACCGCGGACTTTCGAGCGATCCGGAATCAGTGCTGAGCGCTGGAATATTCCAAATTCCGATCGCTAACGAAGCTGTTTTGCAGGGAATGTTTGAGGAAGTCAAGGCTGGCTTGTAATCGCCGGTCTTAGTCTTGTCTGACAGCGGTAAGATCAGGGGCTCTGCATTCAAGCAGGGCCCCGCCACCTTGCTGATTTAGAATTTTGGCCGCAGTGCGGCTACCTGAACGAACCGTTCAGAGACCTGCGATCACTTACTTCACCTCGATAAAACCCAGGCCGCGCGTCGATGCAAACTGCCACGTCCAACTCATCGCTGGTTGCCCGGTTTCAGCTTAGATTTCGAAGAAGCGAAACCTTGCGGGGATATACACTGCTATCCCCCACCTTGATTGTGGTATTGCTGGGTTTGCTGTTCCCGCTGATGATTCTGGTTACACTCAGTTTCTGGAAGCAGGAATATGTTGACCTTTACCAGACTTTCACACTGACCAATTACGCGGACTTCTTCAGGAAAAAGATCTATTACCTAATTCTGTATCGGTCGATTCGGATCTCCCTCATAGTCATGTTGGTCACAGTTCTGTTGGCCTACCCGCTTGCCTACTTCATTGCATTCCACGTGAAGAAGAACAAAATCATGTGGATTATTTTGATCACGATACCGTTTTGGACCAGTTACTTGCTCCGGGTTTTTTCCTGGAAAGTAATTCTTGGATACAACGGCGTGATTAACTCCGGGCTGATGTCGCTCGGAATCATCTCCGAACCATTGGAATTCTTGCTTTATAACCCGATCGCAGTCGTCATTACCTTGGCCCACGCTTGGGCGGCGGTCGCCATTTTGCCGATTTATGTTTCACTGGAGAAAATTGATCGTTCCTTGATCGAAGCGTCCCGAGACTTGGGAGAAAATGCGGTGATGACATTCATTCGGGTTACGCTGCCATTGTCTCTCCCTGGTGTCATCGCGGCAAGTTTACTCGTCTTCATCCCGACCGTCGGTGATTATGTGACACCTGCACTGGTTGGCGGTACCCGCGGAATCATGATCGGGAACATCATTCAGTCTATGTTTGGTAAGGCGCTCAATTGGCCACTCGGGGCTGCATTGTCGATTATTTCCATGCTGACAGTAACAATTGTGGTCTGTATTTTGCTGGGCGCGACAAAATTATTCCGCAAGCAGGTGGCTTAGACCATGAATCGAATGCGATCACGTCTGAATGCCCTGTCGCTGTACGCGGTCCTGTATCTGACATTTCTATATGCACCAGTGGCCGTGCTGCCGCTGTTCTCATTTAACGATTCCCAATACATCACGTTTCCACTTCTGGGGTTCACCTTCAAGTGGTATGCTCAGCTCGCAGACAGTCAGGGGCTGCAAAACGCACTGATGAACAGCCTGAAGGTTGGTCTTAGCGTGGCGTTTCTCAGCACGGTACTCGGCATTTTTGCAGCCAAAGCCGTTACCCGCTATCGAATGCGGAGAAGCGGAATGTTGATTGGCTTCATTATGGTACCATTGGTGATTCCGGAGATTATTCTCGGCATCTCTTTGCTGATGACATTCAGTTTGGGCGGTGTGAAACTGTCACTCATCACTGTGGGTATCGGACACCTGATGCTTTGTACGCCGTTTTCCATGTTGGTATTGATTTCCAGAATGGAAGGGTTTGATAAAAGCTACGAAGAGGCGTCCCTGGATCTTGGCGAAAATGCGTGGTGGACGTTCTGGCGCGTGACTTTTCCAATTATTTTTCCAGGTGTTGTCGCCAGTTTTCTGTTAACGTTTACTATTTCCTTCGATGAATTTATTCTTGCTTTCTTTCTTGGGGGCACAGACGCAACTTTGCCGCTGCACATCTGGAGTCAGTTGCGTTTTCCGGACAAACTGCCATCGGTGTTGGCCCTGGGTGCGATTATCGTGGTGTTATCGACAATCGTGATTTTTGCCGCGGAAATGATTCGACGTGGAGGCGTCCAATTTGGCAGCAAATCAAAAGTGTGAAACTATGTCTGATGTAATCATTTCAATCAATAGCGTTGTCAAGGATTTTGGTAATGTTCGGGCTGTCAATAATGCCAATCTAGATGTGGTAACAGGCGAGTTCTTCTCACTGCTCGGTCCGTCGGGTTGTGGCAAGACAACTCTGTTGCGCATGCTGGCGGGCTTTGAATTACCGACTCAGGGGAGTATCGAGATTGACGGACAGGATGTGACCTTGGCGCCGCCAAACATTCGTCCGGTGAATATGGTGTTTCAAAACTATGCCATTTTTCCACATCTGAATGTGGCTGAAAACATTGCCTTCGGCATGCGCAAATCCGGGCTCTCAAAACCGGAACTGGCGGACAGGATCGAGCAGATGCTGAAGCTCATCAAGCTTCCCGGATACGGCGACCGAGGTGCTCAAGAGCTTTCCGGCGGTCAGCGGCAGCGCGTGGCACTGGCGCGTGCATTGATCAAGCAGCCGAAGGTCCTGCTCTTGGATGAACCGCTGGGCGCGCTGGATAAAAAACTCAGGGAACAAATGCAGATCGAACTTCGTATGCTGCAGCAGCAGGTAGGCATTACCTTTGTATTCGTGACACACGATCAGGAAGAGGCGCTGACCCTATCCGATCGAATCGCGGTGATGGATCAGGGCAATATTATTGAAGTCTCGACACCGGGATTGTTATATGAGCAGCCCAAATCCCAATTTGTTGCCGACTTCATCGGTACGATGAATTTCTTTGATTGCACACTCAAAGATTATTCCGATGGCATTGCACTTGGCTCCGCAAATCACCTCGGAGAGGTTCGCATCGTCACGCAGCAGCCCGTTGTTGCCAAGGGTGAATCGTTCATACTGGCAATCCGTCCTGAGAAGTTCTCCATTAGTTTTGAGGTACCCGAGCAAGATGTGAACGCGGTAAAAGGCCGCATGGGTCCGTCTGCTTATCTCGGTGATCGCAGTCATTTTTATATTCACGTTGATGGTCGGGAGAATCCCATATCTGTTGCTTTGCAGAATTTAACCGGCGTCTTAGATCAAATCTATACAACCAATCGCGAGGTTTGGCTTAGCTGGTCGGATGACGCGGCTGTGATGTTGTCACCAGAAAAATGACTGTTTCCGACGTCGTAAAATTATACATCGATGGTCAGGCTGGCACGACCGCGCTGCAGGTTTTTCAGCTACTTGAGGGTCGTGACGACATCAAAATTCTACGTTTGAATGATGCGGTAAGAAAAGATGTTGCAGCGCGTCAGGATGCGATCAGCGAGTCGGATTTAACCATTCTGTGCCTGCCCGATGAAGCGGCGAATCAGTCGGCCAAGTGGGCACAGTCTGCGGGAACACGAGTCATTGATGCCAGTACTGCTCATCGGGTGAGCAGTGGCTGGGATTACGGTGTTCCGGAATTGGGAGCGGAATTTCGAGAAGCAATCCAAAAATCGAGCAAAGTTGCCAATCCAGGCTGTTATCCGAGTGCGGTGATCATGGCGCTGCGACCATTGATTGATCAAGGTCTCGTGGCACCTGATTGCCCATTGGTAATTCATGCGCTGTCCGGTTATTCCGGTGGAGGCCGAGGGCTGATCGAAATGTGGGAAGATCCTGCTGCGCAACTCTCGTCATTGCCATTTTCTGCACCTTATGCGCTGGATCGAATACACAAGCATATCCCGGAAATGATGAAGTATTCGGGATTGCAATGTGAACCGCAATTCTTGCCGCGAGTGGGGCCATTTTTTAAGGGCATGCGGGTTGAAATCGCTTTGCATGCGAGCTGGTTAGCAAGCGTTGACGTTTATGCGGTATTGGATGAGCACTATGGGGATGAAGCATTTGTCGACGTGCAGCGATTCGCATCTGAACAGTCGGATAATCATCGGTTTGATCCAAGACGATGCAATGATACTAATCGAATTGAACTCACCGTATGCGACCATCCCTCGGGTCACGTACTTTTGGTCGCTATTCTCGACAATCTGGGCAAAGGTGCCAGTGGTGCGGCAGTACAGTGCATGAATCTGATGATTGGTGCACCAGAAGATACAGGACTTGGTGCTTAGCTTTGCTGCCGGGCGCGTTCGATCGCCGTAGCTAAACTGGTGCTGTCGTATTCTTTCGCAATCTCGGTAAGCCCGGACACAATCCGCCCGACAATAGCAGGGCCCTGGTAGACCATGGCGGTATAGAGTTGTACCGCGGTGGCGCCCGCTAATAATTTGTCCCACGCATCTTTTGCGGAGCTGATTCCGCCAACACCAATAATCGGAATCTGTCCCCGAGTCACCTGGGCCAGCTGTTGAATTACGGCAGTGGACTGATTTGTGAGCAGCTTCCCACTCAAACCGCCCGTTTCGGTGTAGTGTTTGTGGGTGATCGAATCGGGGCGTGCAATGCTTGTGTTGGTGGCGATGAGTGCATCGACGCGATATTCCAACGCGATTTGCGCTATCGAAACGATGTCCCTGGCTTCCAAGTCGGGTGAAATTTTGACTGCAATCGGGAGGAGTTTATCCTGATGAAATTCGGCCAATTCATCGCGTTTGTGCATGACTGATTGAAGCAGTTGAGTCAATTCGGCCGGGTTCTGCAGCATCCTCAGTCCCGGCGAATTTGGAGAGGACAAATTGAGCACCGCATAATCAGCAAATTTGTAGATACTTTCGAGACCTATGCCGTAATCTCGGTGCGCTGCTTCATTTGGCGTATTGGAATTCCTGCCGATATTGATGCCGAGTAGCGTATTGTCAGGAATGCCTGGCAGGTCTGTCAAATTGCGCAAAAAGTTTTGCAGCCCGCTGCTATTGAATCCCAGGCGGTTGATGATTGAGTGCTCCTTGTTCAAACGAAAAATTCGTACCTTTGGGTTGCCCGGCTGCGGATTGGGTGTGACTGTGCCGATTTCAATGAATCCAAATCCAAGTGCTGCCAGCGCCGGATAGGCGACGCCGTTCTTGTCAAAGCCTGCGGCCAGTCCTACCGGATTGCGAATGGATTTACCAAAGAGTTGAACGGGCAAATCAGGGACCCGTTCCCCGTATCGTTTCGATACACTTGCAATGAGGGCATTGTTTTTCGAGATGCGGTTGAGTAGGGCAATGGTACCTCGGTGTGCCCGCTCCGGGTCGATATTCGCAAGTACTGGTTGCAGCAGTTTGTAGGCAGAAGTGCTCAAAATGATTCTGAGCGGTTGACCAAGCGCCATTTACCAAGCGGCAGGGAGCTCAGCCTGATATTGCCGACTCGAACGCGCTTGAGTCCGGTGACATTGAGTCCCACTTGTTCACACATTCTTCGAATTTGCCGTTTTCGTCCTTCAGTGAGAATCATTCGAAAGTAATTATCATCCAGCAATTCGACCTTTGCCTTTGCTAATTTAACGCCATCCAGACTGAGTCCGAATTGCAGCCGGGTAATTGCCTTTGCCGGAACTTCACGATCGATTCGAACAAGGTACTCCTTTTCGATGGTTGAGTCAGGGGCGATGAGCTTTTTGGCGATACGGCCATCCTGAGTCATCACCAAAAGCCCGGTCGAATCAATGTCGAGTCGGCCAGCTGGTGCCAGCCCCTTGATGGGCCATTTGATTCTGTGTTTGTCTTTATCATCGCTGCTACGAAAGCGGTTATTTGCAGTGATTAAAGACGCGGCAGGTCGATAGTGTTTTTCGGGTTGTCCGGAAACGTAACCAATCGGTTTGTGGAGCAGGATGGTCAACAGGTTTTTCTGATAAGATTTAGCTTGTGGGTCTAGAACGACGTCACAGCTATCGGTTACCATCGTGCCTGGTTCGACGACTATTTTTCCGTTAACCTGCAGCCATCCCTGCTGGATAAAATAATCGGCTTCGCGACGCGAGCAAATGCCCTGTTGCGATAGATATTTTGCTAGTCTGATCAACTTTCTGAGATTTATTGGAACAAAAATATTCCGAGCAGTCTAAATCATAATAAGCTTACACATCGCGATGCGATCGTGTTATTGCTCACCCCAATTCAGCAAAGAGTATATGAGAAAAAGAATATGTGTTAGTTTGGCAGCTGCAATTTTTGCTGGCTGCATGAACCTGTCGTCGGCACAGGATGCGCCAGAAAAACTCGATTGGGTACAAGGTGGCAGTTGCTGGGTTGCAGCGCCTGGCTTTTTGTATTGCGGGAAACTCCATCCCTATGTTGAGGACAATCCCCATCCATACGTTTCCTTTGTGTGCTTTGAACAGTACCAAGCTGTGCTTCTCAGCCACCCATCGATTAGTGATCCCGCTAAAATTCGCAGAGTAAACACTGATTTCGGACATGAAGTGTATTCTGATGTCTGGATTGCTGCAACTGGAACAGATACGTTCATGTCAAATCATATCAGTCCTGGAAATGACGGATACTTCAATACATTGCGTGGATTGGGGAGTGCCAGTGCAACGAAGTTCGAGTTTTTTATCGAGCAAGGCGAAGTGAGTGGTACGATTGAATTGACGGGCGAGGAATACTTGGTTGTGGGCACCTACCAGGATTTGTGCAATATGCAGGTGGAGCAGTAAGCCCCAAGATACACTCAGGCTTACGGCTAATCACCGCGCGCGATGGTTGCCGCGTAGCCAATGTAATCGCGTGGTACCAGTTTGAGCAGCTTATCCCGATCGGATTGGGGCAGGTCCAGGCCGCTGATAAATTCCCGAATCTCGATTTCTGATACTGTAACACCGCGGGTCAGTGCTTTCATTCGCTCGTAGGGCAACTCACCGCCTTGTTTTCTTAAGACTGTTTGGATGGCCTCACTCAACACCTCCCATGCATTATCCAAGTCGGCATTCAAGCGCTGGGCATTGATCTCAAGTTTGGCCAATCCTCGCTGGATCGATTTGTAGGCGATCAGGCTGTGACCGATAGGGACGCCGAGATTTCTGAGCACGGTGGAATCACTAAGGTCTCTTTGCCAGCGGCTGATTGGAAGTTTATCGGCCAGGTGACTGAACAGTGCATTGGCGACGCCCAGATTGCCTTCGGCGTTTTCGAAGTCGATGGGGTTGACTTTGTGCGGCATGGCCGATGAGCCGACTTCTCGCTGAATGACTTTTTGCTTGAAGTAGCCGATCGAAATATACGACCACACATCGCGGCAAAGATCCAGCAAGACAGTATTGACTCGTTGCAGTGCATGACAATATTCTGCGATGTAATCATGTGCTTCGGTTTGGGTGGTAACCGGGCTATATTCCAGTCCGAGAGATTCGACAAACTGTTTCGCGGTGGCGGGCCAGTTGACTTCAGGGTTGGCTACATGAAGTGAATTGAAATTGCCGACAGCGCCACTGAGTTTTCCCTTAATTGGCACTGCATTCAATACAGACAATTGACTTGTCATTCGATCGGCAAACACCCGAAATTCCTTACCAACGGTGGTTGGAGAAGCGGGTTGTCCATGTGTTCGGGCGAGCATTCTTGTGTCAGCAAACTTGATTGCCAGTTGCGACAGGTCTTCGGTGAGTTGGGCGATTTCAGGTAGCAGTATGGTATTCCGAGCTGATTGCAGCATCAACCCGAAGCAGTTGTCGTTAATATCATAGGACGTGCAGCCAAAGTGGATGAATTCCCTGGTCTTGGATAACTCCGTGATCGCTTGCGAACGATCCTTGAGAAAGTACTCAAGGGCTTTGACATCGTGATTAATTTGGGATTCGATTTCTTTGACTGCCAGCGCATCTTCTACCGAGAAATTCTCAACAAGTTGGCGGAGACTGGTTATCGCTTCGTTGGAGAGGGGCTGGAGCTCTGTTAATCCAGGATGTTGTGCGAGATGAATCAGCCATTCAACTTCGACGTGCAGTCGCAGTTTGATTAGTCCGTATTCACTGAATATTGTGCGCAGCGCGTCAACCTTGTCAAAATACCGCCCATCAAGCGGTGAGACGGCGTAAACAGCGGTGGCTTCGGTTATGTTCATCGTTCAGGGGGGGACTGATCAGTCGATTGATTTCCCTGTCGTTGGGCGGAACGAACTACACCACCATTACTGCAACAAGGTAGTGATCAATCAGCATGACTGCAAACAGCAAGCCGAGATACTGGATCGAATAACGGAACATCTTGCGTGCCGTGTGATCGCTATAGTTTTTGAAAAGCCGAAGTGCATAGCCGAAAAAGATAGCACCAAGTGAAATTGAGGCTGCCAGGTAGAGCCATCCAAACATCCCGGTTGCGAATGGCATTATCGAAACAGCGATTAACAATACCGTGTAGAGCAGAATGTGCAGGCGGGTGAATTCCTGTCCATGCGTGACGGGTAGCATGGGAATATTCGCGTTTTGGTAGTCTTTGTGCCGGTACAGTGCCAGTGCCCAAAAGTGGGGTGGTGTCCAGCAGAATATGATCAAGAACAGTAAAAATGCATCGGAACTCAATGCACCGGTCATTGCAGTCCAACCCAGTACCGGCGGCATCGCACCCGCTGCACCGCCAATGACGATATTCTGTGGTGTTGCGTGCTTTAAGAAAACGGTATAAATCACCGCATATCCGATTAGGGAAGCGAATGTGAGGAGACTGGTTAATGTGTTGACTGCGACTGTCAGTATCAGCATCGAAACAGCTGCCAAAATGCAAGCAAAAATCAAAGCTGATTGCGTTCGAATTCGACCCGAAGGAATGGGCCGGTTGCGAGTACGCATCATTCGGGCATCTTTGTCCTCGTCTAGCACGTGATTGACTGCTGCACCCGAAGCTGCGGCCAGTCCTATGCCCAGCGTCGCAAACAGCAGGGTAAGCATATCAGGCATGCCGGGTACTGCAAGAAACATCCCTGCGATCGCGGTGAACATGATCAGGGCGACAACTCGTGGCTTGGTAATCCGATAGTACTCCTGCAGAATTCCGCGACCCGGGATCTGTCCGGTAGTCGCAGGGGGATTGGATACATTCAAACTCATCGCTGATCAGCTACATTGGAAATTGGTTTTAGTGCGACTGGAATTCGGTCAAAACGAACGGTGTCTCACTGGGCAAATGAGCACAAATTAATGAAAATGAACAAACGATTGAAGATTGTGTTATGCAGGCGGAACGCAGACAAACTACTTTAACTTCGGCGAGGCCGAAATGCCAGCAAAAAGTATATCACAAGCAAAGTCGCACCGAGTGCAAACCACTGGAATGCATAGGCTTTGTGCCGCGCGATCCAACTACTGTCAGGTGGTGGCCACGCACGTTCAAATCCATCAGGATGAGTGTTGTCCAGTAAGATGACTACGCCTTGAATCTGGTAGGGGACTGCATTTGCGAACCGCTCAAGGTCCAGGGTTTGCCAGATTCTTGGCCAATTTCCCGGTTGTATGGGTGGTGGATCTTTCAATACAAATGGGTCTTGTGGTGGGATAACTGCTGAACCTGTTACGGTCGATTCGCCAGCGACGGTTTCGACTGTGGGCAGTTGGCTTCGATCTGGTACGCCAGGTATCCATCCGCGGTTGACCAGTATGGCCGATTTTTCGCCGCGAAAGACCAATGGCGTGATCACGTGAAATCCGGGTTGACCGTTGCGGATACGGTTGTCCAGAAGAAATTCGTAATTGGCGTCCCAGACACCTTTCGCCCGGAGACGGTGGAATTCGAGTTCCCGCGGTGATTCAATTGTCGCACCGATCGAAATGGGAGTTGCATCAGCCCGACTTTGATAGAGGTCTTGAATATCCATTCTCTGTTCGGCCCGGTCCAGTTGCCAAAACGCCAAACCCATCAAAGCTGGCAGCAGCGCGAGCGTACACAGAGTCGGAATGAGGCGGAATCTGAATTCGAGTTTCACGAATCGGTTTGAGGGGTGATGAGACTTGAAACTAAAGCGTGCTTGCCTCGGGTAATCGATATGGATACCAAAGCAGCGCGCACGAGTGAATTACAGGAATAGCTTACAGTGGTTACAAGCAAGACCCATGCGCACGGGTTGACCAACTTTGTCACAGTGGCTGCAACCATAGCGGCCAAAAAAAGAAAGGGCAGGATCAAGTCCCGCGCAAGTCGACTGAAAGTCGTCAGGCTCTTCAACCTTGATTGTTGCAACTGCGCTTCGCCAGACTGATTGAATGTAATCGTTGAATTGTGTTTTTTCGAGATTTTCTTTCTTCACCATTCCCAAATTGTGTGTTGCCAGACTGACATGTGCATCAACGGCAATGGGCAGTGCATCGAGGTGTGCAATATTGGCGTTACCGGGACGGGCCAGCAGGCGAATCCAGGATCGGGTTGTTTTAGCACCACTGAGCAGCGGGAAACGATTTTTACCGTTGTCGCCACGCGTATTTAAGTCTTTGAGCAGATGCTTGGCATCGACAGTTTTACCATAGATCACGCGACTGACAGGGCAGCTGCTTTCGAGTGCAATGGTTTGAGCAATGTCCAGCCAGGCTTGAGAATCCTGTTCGTTATTGTTTGAAACGTTGCAATCATTGAGGATTTCCGTGAGCTGTTCACAATTGAGGCCCAACAGTCCGAGCGGGTCAAAAACTTTCGGGTGACTTTCCAACAATTCCAGCCCGTTCCACCACAGGCGTTCAGAGTCCCTGGCGCGATCGATCGCGGCGAGAAATGTCAGATAGAGCAAAACGGTTCGATCCGAGGTCTCCGCATCGCGCAGGTATTGCACGCATTCGACCTGGGGCATGGTTGCCCAGGAAGTTGTCGAAGGTACATTGTTTCTCGCAGACAAATCAAAGCGCCCGCGATAGAAGTCTTCGACGATCAAACCTGCTATTTTTCCAAATTCAGACATGTCTCGTTTAGGAAGTTCGCAGCAAAAATTGTATTAGTGTTTTTAAGGTCAGGGCACATATTCATCGAAGTAGGTGTTCGGTCTGATTTTCCGGCATTTCTGCCGATGTGCTACGCGTTGCTATTGTAACTTGAACACGGATTTAAGGTGAAGTTCAATGGCGTTTCGAACATTTTTGAACATGGGTAAGTGGTGTTTTTCGGCTTGCCAATGCTGGTGGAAGAGATCGACTGTTTCAAGAGCGGTATCATGTACGAGCTTGGCCGGCAGTGCCGCTTTTGCCGACAGGTGCTTAAGTTCGTCTTCGTTGAAATTCGAAAATTGCTTTGAGCGCGAGATGTTCAGTGCGAATCGATCACCGGGAATGTAAGGGATTGTCGAGACAAAGTCGTAAGCAGGTGCTAACGAGACAGTGCGGCGGTCGGGATAAATGACTGACCAGTTTTTGAGGTGCATGTCACCGTTACCGATCAGGACGTTGAAAGTTAGTCGGCGGATGAATTCAGCGATATCTGCATCATTTCCCTCAGCAGCGAGAACCTGGGCGATGTTGCGCATACTGGCATTCTTGTATTTGTCTTCAGCATAGACGCCGTAAATTTGTGCGAAATCTTCGGTGTGGATGCGTGTACCGTCTTCGAGTCGGTCGAAGCGTTTAATAACAAAAGCCTTACCACCAATCTTATCGATTCCGTCCGGGATATTCCTTATTAAGGTGAGATCAACGAGATCGATGGCTGGAACGTTCATGCCGATCAAGTCGGCAATTCGCATCATTGAAAATTCATTCTCTGGAACACCTGAATAAGCGCGTGAGGGCAGTTTTACAATCCATGATCCACCGACGCCATGAGCAGGGATGGTCAGTCCGCCGCTGGCTTCCAGTACGGCGGAAAACTTGAGTTGGATTCCCGCAAGCGAAAATCGAAGTGCATTTTCCTGAACATCAGTGTCGCTAATTTGATCATCATCACTGCCATCGCTAAGCACGTGAGGCCGTATTTCGTCAGCAGTGGGGCGAATAGTTACTGCTCCTGGTAAATCTTGGCCCAACGCCCAGAGCAGGTAGAATTCTCGACCTTCGTTGATATTTGCTTTTTTCGCGAGATAGGTGCGTAGGTGACCTTCGGGTAGAAGATTCGAGAAATACGGCATGACACGCGTTTGATAGGACCTGAATTCCGTTATCAGCGCACCGAACTCATCCTTGAAACCAAGACTGAGCGTCGGTCGGTCCGGATCATTAACGTAGGCATCGTTAAAAGAAAAGATCGTTCGATCCCCGCCAATATTTGTCAAGCTGCCGATACGCTGGTTATGCAATAGTACATCGAGTACGGTAACATCAGCCATCATCACCGTCCAATCGATAAGCGGGGCGCGCGGGGCGAATGGAATCAGCGTCGCTTTGTGTATCAGCCAGAGATATGCGCAGGGTATTTATTTGTTCGATCACAATATCGATGGATTCGTTATCGCCTTTAGTTTTGAAATTCTCAAGAGACTTTCTAATGTCGCGTAACCGATCGACGTCTTTGACGAGATTTTGAAACTGACTAATTTCCTTGAAGTTTCGTTGTAGTTGGTTAAATTTCACAAGCACTTCAAGATGGGGATTGACGGATCTCAGTGTTTTTTCAACCTTGCGAAACTCCTTCCCGATTGCTGGATCGGTCATCGGTGAGGTCGTTACGCTCTGGGTTATGGATTTGACAGCAGGAACTGCCTTGTGTGGGACAAGCGCAATTTCCAAATCAAGTGCATGCGCAATCGCTATAAGGTTGGAAATACGTAAGTTAACCGCGTTTTTCTCAATTTTTGAAATATGGGATTGTGGCAAACCTACTAAAGTGCTAAGGGCCCGTTGGCTCAGTCCCTTTTGTCTTCGTACATCCCTTAATGTTCTGGTGATTTCTTCTGTTTCGTAGTTCATATTGATATATTAATATATATAAATAAACATTAATATATTAAATAGTATAACAATAAAATTGAAACGCGGCGGATTATCAAGAAAGCTTCCGTAAATAACGTGTTCTACAGTAGCTATTTTTAGCTTACCCTAGGATTTGATTTAGGAAGCAGCTCTTGCTCAGCCTATACCCAATTCAAGCACTGACAGATAGTGATGATTTCGGAATTCAGCAAATTCAGTTTAGGAAAATTGGTTGGTAGTATTTACAAACCTGAGTATACCCTCTGTTATCTTCGCAGACGCCAGTTGGTACGGTTCGCTTCGGGGCGGTGTCCAGTTTAAAAGCGATCAAGATGCCAAAACCAGTAACTATGGATCACGCTGGGGCATTAAAGGCTCGAGCGAGGCAGGTGAAGGGCTAACCGCAGTCTACAAATTTGAAACAAGGATTGGCAGCAGTTCCAACCAAAGTGCCAACCAACTCTATGTTGGTCTTTCAGGCGGCTTCGGCAACCTGACTTTGGGTAAGATCCCTGGTGCAATTAATGTTCACAACGGAATGCGCAATCAAGCGTACTGGGAATCCCATGGTGATGAACTTCTGGGTGGACGCTACGAAGCACTTTCTTATGCAATCTCTGCGGGATCGGTTAGCGCACAGCTCGATCTAATAATGGACGGCGCTACTGATACAGGCAAGAGTATTGATGGATCAGCATTTGGCATGACAGCCGCGCTGGGTGATATTGGTAAACTTTCAGTTGGTTATGAGAAAAGGGAAGATGCCACTACAACGATGGCCATGATGGGTGCTACGCCGTCAATGGTGGCTGGCGAAGACGCGTTGAAACTTACCGTCACGAACGGCAAAGTTGACAAGACCGGCAGCACGCTGGTTTTCAGAACAAAGGACGGTCGAATGGCTATAAGTGATGCAGTCGCTACCCATACGATTACCGATAGGGCAACCGGTAAGTCTAATACTGCTACGCTTGAAGTTGTAATTGCAGCAGCAGGTCAAACAGATATTGACACGAATGAAGTTGTCAAGATTGGCGGTAAGTTTTACGATAAGGGATCGTGCGTAGATGCAAAGGGAGCGTTGCTCGCTAATGTATGCACAGGCACTGGTAAACCAGTATCTTCCGTTCAGTATGTGACCACCACTACGAAAGAATCAACGAAAGGCAAAGATACCACTTCAAACACATACCACGCCTATACGCCTGCTGCCAATGGCGCAATGCTTGCCAATATGGATTACGTAGAGGTAAAGAGCAAGTGGGGCTCAAATGTTGATGACCGTGGTGATCGTATTGATTCGATGGGGCGGTATCTGAATGTCATTGAAGTTCCTTCCACCCTTTCAGAAGCTGATTTGGATGGTTACATCAATGATTTTGCTATAAATAGCTATGCACGACCATACTACAAGGCAGACGAAGCTGAAGGGTTGGTGTATATCACGCTAGATCTTGACGATGACCCAGATACCTCAAACGATATTGTTCTAGTTACTCAAGAGTTGGTTAAGTTAGCAGAAGCGGCAACAGACAAGACCGCAAACCTTATGTTCAATAAGGATGGGTCTGCAGATGGTTCTGCTGAAGCTGGCGTTGCTAGCGCAACTGTCACAGCGCAACAGGTATTAGATGCCGTTGCAACTGCTGCAGTTTCAGAAAACAGAACCCCTGCGTATTCAATCGCACATACCGCAATGGGTAATGTGACGGATACAGTTTACGGCGCAAACAAAACTCATATATCAGCTGAGTTTGGGCTTGGTGCTGTAACCCTTGGACTTGGGCATTCTCAAGAGGAAAGCAACGATCCCATGGTGACTGGCAAAACCAAAACCAACTACCTTGGTATGCAAGGCAGTCTGGGTGATACGGGTTTGAACTGGCTGGCTTGGGGTCGAAGCGTAGAAGCGCCTAGTGGAACCAAAACTAATCCCTGGATGGTCGGTATCAACAAAAGTTTAGGCGGCGGTGCTTTTACTTTCGTTGAACACACCAACGCGGATGATGACAGCGGTGGTACAACACACGTTGCGTTTGGTGTCAACTTCTAACGCCTTGCGTTAGCAAGAATTGAAACAAAGGGGCATTGTTTAGGCAGTGCCCCTTTTTGTTTTGAACATACAACTCGATTCGTACAGGTACGTACAGCATAGGGAGAATCAAATCAATGAACAAACAATTTAACAAAAGTCTATTAGCTAAGGCAGTCTGGCTGTTGAGGCTCAAGCTAGTCTTATGCGCTGCATTGTTATTTGGCGTACAGTTAACCATGCCACAGCCAACACTGGCACAGGATGAAGGTCCATGCTCTGTCGTTCAAGGCAGAATTGGTGAAACCAATACATTCACTGTCGACGAATCATCAGGCAATGACTTCCAAATTACTTGCGAAGGTGAATTTTCTGAGGTTGATGGCACCGATTTCCAGGCCCTTCTAACTTCACAAACCAACTTCGCAACAAATCGATCAAAGGTCATCATCGACCTCAGTAAGGTTACCGGTGCAGAAGAAGCGGTGACGATCAATACAGATTCCACCAAAACAATTGTGATTGGAAGTATCGCCTTTAAGGTCGAAACAACGGCGTCCAAGAACTCTCGCTTTGAGATCAGTAATCTGAAAGAGGTTTCAATATCTGATCCTGAAGAGGAAGGTAATGTCGTACAGTTCGACGGCGCTGGTACGGGAACTCTGGACATTGATGGCAGCAATCTGGTTGGCAATATTATGTTTACTGCCCAAGACGATGTTTTAAATATCAAGAACAACGTCATGATTGATGGAGGGATTAAGTTTGAAGCCGGTAATGACACCATGGACATTGACCTCGATGACGGTCGACGGTTCGAAGTTACTAAGGACATCACCGGTCTGACAACTTTAACCAAAAGAGGCAAGGGTTATGCGCGTTTTGGAGGTAATGTAGAGTTTGAGCCTAATAATGCCAATGCAGCACTGAATCTGCGTGAAGGCGCAATAGTAATCGTTAAGGAAATGAATGTAGGCACGGGTACGGTAACTGTCCACAAGCCCGGTAAGGTCGTGTTTGAGATTGGTAAGGGTGGTAGCACCGGTAAAATCATCGCGGCGAAAATGGAATTTAATGACGTCAAAGCCGAGGAGGTCTCGGTGTATGCGCAGTTGAATGATGATCTTACGACTGTACAAATCACTGCTGCGAATACCGAACTCACTGACACTGACAATACTCATCAGTTGTTACAAGTTACAGCTATTACCAGTGAAATTGATGGTACTTCCACAGATGTAGAAAGTTTGTCCATCAAAACAGTGGATGTCGATGGCAAGACGGCTAAGGTTGGTTCAATTGCATATGAGAGTGGTGTTGGAACGGCAACCTTTGAGGAAGACAAGGTTGATCAGATTGCTAAACTCAATCCTGATCCACCCGAGAAAAAGACCACCCCCGCAACAACTACAGCCGCGGGTGGCGATGACAACGACAACGATGTGCTACTCGGATTAGGTCTGGTGGCAGTACTGATTGCCCTTTACTGGGGTGATGGTTTATTTGGCGGCTCCAGCTTTGCTGATGAGTACGCCTTCAATACTCCACAGTCTGCTTACTACGCCTCCATCGATGATCGCAATAGGCTTACCATCCGTGAATCCGGCAATCAACCCTACCAGGTTTGGATTCGTACCGGTCAGAATGAAACTCTGAATTTGGCTGGAGTCTCAAGCTCAGGGGCCAGTGGCACTGAGATTGGTTTATCCCTTTATCGCACCGATGACTTCTACATTGAAGCCTCAAGTGCACAGAATGTCACAGCACAAGTCAATGCACTGAACCAGCAGGCACAAGGTGAGGTGTACGCATTGAGCAGTGGCTGGCGCAATGATCGTTACTTTGCCGGTGTGAAACTCTCACACGGTGACTATGACTTTAATTCAATCATGAATAATCCAGTGGTGAACAGTGCTTTGGTAAGTGACTCTGAAGTAACACACACCCAAGCCCAGTTTACGGCCGGTACGAAGTTAAGTGTCAGTGGGTTGGAGTTCGTACCTTCAGTATCAATCCAGGCAGGAAGCTTTGATTATTCAGCGCATGAAGCACAAGGTGCAGCACTGAGTGCAGAGGTACCTGCATATACACAGGATTACTCTGCATTGCGAGTGGGATTGAAGATGAGTGCCGGAGAGTGGTTGAATCTTTCAGAGGAAACGAAGTGGAAATCACACTTACAGTTGGATCAGATCCGCACTGATTCAGAAAGGAATGGAGATATCAGTTTAAGACAGAGGGATAAGATAGGTGCGTTGAGTTTCAATTCAGGTGCAACAATACAAGCCATGCCTGAAGTAGTCAGTGCCTTGAGTTTTGGCGCCAGTGTTAAATCGTCAAAGTCCAATCGGGGCGAGTGGCGATTTGGATATGCAGGACTTGAAGCAGATGGTGAGTATTACCATGCCGCAGTGGCGGCCTATCAGATGAGGTTTTGATCTTTTCAAGAACATTCGTCAAATTTGACGACGATATGGAACGGGGTGCAGTAATACCCCGTTTCTGTTTTGCGCACCAGAGCACGCTGTATCAAAAAAAAGAATGGCGGTTTATGAGAAACTAACCGCCATTCAAAGAAAATATATTGTGACAAGCAGTTTAGGCAAATACCACATCCTCAACTGCTTTCAATCTTTCCTCGACAGCAGACATCCGTCCCTCGACACTGCCAACGCGTGCTCCAAGTTGTTTCAATAGTGCATGAGTTTGAGCTACTTGTTCTTTTTGTTCTTCTCTCATGATTTTTTGTTCTTCTCTCATGATTATTTGTTCTTCTCTCAGACTATTTATATCCATTCTGAGGCTATTGACAGCTTTGAGTGTTTGCCTGCACAGTAATTCCAAGTCTTCAATTCTGTGATGCAGGTCTTGATCCATCGTGTAATCTCCCTTACAATACTGATGATTAGTAATTCTATATTAATAAGTTATATGAATAACTTTAATTGAAACACAATTATGCTTCTGTAATGCACAGATTGAATTATATCATCGTGGAACGATCATTCTAACGTTTATGCAATTTAGAGGTTAGTGTACAACTATATATCCCCTTCCTTCGTGGCGAATGTCCGCTACCGGCTCTGACGGGTTAGCGATAAGCCAATCATCAAGAGAATGATCAATTGGTCACATCGGCTTCGGAAGACTACACCCTTTCAGTATTCTTGACCGGCCTATTACTTTGGATATGGAATATGTAAGACAGGCCCCGGAATTCAAGTTTACGCGATGTCGAAAAACAGTCGGGCCCTTCCAAATTTCCCATACGCAAATCGCTATTTGTATACATTACTTATCAACTAAGTGAGATATGGTTGACAATGCAACACTCCTGTGTCACTCGACCTCAGTTTGTTCCTCAGATGATCAGTGATTTTGGAGGATTCAATGCGGAATGAGTTCGTAATCGCCGCCCGCCTCCTATAATTCAACTTGTGTCAACAGCAGGGATTAAATCGGAATTTTGAATGTCCCCAGTTGATTGCTTGACGAGTGAGAGAACGTCTACTGTAGGCTTACTATTTCGATTTGACGAGTTCAGTTTATTCACTCCGATAAACCACGCTACGTATCACCAATTTGCAGGAACAAATAAAACAATTATGGGTTGAATAAAGGAATGACCGCACAAAAGGTGATAATCATATTATTCGTGCTAGTGATGATTGGCACGCTGGTCTCAGCATTCTGGTACATGCTGAAAGACCGCGGCTCCGGAACGCGAACGGTCAAAGCACTGACCGCCCGAATCTCGATTTGGATTGTGTTATTTGGCTTGATCGTTGGCGGAATTTACACCGGCTGGATTACTCCCAGCAATACGGTGCCGATTCCACCTAAATCTGCATCAAGCGAATAATAGCGGGTTGGTTTAGTCGTCAGACGACGTAAACAAAGATAAAGAGTCCCACCCAAACCGTATCAACGAAATGCCAATACCAGGCTGCTGCTTCGAACCCGAAGTGATGGTCGGGTTTGAAGTGTCCGCGAATGGCGCGAATCAGGATAACAGTTAATATGATCGCACCGATTGTGACATGTGCACCGTGAAATCCGGTCAACATAAAGAACGTCGCACCATAAACCCCAGTACCCAAAGTCAGCCCGAGATCAGCATAGGCATGGATGTATTCCTCCGCCTGTAGGAAGAGAAACAGGAACCCAAGCACAACAGTCAGAAACAGCCAAATGATGAGACCAGTCCGATTGTTCTTTTTAAGATCCCAATGCGCAAATGTGACAGTAACACTGGAAGTCAGTAATATCAGTGTGTTCCAAACCGGAATTCCCCAGGCACCAATGGTTGAAAACTTCCCGGGATCCGATGTCGGAGTATCACCAGCAATCAGCTCTTGGCCCATGGGTCCAGCAGTCGGCCAGCCGCCCTCGTACCCCATCCACAGAATATCGGTTTCTGCCAGCCAAGGCACCGCGAGATTTCTCAAGTAAAACAATGCGCCAAAGAAGCCCGCAAAAAACATAACCTCAGAGAAGATGAACCACAGCATCCCCATGCGAAAGGAGATATCCACTCGGGCGTTGTATTTGCCCGCTTCACTTTCCAGCACAACCACGCCAAACCAGCCGAACATCATGAAAGCGATGATCAGGCCTCCGACTAACATAACCCATGGCGCCATATTAACGTCGTTCACCAGCATTACGAATCCGCCGGCCAAGGTAAAAAGCCCGACGGATGCCACTAAGGGCCATGGGCTGGGATCAGGGAGATAATAATCGCCGTTCGAAGCGCTCATCGGTTATCCTCATTAGTATGTTTGAATAGCATTCGGGGTGTGCTGTATATAGGAAATTAGCTTTTCACTTCTACAGCATCATCAGTCGGCTGTGTCTTCAACTGAAAAAAGCTGTAAGACAAAGTCAGCGTTTTGATGTCATCGGGCAGTTCCGAATCAATATAAAACCGCACCGGCATTTCCCGCTTTTCACCTGCCGCGAGTGTCTGATTGTCAAAACAGAAACACTCGAGTTTGACCATGTGTCTGCCGGCCTGCATCGGGGAAATGCTTGGTATCGCCTGTCCAACCATCAGTTTATTCGCCGCGTTTTCCACCAGGTAATTAACGACGTGGACTTCACCAGGGTGAACTTTGGTTTTTCGAACCAGGGGCGTAACTTTCCACGGCATGTTATTGTTGGCAGTTGCGGTAAACTCGATTGTGACTTCTTTGCTGGTATCGATCGCAACATTGGATTCCTCCAGTTGCAATTTTGCAACGGTCGGCTTGCCGCCGATTCCTGTTATTTCACAAAACAGGTCATATAGCGGCACCAGCGCATAGCCGAAACCAAACATTAACACCACGGCTCCAGAGAGCATCACCAGCCAGCGGGTATTGGATCGTTTGGTATTCATCAAATCTGACCCATCGCTTACCGGATGTACTCGACCACCATAATTGCCACGAAAAACACCATTGCCACGCAACCCAGAATCCAGGCAGTACGCTTTACGCTATCGCGTTGATCTTTTGACACGTGAACAATCACTCTATAACGGATTACTTAACGGTTGGCGGCGTTTCAAACGTATGGTACGGTGGTGGTGAATCCACTGTCCACTCAAGCCCGTCTGCGCCTTCCCAAACCTGTGCGGTCGCTTTTTCGTTTTTACCGCGCACCGCTTGGATGATGATGTAAACGAACAGAAGCTGTGCCAGTCCTAGTCCGAAAGCACCAATGGACGATATCACGTTGAATTCAGTAAACTCCAACGCATAATCAGGAATTCGGCGCGGCATACCGGCCAGCCCTAGGAAGTGCTGCGGGAAAAAGGTCACGTTAAAGAAAATCGTGGTCAACCAGAAATGGGTCTTACCCAGTCTTTCGCTGTACATGCGGCCAGTCCATTTGGGCAGCCAGTAATAAGCTGCACCCATCATTGACATGATCGAGCCGGCGAACAACACATAGTGAAAGTGTGCGACCACAAAATACGTATCGTGATATTGGAAATCCGCTGGTACGATGGCCAGCATTAATCCGGACAGCCCGCCAATGGTAAACAGGAACACAACCGCAAGCGCAAACAGCATGGGCGTTTCAAACGTAATTGAACCGCGCCACATCGTGGCCACCCAATTGAAGACCTTAACGCCTGTTGGTACTGCAATCAGCATTGTTGCATACATGAAAAACAGCTCACCAGCCAGTGGCATGCCTACGGTGAACATATGATGCGCCCACACGATGAATGACAAGAATGCAATACCTGCGGTGGCAAACACCATGGAATCATAACCAAACAGGGGTTTGCGGGAAAACGTCGGCACTATCTGCGAGACGATACCAAACGCGGGCAAGATCAGAATGTACACTTCTGGATGCCCAAAAAACCAAAAGATATGCTGAAAGAGTACCGGATCGCCGCCACCGGCCGGGTCAAAGAAAGCAGTGCCAAAGTGTCGGTCGGTGAGCAGCATGGTTACAGCACCGGCCAGGACAGGCATTGCGGCAATGAGCAGGAATGCAGTGATCAGCCAGGTCCAAACGAACAGCGGCATTTTCATCAGATTCATGCCAGGTGCGCGCATGTTCATGATTGTTACGATGATATTGATTGCGCCAAGAACGGAGGAGATTCCCATCATGTGAATGGAAAGAATGGTCATATCAACGCCAACACCGCCTTGAACCGATAGCGGTGCATAGAGTGTCCAGCCGGAAGCGGGTCCACCGCCGACGGTAAAGAGACTTCCCAGCAGCATGGCGAATGCAAATGGCAAAATCCAGAAACTCCAGTTGTTCATTCTGGGCAGTGCCATATCAGGCGCACCAATCATCATGGGAATCAGCCAGTTGGCAAACCCCACAAACCCCGGCATGATGGCACCAAAAATCATGATCAGTGCATGCATGGTTGTCAGTGAATTAAATAACTCAGGGTTGACAACCTGCAAACCGGGTTGAAACAGCTCAGCACGAATCGCGAGTGCCATGACCCCGCCGACAAAAAACATCGTCAGCGAGAAAATCAGGTACATCGTGCCTATGTCCTTGTGGTTGGTTGTTGTCAACCAACGCATGATGCCGCTCGGACGGTGGTCGTGATGATGGTCGTGTGCTTCGGTGTGCGCAGCGGACATAGTATTTTTACCCTGTATAAGAAAAAATGTTATCGGTTCGAATGATGGTCACGTTACCTACCTATTTAGCGTCTGGCCGCAATGTCGGCTGGTTGGACCATATCACCCACGCTGTTGCCGAGTGCGTTGCGTTCATAGGTTATGACCGCAGCGATGTCTTCATCACTCAGTTGCAGCGCGAAGGGCAGCATTGTTGTATTCGGTCTGCCGTTGAGGACGATGTCAATGTGTGCATCTATCGGGCCTGTTGTGATTTCACTGCCCGTGAGTGGCGGAAAGGTCGGTGGGACACCTTGGCCTTCGGGGCCGTGACAGGCAATGCATTGAAAATACACGGTCTGGCCGTGTTCCATCAACTCGTCCATGGTCCATTCGCGGGCCGGTTCGGCGGCCGCGGCGACTTGCTCTGGCGCCGCATCAGATGCAGTTTCTGTCTCAGTTGTCATCGGCGCAACTGCAGCAACCTGTTTGGGTTGATTGGCCTCCACCCAGGCATCAAACTCTTCTGGCGTTAGCACTTCAGCCACAATGGGCATGAATCCGTGATCCTTACCGCAAAGCTCCGCACATTGTCCCCGGTAAGTTCCAGGTGAGTCAACATTCGTCCAAAATTCGTTGATGTAGCCCGGAATGGCATCTTTCTTAACGCCGAACTTTGGAATCCACCAGGCATGAATCACGTCATTTGAGGTAAGCAAGAACCTGACTTTCCGATTAGCGGGAATGACGACTGGATTGTCAACTTCCAAGAGGTAGTGTTCGCCCTTGGGTTCGCGATTTTCAATTTGTGCACGCGGTGTCGACAGATTACTGAAATAACCGATATCGTGATCGAGATATTCATAATGCCACTTCCACTGGTAACCGGTAATTTTCACTGTCAAATCCGATTCAGTAGTATCCTCCATGTAGAGTAAGGTGGCGGTTGAAGGTATGGCCATGCCCACCAGGATCAGGAAGGGAATAACGGTCCAAACCACTTCGAGTTTCGAGTTATGGCTGAATTGGTGCGCCTGATGACCGCGGCTTTTGCGATGGGCATAAAGCGAATAAAACATCACCCCAAATACGACAACGAAAATCACGAGACACACGATCATGATGGCATTGTGCAAGTCCAGAATCCGGGCGGCTACTGGAGATGATGGTGGCGGCAGATTCAGCCCCCATTCCGAATAGACGTTCAGAGGAAACAGTGCGATCGAGACTGCGACAATGCGCAGCAAGTTTCTCGCTCTACGATACATTCGTGACATCAATGGGCTCCCATACGGGCGATTATTTGCTGTAATTTATACTTAATTTCTGACCAGTTCGGTCAGCTGGTGATATAGGCGCACTTTCGAACTTTCGATCAAAAATTCTCCAATTTCGAGTTCCTGAACTCGGTTGACAATCAGCAAACGAGCCGGTTCATGGCTCGTTTTTCCAGGCACCAAAACGAATCTTGTCCATTCCCTGATATACGAGGTTACAGACCGCTTCGATCGACGCCTCTGTGTCAGATGAACATAGTTCCGACTGATGACCAGCAGGTCAGCATCACCGGTATGGGAACAGGCAGCCACTGCACCAATTGCAAGTAACAAGACTTCCAGCCCTGCAAAAGGCAGGATCAGCCATGCTCCAAATAAAGCAAATATTATAGCGATGGCAATTGCAGCGCACGATAGAAATAGCACGCAAATCAAGAGTGCTTGACGATTCGACGCGGCGTTCGTCCGCAACACCACGCGAAGCAGCTCGCCATCGTGCTGAATTTCGAAGCCCTCTTTCGGTTCAGTGGCTTTGCTATGCCAATCAAACAGCCAGTCGCGGTGGACTACTTCTGATACGCGTTCCACAGTGCCTCCGAGTAGAGCTCATAGGTAATCGGTGTCTTACAGCGCTTGCAAACCTGATTCTTACCGCGTTTATCGCGTGCGCCATACGTTCCGCATGATTTACAGGACACGATATAGCGTGGTGCGGAAAAATTGATGCAATGGGTTCGTTCCGCACTACAACCGATCTCACGGGCTTTAGCCTGCCATATTGCATCATGCCCATGCCGAGCACCGACCAGTGCGTGCGCAATTTCATGCAATAAGGTGTCCGCGATCTGATCCGCATCGACAGTGAGGCAAAACTGTTCAGCCATCGAGATAATTTGTCTGGTATGATCGCAGCTCCCGGCACGTTTGTTGGCATTGTCATAAGTGAAGCGCCACTCCTTAAGCCCGTGTTGCTCAAGCAACCGGTCTGCCAACTGCGCAGTCGCAGTCAATTTTTCGAGACTGTGTTGTTTGCGCGTTTCGGCCTGCTCCCCGTGCAGCATTGAGTAAGGTACGTTCCAATGGGTGTCCTCATCGGTGACCCGTGCCCGCGTCGGGTTAAGTTGATTAATTGCACCGGTGATCTTTTTCCCCTTATTTTGGAAAGAAACTGTGTCATTGATTCGAAATGCACAGCGCAGCATTTGATCGGTCGTAAACACGCGTTTGGGAGATTCACCGGGCCTGCGCGCGAGCATGAATAGGGGCACGACATATTCATCGCCAGACAATGCCACCACATCGGCTTTCCGACCACTGATTGCTGCGACAAACCCCGATTCCTGACCCCGGCTGGTCGCGAAACACACCGGATCCTGGATTCTGATATCCGGTGCCGATTGATTGAATTGACGTTGTAGAACCGAAGCCATGAATGGGTATTAAGGTGGGGTGAAATTGCGCCGCGATCGTTGCTCCAATTTTATTGCGATACCGGGTCGGGTAACAACTGATCGACGATAAACGCATACTCGCGCGCGGTGTCGCGTAAAGAGTCCAACCTGCCCGAAGCACCGGAATGTCCGGAATCCATCTCGGTAACCAACAGCACTGGATTGTCGTCAGTCTTGCATTGTCGAATTCTGGCCGCCCACTTGGCCGGCTCCCAGAATCCCACCCGCGAATCATTCAGTCCGCCAGTGATATAGAGGGCCGGGTAGTCCCCTGATCGAACATTGTCATAAGGTGAATACGATTTCATGTATTCATACATCGCGGGATCATTGGGGTCTCCCCATTCGTCCCGTTCAACAATTGACAGCGGCAGCGTGTCATCCAGAATTGTTGTAACGATATCAACGAATGGCACCAGTGCCAGCGCAGCCTTGCATTGCTGTCTGTCTGAATTGAGAAAATGACCGACGACCAGGCCACCGGCACTTCCGCCCATGATGGCCATTTGCTGCGGACTGGTAATTTCATTGGCTAATAAATAATCTGCACAGGCATGAAAGTCGTAAAAAGTGTTTTTCTTCTTGTCCAGTTTCCCATTCAGGTACCAGCTCCTGCCCATCTCACTGCCGCCCCGAATCTGTGTGATCGCAAAGATAATCCCGCGATCCAGCAGCGACAGCCGTCGGGAAGAAAAATAAAGACTGGAATTCAGCCCATATGATCCGTAGCCATAGAGCAGCAGCGGAGCGGGCTTTTGGGTGGTGGCGTTGCGGTTATACACAAGGTAGATCGGAATCGCTTCACCCTCGTGTGATTGCGCCAGATGTTTTTCTGTTACGTAGTCGGTTGGGTCGAAGTGACCACCCACAGGTTGTGTCTTTAGATGAGTTGTTTCACCGGTAGCCATATCCAAATCGTAAGACGAGTAAGGCATGTCCAGGGCATTACCGCCCAATCGACAAATACTGGTATCAAACTCCCAATTGGGACCAAGCCGGAGTTCCTGTATTTTTGGCGGCTTGTTGACGAGGTATCCGTCGTCTGCTTCGTGAGTCAGCACTCGAACAGTCGGTAAGCCATCGCGCCGTTCTTCAAGCGCGATGAAATCCTTGAATACCGCAAAGCCAGTCAGCGTGACCCGGTCATGTGCGGGAACCACGTCCACCCAATGCGTGCGATCAGGATTGTTCAGTCTAGTTTTGACCAGTCGAAAATTCACTGCATCGTCATTGGTTAGAATGTAAAGAGAATCCCCGTAGTCTTGAACTTCGTAGCGGATGTCTGCCCTGCGCGCCAATACCGACTGTGGCATGGCTTCGTTATCGAAAGTATCCAGGAGGTAGACTTCCGAAGTAATCTTATTGTTGACCTCAATCTGAATGAACTTTCGGCTGTCTGATGCAGACAGTGATACGTAGAATGCTTCATCGAGTTCTTCGAATACGAGTTCATCGTCAGTTCGATCAGTTCCGAGGCGGTGTCGGTAAACCCGATAAGGTCGGTGCATCGAATTCAAGGTGGTGTAATAGATGCTACGACTGTCTTGGCTCCAGACAAAATTACCGGAGGCATTATCGATTCGATCTGCCAGCAAGGTCCGGTTTTGCAGATCCAATACCTCAATCGTATAAATTTCATCGCCCTTAAAATCAGTTGCATAACCCATTAAATAGTGGTTGGGACTGACCTCAAGACTCTCGAGATCAAAGTATTTGTGTCCGGCCGCCAATTCATTCTCATTGAGAAGCAACTCGTCAGTATCGGGCCGATCGAGGTGGCGACGCCAGTGTGAACGATAATCGTCTTGTTGCCGGTCCTTACTGAAGTACTCGTACTGATCCAATTTAACCGGCACTGAGGAATCAGTTTCCACAACGCGGTCGTACATTTCACTGACCAGCTCTTCGCGCAGTGGTTCCAGCCGTGCAAGCCAATCCTGTGCATAGGCGTTTTCTGCATTCAGGTAGTGGGTAACCTCAGGATTGTTGCGCTCACGAAGCCAATAAAACGGATCTTCACGGGCATCCCCATGAGTCACATGCGTGTGGTCATGGCGTGGGGCAGCAGGGGGTTGAGGCCGGGGCTTCGTCTGGGCTTTGATTCTCCTGGCAAGCTTTACAGGAGCAGACTTCAGATTCATGCTCGATCGCTCAGCACGACAGCAAGCCACCGTAAATTTTCGCTACTCTCAGCGACCAACCGCACCATCATAGTCAACGGTACTGACAGGAACATGCCCACCGGACCCAGTACCCAGCCCCAAAAAATCAAGGACATAAAGACAATTAACGGTGACAGCCCCAAGTGGCGTCCGGCCACGCGCGGTTCAATCACTGAGCCGATCAGAAAATTGATGAAAAAATAACCAGCTGCGACTCCCAGCCCTGTTGAAATATTAATTTGAAGAACGGTAATCAGTACCGCTGGAACAGCCGCGATGATCGAACCGATATTGGGCACAAAATTCAAAAAGAACGCGAGTAGCGCCCACAAAATTGCAAAATCGACGCCGAGAATTGTCAGCATGATCCAGACCATCAGGGCAGTTGCCATGCTGGCGAGTGTCTTAATCACCAGGTAGCGCTGCAAATTTTTCTTGAAATTGGACAGGCGTTCGATCGAGTCGACCGGTCGTTTGGTAATCTTGGCAAGTTTGTCCGGTAAGGTGGAAACCTCGAACAGCATGAAGATGACCATCAGGAAAATCAAAAACGCATTCGCCACGATCGCACCGACTTCGTTAGCCAAACGACCCACTGCCGTTGCAACCGATTGGGGATTGATGGCATTGGCGATGTCCGCAAACTGGACTTGTATACCCAGCTGTACCATAGTTGCCTGTGACGCGTCAAATAGTGTTTGCAGGCGTTGTTCGTAAACAGGTAGCTGGCTTTGGAAATCATTGATGGATTTACCCACCAATGAAGCCAGCAGCAGTCCTACGGCAAAAATCATCGAGATGACAACCAGTAGCGCCAATATTGTTGGGAGTCCCTTGTTTTCCAGCCACAGCAGTGGTGGTGCACTGAGTGTTGCGATGAAAATTGCCAACAGGATGGGTACCAGAATTGGGCTAGAAACCTTCATGCCGGCAACGATGATGACAAACGCTGCCAGGGCGAGGATGGTATTCAGCGACGTATTGGATCCGGAATGTTGCACAGCGATCGATTTTGAGTTAGCAGCGAGATTCCAACGAGCGTGATTGGAACTTAATCAGTTCGAATTGATGCTTAATCGACTTGAACAGCAGACAAATCGGCATCGGTCATGTACTGCTGGATTGTTCTTGCCATGGTTACTGCGTTGTCTATGAGAAAGTCACCCTTGGTCATCGATTGATCTCAACCGTCAAGTCTTCGCATAACGTCGTTGGACAATTCATCGAATCCCTACGCCATTTATTCAACTCTTGGTTCGTTGCTTTCCTGTGTAATATCAACGTTCTCAAATAATTTAGTGATCACCGGGCTGTTAAAAAATGATTGAGATCCTTGCACTCGAATCGATTGTCAATACCTTTTGAAATATTCGATCCTACTATACTATATCGGAGCATGTACTAAAGTCATGGTGCGCGAGAAATTATGGTGCAGACAGTGCTGTATTTTGCGAATTCCCAGTATCTATTGAGCCTAAATTTCAAAATCCATTGCCAGTGATCAATGGTTATGTTTTCGGTGTTGAATGTGCCGTTGACAGCATGGTTTACTTCTTTTTCTTGTCCCGCCATTAAAATAGCCTCTTTGCTACAACAACTTTGAAAATGGTTAAACCATGAAACCGAACAAGACCACCATTCAACTGATTGAAGATCTGGTAGGATTCGATACAACCAGCAGAAATTCAAATCTCCAGATTATTGAATTCATCCAGGGTTACCTGGAAGAATTTGGCCTGCGCTCGGAATTGGTTTACGACGCGACGGGTAAGAAAGCCAATCTTTTTGCGACCATTGGCGCTGATGACAAAGGTGGAATCGCACTGTCCGGGCACACAGACGTTGTCCCGGTTGACGGACAGAACTGGTCAACCGATCCTTATGTGGTCAGTGAAAATGACGGCCTTTTGTACGGGCGCGGCACTTCAGACATGAAGAGTTTTATCGCCGTTTGCCTCGCGAAAGTGCCTGAGATTATCGACAGAAATCTAGAAACTCCAGTGCATTTGGCATTTTCTTATGACGAGGAAATCGGTTGCGTCGGTGTGCGCACTCTGCTTCGCGAGCTTGTCAATCGACAAAACAAGCCACGGGCCTGTGTCATTGGTGAGCCAACTGGAATGCGGGTGGTTCGAGCACACAAAGGAAAAATATCCAAGCGCTGTTCGATTCACGGCCTTGAATCCCATTCAGGCCTGGCGCATATTGGCGTTAATGCGGTTGAAGCTGCTGCAGAGATCATCGCTTTCCTGAAAGCCGAAGCCCGCAAGTTTCGCAACCAGGGCCCGTTTGACGAAGAATTCAGTCCGTCCTATACGACTGTTCACACCGGCGTGGTGCGCGGCGGAACGGCACTCAACATTGTGCCCAAGTATTGTGAATTTGAAGCTGAAATTCGCCACTTGCCGGGCGATGACCCACAATTGGTATGGGATCGGTTGCAGCACTATATCAATACAGAAATACTACCCGAAATGCACGCGGTTTTTTCCGAAGCACGCATTGAGTGGCAAGAGTTATCAACGATCCCGGAACTTGCGACAAGCGATGCAGACTTGATCAAATTGGCCCAGGATCTTTCTGATTCTGCGGGCACAGCCTGTGTGAGTTTTGGTACAGAGGGCGGTCTGTTTGAAGGCATCGGCATCCCATCGGTTGTTTGTGGTCCGGGTTATATCGATCAGGCACACAAACCGAACGAGTTCATCGCGGTTGAACAGGTGCATAAATGCGAAGCCTTTATGGATAACCTGATTGATCGGCTTGACTGATGCTTCACATCCATTGGGATGGTTTTACGGTCAATCTAATGATGCACTGTGGCGTGAGTGAGAAGACTGGGTTCGGTCGGTGTTGGCCGCGGTGCAAATTCTGTAGCTCAGCGTCGCATAGTTGGTATTCGGTCTTGATGGTGCACGATGCCACTTAGGACATTTCCTGTTCAGGTTCAGTCTGTCGGCTATGAAACCGAATGGATCAGGAGCTTCACTTTATCAGACCCGGGTGGCAATCCCTTGCCGCCATTCAGTGCTGGCGCACACATCGATGTTTATCTGGGAAACGGATTAATTCGTCAGTATTCTTTATGTAATTCAGATGCTGATCAATCCCACTACCGGATTGCTGTGTTACGGGAGTCGCCGGGTTCCGGAGGTTCAGCCTACATGTTCGACCAGGTTCAAGTCGGCGACCTGTTGACGGTTTCTGAACCAAAAAATCTATTCAAGCTGGCCGCCGATGCTGAGCATCACTTGTTGATTGCCGGTGGGATTGGTATCACACCAATATTGTCGATGGTGCAGACATTGAAGCGAGAACAGGCAAGTTTCGTGGCCCATTACTGTACCCGCACACCGGAAGATGCCGCATTCCGACAAGAACTGAACGATTTGGTTCAGCAAGATCGGTTGATTTTTCATTTCGATGGCGGCATTCCCCGAAACGGAATCAAGTTAGAGACGGTACTGAGCTCGGTGAGTACGGGAACGCATTTATATTATTGTGGTCCCCCTGGACTGATGGCAGCGGCCAAAGCCGGTTCTGCACACTGGCCCGAGGGGACTGTGCATTGCGAACACTTCAGTGCCGATTCGCTGGAAATTAGCACTGATGACTTGAACACCGGGTCGGGTGAATTTCTGGTTCGTGTCGCTCGCAGCGGCGCGGAATTTACCGTACCCTCAGACAAATCGATTGTCGAAGTGCTCAGGGAAAACGGCATAGCTGTTGATACGTCCTGTGAAGAAGGTTTTTGTGGCACTTGCCTGACGCGCTATCTTGATGGTGAGCCCGAACATCGGGATCAAATACTGGACGAAGAAGATCACGAAGAATATGTCCTGATCTGCTGCGCGCGGTCGAAAACCCCTGCACTGACATTGGATCTGTAAGCTTGTGAGCGTTCATTCTTACCTGCGTTCACCAACCTGATGAACCCCAAAAGATCCCTTTGGTATCGATTAATAACCCAATCATTACAGAAAGATAAAGGAACTAAAAACGAGTTTGCAAATGCTGTCTGGACAGCAGTTCAAAGGCTTGAGTTGTATAATTCAGTACTCATTCGAATTCGTACTCCACGAATTCAAAAACGTATTCGTATCCGTTTTTGTCAGTGTCTTCTCATTCAGTTCATAGCTGTCAACAATCTCGAGATCTTGATCTTCTGGTCATAGAAAAATATGGCATAGCAGGTTTCGAATTGATGTCGAGGGCTGGCTGCGCGGCATTTAATCGCTTGCAAAAACACTGGCCGGAGTACCGCAAGCTCGCGGTTTTATGTGGCCGTGGAAACAATGGTGGCGATGGCTATATCGTGGCAGCGTGTGCAATCAAAGCCGGAATCTGCACTCAGGTCTATTGGATGGGTGAACCAACTACCCCGGATGCCGAAAGAGCCTATAACGAGTTTCGTGAGTCAGGTGGCATCGTCGAACCCATTCGCGAAGCCATACCCTTTGAATCTTACGATGTGGTGGTTGATGGTTTATTTGGCAGCGGCCTTGGACGCGATATCGAAGGCGAGTTGCGACGGGTGATTCAGAATGCCAATGCCAGCAGCACACCCGTTCTTGCACTCGACATTCCATCGGGACTGGACGGTGATACGGGCAAAGTTCGAGGTGTCGCACTGCAAGCCGATGTCACAATTACATTCATTTCAACGAAATTGGGACTTGTAACGGCTGAGGGCAAAGATTATCGTGGCATTTTGGAACTTGACACACTGCAAATTCCAGCTACCGCTTACGATCAAGTTGCCGAGATTGCAACTTTAATTGACACCAGAACCGTAGCGGCTCAAAAGCTAAAGCGTAACGCGTCGGCGCACAAAGGCAGTGCCGGCCGCGTCTTGATCATTGGTGGCAACAATACCATGCAAGGTGCCGCGTTGATGGCGGGACAGGCGGCTTGTCGTGCCGGTGCCGGGCTGGTTTCGCTGGCAACGATTTCGGGTTCGGCTGAGATGATTACCGCGAGTGCGCCGCAGATCCGGGGATTTCCGGTTAATAATGCGGCTGCGCTTTTGGAATTATTAGAAACCTGCGATGTTGCCGGTGTGGGTCCCGGATTGGGTCAGGATGCTCGGGCCAATGAGATGTGGGAGACAGTGCTAAAAGCACAGCTTCGTTTGGTCGTCGATGCCGATGCCCTTAACCTGCTCGCCCGCCATCCCCAGCGCTCTGACGACTGGATTTTGACACCGCATCCGGGCGAAGCGGGTCGTTTATTGAACTGTTCGACCCTGGAAGTCCAGGAAGATCGAATGCGTGCGGCCGCTGCGATCGTGGAACGATATGGTGGTATTTGTGTGCTCAAGGGCTCGGGTACGATTGTGGCCGGGGGCAAGCGAACCTGGCTTTGCGATCGCGGTAATCCTGGCATGGCTACCGGCGGTATGGGTGATGTACTGACCGGGGTGATTTGTGCACTCTGGGCACAGGGATTGACCGCTGAGGAAGCTGCCTGCCTGGGTGTTTGGTTACACGCTTGTGCGGGGGAAGACAGTGCGCAGGCAGGCGGTGAAATCGGCATGATCGCGACGGATCTGTTGAGCGGCATTCGATCGAATCTGGCGAGGGCAATGAATGATGCAGACACGCGATCCATCTGTTGAGTCTTCAAATTGGCCCCAGGTCGCACATTCTCTTGATGAGATGCAAGCCATTGCTGATCGTCTCGCTGAACTTGTCAAACCAAACCGGGTACTTTACTTTGAGGGTGAATTGGGTGCGGGGAAAACGACACTGATACAAGGTATTTGCCAGACCTTGGGGGTCAGCGATTCAGTGCTCAGCCCAACATTTTCGATTTTAAAGCCCTACATTGCAGGGAGCGGTTTGGAACTCCTGCATGTGGACTTGTACCGAATTGATAATCCGGCCGAATTATTATTCATTGGAATTGAGGATTTCATTGATTCGAACTGTACATGGTTAATCGAGTGGCCGGAACGCGGAGCCGATGTGATTCCACCGCCGGATGTCTGTATCCGATTGGAATATCAGGGTAATGCAAGGAGTGTCAGTATCAGGAGTCGATGAATTGACAGGGGGTTGGCGTCTGATTGAACGTGCCATTGGGTCGTAAGGAAATTTTGTGTAGGTTTTCCCCTTGCTATAACCTGTTTTGGACTGCTTACAGTTTGTCGGAATTCTCGAATTTATGGGTCATCGTTGATTCGGTTTTATGTTGCGCGAAGTTGAATTCCACCAGTGCGCTAACCATGGAACCCTTCGTTCGTGAAATTTCGATTCACTTTGTTATACCTGATACTTACAAATACTGTCGCTTGGCGGAAATTACGAGTGAAGCACGACTTACTGATGCAATAAAATGACACCAATCTACTTGCAAGCCAATGTTGGTCAATGAGTAAACTCAAATCAACCAATACTGAGGGTACTTCACCTCGGGCGACGTATCAAGACGTGATGGATGCGCCACCACACAAGGTTGCGCAAATTATTGATGGCAAGTTATACACTCACTCCAGGCCTGCACCGCCGCACGCGCTGGTATACCCTGGGCTAGCAGCCTCGATTGTAGCCCCATTTCACTACGGCCGCGATGGCCCAGGTGGTTGGTGGATCCTTTTTGAACCGGAACTTCACTTCGGTGAAGATGTGGTTGTGCCTGATATCGCCGGTTGGCGACGTGCACGCATGCCTGTCATGCCCAAGGTGGCGTACTTCACGCTGGCTCCAGACTGGGTTTGCGAGGTACTGTCACCATCCACACGCAAACTGGACCTGGGTGGTAAGCTGGCGGTTTATGCCCGCGCTGGTGTTGCCTACCACTGGTTTGTAGACCCCGATGAACGCTCGTTGGCTGCCTACCAACGAGTGGGTACTGAATGGCTGCTGATTGACGAGGTCTATGAAGATGCGACTGTATCGCTGCCACCTTTTGAAGCGATCGAATTTGATCTGGGTGATCTGTGGTTACCACATACGGTTCACCAAGATCTGCCAAGTCAGGCAAGCGTTGCATCACAGTCAGTACCTGTCGAGAGTCTAAAGTAGACGGTAGTGACGGAAAACTCAACTCTCCGCGGATTTGATGGTCTGATCCGCTTTTTTAGAATTAGAGATTTGACTCAATATTTGGTTCAATGATCAAGCAAAATCTTCATGTTTGGTTTGGTTGGCTGGTCTCGGTGAGTCTGGCACTGGCAGCGGTCAACGCAGTTGCCGCGAGCGTAAGTGATATTCGGGTTTGGAACTCACCCGAGCGCACCCGTGTGGTATTCGACTTAAGCGGGCCGATTCAGTACAAGATTTTTTCACTGGAAAACCCGGACCGGGTTGTCATTGATGTAGCCAAAGCGAAATTCACCAGTAAAGTACCGACGCAATCCAAACTCGGTGAGCGCGTGCTTCGCATGCGCACTGCAAAACGCGGCAACGGCACCCGTTTTGTATTGGATCTTCGATCCAAAACGCGCAGTGAACATTTCACCCTGAAACCCAATGACACTTATGGCGATCGACTGGTTGTCGATGTTTATCCAACGTCTAAAACCAAAAAAGAGGTTAAGCGTCGAACAGCTGATGACAAACTGGTTGTGGTGATCGATGCCGGTCACGGCGGCGAAGACCCTGGTGCAGTTGGCGCAAAAAGAACACTCGAGAAAGATTTGGTGCTTCGAATCGCTAAATTGCTAAAGAAAGAACTCGATGCGGTACCGGGTATCCGGGCAGAATTGACGCGCAAGGGGGACTACTACGTTCCGCTCAGAAAGCGCACACAAATTGCGACCAACTTGGAAGCGGATCTGTTCGTATCAATTCACGCGGATGCATTCACGCGCAGGAGTGCAAACGGAATCTCGGTATTTACGCTTTCGGAAAGAGGCGCGACCAGCGAGCGGGCTAGAGTGCTTGCCAACAAGGAAAACGCTGCCGATGTGGTTGCTGGTGAAAACCTCGCGCATAAGGAGCCAGATGTCGCAGAAGTGCTGGCGGGATTATCGTTCGATGGTAAGGATGAACGCAGTGATTCGCTGGGGTCACTGGTCCGTATGCGTTTATCGAACGTCGGCCGCTTACACGGACATGACGTAGAACGGGCGGGTTTTGTGGTCCTAAAAGCGCCAAGCATTCCCTCAATTCTCGTCGAAGTCGGTTTCATTTCAAATCCCAAGGAAGAGCGCAAGCTCAAAACCAAATCCTATCAGAAAAAAATCGTCAAAGAAATAAAAAATGGCATTGTCCAGTATGCCGAAAAGTACCCTTGGGGTCAGGATAAATGGAGAACCGCACGCACCCAGTAAAACCATCGGGTGACGCCAACTCACCACCTGCCGCCATTCGCAGGCTGGCGGATAATGTCATTGACAAAATCGCCGCCGGCGAAGTGGTCGAAAGACCTGCTTCAGTTCTCAAGGAGTTAATTGAGAACAGTATCGATGCCGGGGCCAAGTCAATCGAAATCGAAATTCGCGCTGGTGGACTGCAGGGAATCCTGGTTCGTGATGATGGCTGTGGAATTCGGCGTGATGAAATCAGACTGGCGCTGTCGCGGCATGCTACCAGTAAACTGGTAGAATTTGATGGCCTGGAACAAATTCAATCGCTTGGTTTTCGCGGCGAAGCACTGCCTAGTATCGCATCAGTTTCAAGGCTGACTGTGACCACGCGCACGGCTGATGATGCACACGGCTGGTGCGTTGTCGGCGATGGCGGGGGTTCAGTCAGCGATCCAGAACCGGCACAGCAACGCATCGGAACCGAGATTGCGGTACAGGATCTTTTTTTTAATGTTCCAGCACGCAGAAAGTTCTTACGAACCGCATCGACTGAGTTTTCACATATTCGGAAATTAGTTCGACAAATGGCCCTGAGTCGCACCGGAATCGAATTTCTGTTGCAGCATAACACCCGCAAGGTCGACTACTATCCTGCAGCAGTTTCCGACAGTACATTGAAGTCTCGCTTACGCACCGCGTTCGATGCGCATTTCGCTGATAACGCCATTCGAGTAGAGTGGGAAGAAGATGGAATACGTGCCAGCGGATGGGTGGGGCCGCCCGATTACACCCGGTCTCAGCCCGATCAGCAGTTTTTATTCGTCAACGGACGGGGAATCAGGGATCGAAGTCTTGCACATGGAGTCAAGCAAGCCTACCTTGACGTGCTGTTCGATTCATCAAGATTTCCAATATTTACCTTGTACCTGGACTTTGATCCAGCGCTTGCGGATGTTAATGTTCATCCGGCGAAGGCTGAGGTAAGATTCAAACAACCGCGCGATATGTACTGGTTCGTCATTCGAACGATTCGAGGCGCACTGTCCGGTGACCGTCCCGGCACTCGAAAGATGGCTAAATCGGCACTTGATTCGGTTGCCGTGCAGGAGCCAAACACGTTTCCAAGTCCGCAGCAAGGCACCATGCCATTGCCGCTAAATAGCGGTTGGCCGGAAACGACGTTTCGAGAATCTTCCAGATTGCCAGCGGCTAATAAAAAGGAGGACATAACAAGGGAGCCATCGGTTGTCCCGCCGCTCGGATTTGCGCTGGCTCAGCTTGGTGGTGCTTACGTCCTGGCGGAAAACAAGGAAGGACTGATTATCGTCGATATGCACGCGGCGCATGAACGGCTGAATTATGAAAGACTGAAAAACGAATTTGATTCGACCGCGCTTCAGGTGCAGACATTGATGGTGCCGTTTGTGTTCAAATTATCTGCCGAAGAAATAGAAGTAGCCGTCGCAAATCAGGAATTGCTGTCGGGGCTGGGGTTTGAAATATCGCTGGCAAGTGACACTGTACTGACAGTTCGCACGGTTCCCAGAATTCTCAAAGAATGTGATATTGAAAAGCTGATACGCGATGTTATTGCAGATCTGATCGAGCATGGCAGTTCCAATCGAGTGGAACATGTTAGAAACGAACTGTTGGCAACGCTGGCTTGCCACAGTGCCATTCATGCCAATCAGCAGCTTTCGTTGCCGGAGATGGATGCCCTGCTCAGACAAATGGAAGCGACCGGCCTATCAGGGTACTGCAGTCACGGCCGGCCGACTTGGAATCAAATCACTATGAAAGAACTGGATCGCTTGTTTTATCGCGGTCGGTAGCGTTGAGATGAATCGCTGATGCGAGAGCGATTACAGTCCATGCCGCCTGTCATTTTCCTGATGGGCCCAACAGCAACAGGGAAAACCGAGTTGGCGATGCAATTGGCTGCCCGTTTCCCGGTTGATGTGATTAGTGTTGATGCGGGGCAGGTTTATCGAGAAATGAACATTGGCACTGCTAAACCATCGCGCGCTGTGCTGCAGCGCGTACCCCACAAACTGATCGACATCTTGAGTCCTTGGGAGCGATATTCTGCGGGACGGTTTCGTAACGATGCGCTGGTTGAAATCAAACTATCCCTAGGGTGTGGCCGCGTGCCATTACTGGTGGGTGGCACATCATTTTATTTTTGGGCGCTGGAAGAAGGCCTCTCAGACTTACCGCCGCGTAGCGATGAGATTAGCCAAGCACTGCTTGAAGAAGCCGAAGCGCACGGGTGGCCGCATTTACACCAGAAGCTAATGAAACTGGATGCGGTCGCGGCACAACAGGTTTCCCCCAATGATTCACAACGAATTTTGAGATTACTTGAGGTGTGTGTATCTCAGGGGCGACCAGCAAGCGAAATAAAACATAGCAATACAGCTGAACCTTTGCCTTATCAGCTTGTTAAGTTGGCAGTTGCAAGAGCCGATCGAAATCTACAGAATCAGGTGATCAAGCAGCGATTTTTGGCAATGCTTGATGCGGGGTTGATGGCAGAAGCGCAACGATTATATTGCTCGACAGAATTTGACCCGTCGTTGCCATCCATGCGCAGCGTTGGTTATCAGCAAGCATGGCAATATTTTCGAGGTGAGCTTAATTATGAACAAATGGTAACCGAAGCGATTCGGGAAACCTGCAGTATCGCAAAACGACAACTGACGTGGATTCGTAATCAAGCCGGAGTAATTTGGAATGTTTACGGCGACCACTCATCTGCAAGTAGAATGGCGCAACTGTTTAATTCAATACTTCAAAACGATAGCAACATCAATTTATAAATTTTGTTAATGTAGTTAATTCTGGTGAAGATGGCACCTGAGAATAAAATATCATTTGAATATTCGTAAATTTAATGCATAGATGATATTAGAGATGGAAACATATACAGGCAATCAACAAAAGGGATCATTGCTGCAGGAACCTTTCCTAAATGAGTTGCGAAAGCAGAATACCAAGGTATCGATTTACCTGGTCAATGGCATCAAACTTCAGGGACAGATAGAGTCATTTGATCGGTTCGTCATTCAGTTGAAAGCTGGCGTCACACAAATTGTGTACAAGCACGCAATTTCAACGATCGTTCCAGACCCGTCGTTTCGATTTCCCTCACAGTAAATCGCCGTTCAGTACTAAATCGACCTCATTGATTTAATCCAATTAACAGGGTGCCTGTTGTCAGGCATTCGGATTCGTCTCGCTGTCATGGGTGAGACTGAATCACTGAGGTTGTCGAGAGATTGTTCCCACCGTAAAGACTTCACGGTTGTAAGGTCTTGACGTACGCGCGCGAGCAAATTGAGTTTGGATATTGGGATGGTTTCTGCAAAGCCTACCGGCGAACTTGGTCTCACTGCTGCTTCGTTTGAGGAAATGGAAATAACCAAGTTTCTACAAATTAATCTTTGACTAAGAAGAAATGGATGGATTAAAAGGAAACAGAGAGGTTCAACTTGTATCGCACGCGAATTCAGGCAGAATTCTAAATTTGGCGGTTATGGACAAGACGGTCAATTCAATCCAATTTTGGACCCCGTATCAATGAACTCTAATCCCAGCGCCGGACAGCTCAATCCATCTGCGCCGTACGAAATGTATTTAAGTCGATTGGAGTATCTAAAAAATGAAGCAGCATTTGAAAACTGTATGCTTAATAACCGCTCCCATCAAGATTTCAAGAAATTCGTGAATTCGATGCCGAATATTAGAAAAGGTATTCTCGTGTTATTGGAGAACGGTAATCTTCGATTGATTTGGCGAGATGGTCAGGACACACAATTGGGATTACAGTTCCTTGGAGAGGAAATGATTCAGTATGTGTTCTTAAACCGGCGCGAACTTGGACAGCCTATTGCCTATACCCATGGAACAGATCATCTTGACGGAATTCAGCATCAAATCGAAGCTTCGAAAATAGACTCTTTACTGTATGAATGAAAGGGTAAATCCTACCAGGAACGGAGCAGATCGTTCGCTATATCAAACCAATTCTGATTGGGGATGATGGAATTGCAGGTGGCTCGAATTTTCAGCTACGCGTCGGCCAAACCGATGAGATGGGGTTGTCTACGAATTGGCTTGGGGCGTTTAATTTGGAAAAGCACTTGCAACTTAACGAAGTGCGACGTTTGTGTCGTTTAAAGCGGAGTCCTAATGGATGATTTGCAAAATTAAATATTGAAGCGGTCAAGAATTGCTTGACGGAGGGACAGGGTTCTTTGAAGGTAGTTCGCGACCCACTTGAAGCAACAGACATTTCCGATGCTGACCCATCGCACGCACTAATTCTCGGCTTACCGCCAGGGGATAGTGCTGTTTCAGAGGTCGTGGGAGACCTTATTGCAAGCTGTGTGACGCAAATGCATCTTGCCGTAGCTGATTAGTGCACCATTTGTAAATTCGATTGATTTTCCCGTCTGTGTAAATAACATCAAGGATGCCAGGTTGAAAATATGAACTTTACGTATTGATTTCGTTTAAGTCTGGTGCAGGAAGTATTACGCTATGCGCAGGCGCTATGCCGTTCAGTCGATCAGTTCGCGAATCGCTTGGTCCAAATACCGTTCGAATTCAGGATCGTTGCCCGGTGACGCAACGCAATGTCCCCACGGTGATTCGTAAACACGCAACTCACCATTGGGAATATGTTCGATTTCAATCTGATTGTCTTCGGGACGGAAATAAAGATCGTTGTCGCAGGCGATGACAATGGATTTCGCTTCAATTGCATTGAGTGCTGCTGTAAAGTTACCATCGTAAAGGGGTTGGGCGCTGATGTCACCGAGTTGCCAGGTCTTTAACTTACACAATAAATCATTTGCATCCCAATCCAAATGATCCTGCTCCCAGTCCTGCAGCAATTCTTCTGCAGTGTTGAAGCCCTTGAGTCGATACATTTGCTCACGATAAAAGGTTTGTGAGAACGCCCAGCCTGCATAGACGCGCCCGAATGCTTTGAGTCCCTTGGTCGGCGGTGATTGATAGTTACCACCGTCATAGACAGAATCGGCGGTTAATGCAGCTTTTACACCTTCCAGGAAAACGATGTTATGTTCCGATGTTTTTGCCGACCCGCAAAACGGCAAAATTGCATTGACAAATTCGGGATATTGAGCGCCCCACTGAAATGACTGGCAGCCCGCCATTGACCAACCGGTCACCAGCGCGAGTTGATCGATGCCAAGTACTTCGGTTAGTAATTGGTATTGAGCCCGAACGTTATCATAAAGAGTGATCACAGGAAAGGCTGCCCCCATGTAGGGTGCTGCCGCATTGCTGGGCGATGAGGAAATACCGTTACCGAAAAGATTAACCGAAACAATGAAATGTCGATTCGGATCAATTGCGCGACCGGCACCAAAAAACCCTTCGTTGCGCATGTGGCTACCGGTGTAAAACGTCGGCAGCAATACCACGTTGTCCCGGTTTATATTGAGTTCACCGTACGTTTTGTAGGCGAGTTTCGCACTTGACAGTACTGTGCCGTACTGCAGTTCAAAGTCACCTAGTTCAAATACTTGGTAGTCAGCAGTCATCGTTATTAACTGGGTAATCGGTTTGTTGTCTGGGAGTGTGCTTATTCGTCGCTGCTTGCTTCTTCGCGCATCATGTGCAAAATTTCACGCTCAATCTCGACATAGCCCGGCGTTTCGATCAGTTCCTCCTTACTCGGAATTCGGCGCCCTTGCTTGAATTCCATAGCCAGAATTTCCCGGATTCTGCCCGGGTGACTCGACAGGAACACAATGCGGTCAGCAAGAAACAGCGCTTCGGGAATATCGTGGGTTACCAATACAGCCGTCATTTGCGTATCGTTGATGATGTCGAGCAGCAACTCCTGCATATGCCAGCGAGTTTCTGCATCCAGTGCCCCAAAAGGTTCATCCATGAGTGAAATCGCCGGTGCATTGGCCAGCATACGGGCAATGGCGACGCGCTGTTTCATCCCGCCTGATAATTGTTTTGGGTAGGCGTTCCTAAACCGAGACAGCTTCACTTTATTGATAAAAAAGTCGACCCGTTCACGCCGTTCAGCGACTGGCACCTTGTTCAGTCGCATACCATATTCAACGTTTTGTTCGACAGTCAGCCATGGAAACGAAGTGTAGCTCTGAAAAACCATGCCGCGATCCCGACTTGGACCATCGATCAATTTACCATCGAGACTCAGTTGTCCGGCAGACGGACGAACCAGTCCCGCCATCATGTGTAGAACGGTCGTTTTACCACAACCCGATGGGCCGAGAAGTACACAGACCTCATTGTCGACGACACGAAAGGAGATGTCACTGACCGCGAGCACATTTTCACCGCGCCTGACCGTATAGGTCTTGGATACTTGGTCCAATTCCAGTCGGTCGCGTTGTGACATAGCCGCCTGTGACCCAGAACCGTGATCAGGTTTGAAGCAGGTGCGGGCGAGATGAATTCCTTGCCCGCACCAACATTGAGTCAGCCTCGATAGCCACTATCGTGGAGTTCCTTCAGCAGACCGCAGTCCACACCTTTCTCGAACGGATTGCGTTCTTCCAGGAACCCGAATTTCAACCACCAGTCGCTCATCAGATCGTAATGATCTCGCATCTGCCCATTGGACTGGTTGAATGGTGGATCACCCGGTGCAGCACCACAAAACCGAGCAGCTTCCATAAAATCATAGACATAGAGTCCGCCATCGACACGGGAGCCATCCTTACCGATGACAAGTTCGACATCTGCAACGCTCATCTTCATACCTTTGGCGATGATCTCATTGCCTTCGGTTGGATTTTCCTTCCACCATGAAATGGCATCATACAGTGCTCGCACGGTATCGAGCGCAACGTCACGTCGCTCTTCGATAAACTTGGTGTTCATGTAAAGACCGTCCGATAGCACAGCCTGTGAAGTCCAGTAGTCTTCGCGCGAATGGGATAGAGCTTTCGATCCTTCAAGGGCTTTGAGCACGTTGCTGCCGTAAGGCTCCCAGAATTCAGATGCCACGACATCACCTCCGATCATGGCTGCGAATGCATCGTCAGCGATGATATTGGTGTATTGGACCGAGTCGAATGGAAAACCATTGCGCTCCAACCACATGGCCACATAAATTTGTGCTAATCCGCCTTCGACCACGGCGACCTTTTCCCCGGCAAGATCGGCAGGGCCATCAATTCCCGGGCCAACAATGATTTTGTCGGTGCCATAGGACAGGTTACCGAAGGACACCAGTTTGAGTGGCATATTCCGTTCCGCGGCGATGGGCGAGAATTCAATCGTACTGGAAACCACATCCATCTGGTCCGCCGTTACCAGGTTATAGCTTTCATATGGGTCTTCGATGGTTTGGTAGTCGATTTCCAGGTTGGGTGCCAGGTTCTTTTCCTTTGCGATAAACCAGAAACCGTATCCCGGCCAGGTGAATCCGGAAATTTTGACTTCTTCGGCCGCCTGCAGTGGTGACACCCAGGCCAATATTAACGAGGATGCGATGACTAGTCGAATCGCTAATTTCTTGATGGACATTTCCTTCCTCCGTTCAAGTTGTTGACAATGATTACACGGCACATTGATATGCCGATTGTGAAATATTAGTGTAGTCTTTTCAAGTCTTTAATGTCAGTGTTATGAAATCAATCGCGATCATCCAGATAGGGGAACAAAACGCGCCGCATTTGGCGTAGCACAATGTCGAAGATCAACCCCAGTAGTCCGATGGTAATAATACCTGCCATAATCTCATCGATATGAACAAAACGCTTGGCCCGCATCATCATCGCACCAATACCGGAGTCTGCTGCAATGATTTCTGCGATTACCAGATAAGTCCAACTGACGGCAAGCATTTGTCGCATCGCAGTCACAATATTTGGCAGCATCGCCGGGACGATCACGGTCCACAAAACCTGCCAGCGATTACCGCCCAGCGTGAGCGCTGAGTTAATGAAGTCCGCGGGCAAGGATTTCGCATAATCCATGATCAATGTAATCAGAAACCACACGACGCCAAGAAACAGCAAGGCCAGTTTTTGTTCTTCTCCAGCACCAAGCCACATCAGCAGCAATGGGATAAACGATGGTGCCGGCAGATACCGAAATGCGGAAACCAGCGGATTAAAGAATGCTTCGACCCGTTTAAACGTTCCCATCAGTATGCCGAGTGGCACTGCGAGTAGACATGCCAGAAAAAAGCTGACCAATATGCGATAGAGACTGAAGCCAATATCGACGAGGTAGTTTTTCTCAGTAAAGAGCTCAACAAAACTTGTCAGTACTGTTACCGGTCCCGGCAACAGCACTGCATTGGTCAGTTTCATCAATACTGCCAGTTCCCACAGCCCGAAAAAAGCACACCAGGCAGAAAATCCTAAAATCAGTGTGCTCCCCAGCGAGATGGGGCGGTTGAATTCAAACAACCGGTCCTTACGGCCCCCATTCAGTGGTGCCGCAGCCATGTCTTGATTCAGCGTTTCATTAGGCATGACAGCCTGGATGACGCAGCAATACCGGCATCACATCGGTATCCAAAGTCATCATGAATACGACATGCGTTTCCGGTAGATATCGCATTTCTGCCCTTCGTCTGCAGGGTCGCGCGACGCTCAGTCCATTGATTTGTAGGTTAGTAGAGCCGTAAATACTCCTGCACCTCCCAGTCGGTAACGGCCTGATGGTATCGTTCCCATTCATCGACCTTGTATGCAGTATAGGATCGACGCATGCCTTCGCCCATGACCTCCCCAGCCAGATCGTCTTTTCCCAGGGCTTCGATTGCTGCACTAAGATTGCGTGGCAGGCGGCGAATGCCTGCGTCCTGCAATTCCTGGTTGGTCATCTGGTACAGGTCGCGATCGGTTGCGGCGCCAGGATCGATTTTGTTGACGATGCCCTTGAGCGCGGCTTTCAGAGTCATCGCCAGGCCTAAGTAAACATTCATGCACATATCGGCCGCACGATTTTCAATGCAAAATCGGCTTTGCGGCAATCGAAACTGCGCAGAACGGTTGTTATGTCCGTACGTAATGTTGGTCGGTGCCCAAGTCACGGTGCCGCCTTCAAATCCGCCTACCCTGGGCACCAAACCATTGTAGGAGTTCACGGTTGTACACGTAATCGCCGTCAGTGCATCGGCGTGCTTCATAAGACCGCCTACTGCGTGCCGCACCGTTTCAGTCCAACCTGTTTCGTTTGAGCCGAACAGGTTTTCACCGGGTTGGTCAACTGACTGCAAGGAGAAATTAATATGTGCACCGGACCGCCAGTCGCCAATTGTGGGTTTGGGCATGAACGTGATGAACATATCGTGTTGTTTGGCGATTTCCTTGAGCAGTATGCGCAAGAACACCAGTCGGTCGGCCATCTCCAGCAGGTTGGTGTAGTGGAAATCGAGTTCAAACTGCGAGTACGCACCTTCGGCTACAACATCGTGCAGGTTCCAGCCAAGATCCTCGAGAATGTCGATCATATCCTTGAAAAAAGGCATGGAGTCCAGGGAATACTCGACGTCATAGCCAAACGCCTGGCGACGGGGGCGAATGCCATCTTGCGGGTCATTGTCAATGGCCTTGACCGGATTGCCGTCCTCGTCGTAGCGCATGGCGATGAATTCCGGTTCAATGCCTGCGTAGCCGACGTACCCGGCCTGCTCCGCATCGCGAATTGCCCGTTTCAGTGCCTGACGAGGGCAGTGATCGTAAGGCTTGCCTTCCCAGAACAGATCCGCGAATATGATTGCCATGCTGTTGTCCCAGGGACAGATGTAAACGGCATCAAGATCAGGAACCATGATCTGATCAGAATCAGCGGGTGTCAACTCCGGTACAAATGAGATCGAATGCACCGCGAACTGCGGACCCTTACCTTTGCAAAGCAGCTCGAAATCACTCATCGGGACCGGTTTGGTTTTGGGGATTCCAAAAAGGTCAATCCAGCTCGACAGGACGTACTTGACGCCCGCGTCTTCAAGTTGCTTGCGAACTTCGGCTATGCGAGTATCTGAGGGCAACGCATCGTTAAAGTTTTCAATGTAAGTTGTCATTGACGATTCTCCTTGACATTAGATCGATTCAAAAGATTGTCGGTTGTAGTTCAGTTGTACTTCAGTAAAAATTGGTTCTTGAAATTTTTCAGCCCCGCCATCGTTTCGCTCGATGCGATATCCGGCTGCGTGTGAATTTCTCTTTCCAGAAAATCATGCAGGCCGCGCCGATCGTTGGTGACGATTTCGACCAGCAGATCATAACGGCCGCTGACCCACAGGATATAGACAACATCGGGTGATTCACTCAGTCGCTCTGAGACCTGTTCCACGGAGTATCCCGACGCAACCTTGACGCCAATCATGGCATCAGCTTCGTAACGAACTTCAGTTGGGTCGACCAATGCGACAATTCTGAGGGCCCCCGCCTGTTTCATCGATTGCACCCGGTTGCGTACTGTACCTTCTGATACATTGAGTGCTTTGGCGATGTCGCGGTAAGGTTGACGGCCATCATTTTGCAGCAGTTTGACAATTTCTCGATTCAAACTGTTGTCTAATGAGGCAATGCCGTTCCACTTCATCTTGTCGGGTTGATCGGCCATCGATGCCATAATTATGGTTTCGTGAAAAATATTGTTGGATTATTAACGAAAAAATAAAAAATAGCAAATTATTTTGCAGATAATGCAAAATATCAGGCGAAATATTTGCGGAATACGTAATTTCATACGAATTCAAGTAGCTCTTGGGAGGTATGTGTGTTACAGTCCTACTCAACGTTGTTGGAACATTTTGATAAGACGGGTGAAACGCTGCATGGCTTACCCGGACAAGCCTACACGGATAACGATCTTTATCGACTCGAGCAATCCCAGTTGTTTGGCGGTAACTGGATATTTGTCGGCTATGCGCACCAAATGGAGAATGAGGGTGATGCGCGCCCGATTGAGGTGGGTGGTTTACCCCTATTCCTATTGCGGGGTCCGGACGGAACAATATCGGCATTTCACAATGCCTGCCGCCACCGCAATCTGAAGTTGATTGATGCGGACAGCAATACGGGTCGATTGATTCGCTGCCCGTACCACAGTTGGAGTTACGATCTTTGTGGGGCACTGAAGAATGCGCCTTATTTTGGCGGTGGCATTCGCGAATTGCCGGCTGATTTTCGCTATGAGGACAACAGTTTGCGACCGGTTCGATGTGAAGTCTGGCATGACTGGATTTTTGTCAATTTAGCACCCGAGCCCAGTTCTTTTGAAGATTTTCTCGCACCCATAAAGCGCCAGTTGGGCGCCAATGATATCACCGAATTTGAGCCGGTTGCGACGTTGGAATTTGGTGCGGTCGCGTGCAACTGGAAGTTATTGATGGAGAACTTTATTGAACCTTACCATGTTCAGTTCGTCCATCGAAATACAACCGATCAGCCATTGGAAAACCACTATACTGTGGTCGACGAGCACTGTCTCGGCAGTGCGGTTGAGTTGGGTGAGAAACAGTTTGCCAAGGTGCGCGTGGGCACACTGGGCGTGACTTCGCACTACCTGACTTTGTTTCCCAATTTCGTGCTGGGCACATACCAGCCAGACCAGATTGGGGTCTATTTACATACGCCGCTAGGTGCTGAATGCACGGACCAAAAGCGGGTGATCTACGTTCACAAAGATTCCAGTTACAGTGACGTGCAGGTTAACGATATCGCGGAGCTTTGGCACAGCGTTCACCTGGAAGATCATGAAATGTGCGTACGACTGCAACAAGGGCGGCACTCGCCGCTTGCTGAATTCGGTGGTGTGTTATCACCACACTGGGAAAACAGCGTGCGTAGATTTCAAGAACTCGTGGCTGCCGCGCTGCGGCCGGCGCTACAACAAGCTTAATTTAGGAGGTAAACAATGAGCGGTCAGAAGCCTGACTTTCGACTTGACCACACCATGATTCGAATCTTTGACCAGGAAAAAACTTTGGATTTTTACACCCGCATTCTGGGTATGAAAATATTGCGTCAGAATGAATATCCCGAAGGTCGATTTACCAATACTTTCATCGGTTACCAGGGCGAGGATGAAGGAACCACCATTGAAATGACGTACAACTGGGACCAGCAAGAGCCTTATGATATGGGCAACGCCTGGGGACACCTGGCACTGAAAGTGTCGGATGTCTATGCGACCTCAGAGTATTTAAAATCGCAGGGTGTTGAATTCGTACGCGAACCGGGTCCAATGAAAGGCGGCACTCGAGTGATCGCCTTTATCAAAGATCCAAACGGATACCGAATTGAGTTAAATCAACCGATTGGACAATAATCTGCACAGAGTGTCGGCGCAGCATTGATTTGATAATGTTACATTTTTTTCGAGTGTCAGCTAGCGTACTATAATGCCATTAAAAAGGAAACTCAGAATTAGTCTTTTGGCAGACAATTAGATTAATGGCTCAGGGATCAGATCATACTGAAAATCAAGGTGCTAGCACACCCTTTGCGGGGTACCTGCAACTCGTACTGATCGTTGCGGTCATTATTGTTGCCCTCATATTTGCCAGAGCACCCAGTCAAATTGGACAGGATTTCGGGACGGTCTCCGAGGTTCAGGTTATCAGCCCTGTTGTTGAAGTGATTAGACCCGCAGCGACGTCGTTTGCTTTGCCCGTCAAACTCACAGGAAACGTTACGCTCCAAGACCGGGTTTTTATTATTTCCGAAGCGCGCGGCCGGGTTTTATGGGTGTCAGAGAAGTTGGTCGGTGGCGGGGTAATCTCGGCAAACGAAGTTTTTCTTAGGATTGACCCTGCAGAATACCAATTGCGTGTGGATGAAGCACAAGCGCGGTTGGATTTGGCCAAACTGAAAGGTTCTGATTCTGAAGCAGACGTGCTTCGTGTTGAATTGCTGCAAACCCGTTTAGAGTTAGCCAAACTCAAACTGGCTCAAACCGAACTGTCTCTGCCGTACGCTATTCGAGTTACCCGGGCAGGGGTCGAAGTTGGTGAGTTGGTTGGCCCTGTTGATTACATGGGTCGGGAAGCTGCGGTTTTAGCGGTCGGCTATCGACCCGAGGCACTCCAGGTATCTGCTTCTATTGAACCCGAACTGCTGGAGAAAATTGACCCGCTAATTGGTGCAAGTGCGACTGTAACAGTTGGAGAAAAAAGGTTCGAAGCAGCAATCAAGCGCGTGTCTTCATTGGTCAAACCTGAGACGCGCCTCATTCCGATTTTTCTTGAACTTCCTGACGAAGCAATAAACGACACTTTCCTGTTCCCTGGAATGTTTGCTGAAATTGTGCTTGATGGACCAAACTACGACAATGTATTTGTGCTGCCCCATTCTGCCGTGCAATCCAGCAATAAAGTCTGGGTTGTGAAAAACGGCTCCTTAAGTTCTTACGTTCCTGATTCAATCGGCTATTCCGACTCAGACTGGGCTGTCGAATCGTTCGATACGGCGGATGGCATTGTTATCGGCCCGGTACCCGGTGCGACAGAAGGATACGCAGTTCAAATAGCCAACTAAAGGACCAAAACACCAGTTGATACCGAATACATCCTGTGACAACGACCCGAGATCGGTTCGCTTCAGCAGGTACCATTTTGAATAAGGGAATGATTGCATATTTTGCTGGAAACCGGGTTGCTGCAAACCTGCTCATGGTGTTTTTACTGGTCGGGGGATTGGCCAGTGCTTTTTTTCTTCCCGTGCAGCTGTTCCCCAAGGTTGATTTGAGAACAATCAGTATGTCTGTTCAATTTCTTGGTGCGTCGCCCAAGGAAATTGAACAAGACGTCAACCGTCGAATCGAAGAAAGAGTCATCGGTCTGAGAGGCGTTAAGCGCGTCGTCTCGACTGCCCAGCAGGGCGTCGGGCGAATCAAGATTGAGATGCATACGTTTGCCGATGCCAATGCCGTTCTGGATGAAGTGAAAAGTGCGGTGGATGGTATCGCAAAATTTCCACCTGCCGGGGCCGAAGCCCCTGATATCAGGCTGATCAAAATCAACTACGAGGTACTGACACTGGCGGTTTCGTCTGCCAGTGCAACCGAGGATGAATTGCGGCAGGTTGCCGAACAGCTGCAGAGCGAGCTGCTGGCGCTGCCTGCAATCACCCATGTGGAACTATACGGTGTGCGCGATCGAGAAATCACGATTGAGATTGACGAAGAGCAACTGCGTCGGCACAATCTAACGCTGTCTCGTATCGAACGGAAGATCAAACAGGAATCCGTCAATCTTTCATTCGGTGAGCTGCGCACCGAGACTGGGGGAATGGTTCTCCACACCATTTCGAAGCGCGAAACAGGTGACGCGTTTGCGAATATCCCGCTACTGACTGGTTTGGACGGCACGATGATTACCCTTGGTGATATCGCGACGGTCACAGATGGTTTTGTCGATCGGGACATTAGTTCGCAATTAAATGACGTTCCGACCGCGTTTGTTCGAGTCAATGCAGATGAAGCACAATCCATTGCAAAGATCGGCAATCAGGTTAAATCTTGGCTGGCGAGTAAACCGATGCCATCACACATCACAATTGATGTCTGGAATGATCGGGCGGAACCTTCAATCAAGCGCATTGGTGAAATTATTGCCAACGGAATAATCGGAATTATTTTGGTATTCATTTGTTTGGTTGCCGTATTTGATCTTCGATTTGCAATATGGATTACGGTCGGTATTCCCATATCATTCATCGGTTCATTGCTGCTGTTTGGAATTGCAGATTTGAGTTTGAATGTTGGCACTATATTTGCTTTTTTTCTACTCGTTGGCATTGTCGTTGATGATGCAATCGTCGTAGGAGAGAGCATCGCCGCGCAACGAGCGCGTGGCAAAGACGCGTTGGAGGCAGCAATTTCCGGTGCAAGATCGATGTTCTGGCCTATCACGATCGGGGTTGCAACCACCGCTATTGCATTTGTACCACTACTTTTTGTCACTGCAGAACGCTACCAGATCGTTACCGCAATCCCCTACGTCGCATTTTTTGTACTGCTGATATCGTGGATTGAAGTTTTCCTGATCCTTCCGGCTCACTTATCTCCTGCCAAACCATTGAGCCTGTCCCCGCTGCGACGCTGGCAAAATAAAGTCGGTCTGCGCATCGAACAACTACGGAATCAGATTATTGGACCCGCTATCGTTTGGGCAATCCAACGTATGGTACTCACTCCAGTTATTGGCCTGGCGGTTGTTGTCTTTGCCTTCGCATTGCTTGCGACGGACACTGTCCCTGTTATCGTTAATGATCGCGACACCAATACGGCGGGTAGTGTGCAAACCGATATCTACTTTCCTCCCGGCACCCCGTTCTCGGTAACCTTAGCGACAGCCACAGAAATTGCCAAGGCAGCGCATCTGGCAGAAACTAGCTTGGGGGGTGGCAATGTAAATTCAGTTAGTATGGTCGTAGGGCTGCCGATTATGCTGCCACGGCAGAGCATTCACAAATCGAGGACTGATACCACTCATATCGCCTCTGTCCGTGTCAACTTAGTTGAACAGTCAAAGCGGTCGATTTCTGCGCTGGAGTTCGAAAAGGCTTGGCGCCAACAGATGGGTAGTGTACCCACCGTTGAAAAAATACACGTACAATCCACACGTAATCCAACTCGTCCGACTATCGCATATTCGCTACAGCACAACGATCGCGATGTTCTCCTTAGGGCGGCGCGCGATTTAAGGAATATGCTGTCCATCGAACCCGCCGTTTACGGACTGTCTGATAATACAACTTTGGGAAAACTCCATTTTGAGATCGAGCTCACTCCGGAAGGCAGGGCAGTTGGGCTTACGCCGCTAGAGGTCGGTCTGCAACTTAAAGCGGCGTTCCAGGGACTGAATGTCCAACGCATCCAACGCGGGCATGAAGAGTTAAAAGCCATCATTCGATACCCGCGGGACAGGCGTGACGATTTAAATGAGCTGCTGACGGAACGCTTGCGCGTCTCGAAAAACAGCGAGATTCCGTTTCATTACATCGCTGATATCAATGACTCTCGGGAGTTGGCTTCGCTAACGAGTATTGATGGCAATCAGGCAGTATTCGTTGAAGGATTTATAGATTCGACCCTCTCGACACCGCGTCGGGTGCGTAAGAAAGTCGCCGACACTTTCGCACCGCAACTTCTTGAAAGATATCCCGGTCTCAGTGTAGAACCAGAAGGCTCAGTGCGCGAAGAAAGAGCCGTGTTGAAGACCATGGCAATTCTTGTGCCGTTTGCATTGCTCGCCATGTATGTGCTGGTTGCAACTTTCCTTAGAAGTTACTGGAAACCGCTGGTTGTAGTTTTTGGCATTCCAATTGCATTCTCGGGTGCGGTTATCGCACACTGGATAATGGGTTGGAACTTCAGTGGAATGTCACTGTTTGGAGTCGTGGGGGTTCTAGGGGTGATCGTCAACGATGCGCTGGTGTTACTCGATAAATACAACAAGACGCGCAGTAGTCGGGCAGATTTGCCTGCAATTGCAGCGGCATCCGCGGCAATGCACTCAAGATTTCGGGCGGTTTTCCTGACAACGCTTACGACGATGCTCGCACTGTCGCCACTACTCTACGAACGCAGTGAAGAACTGTTGCTCTTTGTGCCATTTGTAGTCAGCATACTCGGTGGACTCGTATTGGCCAGTCTGTTCACCCTGTTCTTATTACCCAACCTGATCATGCTGTTTGAAGGTCGACGTGAGTAATTTTCCTTGATCGCCAATCAGGGTACGCATTATTTTGTCTGATGTAATGCAATACATCGAAAAAATTGCGATTTTATGAATCAGTGTAACATAGACGATGTCATCGTAATTTCACTATCGACAACCACGGAATAAATCAATATCGTGCAGGAAGCTTCGTCTGGCAACCCCGTAGCCATCGTGAGCTACAGCCACCGCATGCCAGGCGGCATCAATTCAGATGAAGACTTCTGGCATTTGCTCAGCGAACGCGACATAGTTCAGGAGCCGATCAATGATCGGTATGGTCGAGGCCACGGGCCGATTGGGAGGTTCTCGGGCCCTGGGCGTTTAGTCAGTCCCTACGAAGGGCTCATTCGAAACGAAGACGAACTGCTCTTCGATCGAGCATTCTTTGGCATGTCTCACAATGAATTGCTGCAGACTGAACCGTAGGTGAGGATGCTGCTGAATTGTGCGTGGGAGACGATTGAACACGCGGGTTGGGACCTTTCCTCACTGCGTAACAGTGCCACCGGAGTTTTTGTTGGAGCTCAGGTGCCGGCCATCGCCAATTGGAGACCGCAGTTAGGTGTGACAGAGTATACGGTTCCAGGCACCAGTCTGGCGATGTTGGCCAATCGAATCTCGTATCACTTTAACCTCATGGGATCATCGGCAACCTACTGCACGGCTTGTTCCGCTGGTTTGAGTGCCTTGCATGCGGCGATCAATGCCATTGCCTGTGGCGATTGCACGCAAGCACTGGTGGGTAGTGTTACCTATTTGGGTAGCGCGAGGCTGAGCAGCAGTTTCAACCTGATGGGAATCATCAGTCCCGACGGCAAGTGTTATTCGTTTGATGCCAGCGCGAACGGTTACATGCGCGCCGAAGGAGCATTTGTGTTTGCTATCAAACCGCTGGCAGCAGCTGAACTCGACGGAGATATGATCCACGCAGTCATCGAAGCGACTGCGGTAAACGCTGCGGGTACTGGCGATGGCTCAAGCGGGCATGCGCCTGGGCGTTTTATCAGTGCGCCAACTCATCATGGTCAGCTGTCGCTCATGCGCACAGCGATGGCACGTGCCGGTCGTAGCGCCCATGAATTCGATGGGACTGTAGAGTCGACTACTGGCGCGGTATAAATTAGGTCGATGGGGGAAACTGTTGCTGGCAGTTTTCACAGTACGCCAGTGCCTCACTCCACGCCATATTGTCCGTTTCCAGTAGCCGCTCGTCAAACCGGACGGGCGGATTTCCCGCATCCGGCTTTCATCCGAAATCATACCTTCGCCCACGGCAGGCTCGTGGTGGTAGACGCAAGGTGAACCAGGCCGTATGAATCATACAACTTCGCAATGGAAAAGCGCACATATTTCCCACTTTTCACCTTGTGTTTCCGACACAGCCACTGACGCAGCCGTTTTCTGGTGTGCGCATCGACCGCCGCATAAGCCGGGGATACCTGTCCCAAATGAAAGTAATTCGCCCAACCAGACAACATCCAGTTCAAACGCCTAACCATCTCATCATCGTCCAGAAACCCGTATCGACTTGCGGTCTGCTCACTCACTTTACGGCAGATCAGCTGAATGCTCGACTTGCTCGGACGGGTACCGATATAGGCCCCTGTTCCGTCATACCGATAGTTCATTCCGATCCGATAACCCAAGAACTCCAAAGCCGCCTCCGGACACCTTAAACACCGGGTCTTGTCCACATTCACTGGCAATTTCAGCTGCGCCATTATCCGCGTAAAGGCTGACTGCATTTGCGCCGCCGGTGCTTTACCCAGGATGCAGATGTCATCTGCGTAATTGACAATGTGGGACTGGAATCTGTGAGCCAAGCCCAGATGTTTCCAACCGACAATGAACCGTCGCATGTAGACGGAACTGAGCAGCGGTAATGGGAACCTTATGATTATGGGAACCTAGACTATCCTGATCTTTGATTATCAATGGTATAGGCTAGAATCAGGTTCCCATAAGAATTGCTGGTATCCTTTGGGGGTTTAACCCTAAACAGGAGAATCAGCATGCCTTCGAAGGTCATCAATGCAATACAACGCGCAGACGGATGCGAGTTGGATATTGTTCACAATTACAAAGCACACTTGCAGGCGATGGGATATTGCGAAAGCTTCCTTGCCAAGTGTGTCCGAGTCGTCATTCACCTGATGACATGGTTGTCAGCAAAAGGGATTCCGATCGAGTTGCTCGACATTCGTGTCTTAGATCAATTCCTCAATCACGACTGTACTTGCCCCGGTCCGCACGGTTATCGCAAGAACTTACAACGTATGAATTGGCAGTTGCACCAGTTCCTCGGCTTTTTAATGGAGGCAGGAGTAGCCCGGTTGCCCGAGCAGATTGAGATTGACAGCCACGCGGTGGAGTCGTTTTTGAAAACACTTGCGGCAAAAGGGTATGTGCAAGATTCGGTTGTCGCGTACCGCAAGCGTTGCCGGCACTTGATTGTCTGGCTTTATCTACAAGACATCAAATTAGTCAAAATCAGTGACGATACTTTAACTCAGTTTCTTTCGCATCAGTGCACCTGTGTGCATCCGCATTTTTTTATCAGAGGCAATAGATTTTCGGGTTGTGACAACAGTCATATCAAAATCCGGGTATTCATTAAGTATCTCAGAGACACAGGCATCGTTTCGCCGCGCGTGTGTCCAACATCCGAGGAGACAGGACAATACCTGGCGCAATATCAGAACTGGCTACGTAACTACCGCAATATTCAGGAGAAAACTGTACAAAGCTACCGCAAGGCTGTTGAATTGTTTATTGTTCATCTGGGTGATGAACCTGATCGGTACAGTGCCACACTCATCAGAACTGCTGTCCAACGCCGCCTTGAGACCGCGTCGCGTGAACTGGTCCGCCGTCAAGTCTCAGCATTTCGACAGTATCTGCGTTTTCTCACATTAAATGGTCTTTGCCGCCCGGGACTGGCTGCTGCGGTTCCCATGATTCCGAGGCAAAGATTCTCGACATTGCCTCGTCATTTGCCGCAGGAAGATATCGAACGCATTATTGCATCGTGCGATCTGACAACTGCGATGGGGATCAGAGACCGCGCCATTTTGTTGCTTCTGGCCAGACTCGCCCTGCGTGCCGGAGATGTGGCTAACCTTGAGTTGCAAGACATCGATTGGGACAATGCACTGGTCCGCGTCAGCGGCAAGTCGCGGTGTGCGGCAGCGTTGCCTCTGCCGCAGGATGTCGGCGACGCGCTCAGAAATTACATCGTGCATGCCAGACTTGTTTCCGCGACTGAAAAGGTATTCTTACGCATGCCCCCACCAATTGATCAAGCACTGTCAAGCGGTGGCGTTTCCGCCGTCGCAGGAGCGGCGATCAAGCGCGTCGGTATCAAAGCCGACGGGCTGCCTGCCGCGCATCTATTTAGACATTCTGCAGCAACGAACTTGCTACATGACCATACGCCACTCGAAGTGATCAGTGCTCTGCTGCGCCATCAATCAATGACAACTACAGCCGTTTATGCAAGGGTCGATATCCGAATGCTTCGTGATGTTGCCCAGCCTTGGCCGACCGCAGGAGGTCTGCAATGACACTCTTAGAAAAGGTCAATGATTATGTCAGTTTCAGAAAAGCCCTCGGATACAAGTATGATCAACAGGCGCGTGTGTTGAACGATTATGCGACTTACGCCATGGATTGTGGCGACCAGTTCGTGCGTTGCAGTACTGTATTTAATTGGTTATCGAATACACCGTCTTCCCGGCAGAGGCAGAGCAAACTGGGCTATGTTTGCGACCTGGCTTGCGTTTTGCACGCCGACGATGAACGCCATGAAGTCCCGGATCGCACTGCTTTGGGTAAAACCATCTCACGACGGCCAACACCCTGTTTGCTGTCACTGGCAGAGGTCACGCAGATCATGGACGCGGCATTGCAATTGGGGCCAGCAGGCTCAATCACGCCATTGACTTTCCATTACATCGTGGGTCTAATCGCTGCGACCGGATTACGTCGATCGGAAGCAGCCAATCTGTTGCTGAAAGACTTGACAGAAGATGGACTGTTGATCAGAAACACGAAGTTCGGCAAGTCCCGTCTGGTGCCGTTGAGCGATAGTGTTCATCAAGCGATGGATGAATACCTACGAGACAGGAAGCGACTCGGCGGACCCAGCGAACACCTGTTTGTACTGTCGACTGGTCGACCGATGCGTCCGGTCTATCTGTCCACCGTGTTTGTCAAATTGGCCCGACAGTGTGGTCTTCGAGCTGGGACAGGCGAACCGGGAACGCGTCTTCACGATTTGAGGCACGGGTTTGCAACTCGTTCGCTCGAGAACATGCTGTCCAATGATCGTGAAGATGTGGGGCGTCACATGCTGGCACTGTCGACTTATCTGGGACATTCCAATGCTGCAGGCACGTATTGGTACCTTGAAGCAACGCCGGTGTTGCTGCGACAGATCTCTGAACAAACCGAACGGTTGTATCGGCAGGGAGGGTGTAATGAGTAACCTTGCCTGTTCACTTGAAAAGTTTTTGCGCGAATACCTGCCACGCGACAAAGGTACGAGTCGGCATACCGTAGAAAGCTATGCTCTTTGCTTTAAGCTGTTGATCGTTTTTACTGCCAATCTACACGGTGCCCGACCCTGTGAGCTTGAGATCGGGCACCTGAATGTTGAAACCATTCTCAAGTTTCTTGAGCATCTCGAAACAGAGCGAGGCAACAGTGTCAATACACGCAATGCTCGGCTCGCGGCGATCAAGGCTTTTTTTCGGTTTCTCGAGTTCCGCAATCCAGCGTATCTTGCGCTTGCTGGACAAGTTCGTGAAATCCCCATAAAGAAGGGCATCGTACCACTCATTGGCTCTTTGGATCGCAAGGAAGTGCGTGCGCTGCTGAATGCGCCGAATCCGAAAACTACGACTGGGATTCGGGACCGGGCAATGCTGTACTTGACCTACAACGCTGGCCTGCGTGTTTCGGAGTTGGTTGGGCTTGCGCTTGATGATCTGAAGATGCCAGCTCTTGATGAGGTGCATATTTTGGGTAAAGGTCGACGGCAACGTATTCAACCGCTTTGGACGGACACCCGCGGTGCTCTGCGCGACTGGCTGGCTGTTCGACATGACAGTAACGACCGACATTTTTTCTTAAATTCCATGGGCACAGGGATGACTCGACGCGGTTTTGCAAAACGTCTTGTCGTACATGCGCAAACTGCGGCACAAAATGTACCATCCATTGCAAAAAAGACTGTAACGCCCCATCTTTTGAGGCATGCTTGCGCGCTTCACACTCTTGAAGCAACCGGAGACGTTAGAAAAGTCTCAGCGTGGTTGGGACACTCGAGTATCCAGACTACCGAGATGTATCTTCGATCGGACCCGGCTGATAAGTTGAATACACTCGAGAAGTGGCGACCCGTGAGTCTACGCAAAGGCAAGTTCAAAGGAGTTCAGGATGAGTTGCTTGCTATGCTCGCAGAGGTCTGAAGTGAAATAATCTTATGGGAACCTGATTCTAGCCTATACCATTGATAATCAAAGATCAGGATAGTCTAGGTTCCCATAATCATAAGGTTCCCATTACCGCTGTTATGGGAAAGTTCCCATAACAGCGGCGATATGGGCGAACCCTGTGGGCTGCCCTTACGCCACTTCTTCGCCTGGTTCGTGCAGCGTTTGCCGCCCTTGCCATTATCCTCTTCGACCGGCATCTCCAACCATGACTTGATCAATCTGAGCATCGCACCATCGCTGATGCGACGGGCTAAACTCTTCATCAACTCAGCATGGGGAATCTCACCGAAATAATTGGATAAATCAGCATCCACCACTTCATTGTGTCCCGTGTTCAGGAGCGCATGAATACGATTGACCGCATCGTGCGCACTCCTGCCCGCCCGATAGGCATATTGCTCCTCACCGAGATCAGCCTCAAAGATCGGTGTTAAAACTAACATCGCCGAGGTCTGAACCACCCGGTCTCGCAAGCAAGGAATGCCCAGTGGGCGAAACTTGCCCTTTTGCTTCTTTGGAATCAAGACCTGTCGCACCGCTCCGGGTATATAGGTCTTGTCTTTAAGTTCCCGCGCCAGTTCCCCAAGCCAGCTCTCAACCCCGTATGCCTCAATGTTCGCGAACGTCTCCCCGTCCACACCGGCAGCACCGCCGTTGCGGCGCACCTGCCGGTACGCTTCGGTGAGAAAATCCATCCGCCACACCTTGTCATACAACGCATGAAATCTTAACTTCGGTTCTGCCTTCGCTTTGGCATGTAGTATGCGCCGTAGTCTCTGAACCTTATCTGACCCTGTTAGACTTTCGTCAGTTGTCATGTCCTTTCTGCCTTTACATACTGCTTCCGAATCAAGGTCCCTTCCCTCCATCGGCATTACCCGACTTCTCCGGTACTACGAACCTCTCCGGTCGCGGTAGGGAAAAGCATTACTGCCTTCCCCCCGCACAGAATCCGTACGTGCGCGCTAACGCATACGGCTCCTACCTTAGGTGTTTGACGGCAAACCGTTGATCCGGCCATGGGTGTAATATCTTCACAGGCGGCCAGCACGTTTGAACAATCTGGTCGAGACGGATACCGCAGAAACGGTCTTTTTGAGACCGTCGACGCAGAACTCTCAGCCAAATTGCTTTGATGCAGTGAACGAAAGAATTCAGGGACGGTCCACTGGTGGGTACAGCATAGTAGCCTAACCAGCCACGCAGCACTTGTCCCAGCCAGCGGGCAACTTCATACACATCATGGTGCATCCGCCGCCGCAACTCAGCCTTAATCCGATTAAGTGTGCGGTTAACCCGTTTTGCAATCGGTTTACGTCCCAGCCCAAATTTGCCTTTTCTTGTTTTACGACAATAGTGCGTAAAACCCAGAAAGTCAAACGTCTCAGGACGACCCTCACCACGAGCCGTGCGGTCTTGCCAAGCAAAACGCCCAAACTCGATCATGCGGGTCTTGTCAGGATGCAACTCCAATGCAAAATCCCTTAGTCGTTTCTCCAGATCGCACACAAACCGCTGTGCGTCCTGTTGGTATTGGAAACAGACCACAAAGTCATCCGCATAGCGAACTATCATCGCCTGCCCCCGTGCCTGATTCGGCCTCCACTTTTTGTGAAACCACAAATCCAGCACATAATGTAGGTAAACGTTAGCCAGAACGGGGCTCACAATCGCTCCTTGTGGAACTCCGCGTAAGTCGTCCTGCCATTTACCACTTTCCATTACACCAGCGTTCAGCCACTTGATAATCAGGCGAATCACCCGCTTGTCCCCGATACGGTGCTCCAGAAACCGAACCAGCCAGTCTCTGTCTATACGATCAAAGAATGCACGAATGTCTGCGTCTACTATCCAGTTGACTTTGCGCTCCGTGATTCCGTAAGCCAGCACATCGAGCGCATCATGCGCTCCCCGTCCCGGCCGGAATCCATGACTGAATCCAAGAAACTCCGCCTCGTAAATCGGCGTAAGAATCAACTCCACCACCGCCTTTTGGACAATCTTGTCCTCCAATGCAGCAATGCCGAGCGGTCGTGTCCCACCATCGGCTTTGGGGATATTCACCCGCCGCGATGGCAGCGCCCGGTACGCACCTGTATGTACGCGCCGGTGCAGGTCAGCCAAATGACTGTCCAACTCCTGCTCGTACTCTTCCCATACAACACCGTCAACACCTGCCGCTGCGTTCTTCTTCAATGAGTAAAACGACCAGCAAAGCGTATCTACCGATATATGGTGCAACAGCGCAGTGAGTTTCTCCTTCGGATTTCTCTTCACAGCCTGCCGTATCCGCTCCACCGCCTGTGACACGCTCTCCCGCCCCCGTGTGCGGCACGTGCTTTGGCTTTGCAGATTCCCTTTGGTTGCAGCCCTTCCCTCGTTCGACTCCGCCAAGGCTTGCACCTCTTTGTTCGCCGCTGTCATCAGTACTATGCCTGCATCCGACTGGTTTATCCCGTTCATCTTCAAATTCAGAATACCTCCTTTCTTTCAGCGTCCTTGACACGACCGTCAAGGAAAGATAAACCCCTCCCAGGTCCCAACATAGGGCATGCGCACATCCATCGATTCCTTCGACACCGCAGAGATCAAATGTACCTCACCATTACAGTACAGCCGATATTGTCTTCGACCGGGTGAAAAGTCTCGACTCTCTAAAAGACCTGTTTTTCGATGCTCTATCATCGCGGCTATGCGTACCGCTACCGACACTTCACCAATACCCTCACGAGTATCAGCGCACGGCTCGCGGCGACAGCATGTGGTTAACATTTACTATCCATCGGACTTTCACCGACTACCCTTATGCCAGTTAGCCTGGCGTACCCACCCTGACAGCCCAGTCCAGTCCTCGCGGATTACCAGTTTGGTGTGTGCTTCACCACTGCCAGGGCTTCCCGTGTTGCCACCTCTCTCCTCTTCCACACGTGCCAGTGTAGGTAACGGTCTCAAAATCCCCAAAAGTCGCGATTGAAAATCCCCACTTTCGGGTGAATCGGTGATCAGCCGTTATTGTAGATCAGAGCCTCCTGAGATTATTATTTTTAAATTGTTCGACATTCAATTGTGTCAACATTTCAGTTTGCGCTTGAGCCCAAGGAGCGCGCTATACTTGCGGTGTTTTCTTGGGCCTGCCGCGCTTTTTCTTGACCGCCGGTTTAAGCAACGGATTGGCTGCAATTTCCGGAATTAAATCCACATGTGCTTTGAGTCGGTAGCTGGCCCCTTCGATCTGAACGACAATCGCATGATGCAACAACCGGTCCAGCAAAGCCGTCGCAACCACCGGATCGCCAAACACCTCAGCCCATTCACCGAAAGTGCGATTGGAGGTCAGAATCATGGCGCCTTTTTCATAGCGTGCACTGACGAGTTGGAAAAACAGATTGGCACCATCTTTCGGTAGTGGCAAATAACCGATCTCATCGATGATCAATAACGCCGGACGACCCAACTGACGCAGTTTGACAGTCAATTGACCGTTTTGGTGTGCTTTGGCCAGCGTGTCGACCAAATCGGTCAGTGTGGCGCGATAAACACTCCTGCCAGCTTTGACGGCATTGACCCCCAAGGCAGTCGCCAAATGGCTTTTACCGGTACCAGGCGGGCCCAGAAAGTGCACCACCTGCCTTCGCTCAATAAAATCCAACCCAGCCAGTGCCTCGATACGGTTGCGATCCAGGGACGGCTGAAACGCAAAATCAAACGACTCAAGAGACTTGGGTGGCATCAGCCCTGCCGTGTTAATCGACATTTTGATCCGCCGGTTCTCGCGATTGGTCAACTCCTCGGTCAATAATGCATCCATCGCCTCTAAGGCATTGAGCTGACCGTCTTCGAGTTGTCTGACCACCCAGGAGAAGTGCTCCAGCGCAAACGGCATCTTCAACCTGACCAGCGTTTGGCGAATATTGTCTAATACTGCAACACTCATGCGCGCACCTGCTCATCGGTATCCGCCAGTCGTTGCCCGACCGCATCGTAAAAGTTAAGTGGCCTGCGCAGCGCAGGGTCCGGCTGCGACAACTCCTCAACCGGTTCAGCCGGCTGGGCTTTGCGATGTGTCGGATCCATGATCCGCAGGCCCTTGCCGTCACTGATCGCATGGCGGGCAATCACCTTGCCGTGGTCAACAACGTGCAACTCAAGCGGCTTGACCTGAACTTCCAAAATACGGCTCTTGGTGCCGTCAGGCACCGAATAGTAGTTGCCACCGTAGGCCACCATACCTTCGTTATTGACCTTTCTTTCCAAAGCCAACAGTGCCTCATAACGCCGTTTCGGCAATGCTGTCATGGCCGTCAACTCAGCGGCAAACGCCTGATCAACATACTGACCGGTAGTCCGGTGTAAACGGCGGTTAGCCACCGCCTCAAGCCACTTGTGAAACTCACCATTGAGATGATCAATGTTATTGAATTGACTGCCTAAAAAGAAGTCCTCTCGGATATATCTGTAGGGGCGTTCCACTTTGCCTTTGGTCCGAGGCCGGTACGCCTGGCAGGCCCGCGCACTGGTATCATAGTGCTGCAACACCTGGCGCAGCGTCTGGTTGTATATCACGTTGCCGTCTTGGTCTTCGCCAATCACCGCAGTTTTCATCCGATCATAAAGCAATTCCCTTGGCACCGCACCGAAGTACTCGAATGCCTCAATATGCATGCGTACCACGGTCGCCATATCCTGTCGTTTGCAGAACGCACCAAAGAGATACCGACTGTGTCCCAATACCATGGTAAATAACCACACCCGGTTCATCACCTCCGGGGTGTCATTGAAGCGAACATTGAAACAGGCAAAGTCTACTTGCGCCTGTTGGCCAGGTGGCGTTTCAAAGCGAACCTCAAAATAGTGTTCCACAGGTGGACGTATCGTGCGCAGATAATCGAGCAAGATCGAATAGCCACCTTGATAGCCCAGTGTGCGAATCTCCCGCAAAAGGCGCGTACCGGTCAATGTCGGATACGTTGAGATACGGTCAGTCAAATACCTATGGTAGGGTTCCAACTTACCCACTAACGGTGACCGAGCACGGACGCCAACGTCAGTGAGTTCGGTGTGTAAATATTTGCGTACTGTCTTTCGATCCAGATTCAGTTGCCTGGCAATGCTACTGATCGATAGCCCTTGTTGTCGTAGTTCATGAATCATTAAATAGCCTTCCAATAGTATCATGGTTGTGTTCTAGGTTGAGGTGTGGAAAACCCGAACCATAGAGCAAAATTATCGATTTTGCCTTCCTGCCTTTTAAAAGGCAGGAAGGCAAACCTTTGTTCCCACAACTGGGGAATTTCAACCGTTTATATTGGGGACTATCTCGCCAACCGAACTATGTAGCGTAGTTTATTAACATCCTAATTTAATTGTAAAAAATCAAATCGATGACGACATAGTATAGGCTTCAATCACAGCCCGTTTATGGGCAGGAGCTATATTATGAGTAATCGGAATTATGATCAAATTACGTTTCGACGGCCAGCAATTGGACCGTTCGCTTCACATTTGTCCCAATTTGCTGAGGTATTACGCGCAAAACAGTATGCACCGGTAACTGTTTATTGCATATCGCGTCACGTTGCCCGATTCAGCGAATGGTTGGCAGAGCAGCAAATTGGACTCGACACATTTTCGGAAGAACAGACCGAACGCTATTTGGAAACCAAGAAAGGCATCGTGCGAACGCATGCACGCAATGCGATTGGGCATTTATCCATCTATTTACAATCGGAAGGACTTCCAGCTTTGACTTGCACAGTTCAAGTCTTGTCATCGGTGGACCATTGTGTTGCGCAGTATGCGCAGTATTTGCGAGTACAAAGGAATCTGGCCGGAGGCACCATTCGGTGTTATCGCGCAGTCGTTCGAGAATTCCTCCATTATCAATTTGGCAATGAAGCTGTGGATTTTGATTCATTATGCACCGAAGGCGTGATTAGTTATTTGCGTCATAAAGCCAAACTATTGAATCAAGTTGCAAGCGTACAAGCTATTGCCGTTGCATTACGTTCGTTTCTGCGCTATGTGAATCGTCAAACCGGAAAACTGACTGAAACAATCTCTCAAGTACCTTCGGTGGCGGGCTGGTCACAGCAATCGTTGCCGCGCGCAATGGCATCCGAACAGGTGGAAAAGCTATTGGACAGCGTTGACTGCACTACGGCGACCGGAAAGCGAGACTACGCAATCATTTTGTTGCTCGCACGGTTGGGATTACGTGCTTGCGAGGTGGCATTCTTGACACTTGATGATATTGACTGGAGCACTTCAACGCTGACCGTAACGTTAAAAAGTGGGCGTCAAAGTCGCTATCCGTTAACCCAACAAATCGGTGATTCGATGGTTGATTATCTGCAAAATGCGCGTCCGAAAAGTCACAGCCGACGCGTGTTTTTGCGTGTCAATGCGCCATACGACGGATTTAAAACTTCAGTCGGTGTTTGCAGCCTGGTCAGTCGTCAAATCCAGCGCGCTGGCATCGATGCGCCAACCCGCGGGAGCCATCAATTACGACATGCGGTTGCCACCACAATGTTGAGCCAAGGTGCCTCACTGGAACAGATTGGAAACTTGCTCAGCCACCGCGACCTTGAGAGCACGCATATTTACACCAAGGTCGATATTGATGCACTGCGTGGTTTGACACTGCGGTGGCCGGGAGTAAGCTGATGAATACAATGAAACAGGCGGTTCACGATTACGTGAACCTCAGACGTAGCCTCGGATTTAAACTGTCTGATGCAGAACGGTATTTGACGCAATTTGTCATGTATCTCGAGCAGCACAAGCAATCGTATATCACCGAAGCATGGGCGGTCAAATGGGCGCAGTTGCCGGGCGAAGCAAAGCCTGCTTGGGCGGTTGCCCGTCTTGGCATGGTACGAGAATTTGCGCGTTATCGACAAATTGCTGATCCAAGAACCGAAATTCCTGCTTTCCATGTACTGTCGGCAAAGCGTAGTCGACCGAAACCATATCTGTACACGGAAGAAGAAGTGTGCATCTTGATGCAGAGCGCACAAAATATGCCTTGTCGAACACGACATGATGCATTGCGTCCATGGACCTACTATTGTTTGATTGGATTGCTGTGCGTTACAGGAATGCGGCCCGGTGAGGCCTGCGGACTAAAACTCAAGGATGTCGATTTAAATCGTGCATTGATCACAGTTCATGCGGAAAAATACGATCGTACGCGTCTTGTTCCAATCCATGAGTCGACCTGTACAGCGCTTGAGGAGTATATACAGCGGCGGGCACAATATTGGTGCGGCCACCCAGTGGCCGAACAGTTGTTTGTAACGCGCAACGGCACACGATTATCCAAAGGGCTGGTACAAGACACTTTCCGCGCTTTGACAATCCAGTCTGGTCTGCGCAAAACGCATGATTCCCATGGACCACGTCTGCAAGATTTCAGACACCGCTTCGCAGTCAGAGCTCTGGAGAATTGTTATCGCAGCGATGCCGATCCGGAAAAGATATTGCCCGTGCTTTCGGCCTACCTGGGCCATGTGCGCATTGGCAATACCTACTGGTATCTGGAAAGTAATCCTGGGTTGATGTCACAGGCCATGCGAAAACTCGAACGTCGTTGGGAAGGTGTGTTATGAATCCTCACACCACCCCCAATGAATTGACCGTTCTGATCAAGCAGTACTTTTTTCAACGCCTGACCAACCAACGTCAAGCAAGCCATCATACGGTCAAGTCATATCGCGATACATTTCGACAACTGTTCGATTTTGCAGCCAAATACTTGGGACAGGAACCTTCCAAGTTACTGTTCAATCAGCTTGATGAAACTTTAATCTCAGCGTTTCTTGATGATCTGGAAACTGCCCGTAAGGTCAGTATCCGCACCCGAAATCTGAGATTGACTGCAATTCAGTCGTTTTTCCGCTACGCATTTGAGCAGACGTTCCCCGAACATTCAGTACAAATTCAAAAAGTGCTGGCTATTCCGGCCAAACGTTTTGTGCACAAACAAATTGGCTTTCTTCGCCGGGAAGAGGTGGTCGCGTTGCTGAACGCTCCCGTGCGCAGTACGTGGATTGGGCGGCGCGATCACGCCTTTATTCTCACGGCAGTACAAACTGGGCTTCGGGTATCGGAGATGACCGCACTGAAGCGCGAAGATGTCATTTTGGGTGAAAGTTCTCACTTGCGGGTTTTCGGTAAAGGACGTAAGCAACGTTGTACACCGCTGGCAAAATCCACTCGTTCAGTGCTGACCCGCTGGATGCGGGAACCGGACCGTGGAAACTCTAAGCAATTGTTTCCAAATTTTCGCGGTGACTCGTTAACGATCCACGGTGTTCAGTACATGTTGAAAAAACATCAAAAAAAGGCAGCCATACAATGCCCTACACTCGCAATTAAACAACTCAGCGTCCACCTATTGCGGCACACCGCGGCAATGGAGTTGTTGCAAGGTGGCGTAGACCGGTCAACCATTGCATTGTGGTTAGGGCACGAGCATGTTGAAACTACTCAGATCTACGTAGAAGCGACGATGGAGATGAAAATTCAGGCACTCGCCAAAGTGACGCCACTTTCGCAAAAACCAACGCGCTTTACCGCAGATGATCAACTGATGAAGTTTCTCGACAGCTTGTGAGCGTAGAAATACTATGTAGCGTTGTTCGAAAATTCGTACACTATTATTATTTCTTTTCAACATGATAACGTTGCCTTCAGAAACTACGCTACATAGTTCGGTTGGCGAGATAGTCCCCACTATGTAGTGGGCAACATAGTGGGGAGATTCAACCGTTACCTACAGCCAGCGTCAATACCCCGGCGGAAACATCTCAGTGCTGATGTCGCTTACTTCCCAAGATGCCACCGGCTTTCTTCTGAATATAGACAGAATCAGCTTCCGCATTACTATTTTCGAGGCCTGCTCAACGTTCACTCGCGTTCTGGCCCGTATGGTCGCTGAGTTGCCTTACGCAACCCTTCTATCTGAAATGCTTCAAACCATGTCGTTACCTCCATGATCCGTTTCAGTCGCTACCAACCGACAACGACAACTGTTGGGTGGGATTCGCACCCACTAGAGACAAGCACCTTTCCACGGCGCACTATATAGATAAGTTGACAACATTAATAATAAACATAATAACAATGATATATAATACAATCCTATAAGATCGGTTATATATCCATGCCTCACCGAAACATTCGTTATCGCCTGTATCCACTGACCCGCACCAAGGCCAATTTACTCAACCAGTGCCTGGGTGCCACCCGCTTTGTGTGGAATCACTTCCTTGGTATCAACCAGCAAATGATGCGCGCCCATGAGGATGATCAGTCCTTGCCGCGTCCTGAAACAAGTTTCTTCTCTCTCGGTAAATGTTTCACCGAACTGCGCAAGCAAACCGAATGGCTCAAGACACTGCCGTATGCCCCCATACGCTACGCACTAAAATATCAAGCTGATGCCTGGCAGCAGTTTTTCAAATCCAAGAAAGGCTATCCCAAGTTCAAGTCCAAAATCTACCACGATGATTCAGTCACATTTCCGGAAGGTTCTTTTAAACTAAGCGGTACCAGTCTACATTTGCAAAGAATCGGTCAGGTGGTGTTGAGCGGTTCCAATCCCTACGACGGTTGTAACACCAAGCAAGTGGTGATCAAACGGGAAGAAGACAAGTATTATGCAACCGTGTGTTATGAAGTCAGTGAGGAATTGATTCAAGTAACAGATAACGGTAGAGCTGTTGGCATTGACATGAATGTGGGTCAGTTTGCAACCAGTGAGGGTGAGATCAGACACTTACCGGATGTCAAGACACTTGAAGCGAAGCGCAACCGTTATCAGCGCCGGATGGCGCGTCAGCAAAGACCGATTCACAAACAGGGGATCAAGCCCTCGAACCGGTATTTGAAAACCCGCAAACGCGCGAAGAAAGCCTCACGTAAGATCAAGCACATTCGTTCGAACTGGCATCACCAGGAATCCCGAGCCATTGCCAATGATTATCAGTATGCAGTGGTAGAGGATTTAAGCACCCAAGGGATGACAAAATCAGCCAAAGGCACAGTCGAAGAACCCGGAGTGAATGTAGCGGCCAAGTCGGGATTGAATCGCGAGATATTGAACACCGGCTGGTATGGATTGAAGCAGAAGCTGGCATATAAAACTGAAGTGATAGAAGTCAGTGCGATCAATACCAGTCGCCGGTGTCATACGTGTGGACACATTGATGCAGACAATCGCCGGAGTCAGGCGGTATTCCGGTGTGTGGTCTGTGATCATTCGGACAATGCAGATGTGAATGCTGCATTGAATATTAAAGCCTTGGGGACTCGGGCGATTGGACGTGGGAGAGGCGATTACCTAGGTAACCTCGATGATCCGTCAAGAGAGTATGCATTTACTTGATTTTGTCAAGTAAGGTCTATAAGTCCCAATTCGATTACATCGAAGCCCATGCGACGGGTACGCCCGTTGGAGACCCGATTGAAGGCAATGCACTCGCGACCGCCTTCAGTAGTACCGAACGGGCATTGCCGTTGCGAATATCGAGTGTGAAGAGTAATGTTGGGCACATGGAAGCGGCAGCCTTTCATTGTGCGCTGCTCAAGGTCGTGCTGATGTGCGATATGCTCAACAACGCGATTCAATTCAGATTAGACCATCCTGAGATTGAAAAACGCTGGGTGGATGTGCGGTACAGCGATTTGGTTCGGGATCCGATGGCTGTGGTTCATGACATTTATTCGCAATTGAATTGATCTTTGCAGACAACTGCGATCGATCAAATGCAGGAGTGGCTCATATTGCAAGAGGAACAACGTCGCAACGAACCGCGACACAGTTTCGATCTGAACGATTATGATTTGACACCGGAATCAGTTAACGAAGCCTTTGCTCCTTATTTGAATTTCGTCGCTGAACGTGAATTGTAAGCTTATGAATTCTTGACTTCGGTTAACTCACGATGCTGAATTTTGAAATGCCAAGCTTTGAAACTGCCTGATTGATTGCGTTTTCGGCCTAGCGAATGGCTAGGAATGGCACAAACCATTTCATCAGGCGATTTCAGCTATCGCGTTGCGTCTGCCAAAGCCATAAAAAATGTAATCGGTGAGTTGAAATCGAATTATCGAAATTGATCGATTGGTACTTTGACCGCTACCCATGCAGACAGAATCTTTCGATTTCGGCGCGTAATCGCTGGTTATGTTTTTTGGTAAGTTTACTGCCGATCTATGGCAGTTTGACTCGATCGGCAGTGTTGCGTCAAAAGCTGTAGCAGCTTTGGGATATACTGAACGGAATGAATCCATACTGTAGTGAGTTGATCCATCACACCTGCCGTGCTGACAGAAGGTGATTTTTTAACCCCCCCCCCAGCAATTCCATTTATTCTACCCACCGCGTTACATTCCAACCGCCTGAACGATTGACCGGATTTCTAGCTAGTAATACGACTTCTCCCAACGCAACTGATACGGAGCGTGCGATTCTGGTTCGACAGGAAGCAGGTCAGCAAGTTGACGAGTTGGGCCCCTTTGAAGAGATTCAATTGCTTGCGCAGTCGGCGGGTGCTGAAGTGGTCGGCGTGATCCTGTCAAAGCGCCGTACGCCGAGCAGTTCAACATTTATCGGCTCAGGAAAAGTCGAGGAACTCAAGGCCTTAGCCGCTCAAACTCATGCTTCGCTCGTAATTGTGGATCATGCAATCTCACCCATCCAGGAACGCAATCTCGAGGGTACGGTGCAGTGTCGCGTGATTGATCGCACGCGACTGATACTGGATATTTTTGCGAGCCGCGCCTCCAGTAAAGAGGGTAAATTGCAAGTGGAGTTGGCGCAACTGCGGCACCTGTCAACCCGGCTGGTGCGCGGTTGGACGCACCTTGAGCGCCAAAAAGGGGGTATCGGTCTGCGCGGCCCTGGCGAAACTCAGCTGGAAACTGACCGACGATTGATCGGGCAGCGTATCAAAACGCTGGTTAAACGCTTGGACAAGGTTTCAACCCAACGCGAGCTTCGTCGACACAGTCGAAAGAAAGTGCCGATTGCTACAGTTGCCTTGGTGGGATACACCAATGCTGGTAAGTCATCGCTCTTTAATCGCTTGAGCGGTGCGGGTGTTTTGTCGCAAGACGCACTTTTTTCAACCTTGGATACGACCATGCGCAGGATTGAGCTTCCCGATTACGGTCCGGTGATTCTGTCAGACACGGTGGGCTTTATCAGGGAGTTGCCGCACGGCTTGGTTTCGTCCTTTCATGCAACGCTTGAAGAAGTCTCAAGTGCTTCGTTGCTGCTGCATGTGATTGATGCGTCCAGTGAGGATGCTGACCAGAGAATCGCCGATGTTGAGTCAGTGCTGGACGAGATCGGTGCGCAGGATATTCCTAGACTCGCTGTTTACAACAAAATTGATTTATTGGATATCACCGCAAAGACCAAAACCAATGAAGCAGGCGAAGTGCGAAAGATTTGGCTGTCTTCGATAACAGGTGATGGTGTCGAGAGTCTGGTTGCTGCGCTCAGTCATTTTTTTCGCAAAGATTACGTGCGTGCTCGCATCTGTCTGCCCGCTTGCGCGGGGAAACTGCGCGCTTCTGTTTACCTTAGAATCGGCGTCAGACACGAGGAGATTCTTGAATCGGGAGAAACGGTGCTGGATCTTGAAATGCGCAGCAGTGACGTCAATTGGCTGACTGCAAATCGTGATTTCAAAGACGAATATTGGCAAATCAAGCCGAAAGTCGCGCAACAGGATTGATTTTGCACGGACAAACCCTTATATCTTTCATTGGTCATGTTCGTATAATTGACTGTTCAGCAGCGCTTTGTTCATAACAGATTGAGCGCGGGTTATACGCGACTCTAGATATCGCTCAATTTATTTTTCGAGGTAAGTACATAAAATGCCGTGGGATGAACCCGACAAAGGTCGTCAGGACAGGAATTCGGGACAACGTGGCGGCGGGTCATCGGGTCCGCCGGAAATTGATGACATTGTCAGTGATATACAGGATAAGTTTTCGCGTGTTTTCTCGAAATTCGGCAGTGGTGGCCGCTCCAGTGGTCCGGCTGATCCGGCGGACTCTGGCGGTGGTTCTGCGAAAAAGCCAGGTTCGCGAAAGACATTGGCATTATTGGCACTGGTGATTGTCGTCGGCATCTGGATCTCGAGTGGTCTGTACGTCGTCGAGCAAGGTGAACAAGGTGTCGAATTGCGGTTCGGTGAATATACGCGCACGACCGATGCGGGCCTTCGCTGGCACATCCCCTTTCCGGTAGAAGAAGTATTGATTGTCAATGTACAGAAAGTCAATACTGTTGAAGTCGGGTATCGCGTCAGTGAACGCAATCGGACCATTACGCCAGTCACGCGTGAAGCTTTGATGCTGACCGCAGATGAAAACATCATCGATATTCAGTTCGCGGTGCAGTATGACATTAAGGATCCGAAGGATTTGCTATTCAATGTCAGCGATCCGATTCACCTGGTGGTGCGTCAGGCCACAGAAAGTGCAGTGCGGGAAATCGTTGGTGGCAGTACCATGGACTTTGCCATTACTGCAGGCCGAGCCGAAATTGCCCAAGACACTCGCACCTTGCTGCAGGAAATTCTAGACCGATACAAAACCGGGGTTAACGTCCGCGCGGTCGAGATGCAAAATGCGCAACCGCCCGCCGAAGTGAAGGCTGCATTTGACGATGCAGTGAAAGCGCGTGAAGACGAAGAGCGTTTAAAGAACGAAGCCGAAGCGTACGCGAATGACATTATCCCGAGGGCGCGAGGTCAGGCAGCGAGAATTTTGCAGGAAGCGCAAGCCTATAAGGAAAGTATCGTGGCTCGGGCAGAGGGTGAGGCTTCCCGTTTCGAACAAATTTATGACGAGTATCGTAAAGCACCGCAGATCACACGGGATCGTTTGTATCTTGAATCCCTGGAAGAAGTTCTGAACAATTCAACCAAGTTGATCATTGATCAGCAAAACAGCAACAATATTATTTATCTGCCACTGGATCAACTTATCCAACGCCGCAACAGTAGTGGGTTGAATGCCAGCGACGGTCGCATTGGGCGGATTGACGATCAGCCTGATCTGATCAGCAATTCGAACCGTCCAAATCGGACTGACAGTCGCGACCTGAGGATCGGCGGTTAGCCGGCAGCAATATCTGAGGAAAGAAGATGTCAATCAAGGCAGTAGTTTTGGGAGTGGTTGCCGTCGTATTCGGCGTGCTGATCTACGAAACCGTGTATTTTGTCGATGAACGCGAACGGGCGATTATTTTTCAGTTTGGACGAATTGTTGAATCTCACGATGAGCCTGGTATTCATTTCAAGAAACCCTTTATCAACAGCGTTCAGTTTTTTGATGCTCGCATTCAGACCATGGATGCAGACCCAGAACTTTACCTGACGGGTGAGAAAAAGAACCTGGTTGTCGATTCGTTTGCGAAATGGCGAATTCGGGATGTGGCCAAGTATTACGTTACGGTCGGTGGCTTGCAATCCAATGCGCGCGCCCGACTTGCCCAGCGGGTCAACGACAGTCTCAGACAGGAATTTGGTAAGCGAGAGGTTCAGGACGTCATTTCCGGAGATCGCGCGGAGATTATGGAAACTGTGCGACGCGCGGTTGACAAGGAAGCTTCAGAGTTCGGTGTTGAAGTGGTTGATGTTCGACTCAAACGTGTCGACCTTGACCCCGAGGTTAGTGAACGTGTCTATGCTCGAATGGTCGCCGAACGTGCCCGGGTGGCAAAAGAGCTGCGGGCGCAAGGTGCGGAAGCTGCAGAACGAATTCGAGCCGATGCGGATCGGCAGCGGGAAATCACTGTTGCCAATGCGTATCGTGAAGCTCAACAAGTCCGCGGTGAAGGCGATGCTATTTCGACACTCACCTACGCCAATGCATTTGGTCGAGATGCCGACTTTTACCGACTGTATCGCAGTTTGAATGCCTATCGCAGCACCTTCCGGAGTAAAGATGATTTGCTTATCCTTGAGCCAAACTCAGAATTCTTCAAGTACTTCAAAGGTTCTTTGGGTGATAACGCTGAAGTTGATGGTTCACTGGACACGCTCGGTTTATCGGGCATGTCAGATAGTGCAGGGAATGCAAATCTGACGGGTGGTTAGCTGCTGAAATTAGGCAGCAGTGGATACTTGGCAGATCATTCTTGCTGCGGTGGGTTTAGTGCTGGTAATTGAAGGCGCGGTCTATTTTGCCCTGCCTGATGTTTCCCGCAACCTGCTGAAAATGCTACTCGAAGCAAGAGTCGAATCTTTGCGCCGCATCGGTATGATTGCTGTCGCACTTGGATTGGGACTGATTTGGATTGCCAGTAGCCTATAGTTTTAGCGCGCATTGAGTTGCCGCGTTTATTGCCTCAGTCATTCTCTCGCATAGGACAATCTTTCTGTAGTCCTCAGGAGATTTTCAATTGACGAATTCCGGTTGGATTCAACTCGATGGGGTCGAACAGATTCTGCCCTACGACGGGTGGGAGTTTGAGCAGTTGCGACGCAAGGTGCTCGATTGCCTCTATCAGAACGGTTATGAGTTGGTGGTTCCGCCATTGGCTGACTTTGTCGAATGCCTGCTGGGTGGTACCAACGAAGACCTTGATGTGCTGACGGTAAAAACACCGGATTACGTCAGCGGTAAAATGTTCGGAATTAGAGCTGACATGACCCCGCAAGTTGCGCGGATGGCAGCCTTGCACCTGCCCGTTCAAAATCAACCCGTACGACTTTGTTATTTCGGTTCGTCATTGCTTGCGCGGGTTCCCAGTACTGGCAGTAGTCGGGAACTGTTGCAGTTTGGAGCAGAGTTATTTGGGTCGTCTTCGCTGCAGTCGGATTGCGAAGTCATTCGCTTAATGGTCGAAACTTTGAGTCTTGCCGGTATTGAGTCATTGTCAATTTCGCTGGGACATGTTGGCATCATTGAGAGTCTATTACAGGAGTTTGGAATGAAGGGCTCGCCCGCAGAGAATCAATTAATCCATGCGTTAAATCTGAAATCAAAACCTGAATTGCGTGAGCTGGCAAGACAGTTTGAGCTGTCGACTCCGGCAGTGGAAACCTTTGCAGATTTGATCGATTTGAACGGTGGTATCGAGATCGTTGATGAAGCCAAAGAACGGTTGGGTATAAAAAGTGAGAGCTTACCTCAACTGCTGGTTGAGTTTGAGCGCGTTGTGCGACAGGTTGCCAAGGAAAATACCGATGTTTCGCTGCACGTTGACTATGCCCAGGTTGGTGGCTATCAGTATCACACCGGGGTGATTTTTTCCGCGTATGGACCAGGTTATGGACAACCATTGGCCAAAGGTGGTCGCTATGATGGCGTTATGGCTGCCTACGGCAAACCCTGTGCCGCAACCGGATTCAGTGGCGATCTACGGCTGCTGCGCCGAGCGATACATGGCCGCTGTACAAAGGCTGTTTTGGTACCGCTTAATGCCGAGGTTCCAAAGGCGAAGATTACAGAGTTGATTGAACGAGGTGAGCGGGTGATTTACCAATTACCGGACCAGATACGCGCGAGTTTGGTTGATAGTTGCGACCGGGAGTTCTCCTTTGCTACAGGTGAGTGGCAGGTTGTACCGTTTAGTATTAGTGGTGAAACATGATGATCAGAACACTGGCAATTCTCGGTGGACAATGGGGGGATGAAGGCAAGGGTAAGATTGTCGATTGCCTGAGTGAGAAAGCGGACCTCGTTGTTCGATTTCAAGGTGGAAACAATGCTGGACATACTCTGGTAACAGGGGGCCACAAGGTGGTCGTTCATCTCATACCTGCCGGAATTCTGCGTGAACACGTGACTGCGTACATAGGGAACGGCGTTGTACTATCGATTGAAGCTTTGCAGGAAGAAATCGAACAGCTAGAGGCCCATCTTGGTCCAATCACGGATCGGCTGCGAATCAGTGAAGATTGCAGTTTACTGCTCCCCAGCCATGCCGCGCTGGATCGCGCCCGCGAAATAAAAAAAGGTAAACAAGCCATTGGCACGACCAGTCGTGGAATTGGGCCTGCATACGAAGACAAGATTGCAAGACGCGGGCTTAAGGCTCATGATTTGATTGATCTGAAAGCTGCCCGGCAGAAAATAGAAGAACTGCTGGATTATCACAATTTTCTGTTAACCGAGCGATTGGATCAACAGGCGGTAAACAGCAGTCGCATTCTGGATTTACTGTCTGAAGCTGCCGAGTGGATGGTGCCTATGCTTTGCGATGTTACCACCGAGATTGGTCGTTCATTGGCGCAGGGTCAGAAAATACTGTTTGAAGGTGCCCAAGGGATCATGCTCGATATTGATCATGGTACTTACCCATTTGTTACCTCGTCAAATACCGGGGTCGGCGCAATCGGTACAGGTGCCGGAATATCGCCAACTAGAATTGATCATCTACTGGGGATCGTTAAAGCGTATACGACAAGGGTTGGAAGTGGGCCTTTTCCAACGGAATTGCATGACGAAGTGGGTTCGTACATTGCGAAGACTGGTGATGAATTCGGTGCAACGACTGGACGACCGCGTCGCTGTGGATGGTTTGATGCAGTACTGATACGACGCGCGCATCAACTGAATCATTTTGATGGGTTGTGTATTACCAAGCTTGATGTGTTGGATGGCTTAGAGGCCATCAAAATCTGTACCGGATATACGGTTGATGGTGTTGAACATTCAGACTGGCCTGCAAATGCCTGGCGACTGGGTCAGTGTGAGCCTGTATATGTCGAAATGCCAGGCTGGCAAGAGGATACAAGTGGGATTCAGGACTATGATCAATTGCCACGAAATGCCAAGGCTTACTTGCAACGGATTACCAAAGCTACAGGCGTATCCATTGACATGGTCTCAACAGGACCTGATAGAGAGCACTTGATTTACTTGCCATCAATTTCCGAGTGGTGATGGTTACCCACATTAGAGGTCTGATTTTAAAGTGAGGCAGTTAACTTTTTCCTAACGTCCACTTTTATGATCAACTCTTCTTAGACATTTAGCGTTCTTCATGAGTAGCACAAACGGGCGTCGCAAGCTTCCCATTGGGATTCAAAATCTGCGAATGCTCCGAGAAGATGATTGCTACTACGTTGACAAATCAATCCTCATTCAAAAACTGATAGACGAAGGACGATTCTATTTCCTTTCCCGACCACGCCGGTTTGGCAAAAGTCTGTTGCTGGATACCATTAAATCCCTGTTTGAGGGCCACGAAGTAATATTCCAGGGACTGGCGATTCATCAGCATTGGGATTGGTCAGTGATTTATCCAGTTATACGGTTGAGTTTTGGTGGAAAGTACAATGAACCAGGAGACCTTGAGCGTAATGTACACGCACAATTACTGATTTATGAGCGCAATTCCGGACTAGAAACACCTATTCAAGATTTTTATTCTGGGCCGATTCGTCTAATGAATCTGCTTCATCACTTGCACCACAAAACTGGCAAACCAGTTGTTGTATTGGTTGACGAATACGACAAACCGATCCTTGACGTATTGGATAACCCTCAACTTGCCAAGGAAAACCGGGATTACCTGCGTGGATTGTATGGAATTATCAAGGATTGCGCCGAACATGTCCAATTCGTTTTCGTCACTGGCATCAGCATGTTTGCTACAGCCGGTTTATTCTCAGGTTTGAATAATCTTTGTGATATCACCTTAAACCCTCACTACGCCACTATCTGTGGCTTCACAGACCAAGAACTCGATGAAGTATTCGCCCCAGAGTTGGTCAACCTGGATCGAGACAAGATTCGCCATTGGTACAACGGCTATCATTGGCTCGGTCAGGAACGCGTCTACAATCCATTTGGTGTGCTGTTGTTGTTTAAGCAAAAGAAGTTTAAACCCCATTGGATTCGAACCGGTTCACCCAAATTATTGTTCCAAGTGCTGATGGAAAAGGAGTTCAGCCCGATTGAACTGGAAAATCTGGTTGCCGATGATTATTCGTTATCCAAATTTTATGTGGATGACATTGGCATCGAGGCACTGCTGTTTCAAGCCGGCTACCTGACCATTGCCGAGGAGTTACAACGAGGATTCAAAACCTTCTACCGTCTGGAATATCCCAATTTCGAAGTACAACAGAGTTTGAACAATCAACTGTTGAGTTATCTGGGGAAGAATTCCTATGAAGTGTATAACGACGGTCAAGAGTTCAGGGCGTTATTGAAAGCGAACGACTTTACGGGCTTCGGTGAAAAGGTGCAGTCTTTTATGGCGAGCATACCTTATCCATGGCGCAATAATGTGGGGCGTTATGAGGCTTGGTATGCCGGCATGCTGTATGCGTGCTTTCGAGCGATTGACTTAGATCTTCGTGTTGAGGAGGCATCGAGTCGCGGACGTAAAGATATGGCGGTATTTCATGCTGGGCAAGTGTTTGTGATGGAATTCAAGGTGGTTGAGGACGAAAGTGAGGCTGAAATCGCAATGGCAGCAACGATTTCACAGATGCGCGAACATGGCTACGGTGACAAGTACCGGGATCGTGGTAAACCGGTTCACCTACTTGGACTGGTGTTTGGTCGAGGCGAAAGAACCCTTCTCAATATTCAATCCGAACCAATTTGATTGCCTATGATTGTGAGCAGGAGACTTAATGTGGAAGGAAAGTCAGACAAGCGATATGCGATCAAATTCGTTCTAACGGATAATTTTGTCGCCGATAGAAATCTCGCCACCGTTATCGATACGCGCTCGCAACCCAGCCCGACCGCGCCACTGCTTAACCAATTTTGGATGTCCTGTTAGTCCACTCAAGTAGGTGCAGGGTTCACAGAATCGCATTCCGGTGAGCGTAACATTACCCACTTGGAATTTCTTACCTACAAGGCTGTTAAGGTCAACGCCTTGAGTCAGCACATTTCTCCTAGACTCCGAATAGTCAAGGGAGATTCCATGTTTTTCTCTCAACTCGTCGAATGCTTCTGATTCGATTAGGGTAATTTCCTGGTCAGGTTCAATTTCTGGCTTCGAAAATTCGCCTGAGAGGGAATAGTAGCGATCGCCAATCAGTCCACGTCCTGGTACGGCCATAACTGAATCGATAGAATTCATTGCCATTCCGGATTCAGGAGTGATGAAGATCTTGATGACAGTGCCTTCGGACATTATGGGCAAACTCCTATTTGTACTATTTGCTCAGAAACTTGAAAAAACAGATTTTAACAATTTAGTCTGGTAATCTTTGGATGAAGTTTAGGCGGGTTTCAAATTCCCTCCACAATCGTGATATCAGCAATTCCTGCGTCTATTCGGTGGTTACGGGCTTGCTGATACTCTTCTGATCTGTAACAGGCAATTGCGTCATCTAGTGATTCAAATTCGATGACAACATTGCGACTCTTACCTTCGCCTTCCATGATTTCATAGCTTCCGCCTCGCGCGAGAAACTTCGCGCGATATTTATTGAAGGCAGGAGGAGCCGAGTTTACATAGTCTTTGTATTTTTCCATGTCGGTCACAGTAACGTGTGCAATCCAGTATGCTTTTGGCATTGTTCGTTCCTCTTTGGTTAATTGGAAGGATGCTGGGCGAACTCTATGGTTTTCCGAAGCACAGTTCCGAATCTGAGTTATTCACAAAACAGTTCTTAAAAATAAAAGGTGGTCCAGATTCATGGATAGATCTACTTCATCAGAACTGTCGCGAAATAATACTCGGTTGCAGTCAGTTTACAGTTGATGATTTTTCAATAGCTCTTCCCAATTTGCAGTGGGTGAGTTCGCCTGCCAACCCCTTCGGGGTACAAGTCCTCGCCCAAGGATGTTCGGCGACAGTTCGAAGAATACTCAATATCTATCGTGGTTATCGCTGCAAGATTTGTGCTGAAACCTGTGAAGGTATTGGTGAAGTGTCGGTAACGGCATGTAGAACTGCAATGTTCGAGTGCCGACAGATTGTTTGTTCTTAACGCTGAGATCCTGTTCCCGTTCGTCAGCAGCATCAGGTGTCAGGATTGGGTAAGAGGCAGATGAGCATCAATTGATGACAGTGACGTTGTAAGCCCAATTCACTGTGAGTACCCTGTTTCAAACCGATCTTCGTAGCGCTTTTGATAGAGGAGTCCAGGGTTGCAGAACAGGATAAAATGACCGATTGACAGGAAAAGGAGAATCCAGGCATTGGGGACAGTCTATTGTTTATTGTTCGCATGGATGATCAAGTCGATATTGGAATACGGACATTCAAATCAGGGGGCAGCGATGGCAAACCGATCTAATGAAGCAACTGAAATCTGGGAACTGATCAAACAGTATCAGATTCAGAATCAACAGTATCAGACTAAGAATCAGATTGCCGCGGAGAAGTTTCGTGCTGACATGCAGGATTTTCATGCTGGCATGAAAGAATTGCGGGCCAGTCAAAAAGAAACAGAAAAACTGCTGAAACAATCAACCCAAGATCTGAAAGAAGCGCTGAGAGAAACAGCGGAAGAGCAGAAAAAAACCGAGCAGCAGATGCAACAATCAGACCGGCGGTTTAATACCCAATGGGGTAGACTGGTGGAATCACTGGTTGAGGGAAGTCTGGTGCCGCTGCTCAAGGGGCGCGATATTGAGGTACACCAAACAGCGCGCAACATAGAAGCATCGTTCGTCAACGAAGCCGGTGAATTAAAGCGAAAGGAGTTTGACATTTTGGTGGTCAACGGCACTGAGGTGGTGGTCGTTGAAGTCAAGACGACGCTGACACCGGACAAGGTCAGATACTTTGTGTCGGCGCTGGAGGATTTCAAGCGGTATTGCCGGCAATTTAGTCATCATGATGTCTATGGTGCGGTTGCTTACATAAGAAGTGAGGCTGAGGCTGCGCTATATGCTGAGAGGCAGGGATTGTTTGTAATTCGTGCGACTGGAGACAGTGCCAGCATCGTTAATTCAGAAGAATTCTTGCCGAAGAGATTTTCAACCCAAGGGACGGTTGCCTAAACCACAACCAACAAGCGGGTAAAGTTTGGCGGTAGGGCGAACTCAATTGTGAGCGGGTCGCCTGTTGTGATTAAACGGATGGTTGAGACAGCCTCGGGTGTTGTAAATCTCAAAATTCCCGACCCTGATATATCTGCACCTGTCTCGCGAGTTTGCCGTGTTTGAGCGATTCGTCGCTGAAATAACGTCAACCGATTGCCGGCCCTATCCCGGCAACACCTGATGCCAACCGCAGATAACAGTCCTCGATGCTGATGTATTTCGATCGTGGCATCGGATACCTGACACCGTTGAACCAGCCGTACAGGTCGGCCGTTTGTACCTCGTGTGATACGCAGAAATGCTAACGTTACCCACTCAGTGACTGGTTGAATCAAAACCTGGGTGTGAGTTGAAGCAAACTCGGGGGGACAGAGCGGGATAATGCTTCACGAACAATGTTAGTCAACCCATGGAATACTTGATGTTGTTATGGTGATACAAAGACATGCAAACGTCATAATGATCGAGAGGTCCGGGACCTTGTAAGACCGCGCATTCCAATGTGCGGGTTTAATCTGCTGGTCAATTTCAGATCGTAATTCATCGTAATGATTGACCGACACCCAATGCAACTGACTGGATGGGCTGGATATAGTGATCTGGTTATTTTCAATCAGGCTCTGGGCAGACAGTATTCCGACGGCTATTCGCTGCAAACCGATACTGACTTCCCGCGCTGCGACTAGAACTTCATAGTCAAATTAAACCCATTGTCACTAAATTGGAGTAGAGCCATTTCAATGTGTCGGGAAGATTTCTATCGTTCCAAGTGATTGAGTTCAGTTCACTCAACAATTTACTCGACGGATAATTTCAGTGCGGATAGTAATTTCTTACGACGGTAATAGCAACAATTTAATCTGAGCATTTCACACAGTAAAATTGAGATGACGACCATAAGTTAATTCGATAATTTGATACTAACTGATTGGTTGTCGCGGCAGGGTGAAATTGGCTGCGAGATACTGGAAATAAAATGGTTGTAGTATGGGCTTCGACTATGAAGGGACCGGTCAAATTAGGCGTTTTCATCACGCAATGAGAAATTGAGTGAGGCCTGTTGTGTCTTTACATTCATTGGATTGCACTATCCAATTCTCGTACGGTTTAATCACGGATGAGTGATTCAAATCGACCACTCGATTCGTACTCAGCGGACGACAGTAGGTGTTTCTGGGCAATTCGCAGTAAGAGTTCTTGTTACGGCGTCTCAAAAAAAATCTACCAAAGTTGAGGTAAAAGATAGGGTAAGATTGTCCAAGACCGTGCACCGGTATTTGAACTTCGAAGTTGCTGCCAACTTTGAAATGACTGGAGGTTTTATCGCCACTCGAGATTGTCCTCAAAATTAATCGGGTGGTGTTGGTAAGGGAGTACAGCGGGTGTCAGTTGAAATTGACTGATGTCTGACAACGCAAACAAGGGATATGGACTCAGTCGCATACATTGAGACGTTTAATGCTGCACTTAATGTGTCAAGGAATTGGATACGGTTTCTTATCTTTCTAGCTTTTCCGCTTCTGTTGGTTGTTGGTCTACGCATTCTCTTTATGTTTCGTCAACACCTGAGCTGGATGACTATCGGAATTCGCATCTTTTTTGGTGTGTTACCCCTCTTGTTGTGTTGTGTTCTGATTCTTGTTGTGACATCCAAGTCATGGGAATTTCTCACAGGGAATTTGAACTCACTGGCAACGTTGATCGCTGTAGTTTGTGGTCTGAGTCTTGGATTCATTTTCACTTACCTGGTAGGTCGATTTGGCGAGCCGAGAATCATTGGGCGATTACAACGTTCGACACGGTCAGCAGGCTTAAACGAGAGTCTGACAGATATTCGAGAAACTCGCGATCAATTTACTTTTCTGCCACGAATCGATAATGACCACGAATTCGACAGTGCCGCAAAGCGAGGTGTGATCTATCTTGGCCAAGATAGCAATAGTGAGGCAGTGACGATTGATCGTCAATCGTGGAAAACCAGTCATGTTCAAATTATGGGACCTCCAGGGACTGGGAAAGGTATCCAGGCTGGTGTGACTTTGACGCAATCTTTGCTGTGTGGTGATTCAGTATTTGTGTTTGATCCAAAAGATGACGAATGGGCACCGAGCGTTTATTCTGCCGCTTGTGTACGAGCCGCAGTCCCATTCAATTTCGTTGATTTACGTTCGTCTCACCCACAAGTTAATCCAATTTTTGGCGCTTCTCCTGGCGAGGTAGAGGAGATGTTGTACGCGGGGCTTGAACTCGGGCGTCGCGGTGATTCCGCAGATTTTTATAGATTGGATGATCGAAAGGCCGCAAGACTGGCTGCATCTTTTGTTGCGGATACCACTCTGACTTTAGCTGAGCTTGGGAGTAAGACAAAGAGTATCGCCGGCGAAAAGTTGATGACGGGAGGTAAGGCATTCTTTGCCGCACTGGAAGAAATCAGTGAACTCAAAAGCGTACAGACAAAAGAAGGGATCAGCTTGAGTGAACGACTGCATCGAGGTGGCTGTGTGTACTTTGTTGGATCAATGCGTAATGAACCGATCGTAGTTCTTCAGAAAATGTTGTTTGTGCGTTTAGTTCAGTTAGTTGAACGCTCCCGGAATCGTAATCGGCACTGTTCAATTTTCCTGGATGAGTTCAAGTATCTGCTCAGTAAGCCGGCATTGAATGCGTTGGGTTCAATACGCGACAAGGGTTGCAACATTTTGTTGGCGCATCAGTCGCTGGGAGATTTTGCCAACTGTGGCGCCGATTTAAACGAGGCCTCGGTACGTGCGACAGTGCTTGATACAACTCCGATCAAATGGCTGTATCGGCCAGCAGACTCTGAAACTGCGTCTTGGATTTCAAATCAGACAGGAGAAATTAAGGTTGCAACTCAATCAACCCAGGCAGTTAGAAACATAGAATTGTCGGAAAGTTTGTCAGCAACTCGAATGGTGGGCGAGACTACGAGAAATTTAGTTGATATGAATACCGTAATGAGCATGCCAGAGGGCTGTGCAGTTTGTATTGGGACAGGAATTCCACGACTGGCGTTAACGGAACCGATTCGAGTGCAGAAAATCGAGCCAAATATTACGATTGCAAAGCTGGCGGTAGATCAGGGTGTGGATTTGTTAACGCGGGTAGATGAGGAATCAGCACCGGCAGAGGATATTTTAACGTGCGTGAACATTGATTGGAATGGCGATGCCAAAGAAGCGATTTTGCGATTCTTATATGTTGAAACGTGGACGCATCTGGAAATCATTTGCGAACGGCTCAGTCAATTGACAAAAGAAGATGTCAAACGTGAACTGTCAATGTTATCCGATGCAAAATTAATCAGAAGTTCACCAGTCTCTTTTCTCACTGATTCTGCGGATGAAGTCTGGGGGATCCGAAACGCAGGGATATCGAAAGTTCAGGAGACGCTTGGTATCCAAGAATATAGAAAAGTGTTCAATAAGCGTATGGTCAATCCCAATTCATTTGGGCATCATTTAGATACTCAGCGACTACGGCTGAAAGCGGAAATCAATGGATGGAGGCGGTGGAGAAGACTGACTGGTAGCGAGAATTTTATAGAAAAAGGGGAAACAATCCCAGACGCCATTGCCAAGCGGCCGGACGGTTCAATCATCGCGATCGAAGTGGAGCGTACGATTAAGAACAAGAATCGTTATCCCGGGATAATGGCTTCACATCTTCATGCAAGAAAACATGGAAAGTGGGATGAAATTTACTATTTCTGTCCAGATATTCAATTGAAAAAGCGGTTGGAACGAGCGTTTTCTCAGATTACTGAGGTCAAATATTTTGGAAGTACTGTGAAGATAACTGAAGAGCACCGAAAGCCGTTTCGATTTTATTTGTATGACGAAGATTGGTTTTGATTTTGGGTGGTGAACTGTTTCAATCGATTTCCAAACCGATTCCGCTATAGCATAGGGCTTTCGGTTAGGATTCCGACAAACCTGATGCTAAATACCATATATGGATTTGTTAAATTTGGAAAAGGAATTAAGGGTTCGCCATGATATCCATTCGTATCCCAACAATACGCTGCAAAATTTGTGAAATGGTTAATTCTTGGGTGGTCGACAAAACCGCCAATCGTTTCGCGTTGTGAGATAGTAAAATATTGCTCGACTCACAGCGTACGATTGCATTTTATTCAATCAGAACAAATGGTGCGCTGACTACGTGTTAAGTTTGCTGTCTTCTCGATAGATATTAAAACAATTCTCTCAATTTAATAGGTAAGTCAAAGCAATGATGACTGACAGCCAATTCGCTAAAACATTTTCCAAGATGATTGCCTTTCTGGTAGTCTTGACGGTCGTATTAATCGCGCTTGGCGTGGTGATTGGTGGTTCAATTGATGATAAGCTCAGAGCCCAGTCGGCAGAATATACGCAGCGCGTTGTTGCCACCCGAACAGAACCGGTAGGTCAATTGAATGTCGGTGAGGTACCAGAGCCGACATTGTCCCCTGAAACTCAAGGGGGAACTCAAGTTGCTGCAGTTGATGGAGATGTTGGAAAGACTGTTTATGACACAGCTTGCTACATTTGCCATGCGACTGGCGTTACAGGGGCGCCAAAACCGGGAGACGTAGCGAACTGGACTCCAAGAATCGAGAAAGGTGTTGATTTGTTATATACCAATGCGATTAACGGTTATCAAGGACAGTTTGGAATTATGCCGCCCAAAGGCGGAAACCTTTTGTTGTCTGACGATGAAGTCCGAGCAGCAGTGGATTATCTGGTAAAACTTGTTGAGTGACTACGGAGTATTGTCACTGCTGAAACACTCAGTCAACTTGTGCCAACGTAGGCTATAGAGCAACTGACAGTTGGAGGAGTCTGTCTTTACGTAGCGTTCAAACTGTCTCAACACTTAAGGCTAAGAAATTGCGCGAATTACTTCCGAAAACCAGCGCGATAAGGTGTACCGGTTCACTGTAGCCTTGATATTTTTCTGCATAGCCACACTCTCGCATTTGCTTCATTGCATAATTTAACATCGCTTCAATTTTTGGCTCTTTGTCATCCGCGATCACCTTTGCCTGCATGACGAAAACCTGTCCAGCTTGTCGAATTACCAAGTCTGGCTGACCTCGGATTGAGGAATCCTCTCCTCGAACATTTACACCTACCGCATTGAAGTGCGCATACAGCACCGAGAGATAATATCCCTCATAACGATCCATCTCGTTCTTTCGAATCCACTGATGTGGCATTGGCCGCATAAACCGAACGAATTCGCTCGGTAAATTTGTCAAATGTGTTTGCTGCCAGAAACTCCAAAAGGGCAAGGCTGTCCTTACGAGCGACTACTTCGTCGGCCCTGAAAAGTTCGGTTTTCTGTCGATTTTCGAAGTCATGAAAGTCAGGTATCGGGGAGCTGAAACGACTTTATGCCGCGCGCAGTACCAAAAAGCTGTACTCTACCCCCGACAGTGCCCGTTTGAAGCGAAAAATACGCTCCAATACCGAGTGACAAAAAATACGGACACAACTGTCCCTCAAACGTTTCAGGATCAACCGCAGATTGTGCCCGGCACAACTGAGCAATACATTCACACTGTCGCCTTCTGTACCCTTGAGATGATTACAGCCCAGCCAGCCATCATGCTTCATATGTCCAATGATGGGCTCAATCGCCTGACGACGCTTCAAACACCGCCGGATGCGATCCGTCACCCCACGCCTTTGTCCCGATATGTACACCACACTTTCGGTTTCATCGTGACCGCGGTAACCACGGTCCACATACACTTCCTCAATTTGCTGTCCACATAACTTGCGCACCTGATCCAACGCATCTTTCAACGTATGACCATCATACGGATTACCTGGCAGCGCCAGGCCACCAATAACAAAGTTCGAGCGGTTGGTCACTGCAATGGAGGCTTTCACACCAAATTCATAACGCTTGTGCGCCTTGCCTTTACTGATACACTCCACCTCCGGTGCATGCAGACTGTAAAGCTTGTTGGAACTGTCCCTTTTCTGGTTCAGCAACCGTTTGGCCATCTTAAGCTCTTCGGCAAACAGCTGTATCAGTTTCTCATCACCGTGAATCTTGCGTTCAATGTCGCGCACCACCCGCCCAAGATATGTATGTAGTGTACGAAGCTGGCGGCGCATACGGCGGCTTTGTCGCGCATGCGCATAACGATTGGCTCGCAGCACACACCTTGGACCCAAGCGCGCATAACTTTGACGCACCACCACCCGGTGTTGATGACACAGTTTGATCAACCGTTGCCGGCTACGGTTCAACAGCTTGGCATCGGTTGGAAAACTCACCGCCTTGTCCTGCACGGTGGTGTCAACGGTCACGCGCTTTAAATGCGACTTTCTAACTGCACCACTATCCAATCCCGCGGCAATCGTCTGTTGCAACAACCACTCACAGCCACTTTCACCAATACGCTGGCGATAACGCGTCAGCGAGCTCGGATCAATCGGCCAGCTCGTCTGAAAGTGGCTTTCCCCACAAAAATACTGCCAGTACGGATTTTCCAGCCAGGCGATCACCAACTGTTCATCGGACAGCTTGTGTATGTGTTTCAAATACAAAAGTCCCACCATCAACCGGGTGGGTTTTCCAGGGCAGCCCTTATCGGCGTGGTACAAATCACCGAACTTTTCATCGAACACATCCCAGTCGATCATAGCTGACAATTGCACCAGTTCATGGTTCAGGTTGATTTGACTGTCAAGGCGACTTCGGAACAGTTCTGACTGGTCTTGATGCTGGGGTGATTTGGGCTTCATTTTTGATCTCGAAATTGCAGGGAAATGATAGTCAATTATACCGTTTCTGGCAATTTCAAATCAGTGCATATGACATTATTAATCATTATTAACAATTACATACCAACGATTATTGGTTTATTCAGGGCCGACTACTTCGTCTTGCCCCAGATACCTTAGAAATTTCTTATTGAATGACCGACAGACCTCAAGGTTCGGATACTTCAGTGTGTACTCAACATTCTCTTCGTCTCGATGTTCTTCCGCTATGGTTAAATAACCGGATTGAAACATTAGTGAGCGCAAGTCGGTGTTTTGAACATCAAACTGTGTTAACTGACTTCGTTCGATTCGCCCATCATCCAAATCCATCAACGGATGGTTATTAGCCTCGAGCAGTTGATATAGATACGTCGGTGTCGCTGTGTCGAACCAATAACTATCAAATTCTCGTTTCTTTAACAGTAAAAGGATATCCCATGGATTGTAAAGTTTGTGATCCCCACACCAGTGGTAACCCTTATACCAACGGCGAATTTTCTGTCTGTCCATCCCTTTGAGCTCTGATGCAAAAACTGTGTCAATTTCCTCGTCATTGAAGCCGCAAATCGAAGCATACCGCGAATCTAACGAAATGTCTTCAAGATTGTTCAGTCCAGAGAATAGATTGGCTTTCGAAAACATCGTGATGCCGGTTACAAATACAAACCGAAGGTATTCGTTGCTGCCCTTGATGATGCTGTAAAACTCCCGTAAATAATCCCGATTCTCACTCGCCAAATCAGGAATGTCAAGCACATCCGAGATCGGTTTGTCATACTCATCGACTAAGACCACGACCTCTTTACCTTGCGCGTGATACAACGAGTGTAATAGATCCAAAAGCCGCTCTGGGCCTGTTGGAGCGGGGTGCACATTCTCTATTCCAGAATATCTTTCAATGATTTGCAGCTGAATGAGAATATTTCGTTCAAGATCTCCAGGTCTGTTGTACTTTCCGTCAAAACTGAGTCGCACGACAGGATGCCTGTCCGACCAGTTCCATTGTGAGTGAATGGCGAGTCCTTGAAATAATTCTTCCCGGCCCTCAAAAAGATTCTTCAGTGTGTTGATCAGCAGACTCTTGCCAAAGCGACGCGGACGAGACAGAAAGTAATGCCGTCCTTCTCTGATCAGTTGGTGAATAAGGTGGGTCTTATCGACATAGTGAAAGTTATCTTCGCGAATGGTACTGATATTCCCAATCCCGATCGGAAGTAGTTTTGAGTTGTTTCCATGCTCTCTCTGATTCATGCAGCAATCATATCCTGATTCGAAAAGTAGGTGAATTCCGATCAACTCTGAACATACAAATATGACCAAAACTTCCAGTGTATCAATCGTTTCCGAGCTTTGGTGATTTGGTACGTTCTGCAATGAAACAATTTATGAAATCATTTCATCGTTACGAGTGTTTAGTGTTGCAAGTTTACAACTTTCAAGTTATTTCTCAACCCAATGCATAATTTTTACGCTTATGCGACTTACCGATCACATAGATACAACTGGGCATATTAATGCGATTACGCAGTAAGACAGATTTTGCGGCTAAAGTATGATTCTGAGATTCCAAAAGATTCAGGTTGTTTCACTACTGAATAATATAAATAACAATATCAAACAGATAAGAAATTAATATTAAAAAAGGAGTATACCCTCAGTTCTTCTCGCCGACGCGAATTGGTACGGTTCGCTGCGCGGTGGTGTCACTTTTGGGGGCGGCGAAGATGCCGAATTCATGGATGGCGGTTCTCGTTGGGGAATTAAAGGTTCGAACGAATTGGCGGAAGGATTGAATGCGACATATCGCTTCGAACACAAAATGAGCACCTCAAATGCTGGTATGGATGGTGGTGGTCGACTGGCCAATGTCGGTCTGTCAGGTGGTTTTGGAAGTCTTAGTTTAGGTCAAATCTGGAGCGCAAGTTTCAACGCCACTGGCGCCATTACAGACAATTCACTGCTTTGGGGTGATTCAGCAACTTCATACCGCGTAGGTAATGCTGTGTCATACTCGAACTCTGTTGGTAATGCAAGTGTACAGATCGATGCAATCATGGATGGCGGTCGAGACACCGGCGATGCCGTTGATCAGGTTGAATTTGGTATGACAATCGGATTGGGTGATATTGGTAAACTTGCTGTCGGTTACGTCGAGTCCAAGGATACGAATATAACAACCATGGTTCACGAACCGGGACACCCGGGTACTGCTCAAGTAGATGCTGTCGCAGCCGTATACGTGATTCCAGATCCAGATGACAATGATGAATCGATTGAAACTCAAAAAATGATTGAGGTGAATGTCCATAAAGATAATGCTGATAGTATTTCTGATGCGTTATTTGATGCCAATGGGAAGATCAGTGATTCCGCAGATATAACTCGTTTTTTGAATGGCATCATTAAATCTGATGGTAGTATGGGCTATTTCTTCGACAATAGTACAAATAGTACTAGTTCCGATTCAAGATGCATGGAAACAGCCGAGGCGGATCGCGCTGCAAACTATGAAGAAATTTGTACAACAGTCACCGTATACGTTAAGGTTGATGATTCATTCACAACAGCAGAGCCTGACACGGCAGTTGATGATGATGAAACGAAAAACGTTTCAATCCAGATGACAGAAACTTACTATCTTGTTGACGAAGATGATGTGCAGGTCAAAGATGGTACCGATGTTGCCGCCCAAACTGCGACACCCTACGAACCACATTCCGCGGAAAAAATGGATGACATTAAACCAGGTTACAAAGGCACACACATTGCCGTCGAATTTGGTCTTGGTGGCGTAACCGCATGGTTGGGTCATTCAAAGACTGAAAACAATGGCGGAGCCGTTATGAGACCTGCAGCAGCAGATGCACCACCAACTGGTGATGTAGCACGCGATGCCGATGGAAATTTGACGATGACCAAAGCCAGCGACACCAAGGTTACCCACGCTGGAGTTCGAGGTTCAGTTGGTGAAGGTGGTATCAACTACTACTTAGCCTACCGAAGTGTTGACGACGCAGGTGCTAAATCGAGTCCATACCTGATCAACCTGAACAAGAGCTTGGGTGCTGGTGCCACAGCGTTTGTCGAGCATGCCAATAACGACGATGGTAAGAGCGGCAAAACCTGGGTTGGTTTAAAGGTAGACTTCTAAGTCTGAATTCAATTCTCAGAAGACTAAAGTCTAGAAAAGAGGCGCATAGAGCAGATGCTTGTGCGCCTCTTTCTTTTTGAATAAACAACGAATGCTCATTCGTACAAGTAAGTACAGCAGAGGGAGAAGCGAATCAATGAATCAACAAATGAAATACTATGAGACGAAGACCGGCTGGCAATTGATCCTGAAGTCAGTTTATGTCGCAGTTCTGCCACTAGTTCTAGCGGTGAATTTGATCTTACCACAACCAGCTATGGCACAAGATTGCGATACGGTCGACCAAGGCACGATTGATGTAAACAATGAATTCACCGAAGAAGCATCAGGTACTGACTTCAAGATCACTTGTGAAGACGGATCGGATGACACAATTACGGTGAATACGAAAGAAAGCTTAGGTGGTGATGATGGAAACCCCAGCTACACTGAAAGTCAGTCCAGTGTGATGATTGATATCAGTGATGTTACTGACGAAACAAAAGCGATCGAAATCACATCAGATGCAGAAAAGACCATCTTGACCGCGGGCACCATTGCCAACGATAAAGAGGGGCCTGGTAGCGTTGTGGCAGTGGATAGCAACCTTGATGCAGAAACAGATGGTGTGCCTTACGATGTCAACTTTGAATCTCATGCAACGATCAGTTCTGAAAATGACAGTGTAAACGGTTTGAGTGCTGGTATTACAGCTGCAAATACGGACAAGAAAACTCGAGTGACAGTAGTTAACTCTGGAACCATTCGAACCGAAGGTGATAATGCATTGGGTTTGAGAGCTTATATTGAAACTACCGCTGCAACATCCGAAAATGTTGAGGGTCTCATATCAGTAACAAACCAAGGCACTATTGAAACGGAAGGAGATGGTGCAACTGGTCTTGAGGCGGTTTTCCGACATCAGAATTATTCAGCCGATACCATTGAAATTCAAGACAGTGGCAATGTAGAAATCGTAAACACGGGAACGATCAATGCCTCTGGCAGTGCCACAGGCATCTATGCTGAGACTTATGGTTCGGGCAAGATCAATATTGCTGTCCGTGGTGGTACGGTCAGTGCAGGGCATCCGGGTTCAGGTGAGGATGCAGAAGAGGAAGTTCCTAAAAAGTCTGGAATTGGCATTCATGCCAAGGCAAATACTGATGACACGCTTGGGGAAGGTGATCCACCGGCGGTTGCGGTTGATCGAAATGATTCAGACAAAGACGTTGATGTGGTGATCGTCGTGAGTGGCTCTGGAACAACCATTCTGGCACACGGCTCAGCAAGCACCAAAGGAGTCGCGATTCAGGCTGAAACTGGTGCTGACAATGGACACTCTATGGTTGAGATCGGCGGCGGAGCCAATGTCTCGGCTTATAGCGGAGACGAAGAAAGCAACGGCTATGCTGTGAAGTTTGTCGGTGGTAAGGGAACTTTGGACATTGACGGTGCCAGTTTGGTTGGCAACATTATGTTCACAGATAAAAACGATGTACTGACTATTGGAGACTCCGGATCCACTATTGATGGAAATATCGACTTTGATGATGGCGATGACGAAATGACCATCAACATGGGTGAGATTACCGGGACTATCTCTGGCTTGACTAAATTAACCAAGAAAAGCACTGGTGCTGCGCGTTTTGGTGGTGATGTAACATTTGACGGAAGTAGTGTCCTGAATCTGGAAGAAGGCGCACTGATCATTGCTGGAAAAATGGATCTCGGCAGCGGTGAGGTAACAATCCACGAAGCGGGCAGAATTGTGTTTGAGATTGGTAAAAACGGCACTACCGGATCAATCACGGCAGGCAGCATGCACTTTGAAGAGATTGATGCAGAAGATGTCGCTGTCTATGCACAGCTGAATGACGATCTGACCGATGAAGAAGTCACGACAGCACGAACTGGATTGACTGCTGGTAGTCCTAAGTTGTTAATGGTCAAAACCATTACCAGTGGTACGGACGAAACACCTGTCGACAGTTTGACGATCAATTCAGTGCAATATGGCGGTGATACAGTCCAAGTCGGTTCCATCGAACATGCCGATGGTGTTGGAACCGCAAGCTTTGATGAAGATACTGTCAATCAGATTGCCAAACTGAACCCGGACAAACCTGCACCTGTAAGCACCGGTGGCGATGATGACAATAACGATGTTCTTCTCGGCTTAGGTTTGGTGGCAGTACTGATTGCCCTGTATTGGGGTGATGGTCTGTTTGGCGGCTCAAGCTTCGCTGATGAGTACGCCTTCAATACCCCACAATCCGCTTACTATGCCTCCATCGATGATCGAAACATCCTTACCATCCGTGAATCCGGCAATCAACCCTACCAGGTTTGGATTCGCACCGGTCACAATGACACCATGAATTTGGCCGGAATCTCAAGCTCAGGGGTCAGTGGCACTGAGATTGGTTTGTCTCTTTATCGCACCGATGACTTCTACATTGAAGCCTCAAGTGCTCAGAATGTCACTGCACAAGTCAATGCATTGAACCAGCAGGCACAAGGTGAGGTGTACTCATTGAGCAGTGGCTGGAGAAATGAAAGATACTTTGCAGGAGTGAAACTCTCCCACGGTGACTATGACTTTAATTTAATCATCCATAACCCAGTGGTGAACAGTGCTTTGTTAAGTGACTCTGAAGTAACACACACCCAAGCCCAGTTTACGGCCGGTACGCGATTAAGTACCGGTGGGTTGGAGTTTATACCATCCGCATCAATCCAGGCTGGAAGCTTTGATTATGCAGCCCATGAAGCACAAGGTGCAGCATTGAGTGCAGAGGTACCTGCATATACACAGGATTATTCTGCATTGCGAGTGGGATTGAAGATGAGTGCAGGAGAGTGGTTGAATCTATCAGATGACACGAAGTGGAAACCACACTTGCAGTTGGATCAGATACGCACTGATTCAGAAAGGAATGGAGATGTGAGTCTGCGGCAGAGGGATAAGATAGGTGCGTTGAGTTTCAATTCAGGTGCAGTAGTACAAGCCATGCCTGAAGTAGTCAGTGCATTGAGTTTTGGTGCCAGTGTTAAATCGTCGAAGTCCAATCGGGGCGAGTGGCGCTTTGGTTATGCAGGACTTGAAGCAGAAGGTGAGTATTACCATGCGGCAGTGGCGGCTTATCAGATGAGGTTTTGACCTTTTCAAAAACTTACGTCCGGTCTGACGACTATATGGAACGGGGTGCAGTAGTACCCCGTTTCTGTTTAACCTGCACCAAGCATGGTGCTATTCCGACACACGTGGTGGTCGAATGACTTGGCGGTGTAAGTCCGCTACTGGCCCGGCAAGGGGAACAGTTCGCCGAACGGTAAGGGTGTCCGTTGCGAAACGAAATCTGAAAGAATTCGAAAGCGAACCACTGACCTGACGAACAGGAATCGCATACGATGCGGTAACGGTGGGTGAGAAGGCTAATATCTTCAAAGCCGGTACTTGTACGGCAACCGTGGACGTAAATGCGGCAGGTATAAGTGGGAAGATAGCGCGCATTACCCTGGGAGGTCTACAGCCGTGCCTATGGCTACCGGATTCGAGAGGATGCGGGATTGGGCGGTAGAAGTCAGCAAAAACAAAGTATGTTGTGAACCAGCAACTGAAGGGCTGAACATGGCAAGTTGCGAGTAGGCGAGGGAAATTCTCGATGACACTGAAGAAAACACAAGTTGATCGAGATGGTCAAGCCCCAACGGTGGGAGATGGGCGGAATCGGTCTAGAGCAGTTATGGGTGTTGAGGTGGACACGGCGAGCTCTGCGCGGACGAAAGCGCAGCTAGACGTGGCGAACTTAAAGGCGGAAGCGTTATCACCGGCCAA
>CBDEVD010000004.1:0-469422 GCA_965243645.1 Arenicellales bacterium | reverse complement strand
ATGGCAGGAACAACGACATTTTCACCGAAGTGAAGCTCAGGTTCGAAAAGGATCCACCAGTTACCGGGTCCGTCGTGACCTCGGTGAAAGAATTGATTAACGATACCGCCAAGTACCGTACCCGCTACGGCATGTGGCGGCGCAGGTCTTGAATGAACATAAAGCTTGCCATCAACGATTTGTGCAACTTTATGTGGAGGCGCATCGACCACGTCCTGGTAAGTTGCCTTAATTGGAGTTGGCATAGTCTTTGTGTCCTGGGGTTTTGAATCGATTACCAAGTTTACGGTGCACCTTATCACATTTTAATTTATTGGTACTTCGTGCACCATTGGTAAAGATCGGCTGCAATTTTACACATGACAATTCCTGACATTTTGAAAAATTCTCGTCATTTACTGTGGACTGGGCGCGCTTTTGTGGACAGTTCAAATGGTGAGATTTGCAGGCACAGGGATTTCCGACGTATCATACGTCAACAACGAAAGGCGGAGACGCTGGGAGGGGAGATTTCTGATGGGCAGGAAGCATTATTCAAAGGTTTTGCGTGAGCAGATTATAAGCGAGGTACGCAGCGGTCGTTCAGTGGCGGCGGTCGCTCGTGATTATGAACCGAGTGCGAACACGATTCATCGCTGGCTGGCATCAGTGGGTGGTGAGGACCAATTGGGTGATCAAGCCGATAAGGCTGCGTTAGTGGCTGAGATTGCGCGTTTGCGTCGCGATAATGTCATTTTAAAAAAAGCAGCGGCCTGGTTCGCCCGGGAGAACCTGGAAGGGCTGTGAGCGTGTATCGTTTCATGGCGGCGAATCGGGCTGAGTTTACGGTCTTAGAGATGGCGCGGGTGTGTGAGGTCGCTCGAAGTGGTTATTATCGCTGGCTGGCTCAAAGTCAGCAGCGATCTGAAGCGGCTCAAAAGACAACCGCTTTGATTCAGAAGCTACGTACGCTGCATACCGAGTGTCGCGGGCGTTATGGAGCTCGGCGCTTGCATCAGATGCTGCTGTTGCTGGGTGAGCCGATCAGTCTTCGCCAGGTCCGGCGGCTGATGACAGAGGCTGGTATCCGATGTATGACCCGCCGAGCCACGCGCAAGACGACCTGGCGTGATCCCCATGCGGGCAAGGCTGCGGATCTTGTCGGCCGGGATTTCACTGCTGAGGCTCCGAACCGTTTGTGGGTGGCTGATTCGAGCTACATTCACACTCGACAGGGTTTTTTGTATCTGGCTGTGGTGTTGGATGTGTGGTCAAGGCGCATAGTCGGGTATTGGATGTCGGCACGCCACAGCACAGGGTTGATGGTCACTGCACTGAATGAGGCGTTGTTGCAACGCAATCCGGATGCGGACATTCTGGTCCATCATTCCGATCAGGGCAGTCAGTATACCTCGGCTGAGTTTCGTAACCGCTGTGAGCAAGCTGGCATCCTGCGCTCGATGGGACGGGTTGGTGACTGTTATGACAATGCGATGGCTGAGTCCTTTTTTTCAACTCTTGAGTTGGAGCTGCTGGACCTGCATACATTCGAAACCAGGCAGCAGGCCAGTGCAGCAATCGTGCAGTTCATTGATGGTTATTACAATACCACTCGTCTGCACTCAGCACTGGACTACCGCTCACCGATCGCCTTTGAAAACGAGTTCAGGCATCTTTTTTCATAGATTGGCTGAGGCGTTCTATATGTACGATTTTTACTACACGGATTGGCAATTGGATTCATACAAGGGTGTGAATGACCCTTGTATGAATTGGTCTGATTCACCATTCCTTGTGTCTACAAATCTGGGTACACTTCACTGTAAGAGAATATCCTGTAATCTGCCGTTATACGCTCATTTGACAAAAAAACTCATTTCAAATTTTCCAGGACTCATCTCATTCTGTGAAAAGCAAGCTAATCATCTAATAAAGTCAATTCATACCGTTCAACGAACTGGAAGTTTGGTAAATGCACTCTTCAAGTCGAAACTTGTAATACTCCACAATATTCAACTGTCTAAATACGTCTAAGTAAAACTCCGTGTTATAAAATAAATTTATAAATCAATTCTTTAAGTGGTATTTCTAAGCATTTTACTACTTAAGTCAGTGATCATTGGTACGCTATAATAATTTTTCGAAAGCCAATCGTTTCTCAGTTATTTGGAGCGAAGAACCCAATTGTTCCAACAGATCCAAGCTCAGTAATGTCCAAAATTGAATTTAACAGATTGACGCCTCATATCGGAGCTGAAATTACAGGCATCGATTTTTCCAAGCCTTTAACTGAATCGAATTTCGAATTGATTTATCAATCATTGCTGGATCATCAGGTCATTTTCTTTCGTGATCAACAGCTATCGCCGCAACTACATCTTGCTCTGGCAGAAAGTCTCGGTGACCCGGACCCACCGCACCCAATTTACCCGCACTTACCCGATTGCCCGGCTGTTATGGTTCTGGATTTTGATGGTAACAATCCTCAAGATACCAATGTATGGCATACCGATCTTACATTTAAAGGCAACGGACCCTTTGCCAGTATTCTTTATAGTCGTCAAGTTCCGCCTGTTGGTGGTGACACTATGTGGGCTTCGTTGACTGCAGCTTATGAAACCTTGCCAGACAGTATCAAGTCAGAGGTCGAAAACTTGCGTGCCGTTCACGATATGGGCGACTTTCGTAACAATTTCATTCAAGGCGAGCCGGAAGGTGATGCACAAAAACTAAGTGAAGCCCATCTGAATCTGGGCAATGCACTGCATCCACTCGTTAAGTGTCATCCAGTGACCGGGAAAGAGTACCTATTTTGTAATCCCGCATTTACTGTTCACATCGAAGGATTGAAGGCGTCAGATTCTACACGACTGCTAACTTATTTATTCAGTCATATCACGCAGCCTGAGTTTCAGGTTCGCTTCCGCTGGGACAAGGACACGATTGCAATTTGGGACAACCGTTGTACCATGCACTACGCGCTCTATGACTTTGCTCCGCATCGTCGTATCATGCATCGGATAACTGTCGCCAATGATCGAAGAGCTTTAAGTAATGCACGTGATTTTGAACGCGTTGCCTAGACTCTGGCAACTTTCATTTAGTTCAAAATTCCTATATACCCATCGGCAATTGCATCAGCGGAAACGCTCAGGTTAACTCTCAATGTCAGTCGATACCGTCATCAATCCTCGGTGGATCATTCCAATCGATGATTCCAATTGTGTCTTGGAACATCACAGTATCGCGATCACCAACAATCAAATCCATGCCATATTACCAACCAGGGGTGTGAGAGATCGATTTCCAAATGCGGAACATGTCGATTTACCCACACATGTAGTTACCCCTGGATTGATCAATGCGCACACCCATGCGGCAATGGTGCTTTTTCGTGGAATAGCAGAAGACCTGGATCTTGAAAACTGGCTCCAAAACTACATTTGGCCGCTTGAAAGCAAATGGGTCTCTGCAGATTTTGTGCGAAATGGAACCAAATTGGCATTTGCTGAAATGATCAAGAGCGGCACCACCTGTCTCAATGACATGTACATGTTCCCTGACATCGTTGGTGAAGTTGCCCAAGAGGTCGGAATGAGGGCAAGCGTAGGCATAATTGTGTTGGAGTTTCCAACAGCATGGGCACAATCAGCCGACGAATATCTCGACAAAGGTCTTGATCTTTATCGTCAATTTGAAAGCAATGACTTGGTAACGACGATTCTTGCGCCACACGCACCCTACACAGTTGCGGATAAAACGTTTGAATCAATTGTTTCGATTTCAAATCAATACAAACTTCCAGTCCATATCCACGTTCATGAAACTTCCGATGAAGTTACCAATTCAATCGAACAACACGGAATGCGCCCCATCGAGCGCATGAATCAGCTTGGATTGGTCAATTCCAGACTGATCGCGGTCCACGCTACACAACTGACCCACCAGGAAATCGAGTTATTGTCAAGGTCAAAGAGCAGTGTTGCACACTGCCCCAAATCAAACCTCAAACTTGCCAGTGGAATTTGCCCTGTCACTGAATTACTTCGTAACAACGTTAACGTTGCCTTGGGCACCGACGGCGCAGCCAGCAATAACAGCCTCAACATGATTGATGAAATGCGTTTCGCCAGCCTGTTAGCGAAGGGATTTTCTCAAGATGCTACCGCTGTATCAGTACACGAAGTTCTGCGTATGGCGACGATCAATGGAGCAAAATGTTTGGGCCTCGAATCCCTGATTGGTTCCCTTGAAACGGGCAAACTTGCGGACATTACTGCATTTAATCTTGAATCAATTTCCAGTCTGCCCGTGTTTGATCCAGCAGCCCAAATTGTTTACGCAACTTCTCCCAATCAGGTGTCTGATGTGTGGATCAATGGCATCCGGGTATTGCAGGATTACTCACTGACCCGTGTTGATGAATCAGAATACATCACGCTCGCAAGTAAACTCGGCGAGAAAATCTCCAACACCAATTGCTAAATCCTGACATAGTAGACTGTGCAACGATGAATTCAACCAACGTCGATCAAGCAGAGGTTCAAAAGTTCTCTAAGTCTGCTGATGACTGGTGGGACACTAAAGGTCCATTTCGAACTTTACATATGCTGAATCCTTTGCGGGTGAAGTATATTCAAGATCACTCCCCCATTGCAGGCAAGGCTGTGCTCGATGTCGGTTGCGGTGGTGGGATTTTATCGGAAGCTCTGGCACAAGCGGGAGCCATCGTCACGGGCATTGATGCCAGTGAACAGGTAATTTTCGCGGCAAAGCGTCATATTCAATCCAGTCACTTGAAAATTAACTACGTTTGTTCAACTACAGACCAATATTCCGAGCAGCAGCAAGAAAAATTCGATCTCATCACCTGTATGGAATTGCTTGAACACGTTCCCGATCCACTCGCCCTTATCAAATCTTGTGTGTCAATGTTAAAACCTCAAGGATATCTGTATCTGTCGACGCTCAATCGCACCCCAAAGAGTTTTGCTCTCGGAATCGTTGCGGCAGAATACATACTGAATCTTCTACCACGCGGCACCCATCAGCATCAAAATTTCATTCGGCCTTCGGAACTCTTTGAATGGTGTCAAGAGTCTGGACTGAGTGTTCAGGACCTGACTGGACTGCATTACAATCCGCTGTCCCAGACTTTCAGCTTAGGGCCTGGGGTCGACATCAACTACTTTGTTCGATGCCAGCGCATCTGAATCAGTACGATCTCGTCCTGTTCGATTTTGATGGGACGATTGCAGACACTGCACGCGACATGATTAATGCGCTTAATTTGCTATTGCGAAAATATTCGAAACCAACTGTCAACTATATTGAACTGCGGTCCTATGTCTCAAATGGCACGCCTGCTCTGTTACATCATGGGTTTGGATGTTCGCCTGGTGACGTTGAATTTGACAATTTGCGTAAAGAATATTTGCAAATCTATAGAGACAATCTATGTATCCAGACAACGCTTTACCCCGGTACTGATTCAGTATTGGTGAAACTTGAGGAATCCGGTATCGCATGGGGTATCGTGACGAATAAGCCTGAACATTTGACTCGTTTAATCGTTGAACAATTGGGCCTCAGCAATCGAGTCGCCTGCGTCGTCGGTGGCGATACGTTAAAAGAGCGCAAGCCAGACCCGACTCCTGTAACGCATGCCTGCAAGCTAGTAGCCACCCAAGAAAACAAGGCTATTTTTGTCGGGGATTCATGGCGTGACATCGAAGCTGGCGGTCGCGCTGGACTCAAAACCATCGGTGTTACCTATGGTTATATTCCCCCAGACGATGATCCACAACAATGGGGTGCAGATTATCTCATTGACTCTATTGAAGAGATTGGAAAAATTATTTGGGACAATGAATCGGAAAGTTGAATCGACTATTGGATTTCAATTATTCTTATAAATTAGTAAAATATTTGATTGTTAATTAAAAATATTAAAATCTCATAAACGTATTACTTTGCAGTAATCCAACTGACAAATATTACGATTTTAGTGAATGAAATATAGCGAACAACTTCCCGCTGGATGTCCACCCGAAAGTGCTGAGACAATCGTTAATGAACGAATCGTCTACAGGTTGGTGCAAAAAGACCCTCCTACAATTGAAGATTTCAAGTCCCAACGAGCCAACAACCCATTTGCTGAATTCATAGGGGTTTCTGAGTATCAAGCAATAGGGCTATCAGTCCACACGACAAAAGATGCTTCAAAAAAAACAACAAAACTCCGGGTGTGCGTCAAATTATTGGCAATTTTACGAATTGTCGGCTCTCGTGTACCAATAATCGTCAAATCGATTACTGATGACGCTGGCGCGCAGTGCCGCAATTTTGTTGGCTCCCGCTTCACTCCAATGCATCCCACCGCGCTTTAACCGAGTCCCAATGACATTTTTACAACCCGCCTCGACCACTGCACTTGATACACTAAGCCCCTGGGCGCGAAACCCAGCATAACGCATCCGCTCGCGGTTGCGGTCAAAATAACCAATGGCCACACCAACGTCGGCATGCTTGGTTGAAAACGATCTCAGGCGCGCAATGAGTTGTTCAATCTCACCAGCCCTGAGAATCTCAACGGTCGTTTCAGCCCACTGCTTACCCGTATCAGTGTCTTTGCCATAGATGAGTTTCGACAGCTCCCAAACTTTTTCTTTGGCATGATAAACATCGAGTATCTGAATGGCATCGGGAAACAATTCTGAAAAACACTGCCAAATCCAGCGCGCCCCGTCACCGTGCATATTCCAGAGTTATGTGAACACTGATTCCAGGAATATGAACGTAATTCCAGACAATATGAACACGGATTCCGGAGAATATGAACGTCGATTCCAGCCAATGTGAACACCGTTTGTATTGGTTGATATTCTCGGAACTGGAGTACCGATAACGCCCGCTTTTCTCAGCACAATTTGACTGGGTTCACCGTTTCGGTTTCAATCGTAGTTTTCATCTACGACATTGAAACAGGAGGCAGTGGACATGAGCAGAGGAAGAATTGTGATGAGCAACCATCTTGAGATACTACGCTTGCGACACGACTGCGGGCTAACGATTCGGCGTATCGCTGAGGTATTGGGTCTGAGCGTTGGGTTGGTGCACAAAGTGGTGACCAAAACTACCGATTGTGGCATTCGGTGGCCGTTGCCCGACGGTATGGATGAAGATCAGCTGGCCGCACTGGTGTACGGTGGGCCGCAGGATTCACCGGCACACTTTGAAGTCGACTTTACCTGGGTGCATCAGGAAAAGCAAAAAAAGGCCGTCACCTTGCAGTTGCTGTGGCAGGAGTTGTGCGCGCAAGGCTACCGGTACAGCTACTCAAGTTTTTGCGAGCATTATGCCCGCTGGAAAAAATCACAGCGCCGTTCCATGCGGCAGTTTCACGAGCCCGGTGATACCGTATTTGTCGATTTCTGTGGCATGACGGTCAAGATCGGCACACGCACGGCGCAGATCTTTGTCGGGGTGCTGGGCGCATCGAACTACACCTTTGCGGTTGCCGTGTGGACCCAGCAGCTGCGCGACTGGCTCGAGTGTTTGAGCTTGATGCTGGAGTTCTTCAAAGGGTGTCCGAAACTGATTGTGTCTGACAACTTAGGCAGCGCGGTCGCTAAAGCCTGCCGCTATGATCCACAATTCAATTTCAGCTACCAGCAGTGGGCTGAGCATTACGGTGTCGCAGTCAAAGCTGCGCGGCCACGAAAACCCAAGGATAAAGCCAAAGTCGAACAAGCAGTACAGAACGCTGAACGCTGGATTTTGGCGCGGCTTCGAAACCACCACTTCACCAGCCTGTCCGAGCTCAATGCAGCCATTCGACCCTTAGTCGATGAGCTGAACCTAAAACCCTTTTCCAATCGCGACGGCTGTCGCCAAGACGCCTTTGATACACTCGACCGACCCGTGCTTCGACCCCTGCCACTGGTGCGCTTTCACTACGTTGAAATCAAAACCGCCACAGTCGGCTTTGATTACCACATCAAACACGGCAAACACTGGTATTCAGTGCCCCATCAATACGCCGGGCAAAAGGTCAAAGTCCACCTCGGTAATCAAACCCTGCGCATCTTCTTCAAACAACATCAAATCGCCACCCATCGGATCGAGCAGCAAGCCGGCATGTCCACCCACCCCCTGCATCGGCCGAAAAGTCATGACCAAAGCCACTGGCCACCTGCGCGGTTGAAAAACTGGGCCGCCGTCATCGGCGCAGACTGCTCAGCTTGGGTGTGTGCCAGAATCAACGAAGCCGACCACTTTGAGCAAGTCTGCCGCCGCTGTCTGGGGGTGTTGTCCCTGAGTAAGAAATTCTCCAACCAACGACTCAACGCAGCCTGCCGAATTGCCAACCGCCAGGCCCTGACGCGCGTTGCCCACATCGAGCAGATTCTGAAAAACGGCACCGATCTTGACGACTCACAGACTGAACTTAAACTGCCACAGCACCACGACAACATCCGCGGTGCAAAACATTTTAACTAATGGAGGCCGCCATGAGCACGAGTACCACTTTTGAACAACTGCGCCAACTCAGGCTGAGCAACCTCGCCCAGGCACTGGAACAACAGTTGCAGCAACCGGAACTTTACCGGGACCTGAGCTTTACCCAACGCCTCGAACTGCTGCTCGACCATGAGTTGCAGTGCCGCCACCAACGCCGTCAGCAGCGCCTGCTGCGCCAGGCTAATCTGCGCTTACAGGCGAGCTTGAATGAACTGGATTACCAGCCATCGAGAAACTTACAACGCAGCCACATCGCAGAGCTTGGACAGTGCACCTGGATTGCACGGGCACAGAACCTGCTGATCACCGGACCGTGCGGCTCCGGGAAGTCCTACGTTGGCTGCGCATTTGGGCACGCCGCCTGTCTGCTCGATTACACCGTGCGCTACGAGCGGCTATCTTTGTTGCTGGTACAGTTCGATCAGGCCCGGGCACTGGGAACTTACACCAAGTTTGTCAAAAAGCTCGCCGCCACCGCACTGCTGATCATTGATGATTGGGGACTCAAACCCCTGAACACCAGCCACCGTCATGATCTGCTGGAACTGATGGATGGGCGCTACGGGCGAACCGCAACCGTTGTGATCAGCCAATTACCCGTTGATCAATGGTATGCCACCGTTGGTGACGCCACTTTGGCCGATGCGATCCTCGACCGTTTAATCCACAATGCCCATCGTATCCAACTGACCGGTGACTCAATGCGAAAGCTGCAATCCAATTCACTGACCGTACCGGTGGCGCAATCCCACCGCAACGATAGCTGATGGCAATGACGACAAGATCTTACATTCACCGAGTGTCGCGAGCACTGCCGCAGTTATCAATTGATCCAACTGGCCAATTTGCATGGGTCAATTGGGATCAGTTGTTCATCACTGGTGCGTTATTTTCAATGCGTATCTGTGGTCATCACAATCTTACACTGAGCCCGCAGAATAAGTCCATAACCAACCCTGTGAAAAATTCCCAAAGACACTCGCGTCGAAAAAGTGCTTGCCTTTGGGTTTTTGCACAGGGTTGCTGACCGACTTATTTCCGCTCCGTGTGAGATTCAAACCAACAACAAATCCAAAGGAGGTATAACTCGCTCGAAAGATTCGAAAAACCGCTGAGATAAGCGTCGCGAATGCCAGTTTTTGGAGAAATGTTCATATTCTCTGGAATCGCGTTCATATTAATTGGAATACGCACCTGTTGGTTGGTTATTACTCACCAGCCATCGCTGGCGTTGTCGGCATTACACTGGCTGTGGGTCTTTGTCCTTTGCAGGGAAAATACAGACCGAAGCTCAAAGAGATGTACGCAGCCTATGTCGATGGCTTGGTTATCGTAACGCTGCTTAGCCTGTTGCTGGTCGCGATTGGTCCATTGGCACAGACCTTTCTGACAACCAACCTTTCCAATCGTCTCGCCATTTTATTGGTTCACGTTCTACCAGATAGTAAATTTCTGCTGCTGCTGGGCACCATGATCGTCTCGCTGTTCCTGGGCATGGGACTACCGACACCGGTCGCGTACGTTGTTGTATCGCTTACCCTTGTTCCTTTTCTTCAACAAGGCGGGATTGAGGCGATCCTCGCACACTTTTTTGTTTTTTACTTTGCAGTGTTTTCAACGCTGACACCGCCTGTCGCAGTCAGTGCACTGGCAGCTGCGAAGCTATCCGGTGGCACTTTCATTGGCACCGCCATTGATGGCATGAAACTGATGCTAACCACTTTCATTATTCCTTACGGTTTCGTTTACCATCCCGAGCTGTTATCGTTCCCCAACCTAACCTGGGCAGTCGCCCCTCCGGTATTGCTCATTTTGCTGTTACAATGGTCTTCTTCAGTCGTTTGTTACGGATATTTCATGCGCGACTTGAGTTGGACCGAACGCTGGGCATTTCTGGCGATTACTGCCGTCGGATTCTCGTACCTGGTCAATGAACGGCCCATCGAATTAATCGCACTCGTTGCGTTGCTGGTCGCGGTGGTCCTGTGGATCTATGTTTCGCGCAACCGCTCCATGCTCAATCACAGCTGACGGTACGCGACACCCCGAATTCAGCTGTTGCGCACACTCGCGACATTGAACTTGAACTGACGTTTCGTCCAAAACGTTGGTGCCACAACTGTGGTTGGTTTGCGACCTGTGATGCGAGTCGCGATTTGCCAAGCCTGATCAAAATCGCGAGCAGGTGTGATTCCTAATTTTCTGAATGCGCCTGGATTGCGGGTGCCCGCCATAATAACTGCAGATGCACGCTGTAGCGTATAGTGCCCAATGTACAACAGCCAAAATGGATGACGCGGATGGTAGGAATGACCTTTTTCATATAAATCAAGATAATCAGGTCGCGCACTGATCTCAAGTTCATGTTCAGCCAATTCACTGATATCATAATGTTTATCATATAAATCAATCACTTCTTGATAGGATGGATACATCACCGGATCGATCATACCGGCTGATGGATTGAGACCAATCACAACACCACCCTCCCTTAAAACAGGTTGATTGAGCCATATTCTGGGCGGATTTAAACAACCAATTGCAGCAATCATCGTATTGTCCGCTTCCCCGTAGGCGAACCAGCCGCCAAGGCCAAGCACCATGATATCGGCTTGCGGGGCCTGATAAATGTTAAAGGTATCAGCCAGGTCCCAGCATGGAGTCTCAATCTCCGGCGAATAACCAGCGAAGACACCAGCCATCTGCCCGCCAATTCCAACCACTGAGTTTACGTAAAAAATTCGTTTTCCCAATGCGCGTTCCATATGGTCATGGACTTCGGCCTTCATCCCGCGGTACATCATGGTTCGATGATCACCCGTGGTTGACTTTGGGTTATGCCAGAATCGATGCGCATGATGGGAAGCCAGACTCGTTGCTGATGCCAAGCCAGTGACCGCACCAGTACCTGAGTATCCGCCAACATAGGTTGCTGATACTGTACCGACATAAATGGATAGATCCGCCTCAACAAATCGCCGATTGTGCTCGACATAAGCACCGCGTTCAGTGGTTCCGAGATACGTCAGTCCAGCTGGATTCTGACAATCGTGATTGATGATTTGTCCAAGCGGCCAAAATCGATTGAATAATTCATCGCCCAAAAATTGTTGCAACTCTTCGGGAAACCATTTTCGGTGCGCACCATTTGCACAAATCAGTGATATATCCTGGTCCCGAACACCGCCGCGCGTCAAAACTTCGATTACCCGGGGAATTATCGTTTGCCAAGGCAACGGTGGGCGCGTCGGATCATCAAACCCGATTGCAACGGTCATTCCCGGACGTACAAGATCTGCAAGTGGCGGGCTGCCGACAGGGTTTTGCAGCGCCGCGACTACGCTGGCGACCGGCTGTTCAAGGAAAACTGGATTCTGAAACTCAACAATGGTTGAGTCATCGGGCACTTTGATCGAAACTTGTTCTGTGCCAAAATCAGCTTTGACTGCGATCATGATCTGGTCTCCCAATTACTGCGCCAGCGGCGGTTCCATAAGCCATTGTCTAAGCATCAGCTGTGTGACGATATCCCGTTAGATCAAGCACCGCTTTTGTGCTCTGTAACTCCATCCTGAACGGTTTGCAGTCGGTGATGGTTTAACACCCGAATCGCGGCACAAGCAGCCCCGTAGCCATTATCAATGTTCACGGTTGTGACGCCTGGAGCACAACTCGATAATATCGATTCAAGTGCCGATGTTCCACCTGCGGCCACACCGTAGCCCACTGAAGTTGGAACGGCAATGATGACAGACGGAATCAGACCGCCAACGACTGATGCCAGTGCGGCATCCATTCCAGCGACGATAATCACTACCGAATATCGACGTAATTCATCCTGAACGCTTAAAATTCGCCACAATCCTGCAACACCAACATCATAAAAAGGCGTACACTTGATCCCATGGTAATACAGTGTTCTTTGCGCTTCTGTTGCCACCGGCAGGTCTGAAGTCCCTGCAGTTACCACGGCGCAAAGCGATGCGTCCGGTGACAAGGATCGATTACCAACGATTCCGGTACCCGAAACCGCGTCATAATCCAGCAGCGATTGTATCTGCGGTGGCAACTCCTCAAACTGTCTTTCGGCACAGCGGGTGAGTAGCAGGTCTCGAGATTGACTGATCGCATCAAGCACAATCGCCTCGATCTGCGCGACGGATTTGCCCGCACAAAATACAGCTTCTTCGATACCGATTCGACTCAGTCGGTCGGTGTCCGGTCGAAACTCAGATATTGACATCAGTCCGATCCCCGACAAATGCACTGCCCATGCGATACGGCGCAAAATCGACCGATAACTCGTCCAGCCTGTCTGCAAAATGAGTGCCTACCACGCGTGTTATGAGTGCCCGGCCCTGCTTACCAATGCGATTGAGTGAAGGGTCGTCAAGTTCGATGACAACAGCCTGATTTTGAATGCGACAGCGAACTGTTGTCACTTTCAGTTGATCTCGGATTTCTACTTCTACCTGATCAATTGCATGCAGCCAGTCGGCTCGGATGGATGTGCCGGTTTGTATCCGGCTTGACAAACAAGGCGATGCCGGAAGTTCCGCCAGATCGTGCAATTGCATATGGTCAGCCAGGCGGCGAATGATAGATTTTGGTATGCTGGCTTCCACATAGGGATGACGTACCGCATGTTGTTCTGCAGCAGTCAACCCGGGACGAAAATCACTCATATCATCCAGGTTGGTACCGGAAACAATGAGTTTTGATGTATGACTCGCAATTCTCGAGTAAAGATGCGTTTTACAGAAGTAGCAACGGTTGAGCGGATTCCGCATATACCGTTCATCCTGAAATTCCCCGGCATCCGCTACAGTGAGATTCCAGTTTTCCGCTACTGCATAATGACGGACCCTTGCGGTCGCGTGCGCAGGCACCGCCGGAGATACAGCATGCAACACTTCCATGTCAACTTGTTTGATTCTGCCTGCGATCACCGCGAGCAGCGTACTGTCTATACCACCACTCACAGCAATGACAAAAGTACGCATTTCTGTGAGAATTACCTCCAGTTGCTGCAATCGCGTGCTACTTGCACTGTCCAGTGGTTGAATTGATAAGGGTTTAGCCGTTTTCATCGCGGTCGCGCATGGATTGTGTGTTACGTTCGATTTCCATTTCAGCAGCTTGCCTCATTGCCTTGCGTTGTCTGTAATCCCCGGCCTTAGTCAGTTGGTCGGCCGCAACTTTAGCGGTTTGGTTCCCGTCAGGTCGTGTGGCTAATTTGATCGCCATGGAAGTTCCATCCTGCTGACGATACTCCAGATTATCGCGCTCGAGCACCAGTCGGTCTACTGTTTGAATTCTCACACCAAGTGTCGCAGTTTCAAGCGCACATTGGGCGGCAACCGCGTCAACACATGCCAATTGCACCAACACCTGAACATGAACACTGAACCGCCCTTTTTTGCCCAGCGCAGGAATTTGCACCACATCCAGCACACCGTGATTGGCGCGCACATTATCGAGTCCAGTGCTCAAGTCCTCTGGTGACTGGTCATCGACTTCAAATGAAATGACACCAATCTTTTCGTCGCGTCCGACTCTTCGCGCATCTGCAAATGCGATCAGTCGCACAATGTTGCTCATACCGGGGAATGAAGCACTGCCGAATCCGTGTCCGACGCCGCTTAGCCGCATTGCTGATCGGCGCAAATCGAACTGAGGCTCAAGACTGCGTAATATTGCGGCCCCGGTTGGGGTTACTCGCTCACCCTGTCTGCCATCGTTGTAAACCGGGCAGCCTGCAAGAAGCTTGACAACTGCAGGGGCAGGCAATGGCAGTTCACCATGCCCGGTCATTACGGTGCCATTGCCACAAGGAAGCGCGCCACATGACCAGGAAGCGGCATTTGCGGCAGTAATCAGAAATGCGCTGCAGACGATGTCTGCCAGAGAATCGGGAGAACCTGCTTCATGTAAAGTCACCTGCTGCAATTCCACTCCATGAACGTCGGCTTCAGCTTGTGCAAGCCGCAGTAATATGTCACACGCCCTGTCCTTGACCTTCGGTGGCAGGCTTGAAGCTCTGAGACCATCGACCAAAACGGTGTAGCTGACATGCTCACCATCAAGCGCTGGACCGGTAACCGCGATTCGTTTACCTGCCAAGACACCATCGCTGCACGAGGATGCATTCACTGCAACGCCACTCAGCGCCTGAACGCAGCGCAGATTGTCTGTCATCTCAGCTTCAAACTGAGGATGTAAGTCTAGCATCGCGGCGACAAACATGTCGCCTGCAATACCACCTACCGGATCAATATGGATATGCAAAGCAGCGTCTGTTTAATTTTGATTGTAATCGCACGAGGAATCACTGCTGTCATTTTACTGAAATGCCACAAGATAGATTTTGTTCCTCAATGGTACTGCCAGGAAATTAATTCCAAATCAAGTCTAGTACAACGCAGATTTGGCGTATATATTTATTGTTTGTTTCAGGATAACTCCAAGGCTGAATCTCCAAAGCCGCGATACGGCTGCAACGAACTCGATTCTCGATCACAATAGTCCTGATAATTCAACAAATTACAAATACAATCTGGTGTAATGAGTGATGACTTATCTAAGCAACTCCGCAACCAATAATTGGCATTACCCTACCGCTATGCGGTTCGGGTGTGGTCGAATAGCAGAAATCGCCGCGACGTGCGAGGAATTTGGGATTAACAACCCTCTGCTGGTAACAGACCCTGGTTTGATCGAAATGCCAATGGTTGCAGAAATTCTCAGCCAATGTCAGCAACAGCTGGCAAACTGTACGCTTTTTTCGAACTTACAGCCCAATCCGGTTGAAGCCAATGTCAACGAAGGTGTTGCAATTTTCCGCGCGAATAGTCATGATGGCGTCATTGCACTGGGTGGCGGCAGCGCGCTTGATGTCGCCAAGGCAATCGCTCTCATGGCTGGACAGACTCGACCGATTTGGGATTTTGAAGATCGCGAAGACTGGTATACACGAGCCAATGCTGATGCAATCGCACCGGTCATCGCAATACCCACAACATCCGGTACCGGTTCAGAAGTCGGACGCGCATCGGTCATTACGGATGGTACGGACCAAACAAAAAAGATCATCTTCCATCCAAAAATGCTGCCTGTCTGTGTGATTTTGGATCCAGAAGCGACTGTCGGGCTACCGCCAGCACTGACTGCCGGTGTAGGAATGGATGCTTTGTCACACAATCTTGAGGCCTATTGCAGCCCGGTATTTCATCCGCTGGCACAAGGTATTGCACTGGAAGGCATGCGTCTGATTCGCGACTGGCTCGAACCTGCCTGCAAAAATGGCGGCGATATTGAAGCCCGTTCACAAATGCAGGTCGCTTCATCGATGGGTGCAACCGCTTTTCAGAAAGGTCTCGGTGCCATGCACAGTCTCAGTCACCCCTGTGGTTCGGTGCTCGGTACCCATCATGGCACAACCAACGCGGTGGTGATGCCTTATGTTCTCGAATACAACTGTCAGAGTATTGAAGATCGACTGGCGGCGCTGGCCAGATACCTGGATTTGCCAAATCCGTCTGCCGACGCAGTGATCAGCTGGGTTCTGGACTTGCGGCAGAGAATTGGCATCCCACATACCTTGGCAGACTTGGGTGTTGATGCAACCTACATCAATCAGTTTTCAGCCATGGCGCAAGTCGACCCATCCACCGCGACCAACCCGGTCGCAATGACGCAAGAAGGATTTGAAGAGCTTTATGACCGTAGTATTTCCGGCACCATCACTGTCAGCTGAACAGTCCATCTACGATCAATTCAATTTGCCGCACCAAGATCTTTGGGTATTCGGCTATGGGTCGCTTATGTGGGACCCAGGCTTCCCGTATCTGAAAGCTCAGCGGGCAAGAATCTTCGGATTTCACCGCGCACTTTGCATTCGTTCAGTCCGGTACCGAGGCACACACGAATTACCGGGCTTGGTTTTTGGACTCGATCGCGGGGGTTCGTGTACCGGCATGGGATTTCAGACTGATCCGGTTCACCAACGCCAGATTGCCGATTATCTGCAGAACCGAGAGATGCTCAACGATGTGTATGCACCTTCGATTCGATCAATCGTCCTCGATGATGGAAGCAAAGTGCCGGCATTGACCTTTGTCGTCAAACGCCAGCACAAGTCCTACATCAAGAATTTGAACCCAAATGACATCGCGCACATCATTGCTCGGGCAAAAGGGCAAAGAGGTGCAAATCTCGATTATGTACTGGCGACGCTCAATACGCTCGAATCCATTGGTATTAGAGACCAGCAATTACATCGTGTCAGAGAGCTGGCCAGTTTTCATATCGACCAGCGAGTTGTAGCCAATGATGACTAAGCAGCATCCTATCAAACGGCTTGGTGGACTGTTACTGGCTGTAGCGATTATTGGATACGTAGGTTATGCGGTTCTGTTTCAACAGATTAAATCGCAATCTATTGCTGACGCAACCCCCACCCGCTTGTTGGCGACCAGTGAAAACCATGCGGCAATCGTCGCTGCAACTGCTGAATTGGCTGACAATTTTCATTATCGAAATAAGCCCCTGACGAACGAATTTTCAGCTGAAATTCTCGAAGAGTTTCTCAACGCGCTGGACCCTCAGCGCGCCTATTTTCTGGCAGCAGACATTGCTGAATTCGAATCGAGCCGGTTCTACTACGACAATTTCCTGAAAAAGGGCAAACTTGACAAAATCTTCAAGGTTTTTGAAGTTTTTCAGCAACGGGTTCAAGAACGGGCAGATTTTGCGATTTCAATGCTGGATTACCGATTCAATTTCACCCTCGATGAACAATTGGAGTTAGACCGCACCAATGCGGACTGGCTGATCAGCCAGGCTGATCAGGATGCACTGTGGAAACGTCTGGTTAAAGATGACATTCTGACGTTGAAGATCAATGGCGACAACGATGCACAGATTGTGCAAATACTCGCGACGCGTTATGAGCGGTTCAGAAATTCAATCACAATGTCCAATGCGTTTGATGTGATTGAAACATTTCTCAATGCTTACCTCAAGGAACTCGATCCGCATTCGGAATTTTTCTCGCCACACAGCACCAGTAATCTGCGCATCAGTATTTCTCAACAAATTGAAGGCATCGGAGCAATGTTGAGAACCGAGAGCGAACACACAGTCGTCCAGGGGATCATCACGGGAGGACCGGCACATCTGAGCAAACGTCTTCATGTTGGAGACCGGATTATTGCAGTGGGCAATGATGATGGTGAATCATTTCAGGACATTGTTGGCTGGCGAATCGAAGATGTTGTGGACCTGATACGCGGGCCTCGGGGCACCACTGTTTATCTGAAAATATTACGCAAGGATACAGTACCCGGCGGTCCGGTTGATACCATCGCGCTGGTGCGCCAGACGGTCAAGCTCGAAGAGCAAATGGCAAAAAACTCGACCGTGGAAATTGAATCCGAAGGCAATATTCTCCAACTCGGCATCATCCAATTGCCTGCGTTTTATTCGAATTTCATGGATTCTGACGATAGCGAAACCATGAGCAGTTCATCAGCGGATGATGTGAGGGATTTTCTGCTTGAATTCAAACAACAGGACATCGATGGTGTAGTCATCGACTTGCGCGGTAACGGTGGTGGTGCACTGCATGAGTCTGTTGCATTGACGGGTATGTTTATTCCCTCGGGGCCGGTAGTGCAAGTTGAGAACGCTGCCAGCGAAATCGATGTCTATAAGGATGAAGATGGCGGTGAAGTAGTTTACAGCGGCCCACTCGTGGTGCTGGTCGATCGCGGCAGCGCGTCAGCGTCAGAGATTTTTGCCAGCGCGATTCAGGACTACGGGCGCGGCATTATCGTTGGTGAAACCACTTTCGGTAAAGGAACCTTGCAAAACATTTGGCCACTGAGTCAATTGGCGAAAGACCGCGGTACAGATTTGGGCGCACTTAAACTATCCACCGCGCAGTTTTTTCGGGTGAGCGGAACCACGACCCAACACTTGGGCGTCATCCCCGATGTACTTTATCCAACCAACGAATTTGTCGCCACCTCAGGTGAACGGGCATTGTTGAACGCGTTGCCTGGTTCGATCATTGAAGCCGCTCATGGAGCTGTTCCGTGGTACCACAAAACGGAAATCAGCAGCCAAATTCCGGAACTTCGCGAATTGAATCGAGCGAGAATGGAACTTAATCCGCTGATGAATATTCTCGTGGAAAGGGATCGGCTGGCATTTCACCGAACAGTTCCAACCACCGTCAGTCTGAACGAGGAACAAAGAAAGATTGCGCTGGACCTTGATTACAGTGAACAGCTTGCATACATCAATGAGGTACGCGCCTTGTTTAGCCTGGAGCCGACTGATTCGGCTTCCGATGATGCGTTCCCGGCAGAACGCATCGGTGACGTGTTTCTTGACGAAGCGGTGAACATTTTGGCCGACCTCATCACCCTTGACACTGTTGGCAATCGTTCTTGAAGCCTGCCACAAGAGTAACTCTGGACGCTAAGACATTGCAATATTCCAATTGGGCAGACTTGATTCGCCGCGAACGGGGCATCATTAACCTGATGAAAGACTTGGGTAGTGCACGCGCTGAACCCGATCGACCACTGTATTTGCTTGGCGGCGGCAATCCAGCCAAGATTCCGCAAATTGAACAGTACTTTCGCGAGCGAATGGTTGAGTTGATGCAGTCTGCCAACAATTTTGAGAGACTGATTGGCAACTATGCCGGCCCGCAGGGTCTCAATCAATTTTGCGAAGCATTGGCAGACCTGTTAAAACAAACCTATGGCTGGGACATTGGGCCTGAAAACATTGCCGTTACCAATGGCAGTCAAATGACGTTCACCATCGTGTTTCGACTGTTTTCAGGACGTTATGGAAACAATTCGCAAAAACAGATATTGCTGCCGATGACGCCCGAATACATCGGGTACAACGAAGCAGACGATGCCGCACCTCGATTTCGATCAGTTCGCTCCAAGATTGTCGCAAGCTCTGAGCAGACATTCAAGTATGAAATAGATTTTGATCGTTTTGAAATTACTGACGAGATTGGCGCAATCTGTATTTCACGTCCAACCAATCCCTCAGGCAACATGGTCACGGATGACGAACTGCAGCGCCTGAACAAGTTGGCTGAACAGCACGATATTCCGCTGATCATCGATGGTGCCTACGGATTGCCTTTTCCAAATCTCGTCTATACCGATGCCACCGTTGACTGGAATCCAAATACGATATTGAGTTTAAGTCTTTCCAAACTCGGGTTACCCGGCACGCGTACCGGTATCATCATTGCCCGCGAAGATATTGTTGAATTGTTTGCCTGCGCGAACGCAATATTGACCTTGGCAACCGGAAATTTCGGTTCAGCACTCACTTTGGACTCGGTCCGAACGGGCGAGATTCTCCGCCTCAGTGAAACTGTGATTCAGCCGTATTACAAGAACCTTGCTGAGTCTGTCACCGAATCCATTCACCGGAATTTGCGTAACGTTCCGTATCAGTTGCACAATCCGGAAGGTGCATTTTTTGTATGGTTGTGGTTTCCGGGCTTACCCATTTCCGATGAGGAACTTTACAGGCGGTTGAAAGCGCGGAATGTTTATATCGTGCCAGGTCGGTTCTTCTTCCCGGGTCTTAATGACCCATGGCAGCATCAATACGAATGTATACGAGTGAGCTACGCGGCTGAACTCGAAGTCATAGAAAAAGGCATCGGAATTATTGCCGAAGAAGTCGAACGAGCTTTCGCTGAGTCGTAAACTACGTTGGGCTGAAGCGGCGACTTCGCAACCATGCAATCAAGGTGCCTACTGTTATGCTACGTCTTCAAACGATGCCAAAGTTTGAACTGTATCACTTAGGCCATCGAATTCTTCACCGCGAGACCAGGCGACCAATGCGGCAAACAAACGCTGTTGAGAGCGATCTGTAGCTGCCGTGTATTCGGGATGCCATTGCACGGCAATAACGCTGGGATACTGTTCCGATTCGATGGCCTCAATGACCCCATCGGCAGATTGTGCAACGACTTTAAATCCGCTTGCCGGTTCTCTGACACTCTGGTGGTGAAACGACGGACAGTCAAATTCGGTCAAGCCAAGAAGGCTGGCTAATCTTGAATCAGACTCAATCGCGACTGGATGTTCGACCTTGTTGAAATTCTCTCCCCGATGAATCACAGTCTCCCCATACTCATCCGGAACGTGCTCAACCAGCGTGCCACCCAGTGCAACGTTCAAAATCTGAATACCCCTGCAAATTGCCATCATTGGCATCTGATTTTCAAGCGCTAATTTTGCCAGATTCAGTTCGTAGCGATCTCTTTCCGGGTTGATACCATAGACTGATTCTTTTTGCTCACCACCATACTCGACAGGATCAACATCAGCACCACCGGTTAGTACCAAACCATCCAGCTTGTCCAGTAGTTCAACCAGATTCTCAGTCGTCGGGGTAACAATTACTGGAATGCCCCCAGCTCGTTCAACTTCGGCCAGGTAGTTTGCCGGCAGAGTGAATCGGTCTTCCTCATTTCTGTTATAGCTTGTCAGCCCAATCAGTGGTTTATCCATCAGTCTGTTCTATCTCCTTGAATTTTCTCCATATCAATCGAAATGCGCTGGTCAGTTCCTGGGGGGATTCCTTGATCCAGCGATCCAAGTGTTCCGGTCGAAACCACCGACCTTCAATGGCTTCATGAGTATCAATCACAAAGGGTCCATTATGGACGATACGGTAGATCCAGCAAAATTCGTAATCGGTAATCTCGCTCGCTTGTAACTTAAACAACCGTTGTGGTGCAGAATCAAGTTCGACGCCGATCTCTTCTGCAACTTCGCGAATCATTGCCTGGTCATAATCTTCGCCCGTTTGGAGGTGTCCAGCAACCGAGGAATCCCAAAGATCAGGGTTATTATCCCGATGTGGTGCGCGATGCTGCAAGAAAACTTCGCCTTGGTCATTCAACACAATAGCGTGCACAGAACGATGCAATAAATTGTCCCGGTGGACTTCGGCGCGAGTTTTGCAACCGATCACCTGGTCTTGTGCATTGACCACGTCAAAGTATTCTAGCGGCTCAGACATCGTGTAATCGAAAACTTCTATGGCAACTCAATTGGAAATCGCTTATGACAAACCTTATATTGCACCAGGTGGGAAACTCTGCCAGTGCGAACTAACGGCACTGAGGTGGCGCACATAAGATACCATATCCCCACTTTAATTTGCATGGAATCGTAGCTGTAGTTTTCCACAGATTGTCGATAGCCGTGCTTTATCGGCATAGGCAACTTTGGCAGGCAACGCTATTGAATTGATTAAGGTATTGACGGTATTTTGAGCTCAATATTTTCAGTCGCAGTATTACTGATACTGACCCTATCACTCGCCGCCTGCGGCGGTGGTGGCGCCAGCGGCACAACGTCGACTACACCTACGAGTGATGGGTCAACAACATCGCCCGCGAGCGCCCAACCTTCAAACAGCCCACCCAATTCACCGCCGCCACCAACACCATCGTGTGTTGAAACGACTGACGGCTGCCTAACCGAAACCGCGTATGAAAAAAATGTTCAAGCACGAGCGAGCAGTTACGCCAGTCATTCCGCGTTTCGAAATCAGCCAGCACTTGGCACCATCAAAGCAGATCACGCGTGGGCGAAACTACAGTTAAAACATGGTGCTGGAGTCGCCCCGGGAACTGGCATGACGGTTGGCCTGCTCGATTCTGGAATCGATACTGGACACCCAATGTTTGAGGGAAACGCCAAATTCGAACAATTATTAAGCGGCGCGTCCGATGAAACAGGTGAAAGCGAAGCATCTCATGGCACGGCTGTTGCGAGTGTCATTGCTGCCTCACCAAGCAATGAAACAATCGCAAAAGGTGGCTTCCGTGGGGTTGCCTGGGGTGCAGACATCGCAATGTTCGCAGTACCGACAAGTCCTGGCGACGGCGATTACGAGCCAATTACGATACCGCAAGTCGGTAACGCCGATGCGAGCTGGGCAACCCTGATCAATAGCATTGTCAACTGGTCACACGGTAACAGGACGTTGGATTTTGTCAATATCAGTCTTGGCTTTCAGGGGCTGATCGATCAATATAGCACTGCAAACCTGCGCAATAACCTTAGTGCCACGATCCGGGCACTGGCACAATCCGGTTCAGGCAATAAAACCGTTTTTATCTGGTCTGCAGGCAATGCCAACGGTAATACCTGTGATCCGGTGGACTTTGGCAACTCAAACGATATCTGTATCAATGGCAAAATCAACGCCAAATCACCACAGATCCTGGCTGGATTACCAGCCCGTATTGCCGAGCTACGCGCGAACAGTATTGCGGTGGTCGCGGTTGACCAAAGCGGTGATATAGCAGGCTTTTCCAATCGCTGCGGAATTGCCGCTGACTGGTGCATTTCTGCACCCGGTACAAATATTCGCGTCGCTTACTTTGGGCCGAAAGATGGTGCAGTAATTCAAGGAGTGGGCTCGTCTAGTGGCACCTCGGTTGCTGCACCGATGGTTACAGGCAGTCTCATCGTGATGAAACACCTGTTTCGCAATCAACTGTCGAATACGGCTCTGGTCTCTCGACTCTACGCCACCGCAAATAAATCAGGTAAATACAGTAACCGACAAATTTACGGTCAAGGTTTGCTGGACTTAGACGCTGCCACAGCACCGGTCGGATTTACCAATATCGTACCTGGCAGCCACGTCAACGGCACTGGATTCAATCTGCAGAGTTCTGGTCTGAATCTGGGTAATTCATTCGGCGACTCGTTTAACCGTTCCCTCGCCGGGCAAGAACTTGTTGCATTCGATGCACTTGGCGCGCCATTCTGGTACAAATTCCAACAATTTGTTCATCCCAATTCAGGCCCATCACTCTCCCAACGATTGAGTTCATTCATGAATTCAATTGAACACCAACAAAAGCATGGAATGATTCAGCCCCAACTCGGAGCACTGCCGGTAAATTCAGCAGCAACAAATCCAAATCAAACCAAGCTCAGTTTAATCAATGGACCTGGACTGACCGATGATGGTGGACATCTTGCATTAGCAGGACGTGCTTTGATGATGAACCGGTCAGTTTCGGATTATTTGAATTTTGGGATTTTTACGACTGAACCGATTGTAAATCAATCACCTGTTTCAGGAATGGAAGTGATCATTCAGGATGATGGTCTGCCCTTCACCCTTCGAAGTGGAATGGTTTCCGAGCAAGAGACTTTGCTTGGCAGTACCAGCAGTGGTGCATTCGGTTCAATGGCAGGTCGCTCTGCTTTTGCGGGCATTGAAAAGGATGCTCGGATTGGACCGTGGCAGGTTGGCATGGGTGCACAAATTGGCACACTAAGTCCAAGCATTCACGGCGACAGTGTACTGTCGGTGCCGTCACGGCTACTAACAAGTGCAATTGCGCTGCGCACGCAGAAAAGCATTACCCCACACGATCATGTCTCCGTGAGTTTATCACAGCCCATGCGAGTGGAACGCGGCCACGCGGATTACGTCATTCCAGTCGGACGGACAATTGAAGGTGAGGTCCTGCATAAAACCGGACAAGTCGATCTTGAACCGTCGGGGCGGCAATTTGACTTCACTGCGCAATGGCATCGCAAGTTCAGTCAAACCGGTGATTTTCGAGTCGCCTCGCGACTGTCGCTGCAACCTGGCCACAGTTCATCTGCCAAACCGGAATTGACCGTGTTAGCAGGTTGGCGCATGAGATTTTGATTGGACCTATGAACCCATACCTGCAACTGCAACAACACCTGCGTTGCTGGTAGATTGAGCAATTCGATTCGCAGCCAGCACAGCTTTTGAAATCGATTGGCTTAACTCGTTCCCAGCCACAATCTGAACCAAGTGGGTGTTACGCTCTTTGAGCTTTCTTTTGTCAAAATGACGGCGCAATAATCGACTGGGACCGGCTATGGCAAGCAGCAGTCGAGTTTCAATATCGACTGTTTCAGAATCTTCAAAAATCGCAGCTCTCAGGTGTTCCACCAGTTCGTTTCAATGGGAAGAATGCACCAGATGATAGTTCTTGTTGCTGCGGATAAATGAGAACATTCTGAAGTGTACCCAGATTTGTAGACACAAGGAATGGTGAATCAGACCAATTCATACAAGGGTCATTCACACCCTTGTATGAATCCAATTGCCAATCCGTGTAGTAAAAATCGTACATATAGAACGCCTCAGCCAATCTATGAAAAAAGATGCCTGAACTCGTTTTCAAAGGCGATCGGTGAGCGGTAGTCCAGTGCTGAGTGCAGACGAGTGGTATTGTAATAACCATCAATGAACTGCACGATTGCTGCACTGGCCTGCTGCCTGGTTTCGAATGTATGCAGGTCCAGCAGCTCCAACTCAAGAGTTGAAAAAAAGGACTCAGCCATCGCATTGTCATAACAGTCACCAACCCGTCCCATCGAGCGCAGGATGCCAGCTTGCTCACAGCGGTTACGAAACTCAGCCGAGGTATACTGACTGCCCTGATCGGAATGATGGACCAGAATGTCCGCATCCGGATTGCGTTGCAACAACGCCTCATTCAGTGCAGTGACCATCAACCCTGTGCTGTGGCGTGCCGACATCCAATACCCGACTATGCGCCTTGACCACACATCCAACACCACAGCCAGATACAAAAAACCCTGTCGAGTGTGAATGTAGCTCGAATCAGCCACCCACAAACGGTTCGGAGCCTCAGCAGTGAAATCCCGGCCGACAAGATCCGCAGCCTTACCCGCATGGGGATCACGCCAGGTCGTCTTGCGCTTGGCTCGGCGGGTCATACATCGGATACCAGCCTCTGTCATCAGCCGCCGGACCTGGCGAAGACTGATCGGCTCACCCAGCAACAGCAGCATCTGATGCAAGCGCCGAGCTCCATAACGCCCGCGACACTCGGTATGCAGCGTACGTAGCTTCTGAATCAAAGCGGTTGTCTTTTGAGCCGCTTCAGATCGCTGCTGACTTTGAGCCAGCCAGCGATAATAACCACTTCGAGCGACCTCACACACCCGCGCCATCTCTAAGACCGTAAACTCAGCCCGATTCGCCGCCATGAAACGATACACGCTCACAGCCCTTCCAGGTTCTCCCGGGCGAACCAGGCCGCTGCTTTTTTTAAAATGACATTATCGCGACGCAAACGCGCAATCTCAGCCACTAACGCAGCCTTATCGGCTTGCTCACCCAATTGGTCCTCACCACCCACTGATGCCAGCCAGCGATGAATCGTGTTCGCACTCGGTTCATAATCACGAGCGACCGCCGCCACTGAACGACCGCTGCGTACCTCGCTTATAATCTGCTCACGCAAAACCTTTGAATAATGCTTCCTGCCCATCAGAAATCTCCCCTCCCAGCGTCTCCGCCTTTCGTTGTTGACGTATGATACGTCGGAAATCCCTGTGCCTGCAAATCTCACCATTTGAACTGTCCACAAAAGCGCGCCCAGTCCATTCTGGTACCATCTTGTCGCAATACCTCCCGCAGACACAGTTCTTTCGCCACTCTACGATACTGTCTGCTGCTTGAAAATTCGAACACCCAGAATCCTGCACTCTGGCGGCGTTGCTTGCGAGAAATTTGTGTCAGACACTGATCATGAGTCCGACACCCGGTCAGCGACCTAGCCAACACTTTGACAGAATTTCTCCTACTGTCTTCAATCTCCACATTACTGTGTAAGCAAAGCGCTGCCAGACACGCGCCACCCAACTCATAACCATGAAATGGGCGTATATTCCTGCCCTTCGCGATCCCCAATAAAAATACTTGCTCTACAAGTTCCAAGTCTACCATGGAACCAATCAGCCGCTCCCCAACACAGTCATTAAATTTCGAAGCTTGAAATCAAGATACATCAACCGTGATCGTTATGATATCGGTATCATGATATTGCTGATGATGAACCGATGAAGCATAGTGCCGCAAGATTCTTAATGACACTTCTTTTTCAACTGAAATCCCATCTGCATGATCTCCCAACAATGCCATTCGATCTTCCAGATTTTCTTCATTCGGAGCTGCAATAACTTCCATAACCGCCTGATCTCCCTCTCTTTGAATGCTGAGTAACAGATGACGTCGAGTCAATTCGTGTTGTGCCTCCTCAGTTTGATTGATCAGTGTCAATAACGCTTCTTCAGCAACCGCACCAAGTCGGTCCTTAACACTGCCATCCCAGCCATTTTTTTGCGCATATTTACCCAAAAACTCTCTGATAGCGGGTAGTGATGTCAGTGCAAACGGTGCTTTGAGCTGTCGACGACGAGCTGATGTCATCTCCACGAAAAGCGTCAAAAATATTGCCGTGAGCCCCCCGGAAGTCATGCCGTTTTCAAAAATGCCACCGGCAATCCCTTCGACCTGCTCAGGAAATATCAGACCATGTTGAAATCCGACTCCCATCCAGAAGGCAACCCCCACGATCAAAGCCTTGCGATAATCCGTACCATCTTGAACGACGACTTGCATACCCACCACAAACAGTAATGCCAATAAGACAGTGATGTATGCTGCCGCAACCGGCCCCGGAATCGCCAGTACAATCGCAAGCGCCTTCGGGAAAAATGCTACCAGAACGAATACGATGCCAAGTGCCACACCAACACTGCGCGCACCCACACCGGTCAGCGCCGTCACTGAAACGCTTGATGAATAAGTCGTATTGGGTACTGTTCCCAATAGACCCGAAAGCAAGTTGCCAAGTCCGTCAGCACTGACCGCACCTTGGACTGCGCGAAAATCAATGGCGCGCGGATCGCGCCATGAAACGCGTTGAATCGCAATACCATCGCCAACGGTTTCTATGGCACCAACCAGTGTAACAAAGATAAACGCGGGCAGTAAACCCCAAAATACGGGACCAAAACTCAGGTCAAACCCGGGCCACTGCCCCTGGGGTAACCCTACCCAAGCTGCATCCTTGATACTTTGAAAATCATAAATGCCGTAGAAGCTCGCGACAATGCTACCTGCAAGGATGCCGATAACCGGTGCCCAGAGCCTTAAAATACCCTTGGCTTTCAGTGCGATCGCGCATATTACTAAAGCTGTTACTGTTGCCGTGACCGGTGCCGATGAACCAGAAGCCTCACTTGGAACCTGCGTCAGCATACTGAATACGATGGGCATGACAGTCACCGGGATCAACATAATCACTGTACCTGCGACCGACGGCGTTAAAATTCGCCGAAACAACGACAATCGCCACGCCAACAAAAATTGAAAAAGTGAAGAAATAACGACCAAGGTTGCCAACATGGCAGGTCCACCATCAGCGATGGCACTGACACAAACGGCAATAAACGCCCCTGAAGTCCCCATCGCCAATACGTACCCGGCACCAATTCGGCCAACTCGAACTGCCTGAATTACGGTCGTTACACCACTGACGAGTACCGCCCCAAATACTGCCCAAGGTAGATAAGCTTCGAAACTGCCTGCTGCCTGTACGACGATCGCGGGGGTCAGTACCACACCAGCGATAGTGAGAACCGCAAGTTGAATACCCAATCCGGTGGATAACGTCAGCGGTGGCTTCTCATCAGCCTGAAAGCGTATGCTTGAGCTGCGTTGTTCTTTTTTACCATCTGCCATTAACCGACCTCCCGTCCGTCAGAGTGCTTCAGCATCTGCAAGACAAATGACTCCAGCCTTTCTCGTCGTTGATTCAAAACGACGAGAAAATCAAGAGTATTGATTACAAGGTTTGTTTACTAACCCGAATATATTTTCGTAAATTTTTATCGATCGCGGCGGAATTTGATAACACTTAATCGGGACTATCAATGAAATTCTACAGACGCTTGAAAAAGATTTTTGGACTGGTTCAGATAGTCGACGAAGTCTCGAATATCAAAACCCACACCGTAATTTTAAAACCTGATCGGGCCTATTGGAACTTGGACTTCACCAGATTCGTCCAAAAATTGACTACCGAAGCATTTCAAAGTGAAAGAAAAGGCTGTGGCAGTAAAACAAACCGCGTAGCGATTCCGGGTCGTTGCGAATGAAGTTCTGCATCCACAAAAGAAAACGGCACTCCCTGGATGTGAGAATGCCGATTGGATTGGTAGCGGGGGTAGGATTTGAACCTACGTCCTTCGGGTTATGAGCCCGACGAGCTACCGAACTGCTCCACCCCGCAATATGAACGGGTAATTTTACATATTTTTTTGCTGAATTATTTTTATTTTGATGCACGATAAAAATTATTATTGTTAAGTAAAGCGTCTTTGTTAACTGAATAAAACGCATCTTACGTCAACCAGAGTAGATGTTAAACTGAAAACCGCTTCCTGTGTCTGGACATTGTGCAAAACGAACTTAATTTTACTGCCGCCGACAACCTTGGTACGCCCACAGACCAAAACCTAAGAACAGTTTTCGATAGTGGCTGCTGTGAATGTTACCACATTAGAGTTTGCGGGCAGAAATCGACCGTGCTGCGCGCCATGACCGGAGTGCATTTACTTAGCCACATATCTACGCAGTGGTAGTTAGCCGTCACCTTGGAAAATACCGACCGCAGGATCAGTCGTTCATCATCGGCACTGCCGATTGCAAAGGCATACTGGATGAACGAAGTCTTGGGTGCGAGAAGTGCTTTTTCGAATACACCACTTGCGTATCGCACCAAGAGCGGTAGTCGCGGTGGCGTCACTCGGGTAAACAGCCCGGCCGACACTCAGGACAAGGTCAATGTGCGGTGCGCTTAGCCGCCACTTTGTAGTCCGATAATTGGGTCCAGACGCGCCGCTTGGCGCGCAGGCTGATACCCGAAAAACAAACCTGCCAAAGTTGCGGTCGCAAGGCCGCTGACCATCGAAATCGGCGAGACCAAATAGTCCCAACCGGTGAATTGACAAATCACGAATGTCGCAGCCAGACCAATACCAATTCCGAACACCCCGCCAGCCATGGTTAATATTACAGATTCAATCAGAAATTGACTTTGAATGTCACCACGGCGCGCACCAAGCGCGCGACGAATTGCAATCTCACGCCGGCGTTCAGCAACTGAAACGAGCATAATGTTCATAATGCCGAGCCCGCCGACCACTAGCGATATACTGCCAACTGCCGCCAGCAACATCGTAAATATCTGCATTTGTGATTCCATCTGCATGATCAATTGTTTTGCGCTGAATACATCCAACACCAAATTCGGATTCCGGCTTCTAAAGTAGTTCGTGACTTCCTCAGTAACCAATTCATAGTCCACATCTTTACGACTTCTTGCAATGATGACGTCAATTTCTGGCCTCAATATAAGGCGAGTTGAAGTACTAATCGGAACGAAAACCGAACTGTTTGCCTCAATACTGACCGGCAAGGCGTAGTTTTCCGTAACAGGGTCAAGCGACCCAATGACGGTAAACAAGTTGCCTTCCAGTTCGATGAGTGAACCTTCAATTTCAACGGTGCCTGCCTCACGCATAGCCAACGCGATATCGTAGCCAACAACGCAGAACTGGCGGTTGATGTCAAGATCAGAAATAAAGCGTCCGGATCTGACCGGAAGCTTAGTGACCGTAGCGAACGATTGCGTAACTCCTTGAATGCTTCCCTCTCCGACTTCGATACCGGCATGAAGAAACCCACCGTAGCCAGATGTTCGAGCACCGGCATCCGTTATCGATGGAATGAACGGTGTCATATTCATTACATCTGCCAATTGAATCTGTTGCCCGCGTCCTTCAAAACTATGTGACTTGCGCACGACAATAATATTGGTGCCCATCGACTCGAACTGCTTGCGCGCTTGTTGTTTTGCAATCTCGCCAACCGAGATCATTGCAATCACCGAGGAGATGCCAATAGAAATGCCGATCAGGCCCAAAATGGTGCGCAACCGCGCAGCTCGCAAACTGTTGATTGCTTCGCGCGAGTTGGCACGCACAATCGAGACTATTCGAAACATAGCGTTCGCTCTGCTAACGTGATTATCCTGTCGTCACTTGCGCAAAATGGTCAGCGCGAACGTCAGGTGCCAAATTCTCGCGATCCATTGCTGTCTGAATTTGATTCTCAAACAATTGGCCATTGTCGATTTGCAGCTTACGTGTGCACTGTCGAGCCACGCCTGGATCATGCGTGATAATCAGTATTGTGACACCCTGTTCAGCATTCATTTTCTTGAGCAAAACGATGACATCGTTTGCAGTATCAGAGTCCAGTGCGCCGGTTGGTTCATCAGCCAACAACAGGGTGGGCTGAACAACCAACGCCCGAGCAATCGCCACTCTTTGTTTCTGACCACCGGATAGTTGATCGGGTCGATGGTTGACTCGCTCCCCCATACTAACTTTCTCAAGCTCTTCAAGTGCGCGTCGCTTCATCTGCGAACGACTTACGCCTTGGTAAACCAGCGGTAAAGCAACATTCTCCAACGCCGTCAACTGTGGCAGCAGGTGAAAGGACTGAAACACAAAACCAACGTGGCGACCGCGCAAAGCAGACAGCTGTTTATCTTTGAGTTTAGTGGCATTCTGACCGTGAAAAATGTAAGCACCGGAAGTGGGATGATCCAACAGTCCAATGGTATTCATCAGCGTCGTCTTACCACTACCGGATGGTCCCATAATGGACACCAGATCACCTGCGGACACATCAAGATTGATGCCGCGCAACACTTGCGTCGTAACCGGGCCAACGCGATAGGTTTTGTGGATGTCCACCAATTGCAGTTTATCGCGCGAATCATTCATGTGTGGTTAATTTGTTCTGTATTTGACTTTTACCTGCAGTTCAGGATCAAGTTAATAAGGCAATCGCTCAAATACCGGACAGGACAACTTCCTCACCTTCGTGAACGCCGTTGACAATTTCCACCGAATCCAGCGTGGTAAGGCCGAGTTCAACTGACCGCTGCTCAATATTTCCAGTTCCCTTATCGACGACCTGTACCCAAGTTTTATTGTTTCTTTGTTGCACAGCCGCAATTGGAATCAATAGCGCCTCCGGTCGATCGTAGATCACAATCGTGACGTGCGCCGACATACCAACCCTAAGAGCATCGCGATGAGATTCTGGCAGCTCGTCGAGAATAACGCTAATATCAAATTTGGGTGAATTGCTTCCCAGTCGACTGTTATTGGACCGTGAAGCTACGTGGGTGACTCGCCCTTCAAGCTCCAAATGCGGAAATCCCGGGCCGGTTATCCATGCTGCCTGATCCGCCTCTATTTTGCCAACGTCGACCTCATCAATTACCGTTGAAACCGCAATTCGATCAAAATTTGCGATATTCAACAAAGATTCGCCCTGCGTTAATGACCGACCAATATGCAATGGTTTTTGATTTGCGCCAGCTGGCGATTCTTGAACGATTCCTGCAATGGGTGCTACAACCGTGCTCAGTGACAAATTGTTTTCTAACTTTTTTAACAGAGTGTGGGCATTTTCTACTTCCAGAGCCGCAACTCGCAGTTCGTCTTCACTGGCCTTTTGTTTGACTGCATCGAGCTCCTGAGTAGCCGCCTCAAAATCCAATAGCTGACTCTCAAAACTCTGCTGTGCTTCTTCTTGTTGAGAGGCCGGAATGATGCCCTGATCAAGTAAAAAATTGGATCGTTCAAGGCGTTTTCTGACATTGTCAAGTGCCAGTTTTGCGCGTCGATATCGCCTGTTCGCATCGGCTACTTCGGTGCTGTTCTCCCAATCCTGAAGTGCGTTGAGATTATCCAGTTTTTTAATATAGTCAACCTCCGCCTGTCGATACTCAATTTGTAGTTTTTCGGTGTCCAATTCCATCAGCAGGTCACCTTTTTGTACCGACTGACCAATTTGTGCAAACAGCACTTTAATGTGACTTTCAATGGGACTGACAACACTAACCACATGTCCGGGCGCCAGCCGGCCGCGCAACGATATGGTCGCATTGAGTGGACTCGGTGAAACAACGACGGTTTGAACATCAATCCCGGTAGTGACCAGGTCCTCTTCGTCTGAACTTTCTTTAGAAATCACCGAAGCCACTGCTTCGGTAAGCGCGTCCAATGGGCGAAGGCTGAGCGGGTCAAGCGGCTGTAAATAGTAGCCTGCAACCGCCAAAAATAGTCCGACAAATACCACCAATGACATAGCGCGGGCAACTTTTACTTTTTTCAACGTTTGGGACAGTGCGACATTTGTAGACTCAATATCCCGGTATGCTTTCCGAAGTTCTCGATGCTGGGTTTCATTTTCCTTTGCAAGGCGCAACTCTGTCTCGCGAAGTTCTCTGATTTGAGAAATGTCAGTAAAAACAGCAATCACTGCGATCAGTTCATGTTGACCATCTCGCATGGATGACAGGTAGGAAGTCGTCATGGTAATGGAGCGGATGTTTCCTTGGATATGTACTTCCGCCACGTGCCGCACTACGGAGGTATGCTCTGCTGTCGCATTCAAAACCAGCTGGGTGAATTCGTCAAACCCTTCATACTGGATGAAAACCTCTGCAAGAGATCGGCCAACAACTTGATCATGCTCTAATTCAAGAATGCGGCACGCAGCTTCATTCGCGATTTCGATGGAACCGGAAAAATCAATGACCATCACCCCATCGAGCAAATTCTCAAGAATTTCCCGGTAAATTTCGAGGTTCTGTTCCACTATTGAGGAACCTCCTCCACCTCTATACCCCAGGTATCCAATACCGTTCCCAACGCCTGTTGCAAGCCGACTAGCACATTAAGATAACTAATGATGGCATCTGTTTCGGAATTTTGTGCGCTCACCAGATCATCCTCCGAAGCCGAAACCTCAAAAGTTGAGGACAATCCCTGGCTGAACTTATTCTGTTCAATGGTCAAATTTTCCTCAGCCAGCTGCCGAGATTCCCTCGCGAGTACCATCACTTGACCGCCGACTTCGACATCATTGATAGCCCGACGAACCAAAATTCCAATGGATTCACGCAACTCCTCCAAATTCCGCTGGGCCATAATCAAAGCGTTTTCAGCTCGCAGTATCGCAAGCCTCGTCGATCGATCATTTAGCGGAATCGTAAGGCTCAAACGGGCTTGATGGTCGTTTCTGTTTGCAGGCCGATTTCGAGTCACTTCAAAATCCAGCGATAGATTTGGCAACTTGTTGTTTTCAGCAACCCGCAAGTCTATTTCAGCTGATTCAATGGCCTGTTCTGCCGTCAGATAATCCGAACGCCGTGCAAGAGCGGTTGCAATGTGCTCGTGTATATCGATTTGCCCAATTTCGACGTGCTGGATCTCATCCACGCTCAAGAACTCCTGCGGCTTGATTCGCGTCGAACTGTCCAGATCAAGCGTGCTGATCAGGTTATAGTTTGCTGACTCCAGGCTGTTTTTAGATCGGACCAGCGCCAATTCCCGATTCGCTACCGTCGCTTCCGAGCGGGTAATTTCCCGACGTGCGATCCGACCGGCTTGAATCAGCGCACTGGTGACCTCCAATTGCCGCTGTGCTCTTTGCAGTGATGCCTCGGAAATTTCTACCTGCCTAAAGGCCTGGATTAAAGCCCGATAAGCGCTAATGGTCGAAACCACAAGATCACTGACGTTGCGGCGAAATGTCAGGATATTTGATTTCTCATCCAGACGGGCCTGCCTAAGCTGGGCCTGATCAATGTTCGCACCCCCACCTTTGAGCAGTGGCTGCGAAAAAGTCAGGGTTGGGGCCATTTCTTTGTCATCATCTCCCGAGATTGATTCGCTAACACCCAGACCAATCGTACCGCCGGTCGCAATACGGAGATTCGCTCCCAAGCGCACGTCGGTCACCTCATCGTCGCGGTTATGCGAACTACTCGATCCGATGGTAAATTTTGGGCGATACTGATCTTCGGCAACATCCAGAGAAAATCGCTGTGTCTCGCGATTCAAACGCTGATTCAGCAAGCCGCGGTTGCGTTCAAGCGCCAGTTGAATGGCCTCGTCCAGCGTCAGATTCAATTCGACCACGGAATCTGACGATGCAACTGCCGATTGGTCAGCCCATACCGGACTCATTGATAGAAGCACAGTCACAAGACCAATCCATGAAGCACTCATGGACCAACTCAAAGCGCCAATCACCGAGTTTGGTTTGAGCTTATTTGTCATCCGGTCGATTGTCATCAGAAATTCGTTTCCTCAGCTAATTTGTTAGTAAACAATTTGGCCGCGGCGACAGTCCTCAACTGTACATTAATTGGATTAATATTTGTTCGAATACACTTTATTTTAGGCGAGAAATCAAATGATAAGGGATTTGCAATAAACAGAGTTTGGCAAACAGTTGGTTGTCAAAGCGATTTTCGACTGTGAATAGGCTTATACCGAGAGCTCACCGAACTGACCTCGCGGCAGGTAAAAACACAATTTTGCGACCATCCTGCAACCCCTGGCGCACACAGGGGCAAATAACGGTGGGTTCACTCCACCATGAAGCAATTACCACGCCCACGCATTTTGTTTTTACCATTGCCGTAGCCGGAACTCATCGTATTCGTTCCCGTTCCTTCCTTTGCAGTGGTCAGCAATTTCAGACACACGCTGCCTTTATAACGATCGCTTCGGTTAGCGGCACTCGGATTCGTTTCCGTACAATCCTCGCCACACGATACTACTGGGTTGTCGTCGTTGTGTTCACAGTCATTATTGGAACTCGTGCAGTCCCAGGCAAAGGTATAGCCGTAAAATTGGCCACTGACCTTTTCTAAAATATGGTCAGCTGGTCCGGTACCGTAGTTGCGGGTAGTATTGGGGACTTGATTTTCCAAAAGTATGGCGTCTAAGTCGTCCAAGCCAACACCGGAGACTGGCACCGAACAAGTAATTCGCCAAATCACGTACTTGGTACGTTGAATTTGGCGGAGCCAAGTTTGTGGCAAGCCACTTTGCAGATGTGCAGTTCCTGGCTTGGGGCCAGCAATGAGGACGGACAACTGGCGACAGCCTCACTCGCAAGGCCAAATACCCCTGACAAGAATACAGCAACCGTCATGCCTCGTATCGTGGCTTTTTTCGACTGACTCCGCTTTTCGACCCGAACCGTTCCCGAAGTCAGTCCAAGTAAGGTTCCTGCTTGGCAGGTGAAACTCGTGTGTGGGTCTCTCGGTTCACTTCACCTCAGTTCACTGTCACATACGGCTGCGATCACGGGCCAGAATCTGAATTGCCAGCCTGTCACACAACTGCCAGATGATGTTCCAGCCGTTTTTCCTCCAAATCGCGAGAATTTAAACCGTCTCACCAACGTTAATCGTCATCCTTAATCTGAGCCTTCCGATTGAATGTCTTCGGCATCCCGTAAATTTGGATCGATGTTGAGACCCACCCTGTGGAACCAGATATGAGCCCGTTGGTCTCTTGGTCATAGAACTTGACCTTGAAAACTTCTGAGTCTTCAGCAACTCCGTCTTCCACTGTGTCGAAATAAATCTTCTGCGATCTGACACCAGAGTTGAAAGTCACAGTGCTATCAGTTACCGCAGTGTAATCATCGACGGCGAGCGCTGAATCGTCGACGGTCTTGTATTTGTAGCGCACCGCCCAGCCGGTCGGTGTGGCCCCAAGTTTCACCGTGAGTTCCAACTGATCGCCCTCGGTAGCGGAACCAGCATAGGTCTGCGTTGCCGAAGACGTACCGCTCACACCCCACGCCAGCACGACGCCAACTATAGCGGCACACCATATGGTTCGAGTGTTTTTCTGGTTCGACTTGTGTTTCATTACTTTCTCCTTTTTATGGAGGAATCCGGTCGCAGTGCCATGCGTGTTGAATGATGCGGACACCAACAACCGAAATTCTTAAAAATTTCGTATTCCAATACCGCCTTGTTATGAGAAGTTTGGTCTTATGGTTGCATGCCAACTCCTCAATGACGGTTATTTCGTAACTGACCTCAGCTTACTTTTCAGCATCATTTTTCCCTCACTTAGCGCATAGACATTCTCTGGTATCTACCTAATACCAACTTTTATATTAACCCACAATCAAACAGAAGTCTAGAATTAATTTGAGGCGATTACGCGGTAGGGATGTATCAGATGCGATTCAAAAATAGCAGTCGTTGGGGCATTGCTAAAACGGCAATGAATTAATTCCAAACGGGTTAGCAACAGCAGATTGCTATACAGAGTGAGCAACTGGCCCACCGCGGACAGTGATACGAATTCCATTCGATTGTTGATATTAGAATAATTTGAACTCATAATCAACAACCCCGCACATTAAACAACCCTCGGTGAGATGTGTTTGCTGTGAGGGTACAAATTGCGAAAATTAGTTGCTCTAACTCCAAACCAGGGGCTGTTTTGAGGGATGAACAGAGACCCGTGTTAGACGGCTACATGCGTTTTGTAGCACTTAGCTAAATTTGCCGCGCACTTGCCTAATCTCTACTGCGTAACTGCAGACCGAACCTTTGGCGATTATCTCAAACTTGCAATTGCAGTCTCACAGATTGCCAGCACATTACCGACCCATGGCAGAATCGCAACCAGTACCATTGAATTCAATCCTAGCAGCATTCTGGATGTTGGCAGTTGGTTGAAGTTCGCTGGTGCCTCCTCCACCTGATCAAAATAAACAACCTTGATAACGCGCAGATAGTAGAACGCACCGATGACCGCGAAGAGTACTGCGATGACAGCAACCCACACCAAATTCACGTCAACAACTGCCTGGATCACCGCGAGTTTTGCATAGAAACCAACGGTTGGTGGAACTCCAGCCAAAGAAAACATCAGCAACAGTACCCAGAATGCCATCCACGGGTCCCTGCTGTTCAGCCCGCTGTAATCACTAATCTGATCGAATTCTTCATCCTTACGTGAACTGATAATAATGATTCCAAATGCACCCAAGCCCATCACCGAGTAGACCAAAACATAAAACAGCGACGCTGTCAATCCTTCATCGGTACCACTCAGAACACCCAGCAGCATAAACCCCATGTGAGCAATCGTTGAATAAGCCAGCATACGCTTAAGATTTGTCTGGGCAATCGCAATGACGTTGCCGACCACAATGGACAGCAACGCAATGACAATCAACATGTCCTGCCACAAGTGCTGCAATTCGATTAAACCGCCAATTAGCAGCCGAATAACCATTGCAAATGCTGCGATTTTGGGAATCGTACCAAGAAAAATCGTGGTTGATGTTGGTGCGCCGTGATAGACATCAGGCACCCACATGTGAAACGGAGCCGCGCCGAGTTTGAAAGCAAGTGCGACAACGACGAACACTATGGCCAATATCAAGGGCAAATTGTCAGCTGATGCATCACCAAACTGGTTGTGTATCTGGGCGATATCGAGGGAACCCGTTAGTCCATAAATGATTGACAGTCCATATAACAATGATCCTGACCCGATTGCACCGAGTACGAAGTATTTCATCGCCGCTTCGGTTGCATTAGACGAATCACGCTGAAAAGCCACCATCGCATACAAACAAAGCGACATCAATTCCAGTCCGAGGTAAATCATCAGCAAATGATCTGCTGAAGCCATCACCATCATGCCCAGTACTGCGAACAATCCCAAGACATAAAACTCGCAACCGGCAATGCCCCGAGCTTTGGCATACGCGCGCGCATACCCAAAAACAAACAAACTGACCAGGCATATTACGAACTTGGTCAAATTAGAAAAAGTGTCATCAATAAACATACCCTCCCACACAGTGGAGGATTCCTGATACAGCTTGCCAGCAAATATAATGCCCACAACAACGAGAGTCGCCAGCGTAAGGATGAGTGGCAGATCCTTGTACTTCTTCAGAGAAGTCTGATCAAGCAGCAATATCGCACATGCCATCAAGCAAACGATGATCTCCGGCAGTACTTTGGAAATCTCAAATGACAGATTCATAGATTGTTTAAATTAGTCACTTATATATTTGTATTTGTATTCAATTATCGATGCCGAATTGATTTGGAAGGCAACTCAATAGTCTTTTAGATTTGACTAATGTGCTTAAATTGAACGTGGCTCATTATACAGGGCACATTTTGCAACAATCATCCAACGCCAACACAATCACAATGGTATAGAACCAATGGCAGAAAAGACAGTAATCCCAGCCAGAAAAGGAATAGCAGCGATCGTACACCAGGGACAGTCGATACAGGTTATCAATACTTACGGCGATCAAGTCGTCGATGCATGGATTTTCAATCTTCATGACATCAATGAGTTTCAATCAAATGAACATACCCGGCCCACCCTGCTCAACCTGATGTTTCGGCCAGGTGACTCACTGTATACAAATAAGCGCCGACCAATTGCTACTGTAGAAAAAGATACGTCTCCAGGCATACACGACATGTTGATGGCGGCCTGCGACACTCAGCGCTATGAGTTGTTGGGGTGCACAGAATATCATGACAACTGTACCGACAATCTGGCAGGCTGTATGAAAGACCTCGGCTATGATGTCAGTGAGACCCCAAGCCCAATCAATATATTCATGAACATCCCCTGGTCTGCCGACGGTACTCTCGTCTATGAACCACCCGTTTCGAAACCAAATGATTACATCCAATTTCGCGCGGAAATGGATAGCATCTTTGCCTTCTCAGCCTGCCCTCAGGATATTCTTCCAACCAATGGAGTAGATGGCCTCATTAAGGATGCTCATTTTCAGATCCTCTGATTCACGATTGTCTATGGACATGCTTTCCCAATCAACTTACGGTCTGTTGCTACCATAAAATTTATTTTGAAATCAGGCGCTGAGCCAATGGTTTCAATATTCGATGGACACTGTAGGAAGCGCAATGAGTTCTATGAACCAGATAACGAATAACTCAGGGATATTTCAATGAAGGATACAAATCTTTCTGCACAAACAAAAGTTGCCCACTTGGGTCGAGACATGCAAGACAGTCATGGTTTTGTGAATCTCCCAATCTATCACGGTTCCACGGTCCTGTTTGAAACGTTTGAAGACTTTGTCAAATCTCAAAGTCAACGTCAACTGAGAAACCAGGTTCTTTATGGTCGCTACGGTACACCGCTGAGTTTTGCATTTGAAACTGCAATTGCCGAGTTGGAAGGCGCAAGCGATGCCATTACCGTGTCTTCAGGATTGGCTGCAATTACCGAGTCAATAAACGCCTTTGTCAACCACGGCGATCACGTACTGGTGACTGACAGTGTTTACCAGCCGACCCGCAAGTACTGCGACCAGATGTTGAAGAAATTTGGAGTCGAAACAACTTACTATGACCCACTAATCGGTGCAGACATCGACTCTCTAATCAGACCCAATACCAAGGTAATCTTCGTTGAATCACCCGGATCCCAAACTTTTGAAATTCAGGATCTTCCAGCAATCGCGACAGTCGCAAAAGCACGTGACATCATTACGATTCTCGACAACACCTGGGCATCTCCGATTTATCTCAAGCCGTTTGAACTTGGCCTTGATGTTTCGGTACATGCTGCAACCAAGTACATAACCGGGCATTCCGATGCGATGCTGGGCATCATTTCAACCACAGAGGAGCACTACGACCGTATCAGAAACTCGGTTCGACTCAGTGGCCAATGTGCTGGTCCAGACACAATATTTTTGGGATTGCGCGGGCTCAGAACCCTGCCGACGCGTCTTCGGCAACACTGGAAGTCGGGTTTGAAAGTTGCTCAATGGCTGACTGATCGACCAGAAGTGGCACGCGTTATCCATCCCGCCATGCCAAGCCATCCTGGATACTCATTGTGGCAGCGAGACTTCCTGGGTGCCAGTGGATTGTTCGCATTTACGCTTCATCCGGTATCAGATACCGCCTTGGGCCGATTGCTCGATAATACGAGCCTATTCGGTATGGGTTATAGTTGGGGTGGCTACGAAAGTTTGCTCATACCCTTTGACCCGAGTTCTTACCGGACAGCTACAAAATGGGATGCCCAAGGACCGAGCCTGCGTATCCATATCGGCCTGGAAGACAGCGATGATTTGATCGCCGATCTTGAAGCCGGATTTGAAGCAATGAATAACGAACAATCGAGATGAATGAGTCAAACGAAGAAATCCTTCGCGACATTGCTGCGCTGTTAGAGAACCAGCTGTCGCTGGAGCTCGCGACCGTTTCAAGAGCAGGCGTACCTTGCGCCAGTTATGCACCTTTTGTCTGTGGGGAAAAGCTGCGGTTATTTGTATTTTTGAGCGACCTGGCACTACATACCGCAAATATCAGAGACAATCCCCGAATATCAGCAATGGTTATCGAAGACGAGTCCAATTCCCCCAACCTGTTTGCCCGGAACCGACTGATATTGGATTGCAAAGCGACACGCATCAATCGGGACGACAATGATTTTGATCCTTGGATTCAGCACTATAAAGCACGATTCGGTGCCATCGTCGACACCTTGCTACAACTCGCAGACTTCAATTTGTACCGTTTGGATCCTAAGCAAGGTACGTTTGTCAAAGGCTTTGGACAAGCGTATCGAATCACGGGCAGCTCGATGAATCAAATCAGTCATATCACCAACCCGGCCCGGGAAATGACGCAAACAATGGAAAATGAACATGATCATTGAACAAATCTGGACCAATAACGCCTATCGAAATTTCAATTACCTCATTGCTTGTCCCACAACTGGTAAAGCAATTGCCGTTGATCCCCTGGATCACGAAAAGTGTCTCACGCGCGCCAAACATAAGGGCTGGGAAATTACCACAATTATCAATACACATGAACACCACGACCACATCGGTGGAAACAGTGAGATGATCAAGGCAACCGGTGCGACGTTGATTGCGCACTACCAGGCAGGAGGAAAGATTCCTGACATGGATCGCGGTATTGGCGCCGGCGATGTCGTAACTGTCGGCACCATAGACCTACAAGCCCTGGACACCCCCGGACACACCATGAGTCACATTTGCTTGTTGGCACACGGTGATGAACCCGCATTGTTTTGTGGTGATACGCTCTTTAACGCAGGTGCCGGTAATTGTCATAACGGCGGTCATCCACACGAACTGTATCAAACGTTTGCCAATCAACTTGATCGGCTGCCGGAGAGCACACGGATTTTTCCAGGTCACGACTACATCGCCAACAACCTTAGCTTTACTCTGGATCGGGAGCCAGACAACAAGGCAGCCTTGAGCATGCTGGATAAAGTCAAGAACCAAGACCCGAACAATGCCATGGTTACCACCTTGGCACAGGAAAGACAGTTCAATACATTTTTCAGACTGAGTAACCCGACGGTCATCGAAAAGCTGCGAGAAGCATTTCCAGACTTACCTGATCACCCGGATCGTAAAACTGTATTTTTAAAATTGCGAGAGCTACGAAACAGTTGGTAAGTTTAGCAATCAATTAACCGGATTGACTTGGCGAAAGGTCATGTTGATACGGGCAGCTTTACACAATTTCGATTTGGGCACGCAATGACGCCAGAACTTTTGCGTTTTGCCAGCCATAATCAATGTCGATCCATGTCCGAGTTCGGTTTCCCATCGTTGCTGTTTGTTTTTCATATGCTGCATTCGAAATCGCCGTGCTTCACCGAGGCTGACCGACGCAATAACAGGTTCTGGCCCAAGTTCTTTCTCGTTGTCACGATGCCACCCCATACTGTCGTTGCCATCTCGATAGTAATTGAGCAACACACTGTTGAATTCGAAATGGGTTGCAATTTTCAGTACGGCTCGAACTTCCTGGAGTGCTTCGGTCCATGGCGCAGGCGAGTTACGATACCCTGAATACGTATAAACTGCCCCAGGGTCGCCATGCCAAGCAGCCAGACGCGGCGATGGGACCGTACGGGAACCAAATTGAACGATGGGCTGAATCCACTTCGTATTGTCAATCAGTGAACGAAGCAGCTCGCTTGCCATTTCAGTGGGAAGCAAGTGATCTCGGGTCCACAAAAAGCCATCTTCGATTGCGTGATTCTCGAATCCTGACGCTTGAAGCGTGTCTGCTAGATCCTGGAATTCGCTTGAATTTCGAACACTGTCGCTAATTGTTGCGCACCTGTCCTGCGAGCTTTCCGCGCCGTCCGCCACGTCTGACGTTCGACTGTAATTTAGTCTTTTTGACCAGCAACAGGCACGTCCCGATTGTTACCCGATGAAAATCTTCCGTTGAGGCAGCATGTCTTTCTGTTGCATTCAGGATCACCCAGCAGCCACCTTCGACCAACATGGATGTAATTTGTTCCGCCAACCGTTGACTGAATTGGGCATCTGTCACCACCAGATTGAGTAAGTGTTGACTTACATCTGCCAAGAATTCTTCTGGAATTTGACAGTGAACAGCAACCCTCAAATCCGACAGAGTTTGCGCATCGGTATCATCCTCACAGGAATCCGGATGCAGATTGACTACCAAGCGCGTCATCGGGTCCATAGATTTAAGTATGGTATCCTTATAACTGTGTGGCAAATCGCCGATCAGCAGTATCAGCCCACTGCGGGCGATCGATGCAAATGCTTCCAACACATTGCTTGTGTCGTCAGATGAGTGTTCCATCATTGTTGTGAATGTCTCTTTCAAACTCCAGTTGAACCCATTGATTGCTTAATTTGACAGATCGAATATCCAAAACTCAATTTGCGCTATTTGATTGTGAAATGCTCATGAGAGAAGTCAATGGTGTAAATTTTTTCCATTGAAATATGTTATACTTAGAGGTCCTGTTGGCTTCTTCAATTTGTACGGATGATAGTTTAGCAATGATAACAAATATAGACCTCGATTCTTATTTGAGAGACAATGGAATTATGCCATCTCAACAACGGCTGCGCATTGCCCGAGTTATTTTGGACAAGGCTGATCACATGTCGGCCGAAGAAGTCTACCGTAATGTGAATGGACCATGGCCGCCTGTTTCCCGCGCAACGGTGAATAACACATTACGTCTATTTGTAGAAAAAGGTTTGCTGCAAAGAGACGACGATGAAGCGGCTGAAATTTACTACAACATCAATCCCCCTACGCCGAGCTCCCAAGAGACTGCAGCCTGAAATCGACTTGAGTTCTGAATTGCGGTAGCGAATCACGCCAACTTTGGTCGCGGCTGTTTTCAGAAATTCTCTTTAGTCTTTTTCCGTTCGTGTTGGCGCGCTCAGCTTGCCGTGAAGCGAATTCTTAGATTCGTCAAGAACACCGTCGTTCTTGGAATTCTCTGTGTCAGTTTGGCAGTGACTGCGATTGGATTTGCTTGGTATAGCATCCAGCTTACGGCCCAACTTGGAGTCGTAACCGCGAATGCTGCAGCTACTGCGTTAAATCACCGAAAGTAGATTGCTGCCGCTGAATCAAAGCATCGCAAAGACAAAGCAAAGGCTGTCGCAAAGACCAAGGCACGACAAAGAGCAAAAGCACGGGTCCGGCGTATTGTGATCGCAGGAGCAACCGCCATTCCTGTAGTCGGGATCGGTGCAGCGACTTGATTCACTGGATACTTCGAGTTAACCGATTACGAGAATTGGAAACAAGACAATCCGCAAGGTGAATTCAAACACTATGCCTGTGAAACAGGAGAGGCCAACGCGGAAATTGTCGATGAAGTGCTTCGAGAGCTCCCTGAATCAATACGGCCATCTCCAGATACGGTCTTATCCTGGATGCCACAATGCGGTGCAACATTGGAAGAACAGCCATGGGAGGTCGCAGCATCATCGCTCCCACCATCGGATGATGGTGCAAATTGGATGCAATCACTCGAGAACTTCAAGAATTGGATGCCGTCAGTCGATGATGTAAAAAGCCTGGTACCAAGTGCAGAAACTACAAAAGGAATATTACCAACCGGAGAAACACTTCACAATTGGCTTTCGAGGTTCAAGTCGGAAGAGCCAAACTGAACTTTCGCCAACACCGAGCCTCACAAAACCGCAAGCGAAATTTCTAAAACACCTCGTTAAGACTCGGCCAAAATCAGGTGATGGAAAAATCGCCTGCAACTTCTAATAGATATTACCTTCAATCAGAAATTGCTCATTCCACATAATTTTTCTTCCCATTTCCGCATCACGAAGATTGAGGCGAAATCTCTCAGCGTCTGCAACCGAGCCGCCGCCTATCAGAAACTCCTCATAAACTGTAACACTGAGATTGTTATTTACGAGCATCTTAGTTGATCGAGGCGCGTGGAATTTCACTCTCAAACCGAGCTATCTGTAACACGCTCCGTACTTTTATTTTCGAATCAACCCGCCCCAAGACTATTAGCTAAATATTCTGAATTTGGGAAGTGCGTCTCCCTTTTGTCGATACAGGAATATCCACATATCGCCCACTAAATATCGATCCTTGAGCGTTTTTCCGAAAACGACCTGTTTTTTTGGAGCTCGAGTTCAATTCGCTTCAACTCTTGTATCAAGCCTTGGCGTTAGCTGGGTTATTTTTAAAATCGATCTGATTTCAATAGGGTAAAATCCATTCAGACTATGCAGTCACCTCGCTCATGAAAAAGCAGAATATTCCAATCGGTCTCGCGAACCTCGCCTCTATTCGTGATGACGACTGTTACTATGTTGACAAAACCCCTCACATTGATAGACTGATAACTCAAGGCAGGTTCTTTTTTCTTTCGCGCCCTCGCCGCTTTGGTAAGAGTCTGCTGCTTGATACCATGCTGGAACTGTTCGAGGGAAACGAGAGACTGTTTCGGGGGTTGCATATTCATGACAGCTGGAATTGGAAGACTCATCACCCGGTTATACGTCTGAGTTTTGGCGGTTCCGGTTTCGATGAACCTGGACTTTTGGAATCTAATGTCAAGAGTCAGCTTAAGCGAATGGAAATCAAACACGACTTACCTGAGACTTACACAACTTCGGATATCAGTGAGCCAGACCGATTCGGCAACCTGCTTTATCACATTCACGAAACTACTGGAAAACAGGTAGTCGTGCTAGTTGATGAGTACGACAAACCGATTCTTGATGCAATCGACAACTATGATCTGGCAGTTAAAAATCGAAATTATTTACGCCGGTTGTACGCAGTGATCAAGGAATTTGGAGGGCAGATTCGCTTTGCGTTCATTACCGGTATAACCATGTTCAGCAAAGTGAGTCTTTTTTCAGTGCTGAACAACTTGAACGACATCAGCCTTGACCCTCGATACAGCGCGATTTGCGGTTACACTGAGCATGATCTTGAAAATGTGTTCGTACGCGAGTTGGAAGGACTCGATCGTACGGAAATTCGACATTGGTATAACGGCTACAATTGGCTTGGACCGGAAAAAGTCTATAACCCCTGGGCTATTCTGAGTTTGCTTGATTCTCGTAAATTTATGGCGCACTGGTCTGAAACAGGCATGCCGTCTTTTCTGTACAAACTGATGATGGAGCGAAGGTTCACTCCGCATAATATCAATAATCTGAAGGTGGAAAAAAATCTTGTGTCAACGTTTGATGTCGACAGCATTGGAATTGAAGCATTGCTGTTTCAGTCTGGCTATCTGACAATTATCGATGAGCATCGCGAAACTGCGGATATTGTATTCGAGCTTGATTATCCCAATTTTGAAGTGCGCTCAAGTTTGAACTCAGGATATCTACAGCATCTGTTCGGGATGGGCAAAAGAGTTCCGACAGAGACTAAACAGATGGTCAGTATGCTGGAGCAAGAAGACTTTGACGCCTTTGAAAACAAAGTACGCACCTTGTTTGCTGAGATTCCTCACGAACTGCACTTGAATAGTGATATGGCGCATTATGAAAGTTGGTATTGTTCGGTTCTACATGCGTGTCTTTGGGACAATGCGGTGAAACCGTATATTCGCGCTCAGGAATCAACCAGCCGTGGCCGTTCAGACTTGGTTGTGGTGATTGGCAGGAAAGTGTTTGTCTTTGAGTGCAAAATGGCAGGTAGGACGGATGATTCAGATCAAAGAGCGTTAGAGACGATTGCACAAATTAAAGATCGAGGGTATGCGGACAAGTATCGTGATGGAACCAATGCTCTTTATTTGATTGGTGCGATATTCAACGAAGATAAACGAAATCTTTTAAAGATGAAAGTCGAATCGAATTGATTGGCTTAGGGATGATGGGATTTTGACTTAAATCGAATGATGGATTTAGGGTTTCATTGTTGGTCCAGATAAGCAAAAATATTCAGTCGGTCATCTCAGTCGTAAATCTTTAATCTACAGTGGGCGGTGGCGACCCAACGGTATTTCCGGCGGTCTGACTCTCTGAATCGAAACTCAGCGTTAGTAAACTCATCCAACAGGCATCCCCGGCAATGAATCTACAATGCTTGCAGTTTGTTAAGGGTAGTTTCACATTAGGCCACTATCGTTAAGATGACACAATCTGATTTTGGCCAGATTACGAATAGACAGCGAGCATGGTGAACCAACTTGCACAAAAACGTAGTATCCTGCCGCAAATTCGACAAGCAGGTTTGTAAAGACAAAACAACTGGAAACAATTATGGATGTAATACGACTGAGAGTTAATCTGAAGCACGTTGAACCGAAAGTAATGCGTTCACTGATTGTTCCATTAGACATTGAGCTTCAGGACTTGCATATTACGCTTCAAACCGCAATTGGTTGGTACAACATTCACCTGTATTCCTTTGACACACAGCAAACCGTTTGGACTGAACCTGATAAGGATTTGATGAATGCCGGAATTATGGAAACTTTCTCGATAGTCAATGTAACTTTGCGCAAGTTTCTTTTCTATACCGGAGTAAAGCAATTTACGTATACCTATGACTTTGGGGATTATTGGGAGCACACCATCCATGTCGGGACCATCCAAAAGGCAAAACCTGGGGAACTCTATCCACAATTGGTTAGAATCAAAGGTCGCTGTCCACCAGAAAACGTTGGTGGACCATGGGGTTATGAAGAGTTCGTATCAGTTACGGCAGACAAAAATCATCCCGAATTTGAAGAGTATATCGAGTGGCATATGGGAGAATTCAATGCAACCGATTCGAAAGAGTCCTATTTACGAAAAAATGTTGAAACGGTCGCGCAACTGATCAGTGAAGGCAGACCCGCAAGAGAGTATTTCGGATATCATCCGCCGGATGGCATTTTTTTCGATGCTTAAGACAGAAAAGCGACGCATGGCACAAAGTTCACCGACGCATTGCAGATCTAAACTCGAACCACCTTACCCGGATTCATGATGTTATCCGGATCAAGCGCGACCTTAATGGCCCGCATTATCGCAATCGATTCACCGTGCTCAGCGACCAGAAAATCCAATTTCCCATAACCGATACCGTGTTCCCCGGTACAGGTGCCTTCCATCTCCAGTGCTCGCATAACCATCCGCTCATGTAATTGTTGTGCCCGGTGTTCTTCTTCTGGGTCAGTGTGATCAACCAGCAATACCAGGTGAAAGTTTCCATCACCAACGTGCCCCACAATCGGCGCCATCAGGTCGTTTTCCACGATATCTCGCTTGGTCTCCATGATGCACTGCGCTAATTTCGAAATTGGTACACAGACATCCGTCGCCCAGATCTGCGCATTCGGACGCATTGCTTTGGCTGCGTAAGCTGCATCGTGACGCGCCTGCCACAACTTGTTTCGTTCTTCCGTAAGGACAGTCCACTGAAAATGGCCTCCGCCATTTTCTTCGCAGATCATCTGTACCATTTCAACCTGTTCCTGAACAAACGCTTCCGTACCGTGAAACTCAAGAAACAGCGTATGTTCTTCCGGATAGTCTAAATCAGAGTATTTGTTGAGCGCACACATCATCGAATCATCTAGCAGTTCGATGCGAGCGATGGGTATCCCAACTTGAATGGTTGTAATAACTGCATTGACCGCCCGGTCTAGTTCCGGAAACGCCACCACTGCCGAGGATATTTTTTCGGGAATACCATAAACTCGCAAAGTAATCTCAGTTATGACACCAAGCGTACCTTCAGAACCGACAAACAGCCTTGTCAGATCATATCCGGCGGAAGATTTTCGGGATCGTTTGGCCGTTCTTATGACCCGACCATCAGCCATGACCACGGTCAACGACAGCACGTTCTCTCGCATCGTACCATAGCGAACCGCATTGGTCCCTGATGCCCGGGTTGCAGTCATACCGCCAAGGGATGCGTCAGCACCTGGATCAATCGGGAAAAATAGCCCCGTATCCTTGAGATAGCTATTGAGTTGCTTGCGCGTGACTCCGGGCTGAATGACAACATCCAAATCTTCGGAATTCACCTGCAAGACCTGGTTCATTTCAATCATGTTCAGACACAGCCCACCCTGCAGTGCACAGATATGCCCCTCCAGACTCGTGCCGGTACCATACGGAATTACCGGAAATTGGTATCTGGCACAAATTTCAACCGCCTGGGCGACCTCTTCGGTCGAATGCGGCGCAAAAACTGCATCGGGTGGATAACTGCCATGAAATGATTCATCGGTTCCAAATTCTCTACAGGCGCCCGATGATGTTTTGACACGATCACCGAAGCACTCCTGGAGTGCCTCCAATGCACCCTGTTTCTCAATGGATTGCGCTATCCCAGACATTTCAGTTCACCTTTCGTTGGATTCTTTTCCAATATATATCACGACTCAGATTAATGGTCCACGCTTGATTTGAATCGAGCAGGGAAACCGGCTCTGCCTAGATTCAACCGATCGGCCAAGGCATAGTAGTGCATTCCGATAACATGAATAGGCCAACGCAGCAGGTGCCCACCTGGAAATGACTTGTGAGGAATGGCTGCCAGAACATCAAAACGCTCAGCTGTACCCGCGATGGTTTCTGCGAGAATTTTCCCAGTCATGTTAGTCAATGCGACACCGTGTCCCGAAAATCCCTGGGCATAGTACAAGTCTGGTTCAATACGTCCAATCGACGGCAACCGATTCAGAGTGATTGCAATCTTGCCGCGCCAGGCGTAGTCGATTTTGACTGCTTTCAATTGGGGATACACGTGAGTGATTCTCCGTTTCATCTGCGCCGCGATATCCACTTCTTTATTCGGAATGTAATTTTCACCACCACCAAAAATCAAGCGTCTGTCAGCCGATAGCCGGTAGTAATCAAGACAGAATTTTGAATCATATACCGCGATATCATCGCGGTTAATCTCGCGAGCCTGCTCAACGCTGAGTGGTTCTGTCGCAACAATGAAGCTCTCAATTGGCATGATATAGCGGCTGATCGGTGGCAGCAAATTGTCAACATAAGCGTTGCAGGCAAAAACCAGGTAAGAAGCAGAGACGTTCGCTCCTGTTTCGGTCCGGATACTGAATCTGTTTGATGTTCTGGAATACCCACTTACGGGAGATTGCTCATAGATTCGAACCCCGGCTACTGTCGCGGCATCGGCAAGTCCTATTGCAAAATTCAAAGGATGCAGATGTCCAGAGCTCAGGTCCAGTGCTCCACCGTAGTAGTTCGAAGTTCCCAGCATCGATTGAATTTCATCAGATTCAACATAACGCAGGTCAAGATGACCGTACTTTTCACGTAAATGCAGGACGTTGCGCTTGATTGCGGCTGCGGCTCCTTTGGTAACTGCACCTGCCAGTATGCCTGGTTTCAAGTCGCAAGGAATATTGTGTTGAACCACACGGTTTTTAACTTCGAGTTTGGCTTGTTCGGTAATGTTCCAGAATCTTTGTGCAAGCTCATCTCCAAATTCCTTTTCAAGCGCTGCCTGCTGCCAGTTCAAGCCAGTCCCAACTTGTCCGCCATTTCTGCCTGATGCGCCCCAGCCAACACGCTTGGCTTCAAGCAGCACCGTATCGTAACCCCTTTCAGCAAGGTTTAGTGCAGTAGAAAGTCCCGTGTAGCCGCCGCCGACCACACACACATCACACTGTTCAGAATCGGTACTCTGCGGATAGTCCTTAAGTCCGGTTGCGCTCGCAAAATAGTACGAACGAGTATGCTGAACTTCAGTCAAGATCAACTTTGGAATTACAGATAAAGCAGGTATTCCTGCTCGGATACGTGCTCGCGATATTGTCGCAATTCATCTCGTTTGAGTGCGCAAAATACATCAACGTATTCACGGGATAAATAGGTTTCAGCAAATTTTGATGCATGCATCCTGTTCAATGCACTTTCCCACTCGAACGGAATTGAGTCGTCAATTTGACCGCTGACGTTGACAGCCGCAGAAGCTTCGCCCGGGTCAACGGAATGGCTGATGCCGTAATGTACACCCGCTAACAATGCAGCCAACACCAGGTAAGGATTGGCATCAGCTCCTGCAACGCGATGTTCGAGTCGTCTGGCACCATCTTCGCCTGAAGGAATACGAACCGTTACGGATCGGTTGTTATAACCCCAGGTCTTATTAACCGGCACATAAAGGTCAGGCACAAACCGGCGGTAGGAATTGCGTCCAGGTGCGAATATGGCAAACACATCAGGTATGGTTTCAAGCAACCCGCCAATTGCGTTGCGCAGCAACTGACTGCCTAACTCAGACTCACCGCAGAATACGTTTTGTCCCTGATCATTTTCCAGGCTAAGATGAACGTGCATACCACTGCCGCTGTATTCAATAAAGGGCTTTGGCATAAATGTTGCGCGCATTCCGAAGTCGGACGCGACGCCCTGAATGGCTCGCTTGAGGAGAACGCACTGATCAGCCGCTCGCAGCGGTTCTTGCACATGATTCAGATTGATTTCAAATTGCGAGGGAGAGTATTCGGAGGTGACCACTGATGCGGGTATGTCTTGTATCGCACACGCGTGCGCAACTTTGCGCAAAAAATCATCATGCTGATCGAGATCTTCCAGCAGATAAACCTGTGTTTCACCGCCAGATTGACCCGCATCTTCCAACCCCGGAAACTGCGGACGTCCGCGTGCATCCAGTTTTGTATCAAGCAGGTAAAACTCAAGTTCAAATGCGATGTTGATCCGGTATCCAAGTTCGTTAAATCGATCGACAACATTTGATGCGATCGCGCGCGGATCGACCGAACACAGTGTGCCATTATCGGATTCAAGCCGCATCAACACCTGTGCCTTTCTGCCGTCACCCCAGGGAACCGGCCGGGTAGTGCCATTAATTGGTCGCAGTGTTCCATCCGGATCACCGTCAGAAAAGCCACGCCCGATCGGATCTGAACTCTCGCCAAAGAAGTCGAGTAATACGACACTTTCAGGTATCTGCACACCGGAAGAATAAATCTTGGCAGCATCTTTGATAGGAAATCGCTTACCGCGAATAAATCCATTCAAGTCTGGAATTATTGCGTCAACGAAATCGATTTCCGGATACTGAGTCTGGACCGTTTCAAGTTCACTAAGCATTGCTATTGCACTGACCATGATAGATTCATGAACTGAAAATCATAATGAGACGTATGTTCGATTCAACGCAATCGTTGGGTTGGGATACAAATTTGCTGCATCGATTCACCATGACGCCTCAATATATAGCAAGAGTGCTGTAAAAATATCGCGGCTTCTGACTGTCTATCTCTTGAATGAATGGGCCTGCTAACTTACCGAATCACAGATCCTGCACTGATTACACACTTGCTGGAGAGGTTTCGATACTTTGCTTTTTAAAGTTGACCCAATCGTAGTATGATAGTTCGCCATTGACAACCTAGAATCCAACAAATACAGGAGAGATTTACAATGACTGAAGAAGTAAAAGTCGGTGACCGATTACCTGAAGCAGACCTGCATCATATGACAGCTGATGGCCCTACTAAAATCACCACAACCGAAATTTTCAACGGAAAAAAGGTGATTTTGTTCGCACTGCCGGGTGCATTTACGCCGACTTGTTCCAAGGCCCATCTGCCTGGATATGTCGTACACGCGGATGAAATTCTGAACAGTGGTGTGGATACCATCGCTTGCCTGTCAGTCAATGATGCCTTTGTAATGGGAGCCTGGGGTGATGCCCAGAACGCTGAAAAGATACTCATGTTAGCCGATGGCAGTGCCCAGTTTACCTCGCAGATTGGCACAACACTCGACTTGACGAATATGGGACTTGGGGTGAGATCAGATCGCTACGCAATGCTAGTTGAAGATGGTGTTGTCACGGCTTATAACCGCGAAGCTCCTGGAAAATTTGAAGTGAGTGATGCGGAAACGATGATGCAACTGTTGTAGCTTGCATCCCGACTCATAATCAGGCAAACAGTAATTCACAGAAAAGCCCGTTGACTGCATTTGATGGGCTTTTCAACTTTTTCTTGGCAGCTATTTTGTCGGGCCTGACACATTCGGTTTTCTATTGATTTTCAAAGTCATGAACGTCGGATTATGGCAAAATGTTCACATAACGAATAGATATCCGATTAGAAGACTCAACAAAATAGTTTCACTGGAATGTCTTAGGCTCCCGATCAATCTGTTTCTAAGAAAAGGTCAATAAATTATTTTCTGCGAGACGATGCATCCGCTAACCGAATTGCTCTAGTCAGTGTGCCTACAGTCGTCGAAGGGTTTCCATACGGATTGCCCTCTTGTCCACGACGCTCAACCAAATCATTTCCACGCCCTTCTGCTGTTTCAACTCGGGTCACCATTTCATCGAAATCCAGAAGTTTTGTGTTACGCCTGTCGTAATCCGGCCTCAGGGTTTTCAAAGTTCTTTGTATTTCCTTACTGCTTTCTGGTCTGTCGTGATCGCATTCATGTAAAATCAGCCAGAGTTCGAAGCATGGGTTAGAACGTGCAACCCTGACACCATTGACCAGACAACCCTTTACTGCTTCATCGAAATAGGGGTGATCATCACGATCAAAAACAGCCCACACCTCATCTTTTCTTTCGAATGAAGATTTTTTGCGGCGACTAGATTTTGCCAAACCCTCTGATCGTGCATACTCAACGGCCTTGGTTGCTATAGTCCTAGGCACTCCAACTCCAGGCTTGGACTCAACAGTAATCAATGCTCCTGTCCAGGCTCGTTTAAGAGCGGAAAAATATGCAGGCTCTGTATTCTGACCTTCGCAAAATAGCGTAAATCGTCTTTTGGGTTCTCTTCGTGTTTTATGCCGCCGCATTCGAGGTATCTTACGGCCGTGGTTTTTATGCTTACTCATACGATATCGTAATCATATCATCACTTGGCAGCGCACCAAATCGGCCCTGTAAATACCCTAATTCGATATTGTCACCTTTGCGTGTTCGAATCTCTGTTAACGGATAAAGCTCCGTAGCTCCTTGTGATGTCTTTTCAGTAAACCACAACTGGTCCCGTCTCAGTAATTCAGTATTCATCAAATTGGTGTCATGGGTTGTCGCAATTAATTGCGCTCCTTTACTATTGTTTGTTGGTGAGCAAAATAACTCTATTACTTTCTTACTCGCTAAAGTGTGCAAACTAGCATCAACTTCATCAATACAGAGTGGAAGCCCCTCATCAAGTGCCTGGAATACTAAACTAAGTACGATTAATAATCGTCGTGTTCCTGCACTTTCTGAATCCAAATCAAAGTAAACTGGTTCGCCGTTTCGATCACGATGCGCAAGTTCAATAGCGGTATACTTGCCATCATCTTCTTCCAATTTGGTTTTTATGAAGCCATCGGAGAATTTTTCAAACATAGTTTTTAACTCTTTCCGAAAATCCTGAACTTTTTCAGAATATTCTATTTTCTTTTCTTGGTACCCAATAACCCCAGTATTGATAGAAGTCAAAAATTGAATGACACGTGAATCTAATTCATTTCTGCGAAATCGCGAAGATGCTTTTACCCCCCGTATAGAAATTGAACTAGCAAATTTAATCGATTTAAAGTAATCGTAAATTATTGATAACTGCTCATGACTATTCTGTGCGGCCGCTGATAAAAACAGGCTATTAGACCTAGTCAAGCCAGCAATATTTTGGTTTTGTCCTCTTAACTTGCGACCAAAACTGAAGGTACCTTTATCACGCTCAAACAGCTTTCTAGGATGGGATATGGGATATGTGTATAGCCACTCGGCTGTAAACTCCTTATCAGTTGCTTCAAAACCATAATGGTGTCTTACTCCATCAATGATAAAGTCAATTTCAAATATTGACGGAGCTAGTAAACAAGCAGGATCGAGCTTAAATTCATTTCGAGATACACCACCTCCAGGCTCACCCTTGGTGTGTGACCACAGTACGAATTTTTTCATGGTTGCTATTGCATCCAAAATATTGGATTTACCGGAAGCATTTGCACCATAAATTACGATCGCAGGTAAAACAGATTTGCTTGGCACCGCATCACATTCAATTAGCCCATCTCGTCGATCTTTCAATGAAGAGGCAGCGAATGCCAATTCCTGTCTCTCACAAATAGATAGATGATTAGTTACAGCAAAACGTAATAGCATTTGCTTATTCCTCCTTCTCAGCGCTTGGACTGCAGAATAATATCATTATTTGCAATGATTCTGCAAATAATAAAGTATTATGTATATTTCTATGTTGTTGCAGGTCGTATTCGACTTGACATTTACACCATCTCAAACACTCTCTTCAGCACCTAGATAGCTGGCTCTGTCTTGCATGTGCATAGCGATTGGCACGAGTCATACACCTTGGACCGACGCGGGCACAAATTTGATGCAGTTTCACACTATGACTACAACAAAGTTAAACCATATGTTCCCAGGAACGGTTTAAAAACTTGCGATCGTCTGGAAAACTCACCACCTCATCCGACATTGTCGTGTTCACTGGAGCACACTTGAGATGCGATTTTCGAACGGCACCACTTTTAACACCAACCTCAATCGTCAGTCGCGGCAACCATTCAAAGCCAATGGCACCAATACACAGCGATAAAATGTCAGCGAACCCGGATCAAACCGCCATCCGGTCTGAAAGTGACTTTCCGCGCAGTTTACTGCCAGTACGGAATTTGCAACCTGCCTTTGCCAATTTTTCAGCAGACAGCTTGTGAAGGCATTTGAAATACAAAATTCGCAGTGGCAGAACAGCCAAGATCAGCACGATACAAATGGCCGAAACGTGCACCGAACATGGATCGTTCGATCAAAAAAACAGTCGCAATAGATCAAGGTTCATATTGATCTCGCTGTTAAAGCGCTTCTCAACAGTTTCGACTGGTCTTATTCTGGGGTAATTGAGGCTTGTTCCCGAATTAGTCGGCCCTGAATAAACCAATAATCGTTGGTATGTAATTGTTAATAATGATTAATAATGTCATATGCACTGATTTGAAATTGCCAGAAACGGTATAATTGACTATCATTTCCCTGCAATTTCGAGATCAAAAATGAAGCCCAAATCACCCCAGCATCAAGACCAGTCAGAACTGTTCCGAAGTCGCCTTGACAGTCAAATCAACCTGAACCATGAACTGGTGCAATTGTCAGCTATGATCGACTGGGATGTGTTCGATGAAAAGTTCGGTGATTTGTACCACGCCGATAAGGGCTGCCCTGGAAAACCCACCCGGTTGATGGTGGGACTTTTGTATTTGAAACACATACACAAGCTGTCCGATGAACAGTTGGTGATCTGCTGGCTGGAAAATCCGTACTGGCAGTATTTTTGTGGGGAAAGCCACTTTCAGACGAGCTGGCCGATTGATCCGAGCTCGCTGACGCGTTATCGCCAGCGTATTGGTGAAAGTGGCTGTGAGTGGTTGTTGCAACAGACGATTGCCGCGGGATTGGATAGTGGTGCAGTTAGAAAGTCGCATTTAAAGCGCGTGACCGTTGACACCACCGTGCAGGACAAGGCGGTGAGTTTTCCAACCGATGCCAAGCTGTTGAACCGTAGCCGGCAACGGTTGATCAAACTGTGTCATCAACACCGGGTGGTGGTGCGTCAAAGTTATGCGCGCTTGGGTCCAAGGTGTGTGCTGCGAGCCAATCGTTATGCGCATGCGCGACAAAGCCGCCGTATGCGCCGCCAGCTTCGTACACTACATACATATCTTGGGCGGGTGGTGCGCGACATTGAACGCAAGATTCACGGTGATGAGAAGCTGATACAGCTGTTTGCCGAAGAGCTTAAGATGGCCAAACGGTTGCTGAACCAGCAAAGGGACAGTTCCAACAAGCTTTACAGTCTGCATGCACCGGAGGTGGAGTGTATTAGTAAAGGCAAGGCGCACAAGCGTTATGAATTTGGTGTGAAAGCCTCCATTGCAGTGACCAACCGCTCGAACTTTGTTATTGGTGGCCTGGCGCTGCCAGGTAATCCATATGATGGTCATACGTTGAAAGATGCGTTGGATCAGGTGCGCAAGTTATGTGGACAGCAAATTGAGGAAGTGTATGTGGACCGTGGTTACCGCGGTCACGATGAAACCGAAAGTGTGGTGTACATATCGGGACAAAGGCGCGGGGTGACGGATCGCATCCGGCGGTGTTTGAAGCGTCGTCAGGCGATTGAGCCCATCATTGGACATATGAAGCATGATGGCTGGCTGGGCTGTAATCATCTCAAGGGTACAGAAGGCGACAGTGTGAATGTATTGCTCAGTTGTGCCGGGCACAATCTGCGGTTGATCCTGAAACGTTTGAGGGACAGTTGTGTCCGTATTTTTTGTCACTCGGTATTGGAGCGTATTTTTCGCTTCAAACGGGCACTGTCGGGGGTAGAGTACAGCTTTTTGGTACTGCGCGCGGCATAAAGTCGTTTCAGCTCCCCGATACCTGACTTTCATGACTTCGAAAATCGACAGAAAACCGAATTTTTCAGGGCCGACGAATTAGCAGGGAAATAATGGTCAATTAAACAAACAGATTTTGACAAACAAGTGGTGTTCGTATACCTCGACTCGCATTACGACTAAGACCAATTACGATCAGTTTATAGCCCTGCCACCAAAGTGCCCAATTACCTCAGCCGATTGTTGACTGGCAATTGACATACATTGCTCAACTGAATGACCTTTCGCGAACCCAAAGAGGTAAGCTCCAGCATAGGCATCTCCCGCACCGGTTGTATCAACAACTTTCTCAACAGCTAATGCCGCGCACTCATGGGTATTGTTATTGAGACAGACGACTGATCCTGCTGCACCGCGCGTGATCACCAAATGATCAACAACCTGTTTCAGCCTGTTCACAGTTGCCGGCAAACCGTCAGTATCGAAAAGCCTGCAAGCCTCAGACTCATTCGCAAACAACAGATCAACATCACTTTCAACAAATTTCTGTAACTCTGCTTGATGGGCACCAACCAGAAAAGGATCAGACAGGGAAAACGCAACAAGCGTATCACTGTCGTGAGCAATCTCCACTGATTTTAAAATCATTTGCCTGGCGCTCACCGACGACCACAAGTACCCTTCAATCAGTAAAATTCTTGCCGTTGCGATTGCGGTGGCATTGACATCTGCATTGCTCAATTTTGCCGAAGCACCAAGCAAGGTGCACATTGTCCGTTGACCGTCAGGGGTTAAGAATACAAAACAACGACCACTCATATGCTGTGCATCGAGGGGTGTAGTGGTAAATTTCACTCCAGCGTGCTGGATATCCGCTCTGAATCGATGACCGGTCGCATCGTCAGCGATCTTTCCGATCAAGTGGCACTTTGCACCCAACTGGGAACCATGAAAGAGTGAATTTGCAATTGAGCCGCCAGATTGTACTGACACTGGCTGAACCACGCGATCCAGCACTTGAGCCGCCTCAACTTCAATGAGTGCCATCGAACCCTTGACCAAGTGTCTTGTTTCAAGTTCATCGTCTTCGACACGACAAAGTAGATCAACAATGGCGTTACCGATGCCGATAACGTCAACTGTTTTGGTCATGCGGCCAGTCCTGCCTTGGCGATCACTGCATGCAGCAGCGTATTGGCTCCTGCTTCACAAAATTCACTGGAAGTATTTTCAGCCTCGTTATGGCTCACACCGCCGTCACAGGGAATGAATATCATGGATGTTGGTGCAACCCATGAAGTAAATACGGCATCATGCCCGGCTCCGCTGACCATTTCGTTGAATTCATAGCCACAGTTGGCGGCGCTGTCCCGCACTGCAGTGATGCATTGAGGATCAAATTCCACCGGTGGGGTTCGCGCAATGCGTTCAACCTCCGTATCCAGTACGCTGGTTCGGCCGTACTCCTCTACTGTGGCAATGATTTTGGCATCCAACTCATCGAATGTCTCAAGATCGGGATGGCGCAAATCAACGGTGAATTCAACCCGCGAGGGCACCGTATTTCGAGAGCCGGGATAAGACCTGAATTCGCCCACCGTGATGCGCGCATCGAAACCCGAAGTTTCGGCCAGGGAATACAACTGGCCAATCAGTTCAGCCGCACCTCTCAATGCGTCCCGTCGCTTACTCATTGGCGTTGGACCCGCGTGATTTTCCTCACCGATGACATTCACATCATACCAGTTGACGCCTTGCACACCGGTAACCACACCAATTGATCTGCCGAGTTCTTCAAGAATCGGACCTTGTTCAATATGTGTTTCAAAAAAGGCAGAAAACCCGTGATTTTCCGGTAACGGGTCGCCAAGATAGCCGATACGCTTAAGTTCGGCTCCCATGGTATTGCCATCGAGGTCGGCACGTGAGTGCCCGTACTCCAAGTCAAATTTACCCGCATACACTGCAGAGCCAATCATCGATGGCGGAAACCGGGCGCCTTCTTCATTAGTCCACACAACCATCTCAACCGGTAATTCTGTTTCCAGATTGGCATCATTGAGTGTACGGATCACTTCCAATGCCGCAAGCACACCATAAACACCATCAAATTTGCCACCGGTCGGCTGGGTATCCAGGTGACTGCCGCTACCGACAGGTTGACCCGTACTCGATCTCCCCGGGCGTCGAAAGAACATATTGCCCATGGGGTCTACCAGGCGAGTACACCCTTGTTCTGAAGCCCATTCGGTTAACAGATCCCGACTTTCCTTATCAAGGTCGGTCAATGCCAAACGACAGACTCCGCCTTTTTCAGTAGCACCGATTTGCGCCATTCGCATCAGTGAGTCCCATAGCCGATCACCGTTGACTCTTAAATCACTAATCATCATATTTTCTCCATGAAATCAGAAATTGTGGACGTATATTCGCGCCGAACTGTTAAATTGAATGCTGAATTGGTGGCATCCGGGCTACGCAAACATTTCCCAGTCAGCACTTTGATCGATTGGCAAAAGCAACAGAAACGTCGCAAGTCTGTCAAGCGTTTTCGTCCTTGAATTCGGCGTAGTATTTACCGAACAGTTCTCGATGGCGGATGATATTCATTACGATCGTAATGATGCCCGCAGAGACAAACACTGCACTGATAGGGGTGGTAAACAAAGCAAAAACGTTGTAGTCCAACAAAACCATCGATCGGGAAAACGTATCCTCGCCAATTTGACCGAGAATGACACCCATCACCAATGCCGGTATCGAATAATCGCCCTTCCTCATCAAAAATCCGACGATACCTGCGATAAACATTGTGTAAACGTCAAGTATATTGCCACGCAATGCGAAAGCGCCAATGGTCGCAAATACCAGAATCGTGGGTGCGAGAATCGGAAATGGAATTCTGAGCAGATTCACGATACCCTTGGCTTCAACAACACCAACCAGTAGAATTGCCAAGCTGGCCCAGAACATTGAAGCAAACAGTACCCAAACCAGGTCATGAGCTTCCAACATAATAAGCGGACCTACATCCATGTCATGCAAATTAAAAACACCAATCATCATCGCAGTCAGGGCCCCACCAGGCAGACCCAAAGCCAGTAAGGGTATCATCGCCGCACCTGTTGCTGCATTGTTGGCTGTCTCGGGAGCAACCACGCCTTCAGGTTCCCCCTTACCAAAATTGGCACGGTTCTTGGACCACCGAACCGCCTCGTTGTAAGACATAAACGCCGCCAGGGTAGCACCAATGCCCGGTAAAACGCCGCAAAAAAATCCAATGAGCGCTGATCGCATCACCACAAATTTCATTTTCCAAAATTCCAGGAACGTTGGATACGTAACCGAAACTTTGGGCTGTTGATATTGCCCCTTGGCCAGTCTCAACCCCTGCACAAATACCTCGGCAACCGCGAAGAATCCCAGTATCAGCGGCACAAAATGCACGCCGCCGTGCAGGTACAGCGTACCAAAATTGAATCTTGGAATGCCACCGACGGGGTCACTCCCAATTGAGCCGATGAGCAGCCCGACCAGCAACGACAGCCACCCTTTTGCCAACGAGTTGGTTCCAATCCCTGCGACCACCGCCAATCCGAAAAACACCAGGGCAAAAATCTCCACTGGCCCAAAATTACGAATGGCAAAGTTCGCCACCGGTCCGGTGAATGCCATCATTGCGATCGCGGCCAAGGTTCCGCCAAATGCAGAACAGGTGACCGCATACCCGATCGCCTTGCCGGAGTGCCCCTGCTGGGTCATGGGGTACCCATCAAATGCAGTGGGCGCGTTTTCCACAGAACCCGGGATGTTGAACAGAATCGCGGTAACAGCGCCGCCGTAGACGCCTGATACATAAATGACGCCGTAGAGCATAATTGCATGCGTAGAAGACAGATAGGCAGTAAACGGCAACAGTACCGCCGCTAAAGTCAGCAGGCTCAATCCCGGAACCGCACCGAACACCAGTCCCCCTATCAAGCCAACCACAAAAATCAGGATGCCGATTGGATCTGTAAACAGTTGTGCTGTACCGATCAGAAAATCTTCCATTACTGCAATACCCTGAGAATATAGCCGTTGATGGTATTAAAGACGCCGCCGCCAGGTGGCAGGTAAGTAAATATCAACTTAACAAATACCAAGAGAAGCCCTGCATAAATACAAACCGTCATAATGATCAATGTGCGCAGTCTTTTGACACCCACAATCCACATATACGTGAATAAAAAGAACGGCGTGATCAATAAAAATCCCATCCGGTGAATCAGTATCGCGTACAGAACAGGCACGGCAAAAATCAGCACCATACGCACTCGCGTTGAGATCGTCAACTCGTCGGTGGGTTCCTCAATTGATTTGTCATCGACTTTGCGTTTGCGCGATTCATAAAACAGCCACCAGCACGCCGCGATAAACATACCCAATAAGACAACCCTGGGCCAATGCGCAGGTCCCCACTCATAGACCGGCAGTGGGTCATCGAAATCGAAGGTATATGCGGCCGCTAATAACACAAACACCAGCCACACCAATCCTTCGATCAGGCGCGAATGACGTTTCAGCAAAGTGGACATAGGATGCGTATCAGAGTAGTACTCTAACCGGAGAGACAGAAAAATAATTTCGCCAGCGATATGCTGCTCAACACAACTACCGCTGGCGAAAAATTACAGTCGCGTAATCGGATTACTACAATCCTTCTCGAATCGGGAGTCCCAACTCGCGAAATGCGTCGATGTAGACACCCACTGACTCTTCAATGATTGTTGTGGTATCTGCGCGGCTGCGGAATGAGTCAACAATATCCAGGCTCTTGCGCTTGACAAATTCCTGGTGCTCATCAGATTGATAGGCTTCAGCGAATACTTCTGCCAGATATTCGACGATTTCTGGAGGTGTTCCAGCTCTGGCAAACATACCACGGAATCTGAGCAGCGGCTCCCAGTCAAGGCCATAGTCGGAGCCCAGTGCTGGGGTATCGGGAAAATTTTCAAAACGGGTTGGCCAAAGTGCCAGGACCGGTTTCAGCTGACCGGCTTCGACGTATTTTGAAACATCGCCAGGCTGTTCCATGAGCACGTCAAGCTGTCCGCCAATGACGGCACCAAAGCGTTCACCTGACTTACCAGTCAGCACCTGCTTTGACTTGAAACCGAAGTGGTTTTCCACCACGGCCATGCTCACCAACTCCATCGGAATATTAATGTTAGAGACGGTTAAATTACCTTCTCCTTCCTTCGCATAGGCAACAACTTTCTCCCAGTCGGGCATGCCGTCGGTCATAAACCTTTCGTCTTCGCCATTGATAAACAGCATCGTTGGTGCGACATTCATGATCACCAGCGATTCGACATCTGTAACTGGATTGAGGTCAATTCGGCCTTCAACGTAGCGGGAAGGCAGAGTATCGATATGTTGCAATAGCGTATATCCATCGGCTGGAGCCTGCAAGAATTCAGGCAAACAGTTTAATCCGCCACCGCCAGTAATGTTAATCTTATTGATTTTTGCATTCATGATCTTGGCTGCCGGTCCGACAATTGCGTCGACCGCTTGATCGGATCCACCACCCTTGCCATAACAGCAAATTACAGTAATCGGCCGATTTGGATATCCATCAGGTCCTGCCGCACTGACCACCGTTGCGGCTATCAATCCAAAGCCAGTCACCAATGATGCAAACATCGCCAGCAGTGCTTTTGTGAATGAAACTTTCATACATTCTTCTCCAATTGTTATTTGTTCCAGATTGCTTTCGTAACTCCAATCCGGTTGATTAAGGTTCGATAATTTGCGCAACGACCATGTCCGCGCGTTGGAATCCCTTAATTTACCAAAGAAAGCGCAAGTTGTGTCAAGAAATTGCCGCGTTTCCCATTACTTTGGCACACAAACGTTTACATCGATCAACGGAACCAAGTGCAATTCACCGCCAATATTCCTGCATATCAGATTGCCAGCATCAAGCACTCAGCGACTCGGTATGCCCATCAACGGCCAAGGATTGACCACTAATTTTGGCACCGGCAGCGGAGCAGATGAATAACGCCATCTGGGCTATGTCCTGCGCTTCAACAAAACACTTCATCGATGTTTGACTCACGATTTGTGCTCTTACCTGTTGATCGCTTAGCTGGCGAGTTTTGGCTTCTGCCGCGATGACGCGGTCCATACGCGGGCCGGAAACTGCACCAGGGCATATCGCATTGACTCGTATTCCAAAGTCTCCAACCTCCATGGCAAGCGATTTCGTTAAACCAACGATCGCCCACTTGGCTGCTGCATAAGGTGTACGTAGGGGGTATCCATAAATTCCAGCTGTCGAAGACAAGTTGACGATCGATCCGCTGCGTTGGGGCTTCATCACCTGTAGTGCCCGCCTGGAACACATGAAAGCACTCAAAACATTGACGCGCAAGGTTGCCTCCCAATCTTCGAGTTCCAGATCTTCCAACGGGCCATTGGGTCCAGAAATTCCGGCATTGTTAACCAGAATATCAAGACGATTCCCGCTGCTTTGGAGAACCTGATCGAACAGGTAATTGACATCTGCTTCTTGACCTACATCGGCGACGAAACCCTGGACAGGAATTTCAGCATTTCGCAAATCTTCGAGCACCTGTTCATTACGATCACATACCCACACGTTCGCGCCCGCCGCCGCGAAGGTGCGCGCGATGGCTAAGCCTATTCCAGAACCACCGCCTGTAATCAACGCACATTTTCCATTCAGTTGCATGTCCGTTCCGACTCCAGAATTCTCAAATTTGCTTTCATATATCCAAAACCAAGCGCGACTCACCCACTGCAACCCGCGAAACGCAAGTCATTAGGGTGTCACCGCGCAACTTTTCAGATTCAGTTAAGACCGAATCTCGGTGCTCTATATCCCCTGACAACACTTTCACCCTGCAGGCACCGCACAATCCTTCTTCACAGGCATAATCCACCGGGTGATTCGCCTTTCGCAGTGCATCGAGAATACTTGCATCAGCATTCACACGAAGTGTTTTTCGCCGGCGAGCCAGCGTGACATTGAAATCATGAGAGGGCTGCGCTTGGACTTCGGAGCCGGCATCAAGATACTGAATATGAATGGATTCCCTTGGCCAAGCTGATGCACACTCGATAACTTTGGTGATCATCTTCCGCGACCCGCAAATATATAAGTGTTGACCTTCGCCATGGCTTTGCAAAGCACTGGCGAGTGGGTGACCTGCCTGTCCAAGCCCTGTCCCTATTGCGTGTAAGCTCAGTCGTGCGGCACAGATTGTATTAAGCTCATTTGACATCTCATCATCAGCCGGTGCATCACTAAAGTAATGTGTCTGGAAATCAGCGTGGCTCGTACGCAACTGCCGTGCCATTGCCATCAAAGGTGCAATACCGATTCCTTCACCAACAAGTACATGTTGTGTGGCTGATTCGTCAAGCCCAAAGCAGTTGTCCGGATACCGTGCCTGAATTAAATCACCAGCTTTGAGTTGGGTTCGAATCCAGTCCGAGCCACCGCGCCCGCGTTCGGTGCGTGCGACGTAAATCACATAACGATGACGCTCTCCGGGATCATTGACGATCGCATAACAGCGACGCATCCGATCACCATCGATGAGCAGCGTCAGGTAGTCGCCAGCCCTAAATTCTGGCAGTGACTGCCCACCATGCGCTTCAAATTCAATACACATAATTTCATCATTGATCGCACGAGTCTGTGACACCCTCAAGTCCAGGAACTTAACGGGTAATTCATCCAAAAACTCTTGACCATCCCTTAACATTAATCGCTGCACCGGTCTGTCATTGAGGATGTGACTTTCCAGAATTTCGTCAACGTCAGCTGCCGAAGTGTATCGATACCATATTCCCTCGGGATAAATGACCATGGTTGGACCCAGTTCACAGCGTTCCAGACAACCCGCATTGTTGACCCGAATATCCTCAATACCCAGCTGCTTGGCTCGCGCCTTCATGTAACCGCGCAGGTCAACAGACCCTCGCACCGCACAGCAGCTGCGCGGATGGTCAGGAACTCGCTCATTAACGCAACAAAATATGTGTTTTCGATAATGCATAAACGCGCCTAATTTCGAATCGGCTGACAACGCAGATATTGATTTGGATATTGCACGTCAGCGCCTAAAGTCTCAGCTGCATGCCAAGGCCAGCGCGGGTTGTACAGCATCCCTCTGGCAAGTGCTACAGCATCGGCATCACCTTTTGCGATGATCGATTCAGCGTGATGGGGATCGGTTATCAAGCCAACCGCAATGGTTGGAATTTGCACTGCATGGCGTATCGCGCTTGACAGATGAACCTGATAACCTGGCTTACCGATAATGTCCTGGTGCTGAACCAGACCGCCACTAGAGACATCCATCCAGTCGCAACCGAGTTTTTTCAGTTCGATCGCGAACTGCACAGTTTCGTCCAGATTCCAGCCGTTTTCTGCCCAATCGGTTGCCGACACCCGCACACCAAGCGGTTTGTCGTCCGGCCAGACCGCACGAACTGCACAGAACACAGCAAGCGGAAAACGCATACGATTTGCCAGTGTTCCACCGAACTCATCGTCTCTCAAATTTGACAGTGGTGAGAGAAACTGATGCAACAGATAGCCGTGCGCAGCATGCAATTCAATCGCCTCAAAACCGATTCGGTGCGCTCTAATTGCAGCTTCAGAAAATGCATCGACAAGTTGTTCGATCTCAACTTGATCAAGTGCTTGGGGCACAACTGTACTGTTAATTCCTGACGCCTTCGCAGATGGGGCGATTGGGGTCCACCCGCCACTTTCCGGCGGAATGTAGCGCCGCTGCTGCCACGGTGGACAGGTTGAAGCTTTACGGCCCGCATGGGCCAACTGAACACCAAGGGGGACATTGCCATATTGTTTGCAAAAATCAACGATACGTTTTAGCGCCGCTTCAGTTTCGTCGTTATATAAACCAACACAGAAAGGACTGATGCGCCCATTGGGTCGGACATTGGTCATTTCGACAAAAATCAGCCCCGCACCACTGACTGCAAATTGCCCGAGATGCATCATGTGCCAGTCTGATACACAGCCATTGTTGGCTGAGTACTGACACATTGGCGAAACAATGATTCGATTTTTCAAAGTCAGCTCACGCAAAGAAAGCGCACTAAACAGTTGTGGACTTGAAGCTTGCAATCGATCAACCTCTTAATTTTGTCAGATCAATTCAGCATAAAATTTGCGACGCATAGAACTGTCTACTCTGACAGGATTTTTTCGACTTTTGATTTTACTGTACCGCGACGCGAGATTGGACATGACAAATCAGTCACAACAGCAAGAATTGCAACAGATTGCGAACTATTTGGAACTCGCTAACAACATTGCGGACGAGGCGCGTGAGATCGCCCGCCAATACCACCGTAAAACAAAAAAACAGTGGCGAAAACCCGACGATACCTGGGTAACTGAAGCAGATTGTAAGATTGAAGAAATGGCGAGGAACCTAGTGAGCCAGCGGTTTCCGGATCATGATTTTTTTGGTGAGGAGTATGGCGACTCACAGACACAAAATGAACTGAAGTGGTGCATCGACCCCATCGATGGCACCATGCCGTTTGTCTATGGCTTGCCGACTTTCGGTGTACTGATCGCATTAACGCAACACTCAGTTCCAATCGTGGGAATCATCGAATCGCCAGCCATGCAGGAAAGATGGTGTGGTGCAAGACATTTGCCAACGACTTGGCAGGGAGTTGCCTGTCAAACCAATCAATACCAAAACCTCGCAAACACCGCAGTCTTTGCGACCTCAATTGATATGTTTACCGAACAGGAAAAATCAGCATTCAATCGTGTCTCGGCGCAGGCCAAAGAGCGGCGCTTCGGAGCAGATTGTTACGCCTACGGGTTGCTGGCATCGGGCTGCGTTGACGTTGTTATGGAATCGGATATGAAACCCTATGATTTGATGGCACTGGTTCCGGTCATTGAAGGCGCGGGTGGTGTAGTCTCTGATTGGCAAGGCAATCCGATTGGTTTAAATTCCGGTTTCCAGGTGCTGGCAACCTCGAACCTGGCACTCCACGAAGAGTGTCTGAATCTGATACAGTCTGGCTGATTTAGTTCTCAGTCTGTCGTTTAGCACTCGACAGATCGATGTGAGCAAAAGACTAAAGGTCTCCGAGCACACCGTATGAAGGTGCATCACCCGGATTTTCGGCCCTTAACAGGTAATCTGCAAGTTGCGGTTCATAGGTGCGCCAGATCGACAACAGCTGCGAGACCGGACACTTGTCATCCCAGTCAACTCGCAGATCAACTTCGGGCCATGCATGCTTGCGCGCAACCAGTACCGCGGCCGAATGAACCGGACCTTGTTCACCACCGGCATCCAGACCTGCTTGCAGGCAATTTAAGAGGTTTTGCGCCAAGTGGTTTGATTGGACTCGGTTCTCATAGGCATCAACCATTGCTTGCGGAATTTCCGTGTTAGCAAGCAGATTGCCTGCGGCTACACAACCTTTGCCCGACGCAACTGCATGGATTCCCAAAATGTGCTCACCGGTAAAATGACCCACCCTGCCGCGTCTGTCAACGACAGTCAGTTGTCGATAAGCAATATTGGGCTGGGAATCAACAACTTTCTTGAGTGCTTCAGCGGCGCTGTCACCGGCTGCAATGTAATCCAAAACCATCGAACCAAGGCGAGGGTCAGTGATGTTTTGCGTTGCAACCGCACCCACATCAGCGCGTACCCAAGGACAGCGACTGCCGACCGCGATACTCGAAGTTGTTATACCGATACCGACGCTCCCGGATTCCGGGTCACACCCAACAATAGAAAAAGTCATTGATCAAGCCTCAATTTAATTCGCAGAAAGTTGCCCTTGCAATGCAAAGAAAGAATCATCCGTATAGGGCGTTCTCATTTCGATGGTGTCATTCCGAACTCTGGCAACGAGGCTTAGTGAACCGCGTACAATTTTGCCAGAGTATTCGAGACTCTACGGAGTTTTGGAGTTTGTTGTGAATGCCCGACTTCCAAGTCGAAACGAGCCTTGCCATCCACTGTTGTGCCAAAGTTGGTCTCATGATTCCTGCTCAATTCGATCCATTGTTCCAGTTCTTCATCAAGCTGCTTAAGTAAGTCGAATTCAATCCCAGCGTTAACCACCAAGTAGCCATGATCGTTAAAATGCTGAATCTGTTCGAAATTGAGCTGTTTGTTTGTTGTCATCACCAATCAACGGTCCGAATATGAGGCAGTCAAAAGGTACTCCACAGCACTTTGGATAGTTCTGATTATGCAAGACTTCAGCGAATGGGACATAAAAGAGATCACCAAGTCGCTCCCGATTCTTGGCTAAAAATTCAGCCGCTTGCAACCGCTGCAACTCTATGGTGCGTAACCAGGCTGTATGAAGCACGTGTTACAAGGTGGCCAGTTTTTCGAACAAAATTGCAACCGCTTCCGCACCCGGATCATTATGTCCTTGCAGACTGTCTGCTGACAGATAACTTGCACGCCCGGCCTTGGCCTGGGTGATCAACGCAGTCGCATTAGCTCCTTCGCGAGCAGCACCTGCCGCGTCCTGTATACCCTGATCCAAGAGATTCAAAGCCGGCTCGAGTGCATCAATCATGGTACGATCACCAATTTGCGCGCCACCCACTTGTTTGATCCGTTGCAGGCCAGCTTGGAGAGACGCCTGAACGTCGCCGCCACTGGCGGACGTATCTGCGGCCGCGGTAAAAAATATGGCCATCAGCACGCCGAAAGACCCGCCCATCGATTCACCAAGTTCCTGACCGAGTGCACGAAAGAGCTGCGATGTTTCTGCCAGGGGGAGTTGCTCGAGTTTGGCAAGCACAGACTTTGCGGCGGCAGACACAGTACTGCCTGTATCGCCATCACCTGATTTGGCATCCAACGCGTTCAATTCCACTTTCGCATCGATCAACACCTGACAACATGTCGCAAGGAGTGCCTGGACTGCTTCATTAGCGGATGGTACTGCCTTTAGCGGTCGAATACCTGTGGGTAGGTCAACAATGGCAGCTTGCCCTATGGCGCAATACGCGGGCCAAGCCTGTGGGCTCACCGGAGATTTCAGGGCTTCAAGGTCTTGTTCTCCCACAGTGAGCAAGGACACCGAAAATCCTTTCATATCCAGCGATGTCATCAGTGCTGCGGGGCCAATCATACCCTGGATACGCGCACCAATACGCGACCGTATCAGAGCATCGGCAAGAATGCTCATTTCAAGCGCTGTGCAACCACCAAGATTGTTTAGCAACGCAACCAGAGAGCCATTACCTGCATGCGGCTCCAGTCGGTCTATGACCAGATTCATCGCTGCATTCGCCGTTGAGTAATCGACCCGTTCCACGCCCGGTTCCCCATGAATACCCAGCCCAAGTTCCGCCATTCCCGGATCAATCCGGTTCTCCTTTGGAGAGCCCGGAATTGTACAGGTATCGAGGGACAGTCCCATCGATGCAATCTGACTTGCAATTCGTTCGGCACCATCAGCAACGTCATCAAGACTTGCACCACAGGCAGCTAAGGCACCAGCAATTTTGTGGACGAACAGTGTTCCGGCTACACCCCGCGGATGGGGCAGTTCCGGCAAGGCAACATCATCACCGATCACCACCATTCTAATTTTGTAGCCCAACGCGCGAGCGCGCTCCGCGGCCAGTCCGAAATTTAAACGGTCACCCGTGTAATTCTTGACGATTAGCAGGCAGCCCGCTTCACCTGTAACCGCCAGAATCCCTGCCAGTACCGCATCGACCGAAGGTGAGGCAAAGATATCTCCGCAGACTGCCGCGCTCAGCATCCCTTCACCAACAAAGCCGGCATGGCTCGGTTCATGGCCCGAACCTCCTCCCGATACCAAGGCCACACGTGATTTGTCAAAGTCCGTTCGTATGACAACTTTGATGTGTGGATACCCATCCAGTTTTGCAAGATGCGTTGGTGCTGATCGCAGAATACCATCAATGGCGTCGGTAACGGCTGTGTCTCGATTGTTGATGAATTGACTCATGAAGTTCAAACCTAAGTGAATTTAACGAATGCGATTTCCGGATGAATCAAAATATAACGGATTGCGCGGTTGAATACGAACTGTGTCGCCGGGTTGGAGTCGGGAATGAATGTCCGTTAAGGTGACGATTTTGTGACCTTCAAGCTCCAAGTGCAATTGGGTCTGATCGCCAAGATGTTCCAGCCGTAATACTCTGGCAGGTTTGCCGACGCCTTGTTCTATGTGTTCTGGCCGCAAGCCCATCATGTGCGCACCATGCGGGGCACTCCCAAACAGATCAACCGGTATGGCATTGATGCGCGGCAATCCCAATCTGCCACCCACATAAAGACTAACCGGGTCTTCGTAGATGTCACGCGGTTTTCCTGCTTGTACCAAATGCCCGGATTCCAGTACACCGATTCTGTCGGCCATGGTCATCGCCTCGATTTGGTCATGGGTAACATATAAGAGCGTTGCTCCAAGCTGCGTCTGGATGCGCTTGAGTTCGACCCGCAAATCGGCCCGCAGTTTTGCATCGAGTGAACTTAATGGTTCATCCATCAAATAAATGGACGGACTGCGAACCAATGCGCGTCCGATGGCGACTCTTTGCATCTCACCACCTGACAACTGCGTTGTTCGGTTTTCAAGTTTGTGGGCGATTTGTAAAACCTCCGCAACTTCCTCAATTTTGCGACGAATAACATTTGCAGGTGTATTAAGCAACGGCGAGCGCAACGGAAAAGCCATGTTTTCGTAAACTGTCATGTGCGGATACAGCGAGTACTGCTGGAATACCATAGCCACGTCGCGCATGGCTGGAATTTCGGCCGTCATGTCCTGTTCGGCAATGTAAATCGAACCTGCATCAGGTTTCTCAAGGCCTGCGATGAGACGCAACATCGTCGTTTTGCCCGCCCCAGTTGGACCCAGCAGCACCAGGAATTCGCCATCCGCGATCGTTAGCGAAACGTCCTTGACTGCCTCAATCTGGCCAAAGGACTTTGAGATATTATGAAGTTCAACGTCAGCCATTAGCGTCTCGACTTGCCGGCCGTTGTGACTTGATTGCCCTACCGGAACTGCGATCAAACAGTGAGACCAACTCTTCTCGAAAGCTGAGCCCCAGAGTTTCTCCTTCTCGTACCGAAGTACTGGAAGACATCCGAGCCTTGACCGTGCCATTGGGCGTTGCAAGGGTCACGATTTGTGTCGTACCAAGGTATTCTGCTGACTGCACCAAACCTCGGTATTGGGATTGCTCATCAATACGAACATGTTCAGGGCGAATGCCCAACGCCAATGCACCATTGGCGGGCTCCATTAGCGGAGCTATTGCGATTGGTTGTCCGTGAAGAATAATCTTGCAACTGCCGGTCTCCAGATTATCCTCAAAGTCCAGAAAATTCATCGCTGGTGATCCAATAAAGTCAGCCACGAACAGGGTTGCCGGATAGTCATAAATTTCCTGTGGGGTACCAATCTGTTCGACAATGCCATGGTTCATGACTACAATCCGGTCACCCATTTGCATCGCTTCGCGTTGATCATGGGTAACATAAACGGTCGTTGCTCCCATACGGTCGTGCAAGCCGCGCAACTCCCCTGCCATATGCTCGCGAAACTCAGCATCCAGCGCCCCCAAGGGCTCATCCATGAGAAAGCACTTTGGTTTTCTCACAATAGCTCTTCCCAACGCAACTCGCTGCCGGTCTCCACCTGAAAGGCCACTGACCGGGCGATCAAGAATCGCGTCAATCCCAAGTATCTCGGAGACCTCTTGTACCCGTTTGTTTCGTTGTTCCCTTGGCATGCCTTGACTGACCAGAGGATAACTTATGTTCTTCCGCACGTTCATGTGCGGATACAATGCAAACATTTGAAAAACAAAAGCAATATCTCGCTGACTTGCCGGTTTTTGGGCAACCTCCTCACCATCAATGAGAATGGCACCGGAAGTCGGCAACTCCAATCCGGCAATCATTCTGAGGGTGGTTGTCTTACCACATCCCGAAGGCCCGAGCAGCATGAAAAACTCACCGTCCGCGACGGTGAAAGACGACGATTCAACCGCGGTGAAATCACCAAATTCCTTACGCAGATTCTTGATGATAATTTCTGCCATTGGATCAAATTACTGTCGGTTCGGTCGCTGCTCACTCGCAGCAAGTCTGTGGTTTCAAGCAATAATCGCTCGCAGACTTGAGCGCGCGCGATGGTCCTGATGCGAAGCAACAACATGCCCAAATGATTCGCCTCTTATTCACAGCATCAAGTTACTTGGGGAAATGGCTGACGATGATGAACAGCACAGTACCGATCAGCGTGATCAGGAAAGACCAGGTGTATGCCCATAATTGGAATGGCTGCATCAGCATGATGACTCCAACGCCAATGATGACAGAAGCCACGAGTTCCCATGCGCCCCTGCGAAAATGCAGCAATGCCTGAATTAAACGCATCATTTTCTGACAGCTCCGAAGGTGATTCCGCGCAACAGATGGCGGCGTAGCACAATAGTAAAAACCATCACTGGGACCAGAAATAGCGTTACACCGGCTGCCACTGCCGGCCAGTCCTGCCCGCCTACCCCAATAATCGTCGGAATAAAGGGTGGTGCGGTCTGTGCGGTACCCGATGTCAGTAAAACGGCAAATGCATATTCATTCCAGGCAAAGATCAAACAGAAAATTGCAGTGGAGGCGATACCGGTGGTTGACTGCGGCAATACCACTTTGATGAAAGCCTGTAAGCGGGTATACCCGTCAATCAGGGCCGCCTCTTCATATTCAACAGGAATCTCATCGATGAAGCCTTTTAAGAGCCATACCGCGAGTGACAAATTGACGGCTGTATAAAGAAAGATCATGCCCGCATGGGTGTCTGACAAACCCAGTGTTCGGAACATCAGAAAAATCGGAATCGCGACTGCGATGGGTGGCATCATGCGCGTTGAAAGAATAAAAAACAACAAGTCATCTTTCAACGGAACTCTGAAGCGGGAAAACGCGTACGCAGCCAGTGTCCCTAGAAACACGGACAGGAATGTTGACCCGAACCCAATGATGATTGAATTCAAAAAGCGCTCACCAAAACGCGACGGACCTGCAATGACCATACCCTTGTCGTGCACCATCCGCTCGTACCAGTTTTGCGGTGGATTGTTGGCAAGATATTCTTCTGTTTGCCTGGTCTGAGTTGTGAACAGATTGACATACCCTTCCAGAGTCGGCTCGAACATCACTTTCGGCGGGTAGGCGATCGAGTCAACAGAAGATTTGAATCCGGTCGAGATGATCCAAAGGAGCGGCAACAGGGTTACCAGAGCATAGATCACAACCAGCGTTCCTGCCAGCCATTTTTGCACTTTGCTCGGCTCGGTCAGCGACCAACTGCTCATCGGTCTTTAACCTTGTTCAATGCCTTGACATAAATCGAGGCCAATCCGAATATTGTCACAAACAAAATGACTGCATAAGCTGATGCATAGCCGGTGCGCCACTTCTCAAAAGCTTCCCGCTTCAAATTGATTGACGTCAATTCAGTCGTAGACCCAGGCCCGCCACCCGTAAGCAGCACGACCAGGTCAAACATCTTGAAATTTTCGATGCCGCGGAACAAAACGGCCAGCATCAGGAACGGCAGAACCATCGGGATAGTAATGGTCCAGAATTGTCGCCACTTGGATGCCCGGTCACACTCAGCTGCCTCATAGATATAGTCCGGGATGGAACGCAGCCCGGCCAAGCAAATCAGCATTACAAATGGAGTCCACATCCATGTATCTACAATGACGATGGCCCACGGGGCAAGACTAACCTCACCGATCATGGTGAAGCTGCTGGGATCAACTCCGGTTAAAAAAGAAATGATGTAGTTAAAAAGACCGATTTGTGGCTGGTAAAGAAAGGTCCAAAAATTACCCACCACCGCGGGTGACAGCATCATGGGCAGTACGATTATCGTAGTCCACAAATCATTACCCTTGAATTTCTTATTGATCAGCCAGGCGAGTGCGAAACCCAAAATGACTTGCAGTAGCAGTGTCCAGCACAGAAAATGTGCAGTCGCCTGCATTGTCTGCCAGATATCGCTGTCGGTCAGGATGCGTTCATAGTTTCGCAGGCCGATAAACTTGACATCAGCATTGGGACGATTGGCACGATAGTTGGTGAAACTTAGTCTGATTGTCCATATCAGCGGGAAAATATTGATCAGCAGCAGCAGAACAATTGTCGGGCCTACGAAAACCCAGGCAATTGCGCGATCAGACAGGCCTCGAATTGTGCGCCTCAATCCCGGCGGGGTTGCCGCGGCTGCCCGGTCGATAGGCGACTTTGCCATAGCAGCTCGACTTTATCGTAACCCTACAAGTGGCCACTCATGATGAGCGGCCACTTGTGTGAGATGAATCACTGAATAATTTCTGTAGGGATCACAGTTTGCCTTCGTCCTCGAAGACTTCAATCCAGTCTTTAACCAGGTTATCGAGTGCTTCTTGAGCAGTACCCTGGCCCGCGATAACATACTTGTGAACATGATCCTGCATTGCCAGCAACAGCGATGCATAGGCTGGCTCAGCCCAAAAGTCTTTCACGATTGCCATTGAATCCAAAAACGTCTGTGCATAGGGCTGACTCGTGGCAAATCCTGGGTCTTCAACCACGGCTCGCAAGGCGGAATAACCACCGAGTTCCCACCATTGTTTTTGAATTTCAGGTTGTGCAAACCACTTGATATATTCAAGCGCGCCATCCTGTTGGTCGGAATAGGACACGACAGAAATACCCTGTCCACCCAATTGTGCAAAATGCCCACCGGGTCCAGCGGGATTTGGAAAATACCCTGAGCGGTCCCCACCAACATTCGAGTCCGCATGCACACCCGGCCAAATGAACGCAAAGTTCATCTGCAGGGCAACCAAGCCGGATCGAAAAGCATCAATCGATTCAGTCATGTACCAATCTGACGAGCCTGGCGGTGTACAGCATTCGTAAAGGGCTCTGTAGTATTCGAGCCCGGCAACTGCGCCTTCAGAATTGACGAATCCTTCGAGATCGTAAGGCGATTCAGGGTTACCATACTCGAAGCCATGGTTGTACAGTGCATTGGTCACACCCATGGTGATGCCTTCTGAGCCGCGTTCGGTATAAATCGCTGCACCATAGACAGTTTTTCCATCAATTTCTCGACCTTGGAAAAACTCCGCGATATCTTTGAGTTCAGCCAATGACTGCGGCACACCAAGGTCTCGACCATAAGATTCCTTGTATTCCGCCTGCAGTTCCGGACGTGAGAACCAGTCCTTGCGATAAGTCCACCCGACAACATCTCCAAATGCCGGCAGTGCCCAGTAGTTTGGTGTTCCCTTCGGCCATTCGGCATAACCCGTCACTGTGGCAGGAATGAAATCTTCCATGGATATTCCCTGGGCATCAAAAAAGTCGTTGAGCTTGACATAATGACCAGCTTCTGCTGATCCACCGATCCATTGACTATCACCGATCATCAGGTCGCACAGCTTACCACCTGAATTGAGCTCGTTGAGCATTCGGTCGGCAAAATTGGGCCAAGGAACGAACTCAAAACTCATGTTGTGACCGCTTTTCGCCTCAAAATCCTTGGATAGTTCGATCAAGGCATTTGCCGGATCCCAGGCAGCCCAACACAAAGTCAAATCTGCTGCTTTAGCACTCGTGCATGCCATCGAAGCAACTAAGGCAATTACGGCAATTGTTTTTTTCTTCATATGATTTGTCTCCTTATCTACAGTGCCATACAGGTCGAATACACTTGTACATCACCGAAATTCAAAGTGAATAATCCCTAAGAACCGATGAAGGCTCCAGGATTCAAGTCATTATGCCATATGAGTGAAAAATTAGTCATTTGGGTGCGTGAGGTCGTTTACATCAACGCTTTCATAAGGTCTCCTCACGTATTTTTCTGACTGAATGGATTGGAGTACCAGACTGCACTCGATAAAAAAATGGCAACTCTCAGCGAGGATCACCAAAGCTACGAATCGAAGCCAAACACAACTTGCAACCGTACCTCGAATCTGCGAAAATACTCAGCACAGTAAAGCGCGTGAATGTCTTTTTACCCGCAGTTAACCGAAAAGAGTTAATCGCTATTACAGGCTTTGGCTGATGGTAAAGTAGTTGGATTTTTGTCCGACTAATTGACCTACCGGCTAGTTGCCTGAGTCACCCTTGAGGGGGACTGAATCCCGTTCCCGGGAATTTAAACTTGGCAAGGAAGCCATGGAGACACGGAAATATGGAAATCGGAAGTCTTGTTAAAGCCTCAATTGGCTGGACACTGTTGCTAACCGCAAGTGTTGTTGCTGCAGTATTCGCAGTCAATTATCAGTTTCAAACAATCAATGGACAATTTCGAATTATCGAAAACAACTTTGATCAAAAGTTTGAAATACTCGCCCAGCGATTTGACGCCCAAATTGAGAGACTTGACCAGCGCTTTGACACCCAGATTGAGGGACTTGACCAGCGCTTCGAAGCACTCAGTGAAAGCGTTGACCAGCGTTTCGAGGCACAGAATGAAAGATTTGACCAACGCTTCGAGGCACAGAATGAAAGGTTTGACCAGCGCTTCGAAGCACAGAATAAGAGATTTGACCAGCGTTTTGAGGCTCTCAGTGCAAGCGTTGACCGTCGCTTCGAAGCAGTTGATGAAAGGCTTGATCGTATCGACGTGAACCTTGCAACGATATTAACGACTTTGCAGACCATGCAAAGTGGGAGTAGCTTGGCTGACGGGTAGCTGACAAAGAGACAATCAGCTTTGAGGCTTGATTGAAATTCGATCTATCGAAGCGGGTGATTTATCCCCATATTTACACATATCTCAATTTCCGCATCAAGTCTCAAAATGATGTGTACAAACCTCATTCAGGCTCTAGCGAAGACGTTCATTGACGCTTTAAATAATGGCTCCCAAGTTTGTGGCATCAACGATCGAATGACTCATCGTTAACCCACACGCATCTTCAGTCAATGGCATTCGACTCAGGATCATCGTAATCCAAGTCAAGTCCATTAGTTGGTTACTGACGGTACCAATAGGGGAAATTCACGACCGCCAATTGCAATACAATCAAATTCTGTGAAATACGTGATTATCAACTGTATCCCACGCATATCTTTGTTCACAACTACCTTACTGGAGGACGCTCAGGAATGAAGGCATCGGATCTGTTTGTTGCATGTCTTGAAGAGGAAGGAATCGAATACATATTCGGTGTTCCAGGCGAAGAAAATGCACACTTTATGATGTCGCTCGAAGCATCGGACAAAATCAAGTTCATACTTTGCCGCCATGAACAAGGTGCAGCATTCATGGCTGAAGTCTATGGCAGACTAACCGGCCGAGTTTCGGGCTGCCTCGGTACGCTGGGACCAGGGGCAACAAACTTGATTACCGGTGTCGCTGATGGCAATATGGATCGAGCACCAATGCTGGTCCTGACAGGTCAAGGTGCGTCGACCCGACTGCACAAGGAATCTCACCAAATTATGGATGTCGTGGCCATGTACCGACCGGTGACGAAATGGGCGCAACAAATTCAGCATCCAGACAATATTCCTGAAGTGGTACGCAAGGCTGTTCGAACCGCACTGGTTGAAAAGCCCGGCGCAACTTTGGTTGAACTTCCAGAAGACATTGCGCACATGGATGCAGTGACCAAGCCACTGCAGCCAAAACGATTGCGACGGGCGGTACCGGATGACAAAATAATTGACCAGGCGTTTGAGTTGATTCACAACGCAAAGCGACCGATCGTGTTAGCAGGCAATGGCTGCATTCGGCGCAGAGCTTCACAACAGTTGCGCCAATTTTGTGAACGAACTGGCATCGGTGTGGTGTCAACTTTCATGGCCAAGGGATGTGTGGATATGGATTCCGACTACTGTCTCTACACCATCGGCTTAGGTGCAAAGGACCTGGTATCGTGCGCATTGGACGCAGCCGATCTGATCATCACTCTAGGGTATGACATGGTTGAGTACCATCCTCACCTTTGGAACCCTGACCAGGACAAGAACGTACTACATATCGATTTTCTCCCCGCCGAGATTGATGCATACTACCGACCAAAACTGGAAGTGGTCGGCGACCTTGCACATACCTTATGGATGTTAAACTCTCGAATCGATAATACTGAAAGTTTGTCTTATGATCTGGCTCAACAAGCCGCGACACGACGGGACATGGCAGCCGACTTCGCAGAATTCAAAGATGATGACACGGAAGGTGTGATCAAACCCCAGAAAGCACTCTGGGACGTTCGCAACACGATGGGACCAACTGATGTCCTGCTGTCTGATGTTGGCGCTCACAAGATGTGGATCGCCCGACACTATCAATGTCACGAACCGAACACCTGTCTCATTCCAAACGGGTTTTGTTCCATGGGTTTCGCGCTGCCCGGCGCCATCGCAGCGCGCCTCGTTAATCCTGAACCGAAGCACCGGATTCTGGCAATTTGTGGGGACGCTGGATTCATGATGAATGTCCAGGAGATGGAAACCGCCCGACGCCTTGATCTGGATATCGTTGTCATGGTCTGGGAAGACAATGAATACGGCCTGATTGCATGGAAGCAACACAATCAGTTTGGTCGTCATACCGATCTGAGTTTTACTAACCCGGATTGGTTGAAACTCGCAGAATCATTTGGTTGGAATGGCCACCGTGTGGAAAACTCACGCGACCTTCAAGCGTCCCTGGAAATTGCGTTCACCGAATCTGGACCCAGTCTGGTTGTCATTCCGATCGATTATGCGGAAAACGAAAAGTTAACCAAGCGACTGGGGGAAATTGTCTGCCCAATTTAAATTTAATGCTGAACAAGACGATTTTGTGCCTGGAACCGCTTACACGCTACACCGACAGGATTCAATTCAAGACGGTACAATGTTGCCCAACTATTTAAAATCACGGGAGTTAAATTGCAAGTTATCTTAGCCCAGCCGCGCGGATTTTGTGCTGGCGTCGTACGGGCCATCGATATTGTCGAATCTGCCCTGGAGCAATTCGGCACACCCGTTTACGTCAAACATGAAATCGTACACAACCAGCGCGTCGTGAATGATTTGAGGTCCAAAGGCGTGATCTTTGTTGAAGACCTTGCGGAAATACCTGAAGGGGCGATCACAATTTTTAGTGCGCACGGGGTCTCAAAAAAGGTCGTAACTGATGCCAACGAACGCCAACTACGGCCTTTCGATGCAACATGTCCGCTGGTATCCAAGGTTCACAAAGAAGGACAAAAATATGCCGACAAGGGTTTTGAGATTATCTTGATCGGACATGAGCACCACCCGGAAGTTGAAGGAACACTGGGACAAATATCAGGCGTGGTGCACCTCATCAGTGATATTGAAGACGTTGCCGATCTATCGGTCAAAGACCCGGATAAAGTTGCTTATGTTACACAAACGACTCTGTCTGTTGACGACACTCGAGATATCATCGCCGCACTGCGCGCACGATTTCCCAACATTGCAGGTCCTGATATTAAAGATATTTGTTATGCTACACAGAATCGCCAAAGTGCAGCGCGCGAATTGTCCCATCAGGTCGAGTTGATGTTGGTGGTTGGTGCAAGCAACAGTTCCAATTCAAATCGCTTGTGTGATGTCAGCCGTGACTGCGGCATCCCTGTTCACCTCGTTGAAAATGCAAACGATTTTAAGCCGGAGTGGACCGAAGGTATTACCAAAGTTGGCGTAACTGCCGGCGCCTCTGCTCCGGAGGAACTGGTACAGGAGTTAATCGCCAAGCTTGGTGAGTATCACGATGTTCAAGTTTCTACAATGCAAGGTCTCTCTGAAAATGTTCAGTTTCAACTGCCAGCATCATTGCGTAAAGCGACACGCGCCAATACATCTTTGAATGGCTAAAACAGCGCCATTGAAGGTCTGTCACCCCAGAATTTTGAGTAAGGAACGCGCCGTGGCAACCCCTGACAAATGTGCGCCGTGGACAGTCCCCCACATAGATTGGTGACACGCCTCACCGGCAAAAAACACTCGATCTGCAACCGGTTGTCGCAGTATCTTGCGCATGGCGTATTGACCGGGATTAGCACTCGCATACGACCCCCGAGTTAGCGGATCGACGGCCCACGCGCTTGTTGCTCCGTGCAAAAAATCGCGCGCAACTGCATTGCCAAACATTAACTTGAACCGATCGAGTGCATAGTTAATTCTGGCAACTTCACTCTCTCGCTGTAGCTCGCGCGCCCAATTGCCACCGATATCGCAATACATTAAGCCGCTATCCGACGCGTTGGTTAGGGTAGCAAAGCCTTTCTGATCACTACCGACTTCGAAAAGTAAATACCCGTCTGCGCCCATGCCCACAACATCTCGCGAGAAGTGTAGTGCGACTCGCTCATAGGTGCCCATTGATATCGACTCAAACGACTCGCGTTTTTCTAGCGGTAATGCGGGAGAGAATTCAATACTGCCTGACGCAAGCACTCCGGTGGAAACTGTAATAATGACGGCCTTCGGCTTTAGTTCACCTTTGGTGGTTTGTAGTTTGATTCCGTTTCCACCCCAATTGATTCGAGTGACTGGGGTTTGCAGGAGAGCATTAACCCCCCTGCCATAGTGAGTAACGAGTGTGCCATAACCGTCTTTGCAAAAGTTATCGACACCATCTTCGCTATTCCACCAGTCCACTGTCGAAAAGTCTTCAAAATCTTTTGCCATGCTCCAAGGACCTTCGAATAATTTCGCAGTGTGCACCCAACGGCCGGTTATGTGATGGATTACCTCGCTGGCAGCAACATCGAGATTGGCTTTTCCGGCTTTACTGATGGCTTTGATGATTTGATTGTGACTGTTCCAAAACTCATCCAGCTCATGCGGACCCACCGCTTGGCCAGAATGCGAATACAAACGGTAATTTTCCGGAGCCGGGTAAATATCGAAACCATTGGTCTTACCATATTTGACAAATGGGTTCTGACTGCCATGGTGCAACCAATAGGCACCACGATCATACGGTATGCCAAACGTCTCATGATCAGTGTAGGCTCTGCCACCAATCCGGGTTGACGCTTCAACCAGAACAACAGTTACGCCACTTTCCAGCAAGGTTCGCGTCGCAGCCAAACCGGCTGCCCCTGCGCCGACCACAACCACATCCGGCCGGGCAGGCACGGCTGCCACACCGGGTCGAACAGCCAGGGCTGCGAGACTTGCTGCGATGAATCGGCGACGCGATAAATTATTCAAAGGGATCCTTTTCAATAACGATCAAAATTCACAGCACTCCACAGTTATCCAAAACCAGACTCACTCAATATGACGGCCAACACCTGTACAGAAAGGATGACACCCAGTACCAACAACACCGTTTTGATTATCTTTCGAAATAGTTCGATATTGATCTTATCCTGTACGATCTGACCTACAAACAATGAAAGTGCTGCTATCCCCGCAATCGGTAACGTGTTCAATAATATTCCAAGCGTGAATGTTCCAGAACCGGAAAAGACAGCCAGTTGTGCGGCCTTGCCGGAAATAAAGCAAAGGTTGAATATCTGTACCGTTACGATCTTTGCCCAGCCTGCTTCCAAAGAGTAGATGACCAAAATGGGTACCATGGTGTTGGTTGATCCCGCGGAAAATCCTGCAGCCAAACCGAATCCCATTTTTGACATGCGTGGAAATTGCATGATTTTGCCCAACAATTGTCGATTGGAACGATCCGCGACAAGATAAAGAAATATCAAAAATGCCAGCAACAGTTTGTAAGGGGTCGGGTCAAAATAGACAATGACCCATGCACCGGCAGCTGATCCAAGCAAACACCAAACCGCCATTGGCCAGAAACGACCGATACTCGCGCGCCAGTTGCCACCGCGAAGTATGCTCAATATATTGACGGTGACAGTAGGGATCAGCGTAATCAGTATCGCAATGCGAAGGTCGATAAATGTCGACAGCATTGCAGTTGCTAGCAAGGGAAAACCGAGACCAATCGATCCGTGCACAAAACCAGCAAAAATCGCGATGCACGCAAATATGATGTATTCATTGACTGAGATGATCTCAAACATCGGTCAATCGTTCGCAGCCGATGTAATGCGATCTTCGTGCTGCATCGAATCCCAAATTATTGACTGTCAGTCATTACGGTCGCACCATAAACAAAACGACCGACGCCTCACTACAATAGCATAGACTTGGGATGGTGGAATGTGCACAAAATAATATGCGGCAAAACTACTCAGAATCTGCCGCACTTTTGGGGTCAATGAACTTGTGCGAATTGAGTTCATGGTCGTGACTCAATTCGTCAGGGTAGCGCTTTGCCTAAAGGTCAAACCTCTTACGTATAAACGCTTTTACTGAGCGGCGTTCTTTGCGATTGAGCTCGGAGCCGATCTCACCTTTTCGACGCAAGTCTTTTTTCATTTTCTTCCATACTTCACCAACACTCTCAGGTGTTAATTCGAGATCTGCGTAAAGACAACTATCACACACAACTTTTTCATGGAAGACTTTCTTACCGCGATCATAAGTTGCTTTGGTAACGTAAACGCTGGAATGACCATCACTACCACCGCCACCACCGGAGCTACCTCCAGAGCCGCCGCCGGAACCACCACCGGAACCACCTCCAGAGCCGCCGCCACCCGAGGCAAATGCCATGGAACTGGCGAATACACCACACAACAGTAGGAGTCCAGCCCACTTGACAATAGAACGGATTTGAGAAATCTTGAATTGCATCATAAATTCCATAATAGTACTTTCTAGTAATTCAATTCGAAGCCAACAATTTTGATCTAGTAGCTTCAATCATCATTTTAACTAAAATCACTGTCGACATTAAATCTTTGCTTCGAGTAGCAATTATGAATCTGCCGGTACGACATTTTTGCAATCGAATCAATAAGAATTAGGCAGCGACTCGTGAAAAAGGTTTGCCACAATTCGTCACACTATGAATACTGTAGATAAAGCAAACGTATCAGCCGTGCTGGTTGGCTCAATGCTGGCTGTTGGTTTTGGAATTCAGGCCATTTTTTCCAGGAACGCGTCCGGATACGACCTCTTTACTTTCCTAGCAGGATTTGGATTGACTGCGGCAATCGTATGGGCATACTGGTTGTGGCTGACCTTGAGGCAAATCAATCTGAGCTTTGGTATGGTATTTCTCTGGGCCTGTGTCTTTCGACTCATTGGTCTATGGGGAGACCCAATCCTGGAAGACGATTTTTATCGTTATTTACTTGACGCATGTTTGTTTGCTGCCTATGGCTCCCCTTATGGCATCACACCCGAATCTCTGTTCTATTCGAATGCACTCACTCCTGAGTGTGAAACGCTGCTCAGCGGCGTCAATAACCCTCATTTGGCGACAATCTATGCACCGGTTTTGCAATACGTTTTCTTACTTGCCTACCTCATATCCCCGGTTAATCTCGACCTCATTCAATTCATTATCGTCGGGTTTGATCTTGCCATCATCGTTATGTTGGGGAAACTCGCTCCGCCCAGGCTCGTGTTGCTCTATGCCTGGTGTCCCCTCGTCATTAAGGAATTTGCGTTTACCGCCCATCCTGACGTCATTGGAGTGGCATTGCTGCTTGCTGCTTTGTTCTGCAAAATGCAAAGCAAAATAGCCTGGGCCTGCATTCTTGTATCCCTTGCTGCCTGCACCAAAATTCTTGCCCTCGTTGCGCTACCTTTTATTCTGTTCAGACAGCCGCTTCGTTACTGGCTGATCGCGCTGGCAACTGTCGTGGTGCTGTATCTTCCGTTTTTCATCCAGCAACAGCGATCAGATCTGGAAATACTGGCTCACTTCGCAAGCACCTGGTTGTTCAATGCCCCACTATTTTTCCTGGTGAGCCAAGCAATTTCCGATCAATTTGCCAGATACTTTTGTGTGGCAATATTTATTGGCTGGTACATCTTTTATTTCAACCGCTATCAAGCTAAACAGGAGCCATTGACTCTACCAAGATTTGACTGGGTGTTTGGTTGCCTGTTGTTGCTATCGCCAGTATTGAATGCGTGGTACTGGGTATGGATATTGCCTTTTGCCGTGTTGTGGCCCAGTGCCTGGGCCTGGACAATTTCCGTGACGATCTTTCTTTCTTACGCCATTGGCCTGCATCTGCCTGATAGTGAACTCAACGACTACCAGGTCCATTCACTGGCTTTATGGATTCAAGTCATTTGCGCGTTGACAGCTTTGGTTATCGATTATCGATCGGAACGACTCAAACTTCCCAAACCGGCTAACGATACCTAGCTGGCTGCGGCGCAAACCACAAACGGAAGATCCAGAAAAATATCTTGTAACCGGCCATCAGTGATCCCCGCACCGTGCCGGATATTTTGGAGCGACCGATTCTCTTCCGGTATCGCACCGGGACTTGAATTATTCTAAGTCCGGCTTTGAGTGCCTTGACCTGCATCTCGGCAGTCCACCCAAAATCCTCGTCCTGCATTTGTAAATGCGCCAGCGCGGGTGCTGAAATACACCGCAGCGGACCCATATCTTCAAATCGATAGCGGTGCAACATCCAAATGGTCAGACAAGCAAGCCGGGTGCCCCATTGCTGATGTTGGAACCGTCCCTTGGGTACACCAGGCTCATCTCGACGACAACCGATAGCCAGGTCACACAAGTCGGCAGCAACGGGTCGGATCAATGTATCGAGGTCTTCCGGATAATCGCTGTAACCGCCGTTTATGAATGCAAAAATGTCGGTGTTTCCAGCGGCCTGGATACCGGTCAGGCAGGCGCGACCGTAGCCCTTGCGCGACTCACCTACAACCCGAGCGCCAGAAGCCGCCGCAATGGTCCAAGTAGCGTCACTGGAATCATTGTCAACCACCACGACCTGATCGACGTAGCTTGGAATTTCCTCGATGACCGCACCAATTGATGCCTGTTCGTTCAATGCCGGAATGATGACCGTGATATGTCGCCGCTCGATCATGGTTCACTCGTTGAGCGACCAATCGTACTCATAATCGTCAATGTCTTCAAATGTACTCAAATGGTGTTGGAGCGGTGGCATTGCATATTCGAGAAGATGTTCGATCACAGCATGTTCTGAGCCGCCGAAGTCCTCCTCGTACCAGTCATAAATACTTGATACGATCAACTCATCATCTTCGATTCTCACGCCGCGCGAGTGGTTGATATATTGACTGGCTGAAGCTTCGAGGAGCGTTTCCAGGTTGCTCGCACTGAAAGCCATGGTCTGCAAATTAGGGCATCCGATTGAAGCACAATTCACTGCATAATGAATTCGATTATCCCGATTAACGGGTCTTAAAATTTCATGCTCGATGTCGTCAAGACTGAGATCAACATCCTGAACCGTTACCAGGTCTTCTTTCCACGGACCTTTGCTCAGCAGACTGTATGAAATATCACGAATACTGTCGATCGGGTAATGATCAAGGATCACCCAAACCGTTAACGCGTTATAGAGATTAACCCAATAAGCAAATTGCTGTTCGGCAGTCAGTACGGAGACTTCGACCTGCTGAAGCTCATCAAGATAAGTTTCCAGCACTTCAAGATCGGTCTCGTCTACCTTCCCATATTGGAAATAATTAAGACCATCACGCGCCACAATGTATTTCTCGAGCAATTCAGTCCACTCCGAGTGGTCAATACTAATCGAACTCGTTTGTGGAGCAGGTGCATGAAATATGGAAAGATCAGCCGCTATCGCGGACTGAATCATACCGGATAAAATAACGATCACTGATAATGGGATTGATTTGCTAATGAGTTTCATCTTCTTTTGCACGATTTTCTGATCGCCCTTGCAACGGAGATATTGTGTTTTATGTCCACCATTTCCGGAAATTCCATCTACCTCTTTAGGTAGCCATAACCAGTGAAGCAAATGGTTCGTCGGTTTCAATTCATGGTGCTGATCGTCGCACTGGTGACGGTTTCACCAGCACTCAGTAATGGCAATGATATCAGACTTTTAAAGAACAATTCTGTAGAGTACCAAGGGCAGACCATGGTGCTCTCCGACATTGCCGTTCCAATTGCAACGGCTCAGTGTCAAGCGGGTAACAAGAAATGGCCGTGTGGTGCAACGGCAACCTTGAGGTTCAATGAACTGCTCAAAATGCCAGCACTCAGTTGTGAGATTGAATTCGAACGCGACAATATTGCCGTGACCCGCTGCAACTATGGTGACCGCGATCTGGCACATCAACTTCTAAGCGAAGGTTGGGCACTGACACTTAGTGATAAAGCGGAATATTGGCAGGCCGAAACACACGCCAGATCCTTGAATCTCGGCATTTGGCGAGGGGGGTTTTCGCCGCCACCGGATTGGCGACAGTACCCGGAAACAGCACTCGATCCGTACCTGGATCTGGCCTGCAGCGTCTGTGCCGATCGCAAGCAGTCGTCGCCGATTAGTGACGACTGAATGATGTCATTGAGGATTCAACGGGACCTTCAATCAATCCCGAGTAACGGCAACAATTCCCTCAAGTTACTGATTTCCGCTTGGGGTTGAGCTGGCAACCGATCTAGTTCCTGGTCATAGCGGTTACACCAGGCGACCTGGTAGCCAAAATGAGCACCACCAATGGCATCCCAGCAATTGGAAGACTGAAATGCGATCTGTTCTGGAGTAACACCGAAATGATCACAAGGCATCTGGTAAACACAGTCGGTGGGCTTGTAGATTCCAACGGTGTCAACTGACAAACACACATCAATCCAATCAGCAACACCGGAATTTTGGACAACGGGATCCAGCATTTTCGGCGAACCGTTCGACAAAATCGCAGTCTGAATGTCATTGTCTTTGAGTATTTGCAGAACCTGAGGAACCTCTTCGAAACACTGTAAAGACAAATAGGCATTCATGAGCTCATCTCGAAGCGCTTGATCATCAATTCCATGCGATGCCAATGCATAGTCCAGGGATTCGCCGGTAACTTGCCAGAAATCGTCATATGCATTCATCAGACTCCTGAGCCAGGTGTACTGCAGCTGCTTGGTACGCCACATCTCCGATACAGGTTGTGCCAGATGACCGAGGGCGGTACTGCATTGCGCCGCTGCCGAGTGGACATCAAACAGTGTGCCATAGGCATCAAAAACAGCAACGCGCACTGGTGAAAAAGCGGTTGTCATAGCTTGCTTCCTTAAGTGTTGTTTTGAGGTGGCAGTGAATACGTGCAGGTAACGTGCGCCACCAAATCGTTATTTGCGTTACCAAAGAGCTCTACCGTACCGACTGCGAGTCGTTTACCCAGTTTGATGACTTTGGCCACCGCGACAATATCACCGGGCTCCGGCCGAATTAAGAAATTGATATTGAGATTTGAAGTCACTGCCATTTGCACGCGTTCGGTGCGATTCATAATCGCTCCCCACATTGCGTAATCTGCCAGTGCCATCATAATCGGCCCTGAAACGGTACCACCAGGACGCAGGAAATCTTCTTTGTACAATGCGCGTACCACACATTCACCCTGATCAAGTCGTTCTGCAACAAATCCAAGCATTTCGACGAGCGGCATCTGTTCGCGCGTGACCCGGTTGAATTCTTCCAGCGATATGAGGGTCATCAAATTCGAACTGCAACAACGATAACGAATAAAATGAAGATTATAAAGATCCCTGCCCTATCGGAATGACCAATGACGGAACCTGCAATCTCAACGACTACCGCCGACAATCTTCTGCTTCGGGAAGATCTCGGGCCCGTTGCCCGACTGACGCTAAATAATCCCAAGAAATTCAACCCGCTGTCACGGGCCATGTTGGCCCAGCTGCAATCGCACTTTGATGCACTGGCAAACGACGAATCGATTCGCGTAATTATTCTCGCGGCAACCGGCAAAGCATTTTCCGCAGGCCACGACCTTAATGAAATGCGTGCCAATTCTCCCGACGATTTCGCAAAGGCACTGCTCGATGAATGCAGCCGTATGATGGTCACAATGACACAGTTGCCACAGCCCGTCATTGCTCAGGTACAGGGCATTGCGACCGCGGCCGGGTGTCAGCTGGTTGCGAACAGTGACCTGGCGATTGCATCGACCGCTGCGAAGTTTGCAGTATCCGGTGTGAATCTTGGCTTGTTCTGCACAACTCCGGGTGTAGCTCTGAGTCGCAACATTGCACGCAAGACTGCGCTTGAAATGCTGTTGACCGGTGATTTTATTGATGCCCGCACCGCGTTGGAAAAAGGCTTGGTCAACCGCCTGGCGGAACCTGATGAATTGAACGACGCCACGTTGGCGTTTGCCCACAGCATTGCCTCCAAACCGCGGGAAGTATTGGCTTTGGGCAAGCAACTGTTTTACGAACAGATCGAACAAGACCTTGCAAACGCCTATGCAATTGCCGGCGACCGGATGGTCTGTAATCTTGGTTTACCGGCAGCCGCCGAAGGCATTGACGCATTTTTGGAAAAGCGCAGTCCTGATTGGCACTAAGACCGAACTGCTGCTGACAACTGACGCACCTCAGTTGCTTCAAAGCTTGACGTAGGTTCCCGGTGCGTCGGCTAATGGCGGGTAAGACTCGTGTCCCGGTTCGAGTGCCGGGATTTTCTTGCCAGCGAATCGCTTGACCCACTTCTCCCACGTCGGCCACCACGAACCTTCACTGTAAGTTGCATTTTCGAGCCATTTTGCTGGCGACACTGGCAATGCTCTGGTGCGAGTCCAGTATCCATACTTGTTCCGCGATGGCGGATTGATGATGCCGGCAATGTGTCCGGATTGTCCCAATATGAAGCGGGCAGTTTTTCCGAACAATCGAGCGCCACTGTAAGTCGACTGCCAAGGCGCAATGTGATCCAACTCGGTAGAGATAAACACCGTTGGCACTTCGACTTTAGATAAGTCGATTGAGGTTCCCAACACCGAAAGTCCGGCCGGTTGTGCCAGACGATTTTCCAGGTACATTTTTCTCAAGTAATAACTGTGCATTGCTGCTGGCAAGCGGGTCGAATCAGAGTTCCAGTAGAGTAAATCAAACTGACTCGGGGGATTGCCAAGCAGGTAATTGTTAATGACAAAATGCCACACAAGATCATTGGCGCGCATCATGCTGAAGGTTGATGCCATTGATTTACCGTCAAGATAACCGTCGCGTTGCATCTGCGAATTCAATCGGGTAACGCTATCTTCATCGACAAAAACGCCAAGATCACCGGGCTCAGCGAAGTCAATCATGGTGGTGAAGAATGTCGCGCTTTTAATCTGTACCGCTCGTTCGGCATGTTTGGCCAGATAGCCCAATACGGTTGCAAGTAACGTCCCACCCAGACAATAGCCAATAGCATTAATCTGGTCCTGTCCAGTTACGGTATGAATGACATCCATTGCCCACAGCGGTCCATCCTGCAGGTAATCGTCAAATGACGTCTCCCGATAGCTCTCGTCGGGATTGATCCATGAGACCACAAATACCGTATATCCTTGTGCGACCAGCCATGCAATAAAGGAATTCTTTGCTGACAGATCCAGAATGTAATACTTGTTGATCCACGGGGGAATGATCAGAAACGGGGTGGCCTGCACCTGGTCTGTTGTCGGTGAATATTGGATGAGTTCTGCCATTCGGTTGCGCGCAATCACCTTGCCAGGCGAAACGGCGATATTGCGTCCTAGTTCGAATGCTTTACTGTCCACCATCTTGACGCCGCGACCGGACTCAAGATCATCAGCAAAATTGCGCATTCCGTTGATCAGGCTTTCACCCTTTGATCCCTGAATCGCCTTGATCGCCTGTGGATTCGTGCCCAGGAAGTTGGTTGGTGCCATTGCATCGACAATCTGATCGGTGTAGAACTTAAGTTTGCGTTTTTCCTGTTCAGTCAGACCATTGGTCTGCTGAAAAAAGCCCTGCATAAACTCCGCGCCGATCAGGTAGGATTGCTTGACCGTATCAAACCACAGATCCGAGCTATTTTGGGTACAGCTTGAAGGCGTTGTACTGGAACTCCAATCGGCTGCCTTAAATCGCATGTCACCAGCCTGTGGTTGGATGGCTGGCTGCGCGTCTTTCCCGAACATTCTGCGAATAATGTATTCACCCAACGCGCCATATCTTGCGATCGCAGTCGTTTGGACGCGCAACAAGTTATTGAGGTCAACAGCGTTACCGATGGCTGCCTTGGCAAATAACGTTCCGAGTTGTAAGGACAACTGATTGAAGTCATCTGTCGCTGGAGTGGTCATTAGGGACTTCATGACGCGCGCATATTGCTTGCCGAAATCCGCAAACAACATTGACGAGCTTAGGTCAATGCCCTTTACATTCATATTTTCCTGAGTCATTTTTTGCAGTGCATTAGCATATTTAGCGGTCAGAAATTTTTTGTCAATCGAATCTCTATTCGGCTGAATCCGTTGCAGATGAATTTACCGAACCATTTGCATGCCCGTTGATTCGCTGTGGAACTTTAACTTTGGCCTGCCCCTTCAATACGACTTGGTCGCCGACTGAACAAGTCGTATCCAGTACTGCAAACGGTCGTTTTTCGTCAAGTTCGACGATGACTGCTTTCGCAGTGACGGTGTCTCCAACCCGAACTGGTACGGTAAATTTGAGACTCTGGTTCATGTAAATACACCCGGGACCCGGCAGTCGCGTACCGATTAGCGTAGATATCAAACTTGCCGTTAACATGCCATGTACGATGGGTTCCTTGAATGGTGTCTGTTCAGCAAACTCTCGGTTCTGATGCAAAGGGTTAGTATCCCCTGATACACCGGTAAACATCAAAACATCGGCATCGGTCAACGTCTTCCCAAACGATGCACTCATGCCAACTTTTAAGTCTTCAAAGTAATAGCCGTGTAGTTCAGCTGAAATTTTGGATTCACTCATTCTAGTTCCTATAAGTCGTTAATAACATGAATGTTGATAGGTCAATTGCAAGATTTGTTAACTGCTTCAATATAATGATTGGTACTCGTCATTCTGTCGCACAACCCGTTGAACGTTATCAGCAACCCCTACGAATCAGGCCTGGACAAAAATCCAGCCAACTATGTGCCACTTTCACCAATTGGATTCCTGGAACGAAGCGCGCGCGTATTTCCAGAGCGTGTCTCGTTGATCCATGGAGACCAGCGCTATACGTGGAGACAGACTTACTCACGATGTCAGAATTTAGCGGCTGCACTCGTGAGTTTGGGGGTTGGTCGCAACGATACCGTCTCAATTATGGCGCCAAACATCCCACCAATGTATGAGGCACATTTCGGGGTAGCAATGACGGGTGCCGTGCTCAATACCATAAACGTCCGTCTAGATGCCGATACGATTGCTTTCATTCTTGACCATGCTGAATCCAAGGTACTCATCGCAGATTGTGAATATGCAGATGTCGTTGCTGCTGCGCTTCGCAAATTGAACCGGGACATTATTGTGATTGACATACGTGATGATGCACTGCAACATGGCCACAAAGTGGGTAGTATGGACTATGAGACACTCATAAGTCAAGTGCAAATTGAATTATTTTCGAAAAATGAACCACAATCTGAATGGGACGCGATCTCGTTGAACTACACATCCGGTACCACCGGCAATCCAAAAGGTGTGGTGTATCACTATCGCGGTGCCTATTTGAATGCACTCAGCAATGCGCTCAACTGGAAGATGCGACCGCACCCCATATACCTGTGGACATTGCCGATGTTCCATTGCAACGGGTGGTGTTTTCCCTGGACCATCGCAATGCTTGGCGGTACCAACATTTGCTTGCGTAAAGTCGATGCCACCTCCATATACGAGGCCGTTGCAAAATACAAAGTAAGCCACTTTTGCGGTGCGCCCATCGTGCTGAGCATGGTTGTCAATGCCAATGCTACTGAACGGACTGACTTCGATCATCCAGTTGAGGTAATGACCGCAGCTGCACCACCGCCGGCCGCGGTACTTGAACAAATGGAGCGCAACGGCTTTGCCATGACACACGTGTACGGGCTAACGGAGACTTATGGTCCCGCGGTCGTTTGTGAATGGCACAGTGAATGGAATGAATTGACCAGTTCCCGGCGGGCCGAGCTTCGGTCTCGGCAAGGTGTGCCCTATGTTGCACTTGCGGCACTTGATATCAAAGATCCGGAAACAATGGGATCGGTTCCACCCGATGGTACAAGCTTGGGTGAAACCATGTTCCGCGGCAATATCGTCATGAAAGGCTACCTGAAAAACCCTACTGCGACACAAGAAGCATTTGCAGGTGGCTGGTTTCATTCGGGCGATCTTGGCGTCATGCATCCCGATCAGTACATTCAACTCAAAGACCGCTCCAAGGACATCATCATTTCTGGCGGCGAAAATATCTCATCCATTGAAGTGGAAGATACGTTATTTCGGCACCCGGCAGTCATTGAAGCTGCAGTGGTTGCGCAGCCCGATAAGAAATGGGGTGAAGTACCCTGCGCTTTTATCAAATTAAATCCAGACTATGCCCCCGCACCCAACGAATCTGACTTGATCTCGTTCTGCAAGGATAACATGGCTCGCTACAAGGCACCAAAATCAGTAGTTTTTATGGACCTGCCCAAAACATCGACAGGCAAGGTACAAAAGTTTCGCTTGCGTGCGCATGCCGAAACACTCGCGCGGGCGGATTGAGAATGACACAACTGAATTATTACTACGATTTCATTTCCCCATTTTCCTATCTGCTTCACGAGCAATTACATCGATTGCCGGATCATTTTGAACTGGCTTATACACCGGTACTCTTTGCCGGCTTGCTCAAGCATTGGGGCACATTGGGTCCTGTCGAGATTGAGCGGAAAAAACTGTTGACCTACCGTCACACCAGCTGGCTGGCAGACAAAATGAACCTGCCGTTCAGAGTTCCGGACACGCATCCTTTCAATCCTTTGCCATACCTGCGCTTTTCGATTGCAATGAATAATGATCCACAGCTGGTCACTTCACTCTTTCGCGCGATTTGGTGCACCGATAATGACCCGGCGACCGACAAAGGACGACAGGCCATTTGGGATGCCATTGGATATCCGCACGCCGATACACAGATCAATGCTCCCGAAGTCAAGCAAACTCTGATTGAAAATACACGGCGAGCAACAGAACTTGGCGTTTTCGGCGTACCGACAATTATTGCTGACGACGAACTTTTCTGGGGTCTGGACGCGTTTGAAATGCTGATTGACTACCTTAAGTGCCCGCAACTTTTTAAAAGCGAGTCGATGGCTCGCTTGAACGACATTTGACGATCGCACCAGATGGCAAACTAGCGAGGTTGCATCCGAATCGCCCCATCCAAGCGGATCACTTCCCCATTTAACAGCTGGTTCTCCACGATGTGTTTGACCAGATTTGCGAATTCATCCGGACTTCCGAGTCTTTTGGGAAATGGTACCTGATTTGCGAGACTTTGCTGGACCTCCTCAGGCATGCCGAACAGCATCGGTGTTGCAATTAATCCTGGGGCGATGGTCATGACACGAATGCCAGCACTGGCGAACTCCCTGGCAGCCTGGATGGTCAATGACACGATTGCACCTTTGGAAGCGCTGTAGGCAGCCTGTCCGATTTGCCCTTCATATGCTGACACGGATGCGACATTGATAATGACACCACGTTCACCGACTTCGTCAAGCGGTTCTGCATCCCGAAGTGCACCCGCCATCACGCGCATCGCATTGAATGTACCAATCAAGTTAACATCAATGACACGCTTAAAGTCCTCAAGCGGCATCGCACCTTCGCGTCCGACAATCCGTTTCGCGGGTGCGATTCCCGCGCAGTTTACCAGAATCCGTGCAATACCGTTGGCCTTGGCTGCAGACGCAACTGAATGTTCCATACTCCGAGCATCGGTAACGTCACAGCTTAACGCGACAGCATTGATATCCCGTGCAATTGATTCAACCTTGTCCTGATCAATGTCCAATAAACAAACCTTGGCACCGAGGCTGACCAACAGTCTGGCAGTCGCTTCACCCATTCCGGATGCCGCTCCTGTGATGAGTGCAGGCTTATTTTCAATTTGCATCGCAGTCCTCGTATCGTATCTGATGGTAAAGGGGATTTTTGAATTCAGATTTTATCCAAGACAATCTCTGTAAAACCGGTTTTGAAGACCAGATTCCGGTAGGTATTGGGCGGTTCATTCCGGTGCTTGATAGGTGCAACAAAATATTCCGATGGGTCTATTTGTGTATACTTGAAAGGGTGAAATCTGATCGACCTTAAACCCATTTGTACTTCCTGTAAAACGAGATTTCAGTTGACATATTCTGACAAATTGACAGATCAAATTGTACCACCCGGAAAGGGATGGAATGCGATTCTTGAGCCTCGCGAAAAACTCAGAATCATTGATCTCGAAGGTCAACAAGGCGTTGATTTTCTTTGTTATAACGCTGCAGATCCAAACGAGCGATACCACGCGCCAAACACCATTAAAGCAGCTCAGAATATCCATATCTCCCAAGGTTCTGTACTGTATTCTGACTACGCCAACCCCTTGATGACTGTTGTCGCTGATACCACCTGTGGCGGTCATGACACAATTGCAGGATGTTGTTCAAGTTGGAGCAACCAAATGTTATATGGCGTATCGCAGGTACCAGGTTGTCGGGAAAACTTCCTCACTGAGTTAGCCGAACACGGTATGGGTTGGCGCGATATAGTCCCGAACATAAACTTTTTTTGTTCAGTGCCGATCTTCCAGGGTGGCAGTATGGAACCATCGGTGTTTGTCCCGGGCCCTTCAGTTCCTGCAGATTACGTTGAACTGCGTGCAGAAACCAAAGTACTCGTAATTATTTCCAATTGTCCCCAAGTCAATAACCCATGTAATAGCGGAGACCCGACTGATATTCGTGTACAGGTATTCTCAGCGCACTAATTTATGAAGTTTTTGCAAATCAATTATCAGACCGCAGCTGCTGGTTTACGCCTGCAGCCGACAGGTCTCATCATTTACCATCGTCAAGGCAAATCAGTATGACCGTCGAAAGAGATTCGCTTCCCTATGATGTTGTGATTGTTGGAGCAGGACCGTCCGGTCTGGCTGCGGGAATCAGGCTGCGGCAACTTTGCCAAGAAACCGGTAAGGATCTGAGCGTGTGTATTCTTGAAAAAGGCTCGGAAGTCGGTGCCCACATTCTGTCTGGTGCGGTGCTTCAACCGACAGCACTGAACGAACTCATTCCAGACTGGCAGGATAAAGGCGCACCATTGAACACGCCTGTTACCAATGACCGGTTTGTCTTGCTGACTGCAAAGTCTTCCGTGCGGCTCCCCACCCCGCCACAAATGAATAATCATGGCAATTTCATCATATCCCTGGGCAATGTGTGTCGTTGGCTTGCCGAACAGGCTGAAGCATTGGGGGTTGACATATTTCCTGGCTACGCGGCTTCTGAGGTGCTCTACAAAGATGGCGCAGTGATGGGAGTAGCAACCGGCGATATGGGAGTCGGCAAAGATGGTGAACCGACGGCAAACTTCGCACCCGGTGCTGAAATCCACGCCCGCTATACACTGTTTGCCGAAGGTTGCCGAGGGTCGTTAACGAAAACTCTGTTTGAGCATTATTCGCTGCGCGAGCACGCTGATCCGCAGACCTTTGGGATCGGCATTAAAGAGCTGTGGGAAATTGATGAGAGCAAGCACAAGCAAGGCACTGTCTGGCATAGCATTGGCTGGCCGCTGGATCGCAGTACCTATGGAGGGTCTTTTCTTTATCACTTGGAAAACAATCAGGTATCCATCGGCTTCGTCGTGGGTCTGGATTACCAGAATCCTTACCTCAGCCCATTTGAGGAATTTCAGCGTTTCAAACAGCATCCGGCGGTGAAGCCCATTCTTGAAGGAGGTCGACGTGTCGCTTATGGAGCAAGGGCCTTAAATGAAGGTGGTTATCAATCGATTCCGCAACTGGCTTTTCCCGGTGGTGCCTTGATCGGGGATTGCGCCGGATTTTTGAACACACCAAAAATCAAGGGTACACATACCGCGATGAAGTCCGGAATGACCGCGGCTGAAGCCACGTTTGAGTACCTGACATCGGAATCGCCTGCGGCAGAACCCGACTACCAGGCAAGATTAGAAAAGACCTGGTTGTGGGATGAACTCTACCGCGCCCGGAATATTCGCCCTTCGTTTCAAAAAGGCATGTGGGCAGGATTGTGTTATGCAGGTGTCGATACCTATTTACTGCGCGGTCGCGCACCGTGGACTTTTCATCATCACGAAGATCACAAACGGCTTAAAAAAGCATCCCAATCCAGTCCGATCGATTACCCCAAGCCGGATGGCGTCATCAGCTTCGATCGAAATTCCTCGGTTTTTTTGTCGAACACCAATCATGAAGAAAATCAGCCAATTCACCTGACACTTAAAAACGATCAGGTACCGATTGATATCAATCTCGCCGATTACGATGCGCCTGAGCAACGTTATTGCCCAGCTGGTGTGTATGAAATTGTTCGCGACCAGGCAGATGACAAACCTCACCTGGTTATCAATGCACAGAATTGCGTGCATTGCAAAACCTGTGATATCAAAGATGTAACTCAGAACATCAACTGGGTCGTGCCCGAAGGTGGCGGGGGCCCGAATTACCCCAATATGTAGTATTCCTGAAAACCTGATTGATCCTGGAGACCTTGTATTGCTGTAACTGGCTTGTCTTTACCCGACTATGCAGGCGACTGGTATGAATGACAAATCGTCGAACAATCCTGACTCATGGCTTTGTCGCATTGGCTTTCATAAATTCCGTGTGATTGAGGTTAAATTTGGCTTTGGCAGTGCCCGCCAGGTTGAAGTCGTTGAATGTGTACGCTGCGGCAAAGTAGCAACACGCAGAAGTACAAACTAACAGACTTTATTTAATGGTTGAGGAAATTGCAGTGCCAAAAAATTATTTTCGATAATCTTCGGTCAGGACATACCCCCATATGTAAGCTACAAGCGAAAAAAATCGATGTTTCGAGCTGAGGATTAGAATTTGAATCATCTAATTTCACCACCAATTGTGTGGTTGCAGAAATCCGGACCTTACACCACAGACGTCGCAGAGCGTATTACATCTTTCTTGCTTGTCGATTGAGTAGCAATTACTCATAGGTTTGGCGGTATCTGGCGAAGTGATCAGGACGAATTGGATCATAGTCGGCTCACTTAACAAGCATGGTATTCAAAATGATAGTCTGAATATTGAGTCTTTACGTTACTCTTCACCTGCCTACTATTTACAGCTCTAAACTAATTATTTTCTCATTAAACAATAGATATATAGAATTTTTATAGATTTATTGTTATTATAATACGATATTTTCTCATTAATAATCGTAGTCATGATTGTCAGCGTGTCACTCGAAAACTGGATGTCCTTTCGGGATCAAACGACCTTTTCAATGGTTGCAACGAGGGAACGGCAGCATGGTGGCAGAGTCCCCAAAGTTCAAAAGTACCAAGCTAGAGTTCTTCCAATAGCCGCACTCTATGGCGGGAACGCATCTGGTAAAAGTAATTTTTTTCGAGCCCTGAGTTTTGTCAAGAATTTTATCGTTGATGGTACCAAACCAGGGGGAAACATTCCTGTTGATCGATTCTTGCTAGACGAAGAATCGTATAGTAAACCGTCTCAATTTCAATTGATGCTTTTAATTAATGAAAAACTGTTTGAGTTTAGTTTCGCAGTTACTCCAAAGGCAGTTATTGAGGAGAAAGTAGTGGCGATCACCAGTACAAGTGAAAAAGTACTCTATCACCGTAAGAATGATGAGATAAAGTTTGATAGTTCCATTGCCAGTGACGATTTCCTCAAGTTTGCTTTCAGAGGGACTCGGAGAAATCAGCTTTTTCTAACTAACTCGGTTTCTCAAAATGTTAACAATTTCCGCCAAATATACGATTGGTTTGATGACTCACTGATACTGATAGGCTCCACTTCTCAGTATTTTGCATTGGGGGGATTTCTAAGCGAGCAAGACTCACACCATTTAACAATGAACCAAGTGCTGTCGCAACTGGATACGGGTATTGATCATGTAGGTGCAGAGGAGATTCCGTTTGACCAAATTCCAATCCCCGAATCAACTAAAGATAAACTGATGGGCGAAGTTAAAGAAGGAATGAATGTTGAACTGACTCATGCTTCGACCAACAGCAGGTTCTTCGTAACTCATAAAGATAGTGACTTGATTGTTTGGAAGCCCGTTGCCTACCATCGTAAATCAGATGGTACAAAAGCCAAATTTGAACTGTGGCAGGAATCTGACGGTTCGCAAAGGTTGTTGGATCTACTGCCAGCGTTTCTTGATCTTTCGAGCCCTGGCTCGAAAAGAGTTTATCTGATTGACGAAATCGATCGCCATCTGCACACCTCATTGGTACGAAAATTACTAGAGAATTATCTAGCTATGTCAGATGCAGATACAAGAATGCAATTGTTATTTACTACGCATGATGTGATGCTCATGGACCAGCAACTCCTGCGTCGGGATGAAATGTGGGTGGTTGAGAGAGAAACCAGCGGGGCTTCATGTTTATATTCCTTCAGCGATTTCAAAGGCATACGATATGACAAAGACATTCGCAAGAGTTATCTTCAAGGGCGACTGGGCGGCGTTCCTCGCCTTTCACTGGGAGAAAATTTGGCTAGTGTAGGTGACAACGAGGATGGTTAGCCGAACACTATGCCAACGAACCGACGTAGAATCAAAAGATCTACTGGTGAGCGACGCTACCGAAAGTTAGTCGTGATCGCAGCGGAAGGCACAAAAACGTAACCAGAGTATTTTTCCAATTTAAATAACCTTCAATCTGAGATATGGGTGAATTGCATCAAGGGTGATCGCAATTCCTCTCCACCCCAGGTTTTAAAGCGAATAACAAAGCATCTTCAAAAAGAACCTCTGAGAAAATCAGACGAAGCATGGCTGGTAATCGACAAGGACCGGTGGACGGACCAACAGTTAAACTCGCTGCATATTCCAGAGTTATGTGAACACTGATTCCAGGAATATGAACGTAATTCCAGACAATATGAACACGGATTCCGGAGAATATGAACGTCGATTCCAGCCAATGTGAACACCGTTTGTATTGGTTGATATTCTCGGAACTGGAGTACCGATAACGCCCGCTTTTCTCAGCACAATTTGACTGGGTTCACCGTTTCGGTTTCAATCGTAGTTTTCATCTACGACATTGAAACAGGAGGCAGTGGACATGAGCAGAGGAAGAATTGTGATGAGCAACCATCTTGAGATACTACGCTTGCGACACGACTGCGGGCTAACGATTCGGCGTATCGCTGAGGTATTGGGTCTGAGCGTTGGGTTGGTGCACAAAGTGGTGACCAAAACTACCGATTGTGGCATTCGGTGGCCGTTGCCCGACGGTATGGATGAAGATCAGCTGGCCGCACTGGTGTACGGTGGGCCGCAGGATTCACCGGCACACTTTGAAGTCGACTTTACCTGGGTGCATCAGGAAAAGCAAAAAAAGGCCGTCACCTTGCAGTTGCTGTGGCAGGAGTTGTGCGCGCAAGGCTACCGGTACAGCTACTCAAGTTTTTGCGAGCATTATGCCCGCTGGAAAAAATCACAGCGCCGTTCCATGCGGCAGTTTCACGAGCCCGGTGATACCGTATTTGTCGATTTCTGTGGCATGACGGTCAAGATCGGCACACGCACGGCGCAGATCTTTGTCGGGGTGCTGGGCGCATCGAACTACACCTTTGCGGTTGCCGTGTGGACCCAGCAGCTGCGCGACTGGCTCGAGTGTTTGAGCTTGATGCTGGAGTTCTTCAAAGGGTGTCCGAAACTGATTGTGTCTGACAACTTAGGCAGCGCGGTCGCTAAAGCCTGCCGCTATGATCCACAATTCAATTTCAGCTACCAGCAGTGGGCTGAGCATTACGGTGTCGCAGTCAAAGCTGCGCGGCCACGAAAACCCAAGGATAAAGCCAAAGTCGAACAAGCAGTACAGAACGCTGAACGCTGGATTTTGGCGCGGCTTCGAAACCACCACTTCACCAGCCTGTCCGAGCTCAATGCAGCCATTCGACCCTTAGTCGATGAGCTGAACCTAAAACCCTTTTCCAATCGCGACGGCTGTCGCCAAGACGCCTTTGATACACTCGACCGACCCGTGCTTCGACCCCTGCCACTGGTGCGCTTTCACTACGTTGAAATCAAAACCGCCACAGTCGGCTTTGATTACCACATCAAACACGGCAAACACTGGTATTCAGTGCCCCATCAATACGCCGGGCAAAAGGTCAAAGTCCACCTCGGTAATCAAACCCTGCGCATCTTCTTCAAACAACATCAAATCGCCACCCATCGGATCGAGCAGCAAGCCGGCATGTCCACCCACCCCCTGCATCGGCCCAAAAGTCATGACCAAAGCCACTGGCCACCTGCGCGGTTGAAAAACTGGGCCGCCGTCATCGGCGCAGACTGCTCAGCTTGGGTGTGTGCCAGAATCAACGAAGCCGACCACTTTGAGCAAGTCTGCCGCCGCTGTCTGGGGGTGTTGTCCCTGAGTAAGAAATTCTCCAACCAACGACTCAACGCAGCCTGCCGAATTGCCAACCGCCAGGCCCTGACGCGCGTTGCCCACATCGAGCAGATTCTGAAAAACGGCACCGATCTTGACGACTCACAGACTGAACTTAAACTGCCACAGCACCACGACAACATCCGCGGTGCAAAACATTTTAACTAATGGAGGCCGCCATGAGCACGAGTACCACTTTTGAACAACTGCGCCAACTCAGGCTGAGCAACCTCGCCCAGGCACTGGAACAACAGTTGCAGCAACCGGAACTTTACCGGGACCTGAGCTTTACCCAACGCCTCGAACTGCTGCTCGACCATGAGTTGCAGTGCCGCCACCAACGCCGTCAGCAGCGCCTGCTGCGCCAGGCTAATCTGCGCTTACAGGCGAGCTTGAATGAACTGGATTACCAGCCATCGAGAAACTTACAACGCAGCCACATCGCAGAGCTTGGACAGTGCACCTGGATTGCACGGGCACAGAACCTGCTGATCACCGGACCGTGCGGCTCCGGGAAGTCCTACGTTGGCTGCGCATTTGGGCACGCCGCCTGTCTGCTCGATTACACCGTGCGCTACGAGCGGCTATCTTTGTTGCTGGTACAGTTCGATCAGGCCCGGGCACTGGGAACTTACACCAAGTTTGTCAAAAAGCTCGCCGCCACCGCACTGCTGATCATTGATGATTGGGGACTCAAACCCCTGAACACCAGCCACCGTCATGATCTGCTGGAACTGATGGATGGGCGCTACGGGCGAACCGCAACCGTTGTGATCAGCCAATTACCCGTTGATCAATGGTATGCCACCGTTGGTGACGCCACTTTGGCCGATGCGATCCTCGACCGTTTAATCCACAATGCCCATCGTATCCAACTGACCGGTGACTCAATGCGAAAGCTGCAATCCAATTCACTGACCGTACCGGTGGCGCAATCCCACCGCAACGATAGCTGATGGCAATGACGACAAGATCTTACATTCACCGAGTGTCGCGAGCACTGCCGCAGTTATCAATTGATCCAACTGGCCAATTTGCATGGGTCAATTGGGATCAGTTGTTCATCACTGGTGCGTTATTTTCAATGCGTATCTGTGGTCATCACAATCTTACACTGAGCCCGCAGAATAAGTCCATAACCAACCCTGTGAAAAATTCCCAAAGACACTCGCGTCGAAAAAGTGCTTGCCTTTGGGTTTTTGCACAGGGTTGCTGACCGACTTATTTCCGCTCCGTGTGAGATTCAAACCAACAACAAATCCAAAGGAGGTATAACTCGCTCGAAAGATTCGAAAAACCGCTGAGATAAGCGTCGCGAATGCCAGTTTTTGGAGAAATGTTCATATTCTCTGGAATCGCGTTCATATTAATTGGAATACGCACTCGCTCTATGTCTGGTCACAGGAACAAGAAAACTATGGTTTCGCTCTAAGCAATCCGAAGTTTGAACTTTGGTTACTGCTTCACTTCGAGGAAGGTGCTGGCATCGCTTCGCCCCAGAATTGCAACGCCCGGTTGAAGACGTATCTTCCAAATTACAGCAAAAGCATTGAATCATCAAAGTTTACCCGCGAACGGATAGTTGCGGCAATTCAACGCGCTAAGACACGCGATAATCCTCCTTCTAAAGATTGGCCGCGAACTTTTGGCAGCACCACCGTTTACAGGTTGGTTGAAAGAATCATTCGTTAATGCTCAATGTCAGTTAGGTAAAAAGCCTCTATCCACAGCGCACCAAAATTTTTCGGGGTAGACCCGAGTTTTATGTGTAACCTCGCCCATGTAATATTCAATCCCTCAATTTATTTTCCCAATGCGATTCAGGGGTCTGTGATCTTTAATAACAATACAACCAAAGCAACTGAATTATCCAGATAAATCATCGGTCACTTCTATCTTGGTCCAATTGGTCTAATATCTCATCCAGAGGAGCGAAAGGCGGTGGTACCACTGGCGAATTTTTAACAACTATCATCGGAGGCGACAGCAAACCTTCGCAAACAGCTTCAGCTAGAAATGCATCTTGCTAATATAGGGCTCCGCCTTTCTCTAAGTGGATCAAGTGCCGCAACAACTCGGTCTCTGTCCGTAATCAGTATCGTTTCTCCCGCCGCTGCAAGTCGTACGTATTCGCTGATGCAGTTTTTTAATGAATTGATTCCAACAGGTTTCATAGGAGGAAGTATGGCCACTTGTAGCAACTATTGTTGGTGAATCAAATCACATCCGATTTTTAGTCACCGAATGATGCCGAATATGATATTTAGCCCGCATTCGAAATCATACCTTCGTCCACGGCAGGCTTATGTTTTTAGACGCAAGGTGAACCACGCCATATGAACCATACAACTTCTGAATGGAAAAACGCACATATTTGCCACTTCTCACCTTATGTTTCCGACACTGCCACTGACGAAGCCGATTTCTGATGTGCGCATCGTCCGCTGAGTAATCCGGGGTAACCTGGCCCGAATGAAAGTAATTCATACAGTAGGACTGTTATCATCCGCTGTAATCAAGTCAACAAAAATGATATTGGTATCAACTACTGCGAGTCTTGGCACCTTGTTGGCTTCAATCAGTTCAAGCGCTCTTTTCTTGGCGTCGCTGCCTGGTTTGTTTAACGGCTAGTTGAAGCGCCTCGTTTGACTTTAAGCCAGACGATTTTCGAGTCCGACGGACGAGTTCCTGGGCACTTTCGTATGTACGAATTCCGCGCAGCTGCAAGGATTCTTCAATAATGGAACCAATCGAACGTCGCTGACGCGCCGCGGTTTCTTTCAACGCTTGATGTAGCTCATCATCCAATGTAATGGTAAGACGTGACATTTTCGTAATTTTCGATAGAGGTGTACTTGTGTTTGAACACTATATTACCAAAACACCAAGTGATTTGACCTACTTTACTGGCTTAAGCCTCGATACTTCTGTCGTTAAGTTAAGCGTCTTCGTTAACTGATTGAAAAGGATGATATGTCTCCTTGAATGGTTAACAGACGTTCCCGGTCTTTCACTGGATGAAGTATCGGCTTGTGTGGGCGACACAACGAGGATGGTTAACCGTACACTGTGCCAGAGAAACGACACGGTATCGAAGATTCATGCATATATCCTCCGGTTAAATATTCAATCATCAATATTGAAATAGAATTTTCTCCAAATACGGTTCAGGCACTCTGCGATCGTACAACCATGCAACTGAAGTATCAAGTGAGATCAGCGATCAGTTCTATCTTCATCCAATCGGTCTAAAATCTCATACAGAGGAGCGATATGCGGTGGTATTGGTGGCGAATTTTTAGTAACTATCGTCGGTAATGGGAACCTTATGATTATGGGAACCTAGACTATCCTGATCTTTGATTATCAATGGTATAGGCTAGAATCAGGTTCCCATAAGAATTGCTGGTATCCTTTGGGGGTTTAACCCTAAACAGGAGAATCAGCATGCCTTCGAAGGTCATCAATGCAATACAACGCGCAGACGGATGCGAGTTGGATATTGTTCACAATTACAAAGCACACTTGCAGGCGATGGGATATTGCGAAAGCTTCCTTGCCAAGTGTGTCCGAGTCGTCATTCACCTGATGACATGGTTGTCAGCAAAAGGGATTCCGATCGAGTTGCTCGACATTCGTGTCTTAGATCAATTCCTCAATCACGACTGTACTTGCCCCGGTCCGCACGGTTATCGCAAGAACTTACAACGTATGAATTGGCAGTTGCACCAGTTCCTCGGCTTTTTAATGGAGGCAGGAGTAGCCCGGTTGCCCGAGCAGATTGAGATTGACAGCCACGCGGTGGAGTCGTTTTTGAAAACACTTGCGGCAAAAGGGTATGTGCAAGATTCGGTTGTCGCGTACCGCAAGCGTTGCCGGCACTTGATTGTCTGGCTTTATCTACAAGACATCAAATTAGTCAAAATCAGTGACGATACTTTAACTCAGTTTCTTTCGCATCAGTGCACCTGTGTGCATCCGCATTTTTTTATCAGAGGCAATAGATTTTCGGGTTGTGACAACAGTCATATCAAAATCCGGGTATTCATTAAGTATCTCAGAGACACAGGCATCGTTTCGCCGCGCGTGTGTCCAACATCCGAGGAGACAGGACAATACCTGGCGCAATATCAGAACTGGCTACGTAACTACCGCAATATTCAGGAGAAAACTGTACAAAGCTACCGCAAGGCTGTTGAATTGTTTATTGTTCATCTGGGTGATGAACCTGATCGGTACAGTGCCACACTCATCAGAACTGCTGTCCAACGCCGCCTTGAGACCGCGTCGCGTGAACTGGTCCGCCGTCAAGTCTCAGCATTTCGACAGTATCTGCGTTTTCGCACATTAAATGGTCTTTGCCGCCCGGGACTGGCTGCTGCGGTTCCCATGATTCCGAGGCAAAGATTCTCGACATTGCCTCGTCATTTGCCGCAGGAAGATATCGAACGCATTATTGCATCGTGCGATCTGACAACTGCGATGGGGATCAGAGACCGCGCCATTTTGTTGCTTCTGGCCAGACTCGCCCTGCGTGCCGGAGATGTGGCTAACCTTGAGTTGCAAGACATCGATTGGGACAATGCACTGGTCCGCGTCAGCGGCAAGTCGCGGTGTGCGGCAGCGTTGCCTCTGCCGCAGGATGTCGGCGACGCGCTCAGAAATTACATCGTGCATGCCAGACTTGTTTCCGCGACTGAAAAGGTATTCTTACGCATGCCCCCACCAATTGATCAAGCACTGTCAAGCGGTGGCGTTTCCGCCGTCGCAGGAGCGGCGATCAAGCGCGTCGGTATCAAAGCCGACGGGCTGCCTGCCGCGCATCTATTTAGACATTCTGCAGCAACGAACTTGCTACATGACCATACGCCACTCGAAGTGATCAGTGCTCTGCTGCGCCATCAATCAATGACAACTACAGCCGTTTATGCAAGGGTCGATATCCGAATGCTTCGTGATGTTGCCCAGCCTTGGCCGACCGCAGGAGGTCTGCAATGACACTCTTAGAAAAGGTCAATGATTATGTCAGTTTCAGAAAAGCCCTCGGATACAAGTATGATCAACAGGCGCGTGTGTTGAACGATTATGCGACTTACGCCATGGATTGTGGCGACCAGTTCGTGCGTTGCAGTACTGTATTTAATTGGTTATCGAATACACCGTCTTCCCGGCAGAGGCAGAGCAAACTGGGCTATGTTTGCGACCTGGCTTGCGTTTTGCACGCCGACGATGAACGCCATGAAGTCCCGGATCGCACTGCTTTGGGTAAAACCATCTCACGACGGCCAACACCCTGTTTGCTGTCACTGGCAGAGGTCACGCAGATCATGGACGCGGCATTGCAATTGGGGCCAGCAGGCTCAATCACGCCATTGACTTTCCATTACATCGTGGGTCTAATCGCTGCGACCGGATTACGTCGATCGGAAGCAGCCAATCTGTTGCTGAAAGACTTGACAGAAGATGGACTGTTGATCAGAAACACGAAGTTCGGCAAGTCCCGTCTGGTGCCGTTGAGCGATAGTGTTCATCAAGCGATGGATGAATACCTACGAGACAGGAAGCGACTCGGCGGACCCAGCGAACACCTGTTTGTACTGTCGACTGGTCGACCGATGCGTCCGGTCTATCTGTCCACCGTGTTTGTCAAATTGGCCCGACAGTGTGGTCTTCGAGCTGGGACAGGCGAACCGGGAACGCGTCTTCACGATTTGAGGCACGGGTTTGCAACTCGTTCGCTCGAGAACATGCTGTCCAATGATCGTGAAGATGTGGGGCGTCACATGCTGGCACTGTCGACTTATCTGGGACATTCCAATGCTGCAGGCACGTATTGGTACCTTGAAGCAACGCCGGTGTTGCTGCGACAGATCTCTGAACAAACCGAACGGTTGTATCGGCAGGGAGGGTGTAATGAGTAACCTTGCCTGTTCACTTGAAAAGTTTTTGCGCGAATACCTGCCACGCGACAAAGGTACGAGTCGGCATACCGTAGAAAGCTATGCTCTTTGCTTTAAGCTGTTGATCGTTTTTACTGCCAATCTACACGGTGCCCGACCCTGTGAGCTTGAGATCGGGCACCTGAATGTTGAAACCATTCTCAAGTTTCTTGAGCATCTCGAAACAGAGCGAGGCAACAGTGTCAATACACGCAATGCTCGGCTCGCGGCGATCAAGGCTTTTTTTCGGTTTCTCGAGTTCCGCAATCCAGCGTATCTTGCGCTTGCTGGACAAGTTCGTGAAATCCCCATAAAGAAGGGCATCGTACCACTCATTGGCTCTTTGGATCGCAAGGAAGTGCGTGCGCTGCTGAATGCGCCGAATCCGAAAACTACGACTGGGATTCGGGACCGGGCAATGCTGTACTTGACCTACAACGCTGGCCTGCGTGTTTCGGAGTTGGTTGGGCTTGCGCTTGATGATCTGAAGATGCCAGCTCTTGATGAGGTGCATATTTTGGGTAAAGGTCGACGGCAACGTATTCAACCGCTTTGGACGGACACCCGCGGTGCTCTGCGCGACTGGCTGGCTGTTCGACATGACAGTAACGACCGACATTTTTTCTTAAATTCCATGGGCACAGGGATGACTCGACGCGGTTTTGCAAAACGTCTTGTCGTACATGCGCAAACTGCGGCACAAAATGTACCATCCATTGCAAAAAAGACTGTAACGCCCCATCTTTTGAGGCATGCTTGCGCGCTTCACACTCTTGAAGCAACCGGAGACGTTAGAAAAGTCTCAGCGTGGTTGGGACACTCGAGTATCCAGACTACCGAGATGTATCTTCGATCGGACCCGGCTGATAAGTTGAATACACTCGAGAAGTGGCGACCCGTGAGTCTACGCAAAGGCAAGTTCAAAGGAGTTCAGGATGAGTTGCTTGCTATGCTCGCAGAGGTCTGAAGTGAAATAATCTTATGGGAACCTGATTCTAGCCTATACCATTGATAATCAAAGATCAGGATAGTCTAGGTTCCCATAATCATAAGGTTCCCATTACCGCTGTTATGGGAAAGTTCCCATAACAGCGGCGACGACAGCAAACCTTCGCAAACAGCTTCAGCTAGAAATTCATTTTCAAATATAGGGTTCACCTTTCTTTAGGAGGAATAAGTTTCGCTACAACACAGTTTTTCTGGGTAATCAGTAGCGTTTCTACCACTGCATTCAACCGCATGTATTCGCTGATTCGATTGGTTAATACTTTTGTTTCCAACAGATTCCATAGAACCAATTTGAGCTAATAATTGCAAATTTGATTGACGACCCAAATCACATCTCATATTTGGTCACCGAAAAACAGTGATCACGAATTTTCGTCTTTCTTTGAAAACTCGTCTACGACACACCTGAGTCCAATCATAATAGCGGTGTTTCTCTCTCGTAAGTCTACAACGTCGGGGTATGGAATTAAAGATGTCACAAAATAATCCCAATCACTTTACAGTCGAAGAGTTTCGTCAAAAAGGTTACCAGATGATAGACTTGGTAGCCGATTACATGGAGAATGTCGAGTCATATCCAGTATTGTCCCAGCTCGAACCCGGCGATATCTACCACAATTTTCCGACACATCCTCCCGAACAAGGTGAACGATTTGATACAGTACTAAGTGATGTTAAGGAACGAATTTTGCCGGGTTTAACCCATTGGCAGTCACCGAATTTTTATGCCTACTTCCCCTCACACGCCTCTGGACCTTCGATTCTTGGTGATCTATTGTCTTCTGGATTGGGTATTCAAGGCATGCTTTGGTCAACCAGTCCCGCGTGCACAGAGCTCGAAACTCTGGTGCTGGATTGGATGGTTGAGATCACCGGATTACCAGAACATTTCCATTCCAGTCAGAGCGGCGGTGGCGTTATACAGGATTCGGCATCGACTGCTGCGTTGTGCGCGGCAGTTGCAGCACGAGAGAAAGCCTTGGCAGTCAACCCAGATCGCAGCATAACGAATCTGACTGCCTATATTTCAGGACACACACACTCTTCAGCAGAGAAAAGCCTTCGGATTGCCGGGTTTGAGCCCGCTCAAATTCGGCGATTGCAAGTCGACCACAGTTTCGCAATTGATTCCAAAGATTTTGCGAGACAACTTGAAGCTGACGTGGCTGCCGGTTACGTCCCTGCATTTGTTTGCGCAACGATCGGCACAACTTCATCTATGGCAATCGATCCGGTACAAACAATTGCACAAATCGCAAATCGCCATCAAGTGTGGGTACACGTTGATGCTGCCTATGCAGGTAGCGCGGCGGTTTGTCCTGAATTCAGGCATCTGCTTAACGGTGTTGAATTGGCTGACAGCTACTGCTTCAATCCGCATAAATGGCTATTGACAAATTTCGATTGTGACCTGTTCTATGTCGCCAATAAGGCCGACCTCGTCAATGCGCTGACCATGACGCCGGAATATCTGCGAAACAAGGCAACCGAATCTGGAACAGTTTTCGATTACAGCGGCTGGCAGGTCTCTCTTGGCAGACGGTTTCGTTCACTGAAGCTGTGGTTTGTGATCCGTCACTACGGGATTGACGGGCTACGTGCTCACATTCGTAAACACATTGATCTTGCAAAACGTTTTCAGGAACTGCTAGAAGCTGACAATAGCTATGAAGAAATTCAGCCGCGTATGCTGAATCTGATCTGCTTTCGACACAACGACGGTAATGCAAGGACCAAGCAGATTTTGGATGAAATTAACGCCTCGGGAAAAATATTTCTTACTCATACCGTACTTGATGGAGTTTACGTAATACGCTTTGTACCAGGTGCCATTCGAACCGAAATGCATCACATCGAAGCAGCATGGGAAGAATTCGCCAAGGCCGGTGCATAAATACCTTTTTAAATTATTGTGCCGTCCAACTGCCAGTAATAGAATGAGCTGTACGGGTTATGTCATTCGCTTGGTCTGAATTCAAACAGACTTCACGCCTCAAATTTCTGTGAGGTTGATTAGCAGATGGCAGTTAACGATTGCTGATCATTAACATCAGCACTGGACTCCAGATTGCCTTCCAGTTTTCGACTCATATGAAATTCATAAACCGACATACCCAGTAGTTCAGCCGCTTTTGATTCTCCGATGTATTCTTCCGCCAACGCTCGACATACGAGTTGTTTGAAACGGGAGTTACTTTCCTTTGGGTAGGGCTCACCGGGTTCATTTTTTCGCCAGCCTAACTTGCTGAATTTAATGAAATACTGTTTTTTTAAATTAGCAGATATCACACCACACTGCTCCAAACGCATAAGGATCGCTGCCATACTGATGCCAAACTCATGTTTAAGCAGCAACAGCTCAATCGGTTCGATTGTATGTCGGTGTTTCCCCATAATTTCAAGCACTGCTTTCTTCGGCAATAGAAATGCGCCAGCAAATCGATTACACGCCTTCTCTTCATCGAGATTTTCGGCCAAACGGTTTTGTAGTACAAGGTAAGCCATTTCATGAGCCAATGTAAAACGTTGGCAATCACCGGATAGAAGTCTGGAAAATACAACAACTGGAATCTCACCGATCCAGCCAGTGAGCCCATCAAACTGACTGACTCCTTCCACTTGCGTACCGATGATCATGGCACCATTGGACTCCATCGCAATGACGAGTTCTGGTATTGGGTCCAGCCCTAAGTTCCATGCCTGGCGTATCTGAATAGAAATATCTTCGATTTCCTCAAGATCATTTACTTCTGAGGGAAGTTCAGTTGGCAATGAAAATGTTGGAATGGGATGATCTGTATCAGGATACAGGTCAAGTAGCATGGACCACCGCTCAGCCTGATTCATCACATCAGATGTTAATCGATTCAGTAGTTTCTTTGGAAGATTAGATTTTTTTCGGTACTCAATTTCGCGAAGCTCAACCTCTATCGGCCGGAAGAAATATTCAGTGCGTACGTTCAGTGCGTTTGCCATCTTCAGCAGATTGTTTGACGACGGCATATTGATACCGTGTTCATACTTCTTAATTGCATTGGCAGACACACCAACTTCTTCAGCCAGTTTACTCATGGAAAGCCCAGTTGCTTTACGTGCGCGCTGCAAGCGTTGGGCGAACATATTGTCCTCCATATTAACTCTTACTTATAGGTTTATATATTTCTCTATTTTTTCCACATTATAAACCCATTTTACAAAACCTAAATCGCACATGAGAACTCTGATAATCAGGTCACACCTTGCGGCTATCTACTTGACTTCAAACGCCTGGACGTACCCAAATAAGCATTGAACAAGTACCATGCGCTTGAAGTACACCGGGGACACCAGCATGGGGGAAATGAGCAAGACTGGTGCGAGTTTAATTTTTTGGATTACTGTGCGGACCAGCCACCATCAATAGAAAGCGCTGTACCAGTTATGCCACTGGCTTGATCTGAACATAAAAACTCAGTCAGTGCAGCGATTTCAGTCGGGTCAATAAATTTGCCTGATGGATGCTTATCGCTGAGCATTGCACGGATGATTTCTTCATTGGGTTGACCTTGTGCGACTGATTTGTCTTCTACTTGTTTGCGAATGATTGCGGTGTCCGCATATCCGGGGCAAATAGCATTACAAGTCACACCCGATTTTGCATATTCAAGGGCAATCGACTTGGTCAAACCCACGACACCGTGTTTGGCCGCAACATAGGCTGATTTGTCAATACTGCCGACCAATCCATGCACCGATGCGACATTAACAATCCTACCCCATTGGTTAGCCACCATATCTTTAATCACGAACTTTGAACAGTGAAATACCGCAGACAGGTTGACCGCAATGATTTGATCCCACTTTTCAACCGGAAAATCGGCAAAACTACAGACGTGTTGAACTCCGGCGTTATTGACCAGGATGTCTATCCGTCCTATGTCCCGCCTAAAAGCGTCAAACCCACTTTCAATGTCAATAACATCGTTAAGATCAATCCTGTAGTGGGCAACGTAAACGTCATACTGTGCACTGATTCGTTCAACGAGTTCAATGATATCCACCTCATCGCCGAATCCATTCATTCCGATATTGCAACCCGCAGCAGCCAGTCGTTCCGCGATTGCCAGGCCAATGCCACTTGTGGCACCGGTTACAAATGCGTTTTTACCGCTTAGCGTCCGATCAGCATGCATGAGCCTGCCTGATTCTAATCTCCCTTAATCAAGGACTTTGCGACTTGTAACCGTTGAATTTTTCCGGACGGTCCCTTCGGTAGGTCATCAACAAAAAATACCAGACTTGGGCAGCGAAATTTACCAAGCTCTGCTCTACAGAATTCTAACAGGTCATCCTCACTACACTGGTAGCCGGATTTCAAAACAACCGCGACTGCAACCACCTGACCATACGTATCGTCTGGATATCCAAAGCTTGCAACTTCCTTGATCGCTCGGTTGCGATAAAGCGCATCGTCAATTTCCCGCGGTGAGATATTCTCACCACCCTTGATGATCAACTCCTTAATCCGGCCCGTAACGAAAAAATAGCCGTCCTCATCCTGATAGCCCAAGTCTCCTGTGCGAAACCAACCATCCTCAGTAAATGACGAAGCAGTCGCTTCCGGTGCGTTGTAGTATTCTCGAATAACGTTGTCACCGCGTACGACGATTTCACCCACCGTATTGGGATCAACTTCCTGTTCATGCTGATCAATGATGGTAACTTCATTGCCTATTGGAATTCCGACTGAACCGGGCTTGCGAACAGCAGGTGGCATCGGATTGGCAAGTAGTGGTGCTGCCGATTCTGTCAGACCCATGGACTCCAGCATCGGTATTCCAAATGTTTTTTCGAAGTCCACCAACATTGAAGCTGGCATTGCGGCAGAAGCAGACCGTGCAAACCGAAGACAAGCTGACTCGCGCAGATTCTGCTCACCGTGACGTTCATGGACATCGTCCAGCAGGTATTTCGTGATAGTTGGTACTGTGCTGAACCAGGTGCAATGATTCTCCGCGAGTATTGACCAAAATTTCGACAAACTGAAGCGACGAGACATAACAACCTGCGAACCACTGACCATGGGCGCCACAACCGTTACCACCTGACCGTTGATATGGTACAAAGGCAAAATGCAATAAGCGATATCGGATGCGGTCAAGTTTTGCGCCAAAACGACATTTTGCCCGCCTGCAATGAGGTTGCGATGGGTTAAAAGCGCACCTTTTGGCATGCCAACCGTACCAGAAGTGTGCAATATCATCGCAGGAGAATTGCTTTCGAGTTCTCCAAAACCCATGCTGTCTGTATTTAATTCACGGAAGTCCAGGTTGAAGCCTTGCTGCATGTCAACTGCAATGCTACGCACTGGGCGCTCGATTTCAGCGACGACTTCTTCAAACAATCCATGATAGGCTTGGCCTACAAAAACCCAATCGACACCAGCATTTTCGATCGCGAACTTAAGGTTCCTGCGGCTGGCGACTGCATTCAGGGGAACAGTTACATAGCCACTGTACATGCTCCCCAGCATGACCACCGCGGTCCAGTATCCGTTGTCCATTAAAAAACCGACGTTGGCTGCCTTTGGTACTTGCAAAGAGTCCAATAAATGACCGAATCGAGCACAGTTTTCCTGCAGACCCCGGTAGCTCATTTGTAGTGCGGCATCCGGGTCGACCAAGAAAACTCGATCCGGGAATTTGGCCGCACACTGATCAATCAAAGTTCGAAAAGTCTCGGACACGCCGTCACCCACTTAGCATGTTTTGCGGATGGTATTTTCTAAGGAACGCACCGAAAAGGCTTTCTTCGCTTGGTTTGTCCTCGGGAATTTCCGTTGACAGATGGGTAATATTGATGAAATGCCGATAATTAAGATTTTCGCTGATGCTGTTCCCTCCCCAGGTTCCGCAACCCATACTCAGGGTAAATGGAAAACCGCTGGTAAAACCGCCACCATTGCCGAATGTATGGGCTTGGTTGACCAACACACGGACAACATCAAGCTGCTCAGCCATGAACTGAGCCTTGGCCAAGTCCGTAGTGTGGATGCCACAAGAATGTCCTGCCCCCTGAAAATCCAGAATATCGCGTACTTTTTGAACGCTTTCATTGAAATCAGCAACCCGGTAGACTGTCAGGAACAAGGACAGCTTTTCTCCAGACAGCGGAAACTCTGGTCCTGTACCGGTTTCTTCAATCAGGATGAATTTCGTGTTCTGTGGGGCATTTAACCGGCAGTGTTCAATCAGAACCTCAGCATCTTTGGCTATTAGTGCCCGGTTCAATTTGCCAGGCGCGGTCCAAAGTGCTTCAATAATTCTGGCTTTCTCCTCGCGCGTCACACAATAACCACCAGCACCTGCAAATGCCGTCATCATTTGATCGTATACCGAATCGATGATGATGACTGAATTTTCTGAAGAGCACGAAGTGCCATTGTCAAAAGTCTTGGACATTTGAATGAGATTGGCAGCTCGCTCAAGGTCGGCAGACTCATCAATGATGACCGGCACGTTACCAACGCCGACGCCGATTGCAGGAGTGCCGCTTGAATAAGCGCCACGAACATTATTTTGGGAACCGGTTACCACAACCAGGTCAACTTCCTGCATCAGTTTTTCGGTCATTGCACGGTTCACTGGGGCAGGCAGAATTTGCACCAGGTCACGCGGTGCACCAATCACTTCAAGTTGCGCACGCATCAGTTCAACAGCCCGGTCGGTCGTTTGCCAGCCAGCCGGCGAAGGGGCAACAATTATGGCATTGCGACCCTTAACAGCCATCATGCATTTGTTCACTGGCGTCGCCGCCGGATTGGTTGACGGGGTAACTGCACCAACCACACCGACAGGTTTGGCATACTTCACCATCCCTTTTGCCGGATCCTCTTCGATCACTCCAACCGAACGAACCCGCATCAAATCTCTCAGCGTACCGAACGTCTTGCGTTGATTCTTGGTAACTTTATCGTTAACGTTCCCCAACTCGGTATTTCGAACCGCAGCTTCAGCGAGTTCAAGGGCACTGTTCCTTTCATACAGCGACCAAGCGATTGCGGTGACCGCATCGTCAACAAACTGCTGATCCGCGCTTCGAAATTCACGCATCGCGCGGCGGGCATTTACAACGAGCCCATCAATAACGCGATCAACGTCTATCGTTTCAGATGAATTCACGTCGGAGTCCTCCAAGGTAAAGGAAAAGCCATTATCAATTCCGTTTTATATTCCAAAAGTCTCCTTCCAAGACTAAATCTCACAAGTTGACCACCCGCTTTCGGGGTGGTAACGCGGGTAATTTACGTCCAATGGAATAACGTTGAACGCTTCAATTCCATGGTTCTGTATGCGGAGTTCACATCCAAATTAGCCTCCCGTACTGAAAGCTGAGCGTTGATGATTAAAACACCTCATCGGTACGAAATAGGATTCATGCAAAATACCGTCGAACAGGTTTGAATTCTAAAATGTCCATCCAGTCAAAGGTACAATTACAGCCTTTCAGTCCTATTGACTACAAATATTTTGGCTATCGATATATGGAGTACTCAGTCAGTGAAACAAATTCAATGGAACGACTTCGAACAAGTTGAACTGCGTGTTGGAACCATCCTCACCGTTGAGGAATTTCCCGAAGCTCGCAAACCTGCTTACAAAATCACCGCAGATTTTGGAGCCGACGTTGGCACACTCAAATCGAGCGCGCAAATTACCGATCTATATACTCCAGAAGATCTGGTTGGAAAACAAATTGTCGGTGTGGTGAATTTTCCCGACAAACAGATTGGGCCATTCATGTCACAGTTCCTCCTCACCGGATTTGTACGAGATGATGGCGCAGTCGTCATCGCCCAGCCTGAGCGCACTGTCGGCAATGGTGCGAAACTCGCTTGATCAGGCGATTTAGAGTCGATCTTCCGCCAGTTCGAGCGCTACCGCCGATGACTGAATTACCGCATCGGCATCCGCTTGCACTCGTGGCAGGATATGCGTTGCAAAATACTTAGCTAAGATCAGCTTGTCTTCGAGATGATCCTTTTGCTCCGAACCTTCTCGAATTGCAGTCACTGCACAGGACGAAGCTTCTAACATCAACCACCCAGCAACGGTTAACGCAAAAACGTTCATGTACCCAACACTCGCTGCGGCAACGAGTTGGGGCTGGGCGTCACCTGTCTCATATACCCAGTCAGTCACCCGGTTCAGATGACCGAGGGCAACCTGAACTGCTGAGGCAATCACAGTAATTTGCGCGTCGCTCTGATCGCTCGAATCAATGCTGCGACTGATCATGGAAGTCAATCGCTCCAGCACCTCGCGGTCGCCGCGCAATACTTTACGACCGATCAAATCGTTGGCCTGAATACCGGTGGTACCTTCATAAATCGGGGTAATCCGCACATCTCTTAAATACTGTGCGGCGCCTGTTTCCTCAATAAAACCCATGCCCCCATGAATTTGCACACCGATATAGGCGACCTCGTTGCCCGTTTCCGCACACCAGCCTTTAACCAGCGGAATAAGCAGCCCCAGGAGATCAACATTATTCTGACGCGCAACAGCATCGGGATGTTTAATCGACAAGTCAAATACACCTGCCGTATAGTAAGCCAGACAGCGCATTGCATCAATCAGCGATTTCATAGTCATCAGCATGCGTCGAACATCCGGGTGATGAACAATTGCAACACGGTCCCGGGTGCCTATGGCAGTCCCCTGCACTCGCTGCCGTGCATATTCCACCGCATGTTGATAGGCGCGTTCTGATACCGCCAAGCCCTCAACACCAACGGCATGTCTGGCCAAGTTCATCATCGTGAACATATACTCCAGGCCACGATTCTTTTCGCCAACCAAATAACCGATGGCACCGCCGTTATCACCATACGACATGACGGCGGTAGGACTCGCGTGAATACCGAGTTTGTGTTCAACCGAAACACACCTTAAATCGTTCCGGTCTCCCAAGGTACCATCTTCATTGACCAGAAATTTTGGCACGATGAACATCGAAATGCCTTTCACTCCAGCCGGCGAATCAGTACACCGCGCCAACACGAAGTGAATGATATTCTCTGTCAAGTCGTGCTCGCCATAGGTAATGAATATCTTCTGACCGACGATGCGGTAGTGACCATTCTCAGCGATTGCCCGAGTCCGAATCGCAGCGAGGTCCGAGCCAGCTTGCGATTCAGTCAGGTTCATCGTTCCGGCCCACTCGCCGGAGATCAGCCGTTCCATGTAAAGGTCCTGCTGTGCTTTTGATCCGTGGGATTCAAGTGCTCGTATTGCGCCCTGCGTCAACAGCGGGCACAGCCCAAAAGACATGTTTGCGGAATGCCACATTTCCTGCACCGCAGTTGCAACCAGCCAGGGCAGCCCCTGACCGCCACGTTCCGTGTCAAAGGAAAGTCCATTCCAGCCGCCATCAACGAACTGCTGGTAAGCTTCCTTCCAGCCGGGCGGCGTCTTAACCTCGCTGTTGTCACATTGCGACCCATGGACATCGCCAACCTTGTTTAATGGGTCCAGGACATTGGTCGTAAATCGTGATGACTCATCCAGAATGGCTGTGATCAATTCGCTGTCCATATCCTGAAACGCGTCAAGCGTCAATATTTGATCAAGACCGGCAACGTTATACAAAACAAATTGCATATCATCGATTGGCGCGTGGTACTCTGACATCGTACTGGTTAGTCCTGGACTTGTTAATAATTTTAGAAAAAACTATTGTATTGTAACTTTCACACCGACCCAGCGAACGCAATCGCGACAAATTGTCTTGAGAATTATTTTTTTCTTGTTAGAACATGACATTAACAGACCCCCGAAATCTACTCACTGAACTATTTCAATGTGCGGTTGAATCAGTCTCTGCGGCCAACTGCCTGCCTTCACATCTCGTTGACCTGCCAGCCCAGAAAGTGTATGTCATTGGTGCTGGCAAAGCAGCTGCCGCCATGGCGAAAGTGATCGAAGACCATGTGGCACGACCAACTGATGGTCTGGTCGTCACACGCTATGGCCACGCAGTACCGGACACCTCGACTAAAGTCGTTGAAGCGGCCCACCCTGTTCCGGATGAAGTCGGACAAAATGCAGCAAAGCGAATCGTTGATCTCACTCAATCACTAACGCCACACGACTTTGTCGTTTGTGCAATATCAGGCGGCGCTTCTTCCCTGCTGACCCTCCCTCATCCCAAGATCGCCTTTAAGGACAAACAGTCAATCACTCGGCAATTACTGTTGGGAGGCGCCAGTATCCAGGAACTCAATTGCGTTCGCAAACACCTGTCTGCAATCAAGGGCGGTCGGCTGATGAGCTCGATTTTTCCAGCTAAGGCATTAACGCTTTGCATCTCAGACGTAGTCGGTGATGATCCTGCGGTTATCGGTTCCGGTCCGACAGTCGCTGACCCGTCAACTTGTGAGGAAGTGCTGGACGTCATCACTCACTACCAGATCGATACACCCGACTATATCCAAGCAATGCTGGGGCAAGGCGAGCTCGAAACGCCTAAACCGGGGTCCTCGATTTTCAAAAACTCGGAAGTTCGAGTCATTGCCCGACCGCGAGATGCGCTACAAGCCTGTCACAGACTTGCCAAACAACGCGGCCTTGCTGTCATAATGCTGGGCGACACAGTTGCTGGCGACACCAACGAAGTGGCCAGGCAACATGCTGACTTGGTCAAAAAACAACTCTCAAACGCAACGCCCGACAGACCTTTGGTCATTGTTTCTGGCGGCGAAACAACGGTTACCGTGACCGGTTCAGGCAAAGGTGGTCCCAACACCCAGTATGCGCTGGCACTGGCATTAGAACTCGACGGCATTGCAGGCGTTTACGCGATCGCCTGCGACACTGATGGGATTGACGGATCCGAAGACAATGCCGGTGCGCTGATTACGCCTGCGACATTGACGCGCGCCCGCGAGCGAGACATCAGGCCCCGAGAATATCTCGACAATAACGACGCTTACAGCTTCTTTAATGAGCTCAACGACTTGGTTTTTACGGGGCCCACATTAACCAACGTCAACGACTTCCGGGCAATTCTGTGTTGGCCCGCCCGGGCTTAACCGACTGCCTTGGCCAGTTCCCGTTTGCGAATCTCTTTATACTGCGATTCAAAGTCATCTTTGACTGCTTTGGCAACTTCCTCAGCACTGCCCTCGACATCGTATCGCTTACCCTTGGTCCATTGCATCAGGTAATCGTCTGTTCCTGCAAGCTTGGTTTTCATTGCAATCAGGTCAATCAGCTCCTGGAATTGTTCACTCAAGAGTTCCTTGTGGACGCCCTCAGCATCCCGGGCCTCGACAACCGAAGGAATTTCCTGCCAATATAAAATCTGGACCTTGGCCATATCGCTTATCTCCAAGTGTTGGCTGCACTCGCATCACGAGTTCAGCTATCGTGGTAATTGGTTCACAGTCTGGGCCGCAAACACCATTTTTTCGAACCTTTCGGAATATTCTTAATATATTAAAATGAGTCTTCGTTCTCGTCACATATTTTTTTCGGTATCTTCAAATGTGGGCAAAACGCTTTCCCGTCCCGGAATTTGACAGGCATTCCTTAAAGAACCTCGAATGGAACGCTCCTGCCATTGCGCCGGGTCCAAAGCACGATGAATTCGGTTGTGTTGCAGTCGATGCCAGTGCGGCACTTTACAATAAATTCCAATTCTGCGGCGACCACCTGATGGCAGTGGCCTGTACTTTACCCAATACCTCGATTACCCTGTCGGGAAATTCATTTGCCTGGCCGATTCAACGCGCGGTTGTCATCGATTCACTCGCTCCTGACAGCTGCCGAATCATTGCTGACTGGACCACCCCTCGACCCATGAATACCCGCTTCGGTCCGGATGGCGGCGTAACTGTCAATGCAACGGAACTCTACGTTTTAATTGGGCACAAGGTCGCTGATCAGTGGGTGGCAAACCGGCTGCTGCTGGATAACGATTGGCCCGGCAATCAGGGGCATGGATTTAGAATTCTTGCATCCAGTGAAACTGAAATTAATGACTTTCACGATGCCATCGTTTATTTCGAATGGCAGTAAAATATCGCGCCACTATTGTTCATTGCTACTCGCTGAAGGGCTGATCGTCCGTTGACAAATTCCATCGATATCGCATTGAGTCAACTCATTGCGGATTTTTCCGTTGAAACTACGCCGGGAGCCGCCATAAAGATCCCGGATTTCCGTACCATTCTAACGCCGGGTACTACTGTTTACGTAACATTGCTCCCGGGATCTAGTATTGATGACACCATTTCACTGTGTATTCGACTTGCCACGGAAGGATTCAATCCGGTGCCTCACTACGCAGCCCGACAAATTCCTAACCGAGCAAAAGTTGCCGCATCACTGCAACGCTTTCGGGAAGAAGCAGGTGGCACACAAGTGCTGGTGTTGGCCGGCAGTTCGAAAGCTCCTGTCGGAGATTTTGACAACTCCATGCAATTGCTAGAAACCGGCCTGTTTGATCAATTCGGAATCTCTCGCATTGGCATTGCCGGACATCCCGAGGGCAGCCCTGACATTCCTAACCCCGCACTGAAAGCAGCTTTACAATGGAAAAATGACTTCGCTGAGCGAACTGATGCGCAAATGTACATCATTACACAGTTCTGTTTTGAAGCCAATGCGGTTATCCAGTGGGAACATCGACTCGAAGCACTCGGTAACGCCCTGCCCGTACACATCGGTATTCCCGGTGTAGCCACCATTGGAACGCTACTCAAACATGCCGCCGCGTGCGGTGTTGGCCCATCAATGAATTTTCTGAAGAAAAGAGCCAGAAGCGCTTCTAAGCTGTTAACCAATTCAACACCGGAACAACTGCTGCGAGACCTCGCACAGCATCGCAGTTGGAACCCTGATTCCAAGATCGAGAAGCTCCACGTTTACCCGCTCGGTGGTTTGAGAAAATCAGCCGAATGGCTAAATCAATTTCAATCAGAGGTCGGCATCTCCACCAAAATTGTCGCCTGAAAATTAAACTGATTCTGCTGTAATCAAAGCAGCGTTGAGCACAAATATTCGAGGCCCGTTGGATCATCACAACAGAAGTGGTCAGCCATCATAGACTCTCGACTTCCGAGCTTAACGGCTGCAAAAAATTGACAAACTGGCCCATCGCGATCGGTGGTGCTGAAATGATTCGATAATTTCCGTACTACGGTCCAAAGTCTTTGTATTTTTGTGGTATATTTCTAATATATTATCTTTGGCAGCCAATGGAGGCACACACTGGAACTGGTTCGCGGGCAAGCGATGACTCTAGCGCTCGAAACACCAAAACCCAAGTTGGATGGTGTACTGAAGATTCAGGGTTATAAAAATCCCAATAACGTCAGACAGGTTATTCGCCAAGCGGCACTTGTGGCAATTGATGCGTTTGTCGAACGAACAAGACCAACTGTCACGTATCGAGTCGTCGACATTCATTCGGTTGACGAAACCGGTGCAGTACTGGGTGATGGCGTGCATTTGCAGAGCACAATCTTTCAGCAATACCTGGCACAGGCAACCGAAGCTGTCGTTTTCGTTTTAACGGTTGGTAAACCAATCGATGACCAGACCATTGAGTGGATGAACGAGGAGAAACTGGTTGAAGCACTATTTATCGAATCAGCAGCCTGGTTGGGAGTCGAAGATGCCACCAAGCAATTCGTTCTGATGGTGCGAAGTTGGGCAATGCAACAATCTATGAGAATATCCAGACGTCTTGGACCCGGTTATTCGTATCCCATTGACGGTCAGCAGGTGATGTGGGATTTGATGGACCAGAAACCACTGTTTAATTTGATCGATCATTCCGACATGCCAGTTACATTACTTGAAAGTGCCGCGATGCTTCCCAAGATGTCCCGGTCCGGTTTATTCGGGTTGATACCCAATCCTGTTTCCTGAGAGGCTTTGTGAAATGAAAGTTGCCAACAATGGACTGGTCATCATCGGTGAGAATTTCAACGCGACCCGAAAAATCAAAGCGACCAGTCCACGCGTACTGCAGGAAGAGGATCAGTGGTATGTATCATACACACGACTGGATGGTTCTCAGGGACGGTTGGATGTGACCACAACAATGCCGGAAGACCCAAATCAACAGCGTATCTTCGCGATTCCCCATATCGCCGAAGCCTGTCGTCAAAAAAATATGGATTACATCACGTGGGCCATTAAATCTCAGGAAGCAGGCGGTGCTCATATCATTGATCTGTGTGTTGATGAAATGTCAGTCTACCCGGAAGAGCGTTATGAATGGATGCGCTGGCTGGTTAAGACCACACAGAGTATTACCTCGACAGTCGTCGCAATTGACTCATCGGACTCAAATACCATCTACGCTGGCCTTGAAGCACACGACGGGTCAATCAGTCGGCCGGCGATCAACTCTTTCAATCTCGAAGATGGCAGGCAGGTACTGGTTGATATGGCACGCGAACGCAACGCTATCCTGTTCGCCAATGCCAGCGGTAACCGCGGCATGCCGCAGGATGCCATTCAACGTATTGATAATCTAGAACAATGTATGCAAATGATGGATGCGGGTAAGATCCCGATCGAAGACCGGTTCCTGGACCCGCTGGTGTTTCCGATTGGTGCTGGGCCCGATTTCGGCAATCATTACCTTGAAGCGGTGCAAACCCTGCGAGAACGTTACCCTGACGTGCATATTTTCGGCGGCCACAGTAACGTTTCATTCGGGCTCCCGCAACGCAAGATCATGAACCATGCCTTTGTGGTGCTGGCGATACAGGCCGGCTGTGATTCGCTGATGATCGACCCCATCATGAATCCTGTCAAGCCATTTGATGATTTTCGCTTTGCCGCGAATGCCCTGACCGCAAAGGATGAATTTTCGGTCAACTACCTCAAATATATTCGCTCGTTCAACCGCCGCTCAAACCGCCCGGCCAGAAAGCCGAAGACCGCGGTAACAGCGACAACCTAGTGGACGTCGGAATCCCATAAGAGCATACACTCAGCATTCAGGAGAACACCCAATGAAAGAACTGTTACCGCGAGAGCGATTCGCACGCGCGGTTCGACGCGAGAAAGTCGACCGAGTACCGCTGCTGTATCGCATGAAAAGTGAAGCCAAAGAAAAGATCGCTCGCGTCTACGGTATCGATAAAACCGGAACAGGCATGAAACACAATCCGGAACTTGAACTAAGGCTGGGCAATGACGCGATTATTTACCAAATCGGTATCAACGCACAGTTTTCCCACCGACATATCGAAATCGGTGAATCCTGGTTTAACCATTTTGGTGTTGGCTACGGAAAGAGCGGCCTCAAGGGCCGTACTGCAGATGAGCATGAAGAATTTAAAAAGACTCAGGATTTTTGGGGACCTGCCAAGGTTGTGCCGGAGAACTTCCCCAATCATCATCCAATTACGTCGATGGAAGATCTCAATAACTACACTTGGCCAGACCCGGCAGATCCTGAACTGCTCGACCCGATCAAAGCGTTGCTGAAAGAATACCAGGATGAGTATTTCATCATTGTCGACCTTTCCTCAACCCTGATTGAAGCAGCCTATGCGCACATTGTAGGCACACAGAATTTCTTCCTCTACATGTTCGATCAGCCGGAACTGATCAATGGCGTGCTGGATGGATTGACCGAATATTACACCCAGCTGGGTAAGAATGTCATCGATCTTGGCGTAGATATGATCAGGGTTGGCGATGACATCGGTGCCCAACAATCGATGATGATATCGCCTATACAGTGGCGCGAACTCGCCAAGCCTCGTTTTAAATACATGTTTGATGAATTTAGAAAATCCAACAGCGATATCTTCATTAAACTGCATTCCTGCGGAGACTACTCACCCATCATCGGCGATATGGTAGAGTTGGGTGTTGATCTTTCCGGCCTGATGCAACCAACTGGGGGAAATAAGCATCAAGCTGAAATCAAGAAAAAATACGGTGATGACCTCGCCTTAATTGGTGGCTTTGACGTCCAGCGGCTGCTGCCAAGAGGTCAAGTTGAACAAGTCCGCAACGGTGTTTGCGAGGTAATGAAGAATCTCGCCACCGGTGGTGGTTACATCTTCTCGCCCTCTCACTACATTCTGGCCGACGTACCGATTCAGAATATTTTTACCATGCTGGAAGCGCAGCGGGATTTTGGAACCTACGGAAAATATCCGTTGAACTGAGACAATAAATTGAATACTGAATTCTTTGACTACGAAGGCCCGGAAGAACCGGAACTCCAAATCCCGGAAGGCTGGGAAAGTCGCGCCCCGGAAGGCTGGGAATGGGAAACGCTATGGGACGCGGTCGAAACTGGCGACCATATTTATACTGATGAACGGGTCCGCCAGAGTATTGCAGAAGGCATTGACCCGCGTGTCATTCTTGACGATGGTTTATTTCCAGGTTTCGATCTGCAAGCTGATCGATTCAGCGCCCAGGTCATCTTCATTCCGGAAATGCTGATTACCGCCCGGGCAATGAAAGCCGGTTTATCATTGATACGACCCTTGCTTGCTGCACAAGCAGAAAAACCCGTTGGTACCTTTGTCATCGGAACAGTATTGGGTGACATGCATGACATCGGTCAGTCAATTGTAACGATCATGCTGGAAAATGCCGGATTTAACGTGATTAACCTTGGTACTGATGTGCATCCAGATCGCTTTATCGAGACTGCAAAACAGGAAAACGCAGACTTGATCGGCTTTTCGGCACTGCTCTCAACTACAGTCTACTATCAGAAGGTGACCATTGAGGAGTTTCTAAACGCCGGGCATCGTGACAAGGTCGGAATTCTAATCGGAGGGGCACCTACAACCCAGGATTGGGCCGATGAATGTGGGGCTGATGGCTGGGGAAAAGATGCCATCGAAGCCGTACGACTTGCACTAAAACTGATGGAAACGCCGCGCCAAGCCTGGAACTGATATGTCCAATAAGATCACTGTCACCTTCGCCGGTGCGGGACAGCAAGACACACAAAAAACTGTCCAAGTGGTGCGGGATTCGGTGATTCTGGAGGCAGCTCGGCAAGCCGGCATTGACATCGAAGCAACCTGCGGTTCGCGCGGACGATGTCGAAGCTGTCGAGTCAAGATTCTTAAAGGCGATATGCCGCCACCATCCGTTCAGGATACGGTCCAATTGGGGCACGACGAGGTACTGGAAGGGTTTCGCCTGTCCTGTCAGACCCGCATGCTGGGTGACACAACAGTCATGCCGATGCCACCCAAGGCAGAAACGGGGCACAAGATTCTTGAAGCGCATGAATCGGAATTTAATGCCGCATCGATGCACTTGGACTGTGGTGTAACGAAAGTTACAATCAAAGCGAGCACACCAGTTGAAGAACACCATCAGACGTCTGATGTCGAAGAAATTCTTTCAACCCTGCCTGACTTGGTCAATGCCAGTGTGCCACTGCATTGCGTCCGCAAGATTCCCCAAATATTGCGTAAAGCGGGCGGCAACCTGACGGTCACGCAATTCAATGGTCAAATTATTGATATTGAGGCAGGTGATACGACGCATCAAATGTATGGACTTGCCTTTGATATTGGGACCACCAGTGTCGTGGCAACCCTGCTTGACCTGCGAACCGGTGAACAGCTGGCGACCGCTGGCGGTGTCAATACCCAGGCTGTCTACGGTGGAGACCTGATGTCACGAATTGCCTACGCACAGTTTGACGAACAAAAGCTGACCACCTTGCGTGCCAAGGTCATTAACCAGGTGAATCAGTACATTCGCCAATGCTGTGAGGATGCCAATATCGACCAAGGTCACATTTATAAAATTGTCATAGTTGGCAACAGTTGCATGCACCATATTTTTCTTGGTATTGACGTCAGCTATCTGGGCTTGGCACCGTATGCGCCGGTGGTTCGTGACAACCTGGTCTTTCCCGCCACCGACCTGCCGTTAAAAGCCGCTCCCAATGCACAAATATGCATGTTACCCATCATTGCCGGTTTTGTTGGCGCCGATACAGTTGGCTGCATTCTTTCAACCCGAATTCATGAGAGTGATGAAATTCGGGTCTTGGTTGATATCGGAACTAATGGCGAAGTTGTCATGGGATCACGCCACCGTCTGACCGCGTGCTCAGCCCCGGCAGGACCGGCGCTTGAAGGTGCTCAAATTCGCGACGGCATGCGCGGTGCGATTGGCGCAATCGAAAAAGTCGATGCTGAAGAAGACTTCAGGTGTACAACCATTGGCGATGTACCGGCAATTGGCCTGTGCGGATCAGGTCTCATCGATGCTGCCGCAAAATTGATTGACACCCAAGTGATGGACAGCAATGGCAATTTTCGAAAACGGGACACCGAAAATTTGCCTGAAAATTTCCAAAAGCGCCTGATTCGTTCAGAAAATGGATCGCGAGAATTCGTATTGGTGTTTGAAGATGAATCCGGCAAGAATCGCAGAATCGGTATAACACAAGGTGATATACGGCAACTTCAATTGGCTAAGAGTGCCATTTATTCCGGCATTCGAATGCTGCAATCGGTTATGAATATCAGCGATGAAGAAATTCACCAGTTGATGCTTTGCGGTGGTTTTGGCAACTATATCAATATTGAAAGTGCCAAAACAATCCGCTTGTTACCTGACCTCCAACACAAACGGATCGCCTATGTCGGCAATGCGGCATTACTGGGTGCCCAGATGGCACTGCTTTCTGAAACTGAAAGACGCAACGCCGAGCAACTCACCGGCGAAATCGAACATGTGGCACTTGCTGCCCGAGCTGACTTTCAAGATATCTTTGTTGATTCGATGGCATTTAAGGGTACTCCTTTTCCAACTACATCGAAGTCCAGCCGCAGCAAACGTAAAATGCGCAGGGAGGCTCAATTACTCAATTAATTTGTATTTTCTGAATATACTGGAAGTAAATCAGAAAAATAGTACCTGACCCGAGACCTACACTATGCAGAACTTACCACAAATTCACCTGTTATTCGGCTTTCTCGGAGCCGGAAAAACCACCCTGGTGAGAAATCTACTGCAAACCGTAGACCCCGAGTATCCAACTGCGGTCATTGTCAATGAATTTGGAAGTGTCGGTATTGATGGTGACATTATTCAGGGTAACACCATAGACACTGTCGAGCTGGTGTCCGGCTGTATTTGTTGTACCCTGAAAGGCTCGCTGATGAATGCGATCGAAGAACTCACCGAGGAGAAAGGAGCCAAACGTATTGTCATCGAGGCAACCGGTGTTGCCGATCCTGAAGACATGCTCGATGATCTCGAGGACTCATCGGTTTCCCACAAAATGGAAGTGGCACCAATTGTCGCCGTAGTTGATGCTTCAAGCTTTAACAAAATCCGCCCGATGTTGGGTGATTTCTATACCTCACAAGTTCTAAATGCCGATATTGTCATTGTCAATAAAATCGATCGTACCGATGAGGAAGTGCTGGAAGATGTGGCGCGACAAATCAAGGAGATCAATCCGTGGGCTGAACTGCGGTTTACCGAATTCTGTGATGTCGATTCCACTTTAATTTATTCCAATCAAGTCTCTGCTTTACTGCAAAGGCATGTTTCAAATGCGAACGGACACGATCACCACGAGCACCATGACCACGATCATGACCATGATCACCATCATCATCAGCACGCACATGAATCGATGGAATCACTGGTCGTCGTACCACACGAAAACCTTACACAGTCAAATATTGAACAACATGCCAGCCAACTGCCGGACACAGTGTGGCGTATGAAAGGCCATATGTTGATCGACCAAAACCCCTGTCTCGTTCAATTTTCGGCAGGCCAGCTTGAAATAACACCAGCAGAAGTGAAATCGCATTATCGCATGGTGGTTATTGGTCGAGAACTTGATTCACAGAAGATTTCAGCAGGATTGGGGGTTCCGATTTTTAATTCCGAACAATGACTGCAACCAACGGTTCCCCAAAGCGAAAAAAATCGCTAAGCGACAAAGCCTACGAAGAACTTGTCAGACGCATTACCAGACTCGAACTGGCGCCTGGTGAAGTTCTCGCAGAACGGTCCTTGGTTGAGGAAATCGGGATTGGCCGTACACCGATTCGTGAGGCGTTACAACGCCTTGCCATTGAGGGACTGGTCGTGCATCAACTAAATCGCGGCATGTTTGTTTCCCAGGTCAGCTATACCGAAGTGCAGGAAATTTACGAGTTTCGTAGAATTATTGATGGCTCTGCATGTCGACTGGCCGCTGCTCGGGCAACCAAGGCGGAAGCAAACAAGTTGATGAGCATTCATCATGCGCTGGTTGACGCCACGCAAAACGATGACATCGATGCGTATGTTATGGAGAACCGCTACTTCTACGCAGTTTTGGCTGAAGCTTCCAGAAATTCATTCATTGTTGAAACTATCCCGCGCATCATGAACTTGCATCTGCGGTTATGGTTCGTTATTTCAGCCAAGCTTGGGACCTGGCACTCTATCGCAAGAGCACACGAAGTCATGACGCATGATGTCGCACAAGCCGTTGCCCAAAGTGATGCAGAAAGCGCAGAACACGCAATGAATGTCTATATCACCCAGCGGCAAGAGGATCTGCGCCAAGCCATCGGTTAGCTGCGCGCTTTATAACGCGCTCTGAACTTACGCAGGGCTGCTGCAGTATGCGAGCGCCTCGATCTATTGAGTTTGCTCAGCCTGCCTTCAACCACGATTTCACCGCCTCCATCACCGCCTTCCGGCCCCAAGTCGATGACCCAATCCGCTTCCGCGAGCATATCCAAATTGTGTTCGATAACAACGACTGTATTACCGGTATCGACCAAGGCATGAATAACCTTGAGAAGTTGTTTCACGTCCGCTGCATGTAGACCCACAGTGGGCTCATCGAGCACGTACAGCGAACCGAATGTCGTACCCTTCTTGTTTATCGATTGAATAGAAGAACTACCGCGCGGCAGTGCCTTGGACAGTTCCGCAACCAGTTTGATCCGTTGTGCTTCACCACCGCTCAAAGTTGGACTGGGCTGTCCTAATCGCAAATAACCCAAGCCAACGTCAGCCAAAAGCGTAAAAACCCGTGCAAGTGAGGGCAACGCGGAAAAAAATGTTTGCGCCTCTTCAACGCTCATGTCCAAGACTTGCGCAATCGATTTGTCACGATAGCGTACACTCAATGTCTCCGGATTAAATCGCGCACCGTTGCAGTTCTCACAGAGAATTCGAACGTCGGGAAGAAAATTCATCTCAATTTTTTTCTCACCTTGTCCACCGCAAACCGGGCAGCGCCCTTCGTCAACATTGAACGAAAATCGCGATGCCGTATACCCCCGTAAACGTGCCTCTGGTGTTTCCGCGAATAGTTTACGGATCGTTTGCCAAACATTGACGTAGGTGACTGGACACGAACGCGGGGTCTTGCCGATCGGTGACTGATCGACTTCAAGCACTCTTCTGACTTGATTCCAACCGGTGATTTCAGTGCAGTGCCGCCATCGAATAGCAGTGGCGTCCGATTTTTTTCTGGATAACGCGTGATGCATATTCGGATACAGAACTTCGCGTACGAGCGTGCTCTTCCCGCTACCGCTCACACCGGAAACGCAAACCAGCGCGTGCACAGGAAATGAAACATTGATCTTTTTGAGATTATGCAACTGGGCACCTTTGATGTGGATCGCACACTCAGGCGCAGGAACTGGTCGATTGCGAGGCATCGGATGCTTGAGCGGTACTTTGAGCATGGCACCTGTAACAGAATGAGGATTTGCACAAATTTCCGCGGGTGTTCCGGTCGCGATAACCTCACCACCGCGTACACCACCGCCTGGACCCAAATCAACAATGTGGTCTGCCGATAAAATAGTCGTTTCGTCATGCTCCACCACGACGATTGAATTGCCCTTGTCTCTGAGGGAATGCAATGCGGACAGCAACAGTTCATTGTCGCGGCTGTGTAATCCGATTGTGGGTTCATCGAGCACGTAACACGCCCCGCAAAGACTGGAACCCAATTGCGCGGCCAAACGAATTCTTTGCGCTTCACCTCCACTTAGCGTTGGTGCGGCACGATCAAGGGAAAGGTAGGACAGCCCGACTGACTCAAGAAATTCCAGACGCGCAATCAGTTCTGCAAAAATATCCTTGGCAGCTAGGCGTTCCCGCTCGGTCAGATTAAGCTGAGATAAGGTTGTGCGCGCTTCGTTTACAGAACAACTGGAAAGTTGATCAATAGTCAAACCGTGAAATCGAACCGCCAATGCTTGCGGATTCAGTCGTTTCCCGTCACAGACATTACAAACTCCTTCAGCTTCCGATCCGTCCAGTACTTTCTCGTCATCTTCATAATGATTCAGTTGCAATCCCGTACCCATACAGTGTTCACACCAGCCTTGCTTCGAGTTATAGGAAAACAGTCTTGGATCCAGCTCTGGAAACGCCTGACCACAACGGGAACACGATCGAACGGTCGAAAACAGCACGGGTTCGGACGGCTTAGCATCCTTACGCAACGCTGGCGATACCAGACGAAAGGAACCTCGAGTGACTTGTAGCGCTTTTTTAATAATCGTGCGCAAGTGGTCAGCAGCAACTGCGGCATCAGTACCGAGCTTCACGGTACCCACAAGCATGTCAATGTCGTGCACTTGATGGCGGTCGAGCGGTTGCCAGTTTAATGAATATTGAAGTTGTCCGTCGACCAGTAACACCGATGATCCCCAGGTCGCGGCATACATCCCGATGTCGCCGTATTCACCTTTGCGCGACACAACCAGTGGTGCCAGAATACTTAGCTCAGTATTGGCGTATTCGCGAATGATCTGCTGAATGATGGATTCAAGTGAACGTTGATGAATTTCGGTGTTGCAATCCGGGCAATATTGAATACCGAATCTGACATACAACAACCGAATATAGTGATAGATTTCAGTTAAGGTCGCAACCGTGCTGCGCCGACCTCCCCGACTGACCATCTGCGAGATGGCAACTGTGGGCGGCAATCCTGTCACCGCGTCGAAATCTGCCCGCGGCGCGGGCTGGACGAATTGGCGCGCATAGGCGTTGATGGTGGTCAGGTAACGGTTTTGACCCTCAGTAAACAGGATCTCGAAAGCCAACGTGCTCTTCCCACTGCCACTCATACCGGTGATAACGGTCATTGCGTCATATGGAATGGATAGCGATATATTTTTGAGATTGTGCTCGCGTGCGTTGTGGACAGTGATCGATTGGTTCAAATTCCGTTGCGATCGTGTCAACGGTGCTGTCTTGCTGTCGGAATGCCTGTTGGTGTCGAAATAAGCATTTAGTGCAACCGCGGTAGCAGTCTTATCCCGATTTGCAACCAGTTTCGGTGGTCCTTCAGCAATCAACTGCCCCCCAAAATCTCCACCTTCAGGTCCAAGGTCGATCAGCCAGTCAGATCTTGAAATCAGGTCAAGGTTGTGTTCAATCACCACGACTGAATGCCCGCTTTCGATGAGTTTTCTTAGAGATTTAATGAGTTTTGCCACATCAGCAAAATGCAAACCTGTTGTTGGTTCGTCAAATAAGAAAACGACATGTTTATTCGTTCTGCGTCTGCGACTGGTCTTTTTCGCGATGTGGGATGCTAGCTTTAGGCGTTGTGCTTCGCCACCACTCAGTGTCGGAACGGGTTGACCCAGTGTGAGGTATCCCAAGCCCACATCCACCAGTGGTGCGAGTGCTCGTGTAATTTTTTCATCGTGTTGAAAAAAAACGATTGCATCATCAATTGTCAGATCAAGTACGTCGACAATTGAAAGTGGTTGAGTAAATCGGGATTTTGCGCTATCTGATTCAGGGGTAATCGTTACGTCACATATTTCGGGACGAAACCGCTTGCCATCACAGTCCGGACAACGCAGGTATACGTCACTGAGAAACTGCATTTCGATCAGTTCGTAGCCACTGCCTTCGCACTGTTCGCAGCGTCCAAGTTTTGAATTAAAACTGAAGCTGCCGGTCTGGAAGCGGCGTTTCCTGGCTAAGGGCTGTTGATAAAATATCTCGCGAATGGGTGACAGTGCATCAACATAAGTACCCGGTATGGAACGTGCAGTCTTGCCAATCTGTGCCTGCGACACCAGTTCTATGTCATCAATCGATGCCAACCCTTCGATTGATGAAAATTGACCCGGAGTCTCAGTGGTCTTACCCAAGTGCCTGCAGACACCCCGATACAGTATCTCATCGACCAATGTCGACTTGCCTGAACCGCTGACACCGGTGATACAAACCATTTGACCCAACGGGATGGTAACGTCAATACATTTGAGGTTGTTCTGTTCAGCACCAATGATCTTTAGAACCTGCTGATTGGTGGTGCCTTGACTCGCAATCAAGTCCGGCAGATAGTCACCGTTCCTGAGACATGCAGCTGTCAAGGACTGCTCTGAATGAAGCAGCTCATTGAGCGTCCCGACTTGAACCAGATTGCCGCCATTTGAACCAGGTCCGGGACCGAGGTCAACAATCCGGTCCGCGGCGCGCATCAGTTGTTCCTCATGTTCAACAACCAGTAAAGTGTTTCCGGCATCCCGCAATTGGCGCAAGATATCAATTATCCTGCTGATGTCCCGACTGTGCAGGCCGATGGTTGGTTCATCCAGTACAAAGAGTGTATTGACCAGCGTTGAACCCAACGCGGTCGTAAGGTTGATTCTTTGCACCTCGCCGCCACTCAGGGTTCGCGACTGACGATCCAGGTTAAGGTAACCGACCCCGACTTTGTCAAGATAACCCAGTCTGGATCGAATTTCATTCAACAACAAAGCGGCCGCGTCATCGTAAGGTGCTGGAACCTGTACACTCGAGAAAAACTCCACGCACTGGGAAATGGGCAATGACGCAACGTCGTGGATACTCAGCCCTGGCAGGTGGTCAAAAGCTTGATCGGACATCCCAAAAGCTGGGTGGCGAAATTTTTGGTAATTGGCAAAATTTTCCACCTGGCACCCCAGACGCCAATTGAATGCTTGCGGTTTGAGCCGCGCACCGCCACAATCAGTACACTCAGAGTAAGCGCGGTAGTGTGACAGAAAGACGCGCACATGCATGCGATGTTTGCGACCTTCCATCCAATCAAAAAAACGTTTGACACCATACCACTTGCCACTATACCAACCACCCTCGCCCTCAATCACCCAACGTTTGTGGTCCGCTTCCATAGACTGCCAGGGAATGTCGAGTGGAATACCCCTTTGTTCGCCGTATTCCAAAATGTCGCGGTAGCTCTCACTATAGGTTGGTGAGTCAAATACTCGAATGGCTCCCTGTCGCAGCGTCAGACGCTCATTTGGTATCACCTGTCCGTAATCGATGCCGATTACCCGGCCAAACCCGCGACATGTTTCGCACGCTCCGACCGGTGAGTTAAACGAAAACAGATTGGGTACAGCCGTGGAGAAATCAGTGCCACAGCATCGCAGTTTATCGGTAAATTCAAACTCCCCACCGACACCTTCGCCCTGCTCGTCCAGACTTTGGACGATCGCGGTACTGGATTCTCGCGTAAAACAGACTTCCAGTGCTTCAACCAAGCGTGACCGGTTTGCTTCATTCGGTCGAAGCCGGTCCTGGATCACCATCATAATCTCGCCCTTGCGATAAGCGGTTCGCGTGTACCCCTGGTTTTGCAGAAATTCACGAGCATATTCAGTTGACAGACTTTTCGGCACCCGGATCGGAAACATGATTCGAATCAAATTGGATTCTTTGAATTGCGCAATGATGCGATCGCAGATTTCATCATTGGTCAATTGCTTGACAGGGCTACCGCACTTAGGACAATACAAAGCCGCGATGCGGGCAAACAGCAATTTGAGGTGGTCGTTGATTTCGGTCATCGTCCCGACTGTAGAGCGCGTTGTTCGAACCGGGTTGACCTGATCAATTGCCACAGCTGGCGGGACGTTGTCGATTGAGTCTACATTTGGCCGATCCATTCGATCCAGAAACTGCCGGGCATAAGGTGAGAAGGTTTCGATATAACGACGCTGCCCTTCAGCGTATACCGTATCAAATGCCAAAGAGGATTTCCCCGAACCGCTCACTCCTGTAACGACAGTCATTTGGTTAAGTGGGATATCGAGATCCAGGTTCTTTAGGTTGTTGTGCCGCGCACCGCGTACCTCTAGATACTTATGTTTTTGTACTTGAATAGTATTTGACACGTATGAGAGTGATGTTTGAGTTTGTGGGAAAGCGCTAATTCTGCGTATTCAGCATGAAGTCGAACATTGAAAAACAAACGCCTCATGATACTTAAGATTGTATCGGCGATTCGTGATGGGTGAGCCCCATACAATCTAAAGTTAGCATCAATTGGACAAACTTTGGTTTTAGCGCTGCCAGGTTAGGCTTTTCGGCGTTTGCGACCAATTGTAGATTTATGAACGCGATTGTTTATCGTAGCCAAGTAATTTTCCTGCCATTCCGGTGCGATTATTTCCTCAAAGCCTACGGCAAATGCGGCAAACCCAACTGCGACTGGTCTGTTTAAGCGAACTTCCAACCTTGCCCACTCAATAAACGTTAGTTAAATTATGGGGGCGTTGATACAGCTTTCACCGCATAAATTTGAGCGGGTGGTCATATTGCTTGTATACAATTTGTTGAGTATTCTTTCGCAACGGTGAACGACGCTAGAATTGTGTAATTTTGGAGATTCAAGGAGGTTAAAAAATGGACAGAAAAAGTCAACATGTCGTTCCCAGAGACGATAAGTGGGCAGTACGCAAGACGGGTTCTGATCGAGTGACTCGGAAGTTTGATACTCAGCGAGAAGCTATAGATGTCGCGCGCGAGTTCGCTCGAAATCAGAAAACAGAACATTACATCCACGGACGTGATGGCCGGATTCGCGAACGTAATTCCTATGGGAATGATCCATTTCCACCAAAAGGATGACTGAAATTTGGCAGATCCTAACTTTCACCATAATGTCTTTGTAAATTGTCCGTTCGATTCCGATTACGCACCCATTATGCAAGCAGTTCTCTTCTGTCTAGTACGATTTGGGCTTATACCGCGTATTGCGACAGAGCAAAGCAACGCCGCTAAACCTCGAATCGATAAAGACTGTGAACTGAACCAGGCTTCCAAGTTCTCAATTCACGACCTTAGCCGATGTCAGGCAAGCGCAGCGGAAGAGTTATTCCGTTTCAACGTGCCTTTCGAACTTGGACTGGATTTTCGGTGTCAAAGGTATGGTGGGCATCAATTTTTTGAATAAGGTCATTCTAATACTCGTTGAAAAGTTTTATCGTTTACAGAAAGCGATATCCTGATTTAGCAGGAAGCGATATTGAAGCGCATAATAGCGACTTTCAACTAGCTGTGGAGAAGGTACGAAACTGGATGGTCACCAATATTTCCGGCAACCCTAAGCCTCCTTTAGATGGTCAAATGGGGCAAGTAGTTACGATAATTCTTTTAGGTCCGATGTAAAGCCACACTGACATCGTAGCGGGAAAACACAGCGTCTTTGGTCAAGATAGTTAGTCTTTCTCGTTGAGCTTGCGCAATCAACAGTCGGTCAAAAGGGTCTGCATGATGTCGAGGTAAAGCACCAGCAATGTTTGCGTGCTCCCAAGTTATGGCCAACGGAATATAACCCGCGGCAGCAATATACCTCATAAAATTCCCACTTACTTTGAGCTTGTTGAGCGCACGTTTTATTGCAATCTCCCAAATCGTTGCTGCACTAACGATTGTTTCCTGGGCGCCAAGCAACTCCTGCCGCTCCTTGGAATTTAGCTTGGAATCATCATTCAGTGCCCAGAGCAGAATATGGGTGTCAACGAGTAATCTCATTTTGATTCTGGTTCAGGCAGGAATGCGGAAAGGAAGTTTGGAGGAAGCACATCAAAATCGCTTGCAATTTCGATCTTACCTTTCATTGAACCAATTTTCGGCAGATTGTGTTCACTTTCTACAGCCTGCACTATAACCACTGGTTGGCCATGACGGGTGATTGTGACAAGTTCACCTGTTTCAGCTTTTCGTACGATTTGGCTGAATTTTGCTTTTGCTTGAGCAATCGAAACATTCATTCTTCTAACTGTAAATAATGACCATATTTATAGTCATTATATCCATTTGGTTTGCTGAGTTATGACTTTCAACGTCAAAGTTGCGTGTCAATAAAATTTGCCATGAATTCCATTGTCGTCGTGTCATCGAATCACACAAAACGGTTGGCTTCTTTAACACTCAGTCAGTGGTACGACAGTCCAATTGAGTTTCGTCTGCTTGCTAAAATTACCAGCAGTTCATGACTGGAATAAACGGATCGACATTTTTGGTTTTATAGGAAACATCACTGGGATCAAGGAATTTGTTTTGTTGCAACGCACCATAAAGGTAACGACTTCTTATATAATCCAAATCCAGCCAAAATAGCCAGAACTCGTTCTTGACTGGAATATCATTCGCGCAGTATTTATGGTACCCACAGCACTACAACGGCCGCTTCAGACTGCTACACACTGGGGTGCATATTTACCGGAAATTAAAGACGGCAATCTCGTCAAGATGCACAGTGTCGAGTTTGACCCGGACCCATCCAGAATTTCTGACGGATGGGTAGATGCCTACAACCACCCGATCAGAATCAGTCAGCCTGCAATTCGCAGAAGTTTCTACGAAAATGGTCTTCGGGCTGATCCTAAAGGCCGTGGTAGAGAGCCATTTGTCGCAGTCAGCTGGGAATCTGCTGAGAAGATTGTTGCTGATGCGTTGCAACATGTTAAAACCGAGCATGGCAATGAAGCAATCTACGCAGGATCTTATGGCTGGGCGAGTGCCGGTAAATTTCACCACGCACCCAGTCAGCTGCACCGATTCTTGAATCTGTACGGCGGGTTCACTTACTCCGTCAATTCCTACAGCTTCGCCTCCGCTGAAGTCATTCTGCCGCATGTGATGGGCAACTTTTTTGTCATGCTGGTTAATGCAACCGCGTGGCCATCGATTATCGAAAACACCGATGTATTTGTTGCATTTGGTGGACTGCCACTTAAAAACACACAGGTGGAATTTGGCGGTCACGCACGTCATGTACAGAAAAACTACACGCAAGAGGCAGCGGATGCGGGGGTGCAATTTGTCAGTATCAGCCCAATTCGAGATGACAGTCGGTCTGAACTGAATGCTAAGTGGATGCCAATCGTACCCAACACCGATGTCGCACTGATGCTCGGTATTGCCCATACCCTGTTGGGGGAAGGATTACATGATCTTGAGTTTCTTGACAAGTACTGTGTTGGATTTGATCGATTTGAAAGCTACCTTAGAGGTGAATTTGACCAACAACCCAAAACAGCCGAGTGGGCCGCAACGATCTGCGGAATCTCGGCTGAGGAAATTCGCAACCTTGCCGTCAAAATGGCAAGCAATCGAACTCTGCTCACAGTCAGTTGGGCTTTAACTCGACAGGAACACGGGGAACAAGCGTACTGGATGGCAATTACGCTGGCGGCGATGCTGGGACAGATTGGATTACCTGGTGGAGGCGTTGGCTTTGGATATTCTTCAACCAATGGCGTCGGCAACCATGTTGGTCGCCTTCGATGGGAGAATTTACCAATTGGCAAAAACCCGCTGTCTATGGCGAGCTTTATTCCGGTCGCCAGAATCTCCGATATGCTGCATAACCCGGGCGGCGAATTTTGCTACAACGGCAGCACGCATAAGTATCCAAAAATCGAGTTGATCTATTGGGCCGGTGGCAATCCATTCCATCACCAACAGGATCTGAATCGATTGATTGAGGGTTGGCGCAAACCGAAATGCACCGTCATTCACGACTTCTTCTGGACTGCTGCGGCCCGCTATTCGGATATTGTGCTGCCCGCCGCAACGATGCTGGAACGCAGTGATGTCTCATCATCTCCCAGAGATTGCTATGCAATATTCATGGATCAGGTGCTGCCAAAATATGGTCAGTGCAGAACCGATTATGAGATTTTCTCTGGTATAGCCAACCAACTTGGCTTCGAAGCTGATTTCACGCAAGGACGCAGCGAAAGCGATTGGATCCGAGAACTCTTTGAACGCACCCGTGAGCGCAGCACATCAGAAGGTGTGGATTTCCCCACCTACGAACAATTCGTAAAGGAGGGGCGTCTCCAAGTTGAAGCACCGCCAAAACCCGGCATCCTGCTTGAACCTTTCAGACAGGACCCGAATCAATTTCCATTAAAAACACCCAGCGGTAAGATCGAAATATTCTCCGCAACAATCGATTCATACCAGTATGATGATTGTCCCGGCCACCCGACTTGGATTCCACCTTCCGAATGGTTGGGCAAAGACAGTGTTGATGCAGATTGTCTGCACATGATCTCAAACCAACCTGAGCCGCGCCTGCATTCTCAATTGGATCACGGCGCACACAGTCGTGCCCGCAAAATCAACCAGCGCGAGCCACTTCGAATCAATTCGAGTGATGCAGCCCACAGACAAATCAAAGATGGCGATACAGTCCGAGTTTACAACACCCGTGGAGAGTTTCTTGCCGCAGCAAAACTGGATGACAATCTCAGAGATGGCGTAGTTCAAATTGCCACGGGTGCATGGCTGGACCCGGAAGATACGAATGCAGAGCGAATTGTCTGTAAACACGGTAACCCCAACGTGGTGACGCATGACCGGAGAACCTCGAGCCTCGCGCAAGGGCCCGCCGCGATGTCATGCCTGGTGAAAATTGAGAAATTCATCGGTCAACCACCATCGGTAACTGCATTCGATCCACCGCACATCATCTTACAAGACTGATTGAACACGACTATTGCGTTTCCAACAAAATCGATCGACCTAGGAGAGACAAATGTCAGACTCAAAGATCTATGAAATCCCTGCAAGCCTGGCAGAAAATGCCAGCGTCACCCGTGCACAGTACGCTGAAATGTATCAACAAAGCATTGAAAGTCCAAATCAATTCTGGGCAGAACAAGCGGACAAATTTCTGCACTGGTTCAAAAAGTGGGAAACGGTCAGCGACTACGATTTCAATAAGGGTCATATTCGATGGTTCGAAGGGGGCAAGCTGAACGCTGCTTATAACTGCCTCGATCGGCACCTGGAAACGCGAGGTAACCAGATTGCACTGATTTGGGAAAGCGATGACGCATCCGATATCAAAAAGTTTACCTACCGAGAACTGCATGCACTGGTGTGCCAGCTCTCAAATGTCTTGAAAGACAGAGGAGTCAGCAAGGGAGACCGAATTTGTATCTACATGCCCATGATTCCGGAGGCAATGGTCGCGACACTGGCTTGCGCGAGAATTGGAGCGATCCATTCGATAGTGTTTGGCGGATTTTCACCCGAAGCACTCAAAGATCGAATTCTAGACTCCGATTGCCAAGTCGTGATCACCGCCGATGAGGGTCCTCGCGGTGGTAGAAGTGTACCGCTCAAGCAAAACGCTGATGCGGCAATGGAATCATGTCCAGATGTTCACACTTGCGTCGTCGTCAAACGAACTGGCAACGATGTGGCTATGAACGCACCCCGGGACGTTTGGTATCACGAAGCCATCGCTCCGGTCTCGGCTGAATGTCCTGCCGAAGAGATGGATGCCGAAGACCCGCTCTACATTCTGTACACATCTGGGTCGACCGGCAAACCAAAAGGCGTGGTCCACACGACTGCCGGGTACATGCTATTCGTTACGATGACTTTCCGTTACTCATTTGATTATCGGGACGGTGAAGTTTACTGGTGTGGTGCCGATATCGGCTGGGTTACGGGACATTCGTACATTGTTTACGGCCCGCTGTCTAACGGTGCAACCAATGTCATGTTCGAAGGTGTGCCACTCTATCCTGATGCCAGTCGTTTTTGGCAGGTCTGCGACAGACACAACGTGAATGTTTTTTACACGGCACCAACAGCGATTCGTGCATTGATCGGTGCCGGTGACGAATACGTCGAAAAAACCAGTCGCAAGAGCCTTCGTATTCTTGGGTCAGTCGGTGAACCGATTAATCCTGAGGCTTGGGAGTGGTATCACGAAAAAGTGGGTGAACGCCGCTGTCCAATCATCGACACCTGGTGGCAAACTGAAACAGGCGGCCATATGATAACTCCCCTGCCCGGTGCAACTCCCTTAAAGCCAGGTTCTGCGAGTCATCCATTTTTCGGTATTATCCCCTGCCTGGTTGATCCCGAAGGCAACGAAATCGAAGGAGCTGCTGAAGGTGCCTTGTGTATCAAGAATTCCTGGCCAGGCCAGATGCGTACCGTCTGGGGCGATCATGACCGCTTTATTCAGACCTACTTTGGCACATTTCCCGGAATGTATATGACAGGGGACGGTGCAAAGCGTGATGAAGATGGCTACTATTGGATTACCGGTCGTGTTGATGACGTGATGAATGTTTCAGGCCATCGTCTGGGAACAGCTGAAATTGAAAGTGCGCTGGTACTCCATTCCAATGTTGCTGAAGCTGCGGTCGTCGGATTTCCGCACCAGATCAAGGGTGAAGCAATCTACGCATATGTAACAACAATCGCCGGGACCGAAGAAAACGAGGAGCTGAGAACAGAACTGTTCAACATGGTACGCAAAGAAATCAGCCCCATTGCCAAACCCGATGTCATTCAGTTTGCACCAGGGTTACCCAAGACCCGCTCCGGTAAGATCATGCGCCGTATTTTGCGCAAAGTTGCCAGCAACCAAATTGATGATCTTGGAGATACTTCAACACTGGCTGAACCCGCCGTGGTTGATGACATCATTGCCAATCGGGTCCAAACCAACTGATTTATCAGCCCATGTTGATTACCACTCAAGGGTGATAATCAACCCATTGGGTTGGGTGAATTGCGATGCACTTCGGCGATCTCCTTAAGCACTTCACGACTCAAAGTTAGGTCAGCCGCAGCAATACAATCTTCGATTTGATTGAGCTTGGTTGCGCCGATGATTGCCGAGGTCATAAACGGCCGCGTCAAACAGAATGCGATGGCCATCTGACAGCAATCCAGGCCATGATTTTGCGCCACGCGTAAGTATTCATCGATGACTGGCACCACCTGCGGGGTATAGCGACCGCCAAGGTCTTTCGAAAAGTTTCGCCGCGATCCCGGCGGGGTCTTGTCTCCCTGGTACTGGCCGCTCAATATACCGGCGGCCAAGGGGGAAAACGCAAGCAAACCGACATTCTCATTTGCGGTAAGCTCAGCAAGATCCAGATCATATTTTCGATCAAGGAGGCTGTATTCGTTCTGAATGCTGACGACGCGCGGTAATCCGTTAGCTTGGGCAATTTCCAGAAATTTTGCCGTTCCCCAGCACGATTCATTGGACAAGCCAATCGTCCTGATTTTACCGGCCTCGATCAGTCTTTGGAAACTGTCCAGTGCTTCGTAAATATAGGCACATGTTACCTTGACATCTTGTTTAGCCGGATTGAATTGCCAGGATTGACGAAAGTGATAGGAATTTCGGTTCGGCCAATGAATCTGGTAAAGATCAATGTAGTCGGTTTGCAGTCGCTTTAGAGAGTCTTCGACGGCAATTTGGATCGACTCTCGATTGACCCCAGAACCATCGCGTATGGAATTGGATCCACGCCCAACGATTTTCGTGGCGATCACGACTTTGTCCCGATTTTTACGGCTCGCGAGCCAGGTGCCAATTATTTCCTCGGTGCGTCCTGTCGTATCTGCCGTGATTGGGTTGACCGGATACATCTCTGCCGTGTCGATAAAATTTACGCCTCGCTCAAGAGCCAAATCCATTTGTGCATGTCCTTGAGCTTCGGAATTTTGCGTACCCCAAGTCATACTGCCAAGACAAATTTCGCTAACCTTGATTCCTGAGTCACCCAGTTTGTTGTATTTCATGTCCGCAATTCTCCAGTTTGTTCAATTTGACGATAACGGCTTAAGTTAAGACCTTTTGCAGCAAGTATCGATGTGGATTGCACATAACACATCGACCCCCTTTAAACTGCTACATTAAACTTGAAATTTATTCCCGTGCGAATCGTTTGTACCGGGGTCGCATCAACTCCCAGCTGACAAGTTATGTATTTTCTGGAAGGTTTGGCCTGCCTGATTTCAATTGGGCAATCAGTTCGTAAATTCTTGTGACTGACAAAGTAGATATGGTGTGATCAAGTCGATGGGATTCTGAACCAGGATGAATAATCCACAAGTGTTCGAGATTCAAATCAGCAATCGCGGTGCGCATGGAACGGCTGGTGCCAACGGAATCACTGTACTTGACTTCGAAACCATAGCGTTTGCCGCTGATGCTTACCAGCAGGTCAAGTTCAGCACCGCCATGTGTCGCCCAAAAATAAATATTCCTTGATTGTAAATGGTTGATGATATGTTCGATTACGAATCCCTCAAACGATGCACCAACCTTTGGATGAGACAGGAGAATTCGCGCAGCATCGAGTTCAAGTAACGAATGAAGCAAACCAGAATCTCGGACATACACTTTTGGAGATTTGACTTGTCTCTTCTTGAGATTTTCATGCCAGGGATACAAGACTCGTACCATGAACGCAGAACTTAAGATATCCAGAATCCGTCGAGCTGCGCTTTCACTTTGACCAATTGCTCGCGCGAATTCCGCACCATTCCAAATTTGGCCATGATAGTGAGCGAGCATGGTCCAAAAGCGTCGTAGTGTATCAGGCGGAATCGATGATCCAAATTGCTGTACGTCTCGTTCTAGAAAAGTGTCAATGAATGTTTCACGCCAAACCAATGAGTCATCGTCACTTTGAGCTAACAGACTCCTCGGAAATCCACCCCGGTACCAAAGCTTCTTCCAATTCACCTGCCGGACTTCGTCCATCGAAAATCCACTCAGGTGTACCATTCCGACACGGCCTGCGAGTGATTCTGAAACGCCTTTAACCAGATTCGGAGAAACGCTTCCGAGTAGTAAAAATCGTGATTCACAATCGGGATGATCGATCACAACCCGCAATGTTTCGAATATTTCAGGGACTCGTTGAACTTCGTCAATCACGACCGTCCCCGTTTGCTCCAACAGTAGTGACTCTGCGTTGCCCATCAATCGCCGATCCAGATGTCTTTCCATATCAAAGAAAACGACTTGAGCCTCACTCAGAGTAAATAATTTTGCAAGTGTAGTCTTGCCACATTGACGCGGTCCCAGAATCGCAACCGCAGGATGAACGCGAAAATTTCGGGTAACCCTCTGAATTACAGCATCACGATGGATAATTGTTTTACTCATATAATCCTTGAAAATAACTAGTTATTTTTGCTATTTTCAAGGATTATTATATCTGGCTACCAATTCCAGTCGAGAAAATCAAAGATTTGTCCGTCGTCTCTATGTAATTGAAACGCGATTCTCGAGGGCTTTAACCATCTCGGAAATAAGACATTTTGATATATTGAGGCAGGTTCAGTGTATGGCAATCCGTTCCAAATAACCGTCATGCTGCCGACGTAACCCTGTATGGGATGGTTTGGGAATTCACAGCAATACTGAAGCCCCTGATCCGACCGAACAACGTATTCCTGAACTGAACCAGCCATCGGAATATCCGATTAATGTAACAGCGACCAAGAAAGCCTTCCGTACCAGCAAGTGAGATCAGTCAGTTGAACGAAATATCACAAAGAATTGAGGCGGTTCAGACCCCAATCATTCCAGTTGTTGCAGATTTGATTCTCGCCAATCCTGGCACCATTTCTTTGGGTCAAGGCGTCGTTCATTACCTCCCACCAGCCACCATCCACGAGGGTGTCGCACGGTTTGCCAAGACCAATTCACACCACTACGAAGCAGTTGAAGGCATTTCGGAACTGCGAGAACTCATCGCCCAAAAACTGCACTCTGAAAATGCCATTGCGACAGATAACTACGAAATTGTCATTTCGGCCGGCGGAAATATGGGCTTCTTAAACGCAATTCTTGCAATCTGCGATCCCGGAGATGAAGTCATTCTCCTCAGCCCCTGGTTTTTTAATCATGAGATGGCCATTGGAATTGCGAATTGCGTCGCCGTGTCAGTGGCGACAGATGCCAATTTCCAGCCTGATTTGCAAGCACTGCAGGACGCGATTACTTCGAAGACTCAGGCAATTGTTACGGTCTCGCCCAATAATCCAACGGGTGCGGTCTACTCAAAACAACAATTGACTGCGATAAACCGCCTCTGTGCAAACCATGAAATCTATCATATAAGCGATGAAGCGTACGAGTATTTTTGCTACGATGGCATCTCACACTTTTCGCCTGCATCAATTGAGGGTGCTCACAAACACACCCTCTCAATTTACTCGACCAGTAAGAGCTTCGCCCTGGCCAACTGGCGAATCGGTTATATGCTGATTCCAAAACACCTGTTCAAACCAGTGAGAAAGATTCAAGACACCAATGTCATCTGTCCCCCGGTCATTAGCCAGTACGCTGCCATCGAGTGTTTGAAAATTGGTCGAGACTACTGCCTGGATAAACGTCGGGACATTGAAATTGCTCGCTCCCACCTGCAAAATCGCCTCGCAACAGTGTCATCGATCACCCATCCCGATCTGGATGGCGCATTCTACGCGTTCTTGCAATTGCCTGAATTGGTAATTAAGGACATGGAAATTATCGAATATCTGATTCGAAAACACCGCGTCGCAGTCATCCCGGGCATGGCATTCGGCATGACTGACCGCCAGTGTTTACGCGTCTCATACGGCGCACTCGAATCTGATAAGGCAGTTGAGGGGATAGATCGTCTGATCGAAGGATTGCAAGATTTGTGCGGTTAACCGCCTTTTAGGGGTGGAATGATTTTAATTTGATCCGAAGCGGAGAGCGAACGCGACTGCCGCTCTCCAATCGGAACAATACTATCGTTGATCGAAACCATACACTTGAGGTCTTGTGGCAGTCCCAGTTTCTTCATCAATTCCGCGACAGTCACGCCATCCTCAGCATCAACCTGAGTCTCATTGCCCGCTGAACCTTCCGGAAGAAACCTGCTCAGAGGGCCGACAAGTTTAACCGTCAATTGCATGTTCACCCTCGACTACAGTCCAAGTCGATCCAGGGTTTCTTTTGTTGGGACGCCTTCAGCAGTCCAACCCCGAACTTCATAATATTCGGGCAACATTCGCTCAAGTTCATTAACTTTACCTTTTGCAACACCCGATTTAGCGGGCTCATTCAACAAGCGAGGTGGCAATGAATCATCGGCTTTACCCAATCCTGCCGAAAGATTGAACTGACGTTCCAGATTCCAGATACGCTCCCCCGTTTCAAACAGTCTCTCAACAGTCCAATTGCCTTCACAGGCCGCGTCTACTTGCGCCTGATAGTCGGTGATTTTCCAGGTGCCTAAAGTAAACCAGCAAAGTCCGGTCGAATCAATTGCCGAGATTTTATCCTGGGATTTCTTACAGGGTACAGCTTTGCCCTCGCCGGTCTGGTCTTCCATATCGGGACCAAAAACATCATGCTTCATGTGACAGGCGCCCCGGTTTCCGGTTGCATAGCCAAGTCCCATGCCCTGCAGTGAACGTGAGTCATATCCGGCAAACTCCTGACCTTTCACAGTCATCGACAGTTCAGGATGACCATACTTCTCGCACAGCCGCTTGGAACCAAGTCCAAGAATTTGGCCAAATCCTTCATAACTACCAGTCTTCTCAGCCATCACCGTTAGTGCTTCAGGATTGCCAAAATTGAGTGCAACACCATCGGTATCTTCATCAGTAATCACACCCATCTCGTAGAGTTCCATGGCTGCCGCCAAGGTTCCACCAAAGGAAATCGGGTCCATTCCTTGCTCGTTCATGATGAAGCCTGCAAAAGTGAGCGCGTCGATATCGTCAATTCCACAATCCGGTCCGAATGCAAACGCGGTCTCGTATTCCAGTCCACCACTTGCGTGCCAGTATTCCGGACGATTCTTAATTGTGAAATGATCTTTATCGATATGCGAAATCCGCCCACAGGCGATCGTACATCCAAAGCAAGCCTTGTTGGCTAACAGGTTCTTATGACCACTCTTGGTAATCCGAGTCATCGCTGCGGGATTAATGTTCTCCACGCCTTCAAACTGAACTTCCTGAAAATTGCGAGTCGGCAAACCACCGTATTCCTGCATCATGTCAATCATGGCATTGGTGCCGTATGCAGCCAGTTCCTTCACATCATCGCTACCGGCCAACTTCGCATGGGTCTCCTTGACCACCTGCATAAACTTTTTCGGGTCATCAACCGTAACACCCACTGTCCCGCGAACTGCTATCGCTTTGAGGTTCTTTGATCCCATAACTGCACCAACGCCGGAGCGACCAGCAGCCCGGTGAAGGTCATTCACCACGCAAGCGAAGCGCACGCAGTTTTCACCGGCAACACCGATGGAAGCAACTTTCATCAAAGGATCCTGGTGATGCGACTTCAAGTACTCTTCCGTCTCCCAGACTGATTTACCCCAGATCGGCTCTGCGGAGATAATCTCGACCTGATCATCGTAAATCTTCAAATACGATGGCTCAGGGGCTTTACCTTCCAGGATTAACAGATCGTAGCCTGCAAATTTCAATTCTGCACCAAACTTACCACCGGAATTTGAACACGCAATTGCATCGGTTAAAGCACCTTTGGTAATCACTGCGTAGCGACCTGAGGTTGATGCCATAGTCCCGGTTAATGGCCCGGTTGCGAAAATCAAAACATTGGCAGGATCCAGTGCATCGACTGAAGGGTCCATATTTTCAGATAAATACTTGGAACCCAAGCCGCGCTCTCCTAGATATTGTTGAGCCCATTCCATATTCAGCGGTTCGGTTTGAATCTTACCATCCGTGAGATTGACTCTCAATACCTTACGTTGCCATCCCATCGTTTTACACTCCTCACATTTATCGATTATTCAGCATCTGGCTGGTTTTCGGGGGCAGCCCGCTGAAACGCATCCAGTTGCCTGCAGTTGTGATCAATCGCGATCAGACTCGGATAATCTGTCAAATCACAATTGAATCGCCGCGCATTACTCATTTGTGGAACCAAACAAATATCTGCTACCGTAGGTGAATTGCCAAAACAAAAATCCCCACGTCGTTTATCTGCAGACAATTTGGCTTCCAGCGCTTGAAATTCGGTTGCAATCCAGTGCCGGTACCAGTTAGTTCGCTGACTGTTGTTTAGGCTGAGATTATATTCAAGATACCTGAGTATCCTGAGGTTGTTCAACGGGTGAATATCGCAGGCGATTGCCAATGCGATTGAGCGTACATAAGCTCGGTCTGATGCCTTTGTTGGTAATATTCGGGGGCTCGAATATTGCTCATCTAAATACTCCAGAATTGCAATTGATTGCGTGATCACCACGTTCCCGTCTTCCAGTACCGGTACCAGACCCTGTGGATTGATTGCTTGAAAGGAGTCAGTAAGCTGTTGATTGTTGCGAAGATGAATCGACTGACTCTCATACTTGATCCCCTTTAAATTCAGCGCTATGCGGACTCGGTAAGCTGCCGAGCTTCGAAAATAGTCATAGAGTTTAATCATTTTTAGCTCTTACCCATTGGTTGTGGATAGGGTTTATTTTGGAACTGAATAAAACAGGAAATAACTGATGATAGACTATTATCAATCGGTTCAGCGTGAACGTTTACTAAAACTCAATACAATATCTTCACCTGGCAACTTCGGTATCTTTTCGGTTGATTTTTTCGTGCAGACGGCAAAAATGGATAGAGAGTTTTAATACCAGCATGTAGAAACTAGTATTGCTTAGGGTAAACAGTTTTTTTCTGTCCACAGTTGTTGATTGAGTAGCTAAGGGCATTGAATTTGCGTCGTCGAGACGTACGACATATTCCTCATCAGGCCCTTGACCGAATGACGCTCCCCTGTTTCAAAAGTGAATAATTGCAATTCTTGCACCAATCTCCTTGTAACATATGGTTTTAAACGAGTCGTTATATTTGCTATGCAGATATTGACCACTTCCACCTTCAGAGATTGCTTTTAACTCATTAACCAAATTCTGTCGTTCTTCAGTAGCAAATTAGTAGGGAATATGCCGTTGCAGATACTCAGTGTCAAATTTCATTCGCGGGACTTAGGACTCATATAGTTCATTTAAGTTTGCATCCCAGACAGCTTCGAATTCTGAACCAAAAGGCTCCTGATCTTCAGATAGCACTGAAAACATCTTCGCTATTTCGGCAGCAAAATTCTGTGAAATTATTGACAAATTTGAATTCGGTATGTAAGGACTTGCGTAATTGCTAAAGGAGGGTGCATCTTGTGTAATTTTGAAATTTTGCTCTTGAGTAGGCCAAGGCGCTTCAATTGGTGCTAAGGTTAGGTCTCCAATAACTAAAACCGTTGTAGTTGCGAAAGTTGCCGTAGGCGTCTTTGGAAACTGGATTATCTCATTCATATCTTGGCCTCATTTGTTCAATGGCATCGTGCGCTCGACATTTAAAGGACCAATTTTTTTAACTGCTTCAAATTATCAAGTTCTGATTCCAGTTATTTTGCGAAATCATTGAAGTCAAGAAGATTAATGTTTCGAATCGAATCAATATTCTAGATAATTCCTTGTATCTCTTTGCCATCAGGCATCTTTACGTTCGCGGGTGAAATTACGGTTAGAATATGAACGATTTCACTTTCGAAATGATGGACTTGAATATTTATGTGCTCGTCTTTTACTTGAAGAGAACCGATTCTGATATCAAGGTCAATTTTCTTGATTTGCTCTGTAAGCGTTGCACCTTCAATCAGGTTCACATAATTGACTGAATAGCATTCAACTTTTCCCGTGACACCTACAGTAGCGATCCGATGAACTACGCCAAGAATAGTATTTCTGAACTCTGCCCGACTCGGGTAAGGAATTTTGCAACTAACAGCAATGCTCCGGTCACCTATATCAATGAAATATTGGGAGATTATAAATATGGCTTCCCCATTAGAATGATTTTCTAAAATCCATTAATCCCGAAGATTGTTTTTCTTTGCCTTGATATCGCGGTTATTGATTCGTGGCGTGCTCATCAATCGTTGGGCAATGCGTTTAGCTCGGCAGTGCACGTCTTCGGATTGTGTACCCGATTGATGGTTCAGTTGTGATGTCTCGGCCTGCTTCATCGATACAACACTTAATGATCAGCACTCAGTGCAATCAGCCATCAACGCCATCGGCCAGACCTTTGTTCATCAGTCGCTTGCCGATGAATCCAGCCTCAATTGACTCCATTTGCTTGACCGTATCCATCTCCCGCAGATTATGCCGCCCGGCAAACTCACCGCTCGAGTGCTTGACAGAGCGGCGCTTGAAACCATCCAAATCCTGATAACTGACAAAAATCATATTGCAATAGCTCATGTTAATTCGCCACATCGCACAGATCGAACTGCAAACATCCAAACAGCAAAGCCAGTACAATTGCTCAACAAACTTAATCGAACCTATCGAGTAGAAAATTCTTAGAACAGAGCACCAACAAAAACGAAAAAGTGCCATCAATTTACGACAACATTAAATCAGAACTGCGAACTGCTTTGAAGAGAGCGATGCAGGTGTCTACACGAGTAGATTTTTGTGTGGGGTATTTCAATCTTCGTGGCTGGGGAGCGATTGGAAAACAAGTAGAACATATGAGCGGCGAAGATGGTAAGTGTTGTCGTTTGCTGGTAGGGATGCAATCTGCACCGTTCGATGAATTAAGACTCATATACAATGACTTAGATGGGGGGGGGTAGATAACCAGACAGCCAATCGTCTAAAAAAACAACTCGCAAAAGAGTTTCGCACTCAATTAATTCTTGGTGCACCAACAAACTTCGATGAAGCCACTCTCCAAAGACTTGCACGACAGATAAAAAGAAAACAAGTCATCGTCAAACTCTATCTTCGACATCCTCTACACGCAAAACTATACCTAGTCTTTCGAGATGACCCAATAAACAAATATGTTGGGTTCATTGGTAGCAGCAACCTAACAATTAGCGGCCTCTCAAGCCAAGGTGAACTAAATATAGATGTTCTCGACCGCGACGCGTGTGAAAAACTAGTGTCGTGGTTTGAAGACCGTTGGAATGATCAATGGTGTATTGATATTTCTGATGAATTGGAACGCATTATTCAAGAAAGTTGGGCTAGAACAAGTCTTGTACCACCATATTACATTTACTTAAAAATCGCTTATCACTTGTCCGAAGATGCGCGGGCCGGATTGACCGAATTTAGTGTACCCAAGGTCTTTCAAAATCAACTTCTAGATTTTCAATCAGCTGCAGTGCGCATTGCCGCACGACACATAAACAAGATCGGTGGTGTGATCATCGGCGATGTAGTTGGTTTAGGGAAAACATTGATGGCAACTGCTTTGGCAAAGATATTCGAAGAAGACTACGGATTCGAAACTCTTGTGATATGTCCGAAAAACCTTGTCGTCATGTGGGAGAGTTATCTCGAGAATTATCGCCTTATTGGTCGAGTAATGTCTTTGGGGATGGTGCAGAAGACACTACCATCAATTAAGCGATATAGACTGGTTGTGATTGACGAGAGTCACAATTTAAGAAATCGCGAAGGGAAAAGATTCAAATCTATTCAGGAGTACATTTCAAAAAACGACAGCAAGTGCATATTGCTATCAGCTACACCATACAACAAATCCTATAGAGACCTCTCAAGTCAATTGAGACTCTTTATTTCTGATGAACAAGATCTCGGCATTCGCCCTGAAAAGTTTTTGCGACAAATTGGGGAAGCAGAGTTTTCCCGCAGGCATCAGGCACCAATTCGTTCACTACTAGCCTTCGATAAGTCTGAATACGCTGATGATTGGCGTGAGCTCATGCGTCTGTTCCTCGTACGGCGGACTCGTCAATTCATAAAGAACAATTACGCAATAAAAGACAATGAAACCAAACAATTCTACTTAATGTTCAGCGATGGAACGAAATCGATTTTTCCAGATAGGGTTCCTAAAACAGTTAGATTTGAGGTTAATGAACAATACTCGAAGATGTTTGCAGATGACGTTGTCTATGCAATAAACAATCTCAAGTTACCACGATATGGTTTGAAGAATTACTTCGATGCCAACAATTACGACAGGTTGAATCGAGCGGAAAAGAAAATCGTAGATGATCTCTCTAGAGCTGGGAAAAGGCTAATGGGATTCTGTAGGACCAATTTATTCAAGCGCTTAGAGAGTAGTGGTTACGCTTTTCAGTTGTCAGTAAAAAGACATATAGAACGAAATTGCATCTATTTGTATGCAATCAACAATGGTACTAATTTTCCAATTGGTACTACAGATTTCGGTCAGTTTAGTAGCGTATTGGCCGACCGAGACATAGAATCGGTTTACGAAAATCCATCTCCCAACGATAACGAAGAAGACCAGGAGAATCACGACCAAGTTGTACAACTCAAGTCATTTGAAGATTTCTTTGAGATGGCTCGCAAAGTGTATGAGCTCTATACAAAGAAGTACTACAAAAGATTTCGATGGATAAGTTCAAGCTACTTTAATTCTGATTTGCTCGCTGATTTGCAATCGGATACAGATTGTCTATTGCGTTTGATTGACGAATTTGATGAGTGGGACTCAAAAAATGACGAAAAACTAAACGAACTCCGCCGGCTTATTAATGAAATCCATCCAGACGAAAAAATTCTCGTCTTCTCACAATTTGCTGATACATCCAACTACTTAGCTAAAGAACTATCAATTTCTAGTGGAAGTATTCTGAAGGCTGTAACTGGCTCATCAACTTCACCAACCGATCTCGCACACAAATTCAGTCCACAAAGCAACGGTTTGAATTTGAGACTAGATGATCAATTGAGGGTGTTGATTTCTACGGATATTTTGAGTGAGGGTCAAAATCTCCAAGACTGCTCTATTGTCGTCAACTATGATTTGCCCTGGGCAATTATTCGATTAATTCAGCGAGTGGGGAGAGTAGATCGAATAGGGCAAAAGAGTTCGAAAATTCTCTGCTATTCTTTTCTGCCAAGTGACGGCGTTGAGCGAATAATAAAGCTCCGAACTCGCGTCAGCCAGCGACTGCGAGAAAATGCAGAAGTAGTTGGAACCGACGAGTCTTTCTTTGAAGACGAAACACAGCAAGCCACGCTCATTGATTTATATAGCGAAAAAGAAGGAGTGTTCGACGGTGAAGAAGATTCAGAAGTTGATCTTTCTTCTTATGCCTATCAGATTTGGAAAAACGCTACGGCAAACAACAAAGGATTAGCAAGTGCCGTAAAAAAACTTCCCCATGTTGTGCATTCAACCAAATCTCTAGCCCAATTTTCAAGCGATTTAGTAGAAGGTGTGTTGGTCCATTTAAGGACAGCATCGGGAGTCGACACGCTAGCGTGGGTCGATTCTAACGGTAATTCAATTACTGAAAATCAGTACGAAATTCTTCAGACAGCGGAATGTTCATTCGATGCTCAAGCACTCCCACGTTCAGATTATCACCACTCTGTCGTTCAAACTGTTGCAAAAAAAATCTGTCACCAAAGTACTAAACGGTTAGGCGGACAACTCGGAAGACCAAGCGGTGCTAGGTTCAAAGTTTACCAAAGACTTAAAGAATACGCAAAACAGGTACAAGGTACGCCATTTGCTACAAATCCTTTGGCGTTAGCTATAGAGGATCTCTACAACTACCCGCTAAGCAATAGAGCAACTGAGGTACTGAACCGTCAATTGCGGACAGAAATTAGCGATCAGGAACTAGTACAGGTAATTTTGTCTCTTCGTGATGAGGATCGACTCTGTATTGTGCGCCCGACAGTAGAACCGTACGATACGCAAATTCTTTGTTCTCTTGGACTCGTCAAAACTGATTCAGTATGAATACACGTCAATTTAATCGCAATAGAATTGGTGCTCACCTGAAAAAGTTTGAGTATCGAAAAATTTTTATCGAAGAGTTGGGTTGGGATCGTGCGGATGAACTTATAACTCTCACAGTAGGAAATTGTGACTATACGTTGGATGCGATAGCTGAGAAACGGGGCTTTAGAGTCTACCAAGTCAAATTAGTTTCAGATGAAGATATTCCAATTCAATCAATACGTAAGGCTATAGAAATTCAAGTTTCTAGAATTGCTCACGAGCACATCCTAATCTTTGCGAGCGAGTATTTTGAAAGACAAGCATGGCAGTGGGTCAAAAGGCAACAACAAGGTCAACGATATTTGGTACGCACACATTGGTACCAATCGAATCAATCGGGCGAACTTCTCGTTCAGAAACTGGAGTACCTAAAATTCAATCTTGATCAAGAAGATGAAATATCTCTACTAAGCGTTACACAAGATGTAAGCCAAGCATTCGATACAGAGAAAGTCACAAAAAAATTCTACGACGAGTTTAAAAAAGAACACAAAAACTTTCTCAATTCCATCAATGGAATCAACCGAAAATCTGACACAGAATGGTACGCGTCAATCATGTTGAATAGAATGATGTTTATTTACTTTGTTCAAAAACGCGGCTTTCTTGATGGTGATGTAAATTATCTGCGAACCCGACTCGACGAAGTTCGCAAACAGTATGGCTCCGGCACATTTCAAAATTTCTATCGCGATTTTCTATTGCGCCTGTTTCACGAGGGAATAAACCAGCCATCAAGTGAGCGAAGTGAAGATTTCACTCACTTGTTTGGTGACATTCCCTATTTGAATGGAGGACTATTTGATTTCCACGACCTAGAAAGAGAATATTGTCAAATCGAAATCCCTGACAGTGCATTCGAAGAAACTTTTCAGTTTTTTGACAAATATGATTGGCATCTTGATGATCGACCTCTGCGGAACGACAATGAAATCAATCCAGATGTTATAGGCTACATATTCGAAAAGTACATTAATCAGAAAGAAAAAGCGGCTTACTATACCCCTGAGGACGTTACTGGTTACATTACGCGCAATTCAATTATTCCACAAATTCTTGACACTGTACAAAAGCGATATCCAAAAGCCTTTTCAAAGAACGGCGATATTTGGAAACTTATTTCAAACAATCCAGACAGGTACATTTTTGAAACTAATCGGTATGGTATGACATGCAATACCGAATTACCCATGGTCGCGGGTGATATTGATAAAAGTCCAAACCGACGGCAATTTCAGTCTTTCTCTACACAGCCAAGTAACGACGAAATTGAACCGTCTGATAGTCTTTTTTCGTTGCCAACTGAAAAGCCTCTTGAAACTTATGCTAGGCATCGACGTTACCAAGAGTTGGTACGTCGAATGGAGTCGCGAGAGATTGATTCAATCGACTCTTTGGTCACTAACAACCTAGATTTAGAAACGTTTTTATCGGATGTGATTTCAGGAAGTAATGACATCAAGTTGGTATGGGAAATCTGGGAATCTGTAAAAAGTATTTCTATTCTCGATCCCACTTGTGGCTCTGGAGCATTTTTGTTTTCTGCATTGAACATTTTGGTGTCAATTTATTCTACATGTGTCGATACCATGCGAGAAATAGTCGGCTCTTCACTCAAGAAAATCGAGTCAGAGAAATTTCATGAAACTCTAAGTACCATAGATTTACACGCAAACGAAGATTATTTCATCCTAAAGACAATAGTCGTCAACAATCTTTATGGCGTCGACATAATGGACGAAGCAGTGGAAATTTGTAAGTTGCGATTGTTTCTGAAACTTGTCGCTCAACTTGAAGCAGTCGATCAAATTGAACCGCTGCCTGATATTGATTTCAATATTCGAGCAGGCAACGCGCTGGTTGGTTTAGCTTCAGAAAAAGAGGTGACTAATGACATATTCGGTTCATCCTTTAATCGAACAATCAAATCGATAGCGCGAGAAATTGGTAATGAATTTGTTGTTCTTCAAATGATGCAAACTGACCACGAATCCGATGCGCTAGATTTAAAACAACAGAAAGCGATATTGAAAACAAAACTAGGCGATTTTCGAAAACAACTTGACGTGGAATTTTCTAAATATCACGGGAGCAATTCTAGTAAGATGAACCGTTGGATAGAACGGACACGTCCGTTTCACTGGTTTGTGGAACACTACGAAGTTCTAGCACAACGTGGCGGATTTGATGTCATCATTGGAAATCCACCTTATTTGGGCACAAAAAAAGTAATGACGCAGTATGACGTTATTTCTCACTTTAATGGAATCAAGTTTCCAGATATCTACGCTTACGTTGTTATTCGCTCATTAGATCTTCTGAAGAGTTCGGGGCGAATTGGAATGATTATTCCGCTTAGTCTAACCTTTGGCAAACAGTATCTCGGTGTTCGTAGTGATTTGTTTCAGCGATGCAGAATCAATTGGTTCTCTTCATTTGATAAAGATCCTTTTTCGCTGTTCTACGGAGTTAAATTTCGACATACCATTCATCTAGGAGAAAAAAAATTGAAACAGGGGGTTACTTCAGCATCCTTTACAACTCGATTGTATCGTTGTTACCCGGAAGCAAGAGTCCATTTGTTCCCCACTATAGATTACTGTGAAATTAATTCAGCAAACATTTCTGAATTTATCCCAAAATTTGGGTCTGAAGTGTTATTGAATGGATTCAGCCGACTCAGCAAAGTTCAAATAAATAAACAAATTCAACCGCGTATCGTTAAAAATATTACATCTTTCCCATTACATTTCAAAAACACAGGGTATAACTATTTGACGTTTTGCAGAGAGAAGCCTCCAGCACAAGATTTGGACGGCAGTTATATTGATCATCCAGGGTTTGGAACTATATATTTCTCAAATAGCATCTTGAGGGACATCGCATTTATTTTTCTTAATGGAAAAATTATGTTTGCGTGGTGGTTAGTGTACGGTGATGCCTTTCATTTAATCCGAAACACGATTAATGATGCCTTGGAAAATTTGTTAAAAGTGACTGAGGAACAGGCACAGATGTTGATGGATTATGTTCCTAAACTTGAATCGGTGATGGATAAACAATTTTTCATGGTTACCAATATCAAAGTGGTTGGCAATTACGATTTACTAAAGTGCCGGCATATAACTGACGATATTGATCGGAGTTTTCTCCAGTTATGGGATGCTGATCACCTATGGGATGAGATACAGGAATTTTGCGAACAATCAATTAGGCTTAAGAATTAGCTCGATATTCTCAAAAAATGTAGAAATTAGTGTTGGTTTTTGGTACATATCAGCAACAACAAATCGTTAATCCACAAACGACCAAATACCCTACACTGTTCTTTATCTGGACTGGGCGCGCTTTTGTGGACAGTTCAAATGGTGAGATTTGCAGGCACAGGGATTTCCGACGTATCATACGTCAACAACGACAGGCGGAGACGCTGGGAGGGGAGATTTCTGATGGGCAGGAAGCATTATTCAAAGGTTTTGCGTGAGCAGATTATAAGCGAGGTACACAGCGGTCGTTCAGTGGCGGCGGTCGCTCGTGATTATGAACCGAGTGCGAACACGATTCATCGCTGGCTGGCATCAGTGGGTGGTGAGGACCAATTGGGTGATCAAGCCGATAAGGCTGCGTTAGTGGCTGAGATTGCGCGTTTGCGTCGCGATAATGTCATTTTAAAAAAAGCAGCGGCCTGGTTCGCCCGGGAGAACCTGGAAGGGCTGTGAGCGTGTATCGTTTCATGGCGGCGAATCGGGCTGAGTTTACGGTCTTAGAGATGGCGCGGGTGTGTGAGGTCGCTCGAAGTGGTTATTATCGCTGGCTGGCTCAAAGTCAGCAGCGATCTGAAGCGGCTCAAAAGACAACCGCTTTGATTCAGAAGCTACGTACGCTGCATACCGAGTGTCGCGGGCGTTATGGAGCTCGGCGCTTGCATCAGATGCTGCTGTTGCTGGGTGAGCCGATCAGTCTTCGCCAGGTCCGGCGGCTGATGACAGAGGCTGGTATCCGATGTATGACCCGCCGAGCCAAGCGCAAGACGACCTGGCGTGATCCGCATGCGGGCAAGGCTGCGGATCTTGTCGGCCGGGATTTCACTGCTGAGGCTCCGAACCGTTTGTGGGTGGCTGATTCGAGCTACATTCACACTCGACAGGGTTTTTTGTATCTGGCTGTGGTGTTGGATGTGTGGTCAAGGCGCATAGTCGGGTATTGGATGTCGGCACGCCACAGCACAGGGTTGATGGTCACTGCACTGAATGAGGCGTTGTTGCAACGCAATCCGGATGCGAATATTCTGGTCCATCATTCCGATCAGGGCAGTCAGTATACCTCGGCTGAGTTTCGTAACCGCTGTGAGCAAGCTGGCATCCTGCGCTCGATGGGACGGGTTGGTGACTGTTATGACAATGCGATGGCTGAGTCTTTTTTCTCAACTCTTGAGTTGGAGCTGCTGGACCTGCATACATTCGAAACCAGGCAGCAGGCCAGTGCAGCAATCGTGCAGTTCATTGATGGTTATTACAATACCACTCGTCTGCACTCAGCACTGGACTACCGCTCACCGATCGCCTTTGAAAACGAGTTCAGGCATCTTTTTTCATAGATTGGCTGAGGCGTTCTATATGTACGATTTTTACTACACGGATTGGCAATTGGATTCATACAAGGGTGTGAATGACCCTTGTATGAATTGGTCTGATTCACCATTCCTTGTGTCTACAAATCTGGGTACACTTCAATCCACTATCGCGTGCAGTACATTCAACCACAAAGAAATCATTGCCCAGCGGACGATGGACCACTACTATCCTCCGAAGGTGGTTCACTCCTTTTGTGGGAAGCCGATCGTATCTTGAATTGCACTATACAGTTAGCCGATTATTTGACCGATCAGCGCAATCCATTCACGGTCGAAAACTGCGTATTGCAACTTCTCAGAAAGCGTGCCTTTGACCTAGCACTGGGTTATGAGGGCCTAAACGATGACGATAAGTACTGGCCTGACAGCCAGCAAGAATCGTATGGGATTGGCCGTTTCCAGGACAACCAGGGGTGCTACAAAATATTGGGAGATTATAAATATGGCTTCCCCATTAGAATGATTTTCTAAAATCCATTAATCCCGAAGATTGTTTTTCTTTGCCTTGATATCGCGGTTATTGATTCGTGGCGTGCTCATCAATCGTTGGGCAATGCGTTTAGCTCGGCAGTGCACGTCTTCGGATTGTGTACCCGATTGATGGTTCAGTTGTGATGTCTCGGCCTGCTTCATCGATACAACACTTAATGATCAGCACTCAGTGCAATCAGCCATCAACGCCATCGGCCAGACCTTTGTTCATCAGTCGCTTGCCGATGAATCCGGCCTCGATTGACTCCATCTGCTTGACCGTATCCATCTCCCGCAGATTATGCCGCCCGGCAAACTCACCGCTCAAGTGCTTGACAGAGCGGTGCTTGAAACCATCCAAATCCTGATAACTGACAAAAATCATCGGAATGCACTGTTAAGCCCTGTACCGCAATTTCGCGGATAAATGCATGCAGCGTCAGGCACTTTGTGTCTTAATTCACTTTGGCCTTGACCCCGTTTGATTTGTCGCTCTTTCTTGCTCACCACAGCAACTTTTCCAACGCTGCCACGGCCTGCTCTAATTTTCTTCGATTTAGATTTGTTCTTCTCAATGCCATCAAATTACGTCTCATCCACTTCCACTGTCATAGGTGCTGTGACAACTTGGACATAGTCAATTAGACAAATTTTATCCGGGCCGAATTTTTCCAAATTGTTCATCGAAATGAATTCACCTTTATTATTGTAATTCGATAGACCCTTCTAATCCGCGTCATCTAATCCTGTACAAATGATGCAGCTGTAATACGCATGAAATCAGTACAGGTTGATTTAGAAATTTCACTCTCCCCTTTTTGCAATAGGTAGGGATTAATTTGAAACCAAAACGATATGTTCCAGTGAAATCGATTCAATCAGTATTTCCGCCCAAGTATCGAACGAATTCATCAGGCAGGCTCCAAGCCTTCATGGTACCGGTCGTTGCGTCGCGTTTCGCCCAAATTCGGACCTCAAAGCCCTTGACACAAAGTTGCTGCCGATTGTCGACTACGTGAATCTCGTGAAACACTGTCATCGTTTTACGAGAGTGTTCCGTAATCCGACTGTTTACCAACACTTCATCTTCCCAACGAATGGGGTGAATAAATTCAGCACCAGAATCGATCAGCGCAAACCCGACGATTCCATAACGTGAAATCATCTCTGTCTGCCCAAATCCGTGCTGATTCATCAAATGATGCGAACTGGCATCAAACCAGCGATAGAAGTTAGGGTAGAAAACGATGCCAGCGGGATCGCATTCACCCCATTCCACTGAATGTCTCCATTGGCTGGAAATATCCATTCCAACGGCAGCAACACCGGCAGCTGGTTTTTTCTTCGACTTATTCACCACTTCTTTGACAAAAGGGTGTGAACATCATGGTGTTGGTCATTTGTAGCTAATTCGATTCAAGACGGCATCCGCAACGCTACTGCAGTCAAGCACAGTTTATCGCCGTTGCAGTGCGATCCGTTCCCATTCAATCACGACCTGTTCCGCTCACTTTTCGCTGTAGCTCAGAACGACTGATTTTACCATTGGCTGTTCTTGGTAGCTGCCTGATTACACGGATCCAACTGGGTCGTCTGACCATCGGTAAGTGCTGTTCGATATGATTGCAAATTCTTGTAAGTGCCAGATCTGGGGAAACATTCTTGCTTGGTTCGAGAAATAAAGCCGCTCGAACCATGCCTGCATCATCTTGGGCGCTAACGACAGCGACATCCGATACCGCACACGATGTTCGTGCAACCGCTTCAATATCTCGTAAAAAGACCCATTGACCGGCGACTTTGATTAACTCATCGTCCCGCCCCCGGTGATACCAGTTACCTTGCGCATCCTGACTATACAGATCCCCGGTATTAAAGTGGTCGTCGACAAGCCGTGCCGCGGTATCTTCCGCGCGGTTCGCATAATGCGAAAACATAAATGGATGGGATAAGTACAGTACGCCCGGTGCCTCAAACTCAGCAACATCGGCGTGGCTCCCAGTCCGTAATTGACCACCCACATGCGGTAGCAGACTTCCGACAGAATTCAATGGCGTATCCTGAACCGTCCCAGCGAGTGCCAGAAACAAAGTTTCCGAACAGCCATAGGCATTGATGATCGAGCGGTTGCACAATGTCTGCCAGCGCGTACGAACCTCCGCCGGTAAGTGTTCTCCGGCTGACACGTAATGGTCTGGAACAGCAAACGTTTCCGCATCAGAATCGCACAAATGATCCAGCAAATTTCGGAAGATGCTCGGTACTGAAAAAACGATGCGAGGTCGCTGCGTTTCGATGATCGTACGAAATACGGTCAGGGTAATCCATTCAGGATGCAGTATGACCGTAGCGCCTAACCGCAGCGGTGCCAGCAAACCATTAGCAAGCGCATAGGCAAAAGATAATCTGGAGGTACAGAAAACCAGGTCCCCCTGTTTAACTTCAAGACTAAGCCGGTGAAACTCTGAACAGGCAAGGATGCTTTTATGGGTGTGCACAATACCCTTGGGCCGACTTGTTGATCCGGAAGAATAAACCCAAAGCGCTTCATGATGCGAGCATCGCGCCACTGGATGAATTTCTTGCCGTTCTCCCCCATCGACACATAGGTCATCCAAGTGAATGGGTATAAAAGTCTGAGGGCGATTTTGGTTGACTGATCGGTATGTTTCGACGGTTGAGGAATCAAAAATCAATGCACAGGCAGAACTGTCTTGAATGACATGCGTCAGCTCGGTTTCATCCAACCTTGTCGAAACTGCAATGGCGACCGCGCCGACATTGATAACTGCGAAGTATGCAGCAACCAGGTCAACTGTATCGGCACACTGCAACACAACACGCTGTCCAAGCCCGATACCGTGCTCGTTGAGCACATTACTGACGGATTGAATCCTGTAGGATAGCGCTAGGTAGGTACAGGTCCCGGTTGCCCATTTGAGTGCGACTGTATCTCGCAACTCTGACAAGCGACTCGCACTAAATATCTGTTCAACGAGATTCATTGCGATGAGTCAATCTAATTCAGCCACCTCAACCTCAAATTGAAACAACTATTCAGGTCAAGTCGTGCAGTGCTTCAACAGTAGGAACGTACCAGTAACTACCAGACGCCGGTGTTGAAAATTTCACCAAGCGATCATGAATGGCATCATCAGTTGCACCAAACATTCGTTCAAGCTGTACCTGAATGCGCCCCAAGTTGCACGCAAACGCGACAAAATGTAATCCCCGATTGTCGAAATCTCCATGCGGAACACTACGCCTTAGAATTTTCTGTTTAACCCCGTTGACAGTCGCATCGGTACGGCTGACATGTGAATTTACAGGCATGGCACTACCTTGTAGTTCAATGCTGTCGCGCTTGGTTCGACCAATGACCTGTTCCTGTTCTGCGATATCAAGTGCATTGAAGCGAGTCAAATCGTGAATCCAGTTTTGCGTCAGTGCGAAACTACTGCCGTTCCCGCCCACGATGAGTGCAGCTTCTTGCGCAGCATCCCCTTGAGGGTTTTCCGTACCATCGATGAAGCCGGTAAAATCACGGTTTTCGTGCCGAACAAAACCGAAGACTGCAAGGTTCCGACACGCACCCATATTTCTCAAGGTTCGATTGAGACTGAGTGCAGTATCCAGATTCAGTGGGTGTGAATCTCCTTGTACCCACGCCCACAAATCACCTTGGGTAGATGGCGCGGAGCCGGCATTCGCGCGAATGGCCTCAAATGGTCGATATTCTTGTGGAACCTTAGCCGTTGAAATTGCACTCCATAAGGCACCGCTGAACCCAAACAAGACTTGACGATTACGCAAGTTCGCCGATTCCTGCTCTGCACGAATGATCCGTTTTAATTCGTTTAAGTTATTGAAGTCGGAAAACGAATACTCGACATGAAAATGACAAAGCGAGGGGTCCGTCAGAATTCCTGGTTGCACAGTCATGGATATGCCAATTTACATTGTTAAAATTTTTCGTTGTCAGTGCAATACCCGGCCGCTAGCACCGCGAGAACCATTTTGCAGTTCAGATTCTAATCTGACTTCACCTCGGCAGCTACGAAACCGCTCCTCAGTACAGTCAATAACCACCGCCTTACTCAGATATTGTAATTTCACAATCAATGGCTACCGAGATTTTCGTAGCCTTCGCTATTTCCGTAGTCTATCGTTAACGGGATTCAACAAAATCTTCGCGTTCCTGTGATCAATGGCGTTATTTCAGAAAACGTGAAACCGCTCATTGGCTACAGTCAACGGCCATCTGCCTTGCTCAAAAATTCTAATTTTGGAAACAAAGACACTTGCAGATTTCGAATCCACTGCAACTTCCAAAGCGTATTGATAACAGGCTTCGATGGCACAACCCGCAGCCACTTTGAGAATCTGAAGTTGGTCGGTGGGCAAATTTTTCCTGGCTGCCTGCATCACTCGCTCAGACATTGGGTCGATTACCGTTCTCAGCGAACGGTTAAGATCATCCAGTTCGACAGGATCAATCGATCGCTTAAGCTGATCACGGAAGTCTTCTTCAACTGCAAGCCATTCTAGATCATAATCAACCTTAGTACAATTTATTACTGCGTTGATATCAGTAACATATTCAATCTTGATATCAGCGAATCCAAGCGCTGTCAGATGCGCTTCAACACACGCTTGATCGACCGCGTCAGGTCGCTGTCCGACCCGGCTGTACCAATCGATCAGTTCCAACCGGCGCAATACCGATGACAATCTTGAAGTCAGGTCGTTGCTGGGCGGACGCACCTTTGATGGGTTAACCAAAGCTTGCTTGCCTAGCCTCGAAGTTCTCTCCAAAGCCCAAGTTTTTCCTGCACAGGGCGATTGGAAAAACTGAATAAGTACGAATCCTCTTTCGGGTAGTGCCGAACTTCGGTCCAACTCGGCACCACAAAGGTATCGCGCCGCTGCCAGTTCAGTGTCACCTCACCAACTTGCGAGTAACCACTGCCCGCAGCGACCGAAAACACCGTCGCGTCAGTTGCTCGATAAGATTCAGTCTCAAACCCCTTTGGCAGCAATTGCATAAATGTTGCCATAGTCGGCATCGCATAATCACCGGTAATCGGACTCACGTATCGTGACTTCAATCCATGGCATGCATCCCAATGCTCGGCGATTTTCATTTGTTCCAATGCATCGCGAGTTCGCGCAAACGGATAGTTGAATACGGGTGAGGTAGGAGTGCTGTTCTCATAGCCCTCGGGCAGCATTCCAGAACCGTAGCGGGCTAAGGCATCGCCCACCGGCCGCGATGGTGGAAACACGTCATCCGGGTATTTTTCGAAAAATGATGCGTCCAGCATACTCACCAATGGAATATCGAGTCCATCAAGCCAAATCATGGGTTGTCGACTTTCATTGCCGTGATCGTGCCAGGTCCAGGAAGGTGTGATCACAAAATCGCCCTCTTCCATAATCGTCTTTTCACCATCAACTGCCGTGTACGCACCACTACCTTCCACGATAAACCGCAGCGCAGATTGAGTATGCCGATGCGCTGGCGCGACTTCACCTGACAAAATCAATTGCAGGCCCGCATAGAGTGTATCTGTTATTTTTGACTCCCCCGGCATTCCTGGATTTTCGAGGATCAACACCCGGCGTTCAGCCTGCATAGCTGTGATGAGTGAGCCGGATTCCATAATCAGTGGACGCACTTCCTCATAATTCCAGAGCGCCACTTGACAGCGGCTGACGGGCTCCGGTGTGATTAAACTGCTCAATACAGTCCACAACGGAGCCAGACTGTATCGTGGCAAACGCTTGTAAAACGCTTGCAGCTCGGGAGTATCAGGAACCTGAACCGTCATTGATATCTCCCAAACTCAGGCAGAAACAGTTGGTAGTTTGAGCCCAAATTTACCCTCAATAACAGCCGTGATTCGGTTGACATAATCTTCCGCCATGGCTTCATTGGTCCGCTGTTTGATTCCCCACTTGCGATAAATTCGATTATTTTCAGAATTGGGTCGGCCAAAGAATTTGTGCATCATCGGGTAATACCGATCAATGACATCCTGAACATCTTGTGCACCCGCGTCCCCCTGCAAAATTTCTTCGGTAAAATCAAGCCCGAACTGCACATGAAACTTCTCTTCCGGCATAGTCATTCTGGCAAGTTTTCGCAGCGGTATGAAAGTACAGCGAATCAGGTCCTCGACCTGAATCACCTCCGCCATATCTGCAAGAATCTTGATCACGCAAAACTCCGTCCAGGAATTCAGATCGAATTCAAAAATGGACAAAGGCTGTTTGTGCCGGGTTGTCATTCGTTCGGGTGCAATTTGCATCTGGCGGCCCAGTTCACTGAATCGCACATGATGTCCATACTCTTCCATCGCAACCCTGCAAGTCAGCCACTTTGCATAGGGTGACGGGGCTAACGCTACCGCGGGTTCATCAAACACCTGCGCGCCATAATATTCATTGACTGCGTGGCTGATTACGATTTTCTCAACTGCCACCCGAAACTCTTCAGGGGCTTTGAGTAAGTCTTCACAAGACTCCACTTCTGAGCCAAGTTCAATGTTCATGTCGGTCTCCTCAGTCATACCTGCGGTTCACTGTTGAATGCTTCAAGGTCAGTGATCAAATCCGTGTATCCATCTTCAAAATGCGCGTCAGCCTGAATTGCAAGGCTTGCTGAATCGGTCGAGGTCATGGCAAATTTTCGCACAGGTCGCGGCTGCGAAAACAAAAACACTTCGCGACCCCGAACCCCAAGCAACTGACCGGTAATGTTTTCACCTTGATCCGAACACAGCCAACGCACAACTGCAGCCACGTAGTCAGGATCAATTTTCATGGCGCGCGCCTTGTAGGTTTCCTGTTCCTTGTTGGCAGGCACAATCATCTCGGTGACCCGAGAGCGAGCAAACGGTGCGACGGCATTGACAGCAATGCCCGCGCGAGCCAGATCCAGTGCTGCCACACGGGTGAGCCCAATGACGCCGTTCTTGGCGCTGGCATAAGCTGACTGCCCATAGTTTCCGTAAAATCCCGCAGTCGATACCATGTTGACTATTCGTCCCCAACTGTAAGCCTGATTTGGATCAGCGCGCTTGACCTGCTCTCTAAGTACAGGTGTCGCAGCTGCCAATACATAATAGTATCCTGCCAAATTGACTCGAATGACTTCATCAAAGTCTTCAGGTCTTGCTTTGAAGATGAAGTGATCCCGCAATATAGCTGCATTATTGATCACCAGATCGAGTCTGCCCCACTGATCCAAAGCCATCGATACCGCTGTTTGAGCCGACTGTACACTGCCAATATCGACAGGGCATCCGACTGCATTGTCTCCAAGTTGATCGACAGCTTGCGCGACAACACTCGCATCCGGATTCCCACCATCAATGGCACCACCATGGTCGACAATGACGACCCGTGCGCCGTGCTGGATAAAATTCCGGGCGATTGCCTGCCCGATGCCGCGCGCACCACCCGTGATCAGTGCGACTCGACCCTCAAGTGTGCGTTCCGATTGACTCATTGAATACCCGCCTGATCAGCCTCTGTGAAAAAGGGATCTGCATGGATGTTCATCGGATCCATACCCTTTTCGGCAAGTACCTCACTGCAACTTCGCACCATTGGTGGCGGGCCAGCAAGATACGCTTTACCTGCAACAACATCCTGCAGCTCTTTATCCAGAACCTCGGCAAGCATGCCTGTTTTTCTTTTGGACTGCTGAGTCGTTGCAGACAATACGGGACAATAACTGAATGCGACATGCTGGGTTTGCAATTCATTAAACATGTTCTGGCGAAAAACATCCTGCTCCGCGCGCACGCCATGGTAGAGGCTGACCATGCGCTGCGGTCGCTGCTGTAAGGACTCCAGCACAACTGGCTGAATGGCTGATAATCCCGAACCTCCTGCGATAGCGAATACGGGGCCTTCATGTTGTTGACGGTAAAACATGTTACCATAGGGTCCGTTGACTCGGACACGTTCACCAATGTCTAGATAAGTTGCGACAAATGGGCTCACTGTTCCGCCTGGAATGATGCGGATGTAAAACTCAAGGATATCGTCCGTTAAACTTGCGATGGAGTATTCACGGCGAGGAAAGCCGTCGAATTCGACGTAAACAAATTGGCCGGAACTGAATGCGAATGTGTGCGAATTGGTGATCTTGAGTTTCAAGCTGACAATATCGTGGGTCAAAGGATCGAGTGCGTGGACTTCACAATTCAGATCCAGTACCGGATGAATCGCCACATCGTCGGGTTCACACCACGAAACATCACAGTTCGACCAAGGTACAGCCCGACAAGCCAGAATGAGCCCGTCTTTGAACTCGGCATCTGACAGAGCAAACTCCGAGTAAGGTGACAGTTCAACATCACCGGAATGCAGTCTTGATTTACAGCCTGCGCAATTACCCGCGCGGCAGCCATGCGGATAATCTATTCCGGCTTGTAAAGCGGCTTCGAGAATGGTTGAACCCAGGTCTACATCAATCGAGCACTCCGCCGAACGGATGTTTACGTTAAACATGGGCTCTTAAAAGTATTGGTGTAGTTCCGGGTGTGGCCAAATCTATCGACTGCTGGCGGCCGTTCAGACCCCAAGCCTCATTTTTTGCTTGGTTAACTTGAACTTTTCCCTTGCCGCTTCCGGTCCGACCACCTTTGCTCCCAGCATTTCAACAATCTTTACGGCCTTTTCAACCAATTGACCGTTACTGGCAAATTTTCCCCGCTCGAGATACAGATTGTCTTCAAGCCCAACTCGAACATGGCCACCCAGCAAGACCGCTTGTGCCACCATCGGCATCTGGTGTCGACTGATGCCAAAGGCTGTCCAGTTCGCACCTTCAGGAAGCATGTCACACATTGCCTTCATTGCCGCGGTTGTTGCTGGCGCACCATAGGGAATTCCCAGACAAATCTGATAGAGCGGCGGTTCATCAATCAGCCCTTCCTGCAACATACGATTGGCCATCCAAACATGCCCGGTATCAAATACCTCCAGTTCAGGCTTAACACCGAGTTTCTGAATGTGCTTTGCTGCAACCCGCAAATGATCTGGTGTATTGATCATCAGTAAGTTACCATCGCCGAAATTCATTGTGCCACAATCCAAGGAGCAAATTTCAGGCAAAATGGTATCGATATGGGAAACTCGCTCAGTTGGCAAAACAAAATCAGTGCCGGGTCCAGGATCAGTCGGCACCGGATCACCAACAACGTAATCACCACCCATACCCGTAGTCAGATTCAGCACAACATCGACACCCGATGCCCTGACACGGTCCGCTACCTCAGCAAACAGATGAGGATCTCGGCAGCCCGCCCCGGTTTCGAGATCACGCACATGGATGTGGGTCACCGCTGCACCTGCATTTGCGGCATCAACACATGCAGCCGCGATTTGTTGCGGTGAAATGGGTAAGTCGGGATGCTTGTCTTGCGTTTCACCGGAGCCGGTTACGGCACAAGTGACGACAACTTCCTGATTCATGAAATTCCTACCTTTGTTGATGAATAATCTAAGTGACTGTTCGATGTCGTCTAGTTTGGGCTCATATATGAGCGTGGTAAGCGAATCGGTAGCGATTCGCGTAATTTTTGATCGGTTGCCTCATCAATATAGCGCGGAAAGTGATTTGACAGAATTCTGTCCACGATAATTCTTGACTTCTGAATCACGTCAGTTGAGCCCTGCTCTGCCCATTCCTTGGGGCTGGTACGGTCGCCAACCTCAGGATATACATAGTCTTTCTGCATCAAATTCATGGTTTGATCATGACCGAGATAGTGTTTGGGTCCCTCGACGCAGACATCGCGCATTACTTCAACCGACATTGATTCGTCGTTAATTTCTAAACCTCGAATCGATCGATTGACTGCTCCCAACATGTCGTTATCGACGACAAACCCTTCCAGACTGACACCCAATAAACTGGCTTGCATGCCTGCTGATTCATAAATCATATTGGCACCACTGTGTCCAGCCAGTGAAGTCGTATAACCTTTTTCGAAACCCGACTGTGCATCCGGCAGTTTAGAATCAGCCATGCCTGCTGCAATACCGGTAGGCAGGTTATAGTAGCGTCCCATCTGCCCGCATGCGGCCATCAGGACCGCCTGTTCACCGCTACCTCCACTCATGGCTCCCGTACGCAGGTCAGAGACGAAGGGCCAAATTCCAAGAATTGCCGGATGGCCTCGCTTGATCAGGTTGACATAGACGAGACCTGCCAGAGTTTCAGCCACCTCCTGTACAACAGATCCAGCGAGTGACGCCGGACTCGTCGCCCCGGCTTGTCCAGCTGCCAACAGCAATATCGGCATGCCAGCTCGAACCGTCAGTTCCAACACTTCGCATGCATCTTCTGCAAATCGCAAGGGTGGCACCACAAAGCAGGATGAACAACTCACAAACGGGCGAGCTCGCCACTTGTCTTCTCCACCGGCAACGATATGCAGCATTTCCATGGTTTTATCGAGATGCTCGGGTAACACCCAACTGGTACCGACATGTTTGGATGTACCGGAAATACTGGCGTAGCAGGTATTCAAATCCATTTCCAAGGGAATTTCCAGGTCTCGACAAACAAGCGGGCGTTGGAAAAAATGAATATGTTCCATCTGATCGACAATTCGAGCAATGTCGTAGAGATCCGCGAGCGTGGATTCTCGATATTCGCGTGTGTCGATGTCGACTACATGAACCGCTGCTCCTGCCGTACCAAAATGTACTTTCGAACCGGTCAGCTCAAGATCGTGCTTGGGATCACGTGCACATAACACGTAGTCACGGCAGGCATTGGCAATGGTGTCTTCCACCAATGATCGCGGAAAAGTCAGTCGCCCTTCTGCGGTGTACTTGCCGCCCGCCTGGGTCACCAATTCGATACAGGATGGAATCGCCTGAGATAGCCCGAGATTCTCGAGCACATCCATCACCGCTTCATTAATCTGATGTGTCTGGTTTTCCGTTAGCGGTGCAAATCGTCCGCCCTGCATACCTGGGCGAACTGCCTTGTCTTCTTCCGCAAGCGGTGCTGCACGCAAGGCTTTACGAGCGGCGCGGCCACCCATTCGTCGAGATTCTACCATTCCCTTTCTTGTAATCCAATGCTCAACAAAATCTATGCCTACCAATCAGGCAAAGTCAGATTCGAAAAAATTGTACTAGCGTTAGGCAACAATCAGGTCCAATGCATGCCGGCTTAGCTTGTGTGCTCCATTGTTGGTGACGCGAACCGTTTCACCGAGTGTCATCGCCAGGGAATTGTCCGCGTCAAACAAAATCATGTGCAAAAAATATACCATGTTTGGTTCAATTTTTACCGCGTTCCCCGTATAGAACATCGGCCAATCCATCCAGGTTGGCGCATACGTGGTACCAAGGCTATATCCGCATGCGTTCATCCGCATATTTCGAAAGCCGTGCGCGTCCATTACATCTGCATGGGTGTCGAAGACCTCACCAACCGTTGCGCCTGGTTTCAGTACTGATTGGCACGCCTGCATGCCCGCAACACAGGCTTTGTGCATGGCGATCTGCTGGGCGTTGGGCTCACCGATTACGATCGTTCTCATCATCGCCGCGTGATAGTGTCGATAAACGCCTGCGAATTCAATCGTTAGCTGATCCTGTTCAGACAGGTGACGTCTACCCGTATGGTAACGGCATAGCAGAGCATTCTCACCGGAGCCCAGAATAAACTCATTGGCAGGATCATCTCCACCGCCCCGGTAAATTGCCGCATGCATGGCTGCCAGAATTTCTCCATCAAACACGCCTGCTGCGGTCAACCGGATGGCTTCATCCAGTGCATCGTCGGCAAGTTCGGCCGCGCGTTCGACATATTTGATTTCCTGAGGTGATTTGATGACCCTCAATTGATTGACAAGGTCAGAAACATCCTCGAGTTGACAGAAACCGTCCAGAGATGGACTGATTTTGTTCCATAATTGCGCAGTCAGTCCATAAGCGTGAAGTTCCACACCAAGATTTTTACCCCGACACTGAAAATCCTCCAACATCGCGACAAGATCTCCCGCAGGGTTGTAGCCTGCCTCATCCACCCAAACTCGTACGTCATCGATTGTTGAAGTGATGTGCGCCTGTAAACGATCCGGTGCCCGCGTCAGCAGTGCATATTCGCCATTGCAATTGAGGTAGAGGCATTGGAAAAAGCAATAACCAAAGGTATCGTACCCGGTTAAATAGTACATGCTCTCCTGCCTAAATATCAAAACTCCATCCAAGCCCTTTTGTTGCAAAAGTTCGATGAGGTGGTCTCGACGACTCTGATACTCTGTTTTATCAAAATGAAGCGCCATCCAATGGATCCTCCGGTGAGAACTGATGAGAAAATTACTTCAGACAATCAACTGTATAACTGTGATCTTTTGAAAAACAAATCCCGACTCACGATCACTGCGATGATTTGAACTGCCGGGACAGATTATAGACTTTCCCCATGATTACGAAGTGCATGGGATGGTTCAAAAAATCGGGTATGGACAAGGTTCTGCAATATATTGATTTGTGCTGATCGGCTAGACCTGCGACTGGCAAGCCGATTGACACTGAACTTGTTCTGCAAACATTGACTAAGGTTGTTTTGCAACTCGATGGAGAAATTTTTTTGATGAATAAAACTTTAACTGGTGCATTAGCAATCATCGCGATTGCTTTCTCGAACCTGGCAATCGCGCAAAAATGGGATATGCCACTTGCTTATTCTGCTACCAATTACCACTCGCAGAACGCAGCAGATTTCGCCGCGGCAGTCACTGAGGCCACTAACGGTGATTTGGAGATCGTCACTCACCCTGCCAGTTCACTCTACAAAGGTGGTGAAATTTTTCGCGCTGTACGGACAGGTCAAGTACCCATAGGTGAACGATTGATCTCTGCGCTCGGTAACGAAAACCCGATCTATGAAATCGATGCACTCCCTTTTCTTGCAACGAGTTTTGAAGATGCCAGGAAATTACACGAGACAACTCGACCCTATCTCGAAGAAGTTCTCGGTGAGGCTGACTTGGTTTTACTTTATGCCGTACCTTGGCCACCTCAAGGCTTGTATACGATCACACCAGTCAATAGTGCCGCAGACTTGAAAGGCGTTAAATTTCGCGCCTACAACGCTGCCACTTCAAGACTTGCAAAACTAATGGATGCGGTCCCGACCAAAATTGAAGCCGCCGAAGTATCACAGGCGTTTGCAACCGGTCAGGCTGAAAGTATGATCTCATCAGGCTCAACGGGATATGACCGCAAACTGTGGGAACATACATCTTACTGGTATGACATCCAGGCCTGGCTCCCGAAAAATATGGTATTCGTTAATCGCAATGCTTGGGACAGTCTGGATGCTGATACGCAGGCGATCGTGCTTGAAGCAGCGACCGCAGCCGAATCAGCGGGTTGGGCGAAAGCTGAACAATTGTCAGACTGGTATAAAGAACAACTCGCTGCCAATGGAATGACAGTCAGCGGACCGAGTGATCAACTCAAATCCGACTTCAAAGCCATCGGAGAAATAATGACTAAAGAATGGCTGGACAGAGCCGGTGAAATCGGACAAAAAGCCTTGGATGCGTTCCATTCAAACTAAGTCAGTCATCCGTACCACCGATTGAGGCTGGCTGCGACCTGTGCGAAGCATATTTTTAACACTCGATCGCTTGCTGAAAAGATTGTATCTCGTTAGCGGATACGCAGCCGCGGTCAGCATGGTCGTCATTGCGATACTGGTTCTGCTCAGCATCGTATCGCGAATGTTGTCAATTTATATTCCGGGATTAACAGAATACTCGGGCTATGCAATGGTGGCTGCGAGTTTTCTGGCATTGGCTTACACATTCGACAATCATGGACACATTCGCGTCGAGTTGGCAATTTCCAGACTCAGCAAATCAAAGCGGTGGTACGCTGAAGTCTGGTGCCTGAGTGTGGCCGCTATAGTCTCGATTCTGTTATCGATCTATATGAGCAGGCTGGTTTATTGGTCTTGGAAATTCGGTGAACACAGCGAAGGTGCTGATGCAATTCTGATGTGGAAACCCCAGTCCTTTGCTGCCATTGGCGCTTGCATATTTTCGCTCTGTGTGCTCCACCATTTAACCAAATGTGTTCTGAATCGTCCTGCAGGAGACCGGAACTAATGGAAGAACTCAGTCTAATTCTAGTTTTTCTGGCAGTACTCTTTTTCTTACTCGGTTCAGGCGTATGGATTGCCATCAGCCTGATCGGTGTTGCTTGGGTTGGTATGGCTCTTTTTACCGATCGACCCATCGGGGATGCCATGGCAACAACCATTTGGGGAGGAGCATCGAGTTGGACACTCACCGCGTTACCGTTGTTTATTTGGATGGGAGAAATCCTCTTTCGCACTAAATTGTCTGAAAATCTCTTTAAGGGGCTGTCACCACTACTGTGGCGACTGCCCGGTGGCTTGTTGCATGTGAATATCGCAGGATGTGCTGTATTTGCCGCAATTTCAGGTTCTTCAGCAGCAACAGTTGCAACTGTAGGCAAAATGTCCATACCCGAATTACGCACTCGCAAGTACCCCGAACGGATGATTATTGGTACACTCGCCGGCGCGGGTACGCTTGGATTGCTGATTCCACCTTCCATCACCTTAATCATCTACGGTGTCACAGTCAATGAATCAATTGCCCAACTATTCATCGCAGGGATCTTGCCTGGTATCACCCTGGCTCTACTGTTCATGGGATATGTTGCAATCTGGGGTATCGTTACCCGCCAGCCAAAAGGAGCACAGGGTCAATCCCAGATCGGTCGATTGAAAGAAGTTATCCAGTTGATCCCTGTCATTGCATTGATCGCTGGGGTTATGCTATCGATTTATCTTGGCTTTGCTACAGCCACGGAAGCGGCAGTGCTAGGCGTTGTCGGTGCCCTGTTGCTTGCTGCTTTACAAGGCTCATTGTCCAAAAAAACATTTTTTGCCGCCTTGATGGGTGCTACCCGAACATCCTGTATGATTGCCTTTATTTTGGCTGGCTCAACGTTTCTTTCGCTGACCATGGGGTTTACCGGCTTACCGCGATCTTTAGCTGAATGGATCGGTACATTACAACTTTCACCGTGGATGTTGATATTCGCACTGTTGGCTTTTTACATCATTCTGGGTTGTTTTCTCGATGGCATCTCATCGGTTGTACTGACCATGGCAGTCATTGAACCGCTGGTCCGTAGCGCGGGATTCGATATGATTTGGTTTGGCATTTTCTTGATGGTCGCAGTCGAGATGGCACAAATCACGCCTCCGGTTGGATTCAATCTTTTCGTGCTGCAGGAAATGACCGGCAAGGACATGGCATTTATTTCGCGCGCTGCGTTGCCAATGTTTCTGCTAATGATTGTAGCGGTCGGCATCCTGCTGGCTTTCCCTGAATTGGCCACTTACTTGCCTGGCATTATGATCCAGCGCTAATGGTGACCAGGTGTGGCACACTAGCTGCAGCAACCCAACTCAACGCACCAACAAGATCGAAAACTGGTCGTCCGAACAGGGTTTGTAACTGTCGTTTGAAGGGGGAAAGATTGGTGCACTCCAAAAGAAACGCATCAATATCCGGTTGTCTTGACAAGGCAGATTTGGCGCACTCCACGACCTCAGCTGAAGCCACATTCTCATCAATCGCGGGCAGATCATTTTTAATGCACTGATAAAGGTGCCCATTTCTCGGTATGCCTTCAATAACGATGTGTTCATCCAAGGTTCCGCAAAAATGTGAGGATTCAAGCTTGCGATCATCGTAGGTCAACACTGCAATTTTCGCTTGATCGCCAAACATCGACCGCAGTGTCGGAATGAGGAGTAACGAGGACGTCAGGACCGGTACCCCAACGCTCATTTGCAACTGATCTTGTGCGACCGCAAGGAACCCACAACTGGTGCCTATGACGGTCACTTCTCGGCGCGCCAGTTTCTTTGCGGCTGAAATTGTCTGACGCAGAACCTGTGCACTGAGATGACCTACATCGATCACGTTGCTGACTGTCGCTGCTGCAACAGTTTCGTACCGAACGGGACAGTTGAATGTCGCAGGGTTGCCGATATCTCCCAACAAGCGCGGGAAATCGGTATTTAGCATGATTACACCGATTGCAGAATCAGTCATTACCGGTCATTTCATTTTTGTAGTGGTAATGTCGAAATGTCAAACATATGAATTGAGACGCACTCAGATTTGGCTGATCCTATGCTCACCACTTCAGAAATTCTGTTGATCCTAATCATCAGAATTTAGCAGTTATATCTTCCTCGCTGTATGAAATTGAGTAGAATTCTGGCACATGTAAACAGCACTCTCAATTTGCTGTCGAATCGATTGATTATTGCCTTTTGTCCTAGCAAATTTGCTTATGATTTAAGGGTCAATCAACCTTATGAGGATTCCATTTGCCAATGCCACTGACTCTAACAGCAAAAGCGATCCAACAGTTTGAACGAGAAGGATTTACACCTGCGGTACCCGTCATGACGCCATCGCAGGCAGTTGAATATCGAATTCATCTGCAAGCCATCGAAGCGGTAATCGGCAAACTAAAAGGTGGACATCGATTGAAATGCCACCTGCTATACAAATGGGTTTCCGAATTGATCCACAGCCCTGCGATTGTTGATCGGGTGTCCGACCTGCTGGGACCCAACATTCTTTGCTGGGGAACCGACCTGTGGGTCAAGGAGGCAAATTCCAGACAGTTCGTATCCTGGCACCAGGATAGCAACTACTGGGGCATCGAAGGTAACTTGCTGACAGCCTGGATCGCACTGTCACCTGCAACGGTAGATAGTGGCTGTATGCGTATGCTGCCAGGCAGCCATCTGAATGGCACTTTGGTCCATGAAGACACGTTCCATAAAGACAATATGCTAACGCGCGGACAGACGATTTCAGCAATCGATGAAAGCAAGGCGGTCAATATTGAAGTCAACTCAGGTGAGGCGGTATTTTTTACTTACCGAATTGCTCATGCTTCCCATCCAAACTCAAGCAATGATCGACGCATTGGGATTGCAATTCGCTATATTGATCCAAGCGCTAAACAGCTTAAGTCAGACTGGGATAGTGCAACTTTGATTCGAGGTGAGGACAGATTTGGACATTTCGTTCATGAGCCAGAACCTGAATTTGATTTTGATCCGATTGCGGTAGCATTCCACAAAAAATCCAATGAAAATTACCGGCAAATTCTCTATTCCGGTACCGGAATTGCTGAACATCGCACCTGATTCAGGATTGGTGAACCAAGCACCCCATTGCTGTTCGCCGATACTGTTGACACCACGGGAATCTTCGCAATGAAATTGATCACTGCTGAACACGTTGAAAGAATCTGTCAGTATCCTGAACTGGTGGCCGCGCTGGCAGCCTACCACAGGGAATCTCCGGCTGACTTGAAGGACCTGTTGCTGAGTAGTGAACAACCGAATCCTGAGCCCGACAACCACATGCTGATCCGTGCGGCATGGAGTCACGGTACTGCATTGGGGTTAAAAGCGGCTACAGTATTCCCGGCCAATCGCGCTAATACAGCACTGCCAGCCATACACGCAACCTATACCCTGTTTAATGGGACCAACGGTATTCCTGAAGCGACGATCGACGGCACTTCAATGACTTATTTCAAAACCGCCGGCGATTCGGCACTCGGTGCGAAACTGTTGGCCCGCAAAGGGATCACCAGAATGACAATGATTGGCGCGGGGGCGATGGCACCGCACTTGATCAAAGCCCATACGGAAATTCAACAGACGATTCGCGAATTGACAATTTGGAATCGCACGCAATCCAAAGCTGAACACTTGGCTCAATCCTTGGACCTGCCAGACCTCAAAATAACGGTCAGCGATGACCTGGAAACGGCCATACGTAATGCTGAGCTGATCAGTTCCGCAACCATGACCTCAGAACCGATCATTAGGGGCGAGTGGCTGGCGGCAGGTACCCATCTGGATTTAATCGGGGCGTTCACACTGGACATGCGAGAAGCGGATGATGAAACGATCCGACGCTCCAGTGTATTTGTTGATTCAAGAAAAACGACGATCGGAGAGATCGGAGAGATCACCATACCCATCGAGACGGGTGTGATGACTGAATCTGATGTATTGGCAGACTTGTACGAGCTTTGCTCAGGCACCGTACAGGGCCGTCTGCACAATGAGCAGATTACTCTATTTAAGAACGGTGGTGGTGGTCACCTCGATTTGATGACTGCACAATTCATTTTCAGTCGATTTTAGCGATTGACTTTCAGGGTTGATTCGCCCAACTGAGTCGATCTGAATGAAAATATCTGAAAAACCTATCTCCTCCCAGGATCCCTGGCCATTTTTCTGATCGCCTGACGATCAATTTTGTCGGTGCCGGTCTTTGGCAAAGAACTCAAGAATTCCACCTTTCGTGGATACTTGTGAGGCAGCAGCTTTGCTTTGGCAAACTGCTGCAGTTCCCGGGCCGCGTCATTGTCCGCTACAACGCCCTCAACCAGCGACACCCAAGCCATTATTGTCGATCGTTGATCTTCAAGTTCTACTGCCAAAACACAGCACTCCTTGACTTTTGGGTGTTCATTCAGCGTCGTTTCGATTTCCATCGGATAGACCCATTGCCCTGAGACTTTAACCAGGTCATCGGCACGCCCTTTGAAAAAAAAGAATCCATCCTCATCCCTGACAAAGCAATCACCCGTCACTATCCAGCCGTCGCGCATTGTCTGTTCAGTCTTATCCGGCCGGTTCCAATATTGCTCAGCTCCTGACAATCCGCGTACATACAAAATACCCTCTTCACCCTGATCAACCTTTCGTTGATCTTTATCCAGCAGCTTGATTGCATAGCCCGACACAACTCGGCCTGCCGAACCTGACTTTTGCCACCCCTCGTCGTTTGACAGATAAATATGCAGCATCTCAGTCGACCCGAGCCCCTCAATGATTTTCAACCCGAACCGCGAGTACCAATGGGCCGCCAATTCTTCGGAGAGAATTTCAGCAGCTGAGATGCAAAGTCTGACGGAACTGAGATCTGCTTCAGCGGCACCAACGTGGTGCATCAATGCCGTATACAGCGTTGGTAACCCAAAAAAGACGGTCGGTTGATATTTTGCTACTTGCTCGAATATTCGTTCCGGCGTTGGGCGACCGGAAAGCAGAACCGAGGCCGCGCCACGACTCATCGGAAATGTGACCGAATTGCCAAATCCGTAAGCAAAGAATATTTTGGGTACGGAAAAACAGATATCGCTCTTTGTAAGTTTCAAGATGTCGGCACTATAGGTTTGTGCTGTGTACGGTGCATCTTCATGCAAGTGAACAATGCCTTTTGGCTGTCCTGTTGAACCCGATGAATACATCCAAAACGCCGGATCCCGTCTCGACGTTGGGTATTCCGATAACTCAGCGGGCTCGGTATCCCAAGAACGATGTGCTGCATTCAGCACCGTTCGACATGCTGTTCCATTAATGACGCCGGTATCCAGTAACAAGCGATATTCATCAGACACTATCGCGGCCGTTGCTGCAGAGTCAGCCAGGTAATACGCGATGAGATCAGGAGGAGACAGAATGTTGGCAAGAATAGGTACCAAACCCGCCCGCAAACTTCCCATTATTGCCGCAGGATATATGGGTTCATCGTCCAGCAGTAACAAAATGCGATCGCCTGGATCACTGTATTTTCTAAGGTGTCTGCCAATGCGTGCAGCTTCTTCGATGAGTGCCGCGTAGGTCCACACTCCCGATTCGTGATAAATCGATGGTCGGTCGGCATTTTTTTCGAGATTGTCCCACAGCAGACGCGCAGCGTTGTATTGCTCTGGCAAAGCAAAACCGACTTCTTGTGTGAGTTGCTCAACGGATGGTTCTTTCAAATGACTAACCCGGTCATCAGTGGTTTTACGGTAATTTAGATGCAGTTACACTGTTGAGTATTAATCATCTGAATCGATTCGAATCCCACGAGACTCTAACTCAGCAGCAAATTTTGGTGACATTTGACGTAACTTTTCACCTGATATGCGGCCCGAACGGGTGATGTAACTGTAGGCAAATTCCCAAGGCGATAATCCCATGTGTTCAGCAAAGTTCTCATACCAGCGTGCTGACATTAATGCTGCAGAGACCAATTTGTCCAACACTACCTGACGCTCCTGCTGATATTTTACGAATGCTTTTGAATAATCAAATTCAGTTTCCTTCAGCGCTTTAACCAACGCAATTACATCTTCCAAAGCCAGTCTTGTGCCTGAACCAATTGAGTAGTGTGCGGTATGTAGTGCGTCACCGACCAATACACGATTCCCACTATACCAGCGCTGATTGCTCAATTGCGGGAATTGGCGCCATATCGAATGATTACTGATCAGGTGCTGACCCTGCAATGTATCCGCAAATATGGTCTCACAATACGTGCGACTTTCGTATTCAGACATCAATGCAAACTGTGCGTTCTCAAAAGTTTGACCATCACATTCCACAATAAATGTACTTAAATCAGACGAATAGCGATAATGATGGGCATTCATATAACCATATTTAATTGTTTTAAATGTTTGAGTTAATGTTTTAAATGGATTTCTAACTCCATACCAGCAATACCAATTTCGACTGACGTCCATTTGTTCTACAAACACTTCCTTAGACTCATAACGTACGACTGAATTAACCCCGTCGGCACCAATGATAAAGTCGCAGTCATGGAACACACCGAGGTCTTCAATACGCCGGTTATAAAGAGGAAAGACACCATATTCAGCGGCACGCTGTTGCAGTAAACGCAGCATTTGCAATCGGCCGACCGAGCTGAAACCAATACCATCGATTACAACAGCTTCCTCTCGATGTGTGATGCGAATTTCATCCCATGTTTCCATGTGAGGTTCAATAAGGTCCGCGGTTTGCGGATCATCATTGCGAAGAAACGAAAGTGCTTGAGCAGAGAATACGACACCAAAGCCCCAGGTGGCATCTCTCGGACTTTGTTCGAATATGTCGATCTGTGCCTCCGGAAGGGATTGCTTGAGCAATATCGCTGCATAAAGCCCAGCAGGCCCCGCGCCAAGAATGCCAACTTTCATATTCCTGCCTTATTCTTTGTTTAAATGATTTAAATGATAATTTTACGGCTGGCTAACAGTGTCTGTTTGGTTCAACAATGTTGCTTTAGGATCATAGGCTTGGATCGATATAACGAATTACTTACACAATGATGTCTTTGCTGATTGCGATTTTGAAGTTGTGGATTCTATTTATATTGCCAGCATTAGTGTTCGCTGAGATAGGTCAGTGTGCGAGGTAAAAATCTGGGTCGTAGTTGTTATCTACAAAGCGCTCAAGACTGCCTTTTGAGTAAATTCTGTTGCATAAGACAACGCCAATCGATTGATCTGAATGTTGTTAATGTCGGATCGGGAGAAACCTCAAACCAAGTCAAAGTTCGTCGCTGTGGAACTGATACCGATCTGGATCGCCTGTCTCACCCGGATTACAGGGTCACTACATCTTGACTTGCATCTGATGGTTATGTCTGATCACCGCTCAAACCTCTAAACCCTTTGGCAATGCTATGATTTGGAGTTCAAAGTACGCTCCAAGATCGGAGCTGCCCACGCCTTGTAAGTTCTTACCTCTGCCATGCTAAGACCTGTCAACTCATAAGGCAACACCAACCAATGATCAGTTTGTTTAACAAAATAATCGGGTCCGGTACGATTCAGGTTCGGCCGGTACCATACAGTGGCGACTCGTATGTCTTCAGGTGTGTTTTTTCGCAGTTTGCGTTGTAATTTGTCCTTAACCGCCTGCATGCTATAACCACTGCTGAACACGTCATCCACAAGCAGCAGTCGGTGATCAAATTGTAATCGTTCCTGCAGATAGTCCACCCCGTGCACTTTAATCTGCTCCACATTCTTAACCATCTCAGGATAAGAACGCATGCCCTGGTAAGACGTGCGAATCGCAATGTGATCAGCTTGAATACCAAAATATTGGAGACACTCCTGTACCACTATTCCGACCGCACTGCCGCCGCGCCATATTCCGACGATATAGTCTGGTTGAAATCCACTGGCATGAACTTGGCAGCCCAGTCGAAAGCTGTCCAATAGCATGGACTTCTCATCGATGAAAGTTCTGGTGGCAAATCGGGATTTTGTCATAGATTAAAATTTTAACATGAGCAACAAACTCTATCTTCAGGCCGAAGAGTTGTTAACCGATGCCATGAAACTTGGGACAATGGTGGTCAATAGCGGATTTAAACCCAATTTCATCGTTGGCGTATGGCGTGGCGGCACTCCAATTGGCATCGCAGTTCAGGAAGTTCTGGCATGGTGCGGAATCGAAACTGACCACATCGCAATCCGTACATCATCGTATGCACAATCCATCGATCAGCGAGGCCATCATGTCCGGGTACATGGATTGAGATACCTCGTGGAGCGAGTGAATTTTAATGACCGCATGCTTTTGGTCGACGATGTCTTTGACACGGGTCTGACAGTCCAGGCAATTGTCAATAATTTACGCCGTAAAGCGCGATTGAATACTCCGCAGGAAATTCGCGTTGCTGTTCCCTGGTACAAACCGACGCGCAATCAGATCGGTAAAGCACCGGACTATTACCTGCACGAAACAGAACGATGGATCAAGTTTCCGCACTCACTTGAAGGTCTAAGTGATGAAGAGATTCAAGAATATCGCCCCGAAATCTGGAAGATATTGAGCGAATAAACGATGAAAAACACACGAACGCTAACAGTTTCTGTGTTGTAGTATCAAAGAAGCAATCATTCGTGGATGACTTTGTCACCTCACCCAGAAAAACACTACTATAGTGATTCAATGTTTTTAGTCATCATTAAATTCTGAGACCAGCTGGACCTTATCTGAACCATTCGTATGCAATCGAACCAACAAAAATTTCACGGCATTGATGCTGCACTCTCTGCTGCGCGTGAACGTTATATTGCGGCCAATCCAAATTCAGCTGCTGCCCATCGCCAAGCCTGTCTGTCGATGCCGGGTGGCAATACACGCACGGTGCTTTATTATGACCCGTTTCCATTACGTGTCGTATCAGGGACCGGCGCACACATTACGGATGCCGATGGCCACGACTACCTCAACTTTTTAGGCGAATACACCGCTGGCTTGTTCGGACATTCTCACCCAGTCATTCGCGCGGCAATCGATCGTGCATTGGATGGCGGCGTCAATCTGAGTGCCCACAATTTGCATGAAATTCGACTGGCCGAGTTGATTTGTGAGCGCTTTTCCTCGATCGAAAGAGTACGCTTTACGAATTCAGGTACAGAAGCCAATCTGATGGCCATTTCCTCCGCTCGGCTGCACACCGGGCGGAGCAAAGTGATGGTGATGAACGGTGGTTACCATGGCGGCTTACTCTATTTTGTTGGCGGTGGCAATCCAATCAATGCACCTTTCGAATTTGTCCTTGGTCGATTTAACGATGTTGATGCCACCCGGCAACTGATTCGAAAACATGCGGATTCACTGGCCTGTATTTTGCTGGAACCCATGTTAGGTGCGTTTGGGTGCCTGCCCTCGGAACAAGATTTTCTCGAAATGCTCCGTGAAGAGAGCCGAAATTGCGGAGCCGTTCTAATTTTTGATGAGGTGATGACGTCGCGTCTATCACCTAGCGGCGCACAGCAACTTTATGGTGTGACTCCGGATATGACGACGCTTGGGAAGTACATCGGTGGCGGGATGACGTTCGGTGCATTTGGCGGGGCAGATGAAATTATGAAGCAATTCGACCCGGAGCAACAAGGTGCCATACCTCATGCGGGAACATTCAACAATAATACGTTGAGCATGGCAGCAGGCATCACAGCGCTGGAAAGTGTGTACAGCCCTGAAGTAGCTGTAGCTCACAACCAACGCGGGAATGCATTGAGAGTTCGGTTAAACACCATCGCCAAAGAACTGGATGCTCCAATACGCTGGACCGGCATCGGCTCACTGATGAATCTTCATGGCTGCCGAGATAACATTCGTACCCCAGAGGATCTTGCTGCGAGTGAGGACCGCATTAAAGAACTGATTTTTCTTGATCTACTCAACAGTGGTTTCTACATCGCGCGCAGAGGATTTACTGCGCTGATGCTCCCTTTGGAAAATCGTGATTTGGATCGGTTTGCGGAAGCAATCCAATCCATCCTTGAACAACGCCGCGTGGTCTGGCACTGATAGGAACACTTACATATTACCTATGGCACGTGCCTTTTTTCGTGCAATCCCAACCGATATTGAGTCATAACCTGTAACTGAGCCAACAAATTCCCGACTCTTCGGGCTCATATGTATCGAATCCCTATAACTGTTTGTTCTGATATAGATTACGAATCTGACTGAACTGGCTTACATTCCACAAACACCCACAGTTATAATTTTCTGCGAGTGTGATTTATGAAATTTACAGCGCAATCCCACTATGATTCCTAGGCAGTTTGATTTCCAGTTGATCAATACAGCGTTAGCCTCTAGTGGAGAGATAATTTCGATTGGCCTTAACTGGAGTCTTATTCGTTTGGCGACCTGAAGTCGCACGTCATAAAGAGCTCGTAATCGAATGTTGTCGACGACAAACCGAGTGTTTTCTACCGAAGATGCGCGACGAATAGCGAAACGGCGCCTGCCGCGTTTGGTGTATGATTTCGTAGACGGCGCCGCCGGGCGAGAAGTCGCAATGCAACGTAACGAGGCGCGTTTTGACGAGATATGTTTGCAGCCGCGTGTCATGAAGAATGTCGCATCCCGCAGTCTCGCGACTGAAATCCTGGGACAGACTTTTAATGTACCATTTGGTATCGCACCCATGGGAATGTGCAATCTGGTCTGCCCGGGAGCAGATCGAATCCTGGCGGAAACAGCCGCACAGATTGCCATGCCGGTTTGTGTCTCCTCTGCCGCATCGAGTACGCTTGAAGACATGCGCGAGTGGGCCGGAACTCACGCTTGGTTTCAGCTGTACTATGGACACTCAGAAGAATTATCGCTGGCTGCAGTAGATCGAGCAGGTGATGCCGGCTACGACACTTTACTGCTAACGGTTGATGTTCCACAAGTATCGCGGCGGGTTCGTGACCAGCGCAACGGGTTCAATGTACCCTTTCAACTGACTGCGACATCCTTGCTTGATTTCGTGAGCCATCCACGCTGGTCCCTGGCAACTCTCGCGGCTGGCATTCCCTCACCACAGAATATCGGTAGAGGCGACAAATTTGTTCGAGGTGCCAGTCGAGCCGGGGCGGATTGGAAATTTTTAGCAAGATTGCGAGCAACTTGGAACGGACATCTCATTGTCAAAGGCATTACCTGTGCTCGGGACGCTGTTCGTGTACGCGAAGCAGGTGCCGATGCCATCTATGTTTCAAATCATGGTGGTCGGCAGCTGGACAGTGTTCCCGCAGTCATTGACCTGTTACCGCAAATCCGAACTGCCCTTGGTACCGATATACCGCTATTGTTCGACAGCGGTGTTCGAAACGGCGAGGATGCAGTCAAGGCACTGGTACTCGGTGCCGATTTCGTGATGCTTGGTCGCCCAATTCTATTTGCCTTGGGTGCCGATGGAAAACGTGGATTGACAACACTTCTGGAATGTTTTGTACAGGACATTGATGCTGCAATCGCACAACTTGGCGTAAACTCAGTTGCTGGACTTTCGACCGATGTGCAGTTTGAACCAAGCAATCAAAGCGACGATGGGATATCAAAAGTGCCGCAATCGCTCAGAATCGTGTCCCGGCACTAACGGACGTTCAACGTAATATGGGCCAAGATAACCAGATTCGGGGCGGTGCCCTATTGGCTCACGCACTAAAGGAAAAAGGTGTGGATTACGCTTTTACTCTGGCTGGTGGCTTCTGTAACCCTGCACTCGAAGGGTTCATGAAATACGAGATACCGGTAATCAACTGTCCACACGAACAGGTCGCTGGACATTTGGCTGATGGGTACACGCGAATCACGCGCCGGCCTTCGGTTTGTCTGGTCGGGCCTGAGGGGTTTGCCAATGCAGTGCCTGCGATGCTAGAAGCCGGTGGCGAGCGCTCGCCGGTGATCTTCGTCACGGGTTCCTCAACGCTCAAGCGTCAAGGCGCGGGTGGCTTTAAGGAAATCGATGATGTGGCGATCGCCGCACCATTGGTGAAATATTCTGTGCAAGTGACTGACGGCAGCCGCATCAGAGAATTTGTCGATCGAGCATGGCAGGCGGCGACTACCGGTTATCCAGGACCCGTGCACATCAGCCTTCCGGTCGATATTATGTTTTCGTCTTATGCCATTGATGTTGGTTGCGACGAGCGGCCTTGGAGGCGCCAAGCACGCCCTGCACCGCGTATTTGGCCAGAACCCTCCGAACTCACTCGCGTGCTCGACCTCATCGGTAATTCTGAACGCCCGGTTGTGATCGGCGGGCATGGAGTCTGGTGGTCGGGTGCTGAGAAAAAACTCGAGGCGATGGCTCACACTTTACAAATTCCCGTATTCAATGTGCCCTATCACACCAAGCTGCTTGGTGAGCAAAGCGAAGTCTATATGGGTCTTGCTGATTTCCACCAGTACCACCCATCGAAATCTGCCATCCATGAAGCTGATGTCGTTGTGATGGTAGGCGGACGCCTCGACAATCAGATGAACTTTGGCAATCCACCTTTTTTCGGCAAGAACACCACACTGATTTGCGTGAACGGTTCATCGGAAGAGATGGACAACAATTATGCTGCCGATGAGGTGTTACTGTCAGATCCCGGCGCGTTTTTGGATGCACTTTCCGGAATCGACCAAAGCTGGGAACCATGGTTTGATCTGCAAAGGGAACGCCGTGCCACTTGGGTTACCGAGTGGGAGACCCATATTTCGAAAGAAACTGCCCGCGATGAAGCAACGGGTGGAATGATGCATCCTCTGCAACTCGCGCTCGATGTGCAAACCGAGATGAGCGCCGATGACTGGTTGATTTTCGACGGCGGCAATACACATTTTTGGAATGAGATCGCTGTAAACATGGCCGGTTGGCGAGGGCAGCAACTGGGCGGGATCATGCATCCCGGCAACTATTCGCTACTCGGTGTGGGCGTCAGTTTCGGCGTTACAGCCAAAGCTACGCATCCAGAAAGCAATGTAGTCGTAGTGTCCGGTGACGGGGCTTTTTTATCGGGAGGACTGTCAATCGAGGTCGCGTTTCAGGAAAAGTTGCCAATCACTGTAGTCATCGACAATAACGGTGGACTTGATTGCATTAGCCAACAGCAGGAACGCCTGTTTGTCAATGGCAAACACTTTGCTACGGATTTTCGCGACATTCCATTTCACACGATGTTCGAAGGACTGGGTGGACACGGCGAACTGGTGGAAACGCGCGCAGCGCTTCGGCCTGCGTTGCGAAGAGCGATGACGTCAGGTAAAACGGCATGCGTGAACGTCAAGTGTCGCGGGGTGATTTCTCCCATCGTCGCGGCAACATCGGACAAGCGCGATAAAGCGTCGATAGAATAATGGCGACAGTGTCCTCCCATACGCTCAGTGGTCTCGATGGATCCCACGCAGGCGACATCCCAGTAAGGCTGATCGATCTGACCACCGGTCAAACCGTATTCGATACAAGGATGGATGGCACCGGACGTCTGACCCAGGATGTTGCAGTTCCGGACCCAACCGCTCGCTATGAGTTGATCTTTCAGACCGACGTATATTGGCAGGAGCGGCATTCAGGCACCTACGGGACGCGCATTATCGATGAGATTGCCGTCCGATTCACTATGCCCGACCCCGATGGGCACTATCACATTCCACTGATTTTGTCACCTCACGGCTACTCCCTTTGGAGTTCTACTGAGCATGGCTGAAGGATTGAAGTTTTCTCGTCGATTGCGTCGCACTCCTTACACGATCTCTGCGGAAGCTGCCGGTGTCACCAGCTTTTCTGTAGTCAACCACATGCTGCTGCCAAAGGGGTACGGCCGTTCAGTTGAAGAAGACTACTGGCATCTTCGCGAGCATGTACAAATCTGGGATGTTGCCTGCCAGCGACAGGTGCAGATCGCAGGCCGCGATGCTGCGAGACTAGTCCAGTGGATGACACCGCGCGACATCTCGAACGCCAAGACCGGTGACTGTCTTTATCTCCCCATCACTGATGAATCGGGAGGCCTGATTAATGATCCAATACTGCTGAAACTGGCTGATGACCGATTCTGGCTATCGGTTGCGGATTCCGATTTGCTTCTGTTTGCGAAGGGACTTGCCCTTGGGCGCAGTTTTGAGGTTACGATTGATGAGCCAGATGTTTCGCCATTGGCTGTACAGGGACCCAAATCCGAAGCGCTGCTTTGTGATCTTTTCGGCAGTCATGTTCGCGAGATCGGGTTTTTCAAGTTTGGTTGGATCGATTTTGCAGGCACACGACAATTGATCTCGCGATCAGGATATTCTCGGCAGGGTGGATTTGAGATTTACTTGGACGATGCGCGTTTAGGTGCCGCACTCTGGGAAGCGGTCTGGCGCGCTGGACAGTCCTATAACATTGCGCCGGGCTACCCCAATCTAATTGAGCGTATCGAGGGAGGGCTCTTGTCGTACGGAAATGAAATGACTCGAGAAACCAATCCTTTGGAAATCGGACTGGAGAAATTCTGCAACCTAAACGGAGCGGTTGACTATCTTGGTCGTAGCGCCCTGCGAAAGATTATTGAAAAAGGCATAACACGCAAGATTCGCGGTGTTCTTTTTGATGGTGGTCCATGTCCCACCTGCGCAGAACCATGGCCGGTGACCGTCGGCGACAGGCAAATCGGTCAAATTACAAGCGCCATCTGGTCACCGCGTTTGACAAGTAATGTCGGTCTATCGCTGATTGACAGAGAGTTCTGGGATGTGGGACAACCAGTAATGGTACACAGTGCAGACGGCGTCACCATTGCTGGCGAAGTTTCAGCACTTCCCATTTCTTAAAACGGTGATTTTCAGAATTAATCTGCAAAGCAAAGACTGCCTGCGACAACCAAAAAATGGGGTTCAATCAATACCTGCTGTCGATACCGAAAATTATTCTGGTATCGACTCCTGTTAACAACAGCTCACTATTGACTGTTTTATCCTCCTCTGAATACAGTGTCAGGCAACCACAGTGCTATTTCCGGAACAAATATCGCGCAACGATCAGGATTCGATATTGCGTCAAACAATATAACAAATTTACCTTTTAAGCCCTCCTTATTGGAAACGGCAAAGTTGTTCGATCGAGTGGATATTTCGAATAATCGAATCGCATGCCATTGACACAGTTTGAGCAGACAATCAAGCGATGCTAATTCTATTTTGCAAAATAAAACGAATTTACGTCGTCGTAATTGAGTGATAATATGTTAATAAATTAATTGTATTGTTGTAACTACTTACCCCGATCTGACGATCTGAACGAGGCTAGGTAGGAATTTTAACCGTTGTTCCTGAGGATATTGGCCGCTTCGTTTTTCAAAGCCAGTTGAATAGCGGTCAGTGGGTTGTAGCCCAAAGACTCCATTGTTTGCAGATAGCTTGAGATGCGGCAGTAGGCGTGGGCAAATTTTACCGAACGAAACGTTCCCGAGATTTTTTGCTTCACCTTACTCATGCGTATCGACCTTTCGGCCGCATTATTTGTATATGGCACGTAGGGTTTGCGGGTAAAACACAGAATCTCGGTTTCGTAGTTTTCAAAGGCTTCCAATAGATTTTGCGCCTTGGTTTTGGCGACCTTGCCGCGTTTAGCAGTGCGTTCAAGTGGGGGTGGCAACTGGGTTTTACCCTGTTCCAATATCGCCCGATATTGCTTGCGCACCGCTTCGAAGCGTTGATCGCTGAGCATTTTGTTTTTTCTGTTCGCCACTTCCCGGTTGACGGCTCTTAATAATTGATCCATCTGTTTCGCCCACCGGTAGCCGTGCGCATCAATGATGAACTCAAGGTCGCGCAACAGGTGTGCACCACACAGCGCATGCGCACAGTTGTCGTAGCTAAAATACGTCGCCCACCGATCATGCACCACCACCGGGCGAGGGTCATCTTTGGGATCGAGCTTTTCAGTGTTCGACTCATCGGCCGGCTCATCAGCCTCGGCCTCCTTGGTGCGACCGCCACCATAACGCGGAATGATGTTAATCTCATCAAGCGCCTGTTTGCCGCGTTTTGGATGACAGTGCTTCACCACCAGGTGCCCTGAAGAGCAACTGTGAATCCAGTGGTTTTTCTTACTGATCCGAATCGAAGTCTCATCGGCATGCATCACCGGCATTTGCAGCAACTGTTCAATCGCCACCTGTTCCCACTCAGTGAGCGACACATGGACCCGCATCACCCAGGCCAACAGCGTGGCTTCTGAGATCAGCCGTCCGGTCATCACCTTGAGCAACTGGGCAGTGCGCCTTAATGCCACCATCTGTGAGATCAGCAGATGTACGGTGTAGGCAATGATCCCCGCCCCGTACTGCAATGGCCCCGGCATGTCTTGGGGGAATTCACCTTGATTGGTCGCGTCACACGCTGGACAGTGCTTGATTTCAGCATCCACGTGGGTTTGTTGCGTCACAAACACAATATCCACCCGCGTGCGACGCTGGTGATCGAGTACTTGAACTTGCGTTAAATCCGCACCGCACCGGTCACATTCGGTGACCGCTGAGATCTGGTGTTTGACTTCGATGCGGGTGTTGTCGCAATCCTGATGCTTATGTTTGTGGCCTTTGCCCTGGCTCCCGGTGATTGGCTGTTTCGCCGTTTCATCCTCGCCAGACTTGGAACTGGGGAGCGATGAATTCAACGCGGTTTTCGGGGTCTTTTTCTCGACCAACAGCATCACGACTGTGGTCACCAGTAACAACAGCGACTGAAATAACTGCTCGGTCTGGTTATTGAGCTCACCACGAGCCTTGAGCTCGGCGAACTGCTGTTCGAGCTGTGCGAGGTTTTTCTTAACCGCCTCAGGGGTTGACATCCGCGTGCTCACCTGCCACGGCCATGATGGCACCGAGAACCGCCAACCGTTCGCCATGCCCCATCTCACCATAGCGACGGGCCCAGCGCTCAGCCTTGCGCTTGATGCGCTGGCGATCCGTGAAATTCTTACCCGCCCAGCGCGACCAATGCAACTTATCAATCTCAAAGTTGTACCAAATGACCTCGGTCACCACCCCCGCCTGATTCATCACCTGAACCTCCAGGCGACGCCAGTCAGCCAACAACTCATCGTACAAGCTGGAACGATACCCTGAAACCATCACCTGACAGGGTAATGAGATTAATCGCTCCAACAACTCAACATGGTCTTGTTCTTCATAATCATAGCGGTATCGGTACCGCTCCGGCGCTTTACGAGTACTCTTCAGGTAGGGTGGATCGACGTACACTAAAGCATCGCAATCCAAGCTGTGACCGCGCAGATATTCATGGCAGCACCCATGGATCAACTCCACCGGATAGTCACAACTGAAATCCGCAATCGCCTGGGCATCCAGATCAATCCCGATGCTATGCAGCGCCGCCGGCTTGCGCTTCATGATGGCGCCACCGCCTAAATGCGTTTCCAGATAAAGATTGTGTCTCGGCATCATGCCAATGATGGCCTGACATAATCCAGCGGTGGCTTTCGAACCCAGATAGGCTTTGCCCATGGTGTGCTCCGGTCGTTCAGTTGATAGCTATACCATAGACAAACACCGCCGCAATGTCAAGAGCCCAAAGCAATTAATTGATTGACGTGGAGTTGATCGGTCTCTGCTGCAGTACCGATCTAACTGCTCGAAAAGCCTACCCCTCAGGAGGTGTAAAATTGAGGGGGTAAGTAGTTACGTATTGTTTTACATTATCTCACATGTCAATTTTACCCACTAATTCGCAGAAGGAACGGACTATTACTCTTCTCAAGGCGAATGGCCTTATGCGAGGTATCGAACTCAATAATGCCGGAATTCACTCTGAAACACTTGCGCGCATGGTTAGTGACCAGACTGTCATTCGTGTTACCCGTGGACTTTATCAACTCGCAGATGCAGAAGTGTCAACCTGGCATGATCTCGCTCAGATTACAAAACGCGTTCCTAATGGGGTCATCTGCCTTGTCACTGCTCTTCAGTTCCACGATCTCACGCTCCAGATGCCGGGCCACATCTGGCTGGCGATAGACTCAAAAGCACGAAAACCAAAAATCAATTACCCCCCCCCAGTACGAATTGTAAGATTCGGAACACGCTTTCTCTCGCTCGGTGTGCAGACCCACTACATTGACGGTGTGTTAGTGTCGATTTCAGACCCAGCCAAGGCGGTCGTAGATTGTTTCCGATTCAGACAGCAAATCAGCCTTGATGTCGCATTAGAAAGTCTCCACACGGTCATTAGAACCGGTAAAGCCAAACCTGCACAAATCATAAACTACTCCCGCGAATCTCGCATCTGGCCCTTTATAAGACCATACTTGCAAACGGTAGTCGCTATTGATGCGTGAGCGGAGAAACATCGAAGCTTCTATACGCGCTCGTCTTCAAAACCTCGCTAGAGAGCAACAGGTCAGTTTCCAACACCTGATCACCCGATATGCACTTGAACGATTCCTGTTTCGACTGAGTGTCTCACCTCACAATCAGTTTTTTGTTCTCAAAGGTGCACTGCTCTACACTGCGTGGCTTCCAGACCCATTTCGTACTACCCGAGATATAGACTTGCTTTCCTTAGAAAACCGAGGGACCTCACACCTTACTGAGGTAATACGTAGCATTTTTTCTCAGCAAGTTCCACACGACGGACTGCAATTCAATACAGTTGACATCCGGACAAATATATTCAGCGAGGGGGAAATTGATGGCACGTTTCGAGCGCGTACCTCAGCTCAACTCGGTATCGCCAATATTCCAATTCAAATTGACATCGGATTCGGAGACTCTACATTTCCAAAAGTTAAACAAGATCAAATTTCCGGTTCTGCTCGATCAACGAGTTATCGCTAAATGTAGTGCGTGACGGGGCGGAGAGTTTCAAGCGGCTACCTGGTCGGTTAGCTGTTTTACCTCGATTCCGTCTTTAAATTGCACCCCTTCAATGACTTTCCCTAACTCCTTAAACCCTCGTAGCCGACGCCAGTTTTGCTGTGCACACTGACCCAACTTGAACATCATACACAACATTCCCGATCGGGTTAAACATCCTTTCGAACGTTTTGTCCGATGCCGAATGGTCGAAAACGTCGATTCGATCGGGTTTGTCGTCCGAATACTCTGCCAGTGCTTGGCCGGAAAATCGTAAAACGCTAATAGCTCCGCTCGATCCTTCATCAAACACTGGGCCGCTTTGGGATACTTGTCCTGGTACACGTCGATAAACGTGTCAAACGCAACCTGGGCCGCCGCGCGCGTGTCCGCCATCCAGATCTGCTGCAGCGAGGTTTTCGCCTGCGCCTGCAGTGCCTTGGGCAGCGCATTGAGCACATTGGCTGTTTTATGCACCCAGCAGCGCTGTTGCTCCGTCTCGGGATACACCATGCCAAGGGCTGACCAAAAGCCACATGCCCCATCACTGATCGCCAGCTGCGGTGCATTCATCCCCCGGTTTTTCAAATCCAGCAACAACTCGTGCCAGCTGAGCGTCGATTCGCGTACTCCGTCTTCAATCGCCAAAAAATGCTTCAATCCATACTCATCGACACCAATCACCACTAAGCAACAAAGCTTTTCGTCTTCACATCGAACGCCGCTGTAAATCCCATCAGCCCATATATACGCCCATTTTCGATCGCCCAGGTCGCGTTGCTTCCACGCATCCATCTCCTGCTGCCACTGGCGCTTCAGACGACTGACCACTGCCGGCGAAAAGCCCCGCGCCCGTTCCCCAAACAACGCCGTCATGGTGTGTTCCACTTCGCCAGTACTGATGCCCTTCAAATGCAGCCACGGCACATAGTTCTCCAGCACCCGGGTCTTTCGCAGATAAGGCGGCACCACGGCCGAGTGAAAGGTCACCGGCTCACCGGTGTTCGAGCGAATCTTTGGAATCTTCACCCGCACCGGTCCGATGCCGGTCTGGATGTCTCGCTCCGGCTGATAACCGCTTCTGACGACTGCCTGAAGACCATTTGCAGCCTGTTGGCCCTCAAACTGTTCCATGTACTCAATGAGCTCTGCATCCACTGCCGCAGCAATCAGGTCTCGGGCTCCTTTGCGCAGCGTTTCAGTCAGCAAGTCTTCAAAATTTTTATGTGTTGGAATTGAAATTACATTATGATTTCCCATGGTGGCGTACCTCCTGGTTTGGTTTGTAAATTAATTCATCTACAGTTAAACCAGATACGCCGCTTTTTTCAACCCCCGTCACGCACTACATTTGACGATAACTCCGATCAACCGAATCCAAATATTTACGCATAGCCACGCGAATCCGTCATCGCTGAGAAATTTGAAGCTATTGTTTCTCTCGACCTTGTAAATAGCCGAATGAAGGATTTCTACGATTTGCTTGCAATGTCACGTCTGTTTTGTTTTGATGGTGCAACACTTGCAACTGCAGTTCAAACGACTTTTAGAAACCCTACCACATCCATTCCCCATGAAATCCCACTATGTCTAACTCGCATGTTTTCCGAGAATCCTCAAACAATCAACCAGTGGCGATCTTTTCTCGCCGGAAATACGTTGCTATTCGACGAACAGAACCTGCACACTGTGGTTACTGAAATTCCGAATTTCATCATGCCTGTAGCCCATGCAGCAATTGACAAACACTACATACTAGGGCATTGGAAGTTTGGCATAGGGTGGCAGCCAAACTCATGAAAAAGAGTGTGTTTAACGATAATCAATTCAGGTATTTCATGGTATAGCAGAAACGCCCATATTATTGTCGCCTGCACACGAATCTGTGGAAAAGACGTACCAACGTGAGTCGGGTCAGCCAGCATACTCTCTGGCAATTATTCTTACGCTATTTTTGAATTCCGAAATTCTATCAGGATGCCCAGGGCCTCTTCGTGTACATACATCAGGCCGTTTCATGATGTACGAATAGTGATGGATTTTTTCTATCTTTGGCGCGTCAAGTCTGAGTTTTATCATGTACTTCAGAATCTTCTCTGCCTGACCGCCCAGAGCAACCAGTACTTCCGGGCTGCCGGCGTGTATTTGCTCCTGCAGTATAGATATCCACCGTTCAGATTGATCTTTCCAATAGCTCGAATTTCGTTTTTTCTTGTTCCTTTCGCCAACGATCTCTGGCTCTTTTATGGCGTTCGTTATGTAGCAATTCCAACCATCATTCGATTGTGGCAACCCATTCTTTAGACCTGACTCTGATAAAGCTTCCCGAAGTAACCTGTCGCCGTTGTGTGAGTTCCATTGCAGGTTTTCAGATTTCTGTAAGGGTCTCTGATCGATCTCCTTTACGCCTTTAAGACTGGGATTTTCCCCAATGAACCAGACTGGACTGCTGATGTTTCCGAGTTCGCCAGTAAGCCAAGGATACTCGTCGAACCAATCATACAGCTGATCTCTTTTTATGATTTGCTTAGTGCTTTGGACAAGATCGAAGCCAGTCATTTGATCCTATAGGTAGTTTAGTTTCAACAATTTCATCAAACAAAAAGTCTTCTGAAAATCTTGCTATTTGTCGTGTAACTGCAAGAATCTCTCTAATATCTCAACCAAATAATCTAACAACTTGTGACTGCTTTTCTGTGGGATTTAACATCAGGTGTCGACACCCCCAGAACACGGCGAAAGCATAGCCAAGTGCACCCTAGAAATTTATAGTTTCTTTAAATTCGGTAGGCTCTAGGATGGGCACCGAAAAGTGCTCAGAAAGCGCAAGTAAGTCCTTATCACCGGTTACAAGAAACTCAGCATGACCTACAAGTGCCAATGCTAAAAACGGAATGTCAAAAATATCCCAGCACTCGGGTACAGCAGGTAATGACGGCGGCATGGTAACGCTATCGCAAAACGGCAGAATGTCATCAAGCAACTCATTTCGTTCCCATTCATTCAATGCAAATTTTGGATAGGCAAGTACTCTGATAAGTTCCATCACAGTCACGCCGCTGGTCAACGGTAAGATTCGTTCACAGTGCCAAGCAGACCGTAACCAAGAAAGTGGACCCGTTTGGAACAATAAAGCTGAAACTAGAACATTGGTATCGAGTACGACTCGAATCGGTGTTATTTTTCTTTTCTGGCCCATGCCACCGCATTTGATATGTCGTCCTCTGTCAAACCAAGTTCAGCAAGTTTCGCCCGAACACCATTGGCTCGATTGACTCGAACTGGCGTTAGTATGATTTGACCTTTCTCTACGGCAACATCGAAATAGTTGGTAGCTTCGACTGCGGCTGTTACGGCTTTCGGTAAAGTCAATTGATTCTTGGATGTTAACTTCGCAAGCATTAATTCTTACCTTTACAATACTTTTGATAAATTTAGATTTACGCTTTCAATTATAAAGGAATACATTTTTCCTTACTACATTATATTCTTACATAAAATAAAGCACTGCCCCGCAGCACCAGAAGTTCCCAACTCGGTCGGATACATGGTGGTGGGTTCCTGCACGGGAAGCATCGTTTGCTAAGTCGAGAGAGTATCTGCGTAGTGGTGGTTGTTGTCACGCCAAGCGTAACGACCCGACGGCTGTCGCACTGAAATTTCTCGTGATTGCATTGATTATTTCCTTAACCACCTGATAACTAATGCAACCAATTCCTTCTCTCACTACTGATAGAACCAAACCCTCAGATCGCGTGCCTTTACCATAATCAGTTTCGTCAAACACGCAAATGAACACATTTGAATCAATAAAAAATTTATCGTTCATTCATTTCCGCGCGAGATAATTTACAACCACTGGAGAAAATGCTAGATTGTAGTTCCCGAATCGTTGCAATGGTTCTTTCACTTTTTTGTTCACGTTGCACGTAATTTTCTAGCCACATTCGGAATTGTGCATTTAACGTCGTATGTTCGGAAACTGCACGTTCCCGCGCTTTTTCAATTAAATCAGCATCTGCACTGAGTGTTATGTTCTTCATTATTTCATCTCAAAACTCACGCGAATTATTTATGCACTGTTTTAGCGTATGGATTACATACGAGAGACGCCTTTAATCTGCGCTCAGACTGCACAACTGAGTTCTACTTTCGTTTAATCGTTCAAACTCCGTGTGTCAATTTTGGAACTCTGGTTCTTTGGAATTTTAGTCCCCCCTATTGCTGAGCTCGCAGTCAAATAGGAAAATGGGCAAAGCATGGTTCCGTTCGGATCATTTGCTCGCATCAATTACTTCAAGATTTCCAGTCGTCGCGTAGGTAAGAATCGAACTGTCCGCAGTAACTAGAGAGGCTTCGTGATAGCGAGCCGTCGCGATGATGACCCGGTCCGCAGGATCGGCATGAAAAGTGCCCGGGAGACGTACACTGTCAATAGATATTTCAGGTGTTATAGGGGCTAGACGAATTCCAGGTAAGGCTAGTGAGGCACGTAGCCAAAAAGCATTCATACATATTCATCAGCCCTTTTCAATCGTTCGATTCATTCAATATAGTCGGTTCAATCTAATTTTGCAATTTGATTAGCTTAAATTTTTGAATACGTGTACGAAGATCATGAATAGGTTTTTGAAAAAACATCGAATGTATAGATTGAGACGAAGCACAATAATCGCTCGATGGTGCTGAGGTTCGGATACGTTGCGTCCGTGCCCACCAAATTTCGTAGCATCCGAGTGAGCAATTGAATTGCTTCCTGCTTCCGAATCGTTGCTTTCAATTTCTGCTGCGTACAACTTTTCGGATATGCCTTTAAACACCTTCCGAAATTTTTTAAGGTTATAGATGGCTGTGTAAACGGCGATCTGTAACCGTGGTGAACTAGGTCGCTGCGCGGCTAGGGCGTTAAATCGCATAGATTCGTATATCGAGTATCGGTATGCGGTATATTAACAGCATGATTCGAAGTTTTCTTTGCAAGGACACTGAACGGCTAGCCAATTGTATTCGGGTGCGGCGTTTTCTTCACATTGAACGAATTGCTCAGCGTAAACTTGCACAATTAGATGCTGCTGCATCGCTTGATTTTTTACGATCCCCTCTAGGAAATCGTCTTGAGTCCTTGCAAGGTGATCGCACGGGTTATTTCAGCATTAGAGTCAATAACCAATGGAGGATTTGTTTTCGCTATGTGGACGGAGACGTCTATGATGTCGAAATTGTTGACTATCACAAATGAAAAATTGGAGAAAATGGGATGAAAAGACTACAACCTGTTCACCCGGGTGAGATTCTGAAACATGACTTTATGGAACCGCACGGCCTGTCCGCCACGGCACTGGCCAAGGCACTTGGAGTAACAGCCTCTCGCATCAATGATATTGTTCTCGGTCGCCGTGGAATTACAGCGAGCACTGCATTACGTTTAGCTCGATATTTCGATACAGATGCACGTAGTTGGGTTAACCTTCAGACCAACTATGAACTTGAGGTTATGATGCAGAGGGAAGTAGATAGTTTGAGAGCTATCCGTCCGCTGCAGACAGTCCAACAAGTGTAGACAATTTATTAATTGGTAGAAGCTAGGCTCTTTAGCATTCCGGATTGATGCGAGCTTGAATGAATTCTCGCCCATTCTTCCGGTATTCTGTCCCATCTCGCCCGTTGCGTTGCTTTAACTATTGGTGAAGGATGTACAGACTCTAATAGATGCAGTTTCTGAAATTCCCGGTTGACACTTTTGTGCGCCCTTGCACTTGCGGCTTTTCGTCCAACAAAGACAATCACCTTCAGGTTCGTTAGTAACCTGAGTAGCTGTTTTAGATGCTTTATGCCATTGCAGACTTCTCGGGTAGTTACCTTTCTTATACCATTCCATCCGGGCACGACATTCCAGATAACAGCTGGCTTGCGTGGAATCTCCGCTTTCAACATTAACTCGCAGGTTGTTTGGGCAGTACAGTCATCGTTATTTCGACTGATGAATCCAGATCCGCTATTACGAACTGTCCGAGGGCCGGGTTTCTCAAACAGGAATAATGCTTCAGCCTCAATGCCACTATCAAGTGGATCGAAATCGGGGATTTCACAATGCGGTTCCTCCTTGCACAATTGCTCTACATACATGTTTAAGGCTTCCATGTGTGCACTTTCCAGCAGCGCCTGCCGTCGATGGAGCACCACCGGGTCTCGAAATGCTCTCGGAGCGTCGTCTGGATTTATCCAAATATCGTTACACATAGAGCTTTACAACACCACCGCATTAGCGTTCCTTGGAGACTTGCATTGAACATGCTCACGTTATCTCCAATAATCATAAAAATTGTTTGTTGAATAACAAAGCGTTGACAATAGGCTGAAATTAGAGGATGTGCGCGAATTTATTCTGTGGTGGAGGTGGTCGCAATGTATTCGAACCCTGTGGAACGTACACCTACGTTCACCCTAAGAATAAAGTTTAACTACGAGACACTGCATCTTCGCATCTTTATCCAACAAACTTTGGAAAAAATCGTCCAACCAACCGGTACTACAGGCGTAGGGGGAGGGTTCATACCTACCAGAGAAAAAGGCGGCTTTTCACAGCACGCCTATAGACAACTACTAAGTTTCTTTGGTATTGCCGTCTAGATCAGAATTCATTCGCTGTACTATTCCTTCAAGCATCGAAATCAAATTAGGAATGTCTTGTTTTACGGTCTCAAAAACAACCATCAAATCAATGTCAAAATATCCATGTACGATTCGGTTTCTAAGGCCAATAACAGCGGTCCATGGAATTTCCAGATACATTTGTTTAGTTGAATCGCTCAATCTAGCTGACGCTTCGCCTACAATTCCGAGAGAATGCAGTATTGCGTTCTGATGCAATTCACTTTCAACAAATTCATCAAACGAAAGATCTTCCGAAAATTGCGCCACCTGCCGCGCTGCTGCGAGAATATCGATCAGTTTTTGTTGGTCATCGCGCATGTATAACTTGAGCGGTCCCGAGAATTTCTTCTCGACGAAACGGATTCTTGCTTCGTGCAACTGCGAATCGTGTTACTACATCTACCGGTCGACCAAACAGTTCCTCAATTTCGTCCGCCATTCGTACAAATGCTAATCCAGGCACTTTACCAATATCAAATTCAATCAATACATCGATATCGCTATCTGACCCAAAGTCAGAACGCAACACTGAACCAAAAACTGACATTTCAGCAATATTCCACCGTACACAAAACCGAGCTACATCCTCAGTTGAAGCTGCAAGTCGTAACCGTAACTGTTGTCCTATTTGGGCAACTTCTTTTCCATTTTTCATCTTACGTCTTCCCTTTTCAAAAAGATTTGTTGGGATTCATAATCGACAAAATGTGTTCCATCTTTTCGTAATCTGATTTTCTAATCCTTTGAAGGATTTAACTAAAACTGAGAAAAATATGAAAAATTAACATGGTGGAGGTGGCGGGAATTGAACCCGCGTCCGAGAGCCCTCTACGCGCTGGCGACTACATGCTTAGTCTACCCATTGCGTCTATCATATTCTGTCCGGATAGACAGTCCTGAATATGATGGTCTCGTCTGCCGAAGCAGCAATTCGTCGACAGGTGTACGAGACAATCCCTGCCAGCTAGTCTGAATTTATTTGACCCCGTTTCATACCACTCAGACATGATAATCACGAGGCTTAGCGGTCAAGCCGCTAAGGCGTAGTTGTCGTCGTTGGCAACTAATTTTCTGCAGACAGTTTAACGAGGTACCTGCACCTCGACATGCTCCAACGGTTTTGTGACCCGCGTCGAAACCAAGATCACCCCCATGCTCTGTACTACGTATCAGTATATGACCTCAAACAATTTTTTCAATGAAATGATGCAACAAAATGAATTGGTAATCTCATTTTCAATTATTACGTTGCATTTCTGCAACGTCTCTAAAATCTACTTGTAGCGCGATAACTCTCGATCTCGATCCCGTTCGATATCCCTTGCCTTGATTGCCTGTCGCTTATCAATTTGCTTCTTCCCCTTTGCCAACGCAAACTGCAATTTCACCTTGCCTTCGCTCCAGTACAACTGTGTCGGAATCATTGAGTAACCTTTTCGTTCAACTGCTCCGATCAGACGATTGATCTCAATTCGGTGGAGCAGTAATTTTCGACTTCGAACCGGATTGACTGAAACATGCGTTGAAGTTGTTGTACCAGGAGAAACATGCGCACCGGTTAGAAACAATTCACCACCAATAGGCGCAATATAGCTCTCCTTAAGATTTGCGCGATTGGCGCGCATGCTCTTGACTTCCCAACCTTGCAGTACCAGCCCGGCTTCATATCGCTCTTCCAGATGGTATTCATGCGATGCCTTTCGGTTGGTTGCAATTACGCGGCCTAAATCCTGTTTCTTTTTTTTTGCCACATCAAGTCCGATTACGTACGCCGGCGCGAACCACGCTTGCGAGTCGACTTCACAGGCGCGGTGTCAAATACTTCACCCAACATTTGTGAAATTTCTTTATTGGTTGGTTTCTTCACAGGTCGGTACTCATCCAATCCTGACCGCATTTCCCCAACGTGATCGTATTTGGTTCCGCAACACCCACCAACAATCGTTGCACCCGTACTGCGCGCGACCTGTGCATAAATGTACATTTGATCGGGCGTCGCGGTATATCGAATTTGAGATCCCTCCCATACCGGAATACCACAATTCGCTTTCGCAACGTAGTGGAACATATTCGGATAAGCATTTGACATCTCCAGCGTTGCAGCAACTGTTTGTGCCGGTCCCACACCGCAATTGGAACCCACTGCTATGGGCTGAACCTCCATCTCCAGACAAATCTCCACAAACTCTGCCGGACTGATTCCCATCATTGTTCTGCCATTGGTATCAAAACTGCCGCATACCGCGAATGGCAAACCGGTGCTCGCCGCTCCCGTTGCAGCCGCAAGCAACTCCTCGCGTGAGGAAATTGTTTCGATCCACAGCAGATCACATCCGCCACGCGCCAAGGCCTGGGCCTGTTCTTCGAACGCTTCTATAGCGACTTCCTGTTCCAGTGTCCCTACAGGCTCAATCAACTCGCCCAATGGTCCGATTGAACCGGCAACAAATACTTCTCGTTCCGCTCGATTTGCTGCGGTGCATGCGATTTGCGTGGATTTCTCATTCAGTTCCGCGACACGATGCTCACTGCCATGCAACTTCAAACGCATCGCGTTTCCACCAAAACTGTTCGTCAAAATAACATCGGAGCCAGCTTCAACAAATCCGCTGTTCAGTGCTAATACTCGATCAGGATGTTCGTCATTCCAAAGCTCCGGCGCATCACCGGATACCAACCCCATATCAAACAGATTGGTCCCAGTTGCACCATCCAGCAACAAGCAACCCTTATCCGCCAGTACATTTGCAAACGCTTCACTCGCCATCATATACGCTCCTCAATTGCCGTTGCTAGCCTTGCATTACGAATCGCAAACAATTCCGAGACTCTGCACGCAACACCACCTGATTGTCTCAAATAAATGGGATTTTCTGGCAAGGCAGCGCAATTGATATAATTCAGTTCCATTGATAAATAATCCTAAATTCAAACATTCATAATTAAAAAAAAACCGGATAAACGAAAACCAATGCAAGTTAATCAAACCTCCGGTTTCGTACCACTAATTCTTTCGGCCGCCCTGATTCTGGCACTCACCAGTGTGCTCTCGGTGCGCGCTTCTGCTGCCAGCGAATTGCTCATGTTTGATGCTGATTATTGTACTTGGTGTCAAATATGGGAAGAAGAAATCGGAGGCATCTACCATTTGACCGCTGAGTCCTGTCAGGCTCCGCTCAAAGTGATCGATTTCACAACTGGTGACCTGCCTGAATCCTTGTCAATAGCAGAGCCGGTAGTCTATACCCCTACTTTTGTGTTGATGCATGATCACAAGGAGGTCGGACGCATAACTGGTTATCCAGGTGCAGATTACTTTTGGGTGGAACTCAACGACATCATCAATGAAGGGCTGCCTAAGCAGGTTCAACTGAACAATTCTCAAAGTTGCGGTATTTCCTGATTCCGCAGTCGCTGCACAAGCAACCATGAATTACAGTAACTTGACTATAGTCGAATTTACCTGTGAACAAATGTACGAATTGGTCAGCGATATAGAATCCTACCCTCAATTCGTCAAATTTTGTTGCGCTGGTCGACTTGACGCAATTCACGACGATGGCTACACTGCAACACTCGAATATCAAGTGGGAAAGTTCCGAAAGTCTTTTACCACCCGGAACAGAACCAAGCCCCATTCGGAAATATTGATGAAGCTGGTATCCGGTCCATTTAAAAAACTGGACGGCAAGTGGTCATTCATAAGTGTTGGGCAAAACCGGTGTCAAGTCAAATTCGAAGTTGATTACGAATTTTCGTCAAAGGCAGCAGAATTCGCCTTGGGGCGATTTTTCAAATCTTTGCCCAAAATGATGCTTGAGAGTTTTCACAACGAAGCCAGACGGAAATTTGGCAATCAGTAATAGAGCACCTTTAGCAGCAGTGCTCTGTTGACGCCCGAGTTTAGCATGTCACAATCCAGAGCCGATCGCAATACCCTGATTACTGTTGAGGTTGCTTTTGCCGATCCGTTGCAACAAAAAATTTGCCAACTCCAACTTCCCACCAATACAACCGCCAGACAAGCGGTACGTCAGTCTGGACTTGCCGCAGATTTCCCAGCTTTTGACTTCGAGCTTGCGCCACTTGGGATTTTTGGGACCAAAGTTCCCGACAACTACCTGCTCAATAACAACGACCGTGTCGAAGTCTATCGCCCACTCATACAATCTCCAAGGGACGCCAGACGAAAACGCGCCAAGGCAATTACAAAACGTTAGTCGCTGCGTTTCACTAGCCCGTCTTTCTGATGTGACGATTTCTCAATTCGTTGCGCCGTACCTTGCCTGTGGTGGTCAACGGCAACTCGTCAATGTATTCAATTGACCGAGGATACTCATACGCTGCAAGTCGCTTGCGAACCGAGTCTTGAATATCTTGCGTTAACGATTCCGACTCGGTATGGCCATCTTTCAGCACGATATATGCCTTGACCGCTTCACCTCGCAACTCATCCGGTACGCCAATTACCGCGACCTGTGCAATCGCCGAGTGTTTCATAAGACAGTCTTCAATTTCACCGGGACCAATACGGTATCCCGCACTTGAAATGACATCATCCTTGCGCCCAACAAACCAAATGTAACCTGCTTCGTCTTTGTATCCCATATCACCGGTTGCCCACCACTTACCAATGTACTTTTCGCGAGTGGCTTGTACATTATTCCAGTAACCGGCAACCATTACCGGATCATCCCGATCGGCCGCAAGTTCACCAACCTCACCGATTGGCAAAACATTGCCATCCTCATCAACGGGCTCTACCCGGTGCCCAGGATAACTCTTGCCGATCGAGCCGGGACGTATTTCCATAATCGCTGAACAATTACCACAAATGTAGTTAAACTCTGTTTGTGCCCACATTTCATTGATTTCAATTCCGAAGGCTTCTTTACCCCAATAAAAGAGCTCAGAACCGAGCGACTCCCCTGCCGACATAATCGAACGCATTCGAATAGCGAATCGCTGCGACATATTGTCTACTTGTCGAAGCATTTTTAACGCGGTGGGCGGAATGAAACTGTTTCGAACCTGGTATTTTTCCATGAGATGGCAGGCGTGTTCAGCATCGAACTTGCCTCCATCGTAGCCCAATACGGGTACCCCATAATATAAGGATGGGATAAGCGCATCCAATAATCCACCTGTCCAGGCCCAATCAGCGGGTGTCCAAAAAAGATCATCCTTTTGTGGAAAAAAATCGTGAGACATCTCAAATCCTGTGAGATTTCCAAGCAAACATCGATGTGGGGCGAGCGCACCTTTGGGTGGCCCAGTGGTCCCCGAGGTATACACGAGATAAGCGGGATCTTCAGCTGCAGTACGCACGGCATTAAACGTTTCACTCGCTTTTGCCAATAGCTCCCAAAAACCGGCGGTCTTGTCGCAGTCGACAACCGCCTTCAGTTCGGGCAATTGATCACGTATTGATTCCAGTAATTCGACATGCTCAGAATCGGTAATCACCACCTTGGTACCACTGTTATTCAGACGATAACTGATCGCGTCGGGTCCGAATAAAATGGACAGCGGTAAAGCAACAGCACCAAGCTTGTAGATTCCAAAATGACTGATGACGGTTTCAACGCGTTGCGGAAGTATGATTCCAACGCGATCGCCTTTTTCAACACCCAGGTGCTGTAAGACATTGGCAAGCTGATTTGATAGGCGTTTGAGCTCGGTAAATGTGTATTGACGCGCGCTGCCAGATTTGTTCTCGCAGTAGAGGGCGACTTTGTCCCCTGCCCGCTCGGCATGACGATCGCAAGCAGCTTGAGCGATATTGAAGTACTCAGGAATTACCCACTGAAACCGCCTGTAGATTGCATCCCAATCACCCCATTCCGGCCGAATCAGCCTTAAGTGATCATTATTCATCACCAGTACCGGATTGCTTGCGTGTACATGGTCTTCAGATCATTTTCACTCACCGCACAAGGTGCATTGTCCAGCAGGCGCTGTTGCATATATGCACCTTTTGCCAACCCATCGATATCCGCATGACTGTACCCAACACCGGAAACACCGTTTGGCATTCCCGTTACCCGCATCATTGTTTCGAGATGTTCTGCGAGCACGTCACCTGCTTCTCCTTCAGTCGCATCACCAATCTGCGCCGACAGTAATTTTGCTCCTTCCAAATGCCGCCAAGGATTTGCGGACGCGCTGAATCGAAATGCGGCCGGTGCATTGACAACAACAGAAATGCCGTGGGGTACCAACGGGTGCCCCTGTGGATAACCTTCAGGGCAATAGTTCTGAACCAATCCTGCTACCGAATAAGACATGCCATGCGGAATATGGACACCGCTGTTGCCAAATGCGATACCAGCCAAAGTCGCAGCAAACATCATGCCATGCCGAGCTTCAGAGTCGTCGGCATCTTGTGTCGCCCGAACCAGGTATTTCCCTGTCAACCATAGTGCCTGACGACACCCCATATCGCTATACGGATTGGAACCTTGACTCAAAGGCCGACTACCGTCTGTGGTTCTCGAACGCGTTGTAAAGGGGCGTGCAGTATAGGACTCCAACGCGTGACACAATACGTCAAACCCACTGGCTGCAACGACAGTCGCCGGTAACGACACTGTGACATTTGGGTCAACGATTGCTCGCGTTGGTTTGAGCCGGGCAGAAGCAATACCCGTCTTGACCTGTTTTTCAAGCAAATCGAAAACCGCAATTCCAGTACATTCGCTACCTGTTCCCGATGTCGTTGGACAGGCAATATGTGGCATCAATTCACCGGGTACAGGAATGCCCTCACCTACCGGAGCATTAACATAATCCAGGAATTCAGCGGGATATGAACTGTACAGGTTTGCGGCCTTGCAGGTGTCAATGACAGAACCTCCTCCGATTGAGACATAGCCATCAAAATCACCTTCCGCAGCAAACTTTGCGGCATTTTTAAAAGATACATCGGTGGGTTCGATACTAACATTGTCGTAGACCTCGTAATCAATCTTTGCCTGGGTTAAGTTTCGTAAGGCATTCTGCACGGGTTCCAGATGTCTGACGATGGGATCGGTAAAAAGAGCGATCCGCATCGCCCCAAGCTCCTTGACATCAAATTGCAATTCTTCCAGTGCGCCTGGACCATATTTGATTGAATTGAAATCGACGGAAAATATTGATTCGTGCCCAGCGGCAAAAGAATAATGATGGCAACAACTCATGGAATCCGCCCTTAAGATGTCTCCAGTGTGATTACACTTTTTGCGCGGCAGATAATGCCTGGTCGAGGTCCCACAAAATATCTTCAATGGTTTCCAAGCCCACTGAAATTCTAATCATGTTGGGCTGCACACCTGCTTCCTGCTGAGCGGCTAAATCCATTTGCCGATGCGTCGTAGAAGCAGGATGAACGACCAGTGTTTTCGCATCACCAAGATTGGCCAAGTGGCTTAAGAACTGAACGGATTCAATGAATCTCACACACGCATCCATATCACCCCTGATGCCAAAACTCATTACCGCACTCGCACCCTTGGGAAAATACCGTTGGGCTAGTTCATGATAGGGGCTCGACTCAAGTCCGGGATAGCTCACCCACTCAACCATCGAGTGGGCTTCTAGAAACTGCGCAACGGCCATTGCATTCTCGACGTGCCGATCCATGCGTACATGCAGTGTTTCAAGGCCTTGCAGAAACAAAAACGAATTAAAGGGGCTGAGCGTTGGTCCAAACGTTCGCAAAATCTCGCAACGCGCCTTCATGGTGTATCCAAAGTCTCCGAATGTTTCATAAAAGCGAATGCCGTGATACCCCTCTGAAGGATCCATCATGGTTGGAAACTTGCCATTGTCCCAGGGAAACTTGCCAGACTCGACCAACACCCCGCCAATCGACGTTCCATGACCACAAATAAACTTGGTCGCCGAGTGAACGACAATGTCGGCTCCAAAATCAAACGGTCGACACAGGTATGGGGTAGCAAATGTATTGTCAACAATAAAGGGAATACCGTGGGCCTTGGCAATCTCGGAAACCGCTTCAAAATCGACAATGTTGCTGGTAGGATTGCCAATCGATTCAGCATAGAGGCACTTCGTGTTTGGCGTAATGGCCTTCGCAAAATTGTCCGGCTGATCACTGTCGACAAAGTTTGCCTTGATTCCAAGTTTGCGAAAATTGAAACCAAGCTGGGTATGCGTCCCTCCATAGAGTGTTTTTGCTGACACAATCTCATCGCCTGCCTCAAGAATTGTCAGCAGCGCAACCATTTGCGCTGCCATGCCTGAAGACACGGCTACTCCTGCCCTGCCATTCTCCAAAGCGGCCATTCGCTGCTCGAATACCGCGTTGGTAGGATTCATAATTCGGGTGTAAACATTACCGAAGGTTTGCAAGTTAAAGAGACTCGCTGCATGATCTGCAGAATCAAATACATACGCTGCAGTTTGGTAAATTGGCGGTGCCCGCGAACCAGTCGCTGAATCCGGTAACTGGCCCGCGTGCAGGCACAGTGTTTCAATACCGTACTGTCGATCTGCCATCGTCTGGTACGCTCAGTCCATCCAGCGCGGGCGGGCTGATGAAATGACCTGAGTATCAACCCCAATGAAATTCAATCCGCCAAATAACCGCGCATGTTCGATTTTCATACAGCGGTCAACCACCACATCCATACCCGACTGAACCGCGAGTGCGGTGGCCTCATCATTAAATATGCCAAGCTGCATCCACAGTACTTTGGCTTGAATACTGATCGCCGATTCCACGATCGGTACAACCACTTCGGCACGCTGAAATACATCCACAACATCAACCGGCTCATCAATGTCCTCCAGGCGTGCATAGCACTTCTCACCCAACACCGTATCGTAGTTGGGGTTCACCGGTATGACCCGGTAACCTTTATCAAGCAGGTATTTTGCCGCAAAATTGCTCGGTCTGAACCAACGCTCGGATAGCCCCACCATCGCAATGGTATGGTTTTCTTTCAGAACCCTTCGCAATGACTGTATGTCATCTACGATCATTCGACTTCTCCCAATACGAAAAATTCTCCACCACTCCAAACACCAAATTGCCGACCTTCGGATCGATCGATTTCGACACCAAGTTCCACCAGCTGATAATAAACATTCCGGGCAATCAAAGCGTGCAGACTATCCCTGACTTCAATATAGGGAGAAGGCTCTCCGTCTGCGGCAAATTCGACCCAGATTCTGTGCTTGGCATCGGCAAGGATAACATCATCGGTTTTGGTTCTAAAGTAAATATCCTGATCTTTTCCCTGTCCCTTTTCGTCAAGCTGTACGGCCAGGAATGGCGCATCTTCAACGGTGATACGCAACTTTTCAACTGGTGTAACCAGATAGTGTTCACCATCATCGTCTTTACGCAACACTGTTGAAAACAATCGCACCAGCCGTTGTCGGCCAATCGGTGAGCCCATATAAAACCAAGTACCATCACGCGCGATGCGTATATCAATATCACCGCAAAAATCAGGATTCCACAAGTGCACTGGCGGCAAACCCTTGTCAGAGATTTGCGCCGCGAGGCTCATTGGGTCTGATTTGGTTTCATTCATCGGCATTGTTCAGTACCGTTCGCGGCCGACCGTTTGCATCAATCGCGACAAAGGTAAAACGGCCTTCCGTAACTTTTTCTAATTTGCCGCTTGAACGACGGCTCACCCACGTCTCTACGAGCACCGCAATCGACGTCGTACCAATTTTAACTGTTGAACAATAACAACTGACAACATCCCCGACGTACACCGGTAAATGAAATGTCATTGCGTCTACCGCGACCGTCGCCACCCGTCCTTTGGCAACTTCGTAGGCATGAATACCGCCTGCCAGATCCATCTGCGCCATGATCCAGCCACCAAATATGTCGCCACTTGGATTCGCATTTGCTGGCATCGCGACCGTTCTGAGCGACGCTTCGCGCGTTTGAAGAGGTTGAGAATTCAAGCGCGATCAGCCTTCATAACAAAAAACAACGAAATATTCTGTGTGTCGCGCGGATATTGAATGTACGGTAAGTTGTATGACTCTGATTTGAGACTTGCCAGCTTCACCGTTGAAATTTTAATTGAACTCTTGACTTGCTTCAAATGTTTCAACGGCGTTTCCGGCATTCTTTCGGATTATCATCTCGATTTTCTTTATTCAGTTTGAACGTCATAAACGACAAGAATCGGCAACCCGACCCAACCTGAATCAGTCGAGCGGAATTCGGTATTGCTGCAGCGAAATGTCATCAACATAATGACAACTACAATCTCTTCAATGGGCGTTCTCCGGAAAGCAAAAAAATTCTGAAATACCGAGGTGGCGAATGAATAAAATTGACTGTTAATCCCTAACTCATACATGTTGAAAGCCGATCAAAATCGCAAAATTGCAATCCTCTGATTGGCCAAATCTTAGCCATTTAATCGCATCCTGAATAAATATGACTGAACGTAAAACTCCTCCTATTCAACCGGTTAGTGGTACGATCACGCCACGTTATGCGGGGCCATCGACATTTTGCCGCTTACCGGAATTGCGCGACGTGCCCTATTGTGATGTTGCCATCCTAGGCATACCATTTGATTCTGGAACCAGTTATCGACCTGGTGCAAGATTCGGCCCACAAGCTATCCGGCAGGCCTCGCGTCACCTGCGTTATAACTTTCATCCAGTGTATGAAACCGAACCGTTTGCGGAGATCCAGGTCGCCGATGCCGGTGATGTTTCCTGTAATCCGTTTAATATCGATGAAGCCATCGCTCAAATTGAATCAGCGGCTTCAGACCTACTGCAGGAAGTCGGCGCATTGGTGAGTCTGGGTGGAGACCACACCATTGCAGTACCGTTGCTCAGAGCCATGCACCAACGTCACGGTCCCGTTGCCCTGGTTCATTTTGACGCACACCTTGACACCTGGGACACCTATTTTGGCGCGCCTTATACCCATGGAACACCATTTCGACGCGCGTCGGAAGAAGGATTGTTTGATGATGACTCCTCCATGCACGTCGGAATTCGCGGACCACTTTACAGTCGCGAAGATCTGCAGCAGGACGAGGAGTTGGGATTCAAAGTCATTCACTGCGATGAACTGAACGAACAAGGTCCTGAACACGTTGCCCGCCGAATTCGAGACCGTGTAGGTGACAATCCGCTGTATTTGTCAATCGATATCGATGTCCTGGACCCGGCTCATGCCCCGGGTACAGGTACGCCAGAAATTGCTGGACTGAGCAGCCGGGAACTGGTCAATATTCTACGTGGACTTCAAGGGATAACCATCGTCGGTGCAGATATCGTGGAAGTCGCACCAGCCTATGATCATGCAGAAATTACCTCTCTCGCTGCCGCGACTGTGGCGTTCGAACTCGTAAATCTGATTTTATGTGGACGCAAAAATCCAGCTTCGGAATAGTACCACGGGTCGCTGCAGCCAGGCTGATTGACTTCCAAAATCGGAATCGTAAGAAGATCTTCCGATAACAGGGACAGCTACATTGAGCGCATTGATTGCATTAATGGATTGGTCTTCCAAGCCCAGAATCAATAGAGAATCTGGGCATTAGTTGACTCTCAATCGTACGTCCGGGTGTCCTCAATAACGACACCATCAGCCGGCAGTGCACCGGGTGTCTCGAACTCGATCTCTGCCCGTAGTTTACAGACAAATCGAACCGCTTCAGTAATACGCTCACCCATTTCTGCCGAATGGTCAGTAGACTCACACTTCATCAGCATGCTGTCTTGATGTTCCTGCGCCGACACAACAACCCTCGCCTTGGTAACTTCCGGAAATCTTTTGACAATTTCGGCGACCTGTGAAGGATGCACGAAGACACCGCGTACCTTGGTTGCCTGATCTGCTCGACCCATCCATCCCTTGATTCGCATATTGGTACGCCCGCAAGGACTCTGACCTTCCATAAACATCGACATATCCCCGGTACCAAATCGGAGCAGTGGATAGTCTGGATTTAAGACGGTAACCACAATTTCACCCACCTCTCCGGCTGCCACCAGGTCACCCGTTCCGGGCTGTACGATCTCCACAATCACACCTTCATCCAAAATTAACCCTTCCATCGCCTCGGTTTCGTAGGCAATCAAACCAATATCAGCAGTGGCGTAGGCTTGCAGTACCCGAACCCCCAGGTCGTTAATTCCTGTCCTAAGGGAAGGCGGCAATGGCTCACCCGAAACCAGGGCAACTTGTAGTGACGACAAATCCGCACCGGCAGCTTGTCCAGCATCCAAAATTATTTTCAAAAAAGATGGCGTCCCCGTGTAGGCTTGTGGACGCAATCGTTCGATTGCCTGGACCTGCATCTCGGTTTGTCCAACGCCAGCTGGAAAGACATGACAGCCCAAGCTTTGGCTGGCACTCTCAAGCATCATGCCTGCGGGCAGAAAATGGTAAGAAAACGTGTTATGAACCAGCATACCTTTGCGAACTCCGGCGGCGAAAAGTGCACGCGCCAAGCGCCAATAATCTGCACGGGTCGTTTGTGGTTCATAGATGGGACCCGGCGATGCGAATATTCGCAGCAGTGAATCCGGATCAAAGGCGGCCATCCCGCCAAACACAGGTGAGTTTTTCTGCAGTTCACATAATTCAGATTTTCTAAAGACAGGAATGCTAGCCAGTGCTTCACGAGATGTGATAGACTCGATGTCGATCCCAGACAGTTGTTCTTGCAAAAACGATGATCTGGGCACCACTTGCTTTAAGTGGGTGGCAAGTGCCGCGAATAACTCCTGTTCTCTTACTTCAGGATCGCGAATCTCAAGAGAATCGTAGTATTCAGTTTCCATAATCGTATACGCGACCCTATTTCCGGAGCTACTGGAAAATTATCCGACGTGACCGGTCATGCTTCAGGCGGTTACCGCCAGTTGTTTCAGAAGCAGAATTAAGCTAACCAGCGCTTGCGCCGTCGATAGTGTTTGACATCGCGAAAACTCTTGCGGTTCTCGCCACTGACACCAAGATAGAATTCTTTAACATCTTCATTTTGTAACAACTCCGACGCGTCACCATCCATCACGACCCGACCATTTTCCAGAATATACCCATACTGGGAATAGCGTAATGCCATGTTGGTGTTCTGCTCTGCCAAGAGAATGGTAACTTGTTCTTTTTCGTTGAGTTTCTTAATTATTTCAAATATTTCCTCAACCAACGTCGGTGCCAGGCCCATAGAGGGTTCATCAAGCAGAATCACCGATGGCTTCGCCATCAGTGCGCGTCCAACTGCAGTCATCTGTTGCTCGCCGCCAGAAATATAACCAGCAACACCGGTGCGACGCTCTTTGAGTCGCGGGAAATAACTGTACACTAATTCCAAGTCAGCCTGAATGGCAGCACGACCGTCTTTGCGGGTATAGGCACCAGTCAACAGGTTTTCTTCCACCGTGAGGTGCTCAAAACAATGCCGGCCCTCCATGACCTGTGTCACCCCGCGCACGACCAGATCAGACGGCGTCAGCGCATCCACCCGTTCACCGCGATAGATAATGGTTCCCTTGGTCACTTCACCGCGTTCAGCACGCAGTAAATTAGAGATCGCCTTGAGTGTTGTCGTCTTGCCCGCGCCATTGGCCCCGAGAAGCGCAATGATGCCCTTCTCGGGAACCTCTAATGACACGCCTTTCAGAACGAGAATAACCCGGTCATAAATAACCTCAATGTTATTGACACTGATAATCGCCGCGCCGTTGGCGTCAGGCGTTTGAGTCGCCTCGTTCACGTATAGACCTTGTTGCCGTTGCGATGGTGCAACTATCCGCAATCAGATCCCATGCTCATTCCGCTGCGCGGCGTGATGCCTTTTTCCGCAGCATAAGCCATTGAGCTGTCCATGATCATGGGGTCAACGATTTCCTTGTCAGTTTCGATCCAGTCGGTAACTTCAACCCACTTTGAACCGTCCCAGCGGCTGAACTTAACAGGGCCACCACCTTCGTGGTCGGCACATGTAATTTGCAATGGCGCCATCAAGCCAGTTGCGCCTAACGCGTCGATCCGTTCGGCAGGAATATTCAGATTTTCCAGTCCCCAACGCATCTCCTCACCAGAAAGCACCTTGGTACCAAATTTTTCCTGGGCAACACGAATCGCTTCAGTTGTCACAATTCCGGCCACGACCCCGCGGTTGTAATAGATCGTCCCAACACGCTGCGGGGAGATGTTACCCTGACCTGCGCCATGCACAATATCCAGCATCGCCTCGATAACGGGAAAATCAGAACCGGACGGGTGAAAACCAGCGGCTACATAACCTTCTGCTGCCTTACCTGCGGGAATGACATCTTCTTCAGCGCCACTCCACCAGACACCAACAATGCGGTCTGCCGGATAACCAACCCTGGCCGCTTCTTTCAAAGCAGTGGGATTCATGACACCCCAGCCTCTGAGAATAACCCAATCGGGTTTGTATCGTCGAGCAATGTCAAGCCATGCTGCTTTTTGATCCAAACCAGGATGGGCAACAGGATAGTGCTTGACTTCAAAGCCGTATTTTTCTGCCTGAACATTCAATACCGGCTGCGTTTCCTTACCATAACTACTCTCGTGATGCAAATTTGCAATCTTCTTGCCCTTGAGCATCTCCATGCCGCCTTCCTGCATGCCAATGTATTTGATCTTTGCAGTATTCTGGCTCCAGTAATTGGTAATCAATGGAAAAACCCAAGGAAATACCTTACCGTTGGTTGCATCAGTTCGGCCATATCCCATCGAAATGATCGGAATTTTGTCTGCAGAAGCCCGCTCAATGAGCCTATAGGTTATTCCTGTGCTCAACGGATGCACTACAGTCGCGCCATGCTCACCTTGATTTTTCAATCGCTCGTAGCATTCCACGCCGCGGTCTGAGTTATATGCGGTCTCACATTCTTCCCAAACAAGCTTGACGCCATTGATGCCGCCATCGCGCAGGTTCAAAAGCGCCATGTAGTCTTCGAATCCGCCAAAGAATCCGGAGCCACCTGCAGCATAGGGTCCAGTCCGATAAACAAGCGCTGGAACAAATTGCTCCATATCCTGTGCCTGCGAAACCGAAAACGGAACCACGGATACAACTGTCGCAACCAGCGACAGTACTATGGCTTTAAGTTTCATATGATTTACCTCCCACTTTGGTGGAATAAAGAATTAAGGGTTGAAATAATGAAATAGTATAACCAATGCGCAACTTGACCTAGATATCGACCTAATATGGGAATGGCCACTGGCGGAGTTTTTCTTTAACAATCTGCCACATTCTGGCAAACCCCAGCGGCTCTACCGCAAGGAAAAACACAATCGTTCCGCCATAAACGATCAACTCCAAGTTGGCCAGTGCCGCGCCGGATAGGGTTCCTTCACCCAGATTCGATGCAACAATGTTCAAAAACGGCGGCAACAGCACAATGAATGCCGCGCCAAGAAACGATCCCATTACTGATCCCAACCCACCAATAATGATCATAAACAGAATCGTAAACGATCGTATCAGGTCAAATGCTTCGGTATCGGCGTTACCGACATAGGTAAAAACATACAGCGCGCCAGCGACACCGCAATAAAACGAGCTGATCGCAAAGGCGAGCAGCTTGGTTCTTAGCGGGCGAATGCCAATGATTTCAGCCGCAATATCGAAATCCCGAATCGCCATCCAGGCTCTTCCGGTCATGCCCCGCACCAGGTTTTTGGCAAGTAGAGCCAACACCACAACAACGGCTAAGGTCAATATATATTTGGTCTCAGGTGTGGCATTCGGCCCGGAAACAACCACGTCAATCGGGGCCAAAAATTCCAATGCACGGCCTTCGCCGGTCAACGAGCCAAAAAACGTCTGAGTCGGCGCAGATGCAACACCGGCGGGGTCATAGTTGGTAAACCAGCCGACATGGTCAAAAATCCAGAGTAGAAAAAACTGCGAGGCAAGCGTTGCCACAGCCAGGTAGAACCCCTTAATCCGCAGTGACGGTATGCCAAACAAGACACCCACTGCGGCGGCCATCAAACCGGCCAGAATAAAGTCAACAACGATCGGCAGTTCAGGCAAGCGCAGCACCAGGTTGTAACACCCAAATGCCCCGACTGCCATGAATCCCCCGGTTCCAAGTGACACCTGCCCGGCATAACCGGTCAGCAGGTTGAGTCCCAATGCAGCCAAACCAAAGACCAATAGCTGCGTTAATATTGGTCCCATCAGGTACTGACTGCCCGACAATGGAGGAAAGATAAACGCGATCAGCAATATGACAATGATGCCAATGCGATCATTGGTAAGCGGAAAAATCGCCTGATCGGCAGGATAACTGGATTTGTACTGCCCGACTTCCCTATAAAACATCTGCTACGCCTCCGCCTACTAAACCCGTTCGATGATCTTTTCGCCGAACAGCCCTTGCGGACGGAACATCAAAAAGAACATCCCCAGCATATACGGTGTCCAGTTCTCTGTCCCGCCGCCAAAATAAGGCAAGCCGACGAACACTTCGAATAGCTTTTCGGTTGCGCCCACAATCAGACCACCAATAATTGCACCGGGAATCGAGGTAAAGCCACCGATGATAATCACCGGCAGCGCCTTAAATGCGAGTAGCGAGATGCTGAATTGCACACCCAGCTTGGAACCCCACATCAGTCCGGCAACGAGTGCCACAATACCAGCAGCAGCCCAAACCACAGCCCAAATATTCTTCAGCGGAATACCGACACTCAATGCCGCCTGGTGATCATCGGCAACCGCTCTCAGTGCGCGCCCGACCCTGGTTTTCTGAAAAAATATGGCCAATGCAGTAACCAGCACCGCGGCAATCAGGCCGGCGAACAAATCAAACTGACTGAAGTACACGCCGCCCACCTCGAACGGAACATCCGGAATTCCAATATCCAACGCGTGCACATCGGCATCCCAAACCCCTTGTGCGACACCTTCAATCACGTAGTTCAAACCAATGGTCGCCATAAACAGAATGATGGGTTCCTGATTGACCATTGGGCGCAGCACAATTCTTTCGATTGCGATTGCAAGGCCAATCACGACCACCAACGTAACGGCAAAAGCCCGATAGGTAATGGCGCCATCTGTTACGAGTGCGATGACTGCCAACCCGAGCAGGACACCGATTGCCCATTTAGGCGAGTGCACTGCCGTGGTCAGCATCAAAAAGACCAGCATTGTCACAAACACTGCGCGCCACATATTCTGTCCGCCATCAACAAACAGCGCCAGTACAACCAAAACCAATGCGGCAATAAAAAGCGGCATCCGCGGCAGGTATTTGGTCGAAAACTCCTTAACCGCACCACTGCTAGCCTGCATGCGCTGCACCAGCAGCATTACCGCCGCGGCGCCTGCCAACCCAATCGATAGCCCACCGGTCCACATCCAGAAGTCGCCGGTCACTTCGGTCAACAGAACAAATGTCAGCGCACCAAATAGTACCAAGGCACCTTGGGCAAAATTAAATATTGATGAGGCCTTGAAAATCAACACCAGGCCGAGTGCGACCAGGGAATACATAATCCCGGACAGCAATCCGCCAACCAGGACTTCAATAAAAAATAAAAAATCTACCAGATCCATATTGCATCACTTCACATTATCAGTGTTCACCCAAATAGGCGCGAATGACATCTTTGTTGGTACGCACATCATCGGGCACGCCATAGGCAATTCTCTCGCCGTGATCAAGGACCACTACGTGGTCAGAAATATCCATCACAACACCCATATCATGCTCGATGAGCACCACCGTCGTACCAAACTCATCATTGACATCGAGCACAAAGCGCGCCATGTCTTCTTTTTCTTCCAGGTTCATACCTGCCATCGGTTCGTCGAGCAACAGAATCTTCGGTTCCATCGCCAAGGCACGACCCAATTCGACACGTTTTTGTAATCCGTACGGCAACTTCCCTACCGGAGTCTTACGAATACTCTGAATTTCGAGAAAATCGATGATACCCTCAACAAACTCGCGCTGCTCCACTTCCTGCTGTCTGGCGGGATAATACAGGGCTTCTTTCAAGAAGTTGAATTTCACCTTGACGATTCTGCCGGTCATGATGTTATCTAGCGTTGACATCCCCTTGAACAGTGCAATATTCTGAAAGGTTCGGGCAAAGCCCATACTCGCAACCTGGTCCGGTGATGATGATGTACGATCAGTGCCTTCAAAAGTAATCGTCCCCTCGTTCGCCTTGTAGAATCCGCTGATTACATTGAGCATTGAGGTCTTGCCGGCACCATTCGGACCTATAATCGAAAAAATCTCGCCGTCATAAACGGAGAATCCAACATTCTGCAGAGCCTTGACCCCACCGAAGCTGACAGAAACACCGTCGACTTCAAGAATGAAATCCTTGAATTTCTGATATCGATCGGACTCGTGAACTTGAGCAGCCGCGTTTTCCATCGGATTGGTCAACCTGTGTTTTGCATGGGATCAAACGTTTTTACATCCTGTATTTCAAGATTTGCTGACATCATTCCCTTGCGGCCATCTTCAAAGGTCACCTCGTTTTCGATACTGCCGCGAACGGCATTGGAATAAAGCGCGGAAATCAGACTGTCAAACCGTTCAGAGATGATGCGTCGGCGAACTTTGCGAGTACGGGTCAACTCGCCGTCGTCGGCATCCAATTCCTTGTGCAGAATCAGGAAACGCTTGATTTGCGAACCCGCGATTTCACTGTCTTTGGCCAGATCAGCATTGGTTTGCTCAATGCAATTGTTGATCATGGCATAAACTTGCGGATCCGCGGCAAGTTCCTGGTAGCTGGCATAGGCGACATTGTTGCGTTCAGCCCAGTTGCTGACTGCATCCAAATCAATATTGATGAATGCACTCACATGCTCGCGCCCGTCCCCAAACGTGACAGCTTCGCGAATTTGCGGGAAGAATTTAAGTTTATTTTCCAGGTACTTGGGAGCGAACAATGTGCCATCAGTCAACTGCCCCACATCCTTGACACGATCAATGATTTTCAGGTGGCCGCGGTCGTCAAAATACCCTGCGTCGCCCGTTGAAACCCAGCCGTCTTCTGTACGTGTGGACTGCGTTGCTTCGGGGTTTTTGTAATAACTTTGAAATACTCCCGGGCTCCTGTACATGACCTCACCGGCGTCTGATATCTCCACCTCGACATCTGGAAACGGTATGCCGCAGGTATCCGCCCTGACGTCATTGTCAGTCTGTACGGTAATGTAGATTGAAGCTTCCGTCTGTCCGTATAACTGCTTGACATTAATACCCAAAGATCGAAAGAACTCAAAAATTTCGGGTCCAATGGCTTCACCAGCTGTATAAGCAACTCGAATGCGACTGAATCCCATGGTGTTTTTAAGTGGCCCGTATACCAGCACATGACCGAGGGCATAGAGAATTCGATCACCCAGCGAAACCGACTCTTTTTGGAGAATTCGCACACCACAGCGCTTCGCCACCTTAATGAAATAATCAAACATTTTGCGCTTGATCCAACTGGCATCTTCCATGCGCACAAGCACTGTCGTCAGGATATTTTCGAAAATTCTGGGTGGACTGAAAAAATAGGTCGGCCCGATTTCCTGCATATCGTGCATCACAGTTTCCCCGCTTTCCGGGCAGCTGACGCAAAATCCAGCCACGTAGGACTGGGCGTACGAGAAAATGTGGTCACCCACCCAGGCCATTGGCAAGTACGCCATACATTCTTCCTGCTCGGTGAGTTTGTCAAACTCAATTGAATTGATCACAGTCACCAGAATATTCCGGTGGGTGAGTATCACGCCTTTGGGATGCCCGGTCGTCCCGGAAGTATATAGAATGACTGAAATCTCATCGCTGGTACCCTGATTCAGTTCTTTTTCAACATGATCCGGATTGGCACTGTTGAATCGGGCACCGGATTCAACAAGTTGCTCATAACTGAGCAACTTGTCCATTGAATAATGTCGAAGCCCGCGCGGATCGTCATAACAAATGAATTCCAGTTTCGGGCATCGCTCAAAGATTTCGAGAAGCTTGTCGACCTGTTCCTGATCCTCGACCAAAGCAAACCGAATATCGGCGTGATTAATGACATACTCCATTTCCTGGGCGACTGAATCCTGATAGAGTGGCACAGGAATACCACCAAGGGCTTGCGCGGCCGCCATCCCCCAATACAGTCGCGGTCGATTGTCGCCGACTATTGCCAGCTTATCACCACGCTGGAACCCTGAAGCCGCCAACCCGCAGGCCAAGCTTCGCACCTCGGCGGCCACTTCAGCCCAAGTCCAAGTTTGCCAAATCCCGTAATCCTTTTCGCGAATTGCGGCTCGATCAGGAGTCAACTGTTTACGGTTAAACAACAGTTTGGGAAACGTATCTAATTTCGGATCAAGCTTCATTTGTCTGTTATGATTAGTGCACCCAACGTCTATATCGGGTAAAAACCGTTGTACAAAAAAATTTAGTTTATCTTATATTCGCAGTTAATGTCCGAAATTTTTCAACAAATAAATTCACGATAAACGAATTCTTGGCGCAACTCACTGGCAATTACACCTGCAGCATTGGGTTGCATTGCAACCGATGACGCGTATTAAATTCGCGGGCTTGATATCAATCCGATCACTTTTTCATTAGCAAATATCTTCCAGTGCCTCGGACAATCGTCTGGCGATGTCGCGAATCTCATCGGGTTCACCAGGCTGCATAGGCCAATTAACGCGCAGCTCATCTCCCAGGGTTCTCGGTACGATATGCATGTGAAAATGGAACACTGATTGGGCAGCGCCTCTGTCGTTTGCCTGGATCAGGCTTACTCCGTCTGGTACGAGAACTTTTTTCACCGCGAGGGCAACTCGCTTGGCACTCGCGGCGACAAAACCCAATTGATCATCCGGCATTTCATACAGATTTTGCCAATGCTGCTTGGGAATAATCAGCGTATGCCCGGGGGCGATCGGGTTGATGTCCATGAATGCCAGCGTGTGCTGGTCTTCCAGGACTTGAATGCTGCCGATCTCACCGGCAACAATTTTGCAAAATATACAATCTGGATCCTTGATCATCGCTTCTCTCGCCGGTGATTTGTTTTTCTATGGCGTAGCATCACGCTCAATAAACATCGCATCGCCATAACTGTAAAACTTAAATTCCTGCTGAACCGCATGGTGATACGCAGCCAGCACCCGTTGGTGCCCCCCAAACGCACAAACCAGCATCAGCAATGTCGAGCGCGGCAAATGAAAGTTCGTGATCAATGCATCGGTCACTTTGAACTCAAACCCCGGCTTGATAAACAGGTCCGTTTCACCCACATAAGGTTCAAGCTGACCTGACCTTACTGCGGTTTCCAGGACTCGCACCGTCGTCGTACCCACTGCGATCACGCGCCCGCCGCGATAGTTGGCCCGACTCACTGCGGTACAAACGGATGGGGGTAATTCACACCACTCGCTGTGCAACTGATGCTGATGAATGTCCCGATCGCGTAGCGGGGCAAAGGTTCCCGCGCCAACATGCAGAGTAATAAATTGGATATCTATCCCTGCTTGCTTAAGTTCCTGAATATGACCGTCGCTGAAGTGCAGACCTGCAGTCGGCGCTGCCACCGAACCATCATGGCGGGCGTAAACAGTCTGATAGCGATCGCGATCTTCAGGCGTCAGTGAACGTTTGATGTAGGGTGGCAAGGGAACTGATCCACAACTTGTAATCACGGACCGTATGGACGCACCGTGCTCAAGTTCCAATACAAACAAATCCCGCTGCCTGCCAATCACGGTTAATGTGTACTGATCGTTGATGATAATCGAATCGTTAACCCTGATCGGCCGTCGGGAACCCAGTTGAGCTGTGAGCTTGGAGTGATCCAGAATCCGTTCGACAAAGATCTCTACCCGACCGCCGGTGGGTTTGCGAGCCTCCAGTCGTGCCGGAATCACTTTGCTGTTGTTACCGATCAAAAGATCGTCGCGTCGCAGTATTTCTCCCAATTGAGAAAAGCGATATTCGTTGAGAGATCTCGGGTCTTGTCCAACAGTCAAAAGTCGGCTGTGACCTCGTTCGCGGGCTGGCCGTTGCGCAATCAGCCTGTGAGGCAGTTCATAATCAAATTCACCGATTTCCAGATCTGTACCGGAGCTTGGTGCGCTGACGTCCATTATGACATTGGGCTGTCCGGATGCAGGGCCCACTCAGTCCACGAGCCATCATAAAGCAGCAAGTTATCTTGACGGAATTGATAAATCGCCAACAGGACAATTGCTGCAGTTACTCCAGAGCCACATGTGCTGACTATTTGTTGATCTGCTTGGATCGCCAATGATTCCAGCAGACTTGAAACCTCCAGCGGGCCTTTCAGCGTGCCATCCTGGTTCAGCAAATCGTCGTAGTACATGTTGGCACTACCTGGGATATGACCACCTCTCAGACCGGGCCGCGGCTCTGGCTCGATACCTTGAAACCGCCCTGGTGAGCGGGCATCCACGATCGCAACCGATGCATCCGCAAGGCTGGCAACAACCTGTTCGTGACAGATTACAGAATCGCACTGAGTGCGTCCTGTATAAGTCTTGGGTAAAATCTCATGCGCGTCTTCAGCCAGCTCACCATCTGCTCCTTTCCAGACCGGTAAGCCACCGTCAAGGACACGGACATGGGTGTGCCCAAAGCTCTTGAATATCCACCACGCCCGGGCTGAAGCCACAAATTTCCCGCGATCATAGATGATGAGCTCGTCGTCTTCCGATATCCCCAGTCTGCCAACCGCTTGTTCGAATGTCTTCAGTGAGGGAAATACATGAGGTAAGTTGTCTGATGATTCAGCAACCTGATCGATATCGAAATACACTGCGCCCGGTATGTGCTCGAGTAAATAGGCGTCATAAGCATTACTGGGCACATTAGGTAAGTACCAAGTCGCGTCAATAAATTTGACATTTGGCTCACCGAGCTTTTCCAATGCCTCAGCGGCTGAAATTATTGGAGTGGACAACATTTTTGCTCCCGAAGAAAAGGTTACATTTTATGTGGCTCGACTATCCTGCAAGTCGAATTTAGGGTACCAGATGGCCAACAGAAACCCCCGTATCAGCATAAACGCAATGACCCCCAGCCATAAGCCGTGATTCCCGAACCAGAACGTTGCAGGCACAGCAACCACAAAAAATGCGGGCATCGCAATGAGCAGACAGTTGCGCATTTCAGCGGTACGCGTCATCCCAATGTAAACCCCATCGAACAGAAATGGCCAGACACAAGCGACTGGCGCAAAGATCATCCAGATCAGGTATTCATCTGCGGTTATGCGAACACTCTCAATGCCGGTCATCAAGCCGATAATCGGGTTACCCAGTACCCAATAGGCCAAACAGAAGCAAATGGCCACTATACAAGACCAAATGAGTGTCACTGCCACAGTTCGATGCAGTCGCATGCGATCTTTGGCACCGTACGCATTTCCAGCCAGTGCTTCAGCCGCATGGGAGAAACCATCCAAACCAAAAGCAAGAAAATGGAACAAATGAAACAGGACTGCATTGGCAGCCAATACGATATCGCTTTGTTTGGCACTGGCCCACATAAAGTAAATGAACACGATCTCAAGACAAAGCGAACGGATCATAATATTAACATTCACCAGCACCAGACGAATCAGTTTATCCCGATCAAAAATTTGTAGCTGCGAGAACCCACCAACTCGATTATTCAATATTCTCCAGCAGATCCATAAGCCCACACAAGCCGTAGTGACTTCGCTGATTACAGTTGCAGATGCAACACCTGCGACACCCCAGCCGAATCCAAGCACAAATACCAAATCCAAAACGATATTCATGCCGTTCAAGAGTAATTGGAGCACCAACGCAGTCCGCATCCGCTGCAGGCCGAACAGCAATCCCATAATCACCAGATTGGACATCGCGAAGACAGCTCCCCACACGCGTAGCTGGTAATACTCAAACGCAAAAGCTTCGACTTCAGCCGATGCGTCGAAAAACCAGAAAACAACAATGCCAATGGGGAGTTGCAGCACGATCATCAACCCGCCAATTACCGCGGCAACCATCAATCCGCGAACGAATGCCGCAGTTACTTCAGTGTGGTCATTGGCACCAAAACTCTGAGCCACCAGGCCGGTTGTTCCCATGCGCAAAAATCCAACCAGCCAATAGATCGTGCTGAATACCAGTGCTCCCAGTGCGACCGCACCGATATAAACCGGATCGGGAAGATGACCGACCACTGCTGTATCGACTGCCCCGGCAAGTGGCAGACTGAGGTTCGCGATAATGACCGGCCAGGTTAAATTCAATACCTTCCGATGCAACAAACGATTGTTTTTATATTTAAAGAACTGGTAAATCAACCCAACCTGACCATTCATTCTCAATCAGTGATTAAGCGCACTTGCGAATCGCTGCAGCGCGCTGCTGTTGTAAAATTATGCAACGCCAAAATCTCACTTGCCGGGATGGCGAAATTGGCAGACGCGCCGGATTCAAAATCCGGTGGTGGTAACACCGTGAGAGTTCGAGTCTCTCTCCCGGCACCAATTCTCTGAACAAATCGAAATGAAGTTCTTATTCGACCTGCTGCCACTGATCCTGTTTTTTGCTGCGTACAAGATGTACGACATTTTTTTTGCGACCGGCGTCGCGATTGCAGCCTCGTTTGTGCAGATTGCAGGGTTTTGGATCAAGCACCGAAGATTCGAAACGATGCACGTGATTACCCTCGCGGCTCTGGTCGTGTTTGGTGGCATGACACTATTGTTACGCGATCCGCTGTTTATCAAATGGAAAACCACCATTGTCAACTGGATTTTTGCCGCCATTATCCTGTATTCCCAGTTTTTCACGAAACGCTCAGTCTCAGAGGTGTTGTTCGGTGAGAAGGCACAAATTCAACTGCCCACAAAAGCATGGCGGCTGTTTAATTTCAACTGGGGCCTGTTTTTTCTTTTCGTCGGAACGCTGAACATTTACGTTGCGTTTTATTATGGACTTCACCTGGACGAAGCTGTACGTGAAGAAATTTGGGTCAACTTCAAAGTATTTGGTGTAATCGGACTGACGATTGTGTTTACGATTATCCAGATCATTCTGATGGCACGATACGCAAAGCAAGAAGATCTGGATATATAAACCGTCCGTCGCATTCCTTACCTTGACATCTCGATCATAGGGTGTCACGACTGCACTTAAGTGCTTCAGTTTGCCAACAATCGATTAATCCCGCTTCAACTCGAACATCACATATCAGGACATATGTGATTGTGCGACTGCACCGTGTTGTTCAATTATCGCGGCAAGATCGGCACCCATTTCCACCGATGTCGGGTTCAGTGCCTGAGTCTCTTATCGAACCGGCTGCACGCAACAACGACACCATGCCCAGTGTTTGATTTACGGTTCGATTGCGCATGTTGAAACAACAAAATTCTCGATGAATTAATTCGCGAATTTACCGTTTTGAGGTTAGTTTGACCGCTGGATCAAACTGATTTGATTTGATTAGCCAACTGCTTCAGCAGCCGGTTTATGAGCCAGCTTATTGAGAACATAACGCAATATCCCCTTACTTTCAAAATACTCCCACTCTCGCGGGGTATCGATGCGAACGGTCGCTCGGAAAATTTGATGTGAGCCATCATTGCGGGTGGCAACCACCTCGACTGTCTCCACACCTTTTTCCAACCCTTTGATATGATAAACTTCTTCACCTGTAAGTTCCAGTGAATGGCGAGAATCACCCGGTAAAAACTGGAGTGGCAAAATGCCCATACCGGCGAGATTTGAACGGTGTATTCGTTCGTAGCTCTCCACAATGACCACGCGCACACCGAGTAGCAAAGGCCCCTTGGCCGCCCAGTCCCTTGATGACCCGGAACCATATTCCTTGCCGGCAATGATGATGAGTGGCACCCGCTCAGTGCGGTAACGTTCGGCCGCCGCGAAGATCGATAGAATGTCACCGGAAGGCAAGTGCCGCGTCCAGCCGCCTTCTGTGCCTGGCGCGAGCTCGTTGCGTAAACGGACGTTGGCAAAGGTGCCCCGTACCATCACTTCATGATTCCCGCGTCGCGATCCGTAAGAGTTAAAATCCCCAGCTTGCACGCCACAATCAATCAGGTATTCACCCGCAGGACTTGCCGGCATAATGACACCGGCTGGTGAGATATGATCAGTTGTAATACTGTCACCCAAAATTGCCAATGCCCGTGCACCCAAAATGTCACCGATCTTCTGACGCTGCGACGGTTTGGCCATGTCATCAAAATAAGGTGCTTTGCGAATATAGGTCGAAGAGTCATCCCATTGGTACTGACTGGAATGCACCACCGGGATTTTTGCCCACTGCGCATCACCTTTGAATACATCGACGTACTTTGACTGATACACTTCACTGTTAACGAATTCTTCAATCACCTGGTTGATCTGTGCTGTAGTTGGCCACAGGTCGCGAAGATATACATCGTTCCCGTCCGAACCCGTGCCGATTGGATCGTTATACAGATCAACCTGCATCGAACCAGCCAAGGCGTAGGCGACTACCAGTGGCGGCGAGGCGAGAAAGTTCATCTTCACTGCAGCATGAACCCGGCCTTCAAAGTTTCGATTACCGGACAGCACTGAACTGACCACTAATTCACCGTCCTTGATCCCCGCTGCAACCGGTTCCGGTAACGGACCGCTGTTTCCAATACACGTTGTACAACCGTAGCCAACCACCGAAAAACCGATCTGTTCTAGCGGGTTGAGTAACCCCGAACGCTCAAGGTACTCAGTGACCACCTGCGAGCCAGGGGCCAGCGATGTTTTTACCCACGGCGGTGGTTTCAAACCTGCCGCAACCGCATTTTGCGCGAGCAGTCCAGCCGCGACAATCACTGCCGGATTTGACGTGTTAGTACAACTCGTGATCGCGGCAACCACAATGTCGCCATCGGTCAGTTGAGCTGATTCCCCATCGATGGTTATATCGACTGCGCGGGCTGCCGCATCATTGGTACGCAGCTTGCCGATGTGTTCATCAATCGCATCCTTGGCAGCTTTGAGACGTAACCGATCCTGAGGACGTTTGGGTCCCGCGATACTGGGTTCAATGTCTGCAAGATCAATCTTTACAATTTCATTGAATCGGACATCGTCACCGCTATATCCTGCCTCCCTAAACATTCCCTGGTGCCGGGAATAGGCCTCAACAAGCGCTACTGACCTTTCGTTACGACCAGTCAGACGCAAGTAATTCAGCGTACTCGAATCGATGGGAAATATCCCGCAAGTCGCACCATATTCTGGTGCCATATTGGAAATCGTTGCCTGATCGGATACTGACAAATGATCGAGACCATCGCCATAAAATTCGACAAATTTACCAACAACACCATGTTTTCTTAACACTTCGACGACTGTTAATACTAGGTCTGTAGCGGTGGCCCCTTCAGGTAATGCCCCGCTGAGTTTGCATCCCACAACGCGCGGCACTAACATTGCGATGGATTCACCTAACATGGCAGCTTCGGCTTCAATGCCACCGACGCCCCAACCTAGCACACCGATACCATTGATCATGGTTGTATGGGAATCTGTGCCCACCACGGTATCCGGGAATGCCTGTAATGCCCCATCGATCTGTCTTTCAGATACGACAGATGCTAAAAATTCCAGATTGACCTGGTGGACGATTCCAGTTGATGGGGGAACCACACTGAACTGTGCAAAGGAGTTCTGACCCCAACGCAGAAAAGAATACCGTTCCGTGTTGCGCTTGTACTCCAAAATTGCATTCAAATCAATTGCATTTGCAGAGCCAAAATGGTCAACCATAACCGAATGATCAATGACAAGATCAGTACGGATAACCGGATTCACTGCCTTGGCATCGTAACCCATGGCTGCCAGAGCATCGCGCATCGCGGCAAGATCAACAACTGCTGGAACTCCGGTAAAATCCTGCATGAGTACGCGCGAGGGGGAATATCCAATTTCAGTATCGATTGGCGCATTTTCGTCCCATTGGGCGATGGTCAATATTTGCGCTTCGGTGACATCTATGCCGTTTTCATGACGCAGCAGATTTTCCAGCAAAATCTTAAGTGAATAAGGCAACGAATCAATAGTGAAGTCATTGGCGAGACGGGCCAGAGAGTAGATTTCATACTTACGTTTGTCTACATCCAAATTAGTGCGTGTATCAAAACTGTTTGCCATCTTTGGTAAATTCCTTTGCGATATGGGTAGTAGTGGGGTTCAGCTTGTCGAAAACGTCATCGGGTCCGCTGCGATACAAACTGCGGTAACGAAATTAACCCAAGATGTGTTCCTGGGTTGAACAGTTGTTTCGATGTTAACATCCCGCATTTCAGCAAAATGTGATACATGGATCAGGTTTGGACAATGCTTTAGGCAGCGCTGATGAAAAGAAATAGTCTTCTGTAATTCCGAAATCTCGAGAATCGTTAACTTCAAAAAAACAAGACTGTCTGATGGGGTTTTGCGGACTGAAGATTTATGTCAAGTATGGTAGTTCTTGAGCAACCTGCCGATTGAACCTTTGTTCTGTCGCGGGTGACCTTACTCAAAACTACTGCAGTGCACATCAGCTATGGAGCAGGCACATGTTTCATGCCGAACACCAGACAAACAGGTTGTTGTCCGGTTCATCCTGATCGAGTCAGACACCGCGAAAAATACATTGCATTTCATTAGACCGTAAGAATCATCTGACCCCTAAGTATTATGATTCAAAATCCCGCATTTTTCCTTCGGCTGTACGCTCTAAGAAAACTAAGAAACCCAACTGACAAAAAGCCTCAAATGTTGCAGTGCATTATACGTAACACACCTGCAACGTTGCGCCCTTTTCTGCCGTCAATACCAACGCATTTGTCTAGCGAGAACATGGTGCTAATGTTTGCAGGTAAGGGGCTGGAAGCTCCGACGATAAGGTCCCCAGCTTATCGTCATTTTCCCGCTTTCAAATACTGTAACCCTAACCCCCGAGTTGATTTGTGAAACAACGTTAGGCTGTCGTCGATAGCTTCGCGAACAAGATTGAGAACGAGAAAACAGACTATTTCAGGCACTCACAATTGTAAAATTAATAGTGTCAGTCTATGCCAAGTGCATGGAATTAGTTGGACTCCTATCCAACACATACCTGGTGCTGAATCCAGATTTCGCTACATACAATTCGAACCATTGATTCGGTTCAACAATGAGCGAATATATGGTGGTTTTGTACCGCATTGGCCAACAGCACCCATTGATCGTCAATATTGGGACCTTATATGGCGATTTAATGCAACGATGCAATCTTAGTTTAGCTTTTGTACCGTTGCGAGTGGCGATCAGGAAATAACAATCCTTTCATCGAGGGAACCGATCGAACTGAATTCAGCCTGATTGGATCAATTCCCCATTTACACGGAGATACGACAATGAAAATCGTAGTCAGATTGTCACTGATGATTGTGGCATTCATTACTTGGACAAGTGCCAGTGCAAGTGAAATGGAAGCTGCCAATGAACCGATCGTTGGACAAGAGGAAGCCGTTTTAACGATCGCACCGAACGTTCCACCACCGATAACGCGCGATCACGCGACCAAAGTGATCGTAAATCTTGAAACCAAAGAGTTGCGCGGTCGACTGGCCGACGGTGTCGAGTACACCTTCTGGACGTTCGGCGGTGTTGTTCCTGGTAAATTCATTCGAATCCGAGAAGGCGATTTGGTTGAATTTCACCTGCACAACCATCCGAGTAGCCGCATGCCGCACAATATCGATTTGCACGCGGTAACAGGCCCAGGTGGAGGAGCTACGTCATCATTTACAGCACCCGGCCATTCTTCAACCTTTTCATTCAAGGCGCTCAATCCGGGGCTTTATGTTTATCACTGTGCAACAGCCCCCGTTGGCATGCACGTTGCCAATGGAATGTACGGACTGATTCTCGTCGAACCCAAGGAAGGTTATGCACCCGTTGATCGAGAATTTTACGTGATGCAGAGCGAGTTCTACACCAAGGGCAGTCATGGCGAGACCGGCTACCAGCCCTTCAGTATGGAGAAGGCCATCGCGGAACAGGCCGATTATGTAGTCTTCAACGGGTCTGTTGGGGCGCTTGTGGGTGATAATGCGATGCGTGCCAAAACAGGTGAAACAGTGCGGCTATATGTCGGCAATGGTGGCCCAAATTTGGTGTCTTCATTTCATGTCATTGGCGAGGTATTTGACAAGGTTTATATTGAAGGGGGCGATCTGATCAACCGAAACGTTCAATCCACCCTGGTACCCGCTGGTGGCTCCGCCATTGTCGAAATGGAAATGCAGGTGCCCGGACGCAACATCCTGGTTGACCATTCAATTTTCAGAGCCTTCAACAAAGGTGCGCTGGGAATGATCGAAGTTGACACTGATGTCGACAGTGTTTCTGAGCAGCTGTCAACGCTGGTGTATTCAGGAAAGACTTCGGATGATATCTATCGACCTGAAGGCGGCGCAATACTGGACCTTAATGAAGAACCCACCGCGCGCGTGGCTGCAACCCAGATGGATCAGATTGAGTTCGGCAAACAGGTATACAACCAGGTCTGCGCAGCCTGTCATCAGCCGGAAGGTCAAGGTATCGCAAACGTGTTCCCACCGCTGGCAGCATCCGACTGGCTCGTTGATGGCTCTGATCGCGCAATCGCAGCCATTATTCATGGGTTATCTGGAAAGATTACAGTTAATGGTGTCGACTACAACAGCGTCATGCCGGCAATGACCAATCTGTCAGATGAAGATATCGCTAACGTTTTGACCTATGTCTACAACTCCTGGGACAATCCAGGCGGACGCGTCGATATCAGTGATGTTGCCAAGATCAGAGGACACTAGTCTGATTCGAACTATAACAATCTTAATTGCCTGGTTGGTGGTTCATTCCCCCGCACTGGGGGAACAGCCACCACCCGGCATGATCGAAGTTCCAAAAGGAATTTACGAACCGCTTTATTCGCCGAGTACCGCAGACCGGTCGGCCAGCATCGATAATACAATCACCGTCGCGCGATTTTTTCTTGATGAACGAGCTGTTACCAATGCTGAGTACCTCCAGTTTCTGAACGATCAGTCCAAGTGGCAACGATCCCGCATACCCGGATTATTTGCTGATGGTTCATACCTGGTCCATTGGCAGAACGATACCGCATACGGTAATCCGGAACTGGCTGACTTGCCGGTGGTTAACGTATCCTGGTTCGCAGCCAATGCTTATTGCCGTTGGCAGGGCAAAATACTGCCCACGGTCGCCCAATGGGAACGCGCAGCCAATGCAAGTGAAACCTCGCCGGATGCCAGCAATGACCCCGCATTCGCCGAACGAATTCTCAGGTGGTATTCGGATCCGGCCGATCAACCGCTATCGGAACGGGCTAAATCTGCAAGCTATCGCAATCTGTTTGGCGCGTGGGACATGCACGGCCTGATCTGGGAATGGACACGCGATTTCAATACTGCCATGGTTACCGGTGAATCCCGCGGCGATTCGGGACTGCAGCGCCAGTTATTTTGCGGCAGCGGTTCAGTGGGGGCAGCAGACCCGCGCGACTATGCTTCATTTATGCGATATGCCTTTCGCTCAAGCTTGGACGGCGACTATACGGTAGGCTCATTAGGGTTTCGCTGTTCGCAAAGTCCGGCGAACTGACTTCCCAGGCGAGCGTTTCACACTGCCGATTGTTGCGAACCACAAAATCAAGCCCGCGACAGGCCATAGCACAGAAGCTGAGTCCCTGGTGCAGCCGTTGTATTCCAGACGGTTCAATCCTTCAGAGTCTGCTGAATTGCAACAACAGATTCATCAGGCACAAGACCCAAACCGACTTGTTGATGCACTGGCGTGCCATCCGGATGCAGGATAAAAATGACGTTCGAGTGAGCAAATTCTCCATTGGTGAGCGGCTTGATCCGAATACCCAGCGCAATTGCCAATTCCAGTTCCGAGCCCGGTTCTTCAGGCACATATAGGTCCCACTGCCCTAACTCCTTGTCGTTGCGATAGAGCTTGAGCTTTTCAGGTTTATCCCGCTCATAATCCATCGAAAACAAGGTAAATTGCACAGCTTGGGCTACATCGCCAAGCTGGCGTTCGATTTTCATCATATCGTTGACAATCATTGGGCAAGCATGTTCACACGAGGTATATATGATCGCACCGACGGTCGGTTTGCCAGACAGCGCTTCGGCCAGTGTTTTAGCCGCACCATCATGGTTCACCCAGGTTGATTCAAGATGGAATAGAGAATGCCCGGTAAAGCTGTCAACACCCAATTGTTCATGACCCTCATGATGATGTTGACTATTCCCACTTGTTTGTTGGGCAGCTGCCGGAACAATTAAACTCACATAAACGAACAACAGCAATGTCAGTTTTAGCTTGAATACATTTCGCATTCGGTCTACCTCCAACGACCAAACTTTTATTCCAGACTATTGTACGGATGTTAAATCCCACAAATTCACAGCTAAGGGCTTCAAGAAGAACAACAGGCCAAATCTCGAACGCAAAATTGTTGTCTGCTGGTACCGATTGCTGAAGTCGGGCGACCGATACGAATGGTCCATTAGCAGAATTTAGATGTCTTTTTACTCAATTCGCCGTTGATTTCCTGCTGCATTTTTGACTAGTCGACAAGCCAGTTCTATGGATGTTTTTATCACATCCTGTCTGCCGACATAAGCCTGGGCGGCTTCCTCAGCGCGACGCCGTAATGCCTCAGCACAAATTAGTCCATGTTTTGCCAATGACACAATGTCGGCACAGTCCTTACCAGAAAACCGACTGATTTTACTGACGGCCAAATCTAACGCAGACAACAATCGCACATCCAGTATGTTGGAGTTCATGCCGGACAATTCAAGCCCCACAGAATCATCATGGGCATCTTCATGGAGCAAGGCTAATGCCTCGTTATACTGACGATCAAAATACAGCAGCATCGCATTGCCATCTGCATCGAAATACGAAACCTCAAGGTTCGCCGGTAGCAGAACTCGGTGAGAGAATGCGGCATCAATATCTATGGAGGTTCGTTCGCCAGTATAGAAATGCATGGCCGCACCGCCAGCCACATACATCCGTATTGGTAGAATTGTAGCGGGTAAGCCTTTGAACGACTCGACAATACGGTGAACAATTTCCACAAACGCTGCGCGATACTCTGGATTGGACCTGGCGCTAGCTTGCATATTTGACGACCGTGTCCAACATGGGTAAAAATTGATCGGGACGCACTGGACTGCGGTCCAGCCAGCGGGAGAACACGGCTGGCTCACTCGCACCAGGATTTAAGTATTCCGCTAAAGACAACAGCCCCGACCGATCAAACCCATCGACACAACTGATCATAACGGCCAGTCCAGCCATAAAAAAATTTGGCCCAAGTGCGATCCAGTCATCAGGCGACAATGAACGCGACGCACAAAGACTCAGTAGATGTTGCTCAAACTCACGGGAATGACTGCTGGGAAAATGTCCGTCCGATGTCAGTTCAGGCATGGCGGGGACCGCGGCGATATTTCTATCAACCGCATCGGCAAGGGCAGCGAGCGTCGTAAATTCGCAATTTTTCCGCCGTCGCAAACGCGATAGCGTTTCCTTGGGCAGCCCGGCACTTGTAGCCCATTCAGTATCGTTGAGCCGATTATTTCGTGCCGCTTCGGACAAAGTTTCCAATACCGCGTTCAGTTGATTTGTTGATCTTGACATCAATTTATTTTATTTATTGTTGATTCATTTATCAATATTTTGGGCATTATATACGCCGCTAATCCAATAAAATGATTCAACCTACTGGGTGTTACTCAATCTGGTAGTGGCTGCTAAACCGGGACAGGAATACACCAGACAAAGCCTATCGAAAGGGCATTTCACTGATCAAGCTCATGGCATCGTTTTCAGATGAGGGTTCTGCGTGCCAATGATTTGAGTTGACGATTTGGGAAGCAGGATTACATATTTTATGGGTTGGGTTCTGTAGACTGCGGCGTCACACCGATCACGTTGTTCAAGTCGCGCCACCTGCAATTTGCGTTGTTGATACGGTCGGTGCCGGTGACAGATTTCAGGCGGCGTTGCTGGCAAAATTGTATGAACAAGGCTCTGGCAATCCACGCGAGGCCGTTGCAAATCTAAGTCAGCAACAGCTTGAAGAACTGCTGAATTTTGCGGTTAAAGCTGCGCGCATTACCTGCCGCAAACGCGGAGCATATTTACCATTCCGTACCGAGTTGTTCGGTCTCAATGACTGATGATTTGCCATCTTTATGTGCAATGAAACAAAGCAGATCAGTCGATCAAGACGCTTGTCAGGTGTGGGGAGGTGATAGTTCTGACAGTTAACTGATTGACAGAATCATCAGTCTACTGCACATCGACTGCAGCCAAATACTTTGTGAAAGCCTGCTCATCCAAACATTCCACACCCAATTCTTTCGCTTTAACGGCCTTGGACCCGGGACTCTCACCCACAACAACGAAATCGGTATTCTTCGACACGCTGGATGCAACACTTGCTCCGAGGCTCTCCAAACGTTGTTTGGCTTCCTGGCGTGACATTTCGCTGAGCGTTCCCGTTATCACAAATTTCTTGCCTTGCAGATTGTTCGCCACAGCACTCGGGGAGTCGACAGGCGTGAAATCCATACCTAACTCAAGCAGATTGTTGATCGTTTGCCGGTTTTTTTGCTCCGCAAAAAACTCAACAATGCCCTTCGCAACAATGGGCCCGATACCGGATATTTCATTAAGCTGGGCTTCCATCTCGTCAAGGCCAGTCTCACTTTTCTTCAAAATGTCTTCAATTGATGCAAAATGTTTGGCGAGAATAACGGCTGTCGATTCACCCACGTGAGGAATTCCGAGTGCCACCAAAAATCTGGGCAACGTCGTCTGCTTACTGTTTTCAATGGCTTCCAAAAGGTTCTGCGTCGATTTTTCACCGCCAGTTAGTGGCTCGAGCTGATCGGCACGTAATCGGTATAGATCAGCGACGGTTTGAACCAATTGTTGATCGACAAGTTTGCTCACCACTTTCGGGCCCAAACCTTCAATATCCATTGCGCCCCTCGATACGAAGTGGCTGATCGACTGCTTGAGCTGTGCTGAACAAATCAACTTACCCGTACATCGAGACACGGCGGCATTCTCGTCGCGCACGATCTGTGAGCCACAGACGGGGCACTCAGTCGGAAACACGTACGGTTTTGAATCCGGCGGTCGCTTCTCAGGCATGACCCGAACCACTTGTGGAATCACATCTCCAGCGCGCCTGATAATGACCTGATCGCCGACCCTGATATCAAGACGTTTGATTTCATCCTCGTTATGCAGCGTTGCGTTGGAAACCTTCGCACCGCCAACTTTAACCTTAGCTAATCGCGCAACCGGTGATGCAGCACCGGTTCGGCCAATCTGAATGTCAATTCCAATAACGGTTGTGGTACGTTCCTGCGCGGGAAACTTGTGTGCCGCGGCCCATCTTGGGGCGCGAGTGATGTAACCCAGTTTTTGCTGATCAGCCAAACTGTTGACTTTGTAGACCACCCCATCAATGTCGTAGTCCATATCATCTCGTTTTTCAAGAAGATTTCGATGTGCAACCAGGCAATCCGCAACTCCGTTGCCCACAATCGCATCCGATGCAGTCTTAAAACCAAGTTGTTTGAGATACTCAATCTGTCCCGATTGGGTAGCGGGCAACTCGTCACCTTCGAGGCGCACAATTGAGTAGAACATTGCATCAAGCGGTCGTTCACTGGTGATTTTTGGATCTAACTGACGCAAACTTCCGGCTGCCGCGTTTCGCGGGTTCATATAGGTTACCCGCTTAGCAGGAACTGTATGCGCATTTTCATCTGATGCAGGTTCTTCCGTACCCGATGATTCGGCGACAGGATTTTCTTCCACCTTCGGTGTGGTTTTTGCATTCGTTTGCTTTTGCAGTTGCCGCGCAGATTCTTCCTGGGTCAGCTTTTCATTCAAACGATCGAATCCGCTCCGGGTCATGTACACTTCGCCGCGTACTTCCAACAGGGTTGGCAATAAATCACCGTGCAATTCCAACGGTATGCTGCGAATGGTTCTAACATTTGGAGTCACATTCTCACCGAATTCTCCATCGCCTCGGGTCGCACCTTGAATGAGTTTCCTCGCTTCGTAGATCAAGCTCACCGCAAGGCCATCAATCTTGGGCTCAATCATGTATTCCACCTGTTCGACGCCTGTAGCTTCCTGGATTCGCCGATCAAAATCACGGACGTCAGCATCGCTGAACACGTTGTTGAGCGATAGCATCGGTACGGCATGCCGAACTTGGGAGAAGGCATTGCTCGGTTTGTCCCCAACTCTTTGGGTGGGCGAACTTTCCGAATGAAACTTCGGGTACGCACGCTCAAGCTCGCTCAGTTCCTTAAATAACTGATCGTACTCGTAGTCAGTAATTTGGGGATTGTCGAGAGCGTAGTAAGCGTGACTGTGTTGGCGAATCTGCTGCCGCAGCACTTCGATGCGCTTGCCTGCCTCGCGCGCGGGCTGCATCGCTAAAAATTCGGATCCAAATGAGCCAACTGGGATACTTCCCTATCGAATTGCTGAACCAACGAGTCCCCGAACAGACGGATCGCCTTGTCGCCACCAGGCTCAATCCCGCAAAATTCCATGTCATCAACAAATCGCATAATGTGGGTACGAATTATTTCAATATCCCGGGTGGTGACCTTTCGGCGAGCTTCGTCAACCAGAGTCAGTGGAAATCGGTCTTCGAGACTCTTGGCCAAATCAACCATTTGATCAAAGGCATCAAGCGGGTCGCGGACACAGGGCAAGTCACTGCACAATGCCAAGCCGACTTCCTCAGTATCTGTAATGCCCGGCTGTTCCGGTAAGATCGTTGTAAGCGTGTAAATTGGTACGTTGTTTTGATTTTGCGGAAATAAATCCGGCTTCTCAAATATTTGACCCTCATCACGCATGATGAGCTGATATTCCCGCGCTAAGTATTCCAGTGTGCGATGCGACAGCTGGCGACCGTTTTCGGACTGCAGAATTAAAATCGCTTGTAAGTTCAGGTTGCCGACTTGCTCAGTTAGATTACTCGACAGTTTCAACGCAGATTCCATTGATAGAGACGGATAAAACGGTCTGGACAATGACTTGGCGATTTGCTCGCCCATATTAAAAAATCGCCACCAGCATTGTTCATCAATTGCCTTACCGCGATGCGTTAACTGCAGCGTGAACATCAAATCTGTAAAACGCGCGGTAATATCGTCATCGTCCAATTTGGTCCAGTCTTCACTGTCCTCCAAATGCCCGTATAAAGTTACGGGGGTCTCGAATTTTTCTCCAAAACTGCGCATCAGGGCAAGCAACTGCATGTGCGAGACGGGTGTTCCGTTTGCTGGAATCCAACCGAGCATATCCAAGATCTGATTGTCTGTCTCGCGAAACTCTGGAAATTGAACGGATTCATCCACATCGACATGCTCAATCATAGGCTCAGTCGCGCCGTTTGTTGTATGGCCGTTGATCTCGGTCGTACGCAAGGGTAAATGCGTCTGTATGCCGATTGTCGGTTCTACTTTTGACCTACCAAACGAATCGACTGGTTCCAACGTGTCAAACTCTTCAGGCTCAATGTGGGCCAAACTCTCATACTCGTACTCGACAGGTTCTGTAGGCTCCACTGATGCGTCGCTTGCGTGCTGTGTGTATTCCTCATCAGCATACACTCCATTAGGTTCTGCAATGCCGTTGTCGGATTCAACAGGTTCGAGGTCTGCATCATCTTCTGCTTCGTAATCCCAACCGAGAAATTCCGCCATCTCGGCATCATCATCGTCCATGTCATCCGTAAATGTCTGTGGTGCCCAATCTTCAGGCTGTGCTGTGATGACCGGACCGAGTTCTACATCATCGGCAAATGTTCGCTCATTGCCATCGACATCCGCAACGTTAATATTCGGATGTATGCGTTCATGCATTTCAACATTACGCCAGGAACTTTGTCGTGAACGACGATAAACAATCCAGCAAACCAGAATCAGCAGCAAAAAGACTGCTCCCATAATTAACGTTACTTCCATTAGGCGGCAAACTCCTGTGCTTCTAACAAATCGACCGAAAGCACTCTCGAGACATTCGGTTCAGGCATCGTTACACCAATTAAGGTGTCGACTGACTCCATGGTAATTTTGTTGTGTGTGATCAGAATTAACTGGGTTGTGTTGGACAGCGCATGCAAACTGTCGCAAAGTCGAAAAACATTTTCATCATCAAGTGGTGCATCAATTTCATCAAGCAGACAAACCGGCGAAGGATTTAATTGAAAAAACGACAAAATCAATGCAACAGCAGTGAGTGCTTTTTCACCACCTGACAACGCTTGAATGTTGTGAATGCGTTTGCCTTTGGGTCGGGCAAAGATTCGCAGGCCGGCATTCTCAGGATAATCACCCGTCAGCTCCAGATGCCCACTGCCACCACCGAACAGTCGTGGTAACAGGATTTGAAATTCAGAGTTGACAATACTGAACGTTTCAATGTAGCGCTCGCGTGATTCCTTGTCAATTTTCCTGATGGTTTGCTGCAAGGTTTCAAGTGCCCGTGTCAGATCTTCGTGCTGGGCATCCATATAAGACTTGCGTTCCATTTCCTGCTCATACTGTTCGACCGCGACCAAATTCACCGAACCGGTATTGGTAATCCGACGATCCAACTTTTCGAATTTTTGGCGCATCTGTTCGTAGTCAAACTGTTCATCCAGTTTATTGGACGCGGTCTCGGCATCCGCGCGGCGCTCGGCGAGTTTTTGTTTAATCTCTTCCGACTGGGCGAGCAGACGTCCGAACTGGGCATTTTGCTCTTGCAATGCCAGGTTGGTTTCTTCAACACCAAGCTGGATTTGCAGCCGCTGCTCGTCAAGTTGCCGGCGTTCGCTTTCCGCGGCTTCAATCTGATCCCTGATCGTTGCAAGTTCCGATTCAGCAGTCTTGCGTTGATCAATAAATTGTGCCAGTTGGTGTTGCACCGACTCGGCGGGTTCATCCGCAATTGCGAGCTTTGCTTCCAGCGTGGTTTTCTGCGCGTCAAGCTCTTCGCGCCTTTGTGCCAGGTCCGCCAGCGACGAATTCGCAAGCTGTCGGTCGGCATCGATTCTTTGTGCTTCAAGCTCCAGGTAATGGCGTTCGCGAACCACCTCGTTGACTGCATCTTGCAGCGTTTTCACCTGCTGCATTTGTGTTTTCGTTTGTGCAGAATGCTGGGTTTTTTGCGCTTCCATAGTGGTCAACTCGGCGCATTCTGACTCAAAAGCCAAGTGCAATTGCGCCAAATCCTGCTCCAGACTGGTCCGGGTTTGCTGCAATTGTTGCTGCTGCGCGACCAGTTCCTGCAACCGGGTAACCGCTTGCAGGTGTTGCACTTCACGCGAATTCTGCTCGACCCGAGCTTGTTCCAATGCTGCGAGATGGTCCATCAATTGCTGACGTTTATCATCAAGCTCGCGTTCCAACTCACCAGACGCGACACGGGAATCAGTGATCCGACGTTTTTTCTCCGTCTCAATTGCATCGAGCTCAACAACCTTTTGGCGCAACTCCCGAACCCGGTTTGCGACCTCAAGCATCCCGGTCGGCCCTTCATTGTCAATGGCGGGTGAGTACCAGTTGACACCGACCATGGCACCATCAGTCGTAACGACGCATTCATGGCTGCCCAACTGCTCGCGCATCGCCATAGCGGCAGACACCGATTCAGCTGTATACACACCACCGAGCAAAGATTCGGCGATCCGGTCCGGACTCCTGACAAATCGTACCAGACTGTTGCCACCCGGTTTTGTTCCATTGCTGGCACCAGCGACGAAATAATGCGGCTTCGAAAACGCCCGATCACCGACAGATTCAGCAATTTCAAACAAATTACTGACACAAATTCCGGAGAGCTTTTCACCCAAAACCCGATCGACAGCCCGGTCCCAGCCATCGGCGACTTCAACTGACAAATACAGTGCTTTGGTATCGTTCAAATTGTTTTCCACCAGCCAGCTCGCAAACGAATCGTCTACCTCCGCCGCAGAAGCCGCAAGCAACCGTTCCAGTGTCCCGAGCTGTACCTGCACCTCTCGTGCATTTTCTCTGAGCTGGTCCAATTCAGTGGCGTATCGATCTGTTTGCCTGCGCTGCTTCGCCAGGTTTGACTCCAACTGGTTGATTTGTGCCCGCAATCGTTCGCATGCCTGCGCTGTTTGCTCGACCACATCTCCTGCCGACTCGTCAGTCTTAACCGCGACTGTCAGCTCAAGTTGCGATGTTTCGGTGTTGACAGTACGCAACTCATCACTGACTGACTCCAGTGTCCGTCGATTCTGCTGCAGCGCCGCCGATGCTGACTCGCGGCCGCGTACGGCCTGAATGACACGCTGTTCAAGCTGCTCAGCCTCGCTTTGCAATTCGCCCAACCGCGATTCTTCCCGCCCCAGCTGTGTTTGTTTACTGTTCAAATCATCTTGCAATTCGCGGGTCAACTGCTGAATTCGCGCGTATTCCGCATCTGCGCGTCGGGCCCGCTCACGCTGTACCGTCATCGACTGGTTGGTTTCATCCAACCGCTGCTCAATTGTCTGAATATCGGTGCGGGCACGCTCGAGTTGTTCGGTACTTTCCTTGATACGCCGATCGCAATCTGCAACTTCGGCATTGACCCGAAACAATTCCATCTGCACATCAGTCAGCTGTGACTCCAAATCAAGTCGCAGTTGACGCGTCCCTTCAAGATCGGCTTCAATCGACCTGGCACTGGCAGTTCGCTGCTCAAGCACCAATTCCAGATCCGATTTCTCGCGCTGCAGCGCGTCAACGCGCTGCTTGGCTTCACGCCATTCATAGGCAAGCAACTGAATACGCAGTGCGTTCAGTTTCTCCTTTTGATTCTTATAGCGGCGTGCCTGATCAGCCTGGTATTTCAGCTGCCGAATGCGTTTTTCGATTTCGTGCCGCATATCATCGAGCCGCTCCAGGTTTTCCGCGACCCGCTTCAACTTGAGCTGGGTCTCATGGCGTTTTTCGCGAAACCGGGAAACTCCGGACGCTTCCTCGATAAACGTGCTGAGGTCTTCAGGTTTGCCCTCAACAATGCGGCTGATCATGCCTTGCTCAATAATCGAATACGAGCGCGGGCCGAAGCCGGTACCGAGAAACAATTCCTTAACATCCCGGCGACGAGCCCGGGTGCCATTGATGAAGTACTCCGATATGCCGTCGCGCGTTACCGTACGTCGAATTGAAATTTCCGCATACTTTTCCCATTGGCCATTGCAACGACTCAATGTGTTGTCGAATAACAACTCAACACTTGCCTGCCCGGCAGGTTTGCGTTGGGCTGAACCATTGAAAATGACATCATCCAGTGTTCCGCCCCGCAGACTTTTTGCCGACGATTCACCAACGACCCACCGCATTGCATCGATAACGTTGGACTTGCCCGACCCGTTCGGCCCCACAATACCACTGAGTGCTTTGGGAATATGAATGGTAACCGGGTCAGCAAATGATTTGAAGCCGGCTATCCTGATACTCAATAGATGCAAGAGCGATATCCTTTACAGTGTAGCAAATGGTAATTCAATAACGCGCTGGGTCGTTCAAGTGCAATTGGCAAGCGGCGGTTTCGCCGTACTCATGTCAACCTTGCGCCACTTAGTCATGGGGCACAGTCTGCCGTAACGACGGCCGATCCATGACTGATTCATGCCAGGCCTGCAATTTTGGTCGACCCACACGCCAATTCTCAGCGGCAAACCGGAAATCCAGGTATTCAAGTGCACAGGCCGCGGTCAGCTGTCCGATTAAATAACTATCGGACCAGTCATCCGTTTCATTTTCCAGCACATCCAACGCCCGACCCACCGCAACCTGGTAGCGGCTCGCAACAGCTGTAGATTGCAGTTGTTCGGGCCTGCGACTTTCGAGTATGCGGCCCACCGCGGCTTCCATGATTCCATCACCAATCGCCTGTAGCAGCAATGCGTTCCAGCGCGCAACTCCTTCGGGAGGAAAAAGTCGAGGTGTAGTGCCAAGACTGTCTAAGTACTCGCAAATCACTGGCGAATCAAACAACACCTGTCCATTGCTCAGTTTTAAAGCTGGCACCTTGCCCAGTGGGTTGAATTGACCAAGATCCGTGTCCGGTGACCATGGATTGGTTGCAATATTGACAACATGATTCTCTAACCCGCATTCGATAATGGTCGCAGAAACCTTGCGAACGAACGGCGAGGTCGTTGAATAGCGTAACTCCAGCATCAGCTGTCCTCAGAAAATGGAGTGAGAAGTAGCCCTTGATTGACGGGGTGCCAATCTATCCTTGAAAAAGTTGGGCAAATGTGGTACAAAAGCCGTTTTCCAATCTCGTAATTAGTCACACGATACGACTTTTTGAGTCACTTTATTTTACATCAGAAAAATACATATGGGACAGCAATCATCAAATATCGAACCCAGTGTGGATGCACTGAATTTTGTTCCTTATGCTCGCGCAAAGAACGAACGCTACATGAGCAAGAAGCAGCGTAAGCATTTCTTACATATTTTGACGGGGTGGCGGCAAAATTTACTCGAAGAGTCAACGCGCACAGTGAATACACTGCAGGACGAAACAATCAATCATCCAGATCCGACCGATCGCGCCAGCCAGGAAGCGGACATGTCGATCGAGTTGCGCAATCGCGATCGCGAACGCCGCCTGATACGCAAAATTGAAGAATCAATCGTACGGCTGGAAGCCGGCAACTATGGTTTTTGCGAAAGTTGCGGCGTCGAAATCGGACTTGGACGACTTGAGGCGCGGCCGACAGCCACCTTGTGCCTGGATTGCAAGACGCTTGATGAAATAAAAGAACGACGTCAATATTGATACCGATTACTACGCGGTGCCCAGCGAAATACCAGTTTCATAATCTCCAGACCAATTCACCAGTACTTGCACGGCTGTACGACTGCGGGTAGTTCATAATCGCTCGGGTAAGACGCCGTTACAAAGTACAGTCCGTCAGCAGGTGCAGTAATCCCACCCAAGGTTCGGTCCCGGCACTCAAGGACTTGCTGTGCCCAACCCACCACTTGATCTCCACAACCAATGGCCAACAGCACCCCCACGATGTTCCTCACCATGTGATGCAAAAAACCACTGGCTTCAATATCCAACCAGACCCAGTCCCCGCAGCCATTGACTTCAAGGCACGTAACAGTTTTCACCGGCACCTTGTTCTTGCAACGCGCAGACCTAAATGCGCTGAAATCATGAGTACCGATGAACACGGCGCTCGCAGCCTGCATCCGACTGACATCTAAAGGACGAGGGTACCAACCCACGCGTTGGGCAAGATAGGCAGGACGTACCCGGCGATTGAGTAACACATACCGATACCGACGACTGATTGCGCTGAATCTTGCATGAAAGGAGTCATTGACCGCGCGGGTCCAGATCAGGCTCACACCGTCAGGTAAGTTTGAGTTGGCGCCCAACACCCAGGACTTCTCGGTACGTTGACTTTGAGTGTCAAAGTGTATGATCTGCCCACAGGCATGCACGCCGGTATCGGTTCTGCCGGCACAGTGCACTCTGACCGGGTGATCAGCAATGCGGGCCAATGCCTGTTCCACAACAGCTTGAACGCTCGGTTGTCCGTGCTGGATTTGCCATCCGCAAAACCTGGAACCGTCATATTCGACACATCCGGCAATCTTCATCTACGTTCGCCACCAAGATTTTCAGCACTTTTGCATTGAGTATAATCTTTGCCACTCTGTCATTTCAGCCATGGTGGCGCCATTGAACTTCGCCGATAAATCGATAACCGACTCCTACCGATCAGGTCCCGACGAAACCGGCCATTTTGGTATTTATGGCGGTCGTTTCGTTGCAGAAACACTAATGCCACTGATTCTTAACGTCGAACGAGCCTACCGCGCCGCCTGTGAAGATCCACAGTTCCAAAACGAGTTTGATTACTACGCAAAGCACTATATTGGCCGCCCAAGCCCGCTCTATCATGCGGCCAGGCTGAGTGCCTATCTCGGCGGCCCAAAAATCTACTTCAAGCGCGATGAATTAAACCATACCGGCGCCCACAAGATCAACAACACTTTGGGACAAATTCTGTTGGCAAAGCGGATGCAAAAGACGCGTATTATTGCAGAGACCGGGGCCGGACAGCACGGCGTGGCCACCGCCACAGTTTGCGCACTGTTTGATCTGCCATGTGTTGTCTACATGGGGGAAACTGACATCGAACGGCAAGCACCGAATGTGTTCCGGATGAAATTGCTTGGTGCCGAAGTCATTCCGGTTACCTCGGGAACTGGAACCTTAAAAGACGCAATGAACGAAGCGTTGCGGGACTGGGTAGCCAATGTCGATTCGACGTTCTATATTATCGGCACCGTTGCCGGTCCTCATCCGTACCCGGAAATGGTCCGCAACTTTCAAAGTGTCATCGGCAACGAAACCCATGAACAAATACTGGCAGCCGAGAATCGGCTGCCCGATTGCCTGGTTGCCTGTATTGGCGGTGGCTCAAACGCCATGGGTCTGTTCCATCCCTTTTTGGACCACTCAAATATCCGCATTATCGGTGTTGAGGCTGCCGGACTCGGCATTGATACAGGCAAGCATGCAGCTTCCATCACTGGCGGCCAACCCGGTGTGCTGCACGGTAACCGCACTTACTTACTGCAGACTGACGATGGGCAGATCATTGATGCCCATTCGATTTCAGCGGGACTGGATTACCCGGGTATTGGCCCCGAACACTCCTGGCTGAATGATTCTGGCCGGGTCGAGTACGTCTCTGTAACCGATAAGCAAGCCCTGGAGGCATTTCAGGTCTGCTGCCGGACAGAGGGCATCATTCCGGCTCTGGAACCTGCCCACGCGCTTGCCCATGTTATCGACATAGCCAAACAATTCAATCACAACGACATACTGGTAATGAATATGTGCGGACGCGGCGATAAAGATGTCTTTTCAGTAGCCGAAGCACTGGGGCAGCAATTATGAATTCGGGCGACCTGACGAACACCCGAATTACGAACTGCTTCGATAATCTTGCCAAACAAAATCGAAAAGCGTTCGTGGCATTCTTAACCGGCGGCGATCCTGATTTTGACACCAGTAAAGCGTTGATTTGCGGGCTCCCGGACGCGGGAGTCGATCTGATAGAAATTGGCATTCCATTTTCTGATCCAATGGCAGATGGCCCAGCGATTCAGGCCTCCAGCCAGCGGGCGCTCAAAAAGGGCATGACACTGGCAAAAACACTCGAGCTTGTGCGAATCTTTCGAGTGACCAATCAAACCACACCGATCGTCTTGATGGGCTATTACAACCCCATTTATCGATACGGAGTGAACCGCTTTGTCCAAGAATCTGTCACCGCAGGCGTCGATGGGTTAATCATCGTTGACTTGCCACCGGAAGAGGATGCAGAGTTGTGTGAACCTGCACTGACTGCGGGACTGCACTGGATCAGGCTCGTTACACCGTCGACTGACGACACCCGGATCGATACCGTACTGCACAACGTTAGTGGCTTTGTGTATTACATCTCTGTGCTGGGCGTAACCGGCACCCGCCGCGCCATGGCTGACCAGATTGAAGTAGCAGTCAACCGACTTCGCAAGTACACAACGCTACCGATTGCGGTCGGATTTGGCATCAAAACAGCCGAACACGCAAGTGCGGTCGCACAACATGCCGATGGCATTGTTGTCGGTTCAGCAATTGTTGATTTGGTTAAGGCAAACCTCGATCAAAACGGCAATCCAAAGCCTTTGCTGGTTGAACAGGTACACCAGTTGGTGCGGGAAATTGCCAATGGTGTGATTGCTGCCTGAGGTGTTTTGAGCAGTGCCTCAGTTCGGGGCTGATGGCGCGTGAGTCAATGGCCTGCAGAACCCTGGCGCCACAACCGTTCGCAGCAGAGGTTTTCGACCCCAGTGCTTGGGTATCGATGTCTCGTGCACATTCACAAAACGGTGCATCTGGCACTGTCAAGATTTAATCTGGTTCTTGAGCAGTTTGGCAAACTTCAGTGCGGACTCTCTTTGTTCCGTATTACCACAAACCAAAACCTCTACAATCATGTGCCTGATTTGATTAACCTCACCCATCTCGAAGTAAACCCGAGTCAAGTCAAGCAAAGTCTGGACATTGCCAAATTCTGATATCGGACCAAGCGTATCACTGATCAACTCTTCTTCTAATTCGAATGTCGTTTCAGGCTGAGGGATTTCGCTGGTCGGGTAGGTGCCCGGGGTCAGCAACCGGCCTAGTTCTGCTGCATGCCGATTGATCTCGACACTCGCATCGAGTCCCCGCGGAAAGATGATCTTAACCAATGCATCGTATGTCCGGCCATTGCTTTGCAACGCGCGACAGGCCAGCAGGTACATGATCAAGCTGACTTCTTTGGGGTTATTGCGCAGTTCCGCGAACAAAGCCTTCTCAGCTAACTCAATCTCACCAGCTTTCAGCTTCTCTATGACACTTCGCGGTGCATTCTCTTTCGCCCAACTGATCGTTTTAGTTAAACTCTCTTGCGAGGTGTCCTTACTTTCCAATACCTTGTCCAGTGCCAAAGTCGCAATCGGCTTAATTCGCCTCTTTTTTGGATTAACAATGGTAATGGCTTCGAATACGACCATACTCACACACAACAAGAAAACAGCACCCGACACAAAAAGTGTCGCGATCAGTAGCCACAGAACTCGTGCTGCGTTATCGCCTTGAAACTGCTGAACGATGCTGGCCCATAATACATTGAGGCTGTCTCCCTCAAGCTGTACAACTTGCTGCCACAAATAGGCATACGTCTGTTCCAGCATGGCGAAAAATGTGAACACTGCCGCTTGCACGTTTCTAAACCAAAGAAGAAATAACCGATACACACCCTCATAGATGTAAGAACATGGTACACCAAATAGAGATATGTTTGCTGCTCAATGGCAGCACAACCCGCGTAGGCTTGTCAAAGTAAACAAAAACTTAACTTTGATTTCGCCACTAATTCTACAACAGTCTATGCGTGTTTACCGTTGGTCAGACATTCGGCGATCTGAACACTGTTGAGCGCGCCGCCTTTTCTGACATTGTCGGACACGACCCACAGATTGAGTCCCAGATCGTGTGAAATGTCTTCACGAACGCGGCCGACGAACACCGCGTCCCGATTGGCGGCATCAGTGACTGCGGTGGGATATTGAGAAGATTCAGGATCATCAATAACGACGACGCCACTGGCCTGGCGCAGCAGGTCGCGGGCGTCAGCTGCCGTTAATTTCTGTCGAGTTTCGATATGAATCGCTTCGGAGTGCCCGAAAAATACCGGAATGCGAACAGTTGTCGGATTCACTCGGATGGTCTCATCGTTCAAAATTTTGCGAGTCTCCCAAACCATTTTCATCTCTTCTCGGGTATACCCATTATCCTCAAAGATGTCAATTTGGGGAATGGCGTTGAAGGCAATCTGGCGCGGTGCGACATTAACTTCGATGCTCTTGCCGTTCAATAGACCGGCAGTTTGCTCGGCCAGCTCATTGACCGCAGAGCGCCCCGCACCGGATACAGACTGATAAGTACACACGTTGATACGGTCAATGCCGACCGCATCGTATATCGGTTTCAATGCGACCATCATTTGAATGGTGGAGCAGTTCGGATTGGCAATCAGGTGATTGTGCTCGCGCAACGCTTCTGCATTGACTTCTGGAATCACCAAGGGAATATCAGGTTCGTAACGAAATCGAGACGTGTTATCGATCACCGTACAACCTTCCGCGGCCGCTTTAGGGGCAAAAACATCAGAGACGCTGGCACCAGCAGAAAAGAGCCCAAACTGAACTCGCGAGAAATCGAAGCTCGATAATAAACCAATGGGCACTGATTCACCATGAAATTGCACAGTCGTGCCAGCCGATCGTTCGCTGCCCAACGGGTAAATGTTCCGGATCGGAAAATTTCGCTCCTCGAGAATCGACATCATCGCTTCACCGATCATGCCCGATGCTCCTACAACTGCGACATCATATTGTTGTTGCATATCAGCTCTACCTTTCGCGGTCAGTGGTTATTTCAATTTAACTGTCGTCGGACTTCATTGATTACTTCAGTTCCGGCCTGCTCTGTGCCAATCAGCTCGGCACCTTCAAAGTATATATCGGGTGTCCGTAAGCCGCGCTCAATTACCCGCTCAACTGATTTTTCAACGATATCAGCCAAATCATCCTGTTTCATCGTGTAGCGCAGCAGCATTGCCAGTGACAGTATCGTAGCCATGGGGTTGGCTTTATCCTCACCTGCGATATCGGGTGCGGTACCGTGTACCGGCTCATACAGCCCTTTCTGATTCTTGTCCAAGGAAGCAGACGGCAGCATTCCAATCGAGCCGGTCAGCATCGCTGAGATATCAGACAATATGTCGCCAAACATGTTAGTGGTCACGATCACATCAAACTGTTTTGGCGCCCGCACCAATTGCATTGCCGCGTTATCGACAAGCATGTGCGACAGTTCCACATCCGGGTACCGAGTGCCGACTTCGGTCACGACCTCTCGCCAAAACTCAGTTGTTTCCAGCACGTTAGCCTTGTCGATCGAACACAATTGACCGCTTCGCTGGCGCGCGATCTCGAACGCAACACCCGCGATTCTGGAGATCTCATCGTCGTGATAAACCAGCGTATTGATCCCGCGTCGTCGGCCAGAGTCCAGCGTTTCAACGCCGCGGGGTTCACCAAAATAGATGCCGCCGGTCAATTCCCGAATAATCAGAATGTCCAATCCCGCGACAATTTCATTTTTGAGCGACGATGATGATGCCAGCGCCGGAAACAGGATGGCTGGCCGCAAGTTTGCGAACAAATCCAATTCTCGCCGCAAGCGCAGCAATGCCGTTTCCGGGCGCTCAGCTCGCGGCAGCGTGTCCCACTTTGGACCACCGGCAGCACCGAACAGAAGCGCATCACTGGCTTTGGCCATCGATAAAGTCGACTCCGGCAGTGAATGTCCAGTTTTATCGTGTGCCGCACCGCCCAGCTCAGCGTACTCAAGGTTAACCTCCAAACCCGCCGCGGCGCGCAATGTCTCGAGGACGCGGACAGCTTGGGAGACGATTTCAGGGCCAATTCCATCGCCGGGAATGACCAGGATATTTGTCGTCATTAATCTTCACCTATTGTTAAATTAGTCAGGCTACAAAATCGTGATTCAAGTACCCAACGGGATACTGAATTACCTAATATTTGCTAAAATTGGATTATTCAAATTCAATTGCCATTCCACAATGAAACGCAAAAAAACGTCGTCCGTTGATACGACCTCTGCCAATTACAGAAATCTGGCCATTACGCTATCAGAAACAGTGGGTCAACACCAGATTTCAGTGGAACGCAATGCAATGCACCCTGATTCCCTGATATCTTCCGAAGCCGTGCATTATGAACTGGTCAAGAAAATTTTTCGAGACATTTATCGAGCCAATCGTTGCTATCACCTCAATGCACCCATTGATTGCCATATCACATTTGACGTGCTGGGGAAAATACATGCCGATCTGCTTGATTCCGACAAGGCGGATATCGATCAGATTGGTTTGATTCGCCTGATCGGCGAAGTCACCCGAAGTTTTTTCGAAAAACATGACGTTTGCCCGGTGAAGTCAGAACCTGAGGCGCAAAAAACTTCAGTCACACCATCGCACTGAACTGTCAAATCCGCTCGTCAGTCGTCTCCCGACGTTTCGAATTCCTGGCTATCCGGATCAAATAGATCCAGATTCACTGAACCGTCCACTTCCCCGGGAATAACCGGAACCGGTGGTACGACATCTGCATTTTGTCCACGGTGTCTGAGCGCATGATCGATCAGCACGATAGCCAACATTGCCTCTGCGATAGGTGTGGCGCGTAGCCCAACACAAGGATCATGCCGACCGGTAACGGAAATGGTGGCCGCCCGACCTTGATCATCGACTGTCATTCCCGGTACTACGATACTTGATGTCGGTTTGAACACGACCGAAACAACAATTGGTTGACCGGTCGAAATTCCCCCGGCTACACCGCCGGAATGATTGGACAGAAATCCTTCGGCAACGATCTCATCGCGATACTCGGTTCCCTTCATCGCGGCACTCTTGACACCAGCACCGATTTCTACAGCCTTGGCTGCGTTGATGCCCATCATCGCTGACGCAATTTCAGCATCCAATCGATCATATAACGGTTCACCCCAGCCAACCGGCACATTGTTAGCTTCCACAGTTACCACGGCACCAACCGAATCACCAGCGCGTCGTATGCTATCGATATAGTCTTCCAGCTGCGGGATTTGCTCCGGATCGGGCCAAAAAAACGGGTTGGTTTCGACCGCATCCCAACTGTGATTAGTCGCTTTAATCTCGCCAATTTGAGTCACACGGCCGCGTATCTCAACGCCATATCTTTGCTTTAAGTATTTTTTTGCGATCGCACCGGCTGCGACGCGCAGTGCTGTTTCACGCGCGGATGCTCGACCCCCACCGCGATAGTCGCGTACACCATACTTTTGCAAATAAGTGTAGTCGGCATGTCCAGGTCGAAATCGGTCGGCGATTTTCGAATAATCCCGGGAGCGTTGCTCGACATTGCGAATCAGCAGCCCAATCGGAGTGCCAGTCGTGCGGTTGTCAAATACCCCGGATAGTATTTCAACCTGATCGGGTTCGCGCCGCTGGGTGGTATAGCGAGAACTTCCCGGCCGCCTGCGATCCAATTCGGGCTGAATATCCGCAACGCTGAGTTCTAAGCCGGGCGGACAGCCATCAACAATGCACCCGATCGCGGGACCATGACTCTCACCGAATGTCGTCAGCGTAAACAGCTTGCCGAACGTATTGCCTGACATCAGTCAAGTTCCACTACGTAATGGGCAGCGTGACCCCGACCTGGCCCTGATATTTGCCTGCACGATCCCTGTACGACGTTTCACAAATTTCAGATGCTTCAAAGAAAATTACTTGTGCAACGCCTTCATTGGCATAGATTTTTGCCGGCAGCGGTGTCGTATTGGAAAACTCGAGCGTCGCGAAACCTTCCCATTCAGGTTCAAATGGTGTTACGTTGACGATAATACCGCAACGGGCATAAGTTGACTTGCCCAAGCAAACAGTCAGTACATTGCGCGGAATCCGGAAAAATTCGACTGTTCGGGCCAAGGCGAACGAGTTTGGCGGTACCACGCAGACATCACCGGTAAAGTCCACGAAACTATCGCCCGAAAATTCCTTGGGATCAACGATTGCTGCGTTGATATTGGTAAAAATCTTGAACTCATTTGAACAGCGAATGTCATATCCGTAACTCGACGTACCGTAAGAGATGACTCGATTGCCCTCGACCTGACTGACCTGGCGGGGCACAAACGGCTCAATCATGCCGTGGTCATGCGCCATTTTGCGAATCCATTGATCAGACTTAATCGACACAGGACAATTCGGCTTAAGTGTTTTGAATCACAATGGAAGGAAAGTCACTGGTGAAGTCTTTCTTTTGCTGCGACAACTGCGCAGCCATGGTGCGCGCAATTGTCCGGTAGCCTTGAGCAATCTGCCCATCGGGGTCATTGACCACTGTCGGCCTGCCGCGGTCGGCGTCGCGTCGAATGCGCATATCCAGAGGCACCGCACCGAGATAGGTTACGCCATACTCCTCCGCCATTCGTTGACCACCGCCCTCACCAAAAATATGTTCTTCGTGTCCGCATTTGCTACAGATGTGCAAACTCATGTTCTCAATGACTCCGAGCACCTCGATTTCAACCTTCTCAAACATTCGATAGGCCTTGCGGGCATCCAGCAAAGCAATATCCTGCGGGGTCGTTACAATGACTGCACCACTAACCGGAACGCGTTGTGCAAGGGTCAACTGGGTATCACCCGTACCGGGTGGCAGATCAATGATCAGATAATCAAGATCAGTCCAGGCAGTCTGTTTCAGCAACTGTTCAAGTGCTTGCGTTACCATGGGTCCTCGCCAAATCATCGGCGTCTCCTCTTCAATCAGGAACCCGATTGACATGGTTTGCAGATGATAACTGAACACCGGCTGCATCGACTTGCCATCCTTGGACTGGGGTTTGCCGCGAACACCCAGCATGCGGGGCTGACTCGGGCCATAAATATCGGCATCCAAAACACCCACCTGTGCTCCTTCGGCAGCCAGTGCCAAGGCAAGATTCGCCGATACGGTGGACTTCCCCACGCCGCCTTTACCCGATGCCACTGCAATCATATTCTTGACATTGGGAATCGGTGAAACGCCTTTTTGTACTGAATGGGCAAACACCCGAGTACTGGTATGAACGTCCACGTCTGCAACTGCATCAACTGCCTTGAGGCGTTCTTTGATATCCGTAATTAATTGCGGCAGACAACTTTTGGCCGGATATCCCAACTCAATTGTCACGCCAACTCGCTGACCCTTAATTGAAATATCCTTAAGGCGACGATCTTCTACCAGAGACGTGTTTAAATGCGGGTCTTGAATCGGTGCTAATGCCGCTTTAATTACTGACTTGGTTAACGTGGTCATTAATGGTACTCGCCTTGCGATTTTGCGTCCAATTTCGAATTCATCTGCGGACATGACGGGACAACAAATAAAATAGGGCCAGAACGCGCGATACGATCCGGCATCCACGTCAACAACAGTGTCTGGCTGGTTCATTTATTTTAGCATACGGTTATAAGTGACTTGAACTCGACTCACACATTTGACAGCCATGTTAAGTGATGCTTCCGAGTCCCGGCGCAGCAACTGAATATAGATCAATACACAAGCACATCCGATGTCAAGAAAGATTCTCGTAACAAGCGCTTTGCCATACGCCAACGGTCCAATTCACCTCGGACACATGGTTGAGTACGTTCAAACGGACATTTGGGTTCGTTTTCAAAGAATGAATGGTAATCAGTGTTATTTTGTATGCGCCGACGACGCGCACGGTACGCCGATCATGATACGCGCCAGAAGTGAAGGAATCACACCGGAGCAGTTGATTCAGCGCTATCAGCAGGAACATGAAAAGGATTTCACTGACTTCAATGTTTCATTTGATAACTATTACTCAACTCATTCTCCGGAAAACCGGGAACTGGCTGAGTACATCTACCTGCAACTCAAAGAGCGTGGACACATTCGACGTAAAACCATCAACCAGGCCTTCGACCCCGGCGAACAAATGTTTTTACCGGACCGCTTTGTTAAGGGTCGTTGTCCACGCTGTGGTGCTGAAGATCAATATGGCGACAGCTGCGAAGTCTGTGGTGCGACCTACACCCCTGCCGACCTGATTGAGCCAGTCTCAGTGCTGTCAGGATTGCCTCCAGAACAACGCCAATCGGAGCACTTGTTTGTCCGTCTGGAAAATTTCTCTGACATGCTGCAGCAATGGGTTAGCAACGAGTTATCCCAAAGTGAAGCGAGGAACAAACTTAAAGAATGGTTTGACGTGGGTCTGTCAGACTGGGACATCTCACGCGATGCACCGTATTTCGGGTTTCAAATTCCAGGTGAGCAAGACAAGTATTTCTACGTTTGGCTGGATGCTCCCATTGGCTATATGGCGAGTTTCAAAAACCTGTGTGAGCGCGAAAACATCGACTTTGATTTGTACTGGAAAGACGAACAGCAAACTGAACTTTACAACTTTATCGGCAAGGACATCCTGTATTTCCACACCTTGTTTTGGCCGGCTATGTTGCACGGGGCTGGTTTCCGGCGACCCACAGATGTTTATTCACACGGTTTTCTGACCGTAAACGGCAAGAAAATGTCAAAATCGCGCGGTACTTTTATCATGGCGCGAACCTACCTGGATCATCTTGACCCGGAGTATTTGCGTTACTACTACGCCGGCAAACTGAACGAAAAAGTTGAAGACCTGGACCTCAATCTGGAAGATTTCATTCAACGCATCAACTCGGACCTGGTCGGCAAGGTCGTCAACATTGCCAGCCGCTGTGCACGATTCATCTCCAACCGGTTTGATGGTAAGCTGAGTGCCGAACTTGATCGTCCAGAGTTGTACGCCGAGCTGGCCAATGCGCGCGCCATGATCACCGAAGCATACGAGAATCGCTCCTTCAGCCGCGCCATGCGGGAAATCATGGCATTGGCAGACCGAGCCAATCAATACGTGAACGAAACCGAACCTTGGGTCATAGCCAAAGACCCGGATCAACTAGAACGGCTGCACCGGGTTTGCACGCAGGGAATTAATATGTTTCGGGTGCTGGTGTATTATCTGGCACCGGTAGTACCCGCTATGGCCAGTCGTTCCGCGGAATTTTTGAACGATCCGATTGATCAGTTCAGCCGCGTTGATACACCTTTGCTCAACCACAAGATTGCACCATTCGTACACCTGATGAAGCGCATCCAGCCCAAGGTTGTGGATGCGATGGTCGAAGCCTCCCGGGAACAACCCGATTCCGCGGTTGCGCAATCTGAAGCGACAATCGGCATCGATGAATTCGCGAAAATTGATCTTCGAACAGCCAAAATCATCGAGGCAGCAAGTGTTCCGGATTCGAGAAAACTACTGCGTCTTAAAGTTGATCTGGGTACCGAAACGCGCCAGATCTTTGCCGGTATAAAAGGGTTTTACGAACCGGATCAATTAATCGGTCGCAACGTCGTTGTGGTCAAGAACCTCAAGCCCAGAAAAATGAAATTTGGCACCTCTGAAGGCATGGTGCTGGCCGCGGGAGGTGATGATGGTCTGTGGATACTCGACCCCGGTGATGAAGTTAAACCCGGCACCCAGGTCAGTTGATTGGGCATCCGAATCTGTGCTTTCTGTCACCGAAATCGACCAATGTCTGCCGCAGACCCAGTGTTCGCGCTGTGGCTATCCAACTTGCCTGGATTATGCCACCGCTATTGCTGACAAAGAGACACAAATAAATCGCTGTCCACCCGGAGGGGCAACAACACTGGCAGCTTTAGCAGCCTGTATCGGTCAATCTGCGCTACCACTCGCTAGTGACTTAGAACCTTACTTGGGACGTACGGTTGCCTCTATCGACGAATCGCAATGTATTGGCTGTACGCTGTGTTTGGATCCCTGTCCGGTGGATGCGATATTGGGTGCTTCAAAACAGATGCACACCGTTCTTGCAGCTGAATGCTCTGGGTGTGAACTCTGCATCAGCGTTTGCCCGGTTGACTGCATCGAAATGATTGCACCGACTGTGCAAGGGGCGGGTGAAACCTGGCCCCAGTTCAAGGATGAAGAAGTTGCACGCTGGCGAGAACGTTCCGCTCATCACCAAATTCGGTTGGCTACAGATTCAGAGCGAGATTCCACGATGCTTGGAAGTGAAGCAATCAAACAGCAGATTCGAAGTGCCGTCAATCGGGAACGGACCAGACGATGGCGAAAGTCCAACCGCGCGACGGCCCAGTTAAAAAACCGTAACATCGTGGCATGAATTCAACCAAACGGCGCGAAATCTTTACCCGTCTGCGCGCTGCCAATCCCAAGCCAACGACTGAACTCAACTACCGCACCCACTTCGAATTGTTGGTGGCAGTCGTACTGTCCGCACAGTCCACCGATAAAGCCGTCAACCAGGCAACCGGTGAATTATTCAAAGCCGCGCCTGACCCCCAGTCCATGCTGAATTTGGGAATTGATGCCCTGCGTGAAGCCATCAAAACCATTGGTTTATACAATTCCAAGGCAAAACACATCATGCAATTGTGTGAAATACTGATTGAACGACATGCTGGTAGTGTCCCGGCAACCCGTGAGGAGCTCGAATCGCTGCCCGGAGTTGGACGAAAAACGGCCAACGTGATTCTTAATACTGCATTTGGTCAACCCACAATTGCCGTCGATACTCATATCTTTAGAATATCCAATCGAATTGGATTGGCACCTGGTAAAAGTGTTCAACAGGTTGAGCAGAACCTTCTCAAGTGGGTGCCCAAGGAATTTCTGCTCGATGCACATCACTGGCTGATTCTCCATGGCCGCTACACCTGTACGGCAAAAAAGCCGCGTTGCGGTTCATGCATCATATTTGAGCTTTGTGAATTCTCTGCGCGCAAACAAATTGCGCGCGAACAAGTTACCGCTAAAAGTGAGGTTCAACATGGATCTTGAAAGCAGCGAGCGGCAGATTTTCTTTGACATTTACAAGAAAATGCAAAATCATGAAAAGCTTGATGCGATCGAGAAAATGATCAGCAAAATAATTTTGCTGCATCCAGAAGTGCATGCGGTGCTGGCCAATCCTGAAGTTTTCGCAACCCGTGAATTTGCAAACGATGAACCGGACCCGTTCTCCCACCTGGCCCTGCACGCTGTTGTCATGGAAATGATCAGTAGTGACACACCCAGCGGATTTCGCGCGATTTATGATAAGCGAGTGTACCAGACCAGTGATAAACACGCAGCGCTGCATGACTTGATGTTGGCTGTTTTTGACTGGTGGATGGCAGGTGACGACCGTGAACTGCAAGCCAATGACGAAGCAGAGTTTCTAAATCAACTCAGAGTAAGATTTGAGATACCAACGACTTAGACTCATCAGCACACTCTGACTCGTAGAACTGTAGAGTACAGGCATTAGTAAGTGAAGAATTCTGATTAATGTGGGTATTGTAAATCTATCACTTGGACACACTTAACAAATAAGTCCTGATGCGTTCTAATAGGGGCATGCAAGTTGGTCTTCGACAATTTGGAAATGCGGATACTCAGTGGTTCAAGTCAGCGGCTTTGCGTTCGGATTAAAGTCGCTACCGGTTAGCGAAACAGCTGTGCGAGCGCGTTGGCTGACGCAACAGTGCGGGCCAGTTGTGTCTGACCAATGCCTATGTGGCGCTACCGATACTGGCTGTGCAGGTTGGGGTCAAGCTGCCGGCATTGTGTGCGCTGCGGCCTGGCAACGGTGAGATTGCCGGATTTACCGAGGCTGTTGCAGTGCAGGCGCAACTGTCGGAGCTTGGCAAGGTCTCAGTGGAACTGATCAAGGCGCAAGAACGTAAGAGCTGGACCTCAATGATGCACAGCTTTCATCCCCAGGGACAGCCGCAGTTGCCTGGCAAGGCACTGAAGTACTGGATTGTGAGTGCGCATTACGGTCGTTTGGGCGGGTTGTCATTTCATGCGGCAAGCTGGCATGAGCACGCGCGTGATGCGTATATTGGCTGGGGTGGCAGAGCGCGTGTTGACAACCTGGCACTAGTGGTGAACAATGCGCGTTTTCTGATCCTGCCCGAGGTCCAGGTGTATGGGCTTGCGTCATTGGTGCTTGAGGCGGCCTTGGTGCGTTTGGGGCCAGACTGGCACCAGCTGTATTGCGATCAACTGCACAGTTGGCCTACACCTATGTTGATCCGGCATACAGTGGCTACAGTTATCACAAGGCGGGCTGGACGCATGTGGGCACCAGTTCCGGGCGTCAGTGTGCCTTGGGGCTGTAGGTAACGATGCCAAATTCCGAGTTATCGTCAAATGTAGTGCGTGACGGGGGTTGAAAAAAAGCGGCGTATCTGGTTTAACTGTAGATGAATTAATTTACAAACCAAACCAAGAGGTACGCCACTATGGGAAATCATAATGTAATTTCAATTCCAACACATAAAAATTTTGAAGACTTGCTGACTGAAACGCTGCGCAAAGGAGCCCGAGACCTGATTGCTGCGGCAGTGGATGCAGAGCTCATTGAGTACATGGAACAGTTTGAGGGCCAAAAGGCTGCAAATGGTCTTCAGGCAGTCGTCAGAAGCGGTTATCAGCCGGAGCGAGACATCCAGACCGGCATCGGACCGGTGCGGGTGAAGATTCCAAAGATTCGCTCGAACACCGGTGAGCCGGTGACCTTTCACTCGGCCGTGGTGCCACCTTATCTGCGAAAGACCCGGGTGCTGGAGAACTATGTGCCGTGGCTGCATTTGAAGGGCATCAGTACTGGCGAAGTGGAACACACCATGACGGCGTTGTTTGGGGAACGGGCGCGGGGCTTTTCGCCGGCTGTGGTCAGTCGTCTGAAGCGCCAGTGGCAGCAGGAGATGGATGCGTGGAAGCAATGCGACCTGGGCGATCGAAAATGGGCGTATATATGGGCTGGCGGGATTTACAGCGGGGTTCGATGTGAAGACGAAAAGCTTTGTTGCTTAGTGGTGATTGGGGTTGATGAGTATGGATTGAAGCATTTTTTGGCGATTGAAGACGGGGTACGCGAATCGACGCTCAGCTGGCACGAGTTGTTGCTGGCTTTGAAAAACCGGGGGATGAATGCACCGCAGCTGGCGATCAGTGATGGGGCAGGTGGCTTTTGGTCAGCCCTTGGCATGGTGTATCCCGAGACGGAGCAACAGCGCTGCTGGGTGCATAAAACAGCCAATGTGCTCAATGCGCTGCCCAAGGCACTGCAGGCGCAGGCGAAAACCTCGCTGCAGCAGATCTGGATGGCGGACACGCGCGCGGCGGCCCAGGTTGCGTTTGACACGTTTATCGACGTGTACCAGGACAAGTATCCCAAAGCGGCCCAGTGTTTGATGAAGGATCGAGAGGAGCTATTAGCGTTTTACGATTTTCCGGCCAAGCACTGGCAGAGTATTCGGACGACAAACCCGATCGAATCGACGTTTTCGACCATTCGGCACCGGACAAAACGTTCGAAAGGATGTTTAACCAGATCGGGAATGTTGTGTATGATGTTTAAGTTGGGTCAGTGTGCACAGCAAAACTGGCGTCGGCTACGAGGGTTTAAGGAGTTAGGGAAAGTCATTGAAGGGGTGCAATTTAAAGACGGAATCGAGGTAAAACAGCTAACCGACCAGGTAGCCGCTTGAAACTCTCCGCCCCGTCACGCACTACATTTAGCGATAACTCCAAATTCCCCAAAAGTAACGGTTGAAATTCCCATATTCGAGTGAATTGGTGATCAGCCGTTTTTGTAGATCATAGCCTCCTGAAATAATTTTTTAAATTGTTCGACATTTTTTGTTTCAACATTTGAGAGGTCCCGCTTAAGCCGATCAAACAGCTACGATTGAGATGTTTTTTTTCAGTCTGCCGCGCTTTTTCTTGGCTACAGATCGCGTTGCAGTCCAGAGCGTTTGCATTGCTTGAGGTTGACCTACAGAAATAAATTCCCAGTGCAAGTAGACGAGACGTTGACAGCGGCTGGTAGAGGATAAGTTTTCGTAAAATGAATGATTTAGAGTACAGGGAAAAAGGAAATACCCGGTCAAGTTCCGTTTAGTCGATGGCTTGTAGGACAGGGGTGCGTCAAGGGTGAGCAGTCGCTAACCAGTGCCATCCAGAGATCGCGAATTCAGTGCAACTATGAAAGAGTCTGACCCGAGACTGAAGCTTAAGGATTATCACGATTGAAGACCACATCCGTTTAGCTTCACCAGATGATCTTCACTGCCTAACTCCAGTTCATATTATTCAAGACTGATTCGCCTATACTATCCTCATAGGTCTACGAGATTGCGAAACACACAGTTCAGGTCAGAAATTTTATTTATTCTGCTCACACACATCGGCAAGCGCATTTTTAATATCGTGATCAACATCTACGGAGTAAGGTACATGATTTCCAAGAAGAATTTAATTTTGACAGTAACTACTTACCCCCTCAATTTTACACCTCCTGAGGGGTAGGCTTTTCGAGCAGTTAGATCGGTACTGCAGCAGAGACCGATCAACTCCACGTCAATCAATTAATTGCTTTGGGCTCTTGACATTGCGGCGGTGTTTGTCTATGGTATAGCTATCAACTGAACGACCGGAGCACACCATGGGCAAAGCCTATCTGGGTTCGAAAGCCACCGCTGGATTATGTCAGGCCATCATTGGCATGATGCCGAGACACAATCTTTATCTGGAAACGCATTTAGGCGGTGGCGCCATCATGAAGCGCAAGCCGGCGGCGCTGCATAGCATCGGGATTGATCTGGATGCCCAGGCGATTGCGGATTTCAGTTGTGACTATCCGGTGGAGTTGATCCATGGGTGCTGCCATGAATATCTGCGCGGTCACAGCTTGGATTGCGATGCTTTAGTGTACGTCGATCCACCCTACCTGAAGAGTACTCGTAAAGCGCCGGAGCGGTACCGATACCGCTATGATTATGAAGAACAAGACCATGTTGAGTTGTTGGAGCGATTAATCTCATTACCCTGTCAGGTGATGGTTTCAGGGTATCGTTCCAGCTTGTACGATGAGTTGTTGGCTGACTGGCGTCGCCTGGAGGTTCAGGTGATGAATCAGGCGGGGGTGGTGACCGAGGTCATTTGGTACAACTTTGAGATTGATAAGTTGCATTGGTCGCGCTGGGCGGGTAAGAATTTCACGGATCGCCAGCGCATCAAGCGCAAGGCTGAGCGCTGGGCCCGTCGCTATGGTGAGATGGGGCATGGCGAACGGTTGGCGGTTCTCGGTGCCATCATGGCCGTGGCAGGTGAGCACGCGGATGTCAACCCCTGAGGCGGTTAAGAAAAACCTCGCACAGCTCGAACAGCAGTTCGCCGAGCTCAAGGCTCGTGGTGAGCTCAATAACCAGACCGAGCAGTTATTTCAGTCGCTGTTGTTACTGGTGACCACAGTCGTGATGCTGTTGGTCGAGAAAAAGACCCCGAAAACCGCGTTGAATTCATCGCTCCCCAGTTCCAAGTCTGGCGAGGATGAAACGGCGAAACAGCCAATCACCGGGAGCCAGGGCAAAGGCCACAAACATAAGCATCAGGATTGCGACAACACCCGCATCGAAGTCAAACACCAGATCTCAGCGGTCACCGAATGTGACCGGTGCGGTGCGGATTTAACGCAAGTTCAAGTACTCGATCACCAGCGTCGCACGCGGGTGGATATTGTGTTTGTGACGCAACAAACCCACGTGGATGCTGAAATCAAGCACTGTCCAGCGTGTGACGCGACCAATCAAGGTGAATTCCCCCAAGACATGCCGGGGCCATTGCAGTACGGGGCGGGGATCATTGCCTACACCGTACATCTGCTGATCTCACAGATGGTGGCATTAAGGCGCACTGCCCAGTTGCTCAAGGTGATGACCGGACGGCTGATCTCAGAAGCCACGCTGTTGGCCTGGGTGATGCGGGTCCATGTGTCGCTCACTGAGTGGGAACAGGTGGCGATTGAACAGTTGCTGCAAATGCCGGTGATGCATGCCGATGAGACTTCGATTCGGATCAGTAAGAAAAACCACTGGATTCACAGTTGCTCTTCAGGGCACCTGGTGGTGAAGCACTGTCATCCAAAACGCGGCAAACAGGCGCTTGATGAGATTAACATCATTCCGCGTTACGGTGGCGGTCGCACCAAGGAGGCCGAGGCTGATGAGCCGGCCGATGAGTCGAACACTGAAAAGCTCGATCCCAAAGATGACCCTCGCCCGGTGGTGGTGCATGATCGGTGGGCGACGTATTTTAGCTACGACAACTGTGCGCATGCGCTGTGTGGTGCACACCTGTTGCGCGACCTTGAGTTCATCATTGATGCGCACGGCTACCGGTGGGCGAAACAGATGGTTCAATTATTAAGAGCCGTCAACCGGGAAGTGGCGAACAGAAAAAACAAAATGCTCAGCGATCAACGCTTCGAAGCGGTGCGCAAGCAATATCGGGCGATATTGGAACAGGGTAAAACCCAGTTGCCACCCCCACTTGAACGCACTGCTAAACGCGGCAAGGTCGCCAAAACCAAGGCGCAAAATCTATTGGAAGCCTTTGAAAACTACGAAACCGAGATTCTGTGTTTTACCCGCAAACCCTACGTGCCATACACAAATAATGCGGCCGAAAGGTCGATACGCATGAGTAAGGTGAAGCAAAAAATCTCGGGAACGTTTCGTTCGGTAACATTTGCCCACGCCTACTGCCGCATCTCAAGCTATCTGCAAACAATGGAGTCTTTGGGCTACAACCCACTGACCGCTATTCAACTGGCTTTGAAAAACGAAGCGGCCAATATCCTCAGGAACAACGGTTAAAATTCCTACTAAGCCTCGTTCAGATCGTCAGATCGGGGTAAGTAGTTACTTTTGACATTAACTTTCGGGCTTCTATTTTTCGCAAACCAACCAGTTTATAGTCAACAGTACCTCAGAGATTATTGGGCTTTTGAAACAGAAATTGATCCTTTAGATGATTCGGTGAAATTCACCGCAGTAGCTATTCGTAAAGAATTTGAGTCGCAAAATCTTGATTTAGTGATCAGATGCTTGAATGAAATTGACATGTTCATTTCAACAGAAGACACACTCGTTGTTAATTCTAATTTTGTTTCAGTAGCAACTAGAATTGGCAGTTCCACCCCGAATACTGCAAATTGGTATAGTTCAACAGATCAACTCGGCGCATTCAATCCAACCCCACTTGTTCTTTTAAATGGGCTAATGTCTGCAAAATCAAGGCACTTGGCTATTCGTGTAGATACTTCTAAAGGGATGGTTACTCAAATATTTAATTTGACTGGAATCAAACAAGTGTACCAGCTATTATCTGAAGCTTGTGGACTAGAAGGCTTAAGTGAATAACAATCAGAATTTTGTGGCAAACGCTTCCACTCCAGTGTCATAGTTGTTACAGCCCTTCTCAAATTCCAACAAGCGATTCGTCCTGACTATTTCGGAAAAAATAGGGTAACAGTGGGGGTTTCAACTGTATTACCTAACTAAGTCAAGCAGCTATATGCTAGACATAAGATACAGAGAATCAAAAAAAAATTGTATGCTGCGCTCAGTGTCGCAAAGTTCTATTTTGCCCCTGACAGTCGCCACTTCAGGTGAAGTAATAAATACAATTGTCTCTCGAATGCTTCAAACCATGTTGTTACCTCCATGATCCGTTTAGTGGCTACCAACAAGAGTAAAAGCGCCTATCCATGGCGCACTGAGAAATGCGCGGCGGTTAGACAACTTAGCAACAATGCGGACAAAATTTGCGCTTCCAAATTTGAATTGGAAGTTTAGGCTTAATTAATTCCGGTTATGCAAGGATTAGGGTCGCAGGTCTCTCATTAACAGGCATCCGAATTAACTCGCAGATATGAAGCGATGAATTTGTCTACGGATTCACGGACCCATTGCAAAACATAACTTCCACCGTCAACTAAATGGCCTGCGTATCCAGACACTAATCCCTCGCTCCATGTTTCTGCCCAACCCTCTGAGTCGGTCGGTGCTTTATGAACCAGTGAATACAGTCCAATTTCAATGCTAAAAATATGGGCTCTATTTTCTATTGGAACGACATGCACGTTTACTCCTAGATACGGGTAAAGAGACGATGAAAAATCGCTATCGTCGTATATGCGAGCAACTCGAAGGCGGCTCTCAACTGTCGATATCAATCTTTCTTCAGAGAGCCCTATTTGTTCTGCGTCCTCGGATATCCATGTATTCACCCCAACAGGTTGACACTCGTTCCATAATGCAAACCATTCGTCATCAGCCGATATGCTTGAAACCGCAAAGAGAAATAGCAACCCAAGCACCACTCGTTCCACATTGGTTGGCGTGCACTTCACAATGAAATTCTAGCTTTCAGACCTAGCCCGACTTTACCGAGTTCGTGGTAAATTTCGGACTGATAATTCCCGCACCATTTCTTCAGTTCCTCTCTAACTGCCTGTTTCTACCGAATATTTTCGGGCTGACAAAGCCTGCCTGAGGATATTTTAGCCTGATTAAGTGTATGACCTAATAATATAGCTGTCATTTTCTCTATTCATATTTGTTATTATAGATTGATATTACTCATTATTATGTTCTATAATACTATCATTATTAATCATATGTATGACCTATCCATGCCAAGCATCACCGCCAAGAAAATCAAGGGCAATACCTACTACTACGCCCGCCAGTCCCAACGCATCAACGGCAAACCCAAAATCGTCTGGCAAAAATACCTCGGCCGCGCCGAAGACATTATCGCAGCCAAAGACGCCGCACCGGCACCCAAAGAAGTCCTCGTCAGTGAATTCGGCGCCAGCGCCGCACTCGTCGACTTCGCCAAACAACTCAAACTCGTCGAAATCATCGACCACCACGTCCCGAAACGCTCACAGTCTGTCTCGGTCGGCTCCTATATGCTGATCGCAATCATCAACCGCTGTCTACAACCGTGCTCCAAAAATGCGCTGGCCAACTGGTACGCCAGCACGGTGCTGCCCCGATTGCTCGGCGTGTGTAGGTAACGGTCTCAAAATCCCCAAAAGTCGCGATTGAAAATCCCCACTTTCGGGTGAATCGGTGATCAGCCGTTATTGTAGATCAGAGCCTCCTGAGATTATTATTTTTAAATTGTTCGACATTCAATTGTGTCAACATTTCAGTTTGCGCTTGAGCCCAAGGAGCGCGCTATACTTGCGGTGTTTTCTTGGGCCTGCCGCGCTTTTTCTTGACCGCCGGTTTAAGCAACGGATTGGCTGCAATTTCCGGAATTAAATCCACATGTGCTTTGAGTCGGTAGCTGGCCCCTTCGATCTGAACGACAATCGCATGATGCAACAACCGGTCCAGCAAAGCCGTCGCAACCACCGGATCGCCAAACACCTCAGCCCATTCACCGAAAGTGCGATTGGAGGTCAGAATCATGGCGCCTTTTTCATAGCGTGCACTGACGAGTTGGAAAAACAGATTGGCACCATCTTTCGGTAGTGGCAAATAACCGATCTCATCGATGATCAATAACGCCGGACGACCCAACTGACGCAGTTTGACAGTCAATTGACCGTTTTGGTGTGCTTTGGCCAGCGTGTCGACCAAATCGGTCAGTGTGGCGCGATAAACACTCCTGCCAGCTTTGACGGCATTGACCCCCAAGGCAGTCGCCAAATGGCTTTTACCGGTACCAGGCGGGCCCAGAAAGTGCACCACCTGCCTTCGCTCAATAAAATCCAACCCAGCCAGTGCCTCGATACGGTTGCGATCCAGGGACGGCTGAAACGCAAAATCAAACGACTCAAGAGATTTGGGTGGCATCAGCCCTGCCGTGTTAATCGACATTTTGATCCGCCGGTTCTCGCGATTGGTCAACTCCTCGGTCAATAATGCATCCATCGCCTCTAAGGCATTGAGCTGACCGTCTTCGAGTTGTCTGACCACCCAGGAGAAGTGCTCCAGCGCAAACGGCATCTTCAACCTGACCAGCGTTTGGCGAATATTGTCTAATACTGCAACACTCATGCGCGCACCTGCTCATCGGTATCCGCCAGTCGTTGCCCGACCGCATCGTAAAAGTTAAGTGGCCTGCGCAGCGCAGGGTCCGGCTGCGACAACTCCTCAACCGGTTCAGCCGGCTGGGCTTTGCGATGTGTCGGATCCATGATCCGCAGGCCCTTGCCGTCACTGATCGCATGGCGGGCAATCACCTCGCCGTGGTCAACAACGTGCAACTCAAGCGGCTTGACCTGAACTTCCAAAATACGGCTCTTGGTGCCGTCAGGCACCGAATAGTAGTTGCCACCGTAGGCCACCATACCTTCGTTATTGACCTTTCTTTCCAAAGCCAACAGTGCCTCATAACGCCGTTTCGGCAATGCTGTCATGGCCGTCAACTCAGCGGCAAACGCCTGATCAACATACTGACCGGTAGTCCGGTGTAAACGGCGGTTAGCCACCGCCTCAAGCCACTTGTGAAACTCACCATTGAGATGATCAATGTTATTGAATTGACTGCCTAAAAAGAAGTCCTCTCGGATATATCTGTAGGGGCGTTCCACTTTGCCTTTGGTCCGAGGCCGGTACGCCTGGCAGGCCCGCGCACTGGTATCATAGTGCTGCAACACCTGGCGCAGCGTCTGGTTGTATATCACGTTGCCGTCTTGGTCTTCGCCAATCACCGCAGTTTTCATCCGATCATAAAGCAATTCCCTTGGCACCGCACCGAAGTACTCGAATGCCTCAATATGCATGCGTACCACGGTCGCCATATCCTGTCGTTTGCAGAACGCACCAAAGAGATACCGACTGTGTCCCAATACCATGGTAAATAACCACACCCGGTTCATCACCTCCGGGGTGTCATTGAAGCGAACATTGAAACAGGCAAAGTCTACTTGCGCCTGTTGGCCAGGTGGCGTTTCAAAGCGAACCTCAAAATAGTGTTCCACAGGTGGACGTATCGTGCGCAGATAATCGAGCAAGATCGAATAGCCACCTTGATAGCCCAGTGTGCGAATCTCCCGCAAAAGGCGCGTACCGGTCAATGTCGGATACGTTGAGATACGGTCAGTCAAATACCTATGGTAGGGTTCCAACTTACCCACTAACGGTGACCGAGCACGGACGCCAACGTCAGTGAGTTCGGTGTGTAAATATTTGCGTACTGTCTTTCGATCCAGATTCAGTTGCCTGGCAATGCTACTGATCGATAGCCCTTGTTGTCGTAGTTCATGAATCATTAAATAGCCTTCCAATAGTATCATGGTTGTGTTCTAGGTTGAGGTGTGGAAAACCCGAACCATAGAGCAAAATTATCGATTTTGCCTTCCTGCCTTTTAAAAGGCAGGAAGGCAAACCTTTGTTCCCACAACTGGGGAATTTCAACCGTTTATATTGGGGAGATTCAACCGTTACCTACAGGCGTGGAAAGCGCCAAACTCACCGCGCAGCACTTCTGGGACAACATGGACCGCATCTCGATTGATGCACTACGCACCATCGAACGCGATATCGTCGCTCACATGGTGCAGCACTTCAAGGTCGATGTCAGTCAGCTGTTGTTCGATGCAACCAACTTTTTCACCTTCATCGACAGCTTCAACGACAAAGCTGAGCTCGCCCAGCGCGGGCACAGCAAGGAAGGGCGAAAATCGCTGCGCATTGTGGGTCTGGCGCTGCTGGCAGCAGCTGACCACCATGTGCCGATTCTGCATCACACTTATCCCGGCAACCAGCCTGACTCACCCACCTTTCGCAGCCTTGTCGATGCCCTGGTGGCAAGGTTTCATGAACTTGGCGAGCAGCACGATTCCGATGTCACCCTGGTGTTCGACAAAGGCAACAACTGCGAGGATAATATTGCAGCCGTACACGACAGTCCCTATCACATGATCGGCTCACTGGTGCCGACCCATCATCCAGACTTGCTGGCCGTGCCGGCACGCCAGTTCAAACCGCTCGATGAGCTGCCGGGCGTCAGCACCTGGCGCACCACCAAGGTGCTCTACGGCACCGAGTACACCGTGGTGGTGGCTAAAAACCAGAATCTGGAACAAACACAAACAGCCACCTTGCTGCGCGAGATTGCCAAGCGCAGGCAGAAACTACACGAGATTCAGTGGCAGTTGCGACGCTGGCAAACAGGGCAGATTACCAAGGGCAGGCGCCCGCGCGTGGCTGGCACTCAGAAAAAGGTCGACGAGTGTCTCAAAGCCCGACACATGAACGAGTTGTTTGATGTCTGTGTGGAGTTGACTGAACACGGGGTTCCGAAACTGACCTACCGCTTTGAGCGGCAGGCCTGGAAACATCTGCAGCGCACTTTGCTTGGTAAGCATCTGATCTTCACGGACCGCGCCGAGTGGAGTGATGCACAGATTGTACGCGGCTATCGTGCTCAGCACCATGTCGAGCGCGCCTTTCGAGACCTTAAAGATACCCAGCACATTGCCATTCGTCCCCAGTATCACTGGACGGATCAGAAAATCCAGGTGCATGTGCTGATCTGTGTGCTGGCACTGATGCTGCAAACCCTGCTGTATCGGTATTTGGGCAGTCAGGGCCAGATGCTTTCGTGCACTCAGATAATTGAACAGTTGGCGGCAATCAAAGAGGTCGGCGTGGTCTATCCGTCCAAACGCAAAGACACCTCGCCAACGATACAGATGACGCTGTCGAGCCTGTCTGAGACCCAGAAAATACTGTACAAGTCGCTACAGCTGGATCGTTATCGAGCCGGTTAGGTCACACGTCCCCAGAGAATCGTTTTGGTCCTGACATTTTCAGGAGTGTCAGGAGGTAATTCCATTGCGTCAATGAGTTACAATAGACTCTCCCAATTAATCGAACCTACTTCGCCGAGTTCAAGTTGTTGAACTCGGTAAACTCGGGCTAGACCAGATTAAGTGTGAAGATTGTAGCATGGTAGGTGTTAATACTGATTCTGCATCAGGTACTATTTTGACTTAGCATGGTAGGGAGAGTTTGTATGTTCAATTTAGTGTACTGAAGTTTTGCGCTAAAGACAATGCCTGCAAATTATTACCAAAATATCTGTCACTTCTGATGATTTGTTCAAAACTCTCAAATGAAAACCCCCATTTTTGACAATCTGGTGAACGATATGTTAAGGTGATTCTTGATTGCACAAAGCTAATTTCTAGTTGGAGTAGTAAATTGTGAAATTTGCCGTAAAACTAGCATAATCGGCGAAATAGGTGAGATTTCTTACTATGAGTTAGATTGTACAAGATCAATATTTTGGATAAAAGGATATTCCATCACTTTGATGCTTTTAGCGGGATTGCATCCTGAGTTAGTCAGTGTAGGATCGCTCTGGTAAACACTATACATGACAGTTTATTTCACATTACTTGGTGCTATAAATTTTCACGCGGTGACCGTCTCTCCACACCTCTACTAGTGAATAACCCAGTTTCAGCAGATATCGGTTAAGCTTCTTCTTCGTCTGTGCGTTGCCTAAATATGGGTCTCCCGTCTGATCTTCATGTAGTTATCAATGCATATTCCAGAGTTATGTGAACACTGATTCCAGGAATATGAACGTAATTCCAGACAATATGAACACGGATTCCGGAGAATATGAACGTCGATTCCAGCCAATGTGAACACCGTTTGTATTGGTTGATATTCTCGGAACTGGAGTACCGATAACGCCCGCTTTTCTCAGCACAATTTGACTGGGTTCACCGTTTCGGTTTCAATCGTAGTTTTCATCTACGACATTGAAACAGGAGGCAGTGGACATGAGCAGAGGAAGAATTGTGATGAGCAACCATCTTGAGATACTACGCTTGCGACACGACTGCGGGCTAACGATTCGGCGTATCGCTGAGGTATTGGGTCTGAGCGTTGGGTTGGTGCACAAAGTGGTGACCAAAACTACCGATTGTGGCATTCGGTGGCCGTTGCCCGACGGTATGGATGAAGATCAGCTGGCCGCACTGGTGTACGGTGGGCCGCAGGATTCACCGGCACACTTTGAAGTCGACTTTACCTGGGTGCATCAGGAAAAGCAAAAAAAGGCCGTCACCTTGCAGTTGCTGTGGCAGGAGTTGTGCGCGCAAGGCTACCGGTACAGCTACTCAAGTTTTTGCGAGCATTATGCCCGCTGGAAAAAATCACAGCGCCGTTCCATGCGGCAGTTTCACGAGCCCGGTGATACCGTATTTGTCGATTTCTGTGGCATGACGGTCAAGATCGGCACACGCACGGCGCAGATCTTTGTCGGGGTGCTGGGCGCATCGAACTACACCTTTGCGGTTGCCGTGTGGACCCAGCAGCTGCGCGACTGGCTCGAGTGTTTGAGCTTGATGCTGGAGTTCTTCAAAGGGTGTCCGAAACTGATTGTGTCTGACAACTTAGGCAGCGCGGTCGCTAAAGCCTGCCGCTATGATCCACAATTCAATTTCAGCTACCAGCAGTGGGCTGAGCATTACGGTGTCGCAGTCAAAGCTGCGCGGCCACGAAAACCCAAGGATAAAGCCAAAGTCGAACAAGCAGTACAGAACGCTGAACGCTGGATTTTGGCGCGGCTTCGAAACCACCACTTCACCAGCCTGTCCGAGCTCAATGCAGCCATTCGACCCTTAGTCGATGAGCTGAACCTAAAACCCTTTTCCAATCGCGACGGCTGTCGCCAAGACGCCTTTGATACACTCGACCGACCCGTGCTTCGACCCCTGCCACTGGTGCGCTTTCACTACGTTGAAATCAAAACCGCCACAGTCGGCTTTGATTACCACATCAAACACGGCAAACACTGGTATTCAGTGCCCCATCAATACGCCGGGCAAAAGGTCAAAGTCCACCTCGGTAATCAAACCCTGCGCATCTTCTTCAAACAACATCAAATCGCCACCCATCGGATCGAGCAGCAAGCCGGCATGTCCACCCACCCCCTGCATCGGCCCAAAAGTCATGACCAAAGCCACTGGCCACCTGCGCGGTTGAAAAACTGGGCCGCCGTCATCGGCGCAGACTGCTCAGCTTGGGTGTGTGCCAGAATCAACGAAGCCGACCACTTTGAGCAAGTCTGCCGCCGCTGTCTGGGGGTGTTGTCCCTGAGTAAGAAATTCTCCAACCAACGACTCAACGCAGCCTGCCGAATTGCCAACCGCCAGGCCCTGACGCGCGTTGCCCACATCGAGCAGATTCTGAAAAACGGCACCGATCTTGACGACTCACAGACTGAACTTAAACTGCCACAGCACCACGACAACATCCGCGGTGCAAAACATTTTAACTAATGGAGGCCGCCATGAGCACGAGTACCACTTTTGAACAACTGCGCCAACTCAGGCTGAGCAACCTCGCCCAGGCACTGGAACAACAGTTGCAGCAACCGGAACTTTACCGGGACCTGGGCTTTACCCAACGCCTCGAACTGTTGCTCGACCATGAGTTGCAGTGCCGCCACCAACGCCGTCAGCAGCGCCTGCTGCGCCAGGCTAATCTGCGCTTGCAGGCGAGCTTGAATGAACTGGATTACCAGCCATCGAGAAACTTACAACGCAGCCACATCGCAGAGCTTGGACAGTGCACCTGGATTGCACGGGCACAGAACCTGCTGATCACCGGACCGTGCGGCTCCGGGAAGTCCTACGTTGGCTGCGCATTTGGGCACGCCGCCTGTCTGCTCGATTACACCGTGCGCTACGAGCGGCTATCTTTGTTGCTGGTACAGTTCGATCAGGCCCGGGCACTGGGAACTTACACCAAGTTTGTCAAAAAGCTCGCCGCCACCGCACTGCTGATCATTGATGATTGGGGACTCAAACCCCTGAACACCAGCCACCGTCATGATCTGCTGGAACTGATGGATGGGCGCTACGGGCGAACCGCAACCGTTGTGATCAGCCAATTACCCGTTGATCAATGGTATGCCACCGTTGGTGACGCCACTTTGGCCGATGCGATCCTCGACCGTTTAATCCACAATGCCCATCGTATCCAACTGACCGGTGACTCAATGCGAAAGCTGCAATCCAATTCACTGACCGTACCGGTGGCGCAATCCCACCGCAACGATAGCTGATGGCAATGACGACAAGATCTTACATTCACCGAGTGTCGCGAGCACTGCCGCAGTTATCAATTGATCCAACTGGCCAATTTGCATGGGTCAATTGGGATCAGTTGTTCATCACTGGTGCGTTATTTTCAATGCGTATCTGTGGTCATCACAATCTTACACTGAGCCCGCAGAATAAGTCCATAACCAACCCTGTGAAAAATTCCCAAAGACACTCGCGTCGAAAAAGTGCTTGCCTTTGGGTTTTTGCACAGGGTTGCTGACCGACTTATTTCCGCTCCGTGTGAGATTCAAACCAACAACAAATCCAAAGGAGGTATAACTCGCTCGAAAGATTCGAAAAACCGCTGAGATAAGCGTCGCGAATGCCAGTTTTTGGAGAAATGTTCATATTCTCTGGAATCGCGTTCATATTAATTGGAATACGCAATCAATCAGGAGCATACCCATCATGTAAGAAGGAAAGTTCATTTTTTCACAACTCATGGCGCATCTGCCTTGGATTCACTTTCATAACTACGTCGTGTGTTATCAACGTAATCAAAATGTTCAGTCTTATTTTTTCAATAAAATGCTGAGAAATAACGATTGCACAGATGAATCGTCGCAGTCGTTTATGCGGTCTAGTGGTATGTTCGCGATCGAATCGTGACAAACTGTATCACTTGGGTTTGTCCGACGGGGTATCCAGAAGCACCTTTGCCAAAGAAATTTCGAATCGCGATGGTGCATGGTTGCGGACTTCGCACAGCACCTGATCACACAAGCCCGGCCACTATATGGTCCCGAAGACAGTGAGTTGAATCTTTAAGAAACCATGAATGCATTGGACTCCTTGACGATTGATCTGTGTCTTTCGTTATTTCCATGGGCTTCGTTTCACCAGGTCAAAGCCGGCATCAAGATGTACTACATTGTTGAATTTTCACAGCAATATTCACTCATTTGTGCCCATCACTGATATCAAACTCAACGAATTGTTGCCAGAATCGCGTTCATATTTATCAGAATACGCATATGTATTACGAACAGCTGCACACGTTTCATCGCTTTGGTCGGAAGTGGCAGTTTTGTGGTGCGCTCAATCCAACACTCAATACAAACGGCTTCACTCACCGGGAAACAATCGGGAACCACGACAGATCTGTTATCAAGAGGGGCACAAAATACTGATCTTTCTCACCACAAAACCTATTTGCCCGCACTGCCCATCGCTGAGTTGTATCAATAAAGATAGCAGGTGGAGTTACACGTCAAGTGAGTTAAGTAGCATCTGCTGCGAATTAAATCGTTCTGCGGTACCATTGAAAATGCCAATCTAAATTGCTGTATCTCTCTAAGTGTTATTTGCGATTATCAAAAAAATGAAAATAGAGATGAATCTCTACAAATTTTGCCAACATATTAATACGGTAATATTTGAGAAAACAATATTAACTCAACTGCTTGCCAATTACAAACACCAATTAGATCTGAATTATCTTTTATGTAATTGTATTTATTGGTATTATTTAACAGTACACTAGTGATTGTGAATGTCATTTCCATTTTAGATCAGCCTATTTCTTTCCTTAGGTGAAGTTGCTACAATCGAATGGCTTAAGCCCTGCTACACTATTCGTGTCCGCAACTGACCTGAATTTACGAATTGTCCATTTTGAAAATTACAGACAGTATCCTGCTACTCCTTGAAAATGAGGATGGCGTGTTCTCCCCCTCCCAAAACGATACGATCAAATGCGTTTTGGCTGGTGCTGCACTACTTGACCTGTCACTTGCAGGTCGCATCGATACTGATCTGGAATCACTCATCGTATTGGATGACCAACCGACTGGCAGTGCGTTGATGGATGCTGTCCTGGCAAGGATCGCACAGCATCCGCAAACTACGGATACCCAACACTGGATTGAAGTTTTGTCTTCGGCGCAAACATTATCCATTCCGGAATTGGCGCTTCGCAGCCTTGAACAGGATGGCATCGTAGCGCGCCAAGATCAGAAGTTTCTGTGGTTCTCCCGCACCCGAACGTATCCGATAATCGATTTTGACGCCAAGGAAAATGTGAAAAAGCGCATTCGGGAAGTGGTACTGTCTGACGACGTTCCTGACCCTGCAGTTGCTGCGGCTGCCTGCCTGGTAGAAGCCTGTGGTTTGTTTGCGGAGATATTCAATGCCAAAGAAATTCGTGCGCGTCAATCCCGATTAAAAAATTTACGTCAGCTTGATCTTATCGGCCGCGAGGTAATTCGCAGAATTGCGGCAATCGAACGCAAACAAATTCTCGCAGTCCGCCGCCAGACGGCACGCTTACGGAAACTGGTACTTATATTATCGACCGCGAGTGCGCTCGGTGCTGCCGCAACCTTGCTCTCACCCCGGGCGCCCATCCCTGATCGATTCGGACCTACCTTGTGGGAGCAGTTATGGAACAACTCAATCTGGCAGCAGTGGTCCGGTTACCTGCTGCTGGCAGTCAGTCTGGTCGGATTACTGATCGTTATTGGCCTGAAAAACCGATTGCTAATCCGCATTGGAAACTATAGCAACTGGCAGCTCACTCACGTCGGACTGGGATTGATTTGCGTCTTTGTTCTGTTTGCTCATACCGGGTTCAGGCTCGGCGATAATCTGAATGCCATACTCATGGTGTTTTTTCTCACTTCCCTGTTATTGGGCGCCCTGACCGGCATACTGATCGGGGGTACCACGCAACTGAGGAAATTCGGTGTCAAGATGACGAGAAATATGCGTATTGTTCCCATTCGCACCCATGTGATTGCGTTATTGCCCCTACCGGCGCTACTGATTGTTCACATCCTGATCGTCTATCTTTACTGAGTCAAATTTGACATGTCAACAAAATCGATGATTTGGGGGTTTTGGCTGCTACTGACTCTGATTGTCGTTTCGACCGTCTTCACGTGGATGACGTTTGGTGGCAATCGCCAGCTGCTGACTGTCGGGGCAACAACTGACGCTCACCACCAAATTGAAATGGCCTGCGAAACCTGCCATGCAGCAGGAAATTTTGCTGCGACCAAGTCAGCAACAAAGGCGATGAATAAATCCTGCCGGAATTGCCATGATAATGAACTGGCTAAAGCCGATGACAGTCACCCACGCAAGAAATTTCGCAGTCCCAGGATGGCCGAATACTGGGAAAAACTCGACGCACGGCTATGCACATCCTGCCACATCGAACACCGCCCCGAATTAACACGCGAAAGTGCAGTCACAGTCGCGATGAATTTTTGTAGCGCGTGTCACTCTGAGGGTGACCAGGATGTACGAACGACTCGTGCGAGTCATGCAGGGCTCAGTTTTGATACTTGTGCAAGCGCGGGTTGCCATAATTACCACGACAATAGTTCACTATACGCAGACTTTCTGGTGAAACACGCGCACGATGAGTGGCTTGCACCTCAACCCATGCACCAGCTAACCGCGCTTTACCTGGCTCAGCACAATGCCAGCGAATCTCAATTGCAGCCTGTCGATGCGATTGCTCCAAAGAACTCTCTCACTGATTCACCCCTACTTCATGAATGGGCAGGGTCCGGACATGCGTCCGCTGGAATTAACTGTAATCACTGCCACTTGTCGGATGACGCCGATGAGACACAACAGGCACAGATTGAGGCAAATTGGATCAATAACCCAGGTACTAAAGTCTGCAATGACTGCCACAAACAGGAAACCAAGTCATTTCGTCAGGGCCGACATGGCATGCGTCAGCATCCGGAGGTGGCCGAACCTCGCGACACGAAAAAACAACTGGAAAAACTGGGCCTAAACCAAGTGCTGCCCGAAGTTTTCAATCACTGGTTATCAGACTCAGACTATCCTCAGTACATAACCGTCGCCGAATCTCGACTGCCCATGCAACCGCACGCGGATGAAAAACTTGTGCATTGCGGGTCATGTCATGACGCTCACACCGTAGATATTAGACACGCAGCAGTAGAGGCCTGTCTTGGCTGTCACAATGATGAACATAGCGTGGCCTATAAAGACAGTATCCATTATTCACTTTGGCATTCAGAATCTATCGGTGAAACAGCACCTGGCACTGGGGTGAGCTGTGCAACCTGTCACATGCCAAAAATCAAGCGCCGCGGCAAAGTAATCACCAACCACAATCAGAACGACACACTCCGGCCTAACGAGAAAATGATCCGTCCGGTCTGCCTGGACTGCCATGGACTCGGTTTCGCGCTTGACTCCCTTGCTGATGAAGCACTTATTACAAGTAATTTCAAAGGTCAGTCGTCGGTACAGGTACAAAGCATCAACTGGGCGCTGCAACGCGAAAAAGAAGACCAATAGCATAAATGGCAAGTTATTTGGCGAAGTGAAATTTCAAAATTGGCACCTGTCGGGCTCCGAAATTCAATTACTTATTGAAACGGGGTGGAATCATTTGCAATGCGCATCAGGTGTATACTCATGAAGACGCGTTACAAAATTGGGCAGCACAATAGAGGTTCAATCATGCAGGGGCTATTAAAGAAATCATTGACTTGTATGGTGGTCGTTACGACGGTTGTTACTTTGGAAGCGGTTGCAGAAGGCGTTTCCTATCAACGGGTCGCTGATATGCTGTACCAGGTAATGTCGGCAGACAGAGCAGTCTACACACAAATGGTCGTTCAACGCCTGACTCTGGATGAGCAGGTGATTACTGCATCAGAACATTTTGAAGACGACGCAGCATTACCGCTGCCGGCACAAATGTTCCGCTTCGGTTCAGAATATGTCGCTGATGAGACAGAAGATTTTTCCTATTCTCTCATTTCATTGGATCCAATCAACAAAAAAAACGGACCGGGAACTGATCTTGAAAAAGAGGGACTGGAATTTGTTGCTGCCAATCCTGATGAGGTTTTTTATGGTCAGGAAGAGCTTGGTGGTCAAGTTTATTTTGCCGCTGTTTACGCGGACATCGCAGTCGCGCAAGCCTGTGCCAGTTGTCACAATAATCACAAAGATTCCCCGCGCACCGATATTGAAGAAGGCGATGTGATGGGCGGTGTTATCATCAGGTTTCCAGTGGAGTGAACGCCAGCTCACCCATTTCATGACACTTACTGTAATGGAAGTGTCAGGCTACAAATAAACCAATTAGTGATTCAGCCTGTGGCGAGCACACCATTGGCGCGTGAACTGAAGCCAGTGCGTAGCTAAACCATCTCGTTCACCATATGTCGGTGTCTCCTATACGGCATAAATTGTGGTTATCGCTAACCCTGCGTTCATCACGTCATTCCCGGTTCGATCCCTTAAGATGCAGTCAATGTCGAATATCATATGTGATATTATTTTCCATTTATATCTAATATATATATCATTATTGATATCATGAAAATAACTAAATTGACGCCAGAGACTGACATTCTCAAGGAACTTGCCAAACGTCTCGCGACAATTCGTAAGGTGCAAGGTTATTCGCAAACCGAATTGGCAAAAGAAGCTGGCATAGGCGTTGCCACACTGCGCCGAATTGAAAGCGGACGAGACAGTCAGTTTGAATCATGGCTAAAACTTCTCAAAACACTCGATATGGCACCTGCTATTGACACACTGTTACCAGAGACATTCAATTCTCCGATGGCCGAAGCCCTCGCCGAAAGACCACAGAAACGTAAAATTCTCCCGTCCTCCTCAGGCATTGTTTGGGAAGATGAAATCTGATGAGTACCGCGACTGTCAAGTTGTGGGGTACCACAATCGGATACGTCTCAATGGAGTGCTCGGAACGACATGCACGGTTCGAATATGATCCGAAATTTGTCAATTTTGGTATCGAACCTGCTCCGCTCTATATGCCGCTTCGCAAACGTTGCATTTATCAGTTTCAAGATTTGCATCCCAGATCGTTTCATGGGTTGCCCGGTATGATTGCTGACAGTCTGCCAGATAAGTATGGTAACAGGCTCATAGATGTCTGGCTGGCTCAAACTGGGAGGCGGCCAACCGAGTTCAATGCGGTAGATCGCCTCTGTTACATCGGAACACGCGGCATGGGAGCGCTGGAATACGAGCCATCGATCGGGAGCGAAACAGCAAAGGATCAACGCCTCGAAATCAGCCATCTTGTCGAGCTTGCCTCATTGGCCTTTGCCGACCGGAAAACACTTAAGACCAAACTCGCACCCGGTAATGACAAAAATGCGCTGCTTGATATTCTGAATGTTGGAACATCGGCGGGTGGTGCCCGTGCCAAGGCTGTTATTGCTTACAATCCGGAGACAAAGGAAATCCGGTCGGGGCAGATAGATTTGCCGCCTCAATTTGAACATTGGCTGATTAAATTTGACGGTGTTGCCTTTAGCGGCGATTGGGGTTTAGCTGATCCGGCTGGTTATGGACTTTTGGAATATAGTTATCATCTGATGGCAAAGGCTTGCGGCATCGACATGATGGATAGTCGCCTATTCAGTGAGAATGGCCGCAATCATTTCATGACGAGACGCTATGATCGCGATGTAAAGGGCGGCAAACGCTTTGTCCAAACATTTGCCGCAATGGCACATTTCGATTACTACGAAAGCGGCGCTTATTCTTATGAGCAACTCTTCATGACGATGCGCCAGCTGAACACTCCACAGAGTGCGATTGAAGAGCAGTTCCGCCGTGTCGTCTTCAACGTGGTTGGGTGCAATCAGGACGATCATGTAAAAAATTTTGCATTCATGATGGATCGACAGGGTAATTGGAAAATCACGCCGGCATATGATCTTTGTCATGCTGAAGGCAGTGATTTCACAAGATTCCACCAGTTGAGCATTAATGGCAAAACCAATAACTTCACCCTGCAAGACTTAAAACACCTTGCAAAATATGCCCGACTGCCTCGCAATCGCGAAAAGATCGTCCTTGAGCAAACTGTCGATGCGTTCTCAACCTGGCACCAAACGGCGAAAGAACTCGACATACCAACAGCGCTGCAGAATCACGTATTGCGCACGCTGCGCTTGCACTGGTGACAAAACGATTTGATGGCGCGCGCAAGCCGTCATCTTAAGTAAAGGCACTGTTTGGTGCCATCGCGCTCTGCTTAAAGCCCGGGTTGGTGGCGATTCCAAGGTAGTGTGCCCTCCGATCAATGTACTTGGACAATCCATCGATAGAGTTTCACAGTCGATTCAATAAAACCACCAAGGCAAACCTGTGATACAAAAATTGACCAAATTCAAGCACAGGTTTTGAAACTTTTGTGTGTGATTACTGGTCATATTTCGGGAAACTGTAAAGTTTTTTTACTTTGACTATTCTAAAAATAGACCTATGGAGGGTTGATTAATGAAGTCACAAAAAGCTATTATTGCTGCTGCCATCAGTGGCGCACTCGCGCTAGGCACAATTTCACTTTCAACTGCAGTATCCGCAGACGAAAAAGAAAAATGTTACGGCGTTGCAAAAGCGGGCCACAATGATTGTCAAACTTCTAACAGTTCTTGTGCTGGCACATCGACTGTTGACAATCAAGGCGACGCATTCATTGTCGTTCCAAAAGGATTGTGTGACAGGCTGGCCGGCAGCTCAATGGAACCGCAATCATAGAGCTTGTTTGAGATTCTCTGAATTTATGCATTTTGATGGCTACGCACTCGATTCCAGCCCAATCAGTTGGAATTGGGTTGCGTAGTGATCACTGTGAATTCGTAGCGACCCAAAAGCCAGCGGTCGATTGGTTCGAAGTTCATAGCGAAAACTACTTCGGCCAAGGCGGTTTACCGCATCATTGGCTAACCAAAATTCGACACGACTATGGCCTCAGTTTCCATGGGGTTGGCCTATCCCTTGGCTCAACTGATGCACTGAATCCTGCCCACTTAAACCGTCTCAAAGATTTAATCGACATTTACCAGCCCACGCTGGTTTCAGAACACCTGTCCTGGAGTTCAATTGAAGGCGTTTATCTTCACGATCTGTTACCCCTGCCCTTCACCAGCGAAACCATCGCGCATCTGCACGATCGAATAGACCAGGTTCAGAACTTTCTGGGCCGTACAATTCTGGTGGAAAATGCCTCGGCTTATATGGAATTTTCTCATTCAGAAATGTGTGAGTGGGATTTCGTCAACGAAATTACTCGAACCAGCGGCTGTCAACTGCTGCTCGATGTCAACAACGTATTCGTCAATGCCTGTAATCACGCATTTGATCCGATCGAATTTCTCGATCAGGTTGACGCAAATTCTGTCGGCGAAATACACCTCTCGGGGCACACCATCAAAAAGTGGCCGGAAGGCGAAATTCGCATCGACACACATGACCAAAGAGTTTGCGATGAAGTCTGGACACTCTACGAATACGCAGTGAACCGATTTTATAATGCTCCGACTCTTATTGAGTGGGATAAAGACCTGCCCGAATTTTCGGTTCTGCTGGACGAAGCAAATATTGCACGAAGCTACCGCCAGTCAATAACAGATGCAGCTGCGTGACCTGCAAAAGGAATTCAAGTCAGAACTGTTGCGCGGGCAAACCGCACACATTCACAGTCTGATTGAATCGCGTGGCTTTCAAGCCGCACAGCGATTAAACATCTATCGCAATAATATCGAAGCAACACTGAGCGAAGCGCTGGCAAGTATTTTCCCGATCAGTTGTGTGATGGTCGGCGATGAGTTCTTTAACCATATGGCGCGTACCTATATTCACTCCCAAACCCCCGTTTCAGGCGACCTACGCGACTATGGAGCCCAATTACCGGCGTTTATGCAATCCATACCGGAGCTAAAGGAACTGGGATATCTGCCTGATATTGCGAAGATTGACTGGGCATGTCACACTGCATTTCACGCTGCATCAGTCCCAGCAGTTGAAATCGACAGCTTGCGCCAATATTCGGCTCAAGATTATGAAAGCCTGCAGTTTACGTTGCATCCAGCTGTATCGGCCATTCAGTCGAGTTTTCCAATTTTCGATATCTGGGATTTTGCCACCAATACGGTACCCGATACAACCGTACCGACCATCACCGCGAATGGACAGCAGGTTCTGGTTTACCGTAGAGACCACACTGTCAAAGTTGCGCAAATTGGACCGGAGTTTTTTGCCCTTTTCGATTGCATCGCCCAACAGCAGACTTTGGGCTGCGCATTTCCATCCTTGTTGGCAACCAATCCAGAATACAATTTGCAAGAGGAACTGAATCGCCTATTTTCGTTCGGCGCAGTATCTATGATTACAATAAAACATCAGTAGATTCTTCATCTACTCGTGCTCATCACCTCTTTAGGCCGAATCATGCTGAAAGACTCTGTCATCGTTCAAATGTATCGCAAATTACTTTGCGTACTCAATTGCGGTGCACCAATTGGTGACCTGCTCCTGCGACTGTGGATTGCAAATATTTTCTGGAAAGCCGGACTTGCAAAGATTGCCAACATCGACTCAACGATGTATCTTTTCGAGTATGAGTACGCAGTTCCGATCATTCCCTTTGAGTTGGCCGCGTATATGGCGATTGCTGCTGAATTGGTGCTCCCGATTTTATTGGTGCTGGGGCTTGCGACCCGACTGTCCGCCGGTGCATTGTTCGTATTTAACTTTGTTGCCGTCATCTCCTATCCGACTTTGAACGCTGCCGGAATTGCACAACATCAACTGTGGGGAATCATGCTGCTTATTCCCTTGTTGCATGGCGCTGGGGCAATTTCAATTGATCATTTCATCAAGAAGCGGTTCGCTCAATAAACCGCGCAATTGAATGGCAGCTGTAACCAGCACAATTCCTGTCAGCCTGTTCGCTACAGATGACAAGGTACAAAACAACCGCCGACATTACGCGCAGGAGTGGAACTTTTTTTCAACTTTACTTGAGAATGGCTTCGATGAGTTGACGCGCGTCAACGTTCGAGACTTGCAGGTCAATGTAGGAAAACTGTGCAACCAGGCTTGTAATCATTGCCATGTCGATGCCGGTCCGAAGCGAACCGAGATCATGACGTGGGCAACGATGGAGAAAATTGTTCAATGGTGTGCTGATAACAACGTACAGACCATTGACATCACCGGTGGCGCACCTGAGCTGAATCCTAATTTTCGGCGCTTTGTGGATGCCTGTCTCGCCAATGGTGCGACGATCATATCGCGTTGTAATTTGACCGTGTTTTTTGAACCAGGCCAGAACGACCTCCCGCGCTGGTATGCCGACAGAAAGGTCAAGTTGATTTGCTCACTACCCTGCTATACCCGAGATAACCTCGAACAGCAACGCGGCAAAGGGGTTTTTGCACAGAGTATCCGCGCCTTACAAATTCTCAATGAACACGGTTACGGCAAACAGCCAGACTTACGCCTGGATCTCGTCTATAACCCCAACGGTGCATTTTTACCGCCCGCGCAACATACGCTTGAGGCAACTTACAAGGAACGACTGAGTGAAGACTTTGGCATTCAGTTCGACCGCCTGTTTACGCTGACCAATCTACCTGTAAGCCGCTTTCGACACTACCTTGAACGTACCGGTGAGTATAGCGAATATATGAATTTGCTAAAAACAACGTTCAACCCGGCAACGGTGGCTGAATTAATGTGTCGACACATTATCAGTGTCGATTGGCTGGGGCAAATCTACGATTGTGACTTCAATCAAATGCTGGAAATCCCTGTCGGTTGGAATAAACCCCAATACTTGTGGGACACAAGCCTGGACGATTTGATCAACCAAAATATTGCTGTCGATTCACATTGTTTCGGCTGTACCGCCGGTGCAGGCAGCAGTTGCGGCGGATCGCTGACTTGACATCTGCCTAGTCATTGCGCAGACGTTGCCTGGTCGCCTCAAAGGTGGTCACACCCACGGCAACCGATACATTTAAACTGGGGATCTTGCCATACATCGGTATTCTGGCCACTTGGTCACATTTTTTTCGGGTGCCGGCTCGCAAGCCACTTTCTTCGGTTCCGAACACCAAAATACACGGTTCACTCAAATCGATCTTGTAAATCGACTGCCTGGCGGTTTCGTCCAGACCGATAACAAAGTACCCCAAGTCCTTGGCCTTATCTAAAGTCCTCGCCAGATTTGCTGCAGTAAATATCGATGTAGTTTCGGCCGCACCAGCGGCAGTACGAGATACCGTCGACGTGATCGAACAGCCGCGACTACGGGGCAAGATTACACCGCCAACACCTGCGGCATTAACGGTTCGCAAACAAGCGCCAAGATTGCGAGGATCGGATATGCCTTCCAATGCGACGATCAAATCGGCTGAAGGCAGTTCACGCAACCAGACTGATAAAGATTTTTCATGGCCTTCGTCAGGCTTAATATGACTGAGAATAATGACGCCTTGATGTTTTACACCCTGCGCGATTTCAGCCATCTCACGTTTAGGCAAGCGTGTGACGCGGATACCGTGTTTGCCGGCCAAAGATTCGACTTCCTGTAGACGTCGGTCCTTGCGCGAATCGATTAACAATACCGATTCAACTTCCGCGCTTCGATATCGAAGCAGTGTGACCGCCACATGAATTCCAAAGTGTTTTTCCATAACCGGTACTGTCATCCTGTTTTCTTGCGTCGTTTCCTTTTCTTGGAGTACACCAATTCAAAATTGATGTGTCCCAACTGCGGGTCCGCACCTTGGACTTTTACCCTCAAGCGCTGCCCAATTTCAAATACGCGGCCACTTAAATCTCCCGCCAGGGTTCTCACGAAATCGTTGTAGAAAAAATATTCGTCGCCCAACTCAGAAACATGAATCATACCATCAACGTAGGGAGAATCCAACTGTACGAAAATGCCGAATTTCTTAACATCGATAATGACCCCAGAAAATTCTTCCCCAACGTGGGTCATCATCAATTCAGCTTTAAGCCATTGCTCAGCTTCTCTTGCACAACTTTCCGCGCGACGCTCCCGATAGGAACTCAATTGCGCGACACGGATCAACTCTGCAGTTGCCGGCGGTTGCACCACTCCACTTAGGACCTGCTTTATCAGTCGGTGTACGACCAGGTCGGGATAGCGGCGAATTGGCGAAGTAAAGTGGGTGTATTCAGGGTAATTTAGCGCAAAATGAGGTCGATTTTCAGGTGAATAGATGGCTGTCGCCATGCTGCGTAGCAGATGTAGCTGTAATGGCGCGCTGATTCTGGGATGATCACTGTTCAATAAATTGACAACATTTTGATAGTCTGCTGCGGTTGACTCAGGCGAGAACTCATACGCTAAGTCAAAAAAGTAAAGTAACAGATTCACCTCATCCAAGTCGTCTTCCGCCGGATGTTCGTGAATACGATACATGGCTGCAGCAGGATAGTGTTGGGTAAGAAATTTCGCGGCACAGGTGTTTGCCGCGAGCATCGCTTCTTCGATCAACCCATGGGACACCAGTCTCGCGGTTTTTGCTACCGACTTCACTTGACCACTTGCGCCGAACTTCAACCTCGCCTCGGGTATTTCCAGATTTAACGCGCCTCTTGTATTCCGGGCCAAGGTAAAAGTCTCGTGTACTTCCAATAGGTGATTAATATTGTCGACAACTGCCGCTGACCATCGGCCGCGTTGAATGCCGGCCTCCACGTCCTCATAACTCAGACTGGCATGCGACCGAATCGCTGCTTCATAAAACTCATAGGTGCTTACCTGCCCGTCCCCACCCACTGACATATCGCAAACCAGTGCCAAACGATCTTCACCGGATTTCAATGAGCACTGGTGATTGGAAAGCTCGGTTGGCAGCATAGGTACCGTCAAATCGGGTAAATAGATCGATGTGCCTCTTTCTTGCGCAGCCAAGTCCAGCGCCATGGACGGTTGAACATAATGTGCAACATCAGCAATCGCAACTCTTAATCGAAATTCTCCCGATTCTTTGCGCTCGCAAAATACAGCATCATCGTGATCTTTCGCGGTGGCAGGATCGATGGTAACAAATGGCAAGTCCCTGAGATCTCGTCGAGCGTCCAGATCCAGCTGACCAGACTGAGAGGATATCGAACTTAACGCTTTCGACAGATCGATCGAGAATTGATCCCGAATGCCAAATCTTGTCAGTGCGACCGCGCAAGCCACCTGCGAAGATCCATTCAAGACCCGGTCAATGCTGATGACATCCCAAACTCTGCCCTTGGGGGTGTGGCTCTGCAGCCTCGACAACGTTGCCAGCACGTGTTGGCCATTTTCCAAGTCAGGTATATCGACCGTACAGTGGATCGTTCCATGTACGGCAAAGCTAATTGCTCTCCAGGTTTCAGCTTCCCTACCGCCTACCATTTTGCGTTCGATTTGCAAAACAACCTGAAAATCCTTGCATGGCTCGACACTGACGGTCATCGGATTGAGAAGTTTTTGTCCCTCAGATCCGACAACTTTGCCGCTAACCCGGTCGCCCGGCATCAACCACGGCCCAATATCTAACCGCACGGAGTACCTTTGACCATCATCGCCCTTTATCCGACAGGTTCGAAAACTGACAAAGTCAACGACTCCTTTGGCCGTGGCAGACCGACGTCGTTTATTGCGAGTTTTACCAGGGTGTTTTTTCATAGGCGTTGTTGCAGCGGTCAAATCACTGCAACTCGAAGCGATTCGGCAAGTTGTGCGAGAATCTCAACCAGTCAGTTCGACCGGTTCGAGACAGTCAGAACGGTTATAGTTCGGATTATTAATGCGGGTGGAAATTGGCGTCGCTTGCAACAAACCATCTGGATAGGAGCCAGCCAACTCAAGCGCAGCTTCGTTGTCCGCGTCCAACCACTGATCCCAATGGGTGGAATCAACAATCACCGGCATCCGACGATTGGAATTGTGAATCGTCGCCATCAACTGATTTGCTTCGGTCGTCACGATCGTACATGACTCAAACACCTCACCATCGGGGGTGACGCCTCGTTCCCAGAGTCCAGCAAAGCTCATAACCGCAAGATCCTGATGATAAATATGCCATGGCTGTTTACGACTTTCGCCGGTAACACTCTGCCATTCATAGAAACCCGTCGCGGGGATAAGACACCTTTGGGATCTTTTCCAGGCATTACGAAAGCTTGCGCGCTGAGTCATGGTTTCACTGCGGGCATTAGCGGTTGCATATTTCGGTACTTGCGCGTCGGCCCAAAAGGGAATCAGGGGCCAAATAGCACTTTTCAAGTGACGGCGACGGTCGCAGCCTGGTCGAACGATCGGGACACGCGTCAGGTGACTGTCGTCGGCACTCGTAATAGCCAAATTACGAGCCGATGGGCTGATGTTATAGCGTGGCTCAAATGCGTCAACTTCGACATTGCCTTGCAATATCTCAAAGGTATTCATCAACGCGTCCGCGTCTGAAAGTATGTTAAATCGACCGCACATGATGACTTCACCTTGAACGAATGGCGCGCCCGGAGGGATTCGAACCCCCGACTCCCAGATTCGTAGTCTGGTACTCTAATCCAGCTGAGCTACGGGCGCGTCTAAAAATCAAGTTCTTTAATGGGTAATCCGTTCAAGTATGACCTTGGCGGAGAGGGTGGGATTCGAACCCACGATGGGGGTTGCCCATACTCCCTTAGCAGGGGAGCGCCTTCAGCCGCTCGGCCACCTCTCCGGGATTTGTTATAGAATCGTTTACCGAAACCGCGACTACAGTCTACTGCCGTGTATCACTCGCCCTAGCAATCAATTCTTCCCTTGTGCCTCTTCTTGCTGAATGCGTTCATAAATCTCTTCGCGATACACGCTGACACTTTTTGGGGCTTCAATGCCCAAGCGTACCTGGTTTCCCTTCATTCCCAGAACAGTGACCGTGATATTTCCATCAATCTTTACGGACTCTCCTATCCGTCTCGTTAATATTAACACTATTCTTTAACCTCCTAACGTTGCAGTCTGAAATGATCTGCCTTCCCGTCTTCTGTATTTGGAATCCATGGTCAATCGATTGAACTTCATGCGGCAGAATCAGCCAAACTGTTTAGCTGATTTTCCATCAACCAGCGACAAGTCATTATAGATTCTGATCAAAATCTTTTCTGCACACCGCAAAATTAAACTCTTTGTATGTCTGCAATGAACGACAATCAATGCTGATGTTCACTTTGGGGTCCAGACTCTGCAGCAGGTGGAAAGTCGCTACCAAGCCCAAAAGCCTTGTGCAACGCCCGGACACCAAGTTCAACGTATTTTTCCTCAACAATCACAGATATCTTGATTTCTGAAGTAGAAATCATCTGAATGTTGATGCCCTCTTCAGCGAGAATACTGAACATGGTCGTTGCAATGCCAGAATGTGAACGCATTCCAACACCCACAACCGAAATTTTGGCAATCTCATCATTGCCGATGATATCCTGAGCCCCGATTTCACGAACCACCTGTTCTAACAGTTGAAAACTCGCCTGGTACTCACTTCGATCGACCGTAAATGTCAGATCGGTATTGTTGTCGCTGCCAACGTTCTGAATGATCATGTCGACATTGATGTGCGCGTCCGCAATCGGACCAAATACCCGGGATGCAATTCCCGGCCGATCGGGCACCCCCCTGATTGTCAATTTGGCTTCATTGACATTGAAAGCGACACCTGTAATTTTCGGTTGCTCCATATTAGACTCCTTCGAGTTGATCAAGGTTCCCGGAACATCATGAAAAGATGACAGCACGTGCAGTGGAACCTCATATTTGTGTGCAAATTCCATGGCCCGAATTTGCAGTACTTTCGCACCCAGGCTTGACAGCTCCAGCATCTCCTCTGCTGTGATGTGCTCCAGTACGCGTGCGTCCGGCACCACGCGCGGATCTGCGGTCAATACACCATCAACATCAGTATAGATGCGGCAGATTGATGCCGACAGCGCAGCTGCCAATGCCACTGCGGTTGTATCCGATCCACCTCGACCCAAAGTTGTAATATCGCCAGTTTCGGCTACACCCTGAAACCCGGCAACGACAACGATTGTGCCGGCCGCCAGATCTTTTCTCATACGGTCAGTCGGAATGTCCTCAACGCGCGCTTTACCGTGCGCAGTACTGGTCAGTATCGGGACCTGCATGCCAGTATATGATCTTGCCCGATAACCTTCTCGCTCCAAAGCCATGCTCAGCAAGGCTATTGACACCTGCTCACCGGTACTCATGATGACATCCAGTTCCCGCTGTGTCGGTCGCGGTGAAATCTCGTGCGCCAATTCGATCAAACGGTTGGTTTCTCCCTGCATGGCGGACAGTACCACAACAACTTGATGGCCATCAGCAACCGTGCGGATGACGCGCTGTGCAACCCGGTTGATTCGCTCAATGGTGCCAACCGATGATCCACCATATTTTTCCACCACAATACTCATTGCCAGCGTCTTGAATCAGGTTTGATGAGTAATTAAAATTTAAGATATGATGTGAGCTGAGTGCCACATCAACCGATGGCAGCCGCGACTGCATTTAGCGCTTCGTCGACTTTGTTGCCAGCCGCTCCACCACCTTGTGCAAGATGCGCTTTGCCGCCGCCCTTACCACCAACAATGGGTGAGATCGCGCCGATTATTTTCCCCGCATGCAGCCGGTCAAGCAGGTCTTCGGAGACTGAACATATCAGCGTCGCCTTGCCCTTGTTAACCGAGCCCAATACAATGACGCCTGAATCAAGCTTTGACTGCAGCGTTGCCAGTATGTTGCGCAAATCTCGCACGTCTATACCATCATGACGAGAGACATGAAGTGCAACATCACCGACTGACTGAACGGCAACTTCACCTGCACCACCCCCGCCAGTCGCGAGCTGGGTCTTTAAGTCAGAAATTTGCCGCTCATAGCTGCGATTGTTTTTCACAATTTGGGATACCGCAGCGTGCAAATCACCGACACCTGTGTGCAGAACTTGAGCAGCCTCGGCCAATATTCGAGCTTCCCACTGCATTCGCTCAATCGCCTTAGTACCGGTCAGCGCCTCAATGCGTCGGATTCCGGAGGCTATGCTTGACTCAGCGACGATCTTGAACAATCCAATATCACCAGTACGATCAACGTGTGTGCCACCACATAATTCCAGAGAATAATCACCCATGGCGATGACTCGAACCGATGCATCGTATTTTTCTCCAAACAGTGCCGCGGCACCGCGGGCCTTGGCGTCCTCAAGATCCAGCCACTCACTGGTGACCTGCCAATTCTGGCGAATGGCATGGTTCACTTCGGTTTCGATTTGTTCCAGTTCCTCAGCACTCAGCGCTGAATCGTGGGCAAAATCGAAGCGCAGTCGGTCAGGTGCCACCAGCGATCCTTTCTGTTGCACATGTGACCCCAGTGTATTCATCAATGCCGCATGCATTAAATGGGTTGCGGAATGGTTATTCATCGTTGCGCGCCGGCGCGCAACATCAACTTGGGAAAACACGTCATTACCGACGCGAAATTCACCGACTTCAACAGTGCCGATATGTCCAATGACTTTACCGGAGACATACTGCGTGTCCACTACCTTGAAGATGCTGCCATTCACCGTGATTTGGCCCTGATCTCCAACCTGTCCGCCACTTTCCGCATAAAAGGGAGTCGAATCCAGAATCAAAGTTGCCTTAGCCCCGGTGTCAATTGAATCTTGTTGATCAGCATCAATTAGAATTGCCGCGACTTTGCTGGCTTCTCCGAGCATTTGATAACCGCTAAAATTGACCGTCATTCCCAAAGTTGGCGCATCCTGATCAAGTGCCTCAAAGCGGCTCGATCGTTTCGCACGGTCGCGCTGCGCTTGCATACAATGGTCAAATCCGTCTGTATCGACGGAGAGATTCAATTCCCGCAGAAAATCCGCAGTCAAATCCAATGGAAACCCGTAGGTGTCGTATAACCGAAAGGCGATGTCGCCCGGGAGCACATCGCCGCTAAGACCGGCAAGTTCCCGGTCCAGAATTTTCAAACCCTGGTCCAGGGTTCTGGCAAACTTTTGTTCCTCTTTCTGCAACACGCGCTCAACCTTTTGTTGCGCCATTCGCAGTTCCGGATAAGCGGAGCCCATCTGCTCCACCAACGAGCCTGTTAATCGATAGAAGAATGATTCCTTGCATCCGAGTTGATAGCCGTGTCGAATGGCCCGTCGAACGATACGACGCAACACATAACCGCGACCTTCATTTGCGGGCGTGACACCGTCGGTGACCAAAAATGCCGCCGACCGGATGTGATCAGCGATCACCCGTAACGACTTGCTGTCCAAATCCTCAGTGCCAACAGCACTGGCAGCATCGCGTATCAGCGCACGGAACAGATCAATGTCATAGTTGCTATAAACGTTCTGCATCACAGCAGCAATACGTTCAAGACCCATGCCTGTGTCGACAGACGGTTTGGGCAATTCGTGCAGACTACCATCAGCCAAGCGCTCATACTGCATGAACACGAGATTCCACAACTCCACGTAGCGGTCACCATCCTGATCTGGCGACCCTGGTGGACCACCTTCAACTGCCGGTCCGTGATCATAAAATATCTCTGAACAAGGACCGCAAGGGCCGGTATCACCCATCGCCCAAAAATTATCAGAAGTCGCGATACGTGCGAATCGTTCAGCTGGGACCCCGATATCATTCAACCAGACCTCAGCGGCTTCATCATCGTCAGAATAAACTGTCACCCACAGACGATCCGGTGGCAGATTAAAGCCTTCAGTCAGTAAATTCCAGGCGAAATGTATCGCTTCGCGCTTGAAATAATCGCCAAAACTGAAGTTACCCAACATCTCGAAAAAGGTGTGATGGCGCGCCGTATAACCAACATTCTCTAGATCATTGTGTTTGCCACCCGCGCGCACACAGCGTTGGGAGGTTGTGGCCTTGTTATAGGTACGCTTGTCACTGCCCAAGAACACATCCTTGAACTGCACCATGCCAGAATTGGTGAACAACAAAGTTGGATCATTACCCGGCACCAACGGGCTGCTCGGCACCACTTCGTGCCCAGCGTCGGCGAAATACCGTAAAAATAAATCTCGAATCTCGATTGTTTTCATGATGTCATGCTAATCCGGCTGTTGCCGGTCTTGATAACGACCCAGAGTGCCGTTGATTTGCTCCGTAGTAAATCCCCGGCTTTTCAAAAAGTTCGCGCGTTTTGCCCACTCGTTAAAACTGCCGACGGGACTGCCGCGATATTTGCGCGCAACGACGCGCGCCAGCTGATCATTCCAATTTGTATTACTTGCATAAAGACACTCACTGGCCAACTGTTCGGCTACTCCGCGCCGCGTCAATTCAAATTCAATTCGAACTGGCCCGTAGCCCTGCCGGACACGTGCGCGAATAAATTCCGTGGCAAATCTGTGTTCACAAATCAGTCCGCTTTCACTCAGTTGCTGGACGACGTTTTCCGCTATATCGAAGTCTGCACCTTTGGATACCAGTTTGTCGACCATCTCACGCTGACAGTATTCACGTCTCGACAAATAGTTCACCGCGGCCCGGTGAACTTGTGCAACGTCCTTCATTACTCAACTGATGTTAGTGAGGCGGCTTCCTCCTCTGGCTGAGCAACGCCAAGTTGCTGACGGATCTGAGTTTCTATCTGCTCTGCAACATCGTGGTTTTCTGCCAAAAACTTACGCGCGTTGTCGCGACCCTGACCGATACGAATTTCGCCGAAGCTATACCACGCACCAGCGCGTTCAACAACTGCGTGTTTCACACCCAGATCAATCAACTCACCTTCCCTGGAAATCCCCTGAGCAAAAATCAAATCAAATTCGCATTGCTTAAACGGTGGGGCAACTTTATTCTTGACCACTTTGACACGCGTCTGGCTGCCAATCACATCCTCGCCCTTTGATATCTTGCCTATTCTGCGAATATCAAGCCGCACAGACGCATAAAATTTCAGTGCATTACCACCTGTGGTAACTTCCGGGCTGCCATAGATCTGCCCTATTTTCATTCGAATCTGGTTGATAAAAATGACCAGTGTTTTCGACTTGTTAATACTGCCGGTCAGCTTTCTTAGTGCTTGTGACATCAGTCTGGCGTGCAACCCCATATAGGAGTCGCCCATTTCACCATCAATTTCTGCGCGCGGCGTCAGTGCAGCAACTGAATCAACGACAACGACATCAATCGCTGCAGAACGCACCAACTGATCGGCAATCTCCAGCGCTTCCTCACCATTATTGGGCTGCGAAACAAGCAAATCATCAACATTCACCCCCAATACTGAGGCATGTGCGGTATTCAACGCATGCTCGGCATCAATGAACGCAGCAGTACCACCTTTTTTTTGGGCTTGCGCGACGACCGACAGTGTCAGCGTTGTCTTCCCCGAGGCTTCGGGACCATACACTTCAACGACCCGCCCGCGCGGCAGCCCGCCTACACCTAAAATGAGATCCAGACCCAGTGAACCGGTTGGGATAGCCAAAATATTTTTCTCGACATCTTCATCGCCGAGTCTCATGATTGAGCCCTGACCGAATTGACGCCTTATCTGCCCTAACGTTGCTTCGAGAATCTTTTTCTTGCCATCATCCATTACATCTATCCTAAAGTGACTGATCGAAACCTACAGGTCAATCAGAATAACAACTGCGATCCGGCATCTCGTTGGCGAATCCGCCAATTCAATGACCAGTGATTGCCCAGGTCAATGCGAGCCAAAAGTCCGATTTGGCCCGTGGAACAACTCAACTGCCGGACATTCCCAACCGGGCGAGCAACTGCTCGGCAGGTAAATACCCCCCGATTACGGTACCATCGTCGACAACCAGTGTCGGTGTGCCTCGTATTCCACCCTTCACACCTACCTGGTATTGGTCTGCGACTGGATTTGAACAGGTTTGCGGTGCCAGTGTCACACCGCCCTTCGCTTGGGTCATTGCCTGTTGGGGATCATCCGAGCACCACACGGTCACATACTTGTCGTAACTTGCGGTATCAACACCCGATCTTGGAAACGCGGCATAGCGAATTTCTAACCCAGCCGCGTTGAGCGCCGGTACTTCCTGATGAAACCGTCGGCAATAGCGGCAATCAATATCGGTAAACACCGTGATATAACGTTTGGCGTTCGCAGCTGTAAATACGATCAATTCATCGGGTGACAACTGACTGGCCGCGTCCCTTACACTGCGATTGGTTATCTCATCATTTAAACTCACACCCTTTGCCAGATCAAATGCCTCACCAATCAGTAACACTCCATCTTGCAGCACCGCGTGATACACTGATCCGTTGATGAATGCGACATAGATTCCCGGTGTCGCAGATGCCTCGATCGCATCGGCCGGCAATGTGCTCCCAACCAAGGATTCTATTGCAGCTTTAATTTGACCTGCTTCATCTTCGGCAACCGCTGAGCTTCCCGCGAGCAGGCTAATCAGCAATGCCGAAATCAACGCTATCCGTTTCATAATCTTACCTTTGTGGTTTCTTTCGTATGCCAAATATGCTTTGCAATGGCTGACCTAATTCAGTTTACAGGACTGCATTCAGTCTGGTTTCTCAACTGCACCACCGGCCTGTTTCCATGCATCAAAGCCACCATCGATGTGGCAGACATTTGTCATCCCCATATTTTGTGCAGTTTGTGTCGCGAGCGCGGATCGCCACCCGGATTTACAATAAAACACAAACTTTTGCTGTTGGGCGAATACAGACTTGAAATATGGACTGTCTGGATCGATCCAAAACTCCAGCATTCCGCGCGGCGTGTGAAACGAAGCGGGCACCTTCCCCTCGTGCTGCAATTCCCGAATGTCTCTTAAATCAATAAACTGAACCTGCTCATCACCGTAAAGCTCCAGCGCTTGCGTAACAGAAATCGTATCAACCTCCGCCATTGCCTTGTCGAGCAACTGTTTGTAGCCAACTTTCATTACTACTTGCCAAATCAGATGAGTGTAAATTGGTAATTTTAATGCCTGTTCACCCATTTAAGATTGGCAATTTGAAAACTAGCCTTGAATCGAATTTCAAGGCAGCAAGATCTGAAATTTAATCAGCGCATGGATCACGCAACAAGTGATAATGCCCGCCGCAATATCATCCAGCATTATGCCAAGCCCACCGCTCGTGCGTTTTTCGATCCACGAGATTGGCCATGGTTTAAAAATATCAGCCCATCTGAACAGAACGAAAGCCGCCACAATGGTGACGGGGGTAATCGGCACGAATGCCATGGCAATGCAATAACCGACAATTTCATCCCATACCACTGCGCCTGGGTCCTGCTCACCAAGCCAATTTGCGGCGTGCTGACAAATACTGCAGCCAACAATAAACAGCAGGATCCAGATTGACACCTGCCAGAGGACAGCTACCTTGTCAATCATTAGTACCAAGGGTATGCCAAGCAACGTGCCCGCGGTCCCCGGCGCCCGGGGTACCAGCCCCGTACCCAGCCCGAACGCAAGCCAAAGCGTCGGTTTCAGTCCAATGGCGCGCAGCTTCATGGCTTGCAAGCAAGCATTGACGCAACTTCAAAAATGAGAGTAACCGAACGCTTTAGGCGCATAAGATTGTCCATTAGACTGCCGGATATCTACCCCTTTTTGCTCGCGTATGGTTCCGATACGACACAGTGGAACCTGCGCGTTTGTTATAACGTCATCGGGTAACTCACCATGCGACGTAAAACACAACTCGTAGTCATCGCCATGGGCAAGCGCGTAGTCCCAACCGACATCATTCAGGACTTTTCGATAAGCTGAGGAAAGCGGGATTTGATCAAGTTCAATCGTTGCACCGACTTCACTGGCGTCCAAAATATGCGAAAGATCGGCAATCAAACCATCAGACAGATCAATCGCTGCAGTCGCGCAGCGGGCAATTGCCCGCCCGGCTGCCACACGTGGCTCTGGACGCTCCAGGCGTTGCACTATGTACTGCATTTCCCGGCTATCCAACTGCTGTCCCAAACGCGAAGAAAGCAAGCCCAGCGCGGCATCACCAAGTGTGCCGGAAACATAAATGTGATCACCTGGACGCGCTCCAGATCGCAATGGGCATTGATCGGCGCTTGCCAATCCAAACGCGGTGATGCTGATCGTGAGCGGACCTCGAACCGTATCACCACCGATCAAAATAACCTCATGACGCGTGAGCAGATCGAACAATCCTCGACTGAATTGCGCCAGCCATAACTTGTCATAACGCGGCAGCGACAGGTTTAAGGTTGCATAAACCGGACGAGCCCCTTTAGCGGCTAAATCACTCAGTGAAACGGCCAGCGCCTTGTGTCCGATTTGGCGCGCACTGGTATCAGCTGAAAAGTGTACATTTTCCAGCAAGGTATCAGTCGTGATCAACATCTGCTGATCACTCGGAACATCAACAATCGCACAATCATCGCCAATACCGGTCACCACACTTGGCACTGAGTTTTGCCGGTTGGCGAAGTAACTTTTGATCAGGTCAAATTCACTTGGGTCAGACGATTTTGTCCGCTTGCGAGCTGCAGTTTGCAGCCGGTTACCGCCACCAAAGGCAAGTTTGTCCAGTGTCGCGTTAATGAATTTGTAACCGGTTGGGTTGCCAAATTCGCGTGACAGTTCAATGCATTCATTGGTGATAACCTTGAGCGGTACGTCATATTCGTAAATCAACTCATAAACACCCAGACGCAAAATGGCCAGTTCCACCGGATCAATGGAATCAATCCTGCGATTGACGACCGTGGCAATGAGTGCGTCAATGTCTTCGACTCGCGACGGAATCGAGCCCAACAGTTTTTGAAAATAAACCAAATCACCTTGTAATAAGACGTTGGCATCAATCAGAATCTGATCATCGGTCCGATGGATCGATTGATTCTGGACACTCCAGGAATAAAGGTATTGGACGGCACCAAGTCTTGCCAAGTGCCTTGCAGAAACTGTCATGCTAATCGGGGTCAGGTACCCTGGCGAATCTCTGCAATGGCCTCGAGTGAACCAAGCACAGCCATTACCGCTTCGAATCCCTTGTTTTTTTTGAGGTTATCAATCTGGACGCGTTGTTTGGCCTGGGCATAGTCCTCGACAGTCAGTACACCGTATCCCAGGGGAATGGTGTAGTCCATACTGACAGACATCAGCGCGGCGGTACACTGTTCACACAGGTGATCAAAATGCGCAGTCTCTCCCCGAATAATACAACCCAATGCAATCAAGCCATGAAAGCGCTTTGAGCGGGCCATAACCTTGGCCATCAGGGGAATTTCCCAGGCACCAAAAACCCGGACGATTTCATAGTGCAGCGTCGCGTGCTTATCCAACACACCAGTAACCCCAGTCAGCAAGCCTTGTGCCACTTCCTGATAATATTCGCTGATGATGATACCAACCGTGACCTGTGAATCGGATGCGGGCACTGGTTCCAACGGTTTCGACACAATCCACCTCACTCCTGGGGCGGCAAATACTCGACAACAGTCAAGCCAAATCCGGACAGGCCGTGCATGCGCATCGGGTGTCCCAGAACTCTCAATTTTCCGAAACCCAAATCGGCTGCGATTTGACTGCCAATTCCAACGATTCTCACATCGTGGCTGCCTGTCAATTCATCTGATTTCGCATCACCATATTCGCCAAGCTGGGATAACTGGCCGAAATCCTGCTGATAGTTCAGGATAATGACTGCACCTGAATCCTCGCGCATGATTCTTTGCAAAGCCTTGCGAACTGAATAGGAGTGTCCTCCGGGGGTCATGGCATCCAGTACTTCCGAGATACCCGTAAACACATGAACGCGCAAAATTGTCGGCACCTTCGCCTCGATTTCACCTCTCACCAGCGCCAAATGAGTATTGCCGCGTAATTCGTCCCGAAAGGTGATGGCTCGAACCTCACCATAGTCGGTCTGCAAATGTGTCTCATTTTCCCTTGTCACAGTTGATTCAGTCGCCAATCGATAACGAATCAAATCGGCGATGGTGCCAATTTTTAGCTGGTGATTTTTGCTGAATTCGATGAGATCGCCCAACCTCGCCATGGTACCATCCGGATTGAGCACCTCACACAAAACACCAGCTGGCTCAAAACCACATAGTTTGGCCAGATCGCTACCCGCTTCGGTATGCCCGGCTCGGGTCAATACACCACCTGGTTCAGCAATCACTGGAAAAATATGACCCGGAGTGACCAGATCGGAAGGCTGTGCATCAGGTTTTACTGCCGCCATTATGGTTGTTGCGCGATCAGCAGCCGAAATTCCTGTCGACACATTTTTAGCAGCTTCAATGGATATCGTAAACGCAGTCGTGTAGGGGGAGGTATTTTCCCTTACCATCAACGGCAGGCTGAGCTGCTTACAACGGGCGTTGGATAATGACAGGCAAATCAAACCGCGTCCGTGAGTGGCCATAAAATTGATGTGATCTGCAGTCACACACTCTGCGGCCAGCAGCAGATCGCCTTCGTTCTCACGGGCTTCATCATCAACCATGATGACCATCTTACCAGCGGCGAAATCTTGTAATACAGATTCAATTGGACTGATCCCAGATGCCAGATTACCAGTCAACGGTGTTGGGTTGGGTGCAGATTTCATTTCATTACTCAGTTTGAAAGAACGCGCTTGTATTGGTTCAAATTATACTTTTTGTGCTTGCACAGCACTCTGTCTGTCGTTGCGATCCATGCGGGACTGGGTTAATAGGAATTACTTGAGACAGGGATCGAACTGTGGCAAATTCACCAGCACTCTACCGGTGAATGGCCAGTTAAACAGCCGCTCTTCTCGTTCTTGACATGACCCGAGACCAACAACTATGCCTGGCATTCAGCCAGTCGATGTACATAGCGCGCGATGACATCAACCTCAATGTGAACCCGGGCATCAACATCCAACTGTCCCAACGTTGTTACTGACCAGGTGTGTGGGATTACATTGACACTAAAAACCGTCAAGTTTGACCGATCTTGAACCGAATTGACTGTCATGCTGACACCCTCAATCGTTACTGACCCTTTTTCCGCAATGAATTTACCAAGAACCTGCTTTGGCGCCTCGAACTGGACACTTCGCGAGCTGCCATCAGTTTTGATATCGATACACTCGGCGATTCCATCAATGTGTCCGGTTACCAAGTGACCGCCAAGTGGCCTGTCCAACGTTACTGGACGCTCCAGATTAACCGCGGTTCCGCAGACATATTCTCCAAAGTTGGTGCGGGAAACGGTTTCATTGGATACTTGTACTGCCACCCATTGATCATCGATTTCAGTCACCGTAAGACAGACACCACTGACCGCGAGGCTATCACCCCGGTTCATACTGCGTGGCTCAATTGAGCCGGTTGAGATCGCAAGATCGATGCCGTCAGGAGAACAATCCATGCGGGTAATGCAACCGACTGATTCCACAATTCCCGTAAACATGTCATGCCCCTCAATCCGTCGCAGCATGTTGCGGTCTGAAGCGAATGCGCAAGTCTTCGCCAACACGGTCGATGGACTGGAACTCACCTCTTAACTGGTCGGTCAAGTTTTCAATGCTCGGCATTCGTGCAATTCCGGTGGCCGCATCACCCAGCAGTGTCGGCGCGAGATAAATTACCATTTCATCAACCAGACCTGCCTCCATTAGCGCACCGACTAAAGTGGGGCCCGCTTCCACCAGCACTTCATTAATCTGCTGCTCAGCCAGGTGCGCAAGCAGCAAACGGCAATCGATGCGATCATTGTCCGTATCAAACGATACCACACTCGCCCTTTGTTCAAATTTGCGACGCGTTGTCGGTGCAACCTTTTGATTGACCGCAAACAGTATCTCTCCGGGCTGATCGAACAGTTTTGCATCTTCGGGCGTCCGTAATTGGCTGTCTGCGATAACACGCAACGGCTGTCTCGTTACACCGGCAGCCCGACAATTCAATCTGGGATTGTCCGCTCGCACTGTACCGACGCCGGTAAGAAGTGCATCGGCCTGCGCGCGCAGATTGTGAACATCTTTTCTTGCCGATTCACCGGTAATCCACTGACTTTCACCTTTGGCTGTTGCAATGCGTCCATCCAGTGTCGCTGCTACCTTCACGATCACCCAGGGACGGCCTTGCTGATGTCTACAGAAAAATCCCCGGTTCAATTCTTGTGCTTCATCAGCCAGCACACCGACATCGGTAGGGATACCCAAATCTCGCAGCTGCTTGATGCCGAGGCCACAATTTACGGGGTTCGGATCCGGACTGGCAACAACCACCCTGCTGATTGCAGCACTCACAATTTTCTGGGAACACGGTGGTGTTCGACCGTGCGTGGCACAGGGTTCCAGCGTGATATACATAGTGCTGCCCGCAACCTCACGGTGCGCGGCATTGAAAGCAGCAACCTCCGCATGGGGACCGCCTGCTGCCTGGTGAAAGCCTTCGGCAATCACTTCTCCACGATTGACAATTACACAACCAACCCGTGGGTTGGGATGGGGTGCTGCAAGCGGTGTTCGAGCCAACTCGATCGCTCGCTGCATATAGAAAGCATCGGAATTCTCAGTCATAACTCACTTTCCGATACCCGCTGGCATGGCTGCACACTGAACCGCTGATGCCGACCGAGTCGTCACATACCGCCGCAACACCGGCAAGTGTGCAACATTAGCCTGTCTGCTCCTCTACCGCCATATCTTCGCGAGAAATTCGTAGTGCCAAAACAACGGGACTGGCGACAAATATAGATGAATAAGTACCCACCAGCACACCGATCAACAAAGCAAAGGCAAATCCCCAGATCACCTCACCACCGAACAACAACAGCGTCACAACCACGAGCATGGTTGTCAATGAGGTAAGAATCGTTCGCCGTAAAGTCTGATTGATTGATCGGTTCATGATTTCTATGGCCGTACCGTGGCGACTTTTCCGGAAATTTTCCCGACTTCTGTCGAACACCACGATCGTATCATTGAGCGAATAGCCAATAACTGCCAGTACTGCAGCCAAAACGGCAAGAGAAAAATCAATCTGGAACAGGGAAAAGAATCCAATCGTGATCAACACGTCATGGACCAGTGCTACCACTGCCCCAATGGCAAATCGCCACTCGAATCGCCAGGCAACATAAATCAGAATGCCGATCAACGCATACAGCATGGCCAGTCCACCCTGATCAGTCAATTCCTGCCCAACCTTAGGTCCGACAAACTCAACGCGCCGCATCTGGACAAAACACTCCCCTACCGATCCATCTGCCTTGGCACAGGATTGCAATCCGCCGGCCAGTGATTCAACCAGCGTTTCGCTGTATGGGTTGCGTAGCGTCTCAATGATTTGTGAGCTTTGCTCGGCAGCACTGCCGGAACCCTGATTCGTTGGCAGTCGAATAATAATGTCGCGACTGGTGCCGAAATACTGAACGGTCGTATCCTCGATGCCGACCTCAGCCAATTGCGTACGGACTGCATCAACACTGACCTGCTCTGCATAGCGCACTTCAACCAAGGTACCACCGGTAAAGTCGAGGCCGAAATTAATCCCCCGCACCACTAACGAAGCCAAACAAACGACAATGACCGCGATCGAGACGATTGCAGCGATGCGGCGACGCCCCAGAAAATCAATTGCCAGATCTTTTTTCAGGAATTCCATGGTCACCGCCTAAATTGCCAATGCGGATATTCGCCGCCGTCTGCCGTAAATCAGGTTAATGACTGTACGTGTGCCTAGAATGGCAGTGAACATCGAGGTCACAATTCCGATGCTCAGCGTGACTGCAAAGCCCTTGATCGGCCCTGTTCCAAAATTAAATAATACGATTGCAGCAATCAGTGTTGTGATATTCGCATCAACAATGGTCGAAAACGCGCGCTCGTATCCAACCCGTATGCTGCTTTGCGGTGAGTTGCGGTTGCGCAACTCCTCTCTGATACGCTCGAAGATCAGCACGTTCGCATCGACTGCGATTCCGACTGTCAGCACGATTCCAGCCACCCCCGGCAAAGTAAGCGTAGCCTGTAAAGCCGATAGGACTGCAACAATCAGAACCAGATTCAGCGCCAAAGCCAAGTTGGCGACCAGACCGAACAGGCGATAGTAGATCACCATAAAAATCAATACCAGGCAAAAGCCAACAATCACAGATTGCAACCCCTGCAGGATATTTTGTTGACCAAGGCTGGGACCCACAGTCCGCTCTTCGATGATGTCAACGGGGGCAGCCAATGCACCGGCACGGAGCAGCAATGACAAATCCCGCGCTTCGGTAACACTGTCCAGACCCTCAATCTGGAAACGGCGCCCCAATTGATCCCGAATCACCGGCGCGGTAATGACCTCCTCAACCAGTTCTTTGGTGCGTACTGGATTTCCCTGCGCGTCAAGCACCACGCGACCGGCTTCGTCGCGCTTTATTTCAGAGCGAGATTCGATGTATACCACCGCCATTCGTCGACCGATGTTATCACCCGTAACTTGCTGATTGATGGCCGCGCCGCGTGAATCCAGTGTAATGCTGACAATCGGTCCGCCGGTTTGAGTATCCAGGCTGGCGGCGGCATCAACAATGTTGTCGCCCGAGTAGATGATGGGTTTTTTGAGTAATATCTGGGAACCATCACGCATCTCATAAAGAGCAGACCCCAAGGGAACTGATCCCTGCAGTGCGCCCGCCAGGTCATGTTCTTCATCGACAAGACGTATTTCCAAAGTTGCGGTACGACCAAGTATTCGCTTCGCCCGCGCAGTGTCTTGTACACCCGGTAACTGGATAACGATGCGATTGTCACCTTGTCTTTGGACAACGGGTTCAGCAACACCTAACTCATCGATCCGATTTCTCAGTGCAACAATATTCTGTTCGATTGCGAACCCTTTGAGTTCCTCAATTTCGTCCTCACTGATGTTCGCGTTCAAGTAATACTCGCCTTCCCGGTCAAACTCCCGAACTTCAAGTTCCGGCATCTCATCTTCGATCACTTCAAGGGCCGCGGAACGGTTGTCGGTATCCCGGAACTTGACTTCCATACCATTGGTGCGTTCCGAGCGACGTACCGACGCGTAGCGAACTTTGTTTTCCCGCAGTGTTCGGCGCAGCGACTCCACATACCGATCTTCTGCCCGGTCAATGGCACTGTCCAAATCAACTTCCATTAGAAAATGGACCCCACCCCTTAAATCAAGACCAAGGTACATGGGTGCCAGCCCCAGTGAATTCATCCACGAAGGTGCCGATGGCACGAGGGTCAGCGCAATGGTGTACCGACTACCCAATGCCTCCTGCAGATCATCGCGCGCCTGCAGTTGTTCTTCGGCATTTGTAAATCGAACTCGAATGCCCTTATCGTCCGAAATCAAACCAAGTGGTTCAATCTCGTGTTGCGCAAGAATTGCTTCAACCCGGCCCAATAGCGAGGCATCTACACCCGTCGTTCGCGCGGCTCGAATCTGGATACCGGGATCGTCGCCAAACAAATTGGGCAAGGCATAAAAAAAGCCAGGGATCAGTATCGCGGCGATGATCAGATAACGCCACCAGGGATTTTGGTTCATTGGTGTTGACTCAAAAGGTCAGTCAATCGTTGTCAGTCAATCGTTGTTTTCAGCTTCAATTTGAGGTGCTGATTTCTTTTTTTTCTTACTCTTGTTTTTCTTGCGATCGGCCCATGCCTGAAATTCACTGATGGTATCAGCCGGCAGCAAATTCGTGACCGCATCTCGTTGCACAAACATTGATACACCAGGTTGCGTTTCAACGGCCACATAGTTGACAACCTGTCCACCACCTTCCTTGTCGTCAGCACTTTGCAACACAGTGATTGTGCCAACTATGCCGCCGCTGGTGACGACTTCATCGCCAACTTTGAGCGACGCCACCAACTGTTTATGTTTTTTAGCCCGTTTTTGCTGCGGACGAATCAACAGAAAATAGAACAGAACGAAGATCAGGATCAGTGGAACAAGGCTCAAAAATCCGCCTGCTTCGCCGCCTGATTGCGCAAGTGCGTCAGATATGAAGAAGTTCATTGGTTTCACCCACTGGAAATTCAGATACAAGCGGAGAATTTTACCATTTTGAGACGCCGATCACAACACGAAAATGCACGCATGCACGCAGGGTGTGCGTCAGAATTTTGGCAGCAACTCAATTAGCGTATGAAATCTATATATTTTTGCCTTATATCTGGTAGTATATAATACTGTCATAGTGCCACTATAATACCCATTACCCATGGACACCATCAAACTACTGAAAGCCAAACGCGAAGCCCTGCTGGCTCAAATCAGCAAAATAACAGACTTCCGACCCGGTAATTTACTCAAAGTTTACCGCCAATGCGGCAATCCCAACTGCCACTGCGCCCGCCCCGACGACCCCGGCCACCCCGGTTGGCAACTGTCGCGCAAAGTCAAACAGAAAACCATCACCCGTCGCATCCCCCATAATGCGGTAGAACTCACCGGTCAACAAGTCGACGAATACCAACGGTTCCGGGAACTGGTGCACGAGTTGACCGAAGTCAGTGAATCGCTGTGTGATTTAAAGCTGCAATCGAAGCGTAAAAAAAAACACGACACCAAACCCGTTCAAACAAACCTTCGCAGCTGAAGTTGAACAGGAGATTGTGGCGCTGCTCAGTGGTCAGGATTTTTCCCGGTGCGTTGACTTCGATGCGGTTGAATGTGCCATCAAAGCCAAGACGATGGCATTTGCTGCATCGGTACTTGAGGTGTTTTTGAACGCCGACACCTCGGATCACCAGACCAATCAACAGCGCTGTCAATGTGGTGCAATGGCGCACTACAGCGGCACTCGAAGCCGACGGCTCACCACGGTTGTCGGTTTGATTGAATATCAACGGGCGTATTACCACTGTCGCGCTTGCAACAGTGGGTTTTTCCCTAAAGACCAGGCCATGGGGCTGGATTCAAGTGCGCTATCACCTGGGGTGGTTCGCATGATCGGTCAAAGTGCGGCCCGGGAAAGTTTTGCGCAATCGCAGGTTCTATTGCACGAGTTGGCTGGCGTCACAGTCAGCACCAAGCAGGTGGAACGCACTGCAGAGCGCTTGGGTGAACAGCTAAGTGATCATGAACGCCACGATACTGAACTTGAATCCCCAGCGGCAACGACCATGTACCTGGGTGTTGATGGGACCGGGGTACCGATGATCAGTTCAGCAACCGCAGGTATCAAAGGCAAACAGGCCGACGGCAGTGCCAAGACCCGGGAGATGAAGGTCGCGGCTGCTTGGTGGTGTGACCAGTATGATGAACACGGTCATGCGCGTACTGCAAAAACCTCGGTGACCTACACCGCGGCGATTGAAACTGCGCACACTGCTGATGTGGACAAACAGTTGGCGCCGTTTGTGCAACGGGTGGAGCGAGAGGCCTTAAGAAGGGGGTTTTATGATGCCGACACTCAGGTTGTACTCGGTGACGGGGCGCGCTGGATTTGGCAGTGTTTTTCAGAATTGTTTCCCGATGCCATTCAGATACTCGATGTTAATCTCGAGTGGAAATTAATGCCGAGTAGTCTTAACGAAATCGTTGATTGTCATGGATTTATGAGGTCAGATACTCGGCATTAATTTTGACTTTTTAGTCTGATAGAGTTGTTCTTTTGATTTGAAAAAGGAGAATAACCTATGTCTTCAAAATATGACATTGAGCACGCGAATTTGTCTTTGTGTGCTGAATTCGAGATGCTCCTCACTGAGTATTGCGATTTTCTCTGCCACGCGCAGATTCGGTCGGTCACTACCTACCGTGGTTTTGTGTTCCACTTTCTGATCTGGCTAGAGCTTTCCAACATTGGGCTTGGGTCGATCAATTGTGCGATCATCAACCGATTTTTACAGCATCAGTGTGATTGCCGTGATTTTGTCTGTACTGTCAAGATCAATGCCTGGTGCAAGCAAAGTGCGCGTTCCCCTTTGATGTGGTTTGTTTATTTTCTGGAACAATCCGGGAGAGTAAATACACCAGGTGAACTGGAAACAAATTTGAGAATCACAGACCAATTTATCAGTCGATTACGTAGTGACGGTTATGCACCGAGCACAATTGAAAAATATCATTGCGCAGCCAACAGACTGATTGTGTGGTTGCACATTGACAGGCGCCGATTGTGTGATTTGACACCTCGTTTGCTGGAGAAATTCTGGAATAGCAAGTTGGTGTACTCTGTCCCAGGTATTTACCGCGGGCATGCAACCAGCTCTACCCTATATCGTCATCACATTGAACGGTTTCTTGCCTATATGACTGAAACAGGGCAAATAATTTCTGTTCAGCCAACATCTAACGAAGCACTGATACCGCCTGTCTTAGAAAGATTCCAGGTGTGGCTGAGGCGCAATCGTGACGTGAGCGAGCAAACCATTAGCGTATACACCAAAGGAATTGCAAAAATTACAGCTGAGTTGGGAGAAAATCCCGAAGTCTACGAAGTCGGATTGATCCGCGATGTGTTCTTTCAACAAATTGAAAATCGCTCGCAAAGTCATGCCCGGTGTGTGGCTACTTTACTACGCTTGTACTTGCAATGTCTGGCTTCAGAAGGCTGCGTTCCAGCGTCGTTGATCAATGCGGTTCCGAAGGTGGCGAGGTGGCGATTATCAACACTGCCGCGCTATATTTCGGATGATGATGTCGAGTGCACCATCAAATGCTGTGCCGGCAATAAGCGTGATAAGGCGATTTTATTGCTGTTAGCCCGTCTCGCTCTTCGTGCCGGCGACATCGTCTCACTGTGTTTATCTGACATCGACTGGAATCAGGCGCAGATTCACTTATCTGGCAAGTCGAGACACCACACCGCGTTGCCCCTGCCTCAAGATGTTGGTGATGCACTGTATGAATATATTGCGACTGCAAGGCCGAAATCCGATGAACAACAGGTGTTTCTGGGTTCAAGGGCTCCTTATCGACCTTTTGCCCGCTCCGTTGTGGTCAGTAGCATTGTTCGTCGTGCCTTCGACCGCGCCGGTGTGGTTACGGTTGCCGGACGTGGTGCACATGTGTTTCGACACTCTCAAGCAACTAGCCTGCTTCGGTCAGGCACTTCGTTAAGTACGATTCAGACGCTGCTTCGGCATAAGTCGTCAGACACGACCATGATTTACGCAAAGACCGATGTAGTGATGCTCCAAGAGGTTGCACAACCATGGGTGGGAGGAACCGAACAATGACTGCACTGCTAGATGAACAAGTGGCACACTACATAGCGTTCCAGCAAAAACTCGGTTACAAGTTTGAAGCTCAGGCGAATGCCTTGCGAAGTTTCACAAGATTTGCACAAGCTCGAAAGGATCTGTTTGTCCGCACGGAAACGGTGCTTTGCTGGGCGAACGCCACCAAGGGCAAGTCACAAGGATATCGGGCAACAAGACTGCAGACCGTCGAAGCATTTTGCCGATGGATTCATGCGATCGATGCTCGCCATGAAATTCCGCCTCGTCATGCGTTGGGGTCTTCGTCCTGTCTCAGACAACCGCCACATTTGATTTCTACTGACAGCGTTCAACAACTCATGGCAGCTGCGTTTGTAAGTAACGACTGAATCTCCCCACTATGTAGTGGGCAACATAGTGGGGACTATCTCGCCAACCGAACTATGTAGCGTAGTTTATTAACATCCTAATTTAATTGCAAAAAATCAAATCGATGACAACATAGTATAGGCTTCAATCACAGCCCGTTTATGGGCAGGAGCTATATTATGAGTAATCGGAATTATGATCAAATTACGTTTCGACGGCCAGCAATTGGACCGTTCGCTTCACATTTGTCCCAATTTGCTGAGGTATTACGCGCAAAACAGTATGCACCGGTAACTGTTTATTGCATATCGCGTCACGTTGCCCGATTCAGCGAATGGTTGGCAGAGCAGCAAATTGGACTCGACACATTTTCGGAAGAACAGACCGAACGCTATTTGGAAACCAAGAAAGGCATCGTGCGAACGCATGCACGCAATGCGATTGGGCATTTATCCATCTATTTACAATCGGAAGGACTTCCAGCTTTGACTTGCACAGTTCAAGTCTTGTCATCGGTGGACCATTGTGTTGCGCAGTATGCGCAGTATTTGCGAGTACAAAGGAATCTGGCCGGAGGCACCATTCGGTGTTATCGCGCAGTCGTTCGAGAATTCCTCCATTATCAATTTGGCAATGAAGCTGTGGATTTTGATTCATTATGCACCGAAGGCGTGATTAGTTATTTGCGTCATAAAGCCAAACTGTTGAATCAAGTTGCAAGCGTACAAGCTATTGCCGTTGCATTACGTTCGTTTCTGCGCTATGTGAATCGTCAAACCGGAAAACTGACTGAAACAATCTCTCAAGTACCTTCGGTGGCGGGCTGGTCACAGCAATCGTTGCCGCGCGCAATGGCATCCGAACAGGTGGAAAAGCTATTGGACAGCGTTGACTGCACTACGGCGACCGGAAAGCGAGACTACGCAATCATTTTGTTGCTCGCACGGCTGGGATTACGTGCTTGCGAGGTGGCATTCTTGACACTTGATGATATTGACTGGAGCACTTCAACGCTGACCGTAACGTTAAAAAGTGGGCGTCAAAGTCGCTATCCGTTAACCCAACAAATCGGTGATTCGATGGTTGATTATCTGCAAAATGCGCGTCCGAAAAGTCACAGCCGACGCGTGTTTTTGCGTGTCAATGCGCCATTCGACGGATTTAAAACTTCAGTCGGTGTTTGCAGCCTGGTCAGTCGTCAAATCCAGCGCGCTGGCATCGATGCGCCAACCCGCGGGAGCCATCAATTACGACATGCGGTTGCCACCACAATGTTGAGCCAAGGTGCCTCACTGGAACAGATTGGAAACTTGCTCAGCCACCGCGACCTTGAGAGCACGCATATTTACACCAAGGTCGATATTGATGCACTGCGTGGTTTGACACTGCGGTGGCCGGGAGTAAGCTGATGAATACACTGAAACAGGCGGTTCACGATTACGTGAACCTCAGACGTAGCCTCGGATTTAAACTGTCTGATGCAGAACGGTGTTTGACGCAATTTGTCATGTATCTCGAGCAGCACAAGCAATCGTATATCACCGAAGCATGGGCGGTCAAATGGGCGCAGTTGCCGGGCGAAACAAAGCCTGCTTGGGCGGTTGCCCGTCTTGGCATGGTACGAGAATTTGCGCGTTATCGACAAATTGCTGATCCAAGAACCGAAATTCCTGCTTTCCATGTACTGTCGGCAAAGCGTAGTCGACCGAAACCATATCTGTACACGGAAGAAGAAGTGTGCATCTTGATGCAGAGCGCACAAAATATGCCTTGTCGAACACGACATGATGCATTGCGTCCATGGACCTACTATTGTTTGATTGGATTGCTGTGCGTTACAGGAATGCGGCCCGGTGAGGCCTGCGGACTAAAACTCAAGGATGTCGATTTAAATCGTGCATTGATCACAGTTCATGCGGAAAAATACGATCGTACGCGTCTTGTTCCAATCCATGAGTCGACCTGTACAGCGCTTGAGGAGTATATACAGCGGCGGGCACAATATTGGTGCGGCCACCCAGTGGCCGAACAGTTGTTTGTAACGCGCAACGGCACACGATTATCCAAAGGGCTGGTACAAGACACTTTCCGCGCTTTGACAATCCAGTCTGGTCTGCGCAAAACGCATGATTCCCATGGACCACGTCTGCAAGATTTCAGACACCGCTTCGCAGTCAGAGCTCTGGAGAATTGTTATCGCAGCGATGCCGATCCGGAAAAGATATTGCCCGTGCTTTCGGCCTACCTGGGCCATGTGCGCATTGGCAATACCTACTGGTATCTGGAAAGTAATCCTGGGTTGATGTCACAGGCCATGCGAAAACTCGAACGTCGTTGGGAAGGTGTGTTATGAATCCTCACACCACCCCCAATGAATTGACCGTTCTGATCAAGCAGTACTTTTTTCAACGCCTGACCAACCAACGTCAAGCAAGCCATCATACGGTCAAGTCATATCGCGATACATTTCGACAACTGTTCGATTTTGCAGCCAAATACTTGGGACAGGAACCTTCCAAGTTACTGTTCAATCAGCTTGATGAAACTTTAATCTCAGCGTTTCTTGATGATCTGGAAACTGCCCGTAAGGTCAGTATCCGCACCCGAAATCTGAGATTGACTGCAATTCAGTCGTTTTTCCGCTACGCATTTGAGCAGACGTTCCCCGAACATTCAGTACAAATTCAAAAAGTGCTGGCTATTCCGGCCAAACGTTTTGTGCACAAACAAATTGGCTTTCTTCGCCGGGAAGAGGTGGTCGCGTTGCTGAACGCTCCCGTGCGCAGTACGTGGATTGGGCGGCGCGATCACGCCTTTATTCTCACGGCAGTACAAACTGGGCTTCGGGTATCGGAGATGACCGCACTGAAGCGCGAAGATGTCATTTTGGGTGAAAGTTCTCACTTGCGGGTTTTCGGTAAAGGACGTAAGCAACGTTGTACACCGCTGGCAAAATCCACTCGTTCAGTGCTGACCCGCTGGATGCGGGAACCGGACCGTGGAAACTCTAAGCAATTGTTTCCAAATTTTCGCGGTGACTCGTTAACGATCCACGGTGTTCAGTACATGTTGAAAAAACATCAAAAAAAGGCAGCCATACAATGCCCTACACTCGCAATTAAACAACTCAGCGTCCACCTATTGCGGCACACCGCGGCAATGGAGTTGTTGCAAGGTGGCGTAGACCGGTCAACCATTGCATTGTGGTTAGGGCACGAGCATGTTGAAACTACTCAGATCTACGTAGAAGCGACGATGGAGATGAAAATTCAGGCACTCGCCAAAGTGACGCCACTTTCGCAAAAACCAACGCGCTTTACCGCAGATGATCAACTGATGAAGTTTCTCGACAGCTTGTGAGCGTAGAAATACTATGTAGCGTTGTTCGAAAATTCGTACACTATTATTATTTCTTTTCAACATGATAACGTTGCCTTCAGAAACTACGCTACATAGTTCGGTTGGCGAGATAGTCCCCAATATAAACGGTTGAAATTCCCCAGTTGTGGGAACAAAGGTTTGCCTTCCTGCCTTTTAAAAGGCAGGAAGGCAAAATCGATAATTTTGCTCTATGGTTCGGGTTTTCCACACCTCAACCTAGAACACAACCATGATACTATTGGAAGGCTATTTAATGATTCATGAACTACGACAACAAGGGCTATCGATCAGCAGTATTGCCAGGCAACTGAATCTGGATCGAAAGACCGTACGTAAATATTTACACACCGACTGCACTGACGTTGGCGTCCGTGCTCGGTCACCGTTAGTGGGTAAGTTGGAACCCTACCATAGGTATTTGACTGACCGTATCTCAACGTATCCGACATTGACCGGTACGCGCCTTTTGCGGGAGATTCGCACACTGGGCTATCAAGGTGGCTATTCGATCTTGCTCGATTATCTGCGCACGATACGTCCACCTGTGGAACACTATTTTGAGGTTCGCTTTGAAACGCCACCTGGCCAACAGGCGCAAGTAGACTTTGCCTGTTTCAATGTTCGCTTCAATGACACCCCGGAGGTGATGAACCGGGTGTGGTTATTTACCATGGTATTGGGACACAGTCGGTATCTCTTTGGTGCGTTCTGCAAACGACAGGATATGGCGACCGTGGTACGCATGCATATTGAGGCATTCGAGTACTTCGGTGCGGTGCCAAGGGAATTGCTTTATGATCGGATGAAAACTGCGGTGATTGGCGAAGACCAAGACGGCAACGTGATATACAACCAGACGCTGCGCCAGGTGTTGCAGCACTATGATACCAGTGCGCGGGCCTGCCAGGCGTACCGGCCTCGGACCAAAGGCAAAGTGGAACGCCCCTACAGATATATCCGAGAGGACTTCTTTTTAGGCAGTCAATTCAATAACATTGATCATCTCAATGGTGAGTTTCACAAGTGGCTTGAGGCGGTGGCTAACTGCCGTTTACACCGGACTACCGGTCAGTATGTTGATCAGGCGTTTGCTGCTGAGTTGACGGCCATGACAGCATTGCCGAAACGGCGTTATGAGGCACTGTTGGCTTTGGAAAGAAAGGTCAATAACGAAGGTATGGTGGCCTACGGTGGCAACTACTATTCGGTGCCTGACGGCACCAAGAGCCGTATTTTGGAAGTTCAGGTCAAGCCGCTTGAGTTGCACGTTGTTGACCACGGCAAGGTGATTGCCCGCCATGCGATCAGTGACGGCAAGGGCCTGCGGATCATGGATCCGACACATCGCCAAGTCCAGCCAGTTGAGCCGCTTGAGGAGCTGTCGCAACCCGACAATGCGCTGTGCAGGCCACTTTGTTTTTATGACGCGGTCGGGCAACGACTGGCGGATACCGATGAGCAGGTGAGCGCATGAGTGTTGCAGTATTAGACAATATTCGCCAAACGCTGGTCAGGTTGAAGATGCCGTTTGCGCTGGAGCACTTCTCCTGGGTGGTCAGACAACTCGAAGACGGTCAGCTCAATGCCTTAGAGGCGATGGATGCATTATTGACCGAGGAGTTGACCAATCGCGAGAACCGGCGGATCAAAATGTCGATTAACACGGCAGGGCTGATGCCACCCAAATCTCTTGAGTCGTTTGATTTTGCGTTTCAGCCGTCCCTGGATCGCAACCGTATCGAGGCACTGGCTGGGTTGGATTTTATTGAGCGAAGGCAGGTGGTGCACTTTCTGGGCCCGCCTGGTACCGGTAAAAGTCATTTGGCGACTGCCTTGGGGGTCAATGCCGTCAAAGCTGGCAGGAGTGTTTATCGCGCCACACTGACCGATTTGGTCGACACGCTGGCCAAAGCACACCAAAACGGTCAATTGACTGTCAAACTGCGTCAGTTGGGTCGTCCGGCGTTATTGATCATCGATGAGATCGGTTATTTGCCACTACCGAAAGATGGTGCCAATCTGTTTTTCCAACTCGTCAGTGCACGCTATGAAAAAGGCGCCATGATTCTGACCTCCAATCGCACTTTCGGGGAATGGGCTGAGGTGTTTGGCGATCCGGTGGTTGCGACAGCTTTGCTGGACCGGTTGTTGCATCATGCGATTGTCATCCAGATCGAAGGGGCCAGCTACCGACTCAAAGCACATGTGGATTTAATTCCGGAAATTGCAGCCAATCCGTTGCTTAAACCGGCGGTCAAGAAAAAGCGCGGCAGGCCCAAGAAAACACCGCAAGTATAGCGCGCTCCTTGGGCTCAAGCGCAAACTGAAATGTTGACACAATTGAATGTCGAACAATTTAAAAATAATAATCTCAGGAGGCTCTGATCTACAATAACGGCTGATCACCGATTCACCCGAAACTGGGGATTTTCAATCGCGACTTTTGGGGATTTTGAGACCGTTACCTACAGCGTTGAACAGGGGACCGGGCGACACTATTGTGCCGTTTACCTGGTATTACCTGATCGGGCTGATTGCCACCACTGGGATGCGCATCAGTGAGGCCTTGGGGTTGAAACTGGATGACATCATGACTGATGGGTTGATTATTCGAAACTCGAAATTCGGAAAATCAAGAATTATTGCACTTCACCCAAGCACCGAGGCGGCACTGAATCGGTATCTGCTTATGCGAGATAAGAAGAAAATCACCAGCGAGTACCTGTTTGTGATCTCTACCAATCAGCCGCCGAGTGTCAGCTATGCCGGCTATGTCTTTTCGCTGCTCGCACAGCAGGTCGGATTGCGTAAACCCGATGCGCCCCGCGGACCAACTTTCCACTCGCTTCGACATGGTTTCGCAGTTAGGTCCCTGCAAAACCTGTCGTCAGAAACGGATGTTGATCGGCATATGCTTGCGCTCGCAACCTACCTTGGTCATGCGAGGGTATCGAACACCTACTGGTATCTGGAATCGACTCCAGTTTTGCTCCGCGACATCGCTGACGCTACAGAGCAATCGCATCGGCAGCGATGTGGAGGCAGTCATGACTGATCTTGCGCCCCATCTGAGCACATTCTTGCAGCAACACTTACCCGAGGTGCGACGTTTTAGCTACCATACGGTGCAAAGTTATACAGACTGTTTTCGATTACTTGTTCCGTACGTTGCTGAGCGTAAGAAATGCCGCCCGTGCAAGCTGAAAATTCAACACTTTTCAGCGTCGCTGATTACTGACTTTCTTGAATCTTTAGCGAGTCAGCGTGGCAATTCTGTCAACACACGCAATATCCGTCTCGCTGCGATCAAGTCGTTTTTCCGTTATCTGGAATACAGTGACCCGAGTTGTCTTAACATCGCATTGCAAGTTCTGGCCATTCCGCAAAAGCAAACTGATAAACCACTGATCGACTGGTTGGATTCAAGTGAAATGCAGGCGGTACTGGATGCGCCAGATGTGACAACTGTATTTGGTTTGCGCGACCGGGCTATGTTACATTTGTGTTATGCAACAGGACTTCGAGTCTCAGAGTTAATAACACTGACACTGGATAGCTTTTCGAGCCCAAGCTTCGATTCCATCCGAATTTCAGGTAAAGGAAGACGCGAACGGGAACTGCCGCTTTGGAATGAAACCCAAGAGGCACTGCAAGCCTGGTTTCAAGTGCGACCGCTGCCGAATTACTGCTTCGTGTTTTTCAACACAAAGGGACAGGCTTTGAGTACGGATGGTTTTGCTTACATCCTCAAAAAACACGTTAAAACAGCTGCAAAATCATGTAGTTCACTGAACGCCAAACGAATTACGCCGCATGTCCTACGTCATTCGTCGGCTATGGCAGTGCTACACTCAACGCGCGACGTTCGCAAGGTTTCGCTCTGGTTGGGGCATGCCAGCATCAAAAGCACCGAAGCCTATCTGCGGGCAAGTCCAGTCGAAAAACTGGAAATCCTTGAGGCTACATCACCGCCATCCATAAAACCGGGAGCATATCCTGGTGTACAAGACGAGTTGATGAAGTTGTTAAGTGGCGAATAACCACTAAAATTAATGCCGAGTATCTGACCTCATAAATCCATGACAATCAACGATTTCGTTAAGACTACTCGGCATTAATTTCCACTCGAGATTAACATCGTTATGCCGAGCGCGGCATAACGATGTTTATCATGCCAAAGAAAAAGTTTGGGAGCTGTCGAAACTCATCTATGGCAAAGACACTGATACGGGTAAACAGTGGGCTGAAACGACCGTTGAGATTCTCAGGGCTGGTGAGATTGAACAACTCATTGCGCGCCTGAGATCGTTTTCAACCAAGCATGCCGACGTTGGTGTGGCCATTGGTTATTTTGACCGCAACCGCGAGCGGATGCGTTATGCTGGGTTTCGCGCCCAGGGGCTTAGTGTATCAAGTGCAGTGGTCGAGGCGGGTTGTAAAAATGTCATTGGGACTCGGTTAAAGCGCGGTGGGATGCATTGGAGTGAAGCGGGAGCCAACAAAATTGCGGCACTGCGCGCCAGCGTCATCAGTAATCGATTTGACGATTATTGGTACACGAGAGCCGACAATTCGTAAAATTGCCAATAATTTGACGCACACCCATGCACGCAATTGAGGCTATTTCGAAAGATGTAATGTATTGATGTTGCGCGCCAAAGCCTAGATCAGAAAAATCACTTATCCCAAAATATCGTCCCTAGTTGTGCTTATTTTGCACTTTGACGCTAAAATTCCGAATGTCCACCCCACCACAGGATTGTTTCCCGGGAACATCTGTCGCAGTACTGACAAAACTTGGATATAAAATCCTATTGGTTTGTTTATATTGATATATTCCTCCAAAAATTAGACTCTATATCGTAGAATTTCGTGCAACAAATAGGCAAAATACAGGAGGCTAACTTATGGCACCGCTCATTAAGTCAATTTTACAATTGTGATCAAGTTGCAGTCGCATACACTCCTCGTCCACCGCCATAATAGGAATCGTAAACGTGCTGGTATACAGTCTCGACCTTTTGCTGAAACAACTCCGGCGAGAAACTCTCTGGCAAAGTTTCGTCCAGCATATCCTCGATGCTGATTCTCACGGCAGCCCGGGATCGTTGGAACTTGCGCCAGTCCAGAACCAGCTTTTCCCGCTTCAACGCCTCCAACAGATCCTTTGCTGCTTTCTTTACCTGCTTGGTCTCTTTGTCGGAAAGATCAAGCCGAGGTTTGGTCAGGATGTCGAACAAAGCCAGTTCTTCTTCTGATAGTTGCTCCGCTACACTTCGCTTCTCCTCATCGTTTAGGCTTTCAGCGAAAGCCAGCAGTCGCTGAAAAAACTCGTCGATATTCAGACTCCCGGCGTTGTATTCGTCGATCATCTGCTGGAACCGCTCCAGATAATCCATACGGGTACGGTTGAGGCGCAGCATCTGCTTCAATTTGCCATGCACCTGGCCCTTGAGCTTTTCCGCCTCCGTGCGCTTCTTGCCTTTAGTGAATCGCTCCTTCAATGCCTCAAAATCGATCTGTGCCAGATCGACCAAGTGCTCCTCAACACCACCCGTCTCTCCATAGGCTGCTGACGTTTCCCGGATCACATATCCTTCGGCATCGATGGACGCATCCAGTAATGCATCCACCTGGCCCATTACCTCGGAGATGTCTGCTGGGGGTGTAAGTGCCCGAATCTTCTTCGCCAATACGTCAAATAGCAGGCACCGCGCAGCAAACGCCTTGGCCTCGCTGTCCGGCAGGATGGCCTTATAGAGCCGCCAGATCGTCGCCGCCTGCGTCAAATACCGCTTTTTGCTGTCGTCATTGGCGATCAGGGCCTCCACCGCATCGTCCAGCAGTTTGATCTTCTCAAAATCGCTGGTTGCCTCTATGCCATCCAAATCAACACCCATTCCTGCGCAGAACTTCTCCATCTCGGCAATTGACTGCCGTAACCTGGCAACAAGAGCCGATTTGTCTGTGACCGGAGAATCGCCACCAGGACCACTCTTGGCCCCATAGATCGACAATGCCTTTTCCAGGTTGCGGAACACCCCGACGTAATCGACGATAAGACCGTTGACCTTTTCCTTGAACACGCGGTTGGCCCTGGCGATGGTCTGCATCAAGGTATGGTTGCGCATTGGTTTGTCGAGGTAGAGCGTGGAGCAGGAAGGCGCATCAAAGCCGGTCAGCCACATGGCGCAAACGAAAACAATACGGAAGGGATCTTCCGGGTCCTTGAACCTGGTCTCCAGATCTTCGCTGACCACGCGTTTCCGATGCGGCACAATATCCAGTCCCTTGGCTTTCATCTCTTCGATCTCATTCTGCGAAGAGGAAACTACCACCGCCATATCGGTGGACTCCATGAACTGAAGTTGCTCATTGATGACTCGACGCTTGTCGCTGTCTACCGTCTCGGCCATCTCGTCCATTAGGCGCGACATCTCCGCTGTCCAGTGCGCCTGTACCTTGTCGTACATGCGCACCGCCGTGGCCTTGTCGATGCTGATCACCATCGCCTTGCCTAGGAACCCACGCCCGGTGAAATGACGCACCAAGTCCTTAGCAATTGTCTCCAGCCGCTCCTCCCGTGTGATCAAGTGATACTGACGGGCAAACTCCCGCTCCAGCTTCTTCTCCTGCGCCTCATCCAGTTCCACCTCTTCCAGCAAACGCTCCATGTCATCGTTGAGATTCTCGTTGGTAAGCTGCAATTCCGGGATGCGGTTTTCGTAGTAGAGCGGAACGGTCGCGCCGTCCTCTACCGACTGGCGGAAGTCGTACACGCTCACGTAGTCGCCAAAAACCTCCCGCGTCTTTTCTTCGCCGATAATCAGCGGCGTTCCGGTGAAGGCGATAAAGGAAGCATTGGGCAAGGCAGTACGCATATTCAGCGCCAGGGTGTCGTACTGGCTGCGATGCGCCTCATCGGTGATGACTATTATGTCGGAGCGCTCCGACAACACCGGATGCTCCTCGCCCCGTTCGGTGCGAAATTTCTGGATCAGGGTGAAGACGTAGCGATGATCTTCCGTTAAGAGCTGTCGCAGATGGCGACGTGAAGTGGCTTGTGCCTCGTGCTCGGTGACCGCCCCGCTCGCCACAAAGCTCTTGTAGATCTGGTGATCCAGTTCCTGCCGGTCCGTTATGATTACGAAAGTCCAGTTGCCGGGGAGCTTGCGCAATACCATCTGTGCGAAACAAATCATCGACACGCTCTTGCCGCTTCCCTGGGTATGCCAGAACACGCCCAGTCTACCAGCGCGATTCTCGACACCCCGTAGCGCCGCGATTGCGTTATTCACCCCCAGGTACTGATGATTCTTGCTCAGTAGTTTGATCGACCCCCCTTGTGCCTCCATGAACAGGGTGAAGTTCTCCACCAAGTCCAGCAACCGCTCTTTGTCGCAGGTGCCTCGGATCACGGTCTCCAGCGAGACCACCCCCTCCTCACCCTCGCTATTGATCTTCTTCCACTCCGTAAAGTGCTCCCAGCTTGCTGTCATGCTGCCGATACGGCTACGACTACCGTTGGAGAGCACGATCAGGGCGTTGTACCAAAAGAGATGTGGAATCGCGTTCTTGTAGTCGCTAAGATTGCTGGTGTAGGCCGTCTCCAGTCGGGCATGAGCTGCTTTCAGTTCGATAAACACCAGCGGAATGCCGTTGATGAAGCCCACCAAGTCGGCACGCCGGGTGTACATTTCCCCGGTTACCCAGAACTGGCTGACCAGTAGAAAATCGTTGTTGGCGGGCGTCTTCCAGTCGATCAGCTGGACCAACTCCACCGTCTCGCCCTCGCCGTCAGTGGCGGGAATCTTCACCTGAAGGCCGTTTTTCAGCAGCAGATAGATTTCGCGGTTGGCCTGCACCGGTGCCATAGCACTGCGATCGCGGATCAACTCCTCGATGGCTTGGTCGAAAGCTATCGCTGGCAGACTGGGGTTTAGCCGCTCCAGTACTGGCAGCAACCGCCACCCCAGCACTACCTCAGATTTCGCCTCCCGACCCAAGAGACTGCGGCCCGTCTGATCAAATTCATGGAAGCCGTTGACCGTTTCCCATTCCATCGCCGCGAACAACGCAATGGCGGGTTGTTCGACCAGTGCGTCTTCGGAGTAGTCGGACATACGATTACCCTTCTAATCCCTGTGTATCACACCGTCACCCGCCAACCTGACAAACGGCATATTATTGTTTTGTTCATTTTGTTTGCCTAAAAAACCTTACTTAATCCTCAGGATCCTCTAGAATAATTTGAGATTTCACCCCATATAGCTAAAACAGCTAACATCTCATCCACCCACGGTGGAAGGAATTGAGCTATCGTTGCGCTTTGGCCTTTTGCTTCCAGGTGGCCATTCACGCCGCGGTCCCCAAGACAAAGCGCGCCCGCTCATGGCGCAGCATTTCGAACGGCGTCATCACCTTTACGCCAAGCCCCACACAAACATTGGGGATTTTTACCTTGTTAGGCGTATCAGCGGGTTTTTCGTGGGAGACCACCACCAAACCGTGTACCAGCGCATGGGATACCAGCCAGTAGTCCGCTACCTGCAAGAAGTTGTTCACTGCCGCGGGGGTGTAGTCGTTTTCCGTCACCCACTGGCTGACTTGAGTCATTCCTTTCAGGGATTCCGAATCTGGTTTGAGAAACAGATGTTTGCCGGCGCCTTCAGCCCATTCAGTCAGAGCATCGTCACCAGCCGAGATTTCATCTCCTACTTTTTCAATACTGAAAACCTTCTGTTGCGCATTGCTCAGAATCAGCCAGTTCCAGAACGCGGGACAGAAATCCAGGCCGTAGTGAAGATTGTTCGCTGCCATAAAGACATTGGCATCGAGCAAGTATCTCATCCGTGCAATCCCAAGCGCTCGGCCTCCTTATAGAAGGTGGCGGTTTTCTTGATGCCTAGCATCCTGTACGCATCGGTAAACTGGGTTTGCCCCTCCAGCGTGCTGGCTACAAGCGCTTTTACAAATCGCTTTCCGGTTCTGGCAGATAGCGTGTTGTAGAAATCACCGCCACTGCTCTCCCGGGCAGGCAGCGCCTTAACGCGCTCGAGCTCCGCGCGATAAGTTGCCCAAAGTGTCTCTTGGTCAAACACCCCCAGATCGAACAAACGGCGGATGATGACCAACGTGCTAACCTTGAATTGGCGGGCGAGGCGTTGCATTTCTTCATAGAGCTCATTTTCTGGCTCGTAAACCGGACGCAGTTGTTCGAGCGGAACCAGCAATTCCGCGGCCACCGCGTTGCACCAGCGCTCGATATGCTCATCCGGCTGAGTCGCAGCCTGGGTATCGGATACTCCACTCTCTCCCAGCCACAGATGGGCAAGCTCATGAGCCAAGGTAAACATCTGCGCCGCCTTGGAATCCTTGCCGTTAATGAAGATCAGCGGTGCAAATGGATCTGCCAGAGCAAAACCGCGGAACTCCTCAACATTCAAGGGTCGATGGGTATTACTGCCCACCACGCCGCTAACCATGACCAATATCCCGGCCTGTTCGACTTGAGAGATGAATTGGCGCAGAGCTTCAGACCAGTTGCGCGGCCGACGTCGCTCGGTAAGATCGAAACCAATGACCTGGGCGATCTCGGCTGCTACCCCAGGCACCTTGTCCGCCACCGAAACGGAACGAACAAAAGTAACCGCCTCCACGCCATGCAGGCGTTGATAGTCCCGGTACCAGGCCTGACGCTGCTGGCAGAGGTAGATGGTATCCAGTAGATCAACGCTCGGGCAGGAAAACCGTATCACGGGCAGCGTGCGAAAGTCTGGAATCGGCAATCGCTCTTCGGGTGGTTGCGGCAAAAACAGTAGACCGATAGCGGTATGTGTCACGTTGGCAAAGGCTTCCAGTTGCTTTAGGGTAGGTGCAAGTTCGCCCGCTAGCCAGTCGTCCAATTTCGGAAACTTTTTCGCGAGCGCATCAGCGTTTACACCGGCGCGTTCCAGTGCCCAATGGAGCAGATCGGGATTGATAGGAACCCGAATGCTCATGCCACCTCCCCAATGTCGATGTCCAACTCCGAGACATTCAACTCGCCCGAGATGAGTTTGGGGAGGAGAAGGTCGCGGGTTTGACGGAGGTTTCGAATTCGTTTTTGCAGGTTCAGAACATCCTCCGCCCAGGGGCTCACGATTTCCTCAAATCTACCTGTCACATGTCGTGGCGGAACAGCGAGTTCAATCATTTTGAACACCCCTTTCGTAATCTCTTTAAAAGTAGCTCCTGTTCCGAGGCCGATGAAGTACTCGACGTTTTCCTTAAGCCAAAAATAAAGGGTATACAGTGGAAACTCGTCATTGGGAATACAAGTGATGAACCCTTGGTTAGTTGCTGCTTCCGTGGTGTTTATTGCAATCACACCAAGCGTGGCTCGGCTCGTCATCATTACGGAAAAAGGCGGGAACAGTTTGGCCGAACTTTTTTTCAAGCCTAGTTCAGTGATTTGGTTGCCGGAAAGTTCCATGAACATGGAACACGAAGAAGTTAGGTCAGTTGGCGCATACCAGTTGACGCTACCATCATCCCAATACTCTGGAATCTTCTTCGACGGAGTTCCGCCTCCTAGTATGTTGAAGGTATCTGCGACAGTTCTAGGCTCCCACCCCTCCGGAATCTTCCCCAGCGGTGAATCGACCATACGCACCTGCTCATGACCGGGGAAGCGGAACTTGACGAACCACTCGCTGTAGAGGTTCTGGGCCATCTCCTCCAGAATCTTGATACGCCGCAGGTTGTTCTCGATCAGGTCGTCGTAGGGAGAGAGGATGGCGGCGATACTGCCTTGGGTTTCTTTTGAAGGGACAGAAACCTCGACTTCCGAGAATGAGGATTTATTGACAATAGGTGTTGCTGCACCAGACGCAATGCCATTGATTCTGTCCTTCAGTGTCGAAAGCAAGTAATAGACAAAACGGCTATCTTGCCTCTTAATATCAACAACTACGGAATTAATTTGCTGATTTGTGAATGAAGGGGAGCGCGTCATGCAAACCTTGCCAATTGTCGCCCCTATGCAAACGAAACAGACCGCACCAGCAGGAAGTTGCTTGCGAATTTGGTTTTTCATCCCTTCGTCCGACAGGAAGCGTTCTGTTTCTATATACCTGAGAAAGTAATCCATATCCGTTGGCGTTATGAACGGATACAAGTCACCAAAGAATTCCGACTTCTTCGTTGATGGTGTTCCACCGGTCACAACATCCCCCAAATCACCAATGCGAACAGTTTTCCATTCGGAATTGATTGTTGTCACTACGCAGCATCCTCCACAAGCAAAACCATATTCTCAGCAATCCTTTCCTCCAACTCCCTAGCCTCGCTATTCAGCACCTCCAGTTCCTCGTTCAGTTCCTCCAGTCGCTGGAAGAAGTCAAAATCGTCTTCCTCCCGCGCTGCCACGCCCACATAGCGACCAGGGTTGAGGCTCCAGCCCTGTGCCTGGATCTCCTTGATGGTCGCCACCTTGCAGAGGCCAAGCACGTCCCGATACCCCCCGGGGAATTTTTCCGCCAGCATCCCGGTGCTGTCATGGCGATTCTCCGGCTCCTCTTTCCGGTAGAGCCGCACAATGTTGGCGATATACTCGATCTGCTGCGGTTCGAAGTCGCGGTGGGCTCGGTCAATCTGGCGGTAGATGTGGCGGGCATCGATGAACAGCACAGTATCCTCACGCTCGTTACCGCGCTTGCCCTGGTCCAGGAACCAGAGGGTGCAAGGCAGCGTGACGGTGTAGAAGAAGTTGGAGCCAACGGCCACCATTACATCGACCGCCTTGGCCTCGATGAGGCGTTTGCGGATTTCCAGTTCCGAGGCGCGGGCATCGGAGGCTGAATTGGCCATGACGAACCCGGCCCGACCGGTGACGCCAAGGGCACTGTAGAAGTTCTGGATCCACAGGTAGTTGGCGTTGTCCGCGCGGGGCATGCCGAAGGGAAAGCGTCGATCGTCTTTGAGACGCTCCTTGTCCACCCGGTCTACGTTGAAGGGCGGATTGGCCATCACGAAGTCGAACTTGTCGAGGCAATTGTGCAGGTCTTCGTAATAGGTATTGCCCTGACGAATGTCCCCAGCAAGGCCATGCACCGCGAGGTTCATCTTGCCCAGGCGCACAGTCTCCGCGACCCGCTCCTGACCATAAACGCTAATCTCGGCAGCGGCATTAATTTTGTGCTCCTGCACGAAGCGGGCGGACTGCACGAACATCCCACCGGAACCGCAGGCCGGGTCGAAGATTCGTCCGTGGAAGGGCTCGATGATCTCGACGATCAGCTTGACGATGCTGGTGGGGGTGTAGAACTCGCCGCCTTTCTGCCCTTCGGTCATCGCGAACTTACCGAGAAAGTATTCGTAGATCTTGCCAAACGCGTCACCCTCGATGTCCATAGGGATGGAGCCCATCAGCTTGAGCAGTTCCACCAGGGTGGTGTTCTCCAGTCGGTTGTAGGTCTTGGGCAACACGCCCTTGAGGTCGGGATTCTCTTGCTCGATGGTACGCATGGCGTCGTTTATTGCCTGTCCTATGTTTTCCCCTTCGGGCAGCTTGATCAGGTTGCCGAATCGCGCCGCCTCGGGCAGGTAGAGCACGCCCATAGCCTGATATCGCTCCTTGCCGCCTTTGCTGCGACGGCCACTGCCTCTGCCCTGCTCGCCCATCTGCTTTTCGGCCTCGGCGAACTTCACGTCAGCATAGCGCAGGAAGATCATCCCCAGCACTGGGATGGAGTATTCCGATGCCCTCAGCTTGGAGTTGGCCCGCAACTCATCGGCAGCACTCCAGAGACGGTTTTCAAGTTGGTTGTTGTTTGCGCTCATGGTCTTGTCCGTGTGGTAACTGCTCAACGGGCCTACGCTACTTTGGTTCCAGTGCCGGTTTCCGCGATATGCACTTCTGCCTGGTCACAGTAGTGGCAAATCATCACCTCAATCATGTGAGTGAGACTGCGCCACTCCTGCTCAGCGGCGATCCACAGTCTCTCCTTCACTTCAGGATGTACACGAACAGTCATGATCATCGATTTGGACTCTCCCATCGGTAAACCTGAGGTCTTTTCCAAGGTTGTAATGTATTGATGTTTCGTGCGAAAGCCGAGACTTGAAAAAACGCTTACTCCAAAATTGCACCCCATATTGGCTTTTTTTGCCACTTTGAGGCCAAATTTCTGAAATTCTACCCCACTGCCAGTACGTTTCCTAGGCGACTCTATGGATTCCAGGAATAACTCAGATAACTCCGTATATCACTATGATTTGATTGATTAATAGCGCCATAGTCCAATCCCTTCGAAGTATCATTGCAACACAAGAACAACACGCAAAATAATAATTGGCTGAACTATACCACCAACAATCAATTATGACTTATTATCCCGAGCTCGGGATAGTAAGAGTGTTTTCCAATAGGAAATGAGTCTGAAGAGCGGCTCGGTTTCCAATGCAAATGAGTCTGAAAAACCAAGTGGGTCGGGTTCACCATAGGCGGCCGCAAGGTGGATCACAACTCAACCTCCAACAGTAATCGAACACGGCATCACGATCTGGGGACATCATACGCATCACAGATCTCAGCAAAACTCTGGGTTTCGATGGCCAGACGAATGCGCTGCATCAGGTTGAGATAAAACTCAAGATTGTGCAAGGTTGCCAGCCTCGCATATAACGGTTCATTGATTTGATAAAGGTGGCGTAAATACGCGCGCGAAAATTGTGAACAACACGGACAGTTGCAGTTTTCATCCACCGGACGGGTATCGGTTCGATACTTGGCATTGCGGATTTTAACGTCCCCTTTGGACGTAAATAGCCAACCGTTGCGAGCATTGCGGGTCGGTAATACACAATCAAACATATCCACTCCGCAAGCCACACCGAAAACAATGTCCTGCGGGGTTCCGACACCCATCAGGTAACGTGGTTTTGCTACCGGCATCTTTGGCGTGATGGATTCCAGCATCGCATACATCTCATCTTTTGGCTCACCAACAGACAATCCACCAATTGCATAACCATCAAATCCAATGTGAGTCAAACTATCCAGTGACGTTGCGCGAAGATCCGGGTACATACCACCTTGAACGATTCCAAAAAGCGCATTCACGGAACCCGCGAAGGCTTGTTTGGAGCGTTGGGCCCAACGCATTGAGCGCAGCATTGACAGTTCCGCTTCCTGTTTTGTCGCCGGATAGGGAGTACAGTCATCAAAAACCATGGCGATGTCAGAATCCAGGACGCGCTGAACGTGTATCGACTCTTCCGGTCCCATGAATATTTTGGCACCATCGACCGGTGACCGGAAAGTGACGCCGCGCTCCTCAATGTGCCGCAATTTTGCCAGACTGAACACCTGGAATCCACCGGAGTCGGTCAGTATCGAACGCTCCCAACCCATAAAATCGTGCAGACTACCGTGTCGTTCAATCACTTCCACACCGGGTCTAAGCATGAGGTGAAATGTATTGCCCAATAGAATCCTGGCATCCAGTCTTTCGAGATCACGCGGTTCAATGGTCTTGACTGCGCCGATGGTACCGACCGGCATGAAAGTTGGCGTTTCCAGGCAGCTGTGGCGCAACTGCACTCGCCCTCGACGCGCACGGCCCTGGTTACCCGATTGCTCGAAATTCAGCATTCAACCACTTGCGCTCCATAGCACTATCACTAAAATTGTTTGATATAGACTGCAATTATTCACAATCCTAAAATCAAGGAACAAATTATGACCCACCGCAATGACCCGCACATCGGATTTATCGGACTTGGACTGATGGGCGAGCCCATGGCTCGCAACCTCAAGGAGTCCGGTGCCTCGATTACTGTATTCAATCGCAGCCCGGCCAAGCTTGAACAATTCCGATCAGAAGGGTTTGATACTGCAAAGTCACCTGCCGACGTTGCGCAAGATTCAGATATCGTCATTTGCATGGTGTCTGATACAGCAGCCGTGGAATCCGTATTGTTTGGTCCCGCAGGAGTGATCCAAGGCATCAGTGCAAAATCTGTCGTAGTCGACATGGGCACAACCGCGGTTCAAGCCACTCGGGAATTTGCCCGTAAACTGCAGGCGCACGGGGTCGGATTTGTCGATGCGCCGGTATCGGGCGGACAGGTCGGTGCCATTCATGGGACACTATCGATCATGGTTGGTGCTTCCTCAATCAATCTACAACGCGTTAATCCCCTACTGCAGATACTCGGCAATCAAATCGTGCATGTCGGCGAAGTCGGTTGCGGCCAGATTGCAAAAGCCGCCAACCAAATCATCGTTGGACTCACCATTGGTGCGGTAGCCGAAGCCTTCGCGTTAGCAAAATTTGGCGGGGCAGATCTGGACCAGGTCTGGCAAGCACTGCGCGGTGGATTTGCCGACTCGAAAATTCTCGAATTGCACGGTCGACGTATGGTTGAAGGGAACTTTCAACCAGGTGGAACTGCCAAAACTCAACGCAAGGATTTACAGCAGGCGCTTGAATTCGCGGACGCGGTGGGCGTCCAACTGCCGTCGACCCTGCTTTGCCGCACTCGATATGAAGAATTGATTGCTCAAGGTGACGGACACCTTGACCATAGCGCACTTTACCGACTGTATTCAGACTAAAATCGAATCAGAGTTGGGCAACCGCGACACTTCGGGTTCGCTTGACCCATAACACCATGCAAACAACGACTACGAGTGGAATCGATGCACCCGCGTTCAGCACATACCAGCCCCAAACGTGATGCAGCACACCCGACATGATTGCAGTTAGTGTAACGACTGAGAAAACGCAAAGATCATTCACACCCTGTACAATCGCTTTTTCACTCGGATGATAAACTTTGGTCAACAGTGTCGTACCACCGAGGAAAGTGAAATTCCACCCAATGCCCAGCAGTATGAGTGCCACACAAAACGCTGCAAAGTTGTCACCCATAACATAAGGGATCAACACCGCCGCGAACAGCGCCGCCAAACCTGCTCCGATCACATTCAAGTCGCCAAACATCCGCACCAGGTGACCGGTAAAAAAGGAGGGCGCAAACATTGCAAAAATGTGCCATTGAATCACTATTGCAGTCTGCCCGAAACTCATGCCGCGTAGATCCATGGCTAACGGGGTCGAGGTCATTAACAGATTCATCACACCGTAACCGACGGTTGCACTGACTACAGCCAGTATGAACTCTGGTTGTTTCATAATCTCAACCAGTGGTCGCCGTTCCAACTGAACCGCCTGGTCGTTTGCCTGTGGCACCTTCAGAAACGACACCAGAAAAAAGGACAGGGCATAGACACCGGCAAGTGCAAAATACGATCCAGCAAACGCAGTATTGACCATCGCATTCTTGGTTAATGCAACCAGGTTTGGACCAATAAACGCTGCTGCAACACTGCCTGCCAATACATAGGAAATCGCCCGACTGCGATAGCTTTCGGTGGAAACATCGGCCGCAGCAAAGCGGTAAAAGCCACCGAACGCATTGCCAACGCCGATGAATGCAATACCCAGACAAAATAATACGAAACTTTGGACAATCACTGCATAACCAGCAAGACACGCACCTGACATCGAAAACACCAACCCGATCTGAAATCCAGCACGGCGACCGATGTATTTCATAAGCATCGATGCGGGTAATGCGCAACCCATACCAAACAAGAATACCATCGCAATTGGCACCGTCGCATACATGGGATTCTCTGCCATGGTCATCCCAACCAGAGCGGCTGACGCGATTAAAACCGCATTGGCTGTGTACAAGCAGGCCTGGCACAATGACAAGATGAGCACATTGAATCGCATGTTCGGCATGGTTTCAGTTGCATGGGTCATGAGATTGTTCGTCCTCCATCGACGTGTATCGATTGTCCTGTAATGAATCCGCCACCAGGAGAAAGCAGCAAAATGACAGTCCCCAAAAGGTCTTCAGGTGCCAATAGTCGGTTGAACAGAATTCTGGATTTTGCAGCTTCTCGATGGGTTCCCTCGGCAAGAAATGCCGAGGTCAAACCGGTGTCGCACATGGCTGGGCTGATCGCATTGACCGTGATTGAGTATGCGGCCCATTCAACCGCCAATACGCGCGTCAGGTGCGTAAGTGCCGCCTTACTCGCGGCGTAGGCAGCATAGCCGGGATTGGCAACTGAATCGGAAACCGAAGCAATGTTGATGATTCTACCCCCACCGTTTGACATCATTGGTCGAGCGGCTAATCGACACAGCGAAAATGCAGCACTGACATTGGTTTCAAGTATGCGTGAAAAAATCTCGAGCGGCATATCGTTGGCCTGCATGATTTCGAACAAGCCAACGCAGTTGACCAGCGCATCAATTCGACCCCATTTTGCAAGACATTCTTTTAAAGCGGCCTCGCAATCCGCCTCGACCGTCATATCAAACTGGCAGCTGTGAATCGCATCCATGGACGGCAACGCAGAGACAACCTGTTCCAATCCGGCAGAATTAATGTCAAGCAGGGACAATTGACACCCTCTTGATGCTAACTCACCCGCGATGGTTGAACCGAACGCACCCGCGGCACCTGCAATAACCACAACATGATCCCGAATATCAAACAGTGCGCGCAATTTTTAAGGCCTGCAACGTGGGACAAACGATGGCGAACAAGGTACGCCAGGCTAGGAGCCGTACTCTTCAATCAGCATCGGCAACCGCATTACATGTTGCGCCGATATTTTCCACCAACGGCGAACAGTGCTGCAGTAATCTGACCCACCGAGCAGCAGCGCACCGCTAACATCAGCGCGGCAAAAACGTTACCACCTTCGAGTGCCGTTTGCTGCAACAGTTCAAGCGCGGCCGGTGCGTCAGCCTGATGAGTCGCATGAAAGGCTCGCAAACGATCCAGTTGCGACTGTTTTTCTGCATCGGTGGAACGGGCCTGTTCAATCATCGTCTCTGCCGGGGATTGCGAGTCCAAGAACATATTCACCCCAACAATGGGTAGCTTGCCACTGTGTTTGAGATGCTCGTAATGCAACGACTGATCCTGAATGCAGGCGCGCTGATAACCCGTTTCCATCGCACCCAATACACCACCGCGTCGGGAGATTGCTTCAAACTCACAAAGTACAGCCTCCTCAACCAAATCCGTTAACTCCTCGAGAACAAAACTCCCCTGATTAGGATTATCGCTGCGTGCCAATCCCCATTCCTTATTGATGATCAACTGAATGGCCATTGCGCGTCGCACCGAAGCTTCGGTCGGTGTCGTGATAGCTTCATCGAAAGCATTGGTATGCAGGCTGTTGCAATTGTCATACACCGCGATCAAAGCCTGCAGGGTAGTACGAATATCATTGAAATCAATCTCTTGTGCGTGCAACGAGCGGCCCGAGGTTTGAATATGGTATTTCAGGCGTTGGCTTTTGGCACTTGCACCATAACGTTCTTTGAGTGCAATCGCCCAGATCCGCCTGGCGACGCGTCCCATCACAGTGTACTCAGCATCAAGGCCGTTCGAGAAAAAGAACGACAAATTGGAGGCAAAGTCATCGATGTGCATACCACGGGCAAGATACATTTCCACGTAAGTAAATGCATTTGCCAAAGTAAACGCCAGTTGCGAGATTGGGTTTGCGCCTGCTTCCGCAATGTGATAACCGGAAATGGATACCGAATAAAAGTTTCGCACATCGTTTTCAATAAAGTAGGCCTGAATATCGCCCATCAGGCGCAAACTGAACTCAGTTGAAAAAATGCAGGTGTTTTGCCCCTGATCTTCTTTCAAAATATCGGCCTGCACCGTACCGCGCACTTGTCTGAGTGCAGTGGCTTTGATCTCGCGGGCTTCGTCAGGGTCTGGTTGACGGTGCTGGTCACTCACGAAGGCGTCAATCTGCTGATCAACGGCTGTATTGAGCAGCATCGCAAGATAAGTCGGGGCCGGACCATTAATGGTCATTGAGACCGAGGTATTCGGGCTGCACAAGTCAAATCCGCCATAGAGTACTTTCATGTCCTCCAAGGTGGCAATCGAAACGCCTGAGTTGCCAACTTTGCCATAAATATCAGGACGTTCGTCGGGATCAAACCCATACAGTGAAACGGAATCAAACGCGGTAGACAGCCGTTTGGCTGCTGAATGCGCAGACAGCAGTTTGAAGCGTCGATTGGTCTTGGCTGGGCCGCCTTCCCCGGCAAACATGCGCGTGGGATCTTCATCGTCGCGTTTATACGGAAATACACCGCCGGTATACGGATAGGAGCCCGGCAGGTTTTCCAGCATGAGCCACCTGAGTAGGTCGCCGTGGTCGGCATATTGCGGCAAGGAAATTTTGGGCACCCGAGTGCCTGAAATCGTCGTTGTATACCGGGATTGCGAATCAGATTCACCACCTGTATCTGCTCGGTAAGTCATTGCGCGTGCTGGCCAGTTAAGGAGCAGTTCCTGCGCCGCGCCATCAACTCGGCGCTCACGGGTCTGCAATTGTTCTGCAAGTGCTTCGATTGCCGGTCGATCGCCAGACTTCTCAAGCATTTCCACCACTGAATGTAAATGTTGAATTTCCCGCGCCAACAGTGCTTGCGCTTCAACGTGTGCTCGGTATGCTCTGGAAGTTGCTGCAATTTCTGCCAAATAGGCAATTCGTTCACTGGGGATCACTCCCGTCCGATTCGAGGCCGTTTTGGGTAAATTCTCGACTGAACAAATCCCGGGTTGTACGCGCAATTCCAACAGCTCAGCGATAGCGGCAAAAAGTGCGGTTACACCATCATCATTGAAACGTGCCGAAATGGTGCCAAATACCGGCATTGTGGTTGAGTCCTGTCCAAAGGCGCCTCGGTTGCGCTGTACCTGCTTGCATACGTCGCGGTATGCGTCCTCGGCTCCCTTGGCATCAAACTTATTGATTGCCACCAGGTCTGCGTAATCCAGCATATCAATTTTTTCCAGCTGACTGGCTGCGCCGTATTCCGGTGTCATTACATAAATTGTGCGATCCACGTAAGGCACAATCGCGGTATCACCCTGACCAATCCCCGGGGTTTCCACAACAATCAGATCGAAATCCCAAATTCTGCAAGCATCGATTATGGCGTTCAGGGATGTCGGAATTCCACTGGTGCCGTCGCGAGTTGCTATGGAACGTACAAAAACTTGGTTCGAATCTGACGCATTCAGACGAATACGGTCACCCAGCAGAGCGCCACCGGTTTTTTTGCGCGTGGGATCAACGGCCAGAATAGCAACCCGGAGATCTCCTTCACCGTGAATGCGAATTCTGTGCACAAGCTCATCGGTCAGCGAAGATTTTCCCGAACCTCCAGTGCCGGTGATTCCCAAAATTGGCGCGGCCTGCTTGCATCGAGACTTTGGTTCGATTAAATCTATACTCTTTTGTGAACCGGCTTCGATGCCGCTGATCAGCAATCCCAGTTGCACAAAATTGTCATCACGCGCGCCTACCACGGAATTCTGGATCTTGGCGCGCGGTTTCGCATGACAGATCGCCAGCATTTCATCGATTATTCCCTGCAATCCAATTTCTTGACCATCAGCCGGCGAAAAAATTCTAGCAACACCACATTCATGCAGTTGGTCTATTTCATGCGGGACGATCACACCGCCACCGCCGCCAAATACCCGAATATCGCTGCGACCATATTGTTCGAGCATCTCCAAAATGTACTTGAAGTACTCGATGTGGCCGCCCTGGTAAGAACTGACAGCAATACCGTCGGCATCCTCATGGACTGCAGCACTAACAACCTCGCGCACAGAGCGGTTGTGGCCGAGATGAATGATCTCGGCACCCGAGCTTTGCAGAATACGGCGCATTACGTTGATCGCAGCATCGTGACCGTCAAATAGACTGGTCGCGGTCACAAAACGCGGCGGCCGGTCTAACTGGGCCTGATCCTGAACGACACTAAGTTTTTCTGCTGCGACTGCCATACCCGGAAATACTAATCACTGTGGATCAAGCTTGTGCAGGATCCCGTGTAACAAAGAGAAAAGATCATGAAAATTGTTTGATTTTGTTATTTTACCAAAGACCAAAGTGGACGATTTCTGATATTCATCCAGACTTGATCTAAGACGACAATCTTGGAATTATGATTGTCACAATGACACGATTTGGTCGCAACAATGCCATGTAAATTCCGATAATAGTGTCAGCCATCAACTGCAACCGAGACTGTGCTCATGGCAAAAATCAGACGTTGGGATACGCGAACGCGTCGCTTCTGTGACCAGTTGGGTCTGGACATTCCAATTCTCTTGGCACCCATGGCGGGTGCCTGCCCGGTGCAACTGTCCGCCGTGGTTGCCAATCATGGTGGCTTGGGCGCGTGTGGTGTATTGCTCATGCAGCCAGCTGCCATTGTCGATTGGGCAAAGCAGTTCAGAACGCACTCAAACGGTGTCTTCCAGATGAACAACTGGATTCCAGACCCACCGCCTGTGCGTGACCCTAGCCACGAAAAAAGGGTGCAGGATTTTGTGGCAAGTTGGCAGTTGGACGACCAGATGGCCGCGCAAATTCCCGACCCACCCCAATTTGAAGCACAGTGTGAAGCGATGCTCACTGCCAAGCCGCGAGTGATCTCTTCTATCATGGGTGTTTATCCTGAAGCTTTCGTTGCGCAGATGAAATCGGCCGGGATCTTGTGGCTGGCGACCGCAACCACCGTCGAAGAGGCTGAACTGGCTGCAGCAGCCGGCGCGGATGCAGTCGTCGCGCAAGGATTCGAAGCTGGCGGTCATCGGGGCACATTCATTGCTCAAAAGGATTCGCAATCCGCGGCAGGACTGTTCGCCTTGTTACCCTGCATCGCTGATGCAGTTAGCATTCCAGTTGTCGCCACCGGTGGGATTGCTGACTCTCGCGGTGTCGCAGCAGCACTGACACTTGGTGCGTCCGCGGTTCAAATTGGCACCGGCTTTCTGCGCACCCCGGAAGCCGCTATTCCTTGTGCATGGGCGGATGCCATTGCAGACGCGGCACCGAACGATACGCAACTGACACGCGCGTTTTCGGGCCGATTGGGGCGTTCTATCGCGACTGAGTATGTAAAGGCGGCGGCCGCGAATGCACCCGAACCGTCGCCCTATCCTGTACAGCGCCAGCTAACGAGTAACCTGACTGCAACTGCGCGGCAAAACAATGATTTGGCAAGAATGCAAGCCTGGGCGGGACAGGCCGGCCGGCTCTCGGTACCACTGCCGGCGGGCAAGCTAATCTCCAGCTTGTGGCATGATGCCCGCAAACTATTGAATTGACAGTTGCGATTTTGGATGGTGCGAAATTTCAACAAATTGAAGCGGTTGGCACAAAGACAATGAACGACGCGACACGCCAAATATTTGAATCCCGCAATGCAAACTTTGAGCAAGCCGTTCGCTCAAGTTTCGACGCGCAGGGAATCATGCATTTGCTGGGGGCGACTATGCCAACCATTGAACCTGGGTTTTGTGTGATCGAACTACCATTCAGTCCAAATCTGACTCAACAGGATGGTTTCTTTCATGCTGGAGCAACCAGTACCATCGCCGATTCTGCCGGTGGTTATGCCGCACTTTCACTGATGCCAGCCGGTGCCCGAGTGTTAACCGTCGAGTTTAAAATCAACTTACTGGCACCCGCTAGAGGTGATCGACTGAGAGCGGAAGCTGCGGTCATCAAATCGGGAAAGAATTTAACAGTCGCAACAATCAACATTAATGCGATCTTTGCCGACCAAATAACCCTGTGTGCAGTCATGCAGCAAACAACAATCTGCCTCACTGATCAACTTTAAATGGCGAAGGCACACAGAAATTTGATCGCTCAGCATTGCCGAAACGAACCACTGCTCCGCCCATCAGCAGTTCGGCGCCAATTGTTCAATCAGTTTACGGTCGGAGAAGTCCAGTTCAAAAATCCCTTCAATGCTGTCATCATCGAATGAATACCCAATCGCACTGTTCGTTGGGGTCAATAGTTGACCGATCAGTCGTACCATCCATTGATAATCTTGCTGTTCCCTGCCCCCATCGAACACCAGGAATGCTGATTGCGATTTCGAAATTGCGAGCCACTCGCGAGACAACTCACCATCCTCTGAAATTAAACGTACGCGTCGGGTCGCAGCTTCAGCCGGTGTGGGCGGGTGTGAAATCAGCATAAATAAGCCGGGACCGCAATTGATGGTTAGCCGTGGACGGGTATCATTTTTGCGCTCCAGAAACTCGCCCGAACAGGTGACCGAACGCTCTGGCGTGATCATCACACAATTTTCCGACTGGATTGGATCCGGGCCAATATGGTCACTTGAATCGGTCAATACAGATGTCGGCAGCGCCAATGCAAGAAACAGCACGCCAGTAAGTGGCGTTGATTTGGACCGAGCAAGGCCGCGCAATTTGGGCAACATTTCAGTACTTAATGATCGGGAAAATAATGGAGTACCAGCCACCCTGACCAGCTTACTCAATATCCATAGGGCAAAGATACATTTTAAGCCTTACAAATTTAGTGCACAACTCATTCCAAAACCCCACATCGCTGGTAGACGCTCCGTTGAACCACGGGGATCGTCCGGGCATAAAATAAATGCCTTCTGATGCAATTGACGTGTTTCTGAATAAATCAGTTTTGAAGCACAAATGTGCAGGAAAATATAGGGTCCAATTGATTCATTTTTATCAATTCGTTGAACAGTCCACCGAACATCGTACTCATCTGCACGGATCAGCAAAGATCAGACAGCCTTCAGTGTGCCGGCAACGAACTCGCCTGTACTCCATATATTGACAGTATTGCAGTCAATGGGTGTCATTTTGTCCGCCACAATACTCCCATGCAAATCTGTTCGCCCAGCAGAGCAACAATGCTGAGTGGTTTATATCCTCGCTACCATGGTTTAGTCATGAACGGGATGGCCTTGCCAGGGCATGTGCCCACCATGACGAATATACTGGTTGAACATGGTTACCAAACCCATGGCGTAGGCAAGCAACATTTGCAGCCGCTGTTGGCACCAGCAGCCTACCATATGCCTGATTCGCGCGCCTTTTGGAGCCTTCCGGAATCGGAAGGTTGGAATGGTCCTTACTTCGGCTACGAGACGGTCGACCTGTTGTTGGGTGAGTCCGATACTGCCCACCTCGCTGGACACTACGCCGAGTGGCTTAAAACGAATCATCCAGAATCGGTCCCGCTGTTGTTGCCCGGCAGCGCACCAGAAGCTCCACCGGCCGATCTCGATGAGATTTGGCGTTCTGCCATCCCTACAGAACACCACTACAACACCTGGATTACAGATCGTGCCGTAGCGTTTATCGAAACGCGCAAGGACGGTTCAGCACCGTTCTTTTTATTTGTTTCCTATCCCGACCCGCATCATCCGTTTGACCCGCCAGTAACCTATGCAGATCGCTTTGCCTGGACAGCCATGACAGCCCCCCGAATATCCGCAGAGGAACGCCGTCGTCAGTTACCCTATTTTGACGAGTTGTATCCCAAAGGAGCTGGTTTCAGAGAATTGTACTGGTCAGCTCGTTCAGATCTTGAAGCGGGATCAATGATTACCACAAATTCTATCAGCGACCGATCGTTGCAGTTGGCGATTGCCTATACCCATGCCGCAATTACGATGATTGATGAGCAGGTAGGCTGCCTGCTGCAATCCCTGGACCGAGTCGGAATCACGGACAATACAGTAGTGTTGTTCACTGCTGACCATGGTGAACTGCTCGGCGACCACGGGTTACTGCACAAAGGGCCACCGCCATATCGACAACTAACCGAAATACCTTGCCTGATGCAGGGACCAGGCATTCCCGCAGGTAGCACGGTCAATTCAATCACCAACCATATCGATTTGGCTCCAACGATTTTGGAGTTGGCAGGTGTCAGTCGCTCCGAACATGAATTCGATGGAATGAGTATGGCACCACTCATGGAAAATCCAAACACCGCTTGGCGGAATTATGATTTCGGAGAATACCATCCCACTGCACGTCGAGATCTATACAACCAGACAGTGAGAACCGAGAAGTGGCGTCTCACGCTTTACCCGGAACATCCCGATTGGGGTGAGCTTTTCGATCTTGACAACGATCCAAACGAACAGCTCAACCGGTACGGAGAATCGACTACTGCAACGGTTTCGACGCAACTGCGAGAAGTGTTGGCAGCGCAGTTCCCACCTTGTCCCGAGGTGGATAACGAGTGGCTCTGCAAATGGTGAACAGTAACTGCTGGTGATCCGCTTCTCAATGTGGCCTGCCCATGAACAAAGGAGTTCACAATAAACGATGCGGCGACCAACAGCCGAGCCAGAGTCATTGTCAAATTTGGCATGAATTGCGTGGACTTGAGGAATCGTAATAGGTCGTATAGGAAGTAAAATTGGAAATGCAAAGCGTCACATACGAACTAACGATGGGCCGGTAATTGCGCGGCTCAACCTGCAACGAACATCACTGATCAGTTTGGAGTAGCATTAATCGGTGAACATACCTGCGACATTGGATTTTGGACTCGGCGAGACGGTAGATCTTCTCCGTTCAAGTGTTCGCGAGTTTGCTGAGCAGCAGATTGTTCCGCTCGCAGCAACAATTGACCAGACCAACGAGTTCCCGCACCATCTTTGGAAAGCGATGGGAGAGATGGGATTGCTTGGAATTACTGTGAGTGACCAGTATGGCGGAACTGACATGGGATATCTGGAACATGTAGTCGCCATGGAAGAGATCAGCCGAGCATCGGCGGCAGTCGGCCTTTCCTACGGTGCGCACTCAAATCTCGCAGTCAATCAAATTTATCGCAACGGTACCGACGAACAGAAACAGAAATATTTGCCCAAATTGATCAGTGGAGACCATGTCGGTGCGCTGGCGATGACAGAACCCAATTCCGGCTCAGATGTCGTCAGTATGCGTCTTGCGGCAATAGCTGAAGACGACCACTTTGTGTTAAATGGCAACAAAATGTGGATTACCAATGGACCGGATGCTGATGTGCTGGTCGTCTACGCAAAAACAGACCCACGCGCAACCAGCGCAGGAATTACCGCATTTCTTATCGAACGGGAATTCGATGGATTTTCCACCGGACAGAAACTTGATAAACTTGGTATGCGCGGGTCGAATACCTGTGAGTTAATATTTCGCGATTGCCGGGTGCCACAACAAAATGTGCTCGGTGAAGTCGGGGGCGGCGTAAAGGTGTTGATGAGCGGTCTTGACTACGAGCGAGTTGTTTTGTCGGGTGGACCCATTGGCATTATGCAAGCGTGTATCGAGGTGGTCATTCCCTACGTTCATGAACGTCAGCAGTTTGGCAAGAGTATCGGTGAATTTCAATTTATCCAGGGAAAGCTGGCAGACATGTATTCCTGGTTAAACGCTTCGCGTGCTTATGCTTATGCAGTAGCCAGAGCCTGTGACCGCGGTGCGACGACGCGCAAAGACGCAGCTGCTGTGATTCTGTTCACTGCCGAACGCGCAACTGAATGTGCACTGGAAACCATTCAATCCTTGGGCGCGATGGGATATATCAACGAAATGCCCGCCGGACGCCTGCTAAGGGACGCTAAACTGTATGAAATAGGTGCGGGAACCAGTGAGATTCGCCGCATGTTAATCGGCCGGGAAATTTTCAAGGAAACGACATGATTCCCCCATTTGTTTACCAAGGTAAAATCCAATGCAAGAGACTTCTGTTGTCGTAACTGGCTTAGCCCGAACCCCAATCGGTGGTTTTCAAGGCCGCCTGTCGCAGCTGCCCGCACCTGAGCTCGGGTCAGCTTCCATTGCCGGGGCACTGGCAGATTCAGAATTGGCAGGAGCTGACGTTGACGAAGTGTTGATGGGCTGTGTTCTGCCTGCAGGAATGGGTCAGGCCCCGGCTCGTCAGGCAGCCCTTGGTACGGGCATTCCAAAGTCGGTAGGATGCACCACAGTTAATAAGATGTGTGGGTCTGGCATGAAAACGATCATGCTGGGATACGATTCGATTGTTGCCGGGACCAATGCAGTGGTTGTGGCAGGCGGACTGGAAAGTATGAGCAATGCTCCTTATCTTTTGCCCAAAGCGAGGAACGGCCTGCGGATGGGACACGGTCAAATCATGGATCACATGTTTGCTGATGGTTTGGAAGATGCCTATCAAAAAGGCGCACTCATGGGAGAATTTGCCGAAGACTGTGCAGAGTCCTTTGGATTCAGCCGTCAGGCGCAAGACGAGTTTGCAATTGAATCGTTAACGCGTGCACAAAAAGCGACTGACAACGGCACCTTCCGAAGAGAGATTACCCCCGTACAAGTTCGCACGAAAAAAGAGACTTACGAAGTTTCAACAGATGAACAGCCCGAGATCACAAATTCTGAAAAAATTCCATTATTGAAACCCGCATTTCGACAAAATGGCAGCGTAACGGCAGCCAACTCAAGTTCGATTTCCGATGGCAGTGCCACAGTGATTCTGATGGCAGAAAATGAGGCCATAAACCGCGGCAAACCGATCCGTGCCCGCCTCATCGGGCATGCCAGCTATGCGGCCGAACCCAACCTCTTTCCAACCGCTCCCATTGGGGCTATCGAACAGCTACTTGCAAAACTCAATTGGTCAGTTGACAATGTTGATCTATTCGAAATTAACGAAGCATTCGCAGTCGTAACCATGGCGGCGATGCAGCGTCTTGAAATTCCTCACGAGCGTATGAATATTCATGGTGGCGCATGTGCACTCGGTCATCCGGTTGGTGCTTCAGGCACACGCATTGTGGTGACGCTGATTGCTGCAATGGAAAAATATGATTTAAAGCGTGGGGTTGCATCGCTCTGCATTGGTGGTGGCGAAGCAACTGCCATTGGTATAGTGCGCGACTAACATACTTTGCTTATGACAAGCAGGACCCAAAGTGACCAAAACTATTGATTTTTATTTCGATTTTTCCTCACCTTACGGATATTTTTCGAGTGAACTGATCGACGAGATTGCTTCCCGCCATGATTGTCGCGTCATCTGGCGACCGTACCTCATGGGCGCGGTGATGAAAGTTACCGGCCGTAAGCCACTGGTTCATATACCCATGATCAACGATTACAGTGCCCGCGACCTGGCACGAGTTGCCCGCTATCACGGCATTGGATTTTCAATCCCCAGCACATTTCCGGTCGCCAGCATCGCCGCCTGTCGTGCTTTTTACTGGCTGCTTGATACACACGGTGCAAATCGAGCCAAACAACTGGCTCGCCGATTCATTCGCGCCTACTTCATCGATGACATGAACATTTCACAAACTGATGTTATTGTTGAAATAGCAGTTCAGGCTGGCATTGATCGCAAGTCAATCGAAACTGCCTTGCAGGACCCTGAAGTCAAAATGAGAGTTCGCGAGGAAACCGACCAGGCAATCGCAAGAAATGTTTTTGGATCACCGTTCTTTATCGTTGACGACGAACCGTTTTGGGGACACGACCGTCTCAATCTTCTTGAAGCCTGGCTTAAGTCGGGTGGCTGGTAACATTCGACTGGACACGCTCAGGACCGGACAGCAATGACAGTTCTCTCGTCTAGCATTGACCAGCAAAGTTCCGAATTTAAGCAACGGTTCCAAGCCATGTCCGACCTCGTGGCTGATCTGGATCAAACGCTTGCAACGATTCAAATGGGTGGCAGTGAACGGGCTCGGCAGAAACATCAGGCACGCGGTAAACTGCTTGCCCGAGATCGGATTCGATTGCTACTGGATCGCGGTTCACCTTTCTTAGAAATTGCACCGTATGCAGCCTACCAGATGTACGATGATGATGTCCCGGCTGCAGGCATCATCACAGGCATCGGATCAATCCAAGGCCGCGAGTGTATGATTTTTGCCAACGACGCGACGGTCAAGGGCGGCACATATTATCCGCTAACCGTGAAAAAACACTTGCGTGCTCAGGAGATTGCGACAGACAATCGGTTGCCCTGTATTTACCTCGTAGATTCTGGCGGCGCTTTTCTGCCGCGGCAGGATGAAGTTTTTCCTGACCGTGATCACTTTGGACGAATATTCTTCAACCAGGCGAATTTGTCAGCCGCTGGGATTCCACAGATTGCGGCAGTGATGGGTTCCTGCACTGCTGGTGGCGCATATGTCCCATCAATGTGCGACGAATCGATCATCGTACGTGAACAGGGTACCATTTTCCTGGGCGGCCCACCGCTGGTCAAGGCAGCAACGGGCGAAACCGTAACAGCCGAACAGTTGGGAGGTGCCGATGTGCATTCCCGTCAATCAGGCATCACAGATCATTGCGCGGATGACGATAAGCACGCCCTGTCCTTAATCAGAGACATTGTGGCAACCCTGAATTGCCCAAAGCACCTGACTGTTGAGGTTCAAGAGCCTCGTGAACCGCTGTATGAGACCCGTGACATCTACGGAATTGTCCCGACTGAGCTACGACAATCCTATGATGTACGCGAAGTCATTGCCCGCATTACCGATGGCAGCGAATTTCATGAATTCAAGCAGCTCTATGGTGATACGCTGATTTGCGGCTTCGCTCACATCATGGGTTATCCGGTAGGAATTATCGCAAACCGGGGCATACTGTATTCTCAATCCGCCTTGAAGGCGACACACTTTATCGAAATCTGCTGCCAAAGAAACGTTCCATTGGTATTCTTGCAGAATATCGCGGGATTCATGGTCGGACAGAAGTATGAAGCCGGTGGTATTGCCAAGGATGGTGCGAAGATGGTTACTGCGGTAGCCTGTGCAAAGGTGCCAAAGTTTACCGTCATCATCGGCGGCAGTTTCGGTGCGGGCAATTACGCGATGTGTGGACGAGCGTACTCACCGCGATTTCTATGGATGTGGCCCAATGCGAGAATCTCAGTGATGGGTGGTGAACAAGCCGGTAATGTATTGACTCAGGTACGTTTAGACAGTGCCTCAGGCCTGTCGTGGCCAAAGGCAGAACAGCAACAGTTCAAACAATCAATTCTGGACCAGTATGAGACCGAAGGTCTTCCGTATTATTCAAGTGCAAGACTATGGGATGATGGAATAATTGATCCTGCGGATACCCGCACAGTGCTGGGGCTCGGGCTATCTGCCGCCTACAATGCACCAAGCGAAGCGACTCGCTTCGGAATCTTTAGAATGTAGCAAACCAGTTCATGTCTGGCACTCAATTTTCTACAATTCAAATCGAAGTGGACTCTGAGGGAGTTGGTACGCTGTTGCTGAATCGCCCAAAAGTTCACAACGCGTTTAACGAAACGATGATTAATGAAATCTCGCAAGCACTTGAACAATTGGACAAAGACTACACAATCCGGGTTTTGTGTATCCAGGGTGCCGGCCGCAGTTTCTGCGCTGGTGCAGACCTGAACTGGATGAAACGTACCGCAAATTATTCAGCAGATCAAAACTACCGCGATGCCATGCAAATGGCAAAGATGATGCATTCGTTGTATCGCTTTTCGAAACCCACAGTTGCAATCGTACATGGCGCGATTTTTGGTGGCGGTGTGGGACTTGTCGCCTGTAGTGATATTGTTATCGCTGAGGATACGGCAATTTTCTGTCTATCCGAAGTAAAACTGGGATTAATTCCCGCAGTGATTGGTCCTTATGTTGTGAATGCAATGGGTCCTCGCATCGCGAAGCGTTATATTTTGAGTGCAGAACGGTTTGACGCAACAACCGCCCGACGTTCCGGATTGGTACACGAATGCGTTGACGCCGCGGCACTGCCAGCTATGCAAAGACAATTGGTGGATGACTTGCTGGCCTGTGGGCCGCAAGCTCAGCACGTGGCAAAATCACACGTTATCGACAATCTTTCTATGCCGATTACGGATGATTTGCAAACTCACACGGCCGATTTGATAGCCACCATCCGCGCGTCTGACGAAGGTCGAGAAGGCATTAGCGCGTTTCTTGAAAAGCGTCATCCAAACTGGCGAATTTCCTAACTGGTTTGAACTGTTGTTTCGAAAACTGCTGATTGCCAATCGCGGGGAGATTGCCTGTCGCATCATTCGAACCGCGCAACGACTCGAGATTCCGGTGGCCACGGTTTACTCGGATGCTGACCGCAATGCACTACACAATACATATGCTAATCAGTCGATCTATATTGGCGCCTCCCGTCCATCCGAAAGCTACCTTAATATCGAGCGTGTTATGGAAGCGGCCATTCGAGCTAATGCTGATGCGTTGCATCCCGGCTATGGTTTTTTATCTGAAAACAGCGCCCTGGCTGATGCATGTGAAAAAGAAAACATAGAATTTGTTGGCCCATCGGCGAGCGCCATTCAAAATATGGCATCGAAATCTAAAGCGGCCAAGATAGCCATGACTGCCGGGGTCCCGGTCTTGCCAGGACTTCGAGGTTCCGGAATTGATGACTCGGGTTTGATCAAAAAGGCGCGTGATATTGGATATCCAGTGCTCCTTAAAGCAGCCGCAGGCGGTGGCGGTCGAGGAATGAGTATTGTCCACTCGGACGCCGAATTGACTGAACAACTACAGACGGTTCGCGCACAAGCGATGGAGTTTTTTGGTGACGATCTTGTGATTGTCGAGAAATACCTGAATCCCGCCCGACATGTCGAGATTCAGGTGCTGGCGGACAAATTTGGAAATGCTGTCCATCTTTTCGATCGTGACTGTTCCGCACAACGTCGCTACCAGAAAATTGTGGAAGAAGCTCCTGCGCCACACATTAACCCCAATACTCGACAGCAAATGTATGAGGCCGCAATCTCGCTGACGGAGGCACTCAACTATTACAGTGTGGGCACCGTAGAATTTTTGTTGGTGGATGATGCTTTTTATTTCTTGGAGATGAACACCCGATTGCAAGTAGAGCACCCTGTTACCGAGCAGATAACCGGCATCGATTTAGTGGAATGGCAACTGAGAATCGCCGCGGGACAGTCAATCACACAGTTGACAGTACCGCAATCTCCTTTGGGCCATTCGATTCAGTCGCGAATCTATGCTGAAAATCCTGCAAAAGCGTTCTTGCCATCGCCGGGCCGCATTGACTATCTTCACTTACCCGATGATTCAGCGCAGCTTCAAGTTCATACCGGTGTAAGGCAAGGAGATCAGGTTGATCTGCACTATGATCCTTTGATCGCGAAGTTAGTGGTCCATGATGAAACTCGAGAAGCATCGATCAATCGCCTGCAGGGTGTATTGGATCAGACCCGAATCGTGGGTGTGGATACGAATGTCGAGTTTCTCTCAAACTTGATTACAGACGATATCTTTCAAACTGATATGGTTGATGTTAAATATGTCGAAAATCACTTACCGCGTCTGATATCCCGGGCAACAGAAATGCCGGTCGAGATTCTGATCGTTGCGCTGCTTTTCGTTAGCTTACAAAGCAAGGGTGAGGTTCAAACACAAAACGCCAAGAGCAATGACTTACATTCTCCATGGGGGTCAGGCAATGGCTGGCGCCTTAATTCACGGCGTGTGTTTGCCTATAGTTTTGAATTCACTGAAAAGTTGTACCACCTCAGCGTGACATTTGTTCTCGATAAAATTCTTGTGAATTACGATAACCAAACTTACACCCTCGAAGAACTGCAGTTTGACGGGGGCTCTGTCACCGTTTCTATTGAAGGCGAAAAATGGCATGTACCAGTTGTCCAAGTGGATCAAACGCTGTATCTTTTCTACCGCAGTGTTCGCTATGAATTGATTTTGTCCAATCACCTTGCAAAGGTGCGCGCAAGTAGCGGAATAGCCGGATCCCTCAGTGCTCCACTACCCGGTAGAATTGCCCGAGTGCTGGTTGACGTCGGTGACCGCATTCGAGCAGGCCAAACTCTGGTTGTGATTGAAGCAATGAAAATGGAACATCAAATATCCAGCCCGGTTGACGGAGTCGTCACGGCGCTACCATTTTCCGAAAACCAACTGATTGATGAAGGAGCCAGTTGTGTATCCGTCGAGGCGATCGATACACAAACCAACAGTTAAGCATGACGGTTACGCAATTCTCAGATCACGTTCGTCTGGTAGAGGTTGGACCGCGGGACGGACTACAGAACGAATCCAGCCAAACTTCGGCTGAATTTCGTTCGGAATTTATCAATCGCCTGTCGAAAACAGGGATCAAATCAATCGAAGTCGGTAGTTTCGTATCTCCAAAGTGGGTACCACAAATGGCAAACACAGCAGAAGTGTTGAGTTTGGTTGAGCGTCGCGAAAATGTCAGTCTGATTGCGCTGGTACCCAATCTGATTGGTCTGGAAAATGCAATTGCATCAGATGTCGATGAAATCGCCATATTCACCGCCGCGTCGGAAACTTTTACGCAGAAAAACACCAACTGCAGTATCGAACAATCGTTTGCTAGATTTCAACCGGTTGTCGAAAGGGCTATAGATCTCGACATTCCTGTGAGAGGTTACATTTCCTGTGTCTTGGGATGTCCTTATGAAGGGGAGATTTCACCAAGCCAGGTCATTCCAGTAATGGAACGATTATTCAATATTGGTTGTTACGAGGTTTCTCTCGGCGACACAATCGGGATTGGCACAATCAACAAAACACATGCTTTATTGGGAGCAGCAACGGACAGTGTGGATCTGCGAACAGTTGCTGTCCATTTCCACGACACCTACGGACAGGCATTACCTAATATTGCGGTTGCTCTTGATTATGGTATCAGAGTTGTTGATAGTTCTATTGGTGGATTAGGTGGTTGTCCATATGCGCGTGGTGCAAGTGGCAATGTCGCAACTGAGGATGTAGTTTTCATGCTCAATGGAATGGGCATGACAACAGGTGTTGAGCTTGACCAAATCCTTGATACTTCTAATTTTGTTTTCAAACATTTGCACAAACTGCCATCATCGCGAGTGGCGAACGCGGTTATACAGTCTCAGCAAGACTAAATCACAGTAACGATTCTCAGTTGAATTCATTCAATGATCGAGCGAACTCTCACACAAACTAATTGTGTACCAATAAAAGGGAAGCCGTTAAACTACAACACTTACTGTTCACCGCTAATCTGGGAAAGGGAGGGATGCGTGATCGCAGGCAGGAAGCCTAGCTTCACCCGCCATTCAAATTAAATTCACCCCTGGCAGTTATCGGATTTTCGATTGCGGCAGTCATCGAAATCGCTTATTGCTACCCGTATGCTGAGATGCGCTGTCAACACCGAACGGCGTGTGTCAGCCGCAACGGAATGATTCAGCTTGCAACGGAGACTAACTGATGGCTGCACAACACCCGAACCGCGGACCCTGGCATGACCGGTACTTCAGAAGCAACTTTCGACAACCGCTGCGGATTGTCTCCCTGTTACAACTCGCCCTGAGCCCACAACAGCTCGCCGTGTTTGATCTCGATACCCTCCAAGTGATGGGCGAACGTTCGGTTGTTGATCACGAACTGATCGAATCAGTGTTTGATCTAAGGTGTCAGATCCGCCTCAACAACCAAGAACAAGTCATGATCAGCTTCATTGTTGACCATAAAAGCCACACCGACTCGCAAGTGTTCCGCCAACTGCTCCGATACATTGCAGTTGAGTATCATCGAGGGGTTGCAGCAGTCGTGCCCATCGTGATTTATCACGGTCACAGTGCATGGCGTAAGGACAAGACGTTCGAAGCTTTTGAACATGCCAAACTGCCGGGTGAATTTGTGCACAAGTTCAAGCAGCATTTGCTGAACTTTGAGGCGGTGTTTGTGAATGTACGCGAGTTGTGGCAAAAGGGGGAGTTGACCAAGTTAGATGATATGGAAACCTCTCACCTTGGCAGTTAGAATAAGGTTGAACCAACCAACTAACACGAAAGTGAGAGGTTAACAATGCAGACTACATACGATAACACAACCATTGGGTTGGATTTGGCGAAGAACGTGTTTTACTTGTCCGAGATGAATCGCAACATGAAATTGATCCGTCAGGTCAAGCTCAAGCGCAACCAGGTGTTGGGGTATTTTGCCAGATTAGATGCAGCGAAGGTGCGCTGTGTGGCGATGGAGGCCTGTGGCGGGGCGCATTACTGGGGTCGGAAGTTCGAGGAGTTGGGGCTACCGGTTCGACTGTTGCCGCCAAGGTGGGTGAAGACCTATGTGCTGAACAACAAAACCGACGCCAACGATTCGGTGGCAATAGCCGAGGCATCGCTGCGCCCGCGGTTGCACGCGGTCGCGCTCAAAACGGTCGCGCAGCAAGACTTGTCGATGTTGCATGGTCTTCGCCAGCAGGCACTCAAGCAGCAAACCCAGAGCTACAATGCCATCCGCGCGCATCTGTCGGAACGGGGATTGGTGGTGCGGCGCTCAAAAGGGGCCGTGGATCAGTTGATCAACCAAGTGCTCAGTGATGATGCGCTCGCGCACAAAGGCCTGGATCTCAGTCAGGTGAGCTTTGAGTTTTCTCTCACGCTGCGCCGCGAGGCACTGAATTTGACCCAGGCCAAAGAGCAGTTGACCTATTACACCCATCGGATTGAGGCGCACGGTTCAAAGGACGAAGCGGTGCAGCGGTTGCAGACGGTGCCGGGCATTGGTCCGCTGGTGGCCAGTGCACTGGTGGCTGCGGCTGGTGATGGCAGTGGTTTTGAAAATGGACGCGACTTTGCCGCCTGGCTGGGTCTGGTGCCGCGCCAATACTCAAGTGGCGGACATGACAAGTCCGGCGGCATCTCCAAATGCGGTGACCGCTATGTGCGCACGATGTTGATTCATGGCGCCCGCTCGGTGGTGTCTGCAGCGCGCCGAAACACGGACAACTCGGATCCGCTGTATAGCAAGGTCAGACGGATTGCCAGGCGCAGCAATAACAACAAGGCCGCGGTGGCGCTGGCCAATCAGCTGGCGCGTATCAGTTGGGTGATTTTGTCCCAAGGCGTCAAATACGACCCGCGTCGCTTTGCGACGGGTGGGTCATCGAAATGAATACATGACTGCACTGGCTATTGAGGCCGGTGCAGTGAAACGGTTAACCTGTCAAGGGAGTTGCATTGGTGAGATTGTGAACTGATGACAAAAAGGGCGATGCCTGCACGGGAAGAGCCTGATAAATTCTACGGCAGCATGCAAGCCGAAAGTTAGATAAGGAGTCCTGTGCGCGAAAATCATCATGGCACGAGGACGGCATTCATGCCCTCCTCAATAGTAGGCCGAATATAAGACCGCACCCCATCTTTTGTTCATTGATTCGCAACATTACACTTGCAATTCGAGAGGTTTCCATATAAGAGTTAATCGACCAACTGGTACTGCAGGTGATGGCGGAGATCTGGGAAGCGGATCAGCACAGTTATGCCAAGTGGATGGCAGCGGCGTGCGAGTTGGCCCCGGGGGTGGCGCGCACGGGGTTTATGAAGGGGACGTTCAAATATTTGGCGAGGGTGCGCCCAAAGATTAAAATAACACAAGTCAGACAGGTATTGAAGGCAACCAGGCCGGGAGATGAGAGGATGCAGGAGTTGGTACAGCAGTGGGAAGAGGTCTATCCGGATTCGTTCGCAGAAGCGGAACTGATGGGTAGAGAGAAAGGCATTGAGCAAGGCATTGAACAGGGGCTGGAGCAAGGTATTGAACAGGGGCTGGAGCAAGGTATTGAGCAGGGGCTGGAGCAAGGTATTGAGCAGGGAGCCCGTCAGACGCAGATGGCCATTGCCGAACGCATGGTGCGTGCTGGCAGACCGGATCAGGAAATCGAACAATTCACCAATATCACACCCGAACAGATTGCACAGCTAAGGCAGCAGTCTTCTTGAGAGTGGTACCAATAGCTCACCCTGGATTTAAAGACGGCACACTGCTTCTGAATGACAGGTTTTCCACGTAGAGATTGCGAACAGTTCATAACCCGTTCCTTTGCAGATGGTAGACACTGGAAAATGCTCGCGGTGGATGTGAATTTGCTTGGCAGAGCATGGGAGTTGGCAAGACTCACGTTGTTGCCCACACAGATTATCCAAAACAGGCAGATGGGTATTTTTAACGACCAAGCCGGGAGATGAGAGGATGCAAGAGTTGATACAACAGTGGGAAGAGGTCTATCCGGATTCGTTCGCAGAAGCGGAACTGATGGGTAGAGAGAAAGGTATTGAACAGGGTGTCCGTCAGACGCAGATGGCCATTGCCGAACGCATGGTGCGTGCTGGTAGACCGGATCAGGAAATCGAACAATTCACCAATATCACACCCGAACAGATTGCACAGCTAAGGCTGTAGTCTTCCTAAGTGGCGTGCAATAAACTCACTCTCGAATTAAAGAAAACTCAATGCTGCCTCAACGATTGGTTTTTTTGCAGCAATGATTGGGTTGATGCTGGTAAATCCACTACTGAACAGTTCAAATTTGGCGGTCTCAATCAGATCAACATGTGACAATACTCGCAACATTCCATAATTCAATTTACATTTTCACCGTAGTTCACCAAACGAACTACGGCAAACGACCATCGCCCAAACTTCAAATTAACTCCATAGCAGACTCAAGGTCTTCAACCAAGTCCAGAGGGTCTTCCAATCCAACTGAGAGTCGAATCAATCCCTCGCTTATCCCCATCCGCGCGCGATCCGCTTGTGATACTCTTGCATGTGTGGTCGACGCGGGATGTGTTATTGTGCTCTTTACATCACCGAGATTGGCAGTTACAGAAAAGATCTCAACCTGATCAATCAACTTCCAGGCAGTGAGTCTACTTCCAGCCACCTCGAAGGCCAACAACGCGCCAAAATCACTTTGTTGGCTGGCAGCAAGTTCATGCCCTGGATGGCTGACCAAGCCCGGGTAGTACACCTGGTTCACCTTCGGATGTTCGTGCAACCATTTGGCTATGCTCCGGGCACTCAAGCACGATTCTTGCATACGAACGGCAAGCGTTTCCAATCCCTTGTGAAAGATCCAGGCGTTGAACGGACTCATCGAGGGACCCGCTGTCCGTAGAAAAGCAAACACGCCATTTGCCAACTCGGCATTATTCGTTGCCACCGCGCCACCGACCGCACGTCCCTGACCGTCCAAAAATTTAGTTGCCGAGTGAATCACAACATCTGCACCGAGCGTTAGCGGCTGTTGCAAAATGGGCGTACAAGCACAATTGTCCACTACAAGCATGCAGTTCTCGAGTGCTTTGCTGACACTTGCGAGCTTAGCAATATCAACAATTTCGCAAAGCGGATTCGACGGTGATTCTATAAAAATCATCCGTATGTCCGTTCCCCTTACCGCTTCGTAAATTTCGTCTGGTGAATAGAAATCGGTCTTGATCCCAAATCTCGCCAAAATATTGCTGAATAAATTGACCGTTGAACCGAATAACCCCCGGGTCGCCGCGATCCGGTCTCCAGACCGAAGCGCCGTCATGCAAACAGCCAAGACCGCTGACATACCAGAAGCAGTACCACTGCAATACCTGGCATTTTCCAGGGAGGCGAGCCGTTGCTCAAAGGCGCGAGTCGTTGGGTTGGTAAATCTGGAGTAGATATTGCCCGCTTCTTGTTCAGCGAACATTTGTGATGCATGTTCCGCGCTGTCAAACACGAAACTAGATGTCGCGAAAATCGGGTCGCTGTGTTCCCGTTCTGGTGTGCGGACTTGTCCTGCCCTGACAGCCTTGGTTTTTTGCCGGATATTTTTCATCTCGAAATATCTAGCCGAACGCAGCAAGGGGCAATCAAGCCATTCGCTTTAGCCATTTCTTTATGCGCCGGCAAGCTGAAAATCAAATTCACGCTCTTGATCATCCTCCGTCAAAAAACATGCAAATTCTTCGACATTGAATGACTCAAATCTGTGTAAGTGTATACAACAAATGAGTGTTTTCTATGTGGTTAAATTGTAAATGCAATGCGCGATTGGTACGGATTTTTTTGCAGTTGAGTAGCCGTAATAGGGCCAAAAACAAGCTGAAAAATGAATGGAACTGATTAAGACTCAGATTTCTTTTTTAAGTCATGCACTTACAAGATTCAACCAACTTACCAACACCCTTTCATTCGACTGATATTATATCCTCAGGACAAGATCTGGAGTGTTTCATCAGTCAATTCAAGCAGGATTTATTACGCCACTCAACGATAAAAATAAGTGCCGACTCCCTCCTGCTGAACAAAATTTGTCGCCAATTTTGCCAAAAATCACAAATTTTTGATACAGTTCTATTAGAGAACTGTATCAATTGCAAAATTATCCCGTTTCTCTGCCTCTACAGCACCGTTAACGCCGGGGTATATCATTTTCTCAAAGTTACACATTTTTCCTCACATATTAACGCACTTACGTCACTTGCTGGCGATTTCGTCCTACGCAATTCTAGAGGTAAAACTACCAAGTCAGCGGCTAACTCCCGCACCAAAGCTAGCCACGTTGCTTTGCTTGCAACGCTTAACCGCAAAGCTCTTTTATTCAGTGCGAAAATGCACTATCCATTCGGTTCGCTCCACAATCGCAGAATTTTTATCGGGCTCACGAACGCTACGGCAACGAAAAGAAATTGCCGATGTTTAGTTTCCATTGCCGCAGTCAAAATCAAAACCATTAATCAGTCGGAATTATTTTCTGACTCTATCCATTCGAACTGTCCTCGGAACTTTATTCAAGTTCCACTAACCTGGCTCAACACAATCATCGAGTCAATCTTCTCAACACCAGTCGTCAATCTACAAAACCAAACGACTTTCCGAACTTTTGCTCGCCCTGCCAATCCCGATTGCTCTGGCCCTGTTCTATTCCAGTACATACCGTTTTGGTCCCTCCAGAACATGCCTTTTTCCGGACCGTTTGTTTTGTTGATTTTGAACCCCGTTCCTCGTATTTCTGAATGTTGTACAGGTATCGTAACAACCAACCGATTGAATCAATCAAGAAACCCACTCAATCTAACAAACAAAGGAGTCATGCGCACCATTTTGGTGCATTTTGATCGTGTTTACAGTGTAAACACCCAAATTGAGCGCCTGTCAGCGCACCATTTTGGTGCACGCACTGAAAAACTCAATAAGAATTTTCCCCAATCTTGGATTCATAAGCAGCCCATTTCAATCGAACCCCATTGCTTTGCGAATTTGCGTTTGACTGTCCTGACATCAAGTCGGATGAGTGCATGTAAATCGAGTCAATCGAAAAGAAGTCCACATCACCTATTTAAAATCAAGCGAACCAGCAAATCTGGTGATTTGCTTGACTTGGCAGAATGAACTTTGCTACAAAATTTCACTAAGGAAAGGTGCCAGCATGTCGAAAAACACGCAATCCAACCGCTCCAGAAATAATGAACCCGGCGATTTAGTGTCTGTTCGTCAACACAACTCGAATGGTCATGATTCATTGGCTGAACGTACTTTGCTAAGGTTGTCGATCCGAGAAATTGAATCCTATGAAAAAAATCCCCGTCGACAGAAAAATCCAAACTACAACAAAATCAAAGAATCGATTGCAAACGACGGACTCAATCAACCGCTGGTTGTTACCCACAGACCAGATCACGATCACTACGTCATTTACAAAGGTGGTAACACAAGGCTAAAAGCCATAACAGAGCTCTATGAAGAAAGTGGCGACTACAGGTTCAGGTTTGTAGACTGCTGCTTCATACCATGGTCTGGTTTCGAATCTGACGCAATTATCGGGCACCTTCAAGAAAACGAAATGCGAAAATCCTTGTGTTTCATTGATAAAGCGCTCGGTGTCAGATCCGCCATCGACTATCTGCAATCCGAGTCAGATGGAGATCAGGAATTGACGATTCGCGACGCTCATGCGAAGCTCTCTGAAAAAGGATTCAGCATCACTCTAAGTACGCTTTCGGTCATGCTCTACGCCGCCGAAACCGTTGAACCACATCTTTCACCTGAAATCTGTCTAAAAATGGGACGGCCGCAGATGCAGAAACTGCGTAAGCTACAAAAGGTATTCAAAAGCGTCTGTCAGGAATTCGATAAATCTGCCGAAGACGCCAACGAGATTTTCACACAAACGCTTCAAACGTATACCGAATCTGACTGGAACTTTAAGGTTTATCGTCGGTGTCTGGAAGCGAGTCTCAGCGGTCAAGTGGCAACTTCGATTCAGGATATAGCACTCCGGTTGGATGGTTATCTGAATCTATCATGGGAACCTCTGAACGATTCTTATGAAAAAGTTCGTGCTTCGCTGGCAGAACAGGAACAGCGCCAAAAATCCGACCCCAACCATACGAAACTCGCGAGAGAAGAAGTTATTCCCGAAATCGATTGTCAAGTAAGCAATCAGTACCAAGAACAATCAGGTGGATCTTCGAATTCCAAGGCGCAGCATTTGCAACCGACGGGTTCGCAAGAGTTTCAAACCACGAAACAACCTCACCCACGCGCAGTGTTAAAGACCCCGTCAAATGAATCGTCGCAGATATCTGAAGTGGATGTCGAACTGCGGACGTTAAGACAAAAAGCACTTGCAATAGCAACTCGTATTGCAAAACGTCATGATTTTTACTCCAACCCCAAAACTAAACGCCTGATCATCGCGCAGACAGGTGATTGGGGTATTGGTTACCTGGTAACGGACTACCCACCTCTCGTTGAGCGATTGAACACAAGCGAAATCGCAACTCGGGATGTGTTGTGGTGGCAGTTGATGGAATTTTCAGACTTGCAATGGGCAACTGAATGTGCACGCCCCATGACTGCCAAATTGGTCAGCGGAAGTGATCTCATTCACTTTGTTAAATCGGGTAACCCAAAAACAATAATGGCCTATGCCAAAGGCAGAATGAAATGTACCGTTCCCCATGTCGGCCTGATCAGTTTCGGTTTGCGTCAGCTTGATGATAACAGTTGGTCCGATTTATGTGAAATGATGCACACTTATCGGGATATTCATCAACTGGCCAATCGTAACAATATGCATTTATTTAGTACAAGTCAAAAGGAGGGATTCGACTATGACTATCAATAAGGAAACAGAACTGATGAACTCAATCGTAGTTTATTTTCACCGTTGTGAGGAAGAAGGTGATTACAACGCACTTTATGAAATGGGTTTTGGTCCGTGCGAAGTTCGGGCTCTGGGATCACTTTCAACCACGGACAAACTTCGTCTTACCTCAACCAAATCTCACTTTCTCACTATCACCCTGAATCGGAAAACTTATTGGCGAATGATTGATTACATTCTTCGTGAAAAAGAAAGTGAAGCCATGATTGATGAGTTGATTCGCTTCGATGCGCCAGTCAACATGATTCGCTCGCTCAATGGTATGGGCAGTAAGCAGTTCAAACTCAGACGACGTCAGTTGGGACTGACTTCACTTTCGCCCGGTCGACCGCCCCATCCTTCATTGGAGGAAGAAAAATTGGTTTGGAAAGCGGTAGAAACCTCTTTAAAACAATCACCGAGTTTCAGTGCCAAAGAATTCTTAGATATTTTCAATGCATTGGAGCAAAAAGTTTCAATGCGTATTATTTGGAATTTAGTCCAAGAGTGGGAAAGCGACGACATACTCAAACGCATTCGTAATCAATAAATTATGCGCATTTAAAAACTCGCATCGCACGTGAACGCCTGGCATCGTTTAGCGGCTGCGAGATCAATATTTTTCTCAACTTGTTTAACACGGTGCGAGATTCATGATGAACAAACCGAACACTAAAGCAATCAAAAATAATTTGTCGAGAATTCTGTCAACTGCAAAAAATTATCGCAATGGGGACAATGAATCGAGCGGGATGATCTTCACCGACAACTGGTACGATTCTCACCCGCGTCTACTGATTTTCGACCCGGTCCTAAACCCCTACGACAAACTCGTATGGCTGGCGATTCGTTCTAGATGTACACCTGATATGTCGTTGGCTTCGTTCCCAAGTTACGACGATATTCAATCGATGTTGAATATCTCGCGGGGAACCGTATCCAGTTGCATCTCAAAATTACGCATCACTCGCTGGATCACGCTTTTATGTCGCGACCAAGAGCGCAATGAATCAGGTCAGTTTACCAGGGATGGCAACATCTATATGGTTCACGGTGAACCTTTAAGCCTGTCAGATACCTTTGAGTTGGATGCCAACTACATGGCTTACATCGGCGAGTGTAGAAAACATCGAAACTCGGATGTCCGTAAAATCGCTGAACTGATTTTCAGCTCACTGCGTCACGACATCGGCATGGGTGACAACTTAATGGAATACAAACACCCATTCGAAAGGCGTTCTGAAGCATGGATGACAGTTGATGGAGATGCAGACACAAGTTTCTTTGGCACCTATCCAAATCCAGCAAGTTCTGAGAACCAGGTCAGTAACAACCACAATCAAGTCGAACGATACGTCGATCAAGAAACCGTAGTTCATGAAGTGAACTACGGTAATATCAATCAGTTAGATATTGACCAACAGAAAACTCCAGTTCACCGCGACTCAGTAGTACATACAAGTAGTAAGGTAGTAAAAAATAAGTACTACAAACTAAACAATACTCAAAATTGTTTACCACTGCCACAGCGCTTAACGTATCCAAACTCTGTTTCTGACAACCAGCAACACCTGATTGAACTAAACCTCAAACGTTTGCCTGCCGACCTGCCAGAGCCTCCCCAACCATGGGACTCCTGGCACCAGTTACTCCTTGACGAATTGGATGGCCGTATCCAAGCTGGGCTGCAAAATAAATGCAAGCCAGTGTGGAACCCGGTTTCGTTAATGGCCGTCTACTGTAAACGTCTGGTCGAAAATGGCATTGGTCTGAGGGATGAGGGTCAGTTTCAAGTCGAAAATGCTGAGCAGATATATACGCAGCGAACCAACAGTTCAAATCATGCAAAGCTCTTCAATGAAACCAGGGAAAGGTATCGTCAGCGAACCTTAGACCGAGCCATGCAGAACAAACCTACCTCTCAAACGACAACGAATGAGCACTGATAATCCACAACCAATTGAGACAAAAAAACTCTCTTCAACCCAGGTATGAGTTACCTTTCCAGCAAATTCTCCAAAGTTGATATACCAGATTTTTGGTGGCATTCCTCGTAAAACCGTTTAAGTTTCGTTCCATTCTCAACATACGCATGGAACGATGGCAAACAATAGCTCGCAAAATATTTTTACACAAGTAACCAAAATCTTCATCGACGCGTTAAAAACAGGTGCACCTCCGTGGCGAAAACCTTGGTCTCCTGCTGAGTCTGTACCTGAGTTTCCGGTCAATGCGGGCACAGAAAGACGCTACACGGGTGTCAATGTTACGATTCTGTGGGCTTCAGCGATCGCTCGAGGTTATGAACAGGATCGATGGCTGACTTTCAGACAAGCAGCTAAAGTAGGCGGAAAAGTTTGTAAGGGCGAGAAAGGTACTGTCGCAGTTTTGTTCAAACACATCGATGTCGATCGCAAGGCGAAGTCTGATGATGACGAAGAGAATGCTCAACCGGGGCGAACCTACAAAATTGCTCGAGCGTATACCCTCTTTAATGTCGAACAATGCAGCGGATTACCAGACAGAATTTTCAAGGGAAAACACCCAAAGTTTATTCCCGAGCAGAACTGGGAATCGCATTCCAATGCTGATGGCCTGATTCAACTTTGCGGCGCAAAAATTCGCCACACAGGCAATACTGCCACTTACATCCCCGCGGCAGACATTATTTGCATGCCACCCAAAGCTGCTTTCGATTCACCTGCTGGATATTACAGCACGCTGATGCATGAGCTGACGCATTGGACCGGACACAAAACGCGTTTGAACCGGTCGGGAATCGCTGAACCCCAACCTTTTGAATCAGTTGGATATGCATTCGAAGAATTGGTTGCCGAAATTGGATCTGCTTTTTTGTGTGCAGATTTTCGGATACTTGGTGAGCTGCGTCACGAATCCTACGTTATGAACTGGATCAAGATTCTGGAAAATGATCCCAAGGCCATATTCACCTCGAGCGCGCTGGCATGGAAAGCTCGCAATTTCCTGATGAGTAAAGTACCAGCAGCATTGTGACCTCTGCAAGCCAACTCGCCTGTCTGCGCTGGTTGGAAAAAATACCCTCCCACCAGAATCGGATTAATTAGATTGCTTTACTGACTTTGGTGGCATAGTGCGACCTATGAAATGTATGCAATTAAAACTTTTGTCTGCAACGCTAGGTGTATTCGCCCTTTTGTGTTGCTCACAAATTGTGTTCGGAAGAGACGAAATGCGAGTGAATCGTTATTCACTACATTCGCTTGCCGCTGATTCAAATCAAGTTGATTTGCTCTCTGCTGTGATCGAAACCCGATTTCCTCCCTATGTAAAGACCGTTGGAACAGCACTTGATTACGTGTTGCATCGCTCTGGATACCGGCATGTCGAAACTGAAGATATTCGCCATACGCTCAAGTTACCACTCCCCGAATCACATCGAATTATCGGCCCCCTGGACGTGCGGACCGCCATTCGGACAATCGTAGGTCAACCCTGGCAATTACACGAAGACAGCACGCAGAGAATTTTGTGGTTTCAACGTGTCGGGGCAGAACCGCAGGAAATTCCTCAAAATCGTACTCTACACACGCAACCCATCGAACAACTCCGATCAACACCGATAAAAACAGATAACAATTCTGCAAATCCCTACATTTGGATATTGCAAGATTCTCGAACTTTACGAGAAAACTTGCAAGACTGGGTACAGTTGGTCAACTGGTCGCTGGAATGGCGCAGTCAGCATGACTATGTCATTACCTATCCGGCGAAATTTACTGGCACCTTGCCAGATGTGGTCGAAACACTACTGTCGCACTACCAAAATGCGCCAATTCCTTTGGTCGCAAAGTTCTACACCGGCAATCAGGTGCTGGTAATCGAACCACATACAAAACCGGTGAATACCCAGTGATGAACGGCTGGCTTTTCAATTCCATTGTGGCATCTTGTGCGGGACTTCTGTTAACCGCCTGTCAACTCCCATCTGGCTTGACAACAACGACCGAACGGTTTGTCGCACAAGTTGAAAATGAACTGCGACAATCAACTCAATCGTCAGAAATTACACGCGGAACAAATCTGGTACAAGAAATTTCCATGCCTTGGATCGGTCCGGCCGCGCCAATTCAGGTAATCGACTCACCAGATCCCGAGCCGTTAGCTCTGAACAGAGCGATTTCACTGACCTTTGTCGAAGCTGTCTCCCTGATCGAATTGAGTCGTCAGATTTCGGCTCAGATTGAATTGCCAATTTCGATTGCTGGTGACATTCGATCTGCCGAACTCCCGGCTATCGATTGGCACGGCTCTGCGAAACAGGCTCTCGACCACATTACAGGTCGACTAGGCTTCAGCTGGCGTACCCGAAACGGTCATATTGAAGTCTTCCACACACAGATTGGAATGTGGACACTGTTTGTTCCAGCGATTGATGCAAAATGGCAAGCATCAGTCGGACTGTCTGGATCAATCCAAGATCAGGCAGGCAGGTCCGATTTACAAGCCCAGGATAAAGTTGAGGTTTCTGTGGACACCACCGCCTACTGGGATGGAATTGAAGCACTGGTAACCGGATTGCTGACCACGCATGGCAAGTTCACACTGAATCGTCTGACGGGCGATTTAACCGTAATTGATACCCCTGATGCGTTGCGACGCGTAAGCGATTGGATCACCATCAAGAACCAGGAATTAACCACTCAGGTCCTGGTGAATTTTGACCTGTTTGAAATCTACCACGGTGAAAACGCCGCCGCGGGTTTCAATCTGTCCGGATTTATCAAGAATGCGTTTGGAAAAAGTGCAGCCGAAGTGGAATTTGGTAACGACGACACCAGTGGATACGTTGGGGTTCAACTAACTCACTCCCCAACCCAGGCAGTGGACGGGAGCGATATTGAATTACTCCTGAGACAGTCATCTGGCGTTAGCCGGGTCGCCAAATTGACATCAACTGTCATCAGAGGATTGAATGGTTTACCTGTGCCGGTTTTCTTCGGTGATGAAACAGCCTATCTTGCAAGACGAGAAATCGTCAATTCAGAAGGCACAACTGAGGTGCGTCTCTTGCCTGACAAAGTACAAGATGGCATTGCAATCAATATGTTGCCACAGATTTTGCCTGATAGCAACCGCATTATGTTAAACCTGACAATTCGCACCACACGAATCAAGGAAATCAGACGATTTCCACAAGATGCCGGGCCCAACGATCCAGTCATACAGCTTCCCAATCTGGAATCTCGGTCAGCATTGCTACCGGTGGTATTGAACTCTGGAGAACTGTTGTTTGTTGCTGGCCTTGATACCTATCGCAGTGATGATTCAAAAGATAAAGCTCTCTTGGGTAAAGAGGCCGAGCTAAAAACCGCTCGTACCAGCCTGGTACTACTCATCACTCCGTACATTATTCGTCCAACACTTGACTATTCTGGGCGCAAACAGTGGAGAAGAAAAAATGGCAATCCATCGGTTCTATAACAAAGACTGGGCGATTGGAATGACCTGGTATGCGCCTGTGATATGGCCTGCAACAGGTCGTGAGCGCCGCAAGAGCCGCGCACTGCGATCACAAAAAGTGATCCCAGTTGGATACGCGGAGCTGGAGACTCCAGTGGGCTACCAACTGGGAGCCACCACTGATTCAAGTGATTTGGGACTTGAGTGTGCCGCCGCGCTGTTAGCACAGACACAGCAGTCTGCGGTATTAATTGAGCAACTTGCCGCAGACTTGTACTGGCTTTGTACCATTGAGGACGGCGCTGTTTTTCCAGCTGGAGACTTAGTAGGTACCAAGGACCTGATCACAGAGAGATTAAGGGAAATTCGCTCCGACATAGAGGGCAAAAGCATTCCGATATACGATAAGTCACGCGTGTTTGATATAGATGACGCAATTGAGTACGACTTTTCCGATCTTGTAGAAGATCGCACTTCAGAGTCTGACATCACATGCAGACCTGTCAAAGCAATTAAATTCGGTAAGACCACCGTAAGCACACTTGCCGGTGCGGTCGTTTTAAGTCTAGCATTTGGAGCCTGGCAGTACTTCAATGGCATCAACCAATCCGAGCAACAACAATTACTGCACCAGCAGGCTGCCGAGCAGTCCTTAAATCAGGAAATACTGACTCTGCAACAATCGCTGGCACAAAATTCACCCGCCCTGCTGGCCACTTTCGCTGACCACATTTTTGAGCGGCCAATGCGTGCTGCAGGGTGGCGTACCCATTCATATGAGTGGCGCGATGACGCGATCGAGGTTACTTGGCACCGCGGTCATGGAAGCATTACCGACATTACCGAGCACCTTGGACCGGGTGAGTTCAAGTTTCACGAAAATGGCAATACCGTCACCGAAAAATTAGCATTTCCTGCGACGATCAGGACCGAAGAACAGAACTTAGAAACGCGTTTAAGTGATCAAACAGACCGCTTTCATCTACTTGAAACTATTGCGACATTGCCTGGTAAATGGACTTTACGTCCACCCAAGCCGATTGGTAAGCTCTATCCGGCCACGCGTTCACAACTAAGTGGCACCAGCGCAAAACTACACGAAATGATTGAGACAGCATTCAGTTTGAAGAATTTGCCAGTGCAAGTATCCCGCATCAAAGTAACACTGGATGATTCATTTAAATGGGAACTGGAGGGTAATTATTTTGCGAAGACCGAATAAATATCTTGCGTGTTTGTGCCTTTGTTTTGCAAGTGCAGCCCAAGCACAGCAACCTCCGATCATTCCGTCAATCTGTAGTGACCATTCCGGGACAGTTGCGTTGCTTGATTGTCTGCAAAATCAGAAAGACATTTTAAGCCGCATCCTCGAATATCAACAGTTGGCAGCACAAATCTTGGAGATTCAAACGGTCGGCACCGGCACTGTGCCCCAAGCTCCTGTCGAACAAAACCTAGACCGTCCAGAACCTGGCATGGATCGTGTCAATTGGTTTGATCAGAATCTCGAGATTTACGCGATCGTTGGCAACCCTAATGCCTTAGTCGCCTATGCACGTCTAGATGGTCGAGAGTATCGACTAAAGAAGAACGATACCATTCGTCTGGCTCGAGTGATTGATGTTTACCAAAGAGGTGTGACTTTAAAGATTTTAGATCATGAGATTTCAGTTGAAATCTCAGGGCGACAACGCGGGCACCAAGCTAACGACGAGAGTCAATTATGAATCAGCAAATGCCTGTATACAAAATGGTGCTGACCGGTGGACCAGGCTCATGGATTCCCATTGAAAAGTCGCAACGAATGTATTTTGCAGCTGTATCGGAAGACGAGCCACCAACGACTGCGTACATTTTGTTTACCACATTACAGTATCCCGCGCGACTGAAAGCTCAGCTGCGTGAAAATTTAAAACGAAGAAATGTACAGATTATTGATCAAATTGAAGTTTCCCCCAGTGTTCTTGAGAAAATCTATACCGATGCTGACCGCGGAACCGGCCCCAATATGGCAGATCTCGATTTTGAAAGAGGCCAAGAAACAGTCCGCTCGTTACTAGGTAAAGCTGTTTCTGAAAATGCCTCTGATATTCATATCGTAAGGCGCCGAATGACGGCATCAGTGAGCTTTCGAATCGATGGACAAGTGGCTCAATATGCCGAGTGGACGGAACAGATAGCTGATCAAACCAGTCGATTCATTTATGAGGTTTTGGGACACGATCAGGCAGTAACCTGGAATCGGCACGAGCCTCAAGATGCAGTCGCCGATGTGGTTCTAACCAATGGAAAACGTGTCCGGGTGCGCGTGGGTACAATCCCCGCGTCACCCGATGGTTATGACATGGTGCTCAGAATCTTGCCGGGAAGCAGTGACATCATGCGTTTGCATGATTTGGGGTACGACCAAGAACAGATCCAGACAATTCAAGCCATTGTCCAGCGTCCATCCGGACTGTTGGTTATGGCAGGTGGTGTTGGCAGTGGTAAAAGTACATCCATTGTGGGAATGTTGAATGAAGAGCTTGACATACATCAATCTCGACTTCGAATCATAACGGTTGAAGACCCTCCTGAACGAGTTATTCCGGGCGCTACCCAAGTACCGGTCATACGAACAAAAGGATCATCCAGTGGTGATGAGTTTACTTTTGCAATCCGCGGTGCTTTGCGATGTGACCCCGATACTTTGATGGTTGGCGAAATTCGAGATCTGCAATCGGGACTTCTGACGATCAAGTTTGCACAATCAGGACACCGGGTATACACCACTGTTCACGCATCTACTGCACTTGGAATCGTCGGCAGACTTACTGGATTGGGAATTGACTCAAATTTACTGTGTGCGCCAGATGTTCTCAAGGGACTGATGTACCAATCCCTGGTGCCGAAACTATGTCTCGATTGTCGCGTAAGCGCAGAAGAGTGGCTTGCTCGAGGACGTGACCGAGATCAGCGCCGCAAAGACAGTGTTAATCGAGCAAGAACAGCACTGCAAGACAGTGGAATAGATTTGTCCAATATTTTCTACAGAGGCGACAAGCATTGTGAACGATGTGGAGGCAGTGGTGTCATCGGTCGCACAGTGATGGCAGAAATCGTGATGCCCGATGACGTAATGATTTTCCACCTGAGCAAAGGGGAATACGGTGATGCGCGCCACCATTGGCTGCAGAACCTGGACGGTCGACCGGTAAGACAACACGGCATTGATTTGATCGCCAGTGGCACTGTTTCGCCAGCTGATGTGGAGTGGCAAATTGGCTTACTCACAGATTCATCAACGCAATCGTCAAGTCATCACAATGGGTGTGTATTTGACAATCCGGTTCCCGGAAACCATCCCGAGTTGGCAGCGGCACGTTATGTATGAAGAAACAATGAAACTTGTTTACCGCCTGCGCTTTCGTCGGTCGGCAGCTTGTCGCGCCAGATTCTGGAGACGACTGGCCTCACTTTGTCGCGCAGGTATCCCCATTGCGGCCGCACTGGAATTTCTCTGTGAAAGTAAAGCCGCCCAATCAGTAGCCGCGAATTTTGCCAGACATCAGCGCATTGCAATGCGCGCGAGCGGATTTTCAGACGGAGCAGCCGGATGGGTTCCCCAGGAAGAGTTGACGATTATTGAAATTACCCAGGAAGGCAGAATTTCCGAGGGGTTTGAACAAGCCGCACGGATGGCAACAGTCCGATCCAAGCTCAGAAGCACACTACTGTCTGGATTGACCTACCCAGTTGTTCTCCTGTTTGGCGGCGGTTTGGTGATCGCCATTCTACCTGGCCAAGCCTTGTCTGTAATGACTGATATTCTAGATCAATCGAAATGGCCGACTGTCTCACTTAGCGTCTTGGCATTTTCAAATTTCATTTCGACATGGGGGGCAGCTATCGCGGCTGGTTTGATTGTCATTCTTGGAATCTCAACGTGGGCCGCACCACGCTGGTCTGGCCATTTGCGGCAAAAGTTAGACTGGTTTCCGCCTTTTGTATTGTATCGACAATTTTCCTCACCAGAAATTCTCTGTGCCTTACTCGCATTGATGCATGCTGGTGTGCAAAGGATTAAAGCACTCCAACAATTGGAAAACGGACTGCCTGAATACCTTGCATCTCATGTTCGTACCATGCGTTCAAATCTGTATCGCGGTGACAGCGTGGATCGGGCATTCGATACCGGTTTATTTTCTACAGAAACACTCGACACACTACGGATATATGAACGGGTTGGAGACTTTGTAACCCACGCCGAGCACATCGCTGATGAAGACTTGGAGCAAGCTTTAGAAAATTTGTCACGCGCCACCAAGACTCTATCTTCAGTGATGCTGTTGACGATCGGTGCAATCGCAATCTGGATTTACGTGGGGATTGCACGAGTTGTTTTTACGCTGCAGAGTGCGGCGATTTAATCATTGTTTATTAAGGAGACTCATCATGATGTTATTAAAACAATTGAATAATTTACTGACCAATGTTTTCAGGAAAAAACCCAACGAAGCGAGCGACAAAGGTGCGATTACGGTGGCAGAAACTCTAATTGCACTTGGAGTTGGAACCACAGTTCTGGCAGTTGTATTCGCCGGAATTCCTGCACTTGTCGATGCTCGTAATGCATCGACGGGTATGAATGGATTGACACAGATTGTTTCAGCCGTACGGATGACATTTGGTGTCCGCAACAATTTTGGTGGGCTGAATACAACACTTGCCCGAAATTTAGCAGGATTTCCACAGCATTTTCTCATTGAGGGAGAAGCCCTACCTCAACATCCTTGGAGTGGAAACGTGGAAATATCGGGCTCTGGTCAAGCGTTTACCGTCGAATTTCAAAGCATGCCGGATTCGGCCTGCTCCACATTGGTTGCAACAACTGCTGAGATGGCACAATCGGTCAATATTGGTGGTACCGATTTGAACCTTGCTGCGACTGATGACCCAAATACCAGCAATTCTGATGAATCCGTTGCGGCAGACATCGCAGCCTTGTGCTCCAACTCACCACCCAATAATGTCGCCTGGACATTTCGAGGTTGATCATGAATCCGATTGACACAGATTCCGGGAATCACCGTGGCGTGTCAAATTCGAAGGAATGCGGTGCAATCACACTGGTTGAAACTCTAATTGTTCTAACTGTCGGCATCGTCGTACTCGTTGTCTGGGCCCAAAGCCGATTAAATCGGATGGAGGTGGATAACGCGCACAGTGCTGGACGGGCAATCGCCACGTACGCTCGCGCCGCAGCAACATGGCTTGCTGAGGACCCGCCCACCGCAGACGGTATTTTTTCGATCACTGATTTACAGGAATGTAGCGACCCGCATGGAACACAATACCTGTCTTGTACTTTTGGTGCCGCGACTGCCATACCCTATGCAAAAACGGATTCTGGACATCCTGTAACCTATGGCGATCTTGAAATTGACGTAAACATCACACCGGCCGGCTCGCTTGGCCTCATCGACTTTGGGGTTTTCCGAAGTGGTAAGGATCGCGATCGAGACGGACAACCTGATTCGCGACCGGATTTGGCTGCTGCCGCATTTCAGACTGCGACTGAAGAAACAGGCGCCGGTGTGATGGACTTTTTCGAACTGGTTTTTGCTCAAACAGACCCTGCTACGGTAATTCTGGACCCAACCCACCAGAGCTTTGATCAAACTGCGGTGGACAATCTTGCTCGAATACAAGCCAGGGTTGGGTCAAGGGCAGCAAACGATGCGCCCTTTTTGAGGCTTGATGGTAATAATGAAATGTCCGGGGCACTAAATTTTGAAAACGGCATGCAAGTCAAAATGGATGAAGATCATCTCGTGGTCGAAGGGCCAGGAGATGTTGCCATTCAAACTGCAACAGGTGGACTGAAAGTCAGCGGGCAAGTCGATGCTGATGGTTTACAGGTGTCATCAGCTGCAATAAATCAGCTTCGTGTCGACCCACTTGATGGCCTATCGGGAGACGGTTTTAAGCGACTCAACCAAGCACCGGATGTAATCCGAATTGACAACGAGATGAATTCACTTTCGTCTCGGGTGACCGTAAATGCAGGAGCTATCCGGAACAATCAAACCGCGATAACCAACAATAGGGGAGAAATTAACAAGAATATTGCAGAAATGGTCGATCTGAGTGCGACGGTAGGCAACAATACGCGAGCTATTGCAAGTAATCGGAGGAAAATCAACAAAAATACTTCAGATATTGCGGGTTTGGATCAAGACACGGAAACCATTGAAACCTGCACCCCTTCTAGAGCATCGGTTATTGCGGCCAACCCTGGTGTCTTGAGGTGCAGTTCTAGGTGTATTGAATGTGGACATTGGAAAGGATTTGGAAAAGACTTTACTTACAAATCCAGAAATTTGCAGACTCTTAAGTGCGATGAACATACCATCAAAATTTATCATCACTGCTGCTTTGTACCAGCTCCATTCAGACAATGCGAACGATATTGTATGGACCTGGAAAGTCGGAATCAATGCAGAGGAATCTACGCCCCGTAGGCTCAATACTGACCGCTACTCTATAAGCTTCCTGGCTGCTACTGTACATTCACTCTGTCAGTACTGATCAAAAGCCAGTGTCAGAAGTTACCTTTCCAGTAGTGTTCCTCGCCTTCACACTCGTTGTCATTTATCTTGCAGTTGTAGACCACCGCTCAAATCGTTTACCTGATCCGGTTACCCTGCCGTTTGCCTGCGGTGGATTGCTGGTGAATTCTATGGGTACTGTTGTTGAGTTCAACGCAGCACTACTCGGTACTGCCATTGGATTTTTCGGTATTCAAGCTGTGAGACTGTGGCAATTTAAGCGACGCAACTCATCCGGCATCGGTTTTGGGGATGCGAAATACTTAGGCGCGCTGGGCGCCTGGCTCGGACACCAGGCGATTGCACCACTGCTGGTTGGCGCATCAGTCCTGATGCTGGTTTTGTATCTGCGACGAGCACAAAAGCCGTTTGGAGTGGGTCTCGGCATCACAGCACTTGGTCTGCTTGGTTTTCGAATCTTCAATTAACGCGAAACACTGTGAAACTCTGTCAAACAGGCTAAGTAGTCGCATCATCGTTTTGCAATTTGCAGCCAGCGCGGCACCAAAAAATTCGTTTTAAGCAATATTCGAATAAATTGCGACAGATATTCTGCTGTCCTTGACAATCTTGGCAAAACCACGCAACTGATATTGGGCCAACAATTCGATTGTTGAGATTGAAAAAGATTCAAATTACCAAGCGATGAAAAAACTGAGTAAAAATTTTCGCAAAATCATGATACTGACCTCGGTATTGATCGTCATTGGTACCGCTTTATTGATACAGTTGGTTTTGCGGGTGAATGCAAAACCACCAACTGCTCCCCACATATCAGTTCAAGAAATTGTAGATGCCGGTTCGGTGTCACCCAATGCAAATATTGACCCCATCAACCCAACTCCTCCAAAAACAGCTACTGAAAGTTATCTCGCTTCAAACGTTGAAAATCCCACAATAGCGAATCCGCCAGGAGAACTCCTTTCATTGTTGCAAGAAATCAAATCGGATCTCAAGCAGCAACACGACGCATTCTTTTATTTTGATGATCGTTTACAGCCCATTCGAGATATTTTGCCAAGGCTGGAATCAACCGCGAGTGCCCAATTGTCTGCGACAGAACACTTGACACAACAACTTCAAAGACTCGAAACAGAATTATTAGAGGCAGTTGCAGCCCTTACGGAATCACAAACGGCGAATACCGTTAATTCCCATACTACTCCACCGTTTCGATTGATTGCGATCGACCGCTGGAATAATCAGTGGAATGCCGTGATTGAATTTGACGGCAAGATTTCCATGATCAGTCCACAAGCGTCACGCGCCGGATGGCTCTTGGTGGATATTGATCCTAGTTCACACTCGGCACGTTTCAGAACTTCGTCAGGTGAGGAAATTAGGTTGAATATTTCCGGATGACGAACTTGGTGTGCCTTTTGCCTACAGCAGACTCGCAGTGTTCAATTCGATGCAACATCTGTCCTCAATTCTAAGCAATCGTCCAGCGGATGCCACCTCAACAATGTACATCAGGCAGTGGACTTTTTTTGTGTTGGTACTGCTGGTTGGCTTCGATGCTGTTGCCGAGACGATCAAAACCAGTGACAACTTCAACACCAATCTGACGCAGACCGAGGTCAAAACTGCTGAAGCCTGGAACCTGACGCAAGCGGAATTTTCTCAACTCAAACAGCTAAAAACACAATACCAGGGATTGCTGTCAGCCAATTTGAGTCCCCTTGAGTGGTTGGGGATCTTTGCCACAAGTGATGCGCAGCGCGATCACTACGCAAAGAAATTTGCCCACCAGCAATTAGAAACCACCACTGCCATCCTTAAATTTGAAGCATCGTATACCAACGCGATCAAAGCGCTGACAGCAAAATCGATGGATTCTGCGCCTCATGGAGGTCGAGTGTTAATTCTGGCTGCATTGCAATGCAGCGATAAACGGTGTACAAACCGAATCATCGAAGGACTGAATCATGTCAATCAAGGAGGAACCCTGGAAGTGTATGTTCAAAACCCGTTTAAGAGTACCGACATTAGAACTTGGGCAGTTACCAACCAAGTGCCATTCGAATACCTTCGAGATGGCAACATCAACATCCGACAAGCCAAGGGACGCATGCTTGATGTCGCACCTGGCATATATCGAGTAAACAGTGCTAGTCAACAGCAATGACTTATGAATCAATAAATGGGCTCTGTCGTCATTTCATATTTTGACCGCGTTATTCGATAGCAACACTCTATAAGTGCCTTGACCATGAACAAAATTCGATCAATTATTGTCCTTTGTATTCTCGCTTTATTGATGGGGTGTAGTCCCAAGGAATATGCGCCTGTCGAGCTGATCTCAGCCGCACCAATGTCCGGGCAAGCAACTGACTTTCCCGTCTATCAGCAACCCACTGTTGTGATGCGCACCAGCGCGTCGGAAGTTCAAATTCTAACAAGACTGGCCAGAACCATAGATGAGCTAGAAGCGCTGGTACGCGAAGCAGAAATGAACGCGGACCCGGATGCTCGCATCCGATTTGATTACTATCAGCTGCGAGCTGATATCCTGGCAATTTCGCAAGGCATCCAGGCTCATATTCAAACGCCTGTCTACACACCAAGAATACTTGACCCACTCGTCGGCAACTATGGTCGTTAACTCATGAACAGTCTTGGAATCGCATCCGAATTTAATTTGCAGGGACTGAAGGTCGTTATGGCCAGTACCCTGGCATCATTATTCATTGCCTGGTGGATTTGGGTTGTTCATTGTTCGCTGGGACAACTTAGGGGCAATCAGATTGGTTTCGTTGAATTGTTGTTCGAATGTTTTCGATCGCTTTGTGTCGTATTAATCATATTGACTTTAATTGCTTTTTTGTGATATGTACAGCCATTTAAATCGACGTGAAAGTCCAATCGATACAAGAGTGCTGGCGATGGTGCTGGCGATCTCAGTGTGGGTGTTTGCTGATGCTTGCAGTGCACAAAACCTGCTCCCTGCACCGCCGAAAATTGGCAGTGAAACATTCAGTGAAGATGACCCTATCCGCTATGTTGTAGCGAGTATTCGCTACATTATTTTTCTTGGTTTGACAATCATTGTTGTGTTCGCGCTGATCGGTTTTTCCAGCGGGTTAATTGCCGAAGTCAACGATGCCAGAAGAAAGGGGGAATGGGGCCGATTCAGTGTTTACTTCGGAGCCGGTCTGCTCGTCATTCTAGTTGTAATTTTCGGTGCCTGGTGGGGCTCAGAGCGCCTCGGTGACATGTTGTCGATCTAGCTATGCTGAATCCTTGTACTCCCCTTGATTACGAAACTCGGCTATACAAGGGCTGCAGTGCAAGTGAACTCTATTCGATTGCAGTGGTAACCGGTTGTGCTTGGCTGCCGGTTGCGTTAGGCATCGGATTTATCGTCCTTGATGGCTTACATGCATTGTTTATCGGATTTGCGGTATTAATCAGTGGAACATTGCTTACCGTGGCAGCCATTGCCAATTTACTCAAGCATATCAAACAGGGAAAACCAGAGGGTTGGCACCTGCGTCAATTCTATTGCCATTGTTATCCACTCATTGGTAAAGATCTGGTGTACCACTCCGGATACTGGTCCACTGTGAGGAAGGAATAATCGAATGGCGCGCTACCTCCACGCTGATGCCAATCTGTATAGTCACATCCGCACTCTGAGAGCAATTTCATTGGTGCTTGGGATCTGCCTTATGGGCGCATTGTATGGCTGGCAACACGCCGCGAAAGTACAGCGAATCAGTATTCCGCCCGATTTAAGGTATGGCAGTCAAGTATCGCTTAATTCGATCGACCCTTGGGAGGTATACAACTTTGCTGGCTATATTTGGCAGCAGATGAACCGCTGTCCGCGTGATTGCGGCAAAGAATATTTAGAAAATCTCGAACGCCTCACTCAGTTCCTGACCCCCGAGTTCAAAGCCTGGCTGCGCCACGACAGCGAAAAACGTGCGGCGGAACTCTTGGGCCGAACCCGTTTCCTTATTCCACTTGCGACCACCAACTTTCGCGATACTGTTCGACTGGAGGAAACAGGCCATTGGACGGTGATACTGGACGTCGAACTCCAAGAGAATATCGGTGGTGTGTCCGTTAAGGACACTCAGATTCGCTACTACTTACAAGTAATTGCCAAAACCATCGACCCGGAATTCAATCCTTGGGGCCTACTGCTTGATGTCATGCCAAAAATGCCAGAAAGAATCCTCATCAAGCAGACATGAAATCGGCTCCACTTAAGTTCAACCTCATCGTGCTATGCGTCGTTGCTGTGATACTGCATTCCGACCACGTCGTCGCGTCAGCACTTACTTACTATTGGCCACAAGTGCCACTTGAAATTAATCTTCCCATCGGTGCAGAGCAACGGATCACCATCCCCGAAGCCGAGGATTTGAGATTAGGGATTCCGCAGTCCATCAAACAGAAAATGATGGTTGAGATAGTTGGAAATCACTTGTGGCTGCTAGCCAAAGAACCGTTTAGCAAGACCCGGATAGTGCTGCTTGCCGAGCCCCTCGGACGAATAATTTTCGAAATTAGGGCACAACACTCAGATCAATTCAGTCAACCCATGGTGATCCAGGCAAGTCCTGCGCCTGCATCATCTGCATCTGATTCGGACCAGCCCAGGCTTGGCTTCGTCACACTCACGCGCTGGGTCGTGCAGCAACTCTACGCACCCGAGCGCTTGTTGGAAGAGTTGCCTGGACTGCAACGGATGCCGGTCGACACCTCAGCACTGAGTATTTTTCGTTGTGCGAATAGAATTCCGACTGTGTGCGCCGGTACCGTTGTTGCGACACCGATGGCCAGTTGGCAATCGCCGCATCATTTTATTACTGCAATTAAGATCACAAATACTGCAGCTGAGCAGATTACGCTTGACCCAAGGGAATTGCTCGGGACTTGGCGCAGTGCTGCATTTGTACACAACCGGCTGCACGCCGCCGGACACGCTGGCGATACGACAGTATTGATTGTTACTTCCGATTATCCCTATGAGATTTCACGTTTCTAGAGGAGCACACCTTTGAGACTTCATCCGGTCATCTGGTTTAGTGTCTTGGCTCTGTGTGGATGGGTCCTGTGGACTGTTTCAGACCGCGAGCACGACGCGGGAGATGCTCAACTCGTATTGCAGGATGGCAGCGTAACTGATGCACAACTGAATCTGTCAGATCGAGACAATGCAGCCGAAGAAGTACGCGCGGTCGCGACCCGTATTTCCAACATTGAACAAGCGATGGAACATCACGCACAAGTGAACCAACTAGAACGAGAACGGCTTCGTGCAGCAATTCGAAGTGATATGGAGCGTATGGCGTTAACTGAAGACCCATCGGGACAACAAGAAACCGTCAGCAATATAAGCAATGCACTCGACGCACTTACCGCGCGACTGGATTCTCTTGCAGGCCAATCCGAGGTTGCACTGTCAGAAACAACAGACTCGCCATATGGTGGCGAAGAACTTTACTGGATCTCTTCGCGAGATGTAGATTTCGCAAAACTGCCATACGACACGTTTGCGGCGGGTACCAGCAGCGTCCAACAAGAGTTGTTGAGCGAGTATGCATCGCAAGCTCAGGCAACTCATGCCTCCTACATTCCCCATCTCACTATTCCTGCAACAACAACACTACTCAATGCGACCGCGCTGACCGCGCTGGTCGGCCGCATTCCGGTGCGTGGTCAGCTACAGGACCCATGGCGATTCAAGGTCATTGTTGGCGCAAAAAATCTTGCCTCAAACGGGCACCGGATCCCCCAGCTTGCAGGCATGCTGCTGGCGGGAACCGCGCGCGGCGATCTGTCGCTTTCCTGTGTGTCAGGAAATATTGACACGGCTACGTTTATTTTTCAGGATGGAACCATACAAAGCGCGCGTAAAACACCACAACCAGAGGCTGCGTTTGCCGGATTAGGCTGGATTTCGGACGAACTTGGTAATCCTTGCATTGCAGGCGAGCTCAAATCCAATGCACTGCAGTATTTAACGCAAGCAACACTGATTAATACAACCAGAGCGACAGCTGAGGCAATCGCCAATGCGCAAACGGAAACCACTACCACAGCGAACACCGGTGAGCGGGTTACCTCAATTGTCGGTGACCTCGATCAGTTCGTTGCCGGCTACGCCACTAAAGAATCCCTGTCGACAGTTGCCCAGTGGCTGAACGATCGACAACTGGATACGTTTGACGCAATCTATGTTCCTGCCGGGCACCGTGTTGCCATACACATAGAAGAAGCCATTCACATCGACCAGGTCCCAGGCGCACGTAAAGTTAAACGACTAAATTCGGTTACCTACCATGCGAATGCTCGTCAAGGTTGGATTGATTAGCTTGACTGTCTGCCTGGCTGCCTGTTCGGGCTCTTTCAGGGCAATCTCGACTCATTCTGAAGATGCGTTTACGATTGAACAGATTTACAACCAGCATCACGCTGAGTCCGGGCAAGAATTTGAGCGCAGATCTTTTGTGCCCCAAGGCACAACCCATTTGTCCGGGTATAGCCGACAAGCTCATAACGAACTTGCACTACACTTTCCGCGTCTTCCCAATCCGACGATTGTCATGTACGTGTTTCCTCACCTGTCAAGTGAAGGTACGCCGGTACCAGGGTATTCCACAACCTTTTCGATGTATGAAACAGTCGAGTACGCACTACCTGGTGAAATATTGCCCCGATGAACGTCTGGTCTAAGTTGCTTTCTCCATTGGATAGCGTCAAGGTGCGTAATTCCCGCCGCACTGCATTGCCGACTGAGGACCTGGAGTTGGTGAAATGGGATGGTGTGGATTGCCTACCGTTAACTGTCGAAGAATATCTGGAACCGCAACTGCAACCTGACCCTGAGCGTCGAAAAATTGTCACCAACACTCGCTCCTTTGCTGATTTGCTGGCACCGCGAATCGACCTGGGGAATGGCAATATTGGTCTTTACGATTTGACGAGCGTCGGACGCATGTTTGATGTTACCTGCAGCCATTCGGAGGCCCGCAGTGAACAAACCTTGACACATATGCAGGCACAGGTTCATCAGGCAGTCGCACGTAGTTTTCCTGAGCGTTTGTCACGACCCTGGATCATGCAGTGGTTTATTCAAGATATCAGCGACGAGTTGACGCGCATCGTCACTGCGCGGCTTGCAGATTACATCGACAGCCCATTGCGGGATAGTCGGTACACACGTAATTGGTGTAATTTCGTAACTGAACACTTCCGGGATTTGACCCGTCCTGACGGGCTGTATCCAACCCACTCCACCAACACGGTTTGGCGAGGTAAGTTGCGTCAAATTCGCTTGTGTATATGGCGAAAAGTGACACCACAGCTGGATAAAGAAGACGAAACCATCGATCAATTGTGTTCACAGCTGCAACAGACACTGGCCGAGGCTGAGGTCGTTTTATCGCCGGTTGGTGCCAAAGAAATATACGAGTGGCTGACTCACTGGTTTGTACCGAAACCCGATGCCTACAGCGGGTTTAACAACACCTTCGAATTGCTCGACGCACACCCATGGCCAAGCGACCGACTCTCCCGCGCCATGGCGCTATATTCGGGGTCTGCGAGTGCCGATATCAGTCGGGCAGCGTTACATGGTGTTGCGCCTTGGACGTGGAAGAAACCCGGCATCTGGTGGTTCAGAGGCCAACCGAGCCGTTTTGTTACGATTGATGAGTTAAGCCAAGAACCCCAGGTAGGACACCTGACGATGGAGCGCCGGTTTGGCGATTCAATTGCAACACTGTGGGATCAGATGCCCACCGGTGTAATCTGGTCGATGAGCGTGGTATTGACGTCGCAGGAATCAATCAAACAAAAGATTTGCAGAGTAAAGGAAAATTCAGTTGGTGACGATCCCGCGGCCGTCGGGCGACGTAAACTGGCAGACTGTGCGCTGCAAGAGATTGTCAACGGTAACCCGATATTTCCCGTATTCGCCGGCGTTTTTGTGTTTGGCACCAACTTATCGGATCTCAATCGCACCACAGAGCGCGTATTGAACCTGTTATCGATTCACCAGTTTCGGCCAGTTGCACCAAGATATGATCCCGTCGCGCTGGACAGCTATATCCGCGCCTTGCCGTTCGGGTATGATCCTGAGCAAGACAGTAAACCCGCGACGAGACGGGCGAGATTGTGGTTTTCGAGTCACGTTGCTAGAATAGCTCCTGCGTTGGGACGATCAACAGGGACTGGGGCACCCGGTTGTATTCTGTTTAATCGGGGTGCAGAACCGGTCATGTTTGATCCACTTACTCCAACGGAGCGAGAAAAGAACGCGCACTCGCTGGTTCTGGGACCGACAGGTTCAGGTAAAACTGCATTTCTGATCTACCTGTTGCTCCATCTGCTGGCTGTCCACCGTCCCCGGGTTGTACTGATCTCCGCATTGTCGACTTTTGGTCTGTTCGCCGATCACTGCAAACGACAGGGATTGAGTGTGAACCAGTTTCGGGTCGATGGTCGAGGAAATTCTGCCGTGCCTCCGTTTCGACATGCACAGGACCTCCTTGACCTCAGCGATACCGGCGATCGTGCATCTGATCGAATTCACCGGGATTTACTCGGAGAGATGGAAATCCAAGCTCGACTGATGATAACCGGCGGTCAGCCAAATGAAGAAAAAAAACTCAGAAGAGACGATATTGACCTGATCCGCAGCGCACTGATTGAAGCTGCCCGGCGCTCGAAACTCGCCGCTCGACAACAGACCCTGACCTCAGACCTGGTTGATGCCCTCTACCATGCATCATCACGCGGTGGATTCGGCAATCACCGCTTATCCAAGCGTCAGCGACACCGTGCCGCACAGATGGCCGGTGCCTGCAACGTTTTTTGTACCGGGTTGAATGGTCGGCTGTTTGATTGCGAAGGTGAACTGTGGCCGCAATCTGATGTTACAGTGGTGGAACTTGATCTGTTGGCCCGGCGCGGGTATGAAGATCGCCTGGCAGTCGCATTGACCGGTCTTTTTGCGACAATCAACAATCAAATCGAACACAATCAGTTTCGCGCTCGACAGACCATTGTTGTCGTCGACGAAGCCCATGTGCTGCTGCAAAATCCGCTGATTGCGCCGTATCTCAATCGCATATGCGCAATGTGGCGAACTTTCGGTGCTTGGCTGTGGATCGCAACCCAAAGTATCCGCCAATTTCCGGATAACGCCAAGGAACTGCTCAATCAGCCCGAATGGTGGTATTGCTTATCCATGGATGAGGATGAGATCAAGCAAATTGAGCGATTTAAATCGCTGTCTGGCCCACAACGGGATTTATTACTGCAGGCTCGGAAAGCATCAGGTCAGTACACCGAAGGAACGCTGATATCGCCGCGGCTGGTCACCTTGTTTCGCAATGTCCCTCCAGCGCTGGCACTGGCACTCAGTCAGACAGAAAAGAGCGAAAAAGCGGCCCGGGCAAAGTTAATGGAAGAGCGAAAGATCTGTGAAGTTGACGCAGCCTATCTGATTGCGGAATCGTTGCGTACCCAACGTACCGGAGCAGAGCTTACATGATGCAAACGCGCGCAGCTCTACCCGCACTAATGCTGTTGATTGGCCTACCCGGCAGTCTTCTTGCAGCTGAATATCCTGGACTCATCCGAATCTTTGTCGTCGGTAAACCGGTCCGGATTGACCACCCGGAAATTGATATCCGGATCTATGACTTAAGCACGCTGGGGCAAACTGCACACGCACTCAGCCAGAATCTATCGCCCCGACAAACGATTGCCAAAGTCCAGGCACAAGCGCGCATTGAACAGGGCCTTGATGAAGTTAAACGCAACCTGCACAGTGAATTTGAGCTGCGTATGTTGCTGGACCGATTCGAAATCGAACGGTATCCGGCCGCAGTTATCGACGATGAGGTTCTTATCTATGGCAAACTCAGTCTCCCAGAGATGATCGACGCGTGGCGCGCAAAACAAAATTCGCGTTGACAGTATTGGTGTTCTCGGTCATGACGTGGCCAATTTTCGGGCACGGTGATACGCTGTCAACGGGTGAGATCATTGCAAAATCTCAGAGTCAAACATGCTTGGAATGGCAAATTTCCGGTGCCTGCATTTGGCTTAAGTGCTCGATTTTTGGCTGTCGAATCGTAACAACGCCAAGAATTTCACATCGTTTACCGGATTTTGTTGTCGCCGCATATCCACATCAAGGCGACTCACCTTGGCCAACAGGATTGGTCGGTCGTGATGACCACAAAGGTCCGGCTCTCGACACAATTTCAGGCGGTGCGATTACCGGTGTCGGTACATCCATCTTACTGCGTGATGAACTCAAATTCAACGAAGTTGACGTAATTGGAGGACCTGCAACGCAATTACTGAAATTCAATCGTTTTCTGTGTCGCAGTGACAGTCGCCCACTGTTCCCCTACTTTAGATCACTCCATGATGCGGGATTATGGCGCAGCGGGCGTGCCGATCTTGCGCGCCGCGAGTCCCATAAAGCAGGGCTACGAGAAATCGGATCATGGCCTGAGTATACCTGGGGTTCGGTGTTTCCGCGCATCGGGTTCGTTATTCAGTCCCATGCAGGCAAGGCTGCGGCAGTCGCAAGTCAACGGGCCATTGACATCGTATTTGAAGAGCATGCCACGCAGCATTCCGCAGCTGCAGGTAACCTGCGAGCTGAGCGAGTCACACGAGGTGATCCCACGGCCACCACCGCACGTGAGTGCCACCAAAGCGGCGGTCAGTGGCAAACCGCGCCACACCTGCAAAACGCCAGTCAGTGCGTACAACAGGAATGGCATCAATGGCTACCGGATGCCAATGAGCAGACTGATCGCTGGCAGATGTTACTTCCGCACTACAGTAATCGATGTGAAACGTTCGGTGAGCAGCCCGAATGGATCCATCCGGGAGTCGCCCCGAGTGGTCGCTACTTATGGAACTACTGGGCAAAGTACAAGTGCTGCGTAAAGGCAGGCGGAATATTGTTGCAGCACTTTGAATTTTGATGTACCCACCAAGCTCGTAGTCAATCCAAAATTGGAATCACGCTCCTTTCCATCGTGAATTGCCAACTTCGAATCTACGGTCAGGCTGATCGTATATACGTTGGCTATCCAACCGCCTGCAGCATGTAGAGATACGCTATACTTAGCAGTTTTATACCGATTTCTCACTTCCGCCAGTGTTCCGATAGTGGACGAATTCAGCGCACTCGTACAAGTCGTCTTGGTTGATCTCCTGTTTGCAGGGGACAACGCCATTGCAGTTGGCCTGGTGGCTGCAGGCTTACCTGCAGATCAACGGAAAAAGGCGATCGCAATCGGGGTGGGGCTGGCCGTCGTGGCCAGAATCATTTTCGCAGTCCTGACTGTGCAGTTGTTAAAAGTTCCAGGTGTATTGCTGATCGGTGGGCTGTTGTTACTTTGGGTATGCTGGCGCTTGTGGATCGACATGCGTCGCCCGCAAGCCAGTAGCGAAGATCAAGCGTTGCAAGCGGCTAGTCAAAATCAAAATCTAACATTTAAACAAGCACTTTGGCAAATTCTAGCGGCGGACATATCCATGTCTTTGGACAATGTGTTAGCCGTTGCAGGCATCGCGCGTGAGCATCTTTACATTCTGATATTTGGCCTGGCACTTTCGGTTGCGCTGATGCTGGTTGCTGCAACAATGATCGCAAATATTCTTAATCGTTATAAGTGGATTGCTTACCTGGGCGTGCTGATCATTTTTTTCGTCGCGATAAAAATGTTGTGGGATGGTGGACAGGACATAACACAAAGATTTTTTATGTAACCGCGCAACAAATAATGTCCTATACTTGCATAGATCAAAAAAATACAACATAAACATTGAAAAAATGTGAACGAGGATTAGGTTCAAGATGGATACCGTTAATTCATACGTACAGTTTGCTGACGTACAAAAGAGTTACGATGGCGAAACACTGATCGTTAAAAATCTGAATTTATCAGTTGAGCAAGGAGAATTTGTTACCTTACTGGGTCCTTCCGGTTCAGGCAAAACCACTTGCTTAATGATGCTGGCCGGATTTGAAACTGCGACTCATGGTGAGATATTTCTCGACGGCGTACCGATCAACAATGTTTCTCCACACAAGCGGGAAATTGGCATGGTATTCCAGAATTACGCATTATTCCCTCACATGACGGTGAGTGAGAATCTGGCGTTTCCACTGCGGGTGCGCAAACTCCCGGCCACTGAGGTGGATGAACGAGTGAACCAGGCACTAGATATGGTCCGGCTTGGTGAGTTCGGCAGTCGACTGCCCGGCCAATTGTCCGGCGGACAGCAACAGCGTGTCGCAGTGGCGCGCGCCCTGGTATTCCGTCCCAAACTCGTATTAATGGATGAGCCCCTTGGTGCGCTCGATAAACAACTTCGCGAGCAAATGCAGTATGAAATCAAGCATATCCATGAAAACCTAAATGTAACAGTAATTTATGTGACACATGACCAAGGCGAAGCACTCACCATGTCAAATCGCATTGCAGTGTTCAACGACGGAATTATCCAACAGTTGGCCGCACCTGGCGTTTTGTATGAAGAACCCGACAATTCCTTTGTCGCCCAGTTTATTGGGGAAAACAATGTGCTGCACGGCAAAGTTACCAAGGTTGCCAACGGTACATGTGAAGTGCAGATGCCTAACAGCGAAGTCGTTTCGGCAAAATCAGTGAACATTGACGGAGTCGGTGCGGCAACAACCTTGTCGCTGCGTCCCGAACGGGTTACGGTCAATCCCGAGGCGGGCAGTTGCGATAACTCGGTTCAGGCCAGTGTTGAAGAAGTCATCTATCTTGGCGATCATGTGCGCACACGTGTGAGTCTTTGTGGGCACGAAGAATTCATCATCAAAATTCCCAATGCCAGCGGTCACGTCAACCTGGAATACGGTCAGACAATCTCCGTTGGCTGGCAAAGCGAGGACTGTCGAGCGCTTGATTCGCTGGTCGTGTGACGAATTCGATCTCGACAGCGGCTAAGTGGCCTTGCAATCAACCAGTGCCTGCTCAAGTCGCTGCAATCCGGATTGGATTTCAGAATCGTTGATGACATAAGGCGGTAACAGGCGCACAACCTGGTCACCGGCCTGTAGCACCAATAGTCCATTGGCGAGACAGGTTTTGAGAATCTCGCCCGCCAGACCCGCATGGGATGGCGCAAGTTCGGCACCAATCATCATACCGCGCGCGCGAACTTCCTGAAACGCGCCGGTACGCTCGCCCATTGCAAAAAGCCCGACTTTAAGCAACTCGCCTTTGCGGGATATTTGCGCGAACAGATCATCGCGATGCAGCACATCGAGCACGACACTGGCAACTGCGCAAGCGAGCGGATTCCCACCGAAAGTTGAACCGTGGCTACCAAGGCGCAGGGTGTTGGCTACTTTTGTACCAAGCAGCGTTGCACCGATCGGCATGCCGGCACCCAGAGCTTTGGCAACGGTGACAATATCCGGCACCACTGCCGACACCCATTGGTAGGCAAACAATTTACCGGTCCGACCCATACCTGACTGAATTTCATCACAAATCAGCAGTGCATCGTGTGCGTTGCACAGTTGTGCTGCAGTGTTCAAGAACTCTTCAGACACGGAACGAATCCCGCCTTCCCCCTGAACAGGTTCGAGCAAAACTGCACATACATCTTGCGAAAACAGCGACCTTAAGTGACTGCAGTCATTAAATTCACAGTAGCGAAATCCGGCTGGCAGAGGTTCGAATCCTGTGTGATACTTCGGTTGTGCGGTGGCAGTTACCGTCGCCAACGTACGCCCATGAAAAGAGCCTTTGAGCGTGATGATGATGTGTTTGGCAGGTCCTTGGCGATCGTAACCGTAGCGCCGGGCGACTTTGATTGCCGCCTCATTGGCTTCTGCACCGGAGTTACATAGAAATACCCGTTCCGCGAAGGTCAGTTCCGTCAGTCGCTTGGCCAACCGGATTGCAGGTTCGTTGAAATAAACATTACTGGAGTGCCACAGCTGGCTGGCCTGACGCTGCAATGCATCCACAATCAAAGGATGCTGGTGGCCGAGGCAATTGACTCCGATACCGGCGCCAAAGTCTAAATAGGTCTTACCTTCGACATCGGTTAGCCTGCATCCCTGGGCCGACTTCAAGACCACGTCCCGCGGCCGGTAATTCGGCGCGTAAGACCGAAGACCCGAATCGATCAGGTCGGCGTGCTCCTTGGCTGGATTCATTGCTCCGGCAACCCGGCTGCGGACAGATGTTCGAGAACCTTCTGATAAGTGAGCGACAGCTGATCGAGATCTTTTATGCTCACACACTCGTTGACTTGGTGAATGGTTGCATTGAGTGGTCCAAACTCAACCACTTCGGCACCGTGCGCGGCGGCGAAGCGGCCATCCGATGTCCCACCTGCCGTCGATGGCTTGGGTTCAATGCCAAGTACATCGAAAACCGCGGTTGAAACCAGCGCAGCCAAGTGTGAACCGCCGCTTCGATAAGGTGCAGACGGTGCACGCCATTGAATACTGAATTGCGGTACCAGCTGTGCGCACAACTGCTCAATCTCGCGCTGCAGGTCGGATGCGCTCTGGGCGGGCGAAAATCGGATGTTGAAATTGAGCTGCAGCTCGCCGGGAATCACGTTATCGGCACCAACACCGGCACTGACATTGGAAATTTGCAAGGTGGTGTCGGGAAATACTGCATCACCGTCGTTCCAACGTCGATCGGCCAGTGCTGCGATCAGCGCACCGGAACGATGTACCGGATTATCTGCCAGTTGAGGATACGCCACGTGGCCCTGCAGACCCTGGACCGTGATGACACCAGTTAGTGAACCGCGCCGGCCAATCTTGATGGTATCACCGAGCACGGCTTCTGAGGTGGGCTCGCCAACCAGGCAGTATTGTAAGTGCTCGCCGCGCGCGGCCAACTGGTCGAGCGCATGGCGGGTACCGTCCACCGCTGGCCCTTCCTCATCACTGGTCAGCAGCATCGAAACGCTCCCATTAAAACCTTGGCCATCCGGTGCAAACAAGCGTTCGCAGGCGGTAACCATGGCAGCAACGGAACCTTTCATATCAGCCGCGCCGCGTCCATGCAAATAATCATTAGCGATAGTGGCTGCAAATGGCGGATGCTGCCATTGGGCAGGGTCGCCGGCCGGGACCACATCGGTGTGGCCAACAAAAGTCAGATGCGGCTCAGTACTGCCGTGCCGGGCATAGAGATTGGCAACCGCGCCACAATCGAAAGACTCAACCCGGAAGCCGAGCGCTTTGAGACGCGCCGCAACCAGTGCCTGGCACCCTTCATCTTTTGGTGTAACAGACGCGCGCCTGATCAGATCTGCTGCAAGATTGGTGGTGGTTGAAGCGGGCATTGACAATGACTGGGCCTGTCTGTCGGGCGGCGAACGAAATCGGACATTATAAGCGGTGTCGATAACATCTTCGCGGCCGCTCGCGGTGCTGAAATCCGCGCCGCGCCAAGATTGAATATTTACAGAATATCTGACTCGAGCACGCTAGGCTTAAAACCAACCACACCATGGTAAATTCTGACATAAACCAGGGAGGAACAGGTGATGCGATTGCTGATAACGCTGCTACGGGCAGCCGGTGGCCGGGGACTGATCACGATTTCGCTGCTCGTTGCGGGGCCGGGGTTGAATGACTCGGTACAAGCGAACGATAGGCTGCGAAATTATCCACTGTATTATCATCTCGGCGGGCTGCGGGCAACCGATCCTGCCGCATCCGGCATTACTGAATTCAAGCCCTTAAGTGGACCGCGCGCGCCGGCCGGTTCGGTGTGTGGTGGATTCAGCCGCAATCGCGATGTGCTTGATATGCTTTCCCATCGAATCGAGGATTCAGTGACCGCATTGAGCACCGTCCCCCTGGCTGTGTCTGGTGCTTTGCCGGGAACAATTTTGTGTCGCGCCAAACCCGGCCTTTGTCAGTTGCTGCAGCACTACGTGGTGCGCGCGGAAAACCGCTGGAATCTGTCGGTCGATGAATGTCGTAAAGACTTTGATGCAGCCGCGCGCGAAGACTCCCCGCAGCGGGACTTGCTCGAAGCAGCCCGTACCACAGCCTGGCAACAGGCCGCAGAACGCGGTACCAGTGTCGCGCAGGCCAAGCATGCCGCAGACTCCAGTGATGGGTGTGTGGCGTGGCTCGATGGTCGCAAAGCAGGCTGTCGGAACGCTGGTCCAATCTGGTTGTTGCGCGATACCGCCCGCGCGGGTTGGTGCTTGTTGCTGGCGCAGCCGGGCAACTGTCACAGTGCTCCGGCAACGGCTTCGCAGGGCCCACAGCTGGAACCGCTGCGTCGCATCTGGCCGACCCCGGCGGCCGCAGGTCAATGGGTGGTCAAGGTATTGGGCGACTATCGAATTCAGGCCGGTGAAGCGGTCGCAACAATTGCCGGTGGTGGATTACTACCACAAATTGACCGCTTGACCGAGCAAATGACCAAGACACTCACGAACAGGGTGTACAACACTGAATTTCAGGGCGAAGCCTCGCATCTGCACCTTGACGGTGCGAATTTGGTGCTTGCAGCACCGCTGATTGATGCCCTGCGAGACCTGCCTGACCGTGATTTTTTGATCGCGCGACTGGCCAATGAGGCTGCGCTGGCTGAGGCGGTGGAGCGGGCTTTTCTCGCGCGGCGAGTGCTGCTAAGCGGTCTTATGGAGCCACACATCCAGGGTGCAGGCGGGGTGGCCGAAACGATCATGCGCCAGGTGGCGGTTCTGGAGCAGGAAATCGACCGCGCCAACTGGGAGATGCAGGCGCGTCGGCAAATGGTTGCCGCAACAGTACTTGATGTGCTGGCCGCTCACCAGGCATACCAGACGCCTGCGCCTGCGCAGCGCATCAAACCCAAATTTCGGCTGCCGTAACCGCGCCGATGAATGTGCACTCGTACTTTGAGCTGGCCACCACGCTGATTGGCTGGCATATCGCCAATGGCATTGCCGAGCTGCTGACGCTAAGTGGACTGGTGCTGGTGCCCTTTGTGGTGTTGCTGTGGCGCAACTTCGCGGAGCCGGTCCGCAGTCAGTCCGCGCGGTCCGCAGCCGCGGTGTCGCTGCGGCGCATGGAACTGGATACGTTGATTGCCGCAGTGGTCATTGTGTTTGCGTTTCTGCCCGCGGTGCCGGTGAGTCGTAGCGAGATTCTTTTTACCCAACCTTACACGGACACGCCGACCAATGCCCAGGACCCGGAGCGTCCTTATGGGGGTCATACCGATGCGGTCGGCGAGATTCGAGTGCCCATCTTTTGGTGGTTGGTTTATCAGGTTTCCGCAAATGTGACGGACCGGGTGGTGGGTGTGATTGACCGGCTGGACGACCCGGCGGTCCTGCGCGCCAGTCTGCTCAGGATCGCGCAGTTGTCGATTGTCGATGAGAGGCTGATTGCCGAGCTCAGGCAGTTTCGCCGTGATTGTTATGAACCATCGTTGTCGCAGTATCAAAGAGCCAGCAACCCGCCCCACAGTAGCGATCATTTTGATGCGGTGGACTGGTTGGGCTCCCATCTATTGTTACGCACGCCCGGTTACTATCGGGCCTGTCCGGATGTTAACGTTTGCGGCAACGGTCATCACGCGCAGAGCGCGGTACCAAACTGGCCCTACCGTCCGGGAATTGATCGGGCGCCGGGCCAGCCGCGCTGTGATGCCTGGTGGGACGCGGCAGACATCGGTCTTCGGAAACGGCTGCTGGCAGACCTGCATCGGCAGGCACCCTGGTTCAAGCATCGCACGCAAAAGGTGATTGACAGTATGGATGCCGAACGGCGCGCGCAGCAGCCCGATTTGGTTCGCAAGTTCGAGGACCGGGTGCTGCGGCGCATGTTGAATCAAGTGCCCCGCATCATGGTTGAACGGGCGGACCGGGAGTCGGGCATATTTTTTAACACTCTGGGTCTGTTGTCCGTTGACGGCTTACAGCAGGTGGCGGCCGGTCTTGGCGCGCTGATCCTGTCGGCGCTGCTGCACATTGTGATGGAACTGGTGGTCGTGGGTTTGCCGATGCTGCAGGCATTGCTGCTGATGCTGTTTTATATAGCCTTGCCGTTGGTGGTGCCATATGCGGCGTTGCAACCTTCGATTATCTTACGCGCGGCGGTGTTGTTGTTTTCGCTGCGATTTGTTTCGGCACTGTGGGCAGTGGCCGAATTTCTGGATGAACAGCTGCTTGAGACCATGTATCCGGATTCAATGGCATTTGAATTTGGCAGTACGGGCACGATTGCTGACGTGGTATTGGGGCTGATCACACTGTTGGCCTATCTGGCCTTACCGGTAGCGTGGTTTTTGCTGCTGGGGGCATTGAGTTCGCGCGCGTCGCACGCATTGGCGGGCAGTTGGGGTGAGTTAAGCGGCCGGCTTGACAAGGCGAGCGGCAGTGCCTTGGGGACACTGGGCAGCGCGCTGCGCAGCCGGCGCGGTTGAAGCATTGGAGCGGGGGATCTGCCATAGGAAATGCGCGCTTCGAGTGCCGGGATTTTTACGCTGAGATAAGCATTTTTTCAGCTTGTAAAAAAAAAGATTTGATTTTTTGACGAAAATTTTTTAAAGTCATTGTTCCTTAACGCGTGTCGCTAATGTTTGACGCTTTGATATTGAAATTTAATGAGCTGTCAGGAACGTTTGAGATGCGGAATTTAAATTCGATTGTCGTAGGAGACCAAGTGTTATGAAAATTTTAGAACTTGCAGAAATCTACGCACGTGAACGTGCACTGTCCGAAGCTTCCAAGAAGCACTACCGTTTTGTGGCCCGGCGCTTCATCGCGGACGCCGGGGTGGAGGAAGTCGAGCAAATCAGCCGCGAAGTGCTGCTCAGGTGGCGCGAGGTAACGCTGGCGCGCAAGGTCAGCTACTCGACGTGGAACAATTATCTGCGGCACATGCGTGCGCTGATCAGTTTTGCCATGGAACAGGCGTTGTTGGCCGATGAGCCGATTTTGTCGGGGCTCGCGATTCGGGCCCATGTGGAGCGACCGAAAACCATCAGTCGCAAGCAATTGCAGGCGGTCATGGCGTTTGTATCAAACGAGGAGTCGGTGATTCAGCCCAGCTGGTATTGGGCGGTGCTGCTGCGCACGTTGTTTTATACGGGGATGCGCCGGCGCCAGTTGATCCAGCTCAAGTGGTGTGATGTGAATCTGGACAACGCAACGATTCAGTTGCGGGCGGCATCGAGCAAGAACCGGCGGGGTTGGGAGATTCCGGTGGTTGCGCTGCTGCTGCCCTCGCTGCAGCTGCTCCATGATCGGACCGTAGCGGTGCTCGGAGATGATGCGCAGATGGATAATCTGCGGGTCTTTGACATTTCTCTTTTTACCAAGAGTTATCGTTCCTGTCGCAATGGTCAGATGACTGCCCGGTCAATTTCGAATTTCTTCTCGCGGGTGAGATTTGGTTCCGGTATCGCGATCTCAGCGCACATGCTGCGGCACACGATGGCCACCAAACTGGCGCGTTTGGGACTGTACAAGGAGTTGCAGAATTTACTCGGGCACACCAATATGCAGACGACGATGCGGTACGTGCACCCGCAAACTGAGCAGGTGCGTACGATGGCTGAGCATCTGGAAAGTATCGACTAGGCTGGTGGTCATGGCTCACCACATGCGGCCGAGTTGCTCGCGTGCTTCATTGCCGGCCGCGGTGGTGTAGATGGCAGTAGTCGTAATGCTGGCGTGACCGAGTACAGCTGCCAGCGTGGGCAGCGGCACGCCAGCGGCGACTGCGGCGATACCAAACCCGTGTCTTAAGCCTTTTGAGCAGGCCTGTGGGCCGCGGATGTTGGCGGTTTGCATGAGTTTGCGGATATGGCGCGAGGCGGTGGTGCGCGACATGGGCCACAGGCACTGGTGCGCGGTGCTTGGATTGGCTTTGCGGGCGCGCAGGCGGTGGACGAGTTCCAGGCTGCGGATGAGGTCCTGGGGGACGGGTACTTCGCGCCAGTTGTCGGCGCGCCGTTTGAGGGTACGGATGCGCAGCAGGTGTTGCTCGAGATCAACATCGGCGGCGCGCAGGGCCAGGGCTTCGGAGATCCGGCAGCCGCTCAGCGCCAGGGTGAGGGCCAGGGTTTGCACTTCGGGGCGCGTGGCCACACGGGCGGTGGCAATGAATGTCGAGCGTTCCTTTGCGGTGAGGTATTTGCGGCCGCGGCGGTCGACGAGGCTGGTGGTTGGGCGGGATGTTGTTGGCACAGTTGTTATGGGAAGTGTTTCACAGGCGGTGATTGCGTGGTGGTCTGGGATGCCAGCTGGCCGGGGTTTGAAAATTTATAGCGATTGGACTTGACAATTGCGCTACAGAATGATTATTCTGTGTCATCAGTACTAAGGCAAGAGTCAATCGTGTCAGATTTGACCCGATAAATCGACAGTGAAGTCGGATCTTGAGCCTCGTTCCAGATCGGAATTTTCCGGGCTGGGAAAGAGCAGTAGCCCGAGTATGGAAGCGACACATGGATGAAATTGCAAATTCGCGGTAAAAAATCCAGCAGATTGCGCGATTGGTGTCACTGTTATATATATCAACCATTTAGTTTAAACTGCTGAATAATTACAATACTAAGACTGATTAAGACTCAGTTTTTATTTGTAAATTAATTTGCGTGTAAATAACTGTTATTGTTGATATTTGCTCATTTCAGCAAATTCGCCTCATTGGGCTCCATTCGAGATTGCTTTTCCCTTGCATTTAGTTTGACAGATTGCTGCGCGATACCGATAGTGGCTTACAAAACTGGCTGATATACAAGACCAGTACGAACCTGTCGGTTGGCATCCGTCCTGATTGCGTGAACCGATGAAAGCGCGACTGATATTACGCGCACATATCGCCAATGCTGAGACCAAATTTGGGCCAAATCGAGCTGATGTCACACCTGTCTGGGTGGCTGTAAGTCCGTCGTTATAGACTTCCAGCCCGTAACAGGGCAGTAATTGTCTTTTATGAAGCGGGTCTCGACTCGTTTTCCTGGCAAGGAGCGTCAGGAGACAAGACACATACTGCCTGCTGAGTTTGTTCATACAATCGAAAGGAGTCGATCAATTGTGAACCTCAAACAATTAACGAATCAATACGTTCGTGAGCGCGCTGTCACGGAAGCATCAAGCACTCACTATCACTTCGTTGCCCGCCTTTTTTGCCGCGACATGGAAGTTCAGGAATTACACGAAATAAAAATCGAGCTATTGATACAGTGGCGCGATATGGTTATGTCTCGCGGTGCGAGTCGCCCAACCTGGAATAACTACTTGTGCCATATGCGAGCACTGTTGAACTACGCATCGAGACAGCACTACATTCAGAAATTTCCCAACCCTTCACACCTGATGCTACCGGTGCACATTAATCGCCCCAAAACTCTTCGCCCGCATGAACTCGACTATATCATGAACTTCCTGGCAGATGAAACCTCGCCATTCAAACCTCACTGGTTCTGGGCAATCGTCATGCGGACCTTGTTTTATACCGGAATGCGCCGACGCCAGTTATCTCAGCTAAAGTGGCGCGATGTTGACCTCGAACGCAAAACAATACACCTGCGTGCCGAATCAAGCAAGAACAGACGCAGTTGGGATATCCCAATCGCGGAGCACCTCGTTCCCTCGCTCGCCCAATTGCGTCAGCAAACACTCGAAGTCATTCAAGACGATGCAGATGTCAGCAATCTCTACGTATTTAACATCATGCTGTTTTGCGCAGATTATCCCTCTTGTACAAACGGCTTCCTTACGGTGCGTGCACTATCTAACTTTTTCTATCGACTAAGGGGCGCAACAGGAATTGATATCTCACCCCACAAACTGCGCCATACCATGGCCACCACACTCGCCCGACTCGGGCTGTACAAGGAATTGCAGGTACTATTGGGGCATACCAACATACAGACCACTATGCGATACGTACACCCCGATTTGGAAAGCCTGAGAATGATGACTGATCGGCTGAAATCTATTGGTTGAAACGATACCAGAACAGTAATGAACGTAGCCATAGCCACACATACATTTGAAAACAACAATTGAAACAATCCTATAATTTGAGTCTCACAGCGAGCGTTGATTATCAATCAAGTAAATTCGATTGCATGCGATGCAAATTCAATAACCAAGTATCCCTTACCAGGTACCATTGGAATTAAGGAGACCGGAACCAGACTAAGAAAGAGGCATTAGTCCTGTCAGACAGAACTTAAACCACCGGTTCCATTAACAGGGACAACATGCAGTTTTGAGTCCCTAGCGAATTCAAAGGTTGCGTTTAAACAAGCTCGCGAAAATAGTCAAAGGTCAACTCCAACCAATTTATAGATAAATATGATGCGACTTGTTTTATTACGGCATGCACCTGCGGAAGACCGCTACGTCTTTCACATGACCAGCAACGGTGCACCAGACTCAAAACGACCACTGACAAACGCTGGCAGCGACCAGATGAAACTCATCGGCAAGGGCTTGTATAAAGCCCTTGATGGCGACATTCAACGAATAATTTCAAGCCCCTATACACGGGCACAGCAGACCGCTCAATTGTTTCATGAAGCGATTCCCGAAAATCAGCGACCTGAACTCGAAGTATCTGATTTATTGACACCCGGCGCTAGTTTTCATTCAATTAACAGTTGGCTGAACGGCAAGACCGGTACGATCGCACTGGTCGGACACGAACCTGACATGAGTTGGTTAATGCAGGAATTTTGCGCGGCGCAATCCCAGCGAGCCAAATTCGGCAAGGCTGGCGCATGCTTGATTAAATTCGAAGATCATCCCGGTCACTCTGACGGAATTCTCCAGTGGTTTATGAGCCCTTCCCTACTCTATAAATTGGGCAGTCAGTGATTGCAGCACCTGACCGCAGCGCAACAACTGATCGTTCGGATTTCATTGCCGCGGTCGATCTTGGTTCCAACAGTTTTCATCTGGTCATCGCCAGGCTGGAAAGCGGCCGATTAATTATTATCGATCGAATTCGCGAAATCGTTCGACTCGGTGGTGGGCTTGACGCAAAATCTAACCTGACCGATGCTGCACAAAGACGAGCGCTGGACTGTCTGCGTCGTTTTGGACAAAGACTCTCGGAAATTCCAGCAACGAATATTCGCGCGGTCGGAACCAATACTTTCCGCAAGGCCAAAAACATTCACCAATTTCTCCCCGAAGCAGAGGCATCGCTTGGTCATATTATCGAAGTGATAACCGGGCGCGAAGAGGCGCGTTTGATCTACGAATCAGTGTGCTATGGACTTTCGGCTGAAAATACCCAGAAGCAATTGGTTGTGGATATCGGCGGCGGCAGTACTGAAATGATCGCCGGCAGCGGGCACACTCCCCATCTTGTTGAAAGTTTGTATATCGGTTGTGTGAGTCTGTCCAATGCCTATTTTCCCAATGGACGCATTACTGAAGAGCGCTTGGCGCGCGCTGAACAAGCCGCACAACTCGAAATCAGAGCTGTACACAAAAACTATCGTGATCACGGTTGGGAAACTGTGTTGGGATGTTCCGGCACAATTCGCGCAGTCGGTGCAACCGCTGCACACTTAAATCTCGGTAATGGCGTCATAACAAAATCTGCGCTAGCGACCATCCGGGAAAACATTCTGAACCGCAAACACACAACAGAACTCGTTGAACTCGGCTTCGACTCAAATCGCTGCGAAGTGTTGCCTGGCGGATTCGCGATCGTTTGTGCATTGTTTGAATTATTGAAAATTGATGCGATGCAAGTCTCTGATTTGGCTTTGCGCGAAGGCGTGATGTATGACCTGCTGGGTCGACTGCGAAATGACGATGCCAGAGAACGTACCATTTTGGCTTTGACCAAACAATGGTCAGTCGATTACCCGCACGCCCAGCGCGTGCAAACAACTGCTCTTAAGCTGTTTGACCAACTCCAGGTGAGTTGGTTCAAAGAATACGAACAAACACGCTCCCTACTCAGCTGGGCAGCGCTCGTTCATGAACTTGGCCTTTCCATTGCCCATTCCAAGTACCATGAACATGGGGCTTACCTGCTGGAGTTTTCGGACATGGCTGGTTTTTCAAGATCGGAGCAAAGTGCTTTGGGTGCGCTGGTTCGTTGGCATCGACGACGGTTTCCAAAAGACGCTTTCAAAGCTTACAGCATTCAATTGCCAAAACGAATCATGCGTAGACTTTGCGTGCTGTTGCGTTTAGCGGTACTGTTGCATCGCCCGCGTACCGCCCGGCATGGACTCTCGGTAACTTGTCAAGCACACAAGACTCACTTTACCGTAGGTTTCCCGTCGGACTGGCTGAATCAGCATCCACTTACCCGAGCTGATCTGATTCAGGAAAAACTGTATCTGAAAGATGCCGGCATTCAGTTGTCCGTTACCAGATGAACTGACACGTTTTGTATAGAGGTACGGCAACTTTCCAGCTGTAACAGTCACAGCAATCTGGTGTTGGCGCGGCGCTCACCTACCCAAACCCTAAAGTCGTTCCTACACTCAATGAGATTGAGCTTAAAGGCATATAATTTTTTTGAAATTAATCAACTAAATTCCTGCAAATTATGCCTCCAAGATCGCCTGACGAAATCAGAGAAATAGCCGTAAACGGCTACAATGTTGTTACCTATAGCTACGGAAGTGCAGATGAGGTACTGCTGCTACTCAATGGCGGACCCGGATTACCCTGCGACTACCTGCGCGATCCGCATATCCACTTAACCGAACAGGGTATCAGAATCGTTGCGTTTGACCAACTGGGTTGCGGCAATTCCGACCGCCCTGATGACCCAGCACTCTGGACCATCGGACGATACGTCGAAGAAGTTGAGACAGTCCGACAAGCTCTGAATATCGAACGCATGCATCTGTTAGGCCAATCCTGGGGCGGTTGGCTGAGTATCGAATATGCGCTCACCTATCCAGATGCGATACATTCGCTGATTCTGGCAAACACCTGTGGCGACTTACCACACTTGACCACGGAACTGAACCGACTGCGAAACGCACTCGGTAGTGAAACTGTGGCGATGATGTTACATCATGAGTCATTGGGACAGTTCGATCACCCCGAGTACGTGGCTGCTATAACGATTTTGAATTATCGGCACGTCTGTCGCCTGAAGACTGAATGGCCAGCATCCCTGATGGCTTCATTGAACGATTGGAATATGGGCCCATACGGAACGATGCAAGGTCCCAATGAATTTCTATACATCGGCAATCTAAAAGACTGGAATCGAATTCCTGACATGCACCAATTGACGATGCCAACACTCATAGTAACAGGAACTCACGATGAAATCGGCCCGGCGTGTGCAATAAAGATGCACAATGCTTTGCCCAACTCAGAAGTGGTGGTGTTTCCAAATAGCTCTCACGTTCCATTTTATGAAGAATCGGAAGCCTATTTCGAACAGCTGATGGAATTTCTGCGCTGTAATTCGTTTGGGCACAAGAACTCTTCCATAGAGGTTTGACAGAAATGACAATAAAAATGAAAGCAGCACTGTGCGTCGGTTTTGGCAAACCCCTGGTCATCGAAGAAATTTGGATTGACGAACCTCGTCACGATGAAGTCAGAATCAAATTGGAAGCCTGCGGCATCTGTCATAGCGATGTATTGTACATGGATGGCGCGTGGGGTGGCAGTCTGCCCAACCTGTTTGGTCACGAAGGTGCAGGTATCGTCGAGTCATGTGGGCCCGGTGTTACTCACGTTAAACCGGGTGACAAAGTCGCAGTTTCCCTACTCCGTTCCTGTGGCAAATGTTTTTTTTGTGAGCGCAAGCAATGGAGTCAGTGCGAATACCACTTCGAGACCGACGAACCGCGTCGCCTACAGCTGTCAAATGGCATTTCGGTACGCAGGGGACTGGGCACTGGTTGTTTCGCAGAATATGCAGTTGTGCACAAATCTCAGGTCGTCAACGTCCCTGATGATATGAACTTGATCAGTGCCTCGCTACTCACTTGTGGTGTCATTACAGGTTTTGGTTCAGTAGTCAACACCGCCGCCATCAGTGCCGGTGAACACATCGTTGTTATTGGTATCGGGGGTGTCGGGATCAACTGTATCCAAGCAGCGCGTATTCGATCAGCAGCCACAATTACTGCAGTCGATATCAGTGAAGACAAACTGCAATTTGCCAAGCAGTTGGGTGCAACTCACTTGGTGAATCCCAATAATCAGGACACTCGCGATGTTGTATTCGAACTAACGCAACGACGCGGCGCAGATGCAGTTTTTATCGCAACTGGCCACCCGGCAGCAATGGACGGCGTGTTCCGATTGATTCGCCCTGGGGGCTTGCTAGTGCTGGTAGGAATGCCTGCCAATGGCGTCAATTTTTCGTTTGAAACGGTGGAATTTATCGATGCCAACCAATCCATCTTGGGCAGTAAAATGGGCGGTTCCGATCTGCAGGTAGATATCGCACAATTGATTGAACTTTATCAATCCAATTCACTCGAACTGGATGCCCTGGTATCTTCCACCTATCCGTTGGACGAAATCAATACTGCAATCGAAGCGACTCGTAAAGGCATCGGTATCCGCAACGTTGTCGTCATGTAACTGCTACTAAGTAGCACAGTCAAGACGGACTGCATCAGCAAGACTATTTGCAATCTGATCAATCTGCTGATTATCGTCGCCTTCTACAAGTATGCGAATGACAGGTTCTGTTCCGGATGCGCGCAACAAAACGCGCCCTTGCTTCATTAATTGTTTTTGTGCAACGGTCAATGCTTGACTGACCTTTGGCCAACCTGCCAAATCAAGCCGTGCGATCGGAGCGGTATGATTTTGGAGTCGCACATTTACCATAACTTGCGGTACCAGTTCAACGCCCTCAATCAGTGCACTCAATGGGTGACCAGTCTTACGCATCTCGCCCAGCACTTCGAGTGCCGCGGCAAGTCCATCACCTGGCACTCCCGTTTCTCCCGTTAAGATGTGCCCACACTCCTCGCCACCTAGCTTCCAATTTCGCTGCACTAATCGGTCGGCAATGTACCGGTCACCAACTTCCGCTCTTTCAAACTGAATGCCGTTCCTGCCTAATGCCCGCTCCAATCCGATGTTGCTTAATTGAGTTCCGACAACACCGCCGCCCAAACGATTTTCACGCTTGCGAGCCATGGCAATCACGTAAAGCAACTGGTCACCGTTGACCAGATTGCCCAATTCATCAACCATGACTACCCGGTCACCATCACCATCCAAAGCAATTCCAGCTTCCGCTTCATACTGCAGTGTTTCGCGACGTATTAATTCGGGACTCGTTGAACCACACTGTCGATTGATGTTATAGCCATCTGGTTGATTGGCAACAACATTGATATCCGCACCGAGATTCTGCAAAACTTTCGGTGCAACACGATAGCTCGCACCATTGGCGCAATCCAATGAAATTCTCATACCGTCAAGTCGAGCTTCGATTGAGGAACACAAATGGTGAGCGTAGCGGTCGATGACATTTTCAATCCGATTGGCTTTGCCGAGGGACCGCGAGCCGTCCATATGGATCGGCTGTAACATTTGGTCTTCAATCAGGCGTTCAATCCGACTGGGTAACTTACCACCGCTGGACGACAGCAGCTTCAGACCATTGTCGTGGGCAGGATTATGAGATGCACTGATTACGATTCCGGCTGTCGCATCAGTTTCTCGGCAAAAGTAAGATACTGCTGGTGTCGGAACCGGACCCATCAGCGATATATTGACTCCCGCCGACAGTAGTCCGCTGGAAATGGCGGACTCCATAATATACCCGGAAATGCGGGTATCCTTACCAATCAGAACATGGCAAGGTTGGTCGCTTTGTTGCCGAAAGACTGTGCCGATACACCAGCCAAGTTTCAGTATGGTTTGCGGTGTGATCGGCTCAGTACCGAACTGACCTCGAATTCCATCGGTACCAAAAAAACTCATGTAAATGAAATCTGCTTACCGACAGGCAAAATGGAAACAACCCTCGCATGTAGCGAGTTCAGTCAACTGCTAAATCTAGGTGATTAAGCTTTGTCACCAGCCGGACTGTCCATTCTCGGCTTAACGACTCGCTTGCGTCGTTTCTTCTTACCGGAATCTTCGGACCCGTTTGATGATGAATTGTCAAACTCAGATGACGGAGAGCGAGGTGCCTTGCCCGCCATGATGTCATCAATTTGATCGGATTCCAGTGTCTCCCAATCCATCAGTGCCTTGGCCATCACTTCAACCTTGTCACGATGTTCTTCGATGATCTGCCGCGCTCGAGAATATTGTTCATCAACAATGCGAGTGACTTCCTGATCAACTTGCTCAGCAACCGCATCACTCAAGTTCTGGTGCGTTGTAACATCACGACCAAGAAACACTTCGGACTGGTTGTCGCCGTAGACCCGGGTGCCCAATGCGTCACTCATACCCCATCGAGATACCATCTTTTGCGCAAGATCCGTTGCCTGCTCAAAATCGTTTGACGCGCCGGTGGTCATCTGGTTCATAAATATTTCTTCCGCAATTCTGCCACCCATCAAGACCGCGATTCGTGCCAACAGATATTCGCGGTTGTGGCTGTAGCGGTCTTCTTCAGGCAACTGCATCGTAACCCCAAGTGCCCGTCCTCTGGGAATAATTGTCACTTTATGTACCGGATCGGTATGTTCCAGTGCCTTGGCCACCACAGTGTGACCGGATTCGTGATAGGCTGTATTCAACAACTCTTCTTCCGGCATTACGATCGAACGTCGCTCGACACCCATCAGCACTTTATCTTTGGCCATCTCAAACTGTTCCATCGAAACAGTCTCCCGATTGGCGCGCGCGGCCAATAACGCCGCTTCATTAACCAAGTTGGCCAAATCAGCCCCCGAAAACCCGGGCGTTCCGCGAGCGATAATGCTGGCATCAACGTCGGAGTCAATTGAGATATTTTTCATATGAACCTTGAGAATCTGCTCGCGGCCTCGAATATCAGGCAACGGAACATGAACCTGACGGTCAAATCGCCCAGGTCGAAGCAATGCCGGGTCCAATACGTCCGGACGGTTGGTAGCAGCGATCACAATAACACCTTCGTTGCCTTCAAACCCATCCATTTCCACCAATAACTGGTTCAGAGTTTGCTCCCTTTCGTCATGGCCGCCACCTAAACCGGCTCCGCGTTGACGTCCAACCGCATCGATTTCATCAATAAATATGATGCACGAGGCATTCTTTTTCGCCTGCTCAAACATATCGCGCACTCTGGAAGCACCGACGCCGACAAACATTTCAACAAAATCTGATCCGGAAATTGAGAAAAACGGCACCTTGGCCTCACCTGCGATCGCCCTGGCCAGCAAGGTTTTACCGGTCCCCGGACTGCCTGTCATTAACACCCCACGCGGAATGCGTCCACCCAAAGCGTTAAATTTATTCGGCGCACTCAGGAAGTCAACCAATTCACTGACTTCTTCTTTGGCTTCCTCGATACCTGCAACGTCTGCGAAAGTCACCCGATTTTTATCCTCGGTCAATAACCTGGCACGACTTTTCCCAAAACTCAGTGCGCCGCGGCCACCGCCGCCCTGCATTTGACGCATGAAGAATATCCACACTCCAATCAGCAGCAGCAATGGGAACCAGCTGATAAATAACTGCATCAGCAGTGAGGGCGATTCCTCTTTTTGTGCAACAATTGTTACGCCTGCATTTACCAGATCATCAACCAGTTTTGGATCATCTGGTGAGTAGGTGACAAAACCGTCGCCGGTTGAAAAAGTCCCCATAATGGTGCGGCCGTCGATCACAACTTTTTCAACGCGCCCCTGTTTGACATCAGATAGAAATGTCGAATACTCAAGCTCCTTTCGGGGAGTGCTATCGGTTGGTGCAAAATTCTTGAATATTGCCATCAACACCATCGCGATGACAACCCACAATAGGAGGTTTTTGGTGATTCCCAAGATAAGTGTCCTGTCTGTTTATTCGACGTTAGTGTGTACGTGTCGAGAAGCCTGACACCGGACAAATTGTGCCCTGCCAGGCGGTTTCACATAACTAATTAAGGTCAGGCATTCAAATTGCAAGCCTAGATGTAGAGTGGCTTTGGAATATTCATTTTATCAAATTAAATGACACCAACGTGTGCAGTTGCAAATTTGGTGTCTGGAGTATGCTTTGTCTGATGGCAGTCATTCAGACTATTGAATCGGCAGTTCCCGCGCCGCCAGGTGGGATTGATAATCACGCGCGATGATATAAGACTCCTGGCTGCTGGCTCGAGAAGGCTTTGGTTTGTAGACTCTGCATGATTGGAATATCGACTGACAATGTTGTGTCAATCGATGAGTTTCGTCGGTCTGAAAAAACTTGAATACCAGGCTTCCTGAATCTGCAAGTACTGCACTGCAAATTTTGAAAATCGATGTATATAGATCAAAAAATTTTCTTGAATCGACTATCGAATTACCGGTAATATTTGGTGCCATATCGGACAGAACCACCTCCACCTTGCGCTGACCAAGGTATTCGCCCAGGTGCTCCACAGCAGTAGAATGGGCAAGATCCAGTTGTATGAATCGTACACCTTCGAGTGGTTTCATGTGATTGATATCAACAGCAACAACCTCACCCTCATTACCAGTTCTGCTTTGCGCATACTGCGACCAACCCCCTGGCGATGCACCAAGGTCCAGCACCAATGACCCAGACTTGAGTAAACCAAAGCGTTGATCGAGTTCGGCAAGCTTAAAATACGATCGCGAGCGAACATCCAATCGCGTCGCCTCACGAACGTATTTGTCACGTTGTCGAAATCGCTGCCATTTTGAGGTTGTAGACTTGGCTGAACGTGTCACTGAACAATTCCGATTTGAGCAAGAAAATCAAGCTTCCTAAAACAAGTTATACTCTTTGCAACACATATAGCGGTTTGGATTGAACCCACAGAAGAAAACTACTGACGGGACGATATCTTCACGGCTGTAAGTGTCAAACTTTGGGCATTTCCTGCTCACAATTTCTCCAATCTTTTACTGAACTTAATCCTAATTTGAAGTTGAAATTTTCAAGTTTGATCTGATTGCTCGAGCCTCGGATTTGACAAAATTGTCACCTTACCCGATATACGGTTGATTCGTCGTGTGCCTTATTCTATTCGCCATCCAGCAACACCCGGATTATCCGCTTATTCTGGCGGCTAACCGGGATGAGTACTACCAGCGTCCTTCGGCAACTGCACAATTTTGGTCCGACTGTCCCAACGTGCTCGCCGGCCGCGATCTCGAAGCAAATGGTACGTGGCTGGGAATCTCCCGCGCGGGTAAATTTGCCGCCGTCACCAACTTCTATAGCCCGGACTCAACACTCACTGCACTTAGAAGCCGAGGCGAATTGGTCAGTAAATTCCTACAGTCTGAGCAACCAATCGACCACTATCGCGCAACATTGAAAGCCTCTGTGCATCACTACAATGGTTATGGTCTATTGTTCGGTGATTCAAGTGAGCTTCATTACCTGTCAAACAAAACCAGGATAACAACGACGCTACACAGTGGTGTTCATGCCTTGAGCAACACGCTGATCAACTCACCGTGGCCACGCGTAAAAACCGGCAAGCGACTGCTGCAAGAACTTGTATCCCAAGAGCAGACACTGCGTTTGGAAGACTTGTTTCAAATTCTCACAGACGACGGGTCTGACTACCCTACAGCAATAAACCCAATTGAATCGACAGAACCATCCACGAGTCCCATATTTATAAGATCCAATGATTACGGTACTCGATGCTCAACTGTCATACTGATTGATCGCGAATCGAATGTTACTTTCGAAGAACGCAGTTTCAACCGGACATCCGAGTGCTATCATTCACGTCAACATTTTGAGTTTCAAATCAACCCTTAACGCGGCGATATCACCCATCCACGCGGCGGGCACGAACAACCTGATCAAGTCCCTTGAGTCTCGCTAATGTCTTGCTGAGTTCATCGGCATTGCTAATCTCGACTGTCATAATGATTCGTCCAACATCATTGGACCGAAGGCGAGGTGTGTTGAGTGCAACCACGGCAATACCCAAACTCGCCATCGCTGCGGTAATTTCCTGAAACAAGCCGTGATGACCTTCAGCAACCAATTCAATGTCAACTGGATATTTGGTCGCTTGATCAAATTCCCAGTTGACTGGTACCAACCGATCCGGATGTAGTTCCAGCATTCGTCTGATATTCCCGCAACTGCGCTTGTGAATCGTAATTCCGCGGGCAACAGTAACGTACCCGATAACATCGTCACCAGGTAAGGGGCCGCAACAAGATGCGTGATTGGTCAGGAGGTTTCCTACACCCAGAATTGATAGTGACGGGGAACTGGGTTCCGTCGTTCGTCTGGGTAATTTCAGTTCATCGCTATCAGCTGGCCCTGGCTCAACCAGGCTTGCGATTGCATGGGTTGGTTTGAGTTCTTTCATACCGATCGCCACCAGAAACATCTGGCTTTGCTTGTAACCATTGTGCAATGCGAGTTTGTCGACATTGACCTTGGCAAGACCATGTTTGGCAAGCTCCCGTTCAAGCAAAGCTCGACCCTGTGTTTCGTAGCGTCCGTATTCTTCCAATTTGAACCACTTGCGAATACAGGCCCGAGCTCGAGTCGATGCGACAAACTTGTTATGGGCCGACAGCCAGTCCCGACTGGGTCCACCAGTCTTGACGGTCTGAATCTCAACCCAATCACCCGTTTTGAGCACATGAGTCAAGGGCACCATACGACTATTGACCTGTGCACCTCTGCAGCGGTGTCCAACCTCGGTATGAATTGCGTAGGCAAAATCGATCGGAGTAGAATAGGCTGGCAATTCAATCACTTTACCTACCGGGGTGAAAACATAAGTATTGGCCAACACCGCAGAATCAGTGCCTGCATCATCGACACTGGCAGAATCGACTTCTGCTTTCCATTCCATCAACTGACGCAAAAGGCTGATCTTGCCTTCCTGATAAGTGCCAGATTTGTCTTCCTCCTTGTATAACCAGTGAGCCGCCACGCCGAATTCGCAGTCGCTGTGCATTTGCCTGGTACGAATCTGTACCTCAACTGTCTTATTCGCGGGACCATATACCGCAGTATGCAAAGACTGGTAGCCATTGGGCTTCGGTACTGCTATGTAATCGTCAAATTCACTTGTCAGTGCCTGCCAACTCGCATGCACAGCGCCTAATGCCGCGTAACAGGATCCGGTATCATCGACCAATATTCGCACCGCACGAACATCAAACAAGTGATCAAACAAAACACCCTTTCGATGCAGCTTTTTCCAGATTCCATAAAGGTGCTTTGCCCGACCATTCACCTGGGCATTGATGTTTGATTTATCCATCAAAGACTGCAACTCGCTGACGAACTCGTCGATGTAAGTTTCGCGCTCAATTCGTCGCCCATCAAGTTGGCGGACTATCTGATCGTATTCGGGACGATTCGTATATTTAAATGACAGGTCTTCTAGTTCCCACTTAAATCGCCACATACCGAGTTTATTGGCAAGCGGCGTATAGAGCGACAAAACCTGGTTGGCAAGATTCAACTGTTGCGCTTCGTCAAGGTGACGGGCCTGTCTCATTTGCACCAGCAATTCCGCCAGGTGAATGACGACCACCCTGGGATCATCGACCATTGCGATCAGAATTCTGCTGAAATCGACACGTCGATTCGAATCAGCACTTTGAACATCACCCCTGCTGACATTAATTGAAAGCGCATCCATTTGTGCTGCACCTTGGTAAAGTTCAGCAACTCTCGCACCGAATCGCTTCCGGATCGCGTCAATTGAAAGCGGTAAATCTTCGAGCCAATCTCTTAATGCAGCGACTGCAACTGTTTGTCGATCAACTTCTGATTCAAGCAGGAGAGAAACAATTTCAATTAAAGTTGGTCGAATTTCGCTCGGAACGTATGCATGGTCCGCAATTATTTCCTTGAGCAGCTTCTCAGCATGCAACGCGCGCGACTCGGCTTGCGTCTGCCGCGCATTTGGCAACACTTCTGTTGTGCTGAGAACACCCATCAAATTCTGCACCTAAAACATGAATTGGTATACAAAATACTAATTGTAATACTTAGCATTTTTTCTTCATTGTATACAATATATTAGTTATATATCTTGTTGATATTATGCATATATTAACCTCATTTTCGAAGCCTGTCAAATTTAAAAAAATTTACAAGTGGTAAATTTTTTACCAGTTCAGAAAATAGCAGAACTTCGGCAGTTGTATGAGATACTCACAAAGTTTTTCACAGTTATTGTGGAAAACTCTTTGGACTCGCTATGATGAATATTACACTTTAATTCGAAAATCTGAAGCGCAGATTTAAAGGTATCGAATGGCTATCTGCGAAGTTTCAATTTGTGGTCATTGGGGTGAAATTACAAGCTCATTTATTCGATGGACCACACATTCCGCCAAGAAAAATGAAAATTGCACTTGACAATTTGAAAATTAGGGCTATATTGTGCAAACTATTCTAAAATTATTTATTTGGATTGTACGAATTAGAATAATTTTTTTATTTTATTTAGGAATATAAGAATTTATTGCAATGACGCAGAAATTAAAATTTTTATTGGAACCAGCCGACCTTGAGGCATTACTTGACTCAACAGACATCTTGATCGTGGACGTCGGCGATGAAGATATTTTCGCAAGGGAACGCATTCCCGGCGCGGTGCATGTCGACTACCTGGATATTGTTTCAGGGCTTCCACCAGCCAGTGGAACCTTGCCACCCATTGATAAGCTACGAGAAACATTGTCAGCCATCGGATTGACTCGTGATATGCACGTCGTCGCTTACGACAGGGATGGCAATGGCCGCGCATCCCGGTTGTTGTGGACGCTCGATGTACTCGCCCATCCCGGCAGTTCCTTACTCGATGGCGGCTTTACTGCATGGCAAAAAGAAGGCCATCCGATTGAACGGGAAGCGTTTAGACCAGTGCAACGCAGCGAATATCCTGTTTACGTGAACGGTAAGTCGCAAGCGGACAAAGACTATATTCTGTCCAAAATCGGCGATGCTGATGTTGGAATTCTGGATGCGCGATCACCAATGGAATTTTACGGATTTGATGTACGTTCACTGCGTGGCGGTCACATCCCCGGGGCACGGAATGTTAATTGGCTTGACACCATTGACAGCACCCGTAACAATCGCTTCAAATCACGTGATGAGCTCTTGGAGATGCTTTACCAACAAGGTATCACGCCAGATAAGGAAATCATTACGTATTGCCAGACGCACCATCGATCATCCCACAGCTATGCCATGCTTAAGGCACTGGGCTACGATCGAATTCGCGGTTATGCAGGATCCTGGTCGGAATGGGGGAACTCCCAAGAAACTCCTATCGAGAGCTGAATGCTTGAGTTTGGGCCTGCATAAATTTTTGCGACGTTCTCGTTCTGGGCCGAAGCTCAGTCAAACGACAACGCAAAGCACCGCTCCAACTTCACTGCGCTGGCCCCAAATCGATAACTTGAGCAAGTGATCATTCACGTTGATATGGATGCGTTTTACGCGTCAGTTGAACAACGTGATCATCCGGAGTTGGCTGGAAAACCCCTGGTCGTAGGCGGAAATCCACAAGAACGGGGTGTGGTCGCGGCAGCCAGTTATCAAGCCAGAAAATTTGGAATCCGCAGTGCAATGCCTTCTCGCACTGCTGTGAAATTATGCCCCGAGCTGATTTTTGTACCGATGAGAATGCCTCACTATGCCGAGATATCCAAGCAGATTAACAATATTTTCTTACGATATACACCACTGGTTGAACCGCTGGCGCTGGATGAAGCGTTTCTCGATGTCACTGGCAGTGAACCCCTTTTTGGTGGTGCCAAAACAATCGCTACTTTAATCAAAAACGAAATACATTCCGAGTTGGAGTTGACCGCATCGATTGGGGTCGCACCGAATAAATTCATCGCAAAGATTGCCAGTGATCTCGAAAAACCAGATGGTTTCGTTACGGTTTATCCACCATTCGAACCCTTTCTCGACCCACTTCCGGTTCGTCGTTTGTGGGGGATTGGGCAAGTCAGCGAGCGAAAGCTTCATGCTGTTGGCATACACACCATCGGAGCCTTTCGAAACGCCGACGCAGCAGTTCTAAATCGCTGTGTGGGAAACGCAACCGACCATCTGTTAAAACTCGCCCGCGGTGAAGATGATCGACAGGTCGTCCCAAAGCGCCCTGCTAAGTCAATTTCCCGAGAAACGACTTTCACAGTCAATGTTAAGGACATCGAGAAACTCGAATCAACCTTGCTCAAACTGACGGAAGACGTAGCAGCACGCTTACGAAATAAAAACTTGGCTGCCCGGACTATTGGAATTAAATTGCGAGATTCGAATTTCAAAACGGTTACTCGAAGTCAATCACAAACATTACCAACGAATATCACTCGAGAAATTTGGAAAATTGCCCGCACCCTACTCCATCGTGCGTTTGGAGAAAAAGTCGAAGTTCGACTCATAGGCATACAGACGAGTTCACTCGAAAACACCGCGACTGATTCTGCTGTGCTGCTTAGCAATCCCGAGCATTATCGACAGAAAAAAATCGATCAGGTTGTCGATGATCTAAACCAAAAATTCGGCAAATCGAAGGTCCATCGTGGTATCGATCATTCCTGAAGACACTATGTTTCAGACAGGTCACTGATGTAGTTAATTGTGAGACAAGCGATCAACACATCACCGTGTCGTTAATCGATCGATTGATTTCTCAGCATGAAACGATTTGTGGAAGTGCCTGTTTTCAACCATTCACTGGCCTGTGCGATCTGATTTAGCGGTACTTCCAGTTGCCGTGCGTTAAAATAACACTAAAATATGGTTAAAATACATCAATCCTAATATCTCTCTCTAACAATTTTATTCCTACATTCAATATTTAAACTAATATTCCTAGTCTAATTTTCGATAATTGGTATTGGCGAATTTTAGCAATTTTAGCCTTTGACCACCCGAACTCAGTTCAATAACTGCGATTGCTTGAGCTAATGATGACAAATCTCAATTCTGAAGAAACGCGCGACTCATTAGAAGAACCAACGATCCAATCTGATGAAGCGTCTGTTGAAGAACTTGCGACATCGGAGCCAGGTCCACCCGAGACGAAGGTTGAATCGACTAGTGAAAGCAACCCTTCTGTTGATGCAGAAGCAATGCTGCAGCAAATCAATTCACAATTGGATGCGTTGAAAAGCGCGCTTGATAACGGACAGCTTAAACAAAGTATTTCAATCTATGAGCAATGCAATAGTCGGTTAAAAAAACTCGACGAGATCAACTACGAACCGAAACTCCGCAAGAAAATCCAAACGAATCTCAAAACAGCGAAAATCGAGATTCAGCAACTTAGAAAATGGCGCAACTGGAGCATGAATCAAGCTCGCGAGAAATTGATTGATCAACTCGTTGCACTCAAAGAATCAGAAGACCATCCACGTGAACTTCATTTGAAGCTAAAGGGGATTCGAAATCAATGGAACGATTGGAATAAGTCTGGAGATTTCCCCAGTAATAAATTGCGGGAAAAATTCTCGACTGCATACAACGAAGCGTTCAAACCTTGTAAAGAGTTCTTCAAAGAACAGAAAAAGCAACGTAAACAGAATAAGAAACTCCGCAAGAAAATTTGCGATGATCTTGAGGCGCTGTTCGAGGCTACCGATTGGAGTCATAACCCCGACTGGCGGGCAATTGGTGATACCATTCGTCAGGCACGCAAAGAGTGGAAAGCAGCTGTTCCTTTGAATAAGAAAGACTGGGATTCAACCAATGCGTGGTTTGATCAGGTCATGGACAAGTTTCAGCCGTATCTTGAACGAGAACGCGAAAAAGGAGTGCAATTTCGGGAGGAACTTATCCGTAAGGCCAATGCGTTGGATTCGGAACCGGTCAAGATAGCGATAGACAAAGCCAAAGGACTTCAGAGTGAATGGAATTCAGTCAAAATTCGAACTCGGAAAAAGCAGGAAAACCAGCTTTGGGAACAATTCAAGACTGCTTGTGATAGACAGTTCCAGCGCCGCGCAGACATGCGTAAGGAAAAAGACCGGCAGTGGGAAGAATCTAAAGCGCAACAAGAGTCCTTGCTGAATGAACTGAAGTCCATTAATCAACTCAAGACCTCGGAGGTCAAGGCATCTGCGGCTAAGGTTGCAAACATAGAGCAGCGTTTCAGAAAAGCAGAGGGTGGCGGTAAAGGTAAGAGACGTGCTTTTGATGCTGAGTTCAGTAATGAAGTATCCAAGTTCAGGAAATCAGTGAAGCAAGCCAATCGACTTGAGACAGAACGCATGTTCTCTGCCTTGGAGAAAAAAGCAGAAATATGCAATACGCTGGAATCCTGTGCCAGCAAGGATGACATAGAGGCTGTCATCGCTGAAAGTAAGAATAATTGGAACAGTGTTGACGAAACCTGTGGAGACCATGAATCTGCCATCCAGGCACGCTTCACTGCAGCATGCGAGCGATTACAGAACGAAGCAACAGGAGATGAGGGTGATGATGGACAGGCTGAAAGCAACTACGAAACAAGATTGAAAATTTGTTTGAACCTCGAAGTGCTGGCCGAACTAGACTCACCACCGGAGTTTGCGAGAGACCGCTTACAGCTCAACGTTGAGCGCCTCAATGCGGCCATGACAAAGCAAACTGAACAAGGAGATTTGGAAAGCGAAATTAATGCGCTGCTAGTCCAATATTGGGCAACCGGAGCAGTGCCAGAACAGTACAGTCAAGCAATGAACGAAAGGTTTCAGCGAATTCGTTCAGCACTACAAAAAGCTTGACTCCACTTAAAGACGCTATTCATCGACGCTACACCACCCCATCTGAGGGCTCTCGCCAACAGATGTCTTTATCTGCAGCTAGACGGATAAGTTTATCGTCTGTCATTCATTGAGTGCATCCACGACAATTGGGATAAATTGCGGGCGGATATTTCGGAGACTGATAGGTAAGAGTTCGATTGAAATTGTTCGCACCCATTTTGGGTTAAATACACCTCAATCGCCGTAATCAAAAAGGGGGCAGCAGTCTGCCACCCCCTTTTAATTGAATTGGCTATCCTAAAGCGTTAGAAATCAACCTTCAAACCAAAGCGAGTTGTGCCGCTGTTTCCATCATCAGCGTTGCCGTGCTCAACATAGGCAGTTGTGCCACCACCTAATCCCTTGGTTATATTTGCGAGCCACGGAGTCCTTTCAGTGCCATTAGCCATATCTTCTTTCCTGGCTTGAACAAGAAAACTCATGCCAGTATCGCCTAAGCTACCGCTTACGCCGTAATGCGTAACCTTAGTTTTCGCATCTGCACCGTTCATCTGTTTTTGCAGATAACCCAAGTGGGCTGACACTGCACCAAGATTAACCTGTGTGGCAATGAAAGAGGCACGGTGGCCTTTTACAACTTCAGGATCCGGTGTTACAAATTTACCCGCCGTACCTGGTGTTACTTCGACAGTTGGCGGCGTACCTGCTTCACCTGGTGTGACTGTCACTGTCGGCGCTGTGCCTTCCGTACCTGGTGTAACTTCAACCACAGTTGGCGTGCCTGCAGTTCCATCAGTGACCTCAACCATAATCGGCGTGCCATCAGTTGCTTCCTGATAGTCTGAAACTTGTCTATTTTCAATAGTCGTGCTGCTACGGTCTTCAAACGCAACTCTTGTGTTTGTCAATTCTTCAGGAATCATTACTGATCCATCGGCAGGAATTGTTTGATCATCCCCATAGGGAATTGCAGTAGTAATACTTGTGCCGTCAGCACTTAAGCTACTCATTGGGACAAATACTGACACCGGGGTTGTTTCACCCTGATCATTAACAATATTAAATGTGGCTGTGACACCTTCCGTCTTGCCGGTCGGTCGGAAGATGCCGTAGTGACTATTAAACGCATTTAAGAATGCTTGGCTAGCTGATGTAGGTACACCTTCTGAAGGCGGAGTCTCAGCTTCATCTCCTGATCCATCTATTGGGTCCCCTATATTCACTTGTTGGCTACCGACAGTAAAAAAGTACTGAAACGTTGCTTGGGACTCAGGACTTCCAGGTGTCGCGTCGGTTACGTCGACCATAGTTGGAGTGCCTGCCGTGCCGGGCGTGACTTCGACAGTTGGCGGTGTGCCTGCTTCACCTGGTGTGACCGTCACTACAGGTGCTGTGCCTGCCGTGCCGGGCGTCACCTCGACCGTAGTAGGTGTGCCTGCCATAAATACATCAGCACCTTGCATCATATGATCTTTCTTATCAATATAAGCAAGTGCGACTTTGCCAATATCACCTAAACCAAATGTCATACCAAATTCGAGTTTGTCGACTGCATCACCAGAATCTACGCCGCCATCCATAATGGCATCAAGTTGCAGACTTACTGCACCTGCCGATACTGAATAGGACAATGCACTACCATGCCGATAACCCGTGTGCGAATTTCCGTAGTGCCAACTGGGATCAGTAATTGAACCGACATGGTTGTATCCAGCGTTCCATATTTGTCCCAAGCTTACAGTACCAAAACCACCGCTAAGACCAACATATGCAAGACGTCCACCAGGTTGACCAGCGTTTTCAGTGCTGATTTTGTGCTCAAATCGATAAACAGCACTTAGCCCTTCGGAAACTTCATTAGAGCCTTTAATACCCCAACGTGATCCGCCGTCTTTGAAAGCGGCATCATTACCGCCACCAAATTCGACACCGCCCCTCAGCGAGCCGTACCAATTGGCGTCTGCGAAGATAACAGAGGGTATACTCAGTTTGTAAATTCTATTGACCCAAATATTACAATTCACTTTCCAGGTGCCATTTTCCGTTAGTGCTATTGAACGAAGCCGCTACGCGGCAGTATTTCTGCTTGCCCTTCATGGGTTAGCGTCCATTCGGTAAATATTTCTTGCCAGCGAGTCAAAATTAGTCTATTGTGTAGGTGGCACCCCGCGGCAACGGGGTGCCACTATTTATTGTTTTCAACAACACAATAGGAGAATGAACCATGTCCCATCGTGTCAACGGCGCGAAGCCGAACTCGCCATTACGGCAAACAACCATAGATTATATGAAGCTACGCAATCTGTCGGAGAATACTCAGCGGCGGTATCTTTATGAGCTCGACAAGCTGTCGAGACATTACCGCTGTTCGCCATGCGAGTTGAGCGCTGAGCAGTTGCGAGATTATGTGCTGGCACAAATCGATCAGGGTGTTGCACCGGCATCAACGAATTTGACGGTTGCAAGTTTGCGGATGTTTTTTAACCGGGTCATCAATGAACCGCACAGGGTTCAGCTGCTGGCGGTGCGAAAAGTGTCCGACAAGTTGCCCAAGACCGTGAGTGAAGCGCAGATCAAGACAATCTTTGCCGCGACACACAATCTTCGCTATCGCGCGGCAATTCAGCTGGCTTATTGCACCGGGCTGCGCGTCTCGGAGGTTGTGGCCCTTCAGGTTGGCGACATTGACTCGGTCAAGGGCATGATTCGCGTGGGCTGCGGCAAAGGGGGTCACGAACGGCTGGTGTTTGCGCCATTGACATTGCTGGAGGCGTTGCGCGACTACTACCGGCAGATCTTTCCGAAACCAGAAAGCTGGCTGTTTTACGGCACCACTCCGAGTGAGAAACTGAAAACCGCAACCTTGTGCAACGCATTCAAACAGGCCTGTAAGCTGGCCGGCATCCAGGCGGAATTCACCTTCCATAGTTTGAGGCATTCAGTCGCAACTCATCTACTCGAAAGAGGGACGCAGCGCGATGTGGTACAGGATATTCTCGGCCACAAGTCGCCTGAAAGTACCCGGGTCTATGCCCGGACCACCGCCGCGATGTTTCGCGAGCTCGATCACCCGGCCAATCACATCACACACTGACCGGCGGTGATGGCTGCCAAAGCCACTGTGGCGGACATCTTCCGCCACAGTGGTCGTGAGTTTATTGCCAGCTATGGCGCAACGCTCAATCGCGCCGCGCGGCGCGTCTTGGCTGCCATCCGCAACTGCCGAACCGCCGCGCTGGGTGCGCGCCACTATCAGTGCCCGCACTGTGATATCCCACATGTGCTGTACAACTCGTGTCGCAATCGTCACTGTCCGCAGTGCCAGGGCACAGCCGCACATCAGTGGCTGGAAAAGCAAAGCGCAAGGGTACTGCCCGCACCTTATTTCCATATCGTCTTTACACTGCCGACAAAGATCGCAACGGTTGCCTACGCCAACCGTAAAGTGGTGTTCGACATTCTCATGCGCACCAGTGCCAAGACCTTGACCGTCATCGCCGCCGACCCCAAACATCTCGGCGTGCAGGTCGGCGGCACCTGTGTGCTCCACTCCTGGGACCAAAAACTCCTGTGGCACCCACATGTACATGCCCTGGTCACCGCCGCCGGCTTCGATGTCATTACCGGGCGCTGGAAAACCACCAACCCCAAGTTCTTCGCACCGGTCAAGGTGCTGGCAAGATATTTTAGAAACCGCTGCTTAGATGAACTGCACCAAGCCTACTGCCAAGGTCTGCTCATCTTCCCCGGCTCCATCGCACACCTGAAATCCAAAACCGCCTTTGAGGCACTGGTACAGCACGCACGTCAACAAGACTGGAACGTCTACGCAAAACCGCCTTGCCAAGGTCCCAAAGCACTGATTCGGTATTTGTCCCGCTATACCCACCGGGTGGCCATCGGCAACAGCCGCATCCTCGCCTTCGATGGCAAAACCGTGACCTTCCGGTATCGAAAACCTGTCTCCCAAGCGCACTCCAAACCCCAATACGGCACCCTGAAACTGACCGTTGCCGAATTCCTGCGCCGCTACCTCATGCACGTATTACCGAAACGCTTTCATCGCATCCGACACTTTGGCATCCTCGCCAATGCCAAATACAAGCAAACCTTGCAGCAAGTGCAGGTACAAACCGGCTGGCTCAGCCAACCAGCCGCTCACGATCATGCCGCTGAGGATACCTCTCCGAAGTGCCCAACCTGTTCAACACCGATGACACTCGTTGCCATTGAAACGCAACACGAGCTGCGCATTGTTCAAGCGCTCGCCCGCGCACCACCTGGGTCAAAAGCTGCCTAATGCATCGACTCACCCAGCCAACCACCACAACCGTACATGTCAACCGACACAACCGGGCGCGCTTCAATGCTCAGATGCCGCAATTGCGTCTCGAACTGCAAGTAATTTCTCCAAATTGGGGAACTCTCCAACGACGCGATGTCCTCGTTGCGATCAATCATCGCAGCCAATCGTCGATAACTCCCATCGAATCACCGCTTCGCAAGTAGGCATCAGCCGAACTTTCTCCATAACAGCGTCGACGCTTGCGGCCTCGTTCAACAAGGTTACAGATAGCCGTTTACACGGCCATCACTAACCTGAATATTCCCTTTTATTGTCATATTTCAACTATGCAAAGGTTTTCAGATGTTGCAGGTAGTTCACGAGCAAATGAATTTCTGTACTTGGGTTTGGATCGTTAGTTTTTCTGCCATCGTCAATAGTACTTTGAGCATTTTCTTTTGCATACTCCGGCCGCCTTCAAGATTTTGTACAACCCGCGCTGTGAATTTGCGTATTTTGAAAGGCTTTCCTTAAAACCGGTGTCAAACACCCTGTAAAATTAAGTAGGAATTGATTCTCGGCGACAGACATGAATATCAGCAAGCGATTGTCTAGAGAATCTCACCCATCGAGGCAGTAATTCTTTATTGCAATCTTCAAGTACAAGGAGGTATTTGAACCGAGATGAAAGAGGACGACTTCAATCCATCGAAAACCACCGCCCACAACCACAACTGGATGTTTGAGCAAATCATTCGTTCGGAATTTGGACCGAGAGAATCGCTGAAACAGGTTCTCAACAAGCAGCAGTTGTCGCTGATTGATATCAACCAGGCTACCTTGCTGTCTACCAAGAGCACCTCTCCAGAAAAAACCTTGCAAGATTCCGATGCGTTGATTCAGGTACCCATTATTGGGGAAAAGTCGTCAGCAGTGCGAATTCGTTTCCTGGTTGAACACAAGAGTTCAATTCGGATCCAACAACTGGCTTCTCAATTACTTCGCTATCAGTATGGGCATTATGAGACCAGCAAAGAACCAATCGTGACTGTGGTAATCAATAACGGACCGGTGTCAAAGCACCACGATAGTCTGAGCTTTCAAGATCAGCTCGATAATCCAGGTGACGCATTTTGGCAGGCCTATGGTGAGTACGTATTGAATTTCAACGCCCTCATACTGAACCTACAGGACCCGAAGATTCAGCATGGCCTGTTGGCGTCGGAATCCCCGGCAGCATTGGGGTTGTATGCGATGGGTGCGGCAGATGATAATATGAGTGAGCAAGATGGACTGACGTTGTTGCGTAAGTCTCAGGAGTTGGATAGAATTGGAATCAACCAGGTTTGGTTACCGATTTTGTATTACTTGAATTTTTGTCACCCCGAACTTACAATCGATTGGTGGAAAAAACTTGAACAGGAACAGACAGGGAGAACTAAAGTTATGGCAATGGCTTTGAGCGTTTCAGAACTACTGCGGCAGGAAGGACGGCAGGAAGGTATTGAGGAAGGTCGTATGCAAGGTATTGTGGAAGGACGACAGGAGGGGATTGAGAGTGTCGCTAAAAGTATGCTCCAGTGTGGGCTGGATGAGAAGTTTGTTAGTGAACACACTCATCTTAGTCCAATGACAATTCAAAATTTAAAGGACAACCTCTAAGGTTTCACGTTTAATTGATCTCAAAAAGTCTCTGAGCATAACAGAATCACCTAAGAGAATAGGCGTGAATGGTTCACTATTTGTAACGGTCCAGGTAGCAGTGAATTTCAGCGGCCAGCGTATCTGAACCTGTTTCATGAGTTGAAAGATTTGTAACAACCAAGTCTCGCTTCCGATTTTGAATCACTGGGCTAGGTGTAACCCCGAACTTACAATCGATTGGTGGAAAAAACTTGAACAGGAACATACAGGGAGAACTAAAGTTATGGCAATGGCGTTAAGCACTTCAGAACGACTACGTCAGGAAGGACGACAGGAAGGTATTGAGGAAGGTCGCCAAGAGGGGCGGCAGGAAGGTCGTTTGGAAGGACGGCAGGAAGGTATTGAGAGTGTCGCTAAAAGTATGCTCCAGTGTGGGCTGGATGAGAAGTTTGTTAGTGAACACACTCATCTTAGTCCAATGACAATTCAAAATTTAAAGGACAAACACATGACTTCGAAATCAAATTGAACCCAAATTGATTTCTGGTTGAATAATTAAATACCAGCAGTGTATTAGGCCCGAACACTCTTCAATAGGGAGCAGTGGCAGATTTTTATAACCAGCGATGTTGCAGGAGCTTTTTAGAATTCAAACCAAATCGACCTCGCAATTCAAACACCACAAAGGTTTAGAAGAAAACCGCTTCAATTCAAATCTTACATATTTCGCTGCATTGTGAAACATGAGATGAGAGATAAAGCTGCAACACGATATTGATATATTCAAATCTACAGCGATACCATAGATCCTTATCAATAAGAAACCATCGAAGGATCATCCATCGGCCACAGGTGTTTCCCACGCTATTTTTGTCCGATAAAATTCAGAAAAGCGACACCGGATTGAACGCGCTCCAGTGCGACAATTTAGACGATTATCGAACTAATCTGGTGGCAAACGCTCATATTTGTCTGCGCACACACCGGGTTGTGTTATCTTGACCAATAGCAACCGAGCGTATCCACACGGTAGATTGCAGCACTGGTTATGATCGGATTAATGCGGGATCTGAAGCGTCACGTCAGCTTGGTGAAAGTAGTGCTTTTAACACTGCTGGACGATTGAGGCTGAAATGACTTGTGCCCGAGGTTCTTAACCAAAAAGACCATGAAGGTAAATAAGTGCCAGCGCAATGTTGTCGCACATTACCTGATTGTTTGGACCATTACCAGTGCGAGCCATAAAGACATCTTCCAGTAAGGTCTGATCCCGAACGTGGTGGTTGGAATTTTCAACTACCTGATGTCCCCGGTTCCATTTTAAAAGCTGCTCGACATCGGCTCAGTGGGCAGCCACCGAAGTGATGCCATACACTATTCGCGACTCGCACCGTCGTCATTACTGAGCACCTCGCGATCGCGACGGATGTGAAACACTTTGCGCGCCGAGTTTAAACAAACCGCTTCGGGTCAGCTGCTGAAAGCATATCAATATGGCGTTGTTTCAAGCGGCCATGTCCCTTGGTTAGTTCTCTGAATAAGGCCGTACCCGGGTACTTCGCCACCACATCCACTTGACCTTGTCTAGCTGTAATGAGGTATTGTGTTTAAGGGTGAGCAGGTAATCCGCCTTGGTCTCCAAAATTAAATCTATACTCTCAAAGTTTGAATGCAAAGCATCCAGTGTGAAGTACCATCGTAAAATTGCGCATCTTCGTCACTTTTGAACTCAGTGCCGCCTCTCAGTACGCCGTACCAATTGGCATCTGCGAAAATAACAAAGGGTATACTCGGTTTGAATTCTAATGACTCATATTTCACGATTCATTCGCTTCGTTTGCCTCACTGAAATTGAAGCTTGCAGAGGCAAACTGAATGACAAAGTTCTTTGGAATGCTTTGCAGCGCTTTCAGGCTATCCACTAAAATAGCAATACTAAATTAATCACTGCAGGCAATGGAAACCTAGAACTGAGAATAATGGCGAATGAATAGTCATAAGCTCATATCCACGCATCGCCAATTCCATCATCAATACGAATACCTAATCACCGCTCAAGCAAAAGCATGCTTCGGAAAGCCACACTTAACTGCATTACGAAACACAAGAATTCATAAAAAAAACCGATGGCGAAAATACAAGCTGAACATGTAATCCAAAGCGTCGCAGATGGATTGCAGCACATCTCTTTCTACCACTCGACTGATTTTGTTCGAGCAATGACGGCTGCCTACGAACGTGAACAATCGCCAGCTGCCAAGGATGCCATTGCTCAAATTCTGATAAACTCCCGTATGGCTGCTGAAGGACATCGACCCATTTGCCAGGATACCGGTGTGGTCGTTGTTTTTGCCAAAGTCGGTATGCATGCCAAGTGGGATTCAAACAGCTCGCTGCAGGACCTGATTAATGAAGGTGTAAGACGAGCTTACCTTAATCCTGACAACCCGCTTAGAGCCTCCGTTGTCAACCCACCGTGGGGTACAAGAAAAAATACTCGCGACAACACACCTGCTGTGCTTCACGTCGAAATGGTGGAAGGCGCCAAGGTTGACCTGACCTTGGCGGCCAAAGGTGGCGGCTCAGAAAATAAAGCCAAATTGACCGTCCTGAATCCTGGCCAGAGTGTGACCGATTGGGTCATCGAAACTGTCCCCAAACTCGGTGCCGGATGGTGTCCTCCCGGCATTCTCGGTATCGGAATTGGCGGTACTCCTGAAAAGTCCGTGGTCCTTGCAAAAGAAGCATTGATGGAACCGGTTGATATTCAGAACCTGATCAAACGCGGTGCCAACACACCCACAGAGGAATTACGGCTCAAGATTTACGAAGAAGTCAACAAACTCGGCATTGGCGCCCAGGGCCTTGGTGGCCTTACGACGGTGCTTGACGTTAAGATTCTCGAATATCCGACGCATGCCGCGTCGCTGCCTGTCAGTCTGATTCCCAATTGTGCGGCAACGCGGCACATCCATTTCACTCTTGACGGGACTGGGCCGGCTGATTTGCCCGTGCCGTCAATTGAAGAATGGCCCAAAATCGCGCGTGATACTTCAGGTGCCCGTCGAGTCAACATTAATGCGATTACCAAAACCGATATCAAGAGTTGGAAAATTGGTGAAACACTGCTGATTTCCGGCAAAATTCTAACCGGCAGAGATGCTGCTCACAAACGCATGCTCGAATATTTCGATCGTGATGAGCCATTGCCAGGTGGTGTTGACTTGAAAGATCGGTTCATCTATTACGTGGGTCCGGTCGATGCAATTGGTGAGGAAGCTGTTGGCCCAGCCGGACCGACAACAGCAACTCGCATGGATATGTACACAGACCAATTAATTCAACAAACTGGCTTAATCGGAATGATCGGTAAGGCTGAACGCGGCACGGAAGGGTTGGCAGCAATCAAAAAACACGGCGCTGTGTACCTCATTGCCGTCGGCGGAGCCGCTTACCTGGTATCCAAAGCCATTCGATCTTCTCAAGTTTTGGCGTTTGAGGACTTGGGGATGGAAGCCATCTATGAGTTTGAGATTGAAGACATGCCGGTAACAGTTGCCGTCGATAGCGAAGGCAACTCGATTCACGTCGCCGGGCCACAAAAGTGGCGAAAATTGATCTCCGAGTTTCCGGTCAGCGTCACCGCAGCAAACTAACGCATGCTCACTTGCTTCCAAATTGAAGCGACTCAATCACCGGACCGGCAATTGACTGCCGCCATCCGGCAAGCATGCGAGCCGACTGTTTACCGCTGATAAATTCGGCTGCCTCCTGTTTTGTGCAGAGCAGCGAACGTGTAATGTCGTGATCGAGCGCTGCTGCATCGAGCGCATGGAGTAGCCGTTTTGCACGCTGGCGTTCATTGGGTCTCAGACTGTGCCACGAATGCCATAGCGGAGCAGTCGCGGTGGCTGGCCGACTCTTTAGTATTGAATGTATATCTGACACCCATTTGGGTATATGTGCATTTTTGATGCCGATTCGCATTGCAGTCTGATGGACCTTAACAGGCCTGATGTTGATCAAGTCAGCTATCAGATCATCGGACAGCACCCACTGCCTGGGCCAGTTAATCTTTCTTGCCCGCTGCTCTCTCCATATCAGTAAATTCCTCGCAATTTGCTGGTCCTTTCCTGAAAAATCTGCGCCGCGGTGAAAAGATTTCCAACTTTCTTCCACCAACGCGTCACCACGCGGCAAATCAAGCAGTCTCTCACACTCTTCTTCCAGCCACGACAATCGATTTTTCTGTTGCAAAATAGAATGAAAGTGCCAAAAAAGCGGCAAAACGAAACGAACATCATCCAGCGCGTACCGAATTTGCGCTTCGGAAAACGGACGCCTGTTCCATTTCGAACGCGTTAAATCTTTCGGTAACGAAACCCCGAGATATTGATCAACCAAATGTTGATAAGAAAGCTTCGTCTCACCACAAAATTGCGCAGCAATCTGGGAATCCAAGATTTTTCTCGGCAGTAGATCGTAGATTTGAAGGACTTCAAGATCTTGATCGGCCGCATGAAATACCGCAGTAGTCGATGGTCCTTGAAGCACCCGACGCAGGGCAGACCAATCGGTAATGCAAGGAGCATCGATACAAAATATGACATTTTCGCTTGCGACCTGCAGTAATTCCAACTGCGGCTGATAGGTTCGATAACGGGTAAATTCCGTGTCCAGAACAAGCCAAGTTGCCGTTTTTAATTCCTCGCAGACCTTAGCCAGAGCGGTGGATTCGGTTAGCGGTTGACGCAACTCTTTCATAAACTCTATCTCATCGGTATGCAGCTGCAAACAACGTGTTGATGAGTTGTTTGCAGCGTGTGCGATTGTTCGCTGTGGGAACCAAATTGTTGAATTTCATACATCGATCAGTGGCATATAATCTTATTTACCCCACTTAAAGTAGGACGAGTTTTGGGGATCGAACTGACCACTTAGCGGATTGTGTTGGAGAGCTAGGGCTCACTGGATTTGAGCGCGAAAGAAGACGCCTGGCAAGAGTTCAATTCTCATGACAAGCAAGCACCAGATAGGTTCCAACCGAGTTGTAACATTCCGAGTATTCAATGACATTTAGCCGACGCGAAATGACAAAATCATACACGTCAATTACACTGCCAGAGAATACACCATTAATACTGCTGCACGGATCGAATACGGATTCTTGAAAAAAAATGGCTGCAAATCTTCACCCCATTCAAGTAACCGTTAGAATTGCCTTTTTTAAGGACAAACCTCAAAACTTGCCAGCATCAAATTATATGGTGTTGCTTATGGCTGTCGCAGCCTTGCTGTCAACGGCTTTTCTGGAAGTGTCTGTCCCGGTTAGCAACAACCTCGAGTTGGCTTTTCTGCAAATTGTTGTCTACGGAGTTGCAGTGGCGATCGTGCTGTATTTTTCGGGTCGCATCACGCGCTGGCGCCAAACAATGGCAGCGATCTATGGCACCAATTGCGTCTTGCGATGCCTTGCCTATTTTCCGATTCTCCTTGCCTCGAGTTTTTCGCAAACAGCTGAGGGTTTCTTTTGGCTTGCGGTCATCGCAGTACCCTTTGGGATTTGGGGGCTGTGCATTACTGCATTTATCTTAAGAGAAGCAATGGAAACAACCAATGGGAAAGCATTTTTTCTCGCCCTCGGCGTAAACTTGGCTGTTTCGATTGTTGTATTACAGCTGTTCGGCGAAATGGTTGATCCAGTAATCGAACCAATTCAATGAAACATCTTCACTTTATTGGAATTTGCGGCACCTTTATGGGCAATCTTGCTTTGCTCGCACGCGACCTTGGTTTCCATGTGACAGGCTCTGATCTGAATTCCTACCCACCGATGAGTGAAATGCTGGCTGAACAAAAGGTTGAGGTAGCGACAGGCTATCATCCCAACAATCTCGAACAACGCCCTGATTTGGTCCTGGTAGGAAACACAATCAGCCGTTCAAACCCGGAAGTCGATGCAATGCTGGACATTGGTGTGTACTACACCTCCGGCCCGCAGTGGATGTACGAGAACATCTTACAGGACAGAAAGGTCATATCTGTGGCTGGTACTCATGGTAAAACCACCACAACCAGTATGATTGCCTGGATTCTCGAATATGCGAATTTCACACCCGGTTACTTGATTGGTGGCATTGCTCAGAATTTCTCGGACGCGGCACGAATCGGTGACGGTGATTGGTTTGTCATTGAAAGCGATGAATACGACACTGCATACTTTGACAAACGATCCAAGTTTATCCACTATCGGCCCAGAATTGCGACGTTGCTAAATTTGGAATTCGATCACGCAGATATATTCGATTCAATCGAAGACATTGAGCGACAGTTTGAATTTTTTGTTCGCACCCTGCCTTCATCCGGACGTATCGTCGTGAACCATGATGATCCGCGCCTACAGGACGTTGTCAGTCGAAGTGCGGTAACCCCATTGGTCAGCTTCAGCATTTCTGGTAACCGAGAAGCAGACTGGTACGTGGATTCACAATCGGATGATTACCAATTTTCACGCATTCACTCAAAGGTCCACGGATCTATTGACCTGAACTGGCAGATTCCCGGTCAGCATAATACTGCCAACGCGCTGGCTGCAATCGCAACAGTATGTGAAATCGGCGTCGACGTTGAAACGGCGATTGAAGGAGCGCGGCGCTTTAAACCAGTGAAACGGCGATTGGAACTGCTTGCACACACCAACGGCATCAAAGTGTATGATGATTTTGCACATCATCCAACGGCGATCCGCACCAGCATTGATGCAGTGTCCAAAATCGGTAGCCCCAATCGGGTCATCGCTATTTTTGAGCCCCGTTCCAATACCATGCGTATGGGCATTCATGGACGAGCACTAATCGATGCGTTCGAGCTCGCCGACCAAGTCTACATGTATCGAGCCCCGAATGTCGTCTGGGACGAGAGCGAATCGGAACGGAGCGGATTTTTCATTTTTGATTCGGTCTCATCACTTTTGGCTGCCGTTGCTACGGAACTTGTCAGCGGAGATTCTGTCTTAATCATGAGTAACGGCGGTTTCGACAATCTGCAGAGCAGGCTGGTCGAGTCGCTCGAAGACAATCCAGTTTCACTCACTCTCATGAGTTCATAAGTCCGATGAAATTTATTCATACACTCATTAAATCTTCTCTATTCGTCATTTTTTTCGGCATACTGCTGGTTGGTACTGCTACAGTTCATGCGCAGAATTTCAAGGAAGGCGACGATTATGTATCCCTGCAGGGTGACGCAACAATCTTGCCTGATGGCAAGGTCGAGGTGATTGAGTTTTTCTGGTTTGGCTGCCCGACCTGTTTTCGATTCGAACCCGTCATACACGCCTGGGAGAAACCAACAACGGTCCACTTCAAGACTGTGCCCGCAGTTCTCAACCGAAGTTCAGAATTTCATGCCCATGCCTATTACGCCATGGAACTTCTGAATCTTGACAGCCAACTGATGACTCCCTTCTACGATGAACTTCATGTAAAGAAAAATAGGGTGCGAACTGTTGAAGAGCTTGAGCAGTGGGCAACAACTCAGCCTGGAATTGATGCCGCTAAATTGGCAGGTACAGCACATTCGTTTGCTGCCCGAACCAAGGTGGCACAGGCAGATCTCTTAGCAAACAAGTACGGTATAACTGGTGTGCCCACTTTAGTTGTTGCTGGAAAATACCGGACTTCTCCGGCCATGGCAGATTCGTTCGCGCGGGCATTGCAGGTTGTTGAATTCTTAGCCGCTAAAGTACTTGCAGAACAATAACACTCATATTACCCGGGTTTTCTCCCGCGTTTGAGTGCTGTTACTTCGATTTCGATTTTCATTCTGGGGTCTGCCAATTTGGCACTGAACATCGTCGAAGCCGGCCGAATTTCGCCGAAATACTCGCGCAGTACGGGCCAACACAATTCAAAGTCGTCGGGATTTGGCAGAATATAGGTGGTGCGTACGATATCGGCATAGCCGCTTTGTGCCTCTGCCAGTGCTTTGCCAATATTGTCGAGCGTCTGTCTGCACTGTTCTCGAACATCATCGGAAATGGTCATGGTATCGTAATTGAATCCAGTGGTCCCGGCAACAAATACCCAAGGACCATCACAAACCGCACGCGAATATCCGACACTTTCTTCAAATACTGAACCAAATGAAATCAACCGGCGAGAGGACTGTTCTTTCTTAGTCACGATGCGAATCACCTCCTGATTTGAAATTTAGGAACATCCGAATAAAAGGTCTCAGCATAACTATAGGCGCGAATCAAACTGCATATCACTTTAAGTTCCTTCATCAATCAGTAGCATTTCTGTGATACCTACCGTCTGCACAGGGAACACAATACGTACTTTCTGGCAAAATGTTGCAGTCCATTTTCGTTCATCGCATACAATTAAACCGAAGGAAAAATCCTATTCAAATGACAAATTGGTCGGAACTTCAGTAGTCACGCACTACTATATGTAAGAGCATTCAACCCTAAATTGCAATACTACGGATGAGCGAATTACTGCCGCCCACGACTGATACTCAGGTACAGGATTCCAAGCCAAAGCTCAAAAAACCTCGCCTGTACAAAGTCGTTCTACTGAATGACGATTACACACCAATGCAATTCGTGGTACATGTGCTGCAAACCTATTTCAGCATGTCAGAAGAATTGGCAGTCAGCGTAATGCTCAAGGTACATCAATCAGGCAGCGGAGTCTGTGGCCGATTTACCCGCGAAATCGCAGAAATGAAAGTCCGCGATGTGCTCGAATGTGCACAGCGTTATCAACACCCCCTTCAATGTACGATGGAACCTGATTAATTGTTCTCAGAAGATCTTGAAAACTCACTAAATCGTGCGCTTGCGATTGCCACTGAACATCGACACGAGTTCGTCACAGTTGAGCACTTGCTGCTGTCCATTCTGGAAGATGAAGCTGTCCAGAAGATTCTCACCGCTTGTGAAGCAAAGGTAGGTGAACTGCGGGCTGATCTTGAAAGGCATATCAACAATAGTATTCCCAAAGTTCAGGATGACCTTAAATACGAACCTCGCGCAACGCATGGTTTTCGACGGGTATTTCAACGCGCAATGTTGCATGTTCAAAGTTCCGGGCAAAAAGAGGTCAGCTGTAAAAATATCTTGATTGCAATCTATGGTGAGAACGAATCTCCCGCGGTGTACTTTCTTCACGAACAGGCGGTCCATCGTTACGATATTGTGCGTTACGTATCTCATGGAATAGGCAAAGCCACCTCGGAAGCTCAAGATGACCCGTTCGCCAATGTTGCCACTGAGCAGGAGGACGACAGTCAAAATCCGCTAGCCTTGTACGCACAAAATTTGAATGACCGGGCGGTTAACGGAAAAATTGACCCGCTGATTGGCCGGATTCAAGAGATCGAACGCACCGTTCAAATTCTCTGTCGGCGCCGCAAGAATAATCCACTGCTCGTCGGTGATGCTGGAGTCGGCAAAACTGCCATTGCTGAAGGTCTGGCCAAACGCATTGTCGAAAAAGAAATTCCACAGCCCCTCGTTGACTGCACCATCTACACGCTGGACATGGGTGCGTTGCTCGCTGGTACAAAGTATCGCGGAGATTTTGAACAGCGACTCAAAGCAGTTATCAACGAACTTAAGAAAAATCGCGATGCCGTTTTGTTTATCGATGAGATTCACACGGTCATTGGTGCAGGGGCCGCATCCGGCGGAACGATGGATGCTTCAAATATACTGAAACCTCTTCTGGTATCAGGCGAGCTTCGGTGCATGGGTTCGACAACCTACCACGAGTATCGAGGCATTTTTGAAAAGGATCGGGCACTGTCGAGACGTTTTCAAAAAATCGACGTAATCGAACCGACCGTTGATGAAACTGTCAAAATTCTGCGCGGACTGCGCCAACAATTTGAACAGCATCATTCGGTCCGATTTACCAACCCGGCAATACGTGCTGCTGCTGAGTTGGCAGCGCGCTACATTACAGATCGTAAATTGCCAGACAAGGCCATAGACGTCATCGATGAAGCTGGTTCACGCGCGCGTCTTTTGCCCCCTTCCAAACGAAAAAACTCGGTCGGTGTCAAGGAAATCGAAAAAATTGTCTCCAGTATCGCGCGCATTCCACCGCGAACTGTGTCAACCAGTGATGTCAAGTCTCTCAAAAATATTGAGCGCGATCTGAAACTGGTGGTTTTCGGTCAGGATGAAGCAATCAGTGCGCTGGCTGATGCGATAAAACTCTCACGCTCCGGTTTGGGAAATCCCGATCGGCCCATATCATCATTCCTGTTCTGTGGCCCCACTGGGGTTGGAAAAACTGAAGTCACCCGGCAGCTCGCCATGACCCTAGGGATTGAACTGGTACGCTATGACATGTCCGAATACATGGAACGGCATACCGTATCAAGACTCATTGGTGCACCACCAGGATATGTTGGATTTGATCAGGGAGGGCTATTGACGGAGGCAATCAATAAGACTCCCCATGCAGTGTTGCTGCTTGACGAAGTCGAAAAAGCGCATCCTGATGTATTTAACATCCTGCTGCAAGTAATGGACTATGGCACACTGACGGATAATAATGGCCGTAAGACAGATTTTCGCAATGTCATCATCGTTATGACAACCAATGCCGGGGCAACAGAAATCTCCCGCGCATCCATTGGCTTTACCGAACAAGATCACTCCTATGATGACATGGAAGTGATCAAGAAGATTTTCACCCCGGAATTTAGAAATCGACTGGATTCAATCATTCGCTTTCACGCGCTTGACCAAGACGTGATTACACAGGTGGTTGAGAAATTCCTGATCGAACTTCAGGAACAACTGAGTCTGAAAAATATTGAGTTGAAAATTGATGATCAGGCTAAGGCATGGTTGGGCGAAAAAGGATTTGACAAAGCCATGGGTGCCCGACCCATGGCACGGGTAATCCAGGAACATATCAAGCGTCCACTGGCGAACGAACTTCTTTTTGGGTCCTTGAGTGGCGGTGGCGTTGTCAAGCTGTCGGTGAAGGCAGATCAATTACACCTTAAGTTCAGCGGTTCGGCAGAAACTGTTACCAACTGAATCCGTTTGTATCACTGGGAAGCCATTGACACACAAAAAACGCGTCACTTTGCCAAACGGCTGTCAGGGTCGTTTTAACTCCCGCCGGAAGTCAAATCACGAAACGCGGTGATCGTGAATTTCAATTCGTTGGATTTTTTACGTTTCACTATTTGAACCACAGCATTGTGTAGTTCTGGGGCGACCCACACGGTATAGGACCGTGAGGCGTCATCGACATTCTCTAATTGAAAACGCAGCGTTTCGTAAGAGTGTCCCTGGATATCGATAACCGCATTATCCAATCGCTGGATCAAGTAAGTTCGCAATCGGTCTTTTCGTTCCAATATTGTGATCAAACTGCCATCGCGATGTTGAGCCGGGGTAACCATTAACAACATCAGCCAAGATTCAAAATCGTGGACATCGTGATCCGGCATCTCTAATACATTGCCGTTGGCGATCTTTATTGACCGATTTTTCCAGTCGAAACTAGCCGTATACGAATCAGATGATTTGTCGCTGTTACGCTGAACACTCAGCAGGCTGACTTGCTCACTACCAATATGGATTTGGGCTGTATCGGTATACTCGACCTCTCCAAACAGAACTGCCAGTCCCTCCGGACGCAAAGTATGCTGCGAGACGACAACACGGTTTTCAGTAACAAACACATCGCGTTGGCTTGAGCCCAACCTTAAACCATCATAGTCGACCGAATATGTGGCTTGATAGATATGTTGATCCGCCGCAAGAGCGACTTGTTGCAGACTTGGCAACAACGCCATACCTGAAACAAATCCAAACGCGAGTACGATTGCCGGAACCAGATGAGAATAAAACCGGCTGCAACTGCGTTTTTGTCCATTTGGCCGAACAAAACTGGAAGGTGTGCTATTCGATACAACTGTCATGTTTAACATGCTCTACTCCTGAGCGATCCGAGCCAAGGTACCATCAGCAAACATTTGAATTGCCTGTGGGTAAATTTGATGTTCACATCGGTGCACACGCTGCTCCAGCGTTGCGACCGTGTCGGTGATATGAACTTTGAACTTTTTCTGCAAAATAATCGGTCCGTCATCCAATTCGGGGGTTACGAAATGAACTGTTGCACCATGATACTTGTCTCCTGCTTGCAGGGCTCGCTGATGCGTATGCAAACCCTTGTGTCGAGGCAGCAGTGAGGGATGAATATTCATGATTCGGTTCGGAAACCGATTAACAAAACCTGCTGTTAGAATTCGCATAAATCCTGCAAGAACAATGAGTTCGAATTCCAATTCATCTAATGTCTCCCCGAGCACACGATCGAATTCGTCTCGGTTCGAGTATTTTTTCGGATCGATGAATATGGCGCAAACATTTTCCCCCCTGGCGCGCGTCAACGCGTAAGCTTCTGATTGATCGCTTATTACTGCCATTAATTTGGCAGTCAATTGATGAGCTTTAATAGCATCAATAATGGCCTGTAAATTGGACCCAAATCCCGAAGCCAACACAACAAGTCGGATCGTTGTTGATACCGCACTCATACGATCACAACTTTCGAAGCATCCAAATCACTTCGGATTTGGCCAATTCGAGCAGTTTCAATGCCGCTTGATTCGAGGGTATCGCGAATTGCAGCCTCCGATTCTTGCGGAGCAATAACAGCCATTCCGATTCCACAATTAAATACCTCAAGCATGGATTGATCGCTGAGTTGGCCTGTCTGCTGAATCCAGTCAAACGCCGCTGCGCGAGTCCAAGACCCGGTGTTTACCTCGGCAGTCAACCCGTTTGGAACAACACGCTTAAGGTTGCCGGGTAAACCACCGCCGGTAATGTGGGCCAATGCGTGAATAGGTGCTCGAGCAACCGCGTCTAACAGCGGTTTAACATAAATCACTGTTGGAGTCATAACCATGTCTGCCAACACCCCACCTGCGACCTCGGTTGTCAACGGTACTCGCTTGTCCGTAATGATCTTGCGGATTAATGAATAACCATTGGCATGAAAGCCACTCGAAGCCAGCCCGATTATGCAGTCACCAGCAGATACAGAAGCGCTGCTGAGAAGTTTTGCCTTCTCCACAATGCCGACACAAAAGCCGGCGAGATCGTATTCTCCATCACTGTACATACCTGGCATTTCAGCCGTTTCTCCACCAATGAGATCGGCGCCTGCCATCTCGCATCCCGTAACGATACCTTCCATAACTGCCTCGGAGACAACCGGATCAAGCTTACCCGTGGCAAAGTAATCCAGGAAAAACAATGGCTCTGCACCATGAACAATGACATCATTGACACACATGGCGACAAGATCAATACCAATCGTATCGTGGCGGTGTAATTCAAAGGCTAGTTTGAGTTTGGTTCCTACACCATCAGTGCCACTGACCAACACCGGGGTATCGTATCCCGTCGGAACCTGGAACAAGCCGCTAAATCCCTGTGATAAATGGATTCTCTCCGGACGTACCGTGCGAGAGAATTTAGACTGCCATGAATCAATCAACTGGTCAGCCAGTGCAACATCAACGCCCGCATCCTGGTAAGTGGTTTTTTCGAGGTTCAATTTTAATTGGCTCATAAAGTCAACAGCACAACCGACACAGATGTGGAAATATACCCCAAGTTATGCTTCTTTCTGGCGCCAGATAAAATCTGTTGCATTTCATCGATTATGACTGAATCCGATATATTGAAACTAATATAAAATCTTGAATTTAGATTAAACTCAGCTGTCAATTTTTTGATCAATACCCAAGCATTTGATATGGCAAAGCATTCTCGATGATTAACCAAGTATCGACTGTGCTCGCACAAATCCCCAATATTCTGACACTCTCCAGAATCGCCGCAGCACCGCTACTCATTTTGCTGTTGCGCGATGAAAATTATGAACTGGCACTAATACTGTTCATTTTAGCAGGGATCACCGACGGACTAGATGGTTGGATTGCGAAGCGATTCAACTTCACTTCGGAACTCGGTGCACGTCTGGACCCACTGGCAGACAAAACGATCATCATTTGTGCGTACATCATGCTCACCATACTCGGTGAGTTGCCATTTTGGCTGGTAACACTGGTCATTTTCAGAGATTTGATCATCGTTGGCGGTTATCTGGTTCTGACCAGCCTAGATGGCCACATCGAGATGCAACCAACAATGACGAGTAAACTGAATACGGTAGTCCAAATTACCTTGGTGATCGCAGTGTTGTTTGAAAACACCACGTGGCTAACACTGCCTAGTGTTAGTATCTTGCTCATCTACACAGTCGCGATACTCACAATTGCCAGTGGTGCACAATACGTTTGGGTCTGGGCTATCAGAAGGAGCCTATAGAACTGGAATGAATATCGACAACACGCGCATCCAGGCAACCATTGCAATTGATCGGAATACACAAGCATCATTTGAAAATTTCCATACAGGTAACAATCACGACACCGTAACACTTTTGCAGGAGATGCTTGCGGACCACGCACCCACTGCAAATTGTTATCTTTGGGGAACTCGAGGCAGTGGTAAAACTCACCTGTTGTTTGCTGCTTGCAAGCGCATTTCCTCCAGTGTCTACATTCCAATCCTGGATCTAAGCTTACAACCTGATTCTTTCATTGATCTTGAAAACAACCACTTGGTCTGTATCGATGACATCCAGTCCATAGCCAAGCAATCTGCCTGGGAAAAGCAATTATTGGTTTTGATGGAAAACGTCATCAATCGCGGCAATCTGCTGCTATTGACTGGGGATCGTCCACCCGATGAGTTGAACTTTAGTCTGCAAGACCTGATCAATCGTCTAAAAGGTCGCCAAGTGCTGAGGATTTTCGCGCTTGAAGATCAGGCTAAAGTCGAAATTCTGATTGCGCGATTTAAAGAACGCGGACTCTCGGTTGAGGCGGCTGTTGTCGATTACATTTTTAGTCGCTATTCAAGAGACTTGCATGCACTGACTCGATTGGTGGATCGTATTGCACTCATCTCACTCGAAAAGAAGTGCAAGGTCACCGTCCCCTTTTTGCGGGAGATGATTGAATTTCAGAATTGAGTTCATGAGGGCTACATTAATGATGCTTGTTTCACCAATGCGCTTAATCTCAAATACACCGACAGTCGATTATCACAGATTTACGGTGAATGTCGCTGCGCTCAATTGCCTGGCGAAAAGCCCCTACTTTTTCATCACCCTCAAAAATCATCTCCTTTGAAATTGTGATCAATGGATACCGGGGCACACATTGTCTGCAACCTGGTCGTGCAAAGTCGACCATCGGACCGTCGAATCTTTGCTGTGGTCATTATCGGTGCGATGCTGCCAGACCTGCCCATCATGCTGTTTTATGCCTGGGAATCGCTGGTCATGAATTCAACAGAAAGTGCGATCTGGTCGGAGCTCTACTATTTACCCGCTTGGCAAAACTTCTTTGACACATTCAACTCTTTACCATTCATCCTGGTATTACTGATGCTTGGAATGGTGTTCAAAAAACAGCTGGTGGTAGTTTTGGCACTGAGCATGACATTGCATATCCTGCTCGATCTTCCTTTGCATAATGATGATGCACACCGCCACTTTTTTCCATTATCAGACTGGCGATTTGCCAGCCCAGTCTCTTATTGGGATCCCCGGTATCATGGAGAAGTGATGCATCTTGTGCAGATTGCGCTCGTGACGGTGGGTTTGGTGGTTCTTTGGCTTCGGCATTCAGAACGCATCGAGCGAATCCTGCTCACCATGTTAGGAGTAATTTATCTGATTTTCCAGATTTTCGTGGTGACCGTCTGGGCGGGCTAATCGACTACGAATTCCTGAAATCGAATTATTGAAACGACAAAGATCACCAATAGCGCAAAACTAAGGTAACAAAATCCAAATCACTTAGTCGTGCGGCAAAGTCTCCACCTGCTCCGGATTTGATTCAGGTATAGTTTTACCAGGTAGCCCTTTATGTACGGTATGCGGAGGTGACCACAAGTCACCAAGGTTGAAACTGATTGCCTCAAAAGGTGGCAACGACACTGTTGCGTCATCAAATAATCGGTCCATTAACACCCACTCAGTGCCGCGTAATCTAAATGCCTCCAGCAGGCGAGCCAACGGGTCCACGAACCAAAGAAAGCCGACGCCTTCGCGACTGTATACCATCTTTTTCCCACCAAGATCAAGTATACGAGTAGATGGGGACAGAATCTCGCACACCCAGTCTGGAACCAAGGTGCAATACGCCGCGTTTGGGACCTCAGGCATTCGCTCGCGTCGCCATCCAGCAATATCAGGTACTACGATGTCGTGACCCAAGTGGAGTTCAGGCTCATCAAGAATCCACCAACCGCCAGGTCCTCCACGACCGAACTGAAAAGGTGGGTTAATAATGCCTCCGAGTCCTGAACTAGCATTCGAATGACGCATCGCTGGTCTTGGGTTCAGATAAAGCTTGCCATCGACAATTTCTGCCACCTTATGTGGTGGTGCATCCAGCACATCCTGATAAGTGGCCCGAGACGACTCGCCTTCGACTCTCATTGACTGGAATTTTTTGATGGTGAATTTCCTATGCAATGGGACTTAAAGAAATTCTACTCTATCTTTATCCAAGTCAATAAAAGAATATGTATTTTTCGTTTTCTGGTAAATTAGTTTACAACTAAAATCAGAGTTTTAAATTTCACCTTCAACATATGATGGAAATCATCACTCGGAGACGGTAATAAGAATTGGCAACCTAAATCACTATTCCATACGTGCTTCCAATTCTTCAACGCGTGCTTCCAATTCCTTGATTTTTGCCCGAGCCTTGAGCAACACCATTTCCTGCACTTCGATTTCCTGACGGGTAACAATGTCCATATTGTCCAGAGTCGTGGTAACAGCATTAGAGAAATTGGTCTTTACATCTTCAGACAAATTTGCCGGCATAATCGCACCGACTGCTGCCAAAAGATTCTCTATGAGCCTTGTTTTTTCTGATGAGGAATCGGCCATTCTGGATCACCTCAAAGGTAAAACCAAAGATTACCTGTCAATTAAAAGGTTTCCCGGAAATCAATGACCGCATTTTCACGCAACTCATCTAGCCAATTGGCGCGTTCGTTGCGCAGTCGAACGTTGCGCAGTTGTAGTCTTGCAGCACTGCGCATCCGCTGCTCATTGCTGGCGTCCCGAACATCATTGAATTGTAAGATAAAGACGATATTGCCAATCTGTTGCACTGGTGAGATATCGCCAACTTCCATTTCACTCATCGGAGCCAGATACTCGAAAGGTAGAGAATCTTCGGGAACCCAACCCAAGTCGCCACCATCTTTACGGGTGGTGCTATCGTGTGAATACACCCGGGCAATTTCACCAAAATCACCGCCATCAACAATGGTAGTTCTCAAATTTTCGAGTTGTTCAGCGTTAACCTCTGTTCCAGCCTCGTTGCTCGCTTGCAAAACGATTCGAGAAATGTGAAGCTCCTTCAATGATGGAAGTGAAGGACCGGAATCCATACGATGCTGCCTGACCAGGGCAAAAAAGGTATTGCTCCCAGAGACTACTGGACCGACCACCTGATTAACTTTGGACGCGGTAATTTCATTTGCCAGTGCCGGATCAAGATCGCTGGTTTGCACCCACCCCAGGTCACCGGCTTGAATGCCTTCAAATCGAACGGCCGCGGTCGCAACTTGGGTAAAATCACTGCCGCGATTAAATTCGTACTCAATATCCTGGACTACTTGGCGTAGCAGATTTTTTTGCTCGAAATTCATCGCGAGTGTTTCCGCAACAATAATGACACTCAGATTGAACTGTTCAACAGGCAGAAATTCATTCCGATTCGCTTCCAGATATCGATCAATTTCTTCCTCACGAATTCGAATTCTGGGAATAACGACTCGTTCAACCAGTTTGTCGTTTAATAGTGCTTCAACGACTGAACGTTGAAAGTCGTCCTGACCGATACCACCTGCTGACAAATCAGCAAAGAACTGATCAGCTGAAACGTTATTACCTTCGATAACCGAGTTAATGCGTTCGTTGACTTCCTGTTCAGAAAACGTAATACCCAGTGCACTGGCACGCTGTTGCTGAAGCCGAAACACAATTGCATCATCAATGGCCTGATTGCTTGCGGCTTGCCTGGAAAAGTTCGGTTGTCCGGCATTGGTGGCAAGGAAAGTGATCCAAGTCACTCGCCGGTCTATTTCTGATTGTGTAATCGGTGAACCATTCACCGTTATAAGAATCTGATCAATAACGCTAGATTGCGCTTGCGCTACTGGAATCGCAGGCAACAATCCGAGACAGCTTATGAACAGACAAACCCTGAAGAGTGATTGCAAAATTAGCGCCTTGGAGTTAAATCAAAAATTAGGTAAAAAGAATTGTCATAAGAACCATCCACCTCCTGTTCTCGCTTTATCTCCAGTCCTAGTCTCGAGCAACACGATGCGTAATCGAACGCTATTGATGCCTGCTCCAATTCATTTGGATCGAGGGATCGAATGACCTTCAGGTTCGCAGTCCAATTACTGTCGAAGTTGACGCTGATCGCGTTACCCCATAGTGATTTACCGTCTCTTTGGTGTCGAAAAAGACTGGTAAATTCAGCGTCGTCCATAAACGCATGAGAAAGTCGCATGGAGGATGCTGAAATTTTATTTGTTTCGCTAGAAAATAGGGCGCTATATTGGAAATTTGTTGAAGAATTTTCGAGTTTGGTTTCAAAAAAGAGATCCGATTTCTTTATTTCAGTTTGATTCGCAGGTGGTGTGGCATTCATTTCATCTTCCGAATCAGCACCATTCATTTTCGGTTTTTCAACTTCCGGTTCCTCAAGACTTGAAACAAACCCATCTGGATAATAAACGCGTCCAAAACCGATTGATCCGGTTGATTCGGAATTTGTTAGATCTGAATAATGAGCAGACAGCCCAACGCTAACTTGGTCAGTATCCGCTAAGCGATCGCCGCCGATGTAGGGACTGTCCTGAAACAACCGGTCATAGGATTCCATTTTTGACAGGGTTGTATCAAAATCGGGCAAATTTTCCTGCTTGTCTGAATCTGTCGCCAATAACTTGATGCGCGGTACGAGCGTCCATAATTTACCTGAACTGGTGGCGGTGCTGTTGTCAAAATAAAGTCGCCCGTCAAGACTGGCATACTTCGAATTTACCGTCATCCTGTCCGACTGATTATTTTCAGGCTTTGTCAGCTTGTAGCGAAGGTATTCGCCGCCGACCTTAAAATCAACTTTTGAATACGCGTTGGCGAGATGCACACTGAACGCTGAATCGCCCCGGAAACGGCGTGCCGCTGGATTCTCTTCGTGTTTTTCGTGTTTGAATTTATCCCAAACCCAACCTGTGGTAAACGCACTGTTTGCTGTAAGCGGTGTGGTGTAATCGATGCTGAACCATGGTTCCCGATTGTAGGGTTCCTTGTCTTCCTTGACAGTCGGGCTTGATGTAATGAATTTACTTATCCCGGTCGACACCGCTAATCCGTAATCTGCGTAACTCAAGCTCGCATTTTGCACCTGATATTTCCGGTCTTGATCGCTAAAGACACCAGAATAGTCATCAATAAACGTCTTGTCTGAAACCCAACTCACGTCAAAATTGGCATATAAACTTCCGCCATCGTGTAAATTGCCGACAAATTCTGCACCATACCGCCGGTCGCGGTTGACATAGCGATTATCACGAGGCATGTATTCCCCAATAAAGCGCATATCCGAGTAGGCACCAAGATACCGATACTCGCTTTCCAACTGAAATCCACGCTTTGAGTAATACTTCGGTGTGAGCGTAGCATCGCGATTTGGAGCGAGATTGAAGTAGTATGGTACCTCAACGCCATAACCGAGTTTGTCACTCGAACTTAGAGTGGGAAAGAGAAACCCACTGAGTCGATCTGCGCCAATTGGAAATCGCAGGTACGGAAGCGGCAAAATGGGCGTGCCCTTGAATCGAACGGTGGTATTTCTGGCTACGCCCTGCCTCGAATTTGAATCCAGAACTAATTCTGAAGCCGACAACATAACGTCATCGTTGCCATCTGGGCAGTGTGTAAATTCACTTGACTCAAAGTACAGAACACCGTCCTCGATCTTGACCATTTGCGCGGAACCACGTGCTCGCTTGTATCGAATCGATGGATCATTCTTGTCAGCGACGAAAATACCAAACTCTGACTGCGAAATTTCTAACCTGTCCTCATCGCGGTTTACATTGGCGTAGTCCGCATCGATTTGATAGTTTTGACCAATGATCTGCACATCACCTTTGGCTTTAATCGTACCGTTTTTCTGGCTAAAGCTGATTTCATCGGCAACAATGGCATGCTCATCTGTGTATACACTCGACTGACCCGGAGCAATCAATGCTTCAATTGCAGGAGATGTACGCAGGCCAAATTCGTTGCCGTTATCATTCACTGATTCCAAGTTCAAGCTAGGTAGCGGTGCATAGCATTGTGCGGTTTCCTGTGCATCCGCGGTTGTTGTGCCATACAAGAACAACAGAAGACCAAAGCCAATAAGGGCATAATTTTGCGCAGATCGACAAATTTCTGTGGCAACTGCAATGTTTATGCCGGTTAGTCGTTGTTCAAAATAATTCAACATAAATAGGACAAATCATGTAAATGGTCCGTCAAGTTGCAATCAGTCTATCATAACTCCAACAATATAAACACGGAACAACGGCAAGCGTTTTTACCAATTCAACTCCGATTTCTGTCCCAGGAACCAGTCCAGTAAACAACCAAACATGTACCTTGGACTGCGTTGCAATCCGTGAATAGTTAAAATTTAGTCGTTGATAATTTTGCCGGAACACCACCATAGTTTGGACTATACCCGATAATAGACTATTTTGCTCACGCATAGAACCATAACATTAATGCTCACGATGCAACTACCTTATTCCACCCTACCTACGCAGGACTTCTCCTGAGTAAACAATTAACCCAACCCAGTAAATTATGGCACTCACTCGTAGCGACTTGATTCAATTTGCAAATCATGACAGGCGAATCATAGAGCTTGCAGATTGGGTCAAAACCATTCTGGGAGACGATTTAGAGTTCATTGAATTTGCTTCAGCCGATGCTAGTTTTCGACGGTACTTTCGTGTGGGATACAAGAGCATGAGTTTTATTGTCATGGATTCGCCGGTCAATTTCGAGGAATTTGAGGCTTTCATTCGGAATTCGATCAAATTCAAGCAAATCAGTTTAAATGTCCCAGAGGTTTTTGCAGCGGATTACCAAAATGGATTTGCATTGCTCACTGATTTCGGTACAACGACCTACCTCGAAAAACTTTCAAAATATACTGCTGATATATTATACGAAGATGCCATTGATTCATTGATTTTGCTACAAAAAGCGACCTATGCTGACGTAGAATTTCTACCCCCTTATAGTACCGAACTCCTGCAATCCGAAATGGAACTCTTTAGAGAGTGGTATTTACAAGAACATTTAAGTATCGAAGTTTCCACGGACATCAATGCATTGCTCGACGAATCATTTGATCAACTTCTCATCAAGGCCGAGGAACAGCCGAAAGTCTGGGTCCACCTTGACTACCACTCACGCAACCTGATGGTCCTTGAGGAGGATAATCCAGGCATTATCGACTTTCAAAATGCTGTATACGGTCCCATTACTTATGACATGGTCTCTTTGCTTCGGGATTGTTACATCGTTTGGGATTCAGAATCCATCAACAAGTGGATCCAAGTTTATTTGGAAAAAGCAAAAATGGCTGGACTTGACGTGGACTTCGACGCAGGTCAGTTCACGGAATGGTTCGACTGGATGGGGTTACAACGCCACATCAAGGTTGCCGGGATATTTTCGCGGCTGAATTATCGGGATAACAAGCCCCATTATTTGGAAGATATCCCACGGGTGATGGCCTACATTGAATCTGTTTCAAGAAATTATTCCCAACTTCGTCCGCTCCATGAATTGGTTGTCGAATTGACTGCATAATTGTTGATTTATGGATGCAATGGTGTTGAGCGCAGGTGCGGGGTTGCGGATGCGTCCGCTGACCGAACACACGCCGAAACCATTACTGAAGGCGGGCGGGCGGTGTTTGATTGAATACCATCTTGATCGTCTCAGTGCTGCAGGCATAGAAAACGTAGTGATCAATACCACTTATGCTGCTAAGCAGTTTGTTGAGCAGTTGGGAGACGGTTCTGCCTACGGATTAAAGGTTAAGTATTCACATGAAGCGGATACGCCACTTGAGACCGGAGGCGGGATTCTGAGGGCTTTGCCCTTGATTGAATCAGACCCCTTTCTAGTCGTAAGTGCTGACATCTGGACTGATTTTCCATTTGAAAACCTGAGTTTACCCAAAGACACACTTGGTTGTCTGCTTTTGGTCGATAATCCCGATCATAATCAAAAAGGTGATTTTGCCTTGGTTGATGGGATGGTGCGGCAACTGGATTCATCAAATTCACCAGCAGGATTGACTTACAGTGGGATTTCTGTTCTGCGAAAGTCGCTTTTCAGCAAGGAACGAGGCACGATTTTTCCATTGCGCGACGTATTTAATGACTGTATCGAACAAGATCAATTAGTAGGATACCATTATCAAGGCAGATGGATGGATATTGGCACGCCGGAGAGACTCAATCAACTGGATCTGGAATTACGAAACCAAGGATCAATGGCAGTTTCAAATACGTGTTGATTGCGCTATTCATCACGCTTGGTCAATCATCACGCTGCAATCTTGACAATACTGATTCATTTGATTGGCTAATTCAGCTTTGATCGTACGGCTGCCGATCATTTGCCAAGAACTCATCGAATTCTGAATTTACAGAGTCATTTATTCAATGGCTTTTCTATGCCCTTCCTTTTCAGATAAACAATATCCGCAGTGGTGATCAACACCACTGCGGATAAATTGGCATTAACCGGGAGATTCTTGTCGCTGAATCTCGCCGAAACAAATGAAAAGGTTTGATCAGAACCTCATCTGATAAGCCGCTACTGCCGCATGGTAATACTCACCATCGGCTTCAAGCCCCGCATAACCAAATCGCCACTCACCTCTGTTGGACTTCGACGATTTAACACTGGCGCCAAAACTCAATGCACTGACTACTTCAGGCATGGCTTGTATTGTTGCACCTGAATTGAAACTCAACGCACCTATCTTATCCCTCTGTCTTAAACTGATATCTCCATTCCTTTCTGAATCAGTGCGCATCTGATCCAACTGCAGGTGAGGCTTCCACTTTGTTTCCTCTGAAAGATTCAACCAATCTCCTGCACTCATCTTCAAGCCCACTCGCAATGCTGAATAATCCTGTGAGTACTGCGGTACCTCAGCACTCAGTGCTGCACCTTGTGCTTCATGCGCTGAATAATCAAAGGTTCCAGCCTGGATTGATGCTGAAGGTATAAACTCCAACCCACCGGTACTGAAACGCGTACCGGCGGTAAACTGTGCTTGGGTATGTGTTACTTCAGAGTCACTTAACAAAGCACTGTTCACCACTGGGTTATGGATGATTGAATTAAAGTTATAGTTACCGTGTGAGAGTTTCACCCCTGCAAAGTATCTTTCATTTCTCCAGCCACTGCTTAATGAGTACACCTCACCTTGTGCCTGCTGGTTCAGTGCATTGACTTGTGCAGTGACATTCTGGGCACTTGCGGCTTCAATGTAGAAGTCATCGGTGCGATAAAGGGATAAACCAATCTCAGTGCCACTGACCCCGGAGCTTGAAACACCAGCCAAATTCAGGGTTTCATTCTGACCGGTACGAATCCAAATTGAATAAGGTTGATTGCCTGATTCACGAATAGTGAGCATATTGCGATCATCAATGGAGGCGTAGTACGCGGATTGTGGGGTATTGAAGGCGTACTCATCAGCAAAGCTGGAACCGCCAAACAGGCCATCACCCCAATACAGTGCAATCAATACTGCTACCAAACCGAGACCGAGAATGGCGTCGTTATCAGAGCTGGAACCGCCGCCAGCTGCAGCTGTTCCATCACCGGTACCCGTTTCCTCTGAAGAGTCTTCTTCGTCTAATGTTGAAAGACTTGATTGGGCAATATGTCTGACACTACCTGCCTCAAACTCGGCCATTCCCGTATCCGCTTGAACGGTACCCACTTCCATAACACCATCACTTGATTCAGATTGAATGGCTAAAGTGGTAACCGTAACTGGACTGTCGCCACTGCCACGGGTGATCATGTCTGCGTCAATGAGAACAGGCGTTTTTGAAGCAATCGATGAACGCACATCATCTAACTTGTCATCAGCAACGTCGCCGTTAATCTGTGTATAGACAGATACCTCATCCGCACTGACGCCTTCAAAGTGAACACTACCCGCTGTTATGGAGCCGGCATTGCCACTGCCATCTATCTCAAATGTGAGTTTCCCTGCCTGGTGAATCGTTACCTCACCGCTGCCCAGGTTCATGTGCCCCGCAATCAGCAATACACCGTCCTCAAGATTCAGCGTACTGCCTTCAAAGGTCACATCGCCGCCAAAGCGCGCAATACCAGCACCGGTCTTGTTCAACGTCTCAAGTCCAGTGATATCACCGATCAGGTTAAAGCTGTGATCCTCATCAACATTGACACTCATCGTGTCATCACCACTGCCAAAGCCAATGTCTCCAGTAATTGACCCGCCAGATGTCATGACGTTAAAGATATCATCTTTGGCAGTGAACATGGTGTCGCCCACCAATGTCGCACCATCGAGGTTCAAAGTGCCTTTACCGCCTACAAACATCACTGCATAGCCATCAGTGGCTGTGACTGATGATCCATCGCTGACAGTCACAACGGAATGCCCGGTTGCCGCACCGGACCAAGCTTCAATCGCAATGCCCTTGGATTCATCGTAGTCATCGGTGCTGCTGTCATCTTCATCAGCACCAAAGGCCCGTACAATGCTGGACCCTGAGACCAGAATCAAGACATCAACATCGTCTGCTGCATCTTCATCGGTTCTGTCGGTATTCGAAGTGCCTGTAATGCCAATACCAAACTTGCCAGGTGTATCGGAGCCTGCATCGCCTGAGCTGCCAGCCGTCACGCTGCCGCCTCGCATGTTGATTGTCGAGGTACCGGTTCCGAAGGTTTCTGCATAGATTCCCACGCCTCGGTTACCACTTGCACTGACTGTACCGGTGTTTTCTATCATTACATCGCCACTGTTCTGAATATCACCACCGGAATCTCGAAATTCAGGGTTATCATTCGCCCAGTAAAACCCACTGATGCCACTACTCCAGCCACTGCTGGGACCATCACCATTGACAGTGATTGTTCCACTGTTTTCGACCGTAATCGCTCCCAAAGCATCGGAATCCTGCGTAATGTACGCTAAAAATCCAGCTTCCAGCCCATCTGCACCAACCCCATTGGCGGTAATGGTGCCTGAGTTCAACAGTGAAATCGAACTTGAATCATCCTCACTGATCGGGCTGTAGATCGCAGTTCCGTCTGCATTGTCCCCATTGGTCGTAATCGTTCCGGTGTTACTGGCTGTAACGGTTGACGCACTTGAGAAGTTCTCTGTACCAGAGTTGGCTCTTCCAGCCCAGGTATAAAGACCGTGTGCATTGTCGCCGTGTGTCGTGATCGTGCCTGCATTGGTGACCATTGTCGTCGCACTGGTGTCCGCTTCAGTATTGGCTGATACACCTCGAGCGCCATCACCATGCGTTGTAACAGTGCCATGGTTGGTGGCAGTTGCCGTGCCGGTTGTACCGCTGGAATATGCAAATAAGCCGCGCGCTTCTGCACCCATGGTGGTAATGTTGCCGCCCTGCTGGTTGACCACCTCAGAACTGCCGCCGCCTTCAACCGTGCTGTAGACACCGTAGGCTCGATACTTTTGTGTGCTGATATTGCGCACCTCGGCAGGAGTCCAGGGTTCGCCTTCAGTCTTGACAGTGCCATAGTTATGCACAACCGCATTGCCTGTCACCGGATCAGCGATAACTGCTGAAATACCTCGAGCACCTTGACCTTTGGCGGTTACCGAACCACGGTTGGTGATCATGATGTTACCACTGCCACTACCCTCGTTTCTGACAACAATTGCATCACCTCTGCGGTAGGGGTAATCAGTCGTCGAGCGAGTGTGGGGTTCACCTTCAGCAACAACTGTGCCTTCATTGGTCAGCGTTGCATCGCCACCGTGGTTATTCTCCACCACCAAGGCTCTGGTGCCGGCACCTTTGGCGGTAATGGTCGCCTGGTTTTCGACCTTGATCGGGTTGTTTGCGTCCACAGCTCCGAAGAGGACCGCCCGAGAACCCACCTCGGTGTCAGCGTCTGTGGTGAGGGTCCCTGTTAGAACATTCAAACCGGCATCGGACAGAATAGCGACACTGGTGGTTTCGCCGCTTACGCCTTTTAGGTCAATCAGCACTTTTGAAGTTCCGGCAACGTATCCCTGGCGAGAGTCCAGCAAATCCTGGATGGATTCGTTGTTCAGTTTCGCGCTCAGTTCACCGGTACAGGTGAGCTTGAAGTCGCGGCCCGTAACGCTCGCAGTGAACGCATTGTCTGAACTGATGAGCCCCCGTTCAATTGAACAGGCTTCCGCATTCTCGTTGGCCGACAACGCTGGTCTGGGAAGTAAAAATGCAATCAGCAAAGACAGGAGCAGCATTAAGCTGACCGTCCGTTTACGGATTGCAGTGAATCGTCTCGAGTGAAGCTGTCGTTCACCCGAAAACAGGTTGTCAATTATTTGTGTCATAGTCTGAAATCTCCTGTGTCTAGTGTTTCTTGGATTCATCCAACTAGAGATTTGATCAATTGGGGCTGCAGACAGGTTCGAGAAGCAATGGCCTATCTACATTCGTAATGAAAGTGTTTTTTTGCTTTTTCATTGATTTGCTTCTCCCTGTGCAGCACTTATCTAAGGGAATAAGAATTTGATAATCATTCAAAAGAAAAGGGGCACATCTACATCAGCTAGATGTGCCCCTTCAATTGAATTGTGAACTTTGAATCGGTTGAGATCTAGAAATCGACTCTTAATGCAACAACCGTGCTACCATCGTCTCCATCGTTATGGTGATCAATATAGGTTGTCGCACCGCCACCAAGGCTCTTGCTCAAACCAATAGTCCAAGGTTTCGATTCTGAGCCGTCAGCCATGGTTTTCTTTCTCGACCAGGCACCCCAATTCATCCCAGTATCACCGATACCACCACTGAATCCCAAAAATGAGACTTTGTCTTTTCCAGTCATGCCGTTAGTCTTTGTCTCAGAATAACCGATCGCTGTGGTTATTCCACCAAGTCCAAATTCAGCTGAGATATGTGAAGCTTTGCTGCCTGCCTTTTTTATCATCGTTGTTACTGCTGGAACCGCAGGCACCGCTTCAACAGCTGCAACTGCTTCAACTGCTGCAACTGCTTCAACTGCTGCAATAGCATCAACAGTCCTGATTTCTGAAGGAGCGAAGTACATACGCGTTGTAGTTGTCGTTTTAGTTACTGACTCCGTCGTCGTATCCCCAACCGTAGCATGAGATTCCGTCTCCTCTTCTGTAAAGTACGCGACTAACGATACACAATGATTGTTTGCATCAGTGTCTTCATTATTACAAGCGGCTCCGATACTATAAACACCTTCGTTGCTAAGCGCGATTATGTTGGCATTCGCGGTCGTTAATTGATCATCGTCATCGAGATTACCATCTGTATTTGCCCATGTTCGAGTGACCATAACGTTAATTTGTGTGGCTTCTGGATCATCTGACGGGTCAGCGTCATCTGCGGCGGGATCCGGGTCCATCACAAAATACATCTCAGGGACAGCTTCAACTGCTGCAACAGCTTCAACTGCCTCAACGGCAGGTATAGCTGGTGTTACAATCATTGGTTTATCATGCAATTCATCCTTCTTGTTTACATGCGCGAGAGCAACTTTACCAATCTCTCCCAGACCAACTGTTAATCCAAGTTCAAATTGATCGATGGCTTTTCCAGTATCTCTGGTACCATCCATGATTGCATCCATTTGAAGACTTACGGGTCCGGTTGAAAGCGAATAAGATAGAGCATTTCCAACACGACCACTCGTATCAGCAGCAGTGTACCAATTCGGGAAGTCTCGAATCACTCCTGCGTGATTGTAGCTTGCACTCCAAATCTGTCCCAAAGTCAGATTACCAAAACCACCACTAAGACCAACATAGGCCAGTCTTCCGCCTTTGCCTATACCACCACCATCTTGAGCGGCATTAGATGTGCTCATTTTGTGCTCAAAGCGATAAACCGCGGTTAGCCCTTCAGACACTTCATTGGAGCCTTTGATACCCCAACGCGATCCACCATCATAAAAATTGGTTTCACCGCCACCGAATTCCAATCCGCCACGCAGCGAGCCGTACCAACTGGCATCTGCGAAGATAACAGAGGGTATACTCAGATTTGTAAATTGTTTTGAAAATTGGCGTGTTATTGTGAAATTTTGAATCGTTTCTTTTTCACCCGAACGATCTAGTCATATCCAATCAACCAGATAGAAATTAATTCTGTCAGCAAAGCATCGTGAATTGTCGAAAACAACCAAATGGAATTGGCGAGTCTTTTTCGCCGGAGGTTTCACGACGATCTGTATTTATATATAGGTCAGAAATCATTGCCTAAATTCATACCGACGCCAATGTGCTGGAGTTCTAAAATAAATAACGAGTAGAATATTAAGTTAAATCAATGGTTTTCAACTCAAAACTATTAATCACCTCATAGGATCGAAGTAGCTCATTAGTTCAAAATTAGCAGAATAATCGCTAAGCCAAATCTAATATATCGATTCTTAACCTTGCAAATTCGTATTACCAATACAAAAATACAAGGATGTATCACAGAGAAAAATACGAATCGGTCTATAGCCAACTTATACACTTCGACAGTGTGGTTTTACTTGGTCCCCGTCAAGTCGGTAAAACAACACTTGCGCATCAGATCGCATCCAATTGGGAAAGTGGAGCCCAATATTTGGACCTTGAAGATATCGAAGATCGCCAGCTACTGGATAATCCAAAGGCTTATTTTTCAAGACATAGTGAAAAATTAGTGGTGCTCGACGAATTTCACCGCAAACCAGAAATATTCGAAGTTCTGAGAGGCGTGATCGACCAACGCCGACGCGATGGAAACCAAACCGGAAAATTTTTATTTATCGGGTCGGCTTCGCTAGACCTCATGCGCCAGTCTTCAGAAAGCCTTGCCGGACGGGTGAGTTACGCAGAACTGCCGCCATTTTCAGTCAACGAGGTATTGACCAATGAACAGTCGAATGGAGTCACGAATTCAAATCAGTTGGATCAGCTTTGGTTGAGAGGTGGATTCCCTAGAAGTTTCCTCGGATCTTCTCAAATTCTAAGCCTTAAGTGGCGTAGAGATTTTATTCGGACATATCTGGAACGAGATCTCCCACAATTCGGCTTGCAAGTTGTTACCGATCAAATGGATCGTTTTTGGCGAATGATTGCAAATGACCAAGGCGAGCTATTCAATGCGCAGCGCTATGCTAGATCATTGGGGGTGAACGGAAAAACGATTCAACGTTATCTCGATATTCTCCAACAATTATTGATGGTTCGATTGCTTCGACCTTGGTATGCAAATGTTGGCAAACGCCTGGTAAAGTCTCCCCGACCCTATATACGCGACAGCGGAATTTTGCATGCGCTTTTGAACTTCAAATCGATCGATTCACTCTTGAGCCATTCCGTAGTTGGCAAAAGCTGGGAAGGCTTTGTTATCGAAAACCTGATCAACGCGACAAACGAGCAGGCAATTCCATACTTCTATCGAACAGGAGCTGGCGCGGAAATTGACTTGGTACTGGAATTCTCGCCTGGCCAATGTTGGGCAATTGAAATCAAACTATCCAGCGCGCCAGCCGTTGATCGAGGATTCTACATTGCAGCAGACGATATTGAGGCCGAACGACGCATTTTGGTATACAAAGGCAAAGAGTGCTTTTCGAAGCGACACAAATTAGAAGCAATGCCGTTGCGAGAAACAATCAAAGAAATCGAATCGGCTGTCGCTTAAGCCAAGTTCATAGTTCGCTGAACGGCAACGCGGTAACTTCCGGCCCGAGCGGAAGCTGTACATGCCCGGGATTGACAACATAGCCGTTCGTTGCAACTCCTTTCAGATTCTTCTGAAAAATTTTGATCGACTTTGCCATGGAAATACGAGGTGTCGCTGACAGCTTGACCTCAATTGGAATTAATCTTCCTGCAGATTCCACTACAAAATCCACTTCGGTACCTGCTTGCGTACGCCAAAAATAGGGATTTATATACATGCTACACCACTGTAGCCGTATATATTTACGCGGCTATCGCCACCGCACCGGGGTCAATCCCGCCCGGTATCGCCGCCACTCCTTGAGTCAACACGTTGATCGATGCATTCAAATCAGCATCCATCTGATGACCACAACGACTGCAGCAATAGCGCTTGCCCTGTCGGTTCGATTCATCAACCACCAAACAGACCGAACAAGTTTGTGAACTGTAACGGGGATCCACCTTCAACACCAATCGACCAGCATTCTCAGCTTTGTAAACCATCTGTGTTTGAATCCGTCCCCATGACTGTTTCAATACCTCCCGATTCAACCCCGCCTTTTGCCGAACATTCTTACCGGGAGCATCCTTGGTACCTTTCGCCGATGCCGTCATGTTGCGAATCTTTAAATCCTCCATCACAATGACATCGTTGTTGCTCACCACTTGTGTTGTAATGCGGTGACACTCGTTTCGGTTTCTGATGCGTTCTCGCTGATGCACATTCGCCAGCGTCGCGGTTAGTTTTCTGTATCTTGATGAGCCTTTTTTCTTACGCGCCATGCGTCGCTGTATCTTTTTGAGTTGTCCTTCATCAACTGTGCGACGCGCATAGACCGTCGCATCAGAACACACCAGTCGGTCACTGACCCCAAGATCAATCCCCACCACTTTGCCAGTCGCCGCCAATGCCTCGATCTCAACCTCGTAGGTGGGATTCACATAAAGCCGTCTGCCCCGGCGCGTCACCGATAAAGCCCTGAGCTGTTCGATGTTCGGCAATGCCTTTTCCCGTATCGATATCAACGGCAGACCCTTGACCTGAATGGCAGTGCCACCGCGCTTTGACTTGAGCATCGATGACGACACTTCGCTTAACTCAATGGTCTGCCATCGTCTCGATGACTTAAAGCGCGGGAAACCGGGTTTATCACCGCTTTTGACGCGTTCGAAAAATCGCTGCATGGCGCGGTCAAGACGCACCAGAACACCGCGCAACACCACCACTGCGACGGCACCGCACCCATCGGGGTCATCGCGCCGAATCTCAGTCAGACTCTTGAACTGATCGAACTTGGTGATCGACTTGCCGTGTTTGCGATAGGCACCCATGCGCTCTTCAAGCGCCGCGTTGTACAACATCGCACACAGCCTTAGCAGTTGATCTATACGGGCGTAGCCGGCTTTGTTCGTATAGGCTCTGTATTGGAAAGTTTTGTAACTCATTGATGTAAGCTATTGATACAGATATTATAGCCTAACCAATAGTGTAGAATGTATATAATTCCCCAAAAATACACTTGTGGATTGATTCCCTGATGAATCAGTGTTTTGACAATTTCAGAAAGAACTGCAGTTTCAAAAATAGGTCCACCCATTGGACCCGAAGCAGCGTGGATTGGATCTCTCAGACCCACCAGGTAACAAAGTGTCCCCGTATCGGTGAAATACACTTTGGGAGTTTTGACCAGTCTCTTCCCCACATTGGCAAAATAAGGACGTACGACCAGAACCTGATGAGTTGCTTCAAGCACCCAAAAGCCAGGATTTGGTCGTATTCACCGCCACCCCAATATCGCGAGCCACATCAGTCAAATTGAGTAGTTGTCCGCTTCTTGCCGCTAACACGCGCAAGAAATTCTGGTATTGAATAAGGCCTCCAACTTGTCGCAGCATACGTACATCCCGATCGAGATAAGTTTGTAGGTAACTGCTGTGCCAAAGAGAAAAATCGCGATCAGGTTGCACTGCAATCTCTGGAAATCCACCGCGAAGAATACGCGACCACAGATCATTCATGCTCAGAGATGGTGATTTGCTTCGTTCACCCACCCGTTCCCAACTCAACAGTAATTGTGGATTTCCAAGCTGTTCTCGTCTTGATAATGGCAAGAGCGTAAGAATGGCGATACGCCCTGCCAACGTTTCAGTAACACTTTCAGAATGCAATAAGTTTTGCGATGCCGATAGTAGGTATTGGCCACTCGTATTTCGATGTTTATCAATCTGTTCTTTGATATACGGTAGCAAACCCGTGCAATATTGCACTTCATCAAAAATAACGGGTGGCGCGTTAATTTCGAGAAATCCACGTGGGTCTTCAGCCGCAGCCGCTTGGATGTCTAGTGAATCGCAAGAAACATACTTGAACCGATCTGCGAACAAATGCTGCAGCAAGGTCGTCTTGCCTGACTAACGAGGTCCTGTCAATAACACAGCGGGAAATTCAGACGCTGCTTTCTTAAGAAGCGGTTTTATAGAACGGCTAATAAATTTTGAATGCATGACTTAATATTATGCATTCCAACTGCATAATATTAAGTAAATTCCGGTACGTTGAAGTCGTTCACGTAGGATATTTGTAGGTACCCCAATTCCCGAGACAGCGCTTCTGCGCAACGAATTCCAACTTCCTGCAGCTCACATTCGACCCCAAGTTGCTGCATTGTCGTCACTTCAAGCTGTTTGAACCCACAAACGTCAATCGCGTCGAATGGCTCGGAGTCCACGGTCACGTTCAAACTCAATCCATGATAGGTACAACCCCGACTGACTCGAATGCCGAGCGAAGCAATTTTCTTGCCGTCAACATATACCCCAGGGGCATTCAGTTTCGAGTGTCCTTTAATCTGATAGTATTGCAAAGTCGATACAATCGCCGATTCGATCCCCAAAACAAAATTCCGCACACCCTGATTGCGTCGACTGATATCAATCAGTAAATAAATGATCATCTGACCGGGTCCGTGAAAAGTCATTTGACCGCCGCGGTCAGAAGCGATGAATGGGATGTCGGTGGGTAAATTGGGTTGTTGCTTACAGGAGTACCCCTGTGTATAGACTGGATTATGTTCCAGCAACCAGAATTCATCCATTGCCCCGCTACCGCGAGTCCGAGTAAACTCCTGCATTCGAGTCAGACTCTCTAAATAGTCGACCCGTCCCAGACTGCGAACGATGACTTGCTTAGAATTCAATGATTTTTCGCTGGATTCAACTAACCTGGCTCATTCTTGAACAATGACCGGCATTTCAGTGAGGTAACTTGAAAGCTTGTTGATGGTCTCTTGAGACTTGCCTTCCGAACTGAACGGTCCAATCAATACCTGGTGCAGCTTTGATCCGGACACATTTTTCGTTCGAACATGAGCGGTTGCAAACCCGAAATCCTTTAATTGAGCGGCCAGTTTGGTTGCGTTGTCTCGACTCGAAAATACGCCAGCCGAAACAAAGAAATCGAGAGCCTGGATGTTTTTTCCACTGGACTTCGAACTCCACGGCGTTAATGCCTCAACCAATACGGGACCAGTCCCTGCACGAACCAAATCAAGTTCGCTTGCCGCTGCATAAGATAAGTCGATTAATCGTCCTCGAATGAATGGGCCTCGGTCATTAACCTTGACGATGATTTTCCGGTTGTTTTTAAGGTTCGTTACTTCCACATAAGTGGGCAATGGCAGTGTCTTGTGAGCAGCTGTCATCGCATACATATCGTATGTTTCTCCACTCGATGTGCGTCTGCCGTGAAACTTCTTGCCGTACCAGGATGCGATCCCTTTTTCGCGATACCCCACCGCTGAAGGAATTGGCACGTACCTGACACCGTAAACAACATAGGGTTTGTTGCCAGTGCGGCTGAGTGGTTCTTTCTTGATCGACGCATAGTCAATGGTGGTTGTCCTAATCGTTCTGTACGAAAGATTGGAACAACCCACCAGCGTTATCAGCAGCACACACAGAAAAACGCCGCGCCAGTAGATAGAATTCAATTGTTGCTTCGTTTGGAAGATATTAATTCGGCGAGTTCAGCAACCGCCATTGCATAGAGATTGCTGCGGTTGTATTTCGTCAGAACATAAAAGTTCGAAAACGCGGCTCGATACTCGAACTGATCGGGATTTGTTTCCAGTTTGACGATTCCTATGTTTCGATCCGACTGCAAAGTCTGATCGTAATTAACCAGGCGGACTTGGTCAGCAATCTGACCGAATTTACGATCGGTTTTCAACCCTTCCGTTGGCACAAAATTAATTGTTTGATTCTGACTGGGCGCCAATTTCACAAAGATATCCTCGTTCGGTCGCCAGCCATGTTCACTGAGATAATTGGCCACGCTGCCAATTGCATCGGCAGTCTCAGTCAACAAGTCGCGTTGTTGATTGTCATTGAAGTCAACCGCATATCTTCGATAACTGCTGGAGATGAATTGAGGAATGCCCATCGCACCTGCATATGAGCCTCGAATTTCGAACGGGTCCAAATTCTCATCTTCCGTCAACTTGATAAATTCAGCCAATTCCTTTTGAAAAAAATCTTTTCTCCTTGGATACCCAAGCACCAACGTTACCAGGCTGTCGATTACCCGGTGGCGACCCGTAATTTTCCCGTAGCGAGTTTCTACACCAATAATTGCGACAATGATCGCCGCATCTACACCGTATACCTGCTCGGCACGCCGCAGAATGGCTTCGTTACGATTCCAGAATTTAATCCCCAGTTCGGCACCAGAATCAGTGACAAAAATTGGCCGGTAGCGATGCCAAGGGAACTTTTCAGCTGGCTTGGTAATTGCCTTGATGATCGAATCTGAATAAACTGCATCTCGCACGATCGCGTCGACCCAGGCTGAATCAAGGCCAGTATCAGCAGATAGTTCTGTAACCAGAGTCTTGGCAGCTGGATACTTGTCAAAATTAACCGCAAGCGCAATATTTGTGGTAACGCCCAAGGAAAACAGCACAGACCATGCGCAAAGCGCAGCTCGCTGCAAAGATAGCTTATGCACGTCTTGCATGCTTTGCTCCCATCACCAGACCCAAACCGGCTAACACCGTAACCATCGAGGTACCTCCATAACTGATTATTGGCAATGGCAGCCCAACGACGGGTAAAATTCCAGATACCATGCCAACATTAATAAATAATTGAAAAAATATCATAATCGCAATACTGCCCGCGACTATTCTGGCAAAATCATAGTCACATTGGTACGCGATAACCAAACAGCGAACTATAAGGAATGAGTATATCAATACCAGCAGGACACTCCCCAAGAAACCGAATTCCTCGGCAAATACCGAGAACACAAAGTCGGTGCTCCGTTCAGGTAAAAAATCGAGTTGCGATTGACTCCCCTGAAGCCAACCCTTGCCTGATAATCCGCCAGATCCGATAGCGATCATTGACTGAATACTGTGATAACCAGAACCCAATGGATCATTCCAGGGATTAAACAGTGTTAACACGCGACTTTTTTGGTAGTCCTGTAACAAAGGCCAGCTGAGAGGAATCATCGCGATAAGCAGCAAACTCAATATGCCCACCCAACGCCAGGCAAGTCCACCCAAAAAAACTGCAAATGCACCGACTGCCATAATCAGAAGCGCAGTCCCTAGATCGGGTTGTAAATAAACAAGATAACCTGGAATGAATACCACCGCACCGCAGACAACAAAGGCAATGCCACGATTTGTGCCAGATAACGTGTGAGTTAACACCCATGCAACCATCATGGGTAAGGCCAATTTAAGAAGCTCCGATGGTTGAAATCTAAAGAATCCTAAATCCAACCACCTTTGCGCACCACGGCCAACGAACCCAATTGCCAAAACGAGTATGAGCAAACCCAAGCCTAGAAAGTAAATCGAAGGACTGTAACGCCTCAAGGTTTCAGTGGGTATGCCAGCAAGAGCTAACATGACCGCCACTGCGATAACGATTCGAACTGCTTGACGAATTAATTGCCCCATATCTTCCCCTTCCGCGCTGAACTGCACCGCAAGACCGACCAGGCATAGTAATAATGTGATTAAGCAAAGTGGCAAATCGATTCGAAGAGCGATTCCACCCAATCTTTGCAAACTAACCGCTTGGGACAAGTGCAAACGAGTCTCCTTCTGGTTGATTGGAATCTGAATCTGATTGCAGATAGTAGTCAAGCACAGTTCTGGCAATTGGGGCGATAGCACTGCCGGCAACGCCGTTTTCGACAATTACAGCCAGTGCAATTTTTGGGTCATCTGCCGGAGCAAACACCGTGAATATTCCATGTGGGTGATGTTTCTTTGCGGTTTTTTCGAGATCGAGTTCCGCTACGCTCTGGCTTCGACTAATCACTTGGACAGTTCCAGTTTTTCCGGCCATGCGATAAGAGATATCTTCTTTGATTTTTCGCGCGGTCCCGCGCTCTCCATGAACCACTTCCTCCATTGCCTCCTTCACCCAATCAAAATACTGCTTTTTAAAATCAATTTCTTCTAACAGTTCTGGTTCATGAATATTAACGTGTCCCATGCCATCGACCGTCTTGAGTATGAGCTGTGGACGATATTTCTTACCCTTATTCGCAATCGTGGCTGTGGCATGCGCCAACTGCAGCATACTAACAACCGTTGCGCCTTGACCAATTCCAGTGATCAGGGTTTCACCTGGATACCAAGGCTCCTGTTTGGTCCATTGTTTCCACTCTTTAGACGGGAGAATACCAGGGCTTTCATACAGTAACTCTACCCCGGTTGGAGTACCAAATCCAAACTTTGACAGTTGGTAATACATTTCGTCAATTCCCAGTTCTCTCGCAAGAACGTAGAAATACACATCACAGGATTCAGCAATGGCATCAAAGAGTGTCATTGGGCCATGGCCGTGTTCTTTCCAGCAGCGGAATTTGCGTGAGTAATTGGGCAGTTTGTACCATCCCGGGCAGTTAATTATGCGGGAAGCATAGCCAGCCTCCAACGCAGCGAATGCAAGAAACGGTTTAATGGTTGAACCAGGAGGATATTGACCTTGAATTGATCGGTTTAACAAAGGCCTGCTTTCAGAGGTTAGCAGTTCTGATCGTTCTTCCTGTTCGCCACCTATGCCAAACTGATTGGAGTTAAAGGACGGTTTGCTGACCATGGCCAGAATACGGCCCGTTGACGGTTCAATGGCGACCAAAGCTCCGACTTCATCACCCAAAGCTTCATAGGCCAACTTTTGTAAATCTCGATCAATCGTTAGGTGTACATCGTGTCCCGCAATCGGTGCAACATGTGACAGCACCCTGATTTTCCGTCCGTGTGCATTGGTTTCGATTTGATCATGCCCTGATGAACCAACCAACATATTCTCGGTTGCCTGTTCAATGCCGGACTTGCCAACATATCGAATTCCGCGGTAGCGTATCGGATCCAGCTGTTCCTGATCTTGTTTATCAATTTGACTAAGTGTGCCAACAACATGCGAGGTATAGATCGAATCTACGTAGACTCGATGGAGATCCGTAACGATCGAAACACCTGGCAATTTGTGCCGTTCCACCGCAATTTTCGCCATTTCTTCCGGAAGCAAATAGTCTTTCAATACCACTGCGTTGTGCTTCGAACTAAAACGAGACGATCTTTTGAACTTCGTTAGATCTGTATCGCTGATTGATACGATTTCCTGAATCTGCTTGATCAAGGCATCCATGTCTTCTACGTATTTTGCAGTAATTGCCAAACGGTAAGCCGTCTCGTTTCCTGCCAGTAGATGGCCCTTTTTATCGTAGATGCTACCGCGTATGGGAGTGACAGGCACAACCTGGACCCGGTTATCGGTGGACAGTGCAACAAAGTCCTGGTGGGAGATGATTTGCAGGTATGCTAAGCGGCCAATTAGAATCAGGACCAATCCAACTAACACTGCTGCTGTGATTACGACGCGAAATTGCAACGATCGCATCTGTTCGATCGGGACTTCGAAAATGTTGGTATTATTTGGCGGCGGCATTTCTGACAGGTTTTATGGCTTGTACAACAAATGCAACAATCAACCAGAGTGCGGCGCCCGTAAGCGGTGAAATCCAGAGCAATAAACTGTCAATACCGTCGTTACTATAGAGTCTTACCAGACTTATGATGATTGAATGGATAAGTAGCAGCGCCAGCACAAAAAGTGCCTGACCGAGTAACGGTACTGAACTGAACTTTGGACTCAATCGAAGGCAGCAATAGGCCACGATTACTTTCGCGAGCGCGTGTTGACCCATCACTCCGAAAGTTAGCACATCAACGAGTAAGCCGACAACAAATGCTGCGAGCACCCCTATGGTTTCGGTGTGGTACCAACAACAGTAAATCAATACCAGAGTTACAAAATCCGGTCGATATAAAAGTAAAGATTCAGGTACAGGGACAACTGACAAAACCATCGCCAATGCAAATGCCACCGCAAATCTGGGGATGGCAGCGATCGTTCGTCGACTAATTGGTGGGGGCTTCATTCAATCCAACGGAAGACATCGTATCGAGAGAGTTGATCTCGTTATTCCATACCATCAACACTTCAAATCCTGGATCAACTAAGGCAAGCGGGATAGCTGTAACCTCAGCAAACGAAGCATTTAAATTGCGCTCTACGCTGGAGATTTCAGCGACAGGATAACCGGGTGGAAATCGATTGTCGAGTCCCGAAGTGATCAAGACATCTCCAACTTCAACATCCTGATTGGTTCTTAATCCCGAAATCAGCAGCTGCTCTCTAAATCCTAAGCCATGTGCGATGGCAAGTAATCCATTTCGGCGGATACGTACAGGCACCGAATGTTTGGCATCAGTAAGCAGCGTTACTGCGCTTTCGTTCAAGGTTACGTCAGTCACCTGACCGATCAACCCGCGATGATCAAGGACAGGCTGACCAACATAGACCTGCTGCTGTGAACCACGGTCCAATATAACTTTGTGGGACATTGGTAGCAATTGAACTGATACCAGATTGGCGGGCAAGATTGGCAATTCAATTTTTTCTCGAACTTCGAGTAGCTCAGCCAACCATTGACTTCTAAGTTCCTGGCTTTCCAATTCGTTGACACGTTCTCTTAGTTCAGAATTTTCTTGGGCAATCACATCAAGACGATCGCGCAGAACCTCTCGATCAACGAGATTTCGTTGTAGAGTATTGTTAATTTGCGAAGGAACCTGCGCGACGTACACTACAGGTTTCACTACCAAAAACAATGCAGTACGTATATTGCGTAGTATGTCGGAATTTGCCTCAAATACGATCAGCATGACTGCAAGTGTGGCGGCTAAAGCCAATCGCAGGTCAAGTTTCTGAGTCTTTGAACTGCTGACAGTATTCATCGGATTCGAAAACAGTTTGTGATAATCTTAACCCCGGTGGTACTGGTTTGCGACAACTTTTTGTAACAATTCAGTCTGTTCGAGTGCTTTACCGCAACCGCGTGCAACGCAGGTCAATGGGTCTTCGGCAATTATTGCCGGAATTCCCAACTCTTCGTTGAATCGTTTGTCAATGTCTCTTAGCAATGCACCACCACCGGCAAGCAGAATTCCGCGTTCTAAAATGTCAACTGTCAACTCAGGTGGTGCTTTTTCCAAAGCAAGACGTACGCCTTTGATTATTTCGTCTAGAGCATCATCAAGTGCTCTGAAGATTTCACTACTCAAAAGCTCATACTTCTGCATCATTCCTCGATGATCGCGGCCACGGATTTCCTGTTTCAATTCAGCCGAATTTTCCCAAGCCGTACCAATTTGTTTTTTGATCCTTTCTGCAGTGGGGATGCCGATTTGCAGATTGAACTGTTGTTGTACGTAATCGGCAATGCGTTGATCGAACAGGTCTCCTGCACATCGCAGTGTGCTTCGCCAAACCAGTCCGCCAAGCGATATGATTCCGATTTCGGTCGTACCACCGCCAATATCAACCACCATTGTGCCAACAGGTTCTGCAACGGGCAAGTTCATACCGATTGCTACTGCCATGGGTTCTTCGAGTAAATAAACAGCTTTGGCTCCAGCAGCCAGACAGGATTCACGAATTGCGCGCTGTTCAACTTGTGTGGATTCACACGGTACGCTCACGATCGTACGCGGTCTTATCAAGAACCTTCGAGATTGCACTTTCCCAATGAAGTGCTTGAGCATGACTTCGGTATAGGAAAAATCCGCAATAACACCATCTCGCAAAGGTCGAATTGCTTCAATATTGGCAGGTGTTCGGCCCAACATCTGCTTGGCATCACTGCCAACCGCGATGATCGTATCAGACAGACTTGCGTTGCGGTGCTGCTCATAGCGACTGGGTACGAATACAGCAACAACCGATGGCTCATTCAAAATAATTTCTCCCAGATTCCTGTCATAGATCAAAGTATTGGCAGTACCGAGATCGATCGCCAGATCTTGAGAAAAATAGTCAAAAAACGGAGCCATTTAATTCAACTCACAGTTCGTTTACGAAATCTACGTTTGAAACAGGGTGGATGAGCCTGCCAGTTGTGAAATTTGCAAGATTTTGTAGTGTGATTCAATCCACACCCTGATCCGATTATCAGTTCAGATGTGCCAGTTGAATCTCACTCTTGACCTAAACATCGCACAAATTCGAGACCCAAGGAGAATTAACTTTTCACAACTCAATTATAAATGAGTTGCATGAGTGGTTATTTTTAGAATCGTAATTGCGGTTAAAAGTTTCATCGACCGTTGGTAAGGCTTTCAAAAGGCAAATTCAATGTGTCTAACTTGGGAAACAAAACACAAGATGAATTTTTATGTAACCCAGTATTTACCGTACCTGTTGAACTACCGATCTACGACATCAGATACTTGAACGCACCTACCACAGAAGCCAATATTTGCATGAAATAATGACCTCGTTCGAAGCAAAACAACCGACGAATTTGTTCAGCATCAGGTGAGTAGACATCGAACCAAATTTCGGTAGCACACACTCATGGGACTGGAAATGAAACCAACGAAAAGGTTGGTGTCACTTCCAGTCGAAATTAACCCTTTAGAGCAAAGCATCCAAAATAACAAGATTGATTGACTTGACGGCAGTCAATTGGAGTAAATTTCAAAAAAAACGGGGTGCGTGAACACCCCGTTTCTCCTACGACGTCATGAGTCGATCAATTATCAAAAATCGACTCTTAGCGCGATAACTGTTTTCCCGTCATTGTCTGTATTTTCATGGTCGATATAGGTTGAGGCACCACCACCAAGATCCTTACTCAAACCTATTGCCCAGATATCTTTTTCACTGTCATCAGCATTTTTGATCTTCCTCGCATAAGCTCCCCAACTTAATCCTGTATCACCAATACCGCCGTGCACTCCAAAGAAAGTGATTTTTACTTTTTCTGACGTGTCATTAGTTTCCCTCTCAGAATACCCGAGAGCCGCAGTTACTTCGCCTAATCCAAACTCGGCTGAAATATGACTTTCTGTCGTACCGGGAATTTTTACCTTAGTTTGCTTTTCTGTCTTTGCGGGTACTGCAGGCGTGCCAGGGTCTGCTTCTGTTGAAACAACCTGGTCGATCGTATAGTAAGTTTCTTCGTGAGTGATGCGTACTTCCCGCTCATTGGGGCCGCTTTCGGATTTCGTGGTTCTTGAAACGTATGCAGTTAAAGTAATGCAGTCAGAAATCTGAACCCCGCCCTGGCCTGGTACGCATGGATCGTCAAGAAAATAGTCGTCGTCGTCCTTCGCAATCAAGGCCAGGCCAGATTGAAGAATTGCTGATTTATCCGTATTAAGATGTAGATGATCTTTTTGTTGATCAACACTAACCTCAATTTCCTCAACTGTAATTGTTTCACCGTCATCAGTAGTATGGGTGTGCATTGCCGGGGTTGGAGGCACCGCTTCCGTACCCGGTGAGATTACGACTTCAACCTCACCAAGTTGGTCTTCTTTTTTGGTATAGCCCAATCCAATTTTTCCGATATCGCCTAACCCAATTGTCATGCCAAATTCCAATTGATCAATAGCTTGATCTGTATCTATATCTTCATCCATGATGGCATCGATTTGCATGCTGATGGTACCGGTCGATAGTGAATATGACAATGCATTTCCAACTCTGAGACTGGTATCGGAACTAGTGTACCAATTTGGGAAATCACGAATTACCCCGGCGTGATTGTAGCTCGCACTCCAAATCTGACCGAGCGTCAATGTACCAAATCCCCCGGACAGCCCGACATATGCCAGTCTGCCTTCAGATTGGCTGGCATCTTTCGTACTGATTTTGTGTTCGAATTGATATACGGCACTGAGTCCTTCTGAGACTTCGCTTTCGCCTTTGATTCCCCAGCGTGAAGCACCATCGAAAAACTTAGTGTCATCATCACCAAATTCGATGCCTCCACGTAGGGAACCATACCAATTGGCCTCTGCATATGAAACTGAGGGTATACTCAGATACACTTGGAAAATTTCTCTCAGCACCCGAGTTGTAGCCATCGATAATACTTTTATTGTTTATTATTTATCAATCAGTTAAGTTTAATTTTAGAGTTGAGTGTTCTTCAAAAAATGATCACGATGGCAACTGATTGAATCAGTACTTCAATGCGTCCGCGGGAAAATATATTTTCGATATATTTCAGCGTCAAATTGCTCATTCAACTTCGCTGTCCGTTTCTTTTGGAAACCGAACTCCAATAGACAAGCCTCCTCAGATCAATGCAAACTGGTGTTGAACACTCGGTAAAATTAAGTAGGAATTGATTCTCGGCGACAGACATGAATATCAGCAAGCGATTGGCTAGAGAATCTCACCCATCGAGGCAATAATTCTTTATTGCAAACTTCAAGTACAAGGAGGTATTTGAACCGAGATGAAAGAGGACGACTTCAATCCACCGAGACAAACTCGCCACAACCACAACTGGATGTTTGAGCAAATCATTCGTTCGGAATTTGGACCGAGAGAATCGCTGAAACAGGTTCTCAACAAGAAACAGTTGTCGCTGATTGATATCAACCAGGCTACCTTGCTGTCTACCAAGAGCACCTCTCCAGAAAAAACCTTGCAAGATTCCGATGCATTGATCCAGGTACCCATTATTGGGGAAAAGTCGTCAGCCGTTCGAATTCGTTTTCTGGTTGAACACAAGAGTTCAATTCGAACCCAACAACTGGCTTCTCAATTACTTCGCTATCAGTATGGGCATTATGAGACCAGCAAAGAACCAATCGTGACTGTGGTAATCAATAACGGACCGGTGTCAAAGCACCACGATAGTCTGAGCTTTCACGATCAGCTCGATAATCCAGGTGACGCATTTTGGCAGGCCTATGGTGAGTATGTATTGAATTTCAACACCCTCATACTGAATTTACAAGATCCGAAAATTCAGCGTCGTCTGTTGGGGTCGAAATCCCCGGCAGCAATGGGGTTGTATGCGATGGGTGCGGCAGGTGATAATATGAGTGAGCAAGATGGACTGACGTTGTTGCGTAAGTCTCAGGAGTTGGATAGAATTGGAATCAACCAGGTTTGGTTACCGATTTTGTATTACTTGAATTTTTGTCACCCCGAACTTACAATCGATTGGTGGAAAAAACTTGAACAGGAACAGACAGGGAGAACTAAAGTTATGGCAATGGCTTTGAGCGTTTCAGAACTACTGCGGCAGGAAGGACGGCAGGAAGGTATTGAGGAAGGTCGTATGCAAGGTATTGTGGAAGGACGACAGGAGGGGATTGTGGAAGGACGGCAGGAGGGGATTGAGAGTGTCGCTAAAAGTATGCTCCAGTGTGGGCTGGATGAGAAGTTTGTTAGTGAACACACTCATCTTAGTCCAATGACAATTCAAAATTTAAAGGACAACCTCTAAGGTTTCACGTTAATTCGAATTCGAAAGGTGTCTGAATGCAACAGACCCTCGCAATAGAGTAGGCGTGAATGGTTCACTATTTGTAACGGCCCAGGTAGCGGTGAATTTCAGCAGCCAGCGTATCTGAACCTGTTTCATGAGTTGAAAGATTTGTAACAACTAAGTCTCGCTTCCGATTTTGAATCACTTGGCTAGATGTCACCCCGAACTTACAATCGATTGGTGGAAAAAACTTGAACAGGAACATACAGGGAGAACTAAAGTTATGGCAATGGCGTTAAGCACTTCAGAACGACTACGTCAGGAAGGACGGCAGGAAGGACGGCAGGAAGGATTTGAGGAGGGGCGTCTGGAAGGATTTGAGGAGGGGCGTCTGGAAGGAATGCAAGAAGGCCGGGAGTTTGTGGCTGAACGTATGCTTCGTAGTGGTGGGTTAGATGATAAATCCGTTAGCGAACTCACTCAACTGAGCATTAAAGCAATTCAACAATTGAAGGACAGACTTTAAACTTGCATGTTAAATTGAACCCGAATTCCTGCCTGGCTAGAACAGATGAATGTCAGCAAAAATTTCCGGCCCGAACACACTTCAATCGAGAGCGACAGCAGATTTATGTAACCAGTGATGTTGCAGAAGCTTTACAGAAATCAACCCAAATTAACCGCGCAATTCAAACACCACAAAGCGTCAGAAGAAAATCACTTCAATTCACCTCATACGAATTTCGCTGCATTGTGGGAATATGAGATGAGAGATAAAGTAGCAATACGATTTTGATGAAACGAAAGTCCAAAAACAGCTGATTTATCAGTTGGCATCTGATTACCAATTGGAATACTCACACTGCGGAAAAAAATGTAAGTTAATCCGATAAAGTAGACACAAGCATTCGTTGAAATCGATATATTCAAATTTACAACAAAACCATAGGTCCTTATCAATTAGAAACCGTCGAAGGACCGTCCAGCAGCCAAATTTGGCCGCCAATGCGTCTATAATTTTCGGCGATATTTTCCGTGGATAATGGAAAATTGAAGATATCGCAAAGTACGATAATATGTTCGATTGCTAATGGCGTCGAACAGTAATTTTTCAGAATTCACAGCAAATCAATTCACTTGTCAACCTGATTCAATTCGGCGTTTGTTCCAAAACAACAAATTTGCTAGGACAAACCAATTATTTCATCATGAGTATTTCAAAATCGGATATCCATAACATCGGTCAATTGGCACAACTTGATGTTGATGACAACTCTGTCGGCCTCTATGCCAAGGAATTGTCAAACATTATGGAAATGATCCGCAGTATGCAGGAAATTGACACTGATGAAATTGAACCTATGCCACATCCTCAGGACATCGAACTTCGCCTCAGAATCGACGAAGTGACTGAAGCTGAACAACGCGATGAATTACAAAAGATCGCGCCTCTCACTTCAGAAGGCTTGTATCTGGTTCCAAAGGTTTTAGGATAGTTTTAATTTCCCATTTTGGAAGCCATTGCGTTGTAAGGAAGTCACTTCAGTTCCACCGAGCTATCGTTTACACAACAATAGTCTTCAGAAAGTTCAAATGAATCGATCTTTGTTTGAATATTTCCATCAGCAAGATTCCACACAACCGACCTGAATTAATCTCTAATATTCAATGACTTCAGTCAGTTCAGACATTTTCACGCTAAACCAGGCGTTGCAACGTGGTGAATTATCCTCGTTCGAGTTATGTAAAGAATCGTTTCGTCGAATTTCGAATAATCGTGAACTAAACGCATTCATTACACTTGACGAGGAAGGTGCTCTGGAACAGGCGAATGCAATCGACGAAAATCGCTCACAGTCGAAGCCTGGCGTACTTACTGGTATACCCATCGCCCACAAAGATATTTTTTGCACAAGAGGACTTCTCACAACGTGTGGATCCAAAATTCTGGACAACTTTGTTTCTCCCTATGATGCGTCTGTTGTTACAAAGCTCAAAGACAAACAAACAATTTTGCTTGGCAAAACGAACATGGACGAATTCGCCATGGGATCATCGAGTGAACACTCTTATTTCGGTCCAGTCAAGAATCCTTGGGATAGTACCCTGGTCCCAGGAGGCAGTTCTGGCGGTTCAGCAGCTGCTGTTGCTGCAGGACTCATACCTGCTGCAACAGGGACCGATACAGGTGGATCGGTGCGCCAGCCTGCAGCGTTTTGTGGAATAACCGGAATCAAGCCAAGTTACGGACGAGTCTCTCGATTCGGCATGGTCGCCTTTGCATCATCTCTTGATCAAGCTGGCATTTTTACGAGAAGCGCAAAAGACGCCGCGGTTTTGGTTGATGCAATATGTGGCTTCGATCCAAATGATTCAACATCACTCAATATTGATCCACCAAAATGCGTGGAAACCCTCGAACAACCGCAGAAGAATTTGACGATTGGCGTACCGGAGGAGTACTTTACAGAAGGTCTTGATGCGTCAGTCGGTGATGTCATCCAACAAGCTTTAACTGAATTCGAAAATTTAGGGGCCCGCTTAGTGAAGTTGCGGATGCCAAACAGCAAGGCCGCGATTCCGTGTTACTATGTCATCGCACCTGCGGAAGCCTCATCCAATTTATCAAGGTTCGATGGTGTGCGCTACGGATATCGTAGTGAATCGGGACACGATCTTCGCGAAATGTACAGAAAAACTCGAAGCGAAGGATTTGGTTCTGAAGTACAAAGACGCATCATGATCGGAACTTACGTGCTGTCACACGGCTATTACGATGCCTATTATCTGAAGGCACAAAAAGTTAGACGTCTGATTTCCGAGGATTATCGTCTGGCTTTTGAGAATTGCGATTTGATCATGGGGCCTACTACGCCGACTACGGCATTCAAAATTGGTGCGAAGATGGATGATCCCGTATTGATGTACTTAAATGATATCTATACGGCGGCAGTCAACCTGGCGGGATTGCCTGCAGTGTCGATTCCAGCTGGTTTTGACAGATCTGGGCTTCCAGTCGGGCTCCATATTGTTGCACCTTACTTAGAAGAAGCCAAACTGTTGCGTGCTGCACATTTGTTTCAGCAGCACACGGACCATCACCTGAAATCACCAGTAAAGCACTCATGACTCAGTGGGAAACCGTAATCGGCCTTGAGGTTCACATTCAACTGCGAACCAAGAGCAAGATTTTTTCAGGCGCATCGACAAAATTCGGGTCAGACCCTAATGTTCAAGCCTGTTTGATTGACGTTGCTCTGCCCGGAGTATTGCCTGTTTGCAATCTGGAAGCAATACGTATGGCAGTTAAATTTGGTCTAGCGGTCGGTGCGAAGATCAATCGAAAATCAATTTTCGAACGAAAGAACTATTTCTACCCTGATCTGCCAAAAGGTTACCAAATCAGTCAATATTTGATTCCGATTGTATTAGGTGGCTCGCTCGAGACGGAAGTAGCAGGAGAATCAAAAGTAGTTGGCCTCACGCGTGCACATTTAGAAGAAGACGCCGGAAAATCCCTTCACGAACAGTTTCAAAATGCAACTGGCATTGATTTGAATCGAGCGGGAACACCATTATTGGAGATTGTTAGTGAACCCGAAATTCGTTCAGCGGCTCAAGCGGCTGACTACATGCGTAAATTACACAGCTTGGTCACTTATCTTGGCATCTGCGATGGTAATATGCAGGAAGGCTCGCTGCGTTGTGATGCCAATGTTTCAGTTAGACCAGTCGGACAGAAAGAATTGGGTACGCGAACAGAGCTTAAGAACATTAACTCATTCCGATTCGTTGAAAAAGGAATCGAAGTTGAAATTGATCGCCAAATCGAAATTTTGGAATCGGGAGGTACCATAGTTCAAGAAACCCGTCTCTATGACACCAAGCGTAATGTAACTCGTCCCATGCGAGGCAAGGAGGACGCTCAAGATTACCGGTATTTTCCAGATCCAGATTTACCGCCACTGGTTGTATCGGATGAATTTATTGAGAACATACGTAAAGAACTACCGGAATTACCCAATGCAAGAAAACAACGCTTCATTGAGAAATTTAGTCTCGGCGAATCGGACGCTGGACAACTGACACAGTCCCGCGAAAGCGCGGATTATTTTGAGGAAGCACTCAGCTATGCCCCAGATAACGCAAGAAGTGTAGCCAACTGGATCAATGTTGAACTGGCCAGTTATTTGAACAAGTCTGGTCTTGCCATCGGAGAATCCAAAGTTAACGCGAATTCGATCGGCAGGATTGTTGCCTATATCGCTGATGGAACAATATCAGGAGCAGGTGCTAAAACACTTTTACAAGCGTTGTGGGAGAACCCTTTACAGTCAATTGAATTGGTCATCGATGAAAAAGGACTCAGACAGATGGATGATGAAAGGGAACTTCAACAACTGATCGATCGAGTGATCAATGTAAACCCGGAGCAGGTTCAGAAAATTAAGGATGGAAATGTAAAAGTCCTGGGATTCCTGGTTGGTCAAGTTATGAAACTATCGCAAGGGAAAGCCAATCCCAAATCGGTCAGCGAATTGCTACGAGATAAACTGGGAATCTGACTGCTATTTCACAAGTTCATATGTTTTGATTGGTTGAGAGTTCGGCCTTTATTCAGTGTACTCCTACACAAAGAAGCTCGAATCAGCTGAACGTCAGTCAAACAACCTCGCATACGTCTGCGCAAGAGCAAGACACAAGATATCAATGGATTCTATAGCCATTTCATTTCTCCACCGTTTTCGAAAATAATATCCGCAGCGGCGATAAACACCACTGCGGATAAGTTTGAATTAACCGGAAGATTCTTGTAGCTGAATCTCGCCGAAACAAATGATCAAGTTTGATCAAAACCTCATCTGATAAGCCGCCACTGCCGCATGGTAATACTCACCTTCTGCTTCAAGTCCTGCATAACCAAAGCGCCACTCGCCCCGATTGGACTTCGACGATTTAACACTGGCACCAAAACTCAATGCACTGACTACTTCAGGCATGGCTTGTATTGTTGCACCTGAATTGAAACTCAATGCCCCGATTCGATCCCGCTGTCTTAAACTTACACCTCCCATTGATTCTGAATCAGTGCGCATCTGATCCAACTGCAAGTGTGGTTTCCACTTCGTGTCCTCTGAAAGATTCAACCACTCTCCTGCACTCATCTTCAATCCCACTCGCAATGCAGAATAATCCTGTGAGTACTGAGGTACCTCTGCATTCAGTGCTGCACCCTGTGCTTCATGAGCTGAATAATCAAAGCTTCCAGCCTGGATTGATGCGGATGGTATAAACTCCAACCCACCGGTACTTATGCGCGTACCGGCCGTAAACTGGGCTTGGGTGTGTGTTACTTCAGAGTTACTAATCAAAGCACTGTTCACCACCGGGTTATGGATGATTGAATTAAAGTCATAGTCACCGTGTGAGAGTTTCACCCCTGCAAAGTATCGATCATTTCGCCAGCCACTGCTCAAAGCGTACACCTCACCTTGTGCCTGTTGGTGCAATGCATTGACTTGTGCAGTGACATTCTGAGCACTTGCAGCTTCAATGTAGAAGTCATCGGTGCGATAAAGGGACAAACCAATCTCAGTGCCACTCACCCCAGAGCTTGAAACACCAGCCAATTGCAGGGTGTCATTGTGACCGGTACGTATCCACACCTGGTAGGGTTGATTACCGGATTCACGAATGGTAAGGATGTTGCGATCATCGATGGAGGCGTAGTAAGCGGATTGTGGAGTGTTGAAGGCGTACTCATCAGCGAAGCTTGAGCCGCCAAACAGACCATCACCCCAATACAGGGCAATCAGTACTGCCACCAGGCCTAATCCGAGGAGCACATTGTTATCGTCATCATCGCCACCGGTACTTACAGGTTCAGGTTTGTCCGGGTTCAGTTTGGCAATCTGGTTCACAGAATCTTCATCAAAGCTTGCTATTCCAACTCCATCGGCATGTTCAATAGATCCGACAACTGCCGACTCGCCATTTGCTTTCACCGTTTTGATGGACAAAGTGCTGACATCTGCAGGATCGTCGGCGGCTCCACTGGTAATGGCATCGACCATTAACAGTTCATGACTATCAGCGGTCAATCCGGTTCTTGCAGTTGTGACTTGCTCAGGGGTAAGATCGTCGTTCAACTGTGCATACACAGCGACATCATCTGCATCAATCTCTTGAAAGTGAATGGTGTCTGCCGTAATTGAGCCGGTACTGCCGTCTTTACCAATCTCAAACACAATCTTCCCAGCTTCGTGAACTGTTATCTCACCGGTACCAAGATCCAATTTGCCGGCAATCACCAGTGCACCTTCTTGCAGGCTCAATGCTGCATCGGCACCCCCAAACTCCACGTTGCCACCAAAACGCATATAGCCTGCGCCTTCTTTATTCAAGTCAGTTAATCCAGTAACATCCCCCGTAATCTGGAATCGCTGATCTTTACCAACCTCGATGTTCATCGTATCTTCTGCGCCACTGCCAAAATCAACGTCACCATCGATTGAGCCGGTTTTCTTGATATTCAATACATCGTTCTTGTCCGTGAACATGATGTTGCCAATCAGATTAGCACCGTCAATATCCAAAGTACCCCTGCCGCCTTTGAACATTACCGCATAGCCGTTGCTGTCTTTGGTTCCACCAACAGCATGTACTTTCGCACCATTACTGATCTCAACCATCGAGTGTCCGGTTTCGGCACCGGTTTCTGCCAGAATCGCAATGCCCTTGCTTTCATCGAAATCTGTCGTAGCTGCATCATTGTTTACCGCACCGTTTGCCATGATCGAAGCGGTGGAACCTGATACCACTATCACGACGTCAACATCATCACCTGGATCAGCCAGTGGGTCTTGATTGACAACCGTAGTATTCGCCTTGGCATGAATACCAACACCGAATTTCTTGTCCACCGTCGTTTCTGAATCATCTGCATCAGTTTCTGATGTACCCGGGTGCCCAGCACTGACTGAGCCACTGACTTCAATATTCACCTTGCCAGTCCCATGGGTTAATGCATAGATGCCCCTGGCCCGATGGCCAGATGCTGTGATCGAACCAGAACTATCAACGGTCACATTACCAGTGTTGACACTCGAAACTTCCTGTCCATCAGCAGTTCGATAGACAGCCTCCAGGCCAGTGATCAATTCACTGCCTGCGCCATCACCACTGACCGTTATGGTGCCACTGTTCGTGACTGATACCAGACCCTTAGCATCAGCACTGGGACTGGCGTCGAGTTCAAAATAGGCACTCAAACCATCAGCACCGTCGCCTCCTGTGGTAATCGATCCAGAATTTTCGACCGCTACTTTACTTGCATCAGTACTACCTGCAGCAGCTCCGACGCTCAACCCGATTCTGCCATCACCGACAGAGCTGATCGTGGCTTGAGAATCAAAATCCACATTGCCCTGTGATTGCACTTGACCCACGGAGACAACGCTGCCATCCGTCGCTGCTTCATCATCCTCGATGGTGCCAATCAGAATGGTCTTTTCGGCATCGGTGTTGATTATGAACCCGTCTGTACTGCCACTTGTTTCACTCAGATCAATGATGACTGTCGATTGACTTGCGGTATAGTCGCCTTCACCATCTAGCAGGGATTTGAGTGTTGTTGCTTCAATCGCTGACAATTCACCGGTACAGGTGATTTTGAAATCTGTACCTGTTGTGCTTTCAGTGAACGTATCGTCTGTTTCAATGCTACCTTGCAAGATGGTACATGGGTCCGTTTGTGCATACACAGGTTGTGGCAGGAACCATTGCACCGCAAAGGTCAGTGACAGAATCGTCGCGGCAACAGGGATTGGTTGCATTAACCTGCCTGTTTTCGATACCCAGTATTTGATCATTTGTTTATTCATTGATTTGCTTCTCCCTATGCTGTACTTGCCTGTACGAATGAGCGTTCGTCATTTGTTCAAAAGGAAAGAGGCGCATAAGCACTCGCTATATGCGCCCCAATTTTTAGACTCGCGTCTGTTGAGAATAATTGACGAGTTTAGAAATCGACTTTCAATCCGACTCGTGTCTTTCCACTTTTTCCGTCGTCATTATTACCGTGTTCAATCATGGCTGAGGCGCCACTGCCCAAGCCCTTGGTAAACCCAAGCAACCATGGACTGGACTTACTGCCCGAGGCCGGTTTTACGTTCCTGCCCATCGCATGGAAACTGACTCCGGTATCACCGATTCCACCACTAATACCGTAATGAGTGACTTTGTCCTTATCTTCGCTGCCATTCATTTTGATGGTAGAGTGCCCAAGATAGGTCGTTAGTCCGCCAACTCCAATCTGAACCGCAATGTGGTTCTTTTTGTGACCAGGTGTATCGACTACTGTTCTCATCTCTGTTTCTTCTTCCACTGCAGGTACTGCTGGAACAGCTTCTGTAACTTCGTCAGCTTCGTCATAGTAGTCTATATCAGTACGTGTAACAATTTGTCCACCACCGTTAGTAGTCGTGTGTGTTGTTTCCTGCCAAACGAAAACTGTAGCCGTTGTGCATTTGTTTTCGGCATCATCATAGCCATCTGCACCCATTGCGATACAGGTACCTATCGATAAACTTCCATCCGAAGCTCGGACAATTACATCATCACCAGTGGCATTGACCTTACCATCAGTTACGTTAGTCTCATCATTTTCTGCGACCGTGACATCCATCATCACCACCGTTCTTGCGGCAGTTGAGGGGTCATCATCTTCGTCGACAGAGTAAGTCGCATCCATTCCAGGAACTGCAGCTTTTGCTTCCGTAGTGACAAAACTCATAGACTTCATCGTGTCTTTCTGGTTCGTATGGGCAAGAGCTACCTTACCGATATCTCCCAAATCCACAGTCAAACCGAACTCAACTTTATCTACAGCGCTATCGGTGTTCATACCGCCATCCACAATCGCATCCAATTGCATGCTGACAGCACCAAAAGAACCAGCGTAAGACACCGCATTACCATGACGATAACCGGTGTGTGCATCACCGTAGAACCATGAACCGTCAGTTATTGAACCAACATGGTTGTATGCAGCGTTCCAAATTTGCCCCAGGCTCACTGTGCCAAAACCACCGCTAAGACCAACATAAGCAAGACGTCCACCAGGTTGACTACCATCGGTAGTGCTGACTTTATGTTCAAAGCGATATACGGCACTCAGTCCTTCGGATACTTCATTAGAGCCCTTAATGCCCCAGCGAGATCCGCCGTCTTTGAAACTGGCATCGTTGCCGCCGCCAAATTCGACCCCACCGCGTAGTGAGCCGTACCAATTGGCATCTGCGAAGATAACAGAGGGTATACTCAAGTTTGTAAATTTTTCAGTCGATTTAATTCAAGAAATGACATTTTTCGCACTACTCTACAAATCTCCGATTAATCTTCGTGTAAACATAAAGATATATGGAATTAATCTGTACCAGCGACGAATAATATAGATTCAAACCTTTACTCAGAGGTACAGAGTGGCCGCAGTTAGTATTACCAGATCATTCGCTATTCTCTTGCGAATCCAATGATTTATAACGAAACCAATCCCAGCTCACGGACTCATGGGTTGAAGTAAAATTTAATATTTACTGAATTTCTATTTTCAAAGGAGATTAGAGTGGGTGACGCAGCATTTTCAAAAAAATCAACAGATTCAATGGGTATTGAATCTACATATGCGGGAGCACTTAGTTTTCTTAGAAGACCTTATTCGAAGGATATTGAGAAATTTGACTTGATTGTCAATGGCGTGCCTTTCGATCTTGCGGTAACGAATCGACCTGGCACACGCTTTGGTCCACGCGGAATTCGAACTGCTTCAGCTCAGATTGCGTGGGAAGGCAGCACTTGGCCTTGGTACACTGACCCTTTCAAAGTCATCAAAACCTGCGATTTTGGAGATTGTTATCTTGACCATGGCTATCCAGACAAGATTCCTGATCAAATTGAAGCGCATACTGAAAAATTACTTTCAGGTGGTGCCAAAATATTGACAATGGGCGGTGACCACTTCATAACCTACCCGATACTAAAAGCTGTCAATAAGATTCATGGACCGGTATCTCTCATTCACTTCGATGCACACTCAGACACCTGGGAAGAACCTGACGAAAGAATCGATCACGGCACGATGTTCTTTCACGCTGCTCGTCATGGGCTTGTAGTACCAGAGCGTTCAGTACAGATTGGTATGCGGACTTGGAATGAAGACTCCCATGGATTTAATGTCATGGATGCAAACGTAGTTCATCGGCGTGGAGTTGACGCGGTGATTCAAGAAACGTTGAATATTGTCGGGAGTAACAAAGCGTACCTAACTTTCGATATTGATTGTTTGGACCCATCATATGCTCCTGGTACAGGAACACCGGTAGTTGGTGGCTTGTCAACTTGGCAAGCGCAAACAATAATTCGCGGATTAAGTGACATCGAATTTGTCGGTATGGACCTCGTTGAAGTTGCGCCTGCTTACGATGTTGGGGACATCACCTCTTTAGCTGGCGCAAGTATAATGTTGGATTTCATATGCTTGCTGGCTAGTCAATCGCAAAATTAGAAGCCAAGCAATAGTTAACGTAGATTTGCTATCTGTAGACTATCCAATGAAATGGATCGGCTATCAATTGCAATCGCAAATTAAACGATATTAAGCAAGCTAACCTACGCGCCCGTAGCTCAGTTGGATTAGAGTACCAGGCTTCGAACCTGGTTGTCGGGGGTTCGAGTCCCTCCGGGCGTGCCAGTTTCTTGACTCCCCAGACTTTTAGTAGAAATGCTATTCGAATTTAATGACACGCGTTCAGGTGGTCACTAACGATTGCCAGTGCGGAAGTGAATGAAAGCGGTGATCGATATAAGATACAGTTCAAAATTCGAAGGCAAAAGAACTGCTGATCGTATCATCAATTGAAATGTGGTGCCGAGGAGAGGACTTGAACCTCCACGGGGTAACCCCCACTAGCACCTGAAGCTAGCGCGTCTGCCAATTTCGCCACCTCGGCCTTCGGTGAGCACCAAATTATATGTAACAGTCTATGTTGTGTTGGAATATGGTTCTCAAATTTGTTAATGACTCCAGTAGCTATCGCGAAGTTCATAATCTAACGAGCAAACGAAATTCTACGAACGTTTGAAACTTACAGACAAGAAATTTGTAAGGAGCAGGAAGAGTTTCTTGGCGAGCTCTTGGCGAGAGTTAGATTTTCGATTGTTTTACCCGTCAATTCCACTGGGCCACAAATTCACTCTGAATAGCCCATGTTGCATATTTGCAACATATTTCTCGTATATTTTCCAATTTCAGGCGAAAAACAAGCTTCTGACTTCCTATTGGAAGCCAAATAAATCAAAATAAGCACCGTGCGATACGAAAAATTCATTTTTCAGTCGTGCAAATTTTTGAATTTCATTAAAAAATCTTGGAGATTTAACTATGAAAAAACTAATAGCTGTTATGGCTTTTGCAGGAGTACTGAGTATACCCTCTGTTATCTTCGCAGATGCCAGTTGGAGCACTGGCGGATCACGTTGGGGCATTACAGGCAATACCGAAGTATCCGATGGACTGAGCGCAGTCTATAAATTTGAAACAAGACTTGGCGATGGAGCAGCCAGTCAAAGCACTAATCAACTTTATGTTGGTCTTTCCGGTGGCTTTGGCAGTTTGACTATGGGCAAGTTCCACAATGCCGCTTATCACTCAGGTGGGCTTCGAGACACTGGCTATTGGTTTGGAGGTAGCGATACGAAAACCAAACGCGGCAACACTTTATCTTACGCGTTTTCGTCTGAAGCTGCCAGTTTTCAAGTTGATGCAATCATGGACGGACGGAATACCGGTCAATCGGTTGATGAGTTCCAACTTGGCATGAGCCTAAGTTTAGGCGATATTGGCAAGATCGGATTCGGCTATGAAAATGTCGAAGATGAATCGATTACAAAAACCGTAGATGTTCCTGGTAAGATGCCTGAATTTGAAGGCATTGATGGGTTAACGATTGGCGGACTTGACGGACTTACGATCGGGGGCACTGAAGGACTGAGTATTGTCGGGGCTGATGGACTTACGGTCGATGGTCAGTTAACGATTGACGGACTTGACGGTCTTACGATCGGGGGCACAGTAGCGACTACTCATAGCGATGTTGATATTATGGGATCAGGCGGTCGTTTAGTGATTAACGAGGATGGTATGCTTGTATGGACTGCGTTGTCCGCAGATGGCGATGCGCCAACTTGGGCTTCAGAAGTGCAAAGTGACTCAATAACAGTTAGTTCGCACGCGGCAAGTGATGCAGATGACGCTCCAGCCGTTATGCCTGTGATCAGAGTTTCCGTTGATCATTTGACCACCGGCTTGATCGATGGCGATTCTGCTATTTTTACAAAATCAACAGACGGTGATGGCAACACTGTTTATAGACACGTCAATTGTGACGATGATGGTGTTAGTTGTACGCGAAATCTTGTTTTTGCTCACGAAACTAAGGACGATCTCACCGTGGAACAGAGGCTCGATATTTTGGAAGGCGAAGATGATCCGAGAGAGGCGACTGTTAACTTTGTCACTCAAGCCGTTGCCCACCATACCGCCACAGGTAAATCAACAAGCATAACCGGCGTAGATTCGAGTGGTTTGATGGTTGAAGGCACTGAAGGACTGAGTATTGTCGGGGCTGATGGACTTACGGTCGATGGTCAGTTAACGATTGACGGACTTGACGGTCTTACGATTGAAGGCACTGAAGGGTTAACAATTGAAGGCACTGAGGATTTGATGCTCACGCCCGGCTCGTTTCCAACAACAAAATCAATGCCCGATACCAAACACGGCTATACCCGCGCGGGCGTATCTGCGCAGTTCAACGCAGGCGGCATAACACTTGGTCTTGGCTATTCTGAAAAGGAAAGCAACAAAATGGGTTCAATGGACGAAAAGACAACTTATGTTGGGCTTAGCGGAAGTGTCGGTGATACTGGCTTGAGCTGGCGATCCCAATTCCGTGATGTAACCAATAGCGGCAACACCAAAGGTGACGCTAATCCTTGGATGGTCGGTATACATAAGAGTTTAGGCGGCGGTGCTTTTACTTTTATTGAGCATGAAAACGCAGACGATGGCAAAAGCGGTAGCACAGTCATTGCTTTGGGCGTAAACTTTTAACGCGTTGCGTTAGCAAGTATCGAAACACAGGGGCATTGTTTAGACAGTGCCCCTTTATCTTTAACAACGGATCGTAAAATGGCAACGCCGAATTATGATGACCTTGAGACGAGCACGTAAGAGTTCAACAAGAGTGTCACTCTTATGGGAATTAGCCTGTAGCACGCAAAACTTTCTTCTATTCAACTAAACAGTATTTGAGCCGAAAATGTGCAAGCTGATCATCAACCGAATCGATCAAATCGAATTTTCCTTGCAGAAAATTTCCGCTCCATAGCCAGCATTTTCTGACATGCTTCAACTGCGACCGGTGGTCCCGCCACGAATGCTACTGACACTTCGGAAAGATCTCCAAGTGTTGCATCGGCAACTTCATGTAAATATCCCTGGGCAAATTCTAAATTGGGGTATTCTCGCTGCAGTTCTCCACTTGAGTCTGACGCAACCAATGCGACAGTAATTTGCAAATTTTCATGCTTGACTGAATATTGGTTCAGCCTGTCAAGAAAGAAAGCATCCTGAGGTCGGTTCAAACCAAATACAACCTCTGCCCGATGCTTTTCAAAATGTCCACAGCTTGAAGCATGGGAAAGAATTGCCATGATGCCAGCAATTCCGGAACCACCAGCTAACGCAATAAAGTCTTGGTCAATATCGGGTGCAAATACCGCCCTGCCAACCGGCCCGAATCCTTCCAGCGAACAACCCGTGCGATCTTCCTCAAACAACCAATCGGTAAACTTCCCGCCTGGTATTCGTTTAACCAGAAAATTTAAAACCTGCGTTTCATTCGCGCTATAGTTCGTCATCGAATAGGCACGGTAACCTGGAATTTCTGCGTTAGCAAGGGTAATGAACTGTCCGGCAAGGAAACAGGTGGGGTGCGATAGCTTGAACTCAAATGTGGTAACATCATCAGTGAGATGCTGCTGGGCACTGATTACACCACTAAATTTCCCAGGTGTTGGTGTTGCGACAGGCGCACGTAGCGCAGGCCGCACCTTAACGTGAATGTTTGAATCAGCAACGCATTGACACATCAAAAACTCATTACGCTCTGCTTTGACGTATCGATTTCCGGGCGCATCAGACCACAGCGACCGTACATTTCCTGAAACTAAAATGGCCTTACACGTGCCGCAGGTGCCACTTGCACATTCATGCGCGAGATCAAATCCTTGCCGCAAACCACTGTACAGGAGTCGTTCGCTCCCAAGTGTTTCCATTTCCTGAACACCCTGGCGGGTTTCAAGCGTGATCTTCGCCATTTCAATAACTCTATATCCTTGAGATTAGTGATCTGTTAAACGTAATAACCGTATAATTCGAATGTCGGCATTTTATTTGGTTATCGCGTATTATTTCGCTGTGTCTTGCGTCGATTCGACGGGTGGTTTGTATAGCAGAATTGAATTGTCGTGGAAATTCCTTACTCTGCGAACAAGTCTATAAATTACCAAGCACGGGCTCGCACAATTAACGTTGATGATCTAATTCACAAGAAACAAATCTAGCGCATGGTTTCTAATCGCTGAAAAACAATCGTACAGTAGGTAGACAAATTGCGAAAAGTGCGAACAAATGTAACAGTACTACATACGTTCTTGGAGGAATTTGACATGAGCATTACTACGATGACCAGCAGTGAATTTAATCAGAATGTTTCTCGTGCGAAAAGAGCATCGAACTTGGGACCGGTCTTTATTACCAATCGGAATAAACCCGAGCACGTACTGCTCAGTATGGATGAGTACCAGAGATTGAAAGGCGAAAAGTCCAACCTTTTAGACGCACTGTCGATGCCAGGATTGACTGAAATTGAATTCGAGCCACCGAAGGTCCAGATTGATAGTATCCAAACCACTCTTTGTTGATGTTTTTGCTTGACACCAACGCTGTCTCCAAGTTGTACAAGGTTGAAGATAGTAGAGCCAATGCCGACGTAGTTACATGGATTTCTAATCAGATCAGTGGGAGATTCTTCTTATCCGTATTGACTTTTATAGAATTGGAGATCGGCGTGCTGCGAACAGAATGACGCAACCAGACCCTGGTTCGACCCGCAGGCTGTAAGGATCAGAAATTCGTACCTCAGCTTCACCATCATGCCAGAGTTCGGTCAAACAACGATCACATACCTGCTTTGGCAAACACCTACTCTACCGAAATCCCTGCCCCGATTAACACGTTATCGCAATCTGCTCAGACGTTGAACTCCAACACATTCAGGCGACACCACTCCCAAAAATCGGTGCCAAAGCTCTGTAGAACGTAAACCACAAAGTCGTCCCCCAGGCAATGAATCGTGACTCCAAGGTGTCCAATCACCGTTGCCACAACATCATTGGCAGCAAATGAATCAATGTCTACCGGACAACCTTTTTTCAGAAACTTCCGCCCCGAAGCACCAGAGACCTGCACGATCAGACGTGCCGAAGACAAATCCGTTATAGTAGCATCCGTATCGGCCAGTGTATCGCGCAGTTGCTGTAAGGTTCCCTCCCGGTCTCTTTGTTGTGCCTGCACCAACCACATTCCAGGACCATTGCTCATGAATACCAGATCATTCCCTGCCACTGATTTACCGATCTGTGGCAAACCCTTGATTGAAAATGTGTTGAGCCGCGTTCCGCACGCGACATCTGTTAATCCGTGAACCTGAAACAGCAAACTGACTTCCCGCTCCAGCAACAGCACACTGGGCATTGATTTCAATTTAGCCACGGACTCGCTCCCCCTGCGGATCAATAAATATCGGGTGCACAACTTCGACTGGCACCTCGCGCCCAGTTAGCGGTGAGGCTGCATACATCGTTTTGCCGTAAATCTGACGTCCATCCGCAATCAGTGCAAGACCGATTTCCCGATTGAGATGAGGACTGAAGCAAGTCGAAGTTACGTGTCCTGCTGTCTCAGTGGGTTTGCCGTCACTTCGCTCTTTGATGATCTGGGCACCATGAGGAATCGGACTGTTGTCCATGGACTTGATGCCAACCAGCTGCTTGCGACCATTGCCAACGAGTTCGCTACGCTCAGCCAAGCGTCGTCCGACATAATCGCCCTCAGTTTTCATCATCCGCTCGAATCCGAGATCCGCCGCAGTCGTACGTCCATCCAACTCAGCAGAAACAACGTGTCCTTTTTCTATTCTTAAAATGGTCATCGCCTCCAGGCCATAGGGTGCGATATCCCAAGGCTTCCCAGCTTCCAGCATAGTTTCCCAAACCAATTCCGCCTGTTTGGATGGCATGTGAATCTCATAGCCGAGCTCACCGGAAAAGCTCACCCGAAATACCAGCACCGGTACATCAGCGATCCGAACCTGTGACACACCCATATACGGTAATTCTTCATTACTCGCCGCCTGTTCACCAATCACGACACCCAGAACCGACCGACTGAACGGCCCGGCCAGTGCCATTCCTGCCCACTGGTCTGAAATCGAAGTCAGGTGAACATGTAAATCCGGCCAAACAGTCTGCGCATAGATTTCCATGTGCTCCAATACCGGACCCGCATTTGCGGTAGTGGTCGTCATGTAGAACTCGTTCTCTGACAACCGCGTTGATGTGCCATCATCAAATACAAAACCATCTTCCCGGAGCATCAATCCATAACGACACCGGCCAATGGGCAAAGACTTCCAACGATTGATGTAGATTCGCTCCAGAAACTCGGCAGCATCGCGGCCCTGAACATCAATTTTTCCAAGCGAAGACACATCCGTCACACCGACTTTCTCACGCACGTGACGGGTCTCTCTCAATATCGCATCCTGCACAGATTCGCCGGTACGAGGATAGTAGGCAGGACGTTTCCACACACCAGAGTTTTGGATGTACGCCTCGTTGCGCTCATGCCATTCGTGTAGCGGTGATCGCCGCACTGGACTCAGATGCTCACCGAATTCGACGCCTGCCAGCGCCCCCAGAGAAACGGGTGTGTAAGGGGGACGAAAAGTTGTATGTCCGACGGCTGGAATCTCCGTTTCCCGTAATCTGGCAAGATTGGCCAACCCGTTGATGTTGCTGGTCCGTCCCTGGTCTGTCCCCATACCCAGTGTCGTATAGCGCTTCAGATGTTCCACCGAGACATATCCTTCCCGATGAGCGAGCTCGATATCCGCAATTGAAACATCATTTTGAATGTCTACAAATCGCTTGGCCTTGTGACCGAATTGAGGTACAGCCCACAGTGGTTTCATCGCAGCAACCTGCACGGCAGGTGCACTTGGAACAATCTTATCGGCAGTCGGTTCAAAGCCAGCCTGTCTGGCACTCTCAATTCCTGCTTCACTACCCTGTCTTAAACACTCTGCCAACGAAAACTCTCCCACAACACTTCCAGCGGAATGGATTGTCGGTTTGTCATTACCTGGAACGAACGCGCCGATTCGTTCATCGAACACCAATTTCCCCTGCGCATGGGAATACAAATGCACCGTCGGTGTCCAGCCTCCCGAAATGCAGAGTAGGTCACAACGAATCGTCTGGGGTTTGCCCAGCAATTCACCCTCTTCCGTCAAATGGCCTACCTCAACCGCCTGCAGCGCACGAAGCCCCTTGGTTCGAATGACAACCGAACCTTGTATCAATGTGGCATCACCAAGTTGTTCCAATGCTTGTGTACCCGGTGACTGCGTACGACTGTCAACGACAGTCACTACTTCGGCACCCACTTCATGCAGTGCCGCGACCGTCGCATAGGCACTGTCGTTATTGGTAAAGACTACGGCTTTCTTGCCACAGGCCACTGCAAACTTGCGCGCGTAACCACGGACCGCTGAAGCCAACATAACCCCGGGCCTGTCGTTGTATCCAAATGGAATGGAACGCTCAATGGAGCCGGTCGCCAGTACCACCTGCTTGGCGCGAATAAGCACCAGACGATGCCGCACCTGTCCCTGCTTAGGTTCAGGTAAGTGATCTGCTACGCGTTCGATCGCGGCGATCATATTTTGATCATAGTACCCAAATGCAGTGGTCCTGAATCGGATGTCGACGTTTGGCTTGGTACGCAGCTGACGAAGTGATTGACTCACCCACTCCTCTGCCGCCTGACCGTCAATCAGTTCATCATCGAACTGTAAGCGTCCGCCGCCATCCGCAGCTTCGTCAACCAACATGACACGTGCACCACTATCGGCTGCATTGAGTGCTGCTGCCAAGCCGGCCGGGCCCGACCCTACGATCAAAACATCACAATGTTCAAAACTCTTCGAATAATTGTCTGGGTCGTGCTCGGTTGCCGCACTGCCAAATCCAGCGGCCTTACGAATGAAGCGTTCATAGAACATCCACTTGCTTGCCGGCCACATGAAAGTCTTGTAATAAAACCCCGCTGGTAAAATCGGTGATACCAGGTTGGCAATGCCACCAAGATCGAAGTGCAGGCTTGGCCAACAGTGCTGTGAGCTTGCTTCCAGACCATCATAAAGCTCAATTTCTGTCACCCTGAGATTTGGTTCAGCGCGGGCACCGGTTCTGAGTTTGACCATGGCGCTTGGCTCTTCAATGCCCAATCCAAACACGCCGCGCGGGCGATGATATTTGAAGCTGCGGCCTACGATTTGAACGCCGTTCGCCAACAGGGCTGACGCCAGCGTATCACCTTGATAACCGATATAAGACTTGCCATCAAATTTGAATCGAAGCGGCCTGCTCCGATCCAGTTGACCGCCAAACGAATAGCGATAAGCAACCATTTAGTTATTCCGCCTCACTTCGTTTCGCGTGCAACCGCAGGTTCACTCGACAGGATTTCATGTGTCCACGTATTTCGACGTAACTTGAACCACTTGCGACATCCATTTGTGTGCTGCCACCACTCGGTGTGCTCGCCGCGTGGATTGTCTCGGGAATACACGTAGTCATACCACTCAGTGGCATCAGCATCGATTGCAGGTCTGACAACCGTTGCGTCGCCCCGGTAGGTGAACTCTGTTTGGGCTCGCTCTCCGCACCAGGGACAGGGAATTAACAGCATTTCAAAGTCTTCCCGGTTAAATTAATCAGTGAGAAAATGCGAAGGCGCCACTGCCTTTTTCATCCAGTAACGCACCATTTGAAAATCGTTCAAGGTTCAGCGGCTCGTTTAACGCATGGGGTTTGTCGTTGGCTATGGTATGGGCAAAACACCAGCCCGACCCGGGAGTCGCTTTGAAGCCTCCGTAACACCAGCCACCATTGAAATACAGGCCGTCAACTGGCAACTTACCAATGATGGGACTGCCATCCATTGACATGTCCATGACGCCACCCCAGGTACGCATCAAACGCACCCGCCTTAAGCAAGGAAAAAGTGTCAATACAGACTGGACCACGTATTCGATCCGCGGCAAGTTACCGCGTTGCGCATAGGAGTTGTAAAAATCAAGATCACCGCCGAAAAGCACTTCTCCCTTATCGGTCTGGTTCACATACACATGCGACGCACCCGATGTGATCACTGTGTGGATGATCGGCTTAAGCGGTTCGGTAACCATGGCCTGGAGTACATGAGACTCAATCGGTAATTTCAATCCTGCCATGGCTGCAAGTCGACCGGAATTGCCCGCGACTGCCAAACCCACCTTCCCGGTATTGATTGAACCGCGAGTGGTATCGACCCCAACGACGCGATCCCCTTCAATCCGAATCCCGGTGACCTCGCAGTTTTGAATGATATCCACACCGAGGGCATCAGCACCGCGAGCATATCCCCAGGCGACCGCATCGTGACGCGCAGTGCCACCACGTTTTTGTATCAGACCGCCGAATATTGGATAACGAGTCTGTTGAGAACAATCCAGATGGGGGACTGCCTGCCGAATCTGGTCGGGCAGCATCAATTCCGCGTCAATTCCGTTCAAGCGCATCGCATTGCCGCGTTGGGCGAAAGCATCCATCTCTGCATCACTGTGAGCAAGGTTAAGGACACCGCGCTGAGAGAACATGACGTTGTAATTGAGTTCTTGCGACAGCCCTTCCCACAGCTTTAACGAATGCTCGTAAAAATTGGCATTGCCGTCCAGCATGTAATTTGATCGCACAATCGTCGTATTGCGGCCGGTATTGCCCCCACCCAGCCAGCCTTTTTCGAGCACCGCCACATTCTTTATACCGTGTAGCTTGGCCAGGTAATAAGCACTTGCCAGACCGTGCCCGCCAGCACCGATGATAATAACATCATAGGACTGTTTGGGTTCCGGATCGCGCCAGACCCTGGTCCACTGACGATGGCCAGAGAATGCGTTACGCAACAGGGAAAATCCAGAATACTTTTTAAGCATAGCGCTTGCCATCTCGATCGTTCATGGTAAATTGTTTGAGGTGCTCAATCACTCTTACGT
>CBDEVD010000003.1:0-1743 GCA_965243645.1 Arenicellales bacterium | reverse complement strand
AGACATAGAGACGAATAAAGAGCCGTTTGCCAGTCTCAGTTGCGTTGAGATTTCTCTTCAGAAAGTTGTGTTGGGAACAAAGCGTTTGACCATTATCGATAATTGAGCGACCGCCTCTATCTCGCGCCTTGATATGGTCGACGTGCAGTTCATATCCTTCTGCCGCGCCTTTGCCACAGTAGACGCATGTGTATTGATCCCGCTCAAGTATCGTCTGGCGCTGTTGTGGAGTGAATGGCTCCAGTTTCGCCTCAAACACAAGATTGGGATCGTACATATAGACGCCATTACGCACTTTGCGCAGATACCCATCCTGATGCAGCTTTCTGGCGGCGCGCCATGGATCGCGTGGAACCCGCCCATGAATCTCTTCATACTGAGCCATGATTTCGTCTACCCAGTCGTTGTGATCCAGTTCGACGAATGGTCTGTTCTCGAAATATGCAAGGACCAAACTTGATAGTGATTGTTTCTTTGCCATCACATTCCCTAAGCCATTGCCAGTTGCAGCGGCTTGACCTGCGCAAGCTGAATTCTCTTGCTAGCCAAAGCGCAGTAGTCGGCGTCAATATCAATGCCAATCCCGACTCTTTCATTGTTCAATGCCGCAATCAACGTAGTCCCACTGCCGACGAATGGGTCTAGCACGGTATCGCCGACAAAGCTAAAGAGCTTGATACACCGCGTCGGTAGCTCGATAGGAAATGGCGCAGGATGTCCGATGCGCTTTTTACTTTCGCCATTAAAAGTCCAGACCCCGTTCGTCCAAGCCATAAACTCGTCGCGAGAGATGTCATTTACGCGCGAGCCTGACCATTTTTTCCAACTGTTTTTGTACAAGACGACGATTAACTCGACAGGCGCAATCACATAAGGGGCGGACGCGCTCATCCAGGAGCCCCAAGCCGTGCGCCGCGAAATGTTGCCTTCGTTCCAGATGATGGTCGAATGGTATTGGTAACCGATTTCTTTGGCGATTGTCGTGATGTCCGCGCCGACGCTTTGTTGTCCGCCCTTGTTCTTGTCCAGCGGAATGTTCAGGCAAAACCTGCCATCATCCTTGAGCCATTCGTAACAGCGCGACATCCATTCGCGCGTAAATTGCAGGTATTGTTCGTAGGTTAAATCGTCCTTGTTGCTCTTGTACTGGATGTCGACGTTGTAAGGTGGCGAGGTAACAATCAGGTCAACGCTGCCTGGGTTGATTGCGTCCGTCGTTAGTAGGTCATCGTTGTAGATGACTACATTTTCACTGTAGAAGTCGATGGATTGTCGCATCTGTCGCAACCCTGTAGCTTTACCTGATTATACCACGCCAGCCTATTGATATTCCCGTATCTGCTTGCTGAGTTCATTTCCAAACTTCATGCTGGAAATCATCTGTGTTACTGGTCATCTTCACATTGGCACTCCTCCTCAAGCTCACTTTCAATTTCTTCTATGACATTTTCGACGATTTCGTGACATTGCTCCTTTGACAATTGCAGATTAACACGGAGCGCAGCATCCCAGGCGTTGTCCGCAATCATCTTGATATAGTATTTGGGGTTGTCAAACAGTGGCACATCTAATGCCACTAAAACGCCAACGGTTCCCGCTGTTCGCGTCCTGACAATATTACCAGCCGCCTCCGACATTTCTATGATCTTGTGCGCCACTACAAACAGCGTGAGATCCATCTTGTCGTTCATCTTGCCGTCCATGAGCCATTCCTCCAGTCCGTTGCGATGCCGCTACCCGGAC
>CBDEVD010000002.1:0-2217 GCA_965243645.1 Arenicellales bacterium | reverse complement strand
CTTTGTCGGACGCCCACGCGGGACTGACGCTTTCTTGCTCTTGCTTGATCTCCTATTGGTTCGTTTCATGGCTATGCTGCTCTTGGTAATTGGGGAAGTCTATTGGCAAAGAAATCTTCTACGGTGTAAATCTGGATCGTTGGAACGTCCATGAATCGGCCTGTACTGGCAGCGGCGTTTCGCATTCCGTTAGTTACACGATCTTCAAAGCAAGTGAAGATTCCCATATCTGCACCGGCCTGCTGCCTTGCTCCGTTGAATGCTTGGACATGACCGGGATTCGTATGTCCGCCTTTCACTTGGGAAACCATGTCAGCGAAGTACCCCTTACGCAATGGTATCCGGCCCCATCCATCTATACCACCATCGCCCCGTTGCTTTTTGTTGGCTTCCATCCCGGGAGCCAAAGATGCGGCCCATGTCTCAAAACGGAACGGATCAATACTTGCCATTTCACGGGCTTGGCTTACCGTTTTTGGCATTCCTATGAACTCTACATCATCCCACACGCTGTCAAAGCTTTCTTTGAATCGCTTTTCAATCACCTGACAGGCTTTCGTGCATATATCAATCCCAATCCATCTGCGATCAAGTTCCTGAGCTGCTTGAAGTGTCGTGCCGCAACCGCAGAATGGATCAAGTACCAACTGATTTTCTTGTGTAGATAACTTGATTACCCGTTGTAAGAGTGAGCCCGGTTTTTGAGTCTCAAATCCCTGATGTTCTTTTTGATTACCCCTAAGTGCAGGAATATCCCATACGTCACGCATATTCACCATTGTGTACGCCCCTCCGTGATCCTCAAGAATCTCTATATTTTTGAATCCGTATTTGTGTGCTAGGTAGGACTTTTCCTTTTGTGGATAGAACTGGTGATGTTTTGATTTGGCATACAGGAATATGGTGTCATGCTTTCTGGATAACCAGCGTTTACTCACTCCCCCAGTCTTGTAATACCACACTATCTCATTTAGAAACGAATCCTTATGGGACGAATAGATGGCATTTAAGACAATGCGCAACAGGTAATTCATTGTAGGATCACAATGCAGAAACATGGTACCCGTAGGTTTCAGAACCCGAAAGCACTCCAGCAACCGGTTTGCCATGTAGGACAGATAGGCTAAATCTGAGCCCTCCCCGAGAATCGTTCTTAGCCCCTCCATCGTTGGAGCCATATCATTGCGACTGGCTACTTCGTGGAAATCATCTACAGCTTCATGCCATTGCCACGTATCCTTAAATGCTACCCATTGAGCACCCCCCATATTCGCATTGTAAATCCGCTTTGAATTGAACGGAGGGTCAGCATAGATTACGTCCACGGATTCATCGGGAATAAACTCCCGCATCACGTCCAGACAATCCCCAAAATAGAGCCGGTTGGGCGTACTCATGATCTTGGCAGATCATCCAGTTGCCCAGTGAGCATTTTGTAGGTAAGTCGTTTTCCGACCAGTCCCTTTGCTGTTTGCTCCATCTGGGTAACGGTGTCCAGGTGTCTGACGTTATGACGCCCCACAAACTCATCTACGTAACGCTGAAGGTGCTCTGGCGACATCTTGTGATATGTGCCATAGTATCCACGCTTCAACAGCGACCAGAAGGATTCCATGCCGTTGATGTGCGCCATACCGTCTACGTACTCTTTGACTGAGTGCTTAACGGTTGCGTGGGCTGCTCTACGTAAAGCCTGGTAGGCTTTCGCGTCGTCAGTATAGGTTTGTGCTTCCTGACGCGAAGTGCTGTATACGAAGCCTGTGAGCGTCTGAGCGGTAGTATCTGATACTACTCGTGCCTGCACCTGCTTGGTAGTGCGGTCTTTTGTACCTACTACGGCTGTTTTACCAACCGGACCGCGCCCCGCATTCAGTTTCTTATGAGCGTGTTTGTTCTTCTCTTTTCCACCTACATAAGTCTCATCCACTTCAACGGGCCCAGTAAATTGCTCCAGTTCCACATCCCACGTCTTGCGAATCCTGTGGGCTAAGTGCCACGCGGTCTTCTGAGTAATATCTAAGTCCCTGTGCAACTTCATGGATGATACGCCTTTGATCCCAGTATCTATGATGTAAATGGCTAATGCCCATACTTGATAACTCAATTTGGAATCCTGCATGACCGTTCCCACACGTACACTGAACCGCTTACGACAGCCTTTCTCCCTGCACCTGTACGGCATATGATGCTTGGCACCCGTCTGGACGTTTGTGCTTC
>CBDEVD010000001.1:0-12769 GCA_965243645.1 Arenicellales bacterium | reverse complement strand
ACGCTAAAAACGATGGAAACGAACTCTGAAAAATTTGCGGAACACGGCTACCTTGTTGTCCAATCGGCACTATCTGAATCAGATCTTGCCCCGTTAATCGCTGTTGTCTCTGAAGTTGTCGATGCACGTGCCACCGAGCTCTATAAAGAAGGGGTCATCCCGGATATCTACGAAGAGATGTCTTTTGAGCACCGTTGGCATGCTGTTCTAAAGGCATGTAGTCAGAGAAAACGAGGTCTTTGGTTGGCATACGCTTGTCTTTAGTGAAGCACTTTTTAACCTGATAACCCATCCGAAGGTGTTGGATGTCTTGGAATCATCTCATCGGAAGTGAGATTCAGTTCAACGGCGACTTTTGGGTGCGTCCAAAACTCCCAAACGAAAAACTGACAACGCTCCCTTGGCACCAAGACAGCGCATATATGCCAGAACACCGAAAACGATACGCACCTGACGGTTTGGCTACCACTCGTCGATGTCAAACCGGAGAACGGTCCGTTACAATTCCTACCCGGAAGCCATAAGACGGGTCTTACAAACCTATCACCGTGTGCCCGGACGAGGCATTCTCCTGTGCCGGTCCTTCTCTCCTACTTCCTCCGATACCGATATTCGACACCTTAGAAATGCAGAAGGGTGATCTGCTCGTTTTTAACAATCTGGTATTCCACCGGTCGCTTAGTGAACCATAGCGACAGTCATCCGCTGGTCGGTGGACTTTCGGTTCAGTCCGCACTGGTACCTCGCTCACAGGGACTATGGCACGAAGTGATTGGATGTTCAGTTCGCGAGTACGTGAAAGTGAAGCAATGTCCTACGTCATGGCAAACGTGGCGCGCCCAATGGGAAACCAGTCCACACAAAGACAGATTTGTTTAATCCTCCTGCTAAGATTTCCAGTCTTAAAAATAGGTTGTCTCTCCATATGTTTTATGCTATAATTTAAAGTAAAGTATACACAGAGTAAGAATGTTTCGGAAGAATCTGGAATGTCCAAGGTTTATCGGTTCTTTTCGCAACACATAGGAGGTTGTTTTGTTAAATCCAAGAATTATCACAGTTACCCTCAGTGTGCTACTCATACTGGGTAGCAGCATGCTGAGTTCCGCAGAAATCACCGAAGATATGATCGCGGCAGCATGGCTGTTTGAGGGTGATGCGGAAGATATATCCGGGAATGGGTTTGATGGTGAGGTTAAAGGTGGAAACTTTGTCGCTGGGAAATTCGGTGATGCCATCGAACTCGACGGCGCAGGTGATTGGGTCGAAATCCCGAAGCGGATCGGCTCCTTTGAAGAAATTACCTTCGCACACTGGGTCAAATCCACTGGACGCGAGGGTGCATGGCGTGTTTTCTTCAACGTCAACGGTTGGAAAGCCGGGGACATCCACTACCAGATGCATCCGAACAATAAAGTCGAGTTCTCCATTCACAGTAACCCAGGCGGGAACGACACTTTTGCGAACTATATGTTGGCAGGCGATCAGATGGATAAATGGGTCCACATCGCAACCGCTTACAGTGCGAAGGAAAAGAAAATCCGCTTTTTCGTCAACGGTGAACTCGATATCGAAAACGATTGGGGTGGAAACCCCGGTGTCCTCGATCCTGCCCGAATTGGTGACTGGAACCAGTCCCGGCAATGGGAAGGGCTGTTAGACGAATTCATCATCTTCAACACTTTCCTCGATGAAGATGACGTCCAAGCGGTTATGAATGACGGCTTCGAGACGACGCTTGCCGTAGACGCGAAAGAGAAATTAGCTGTCACATGGGGCAGTCTGAAAAAATAACGGAGAAACGATCATCGAATCGCTCTCAAAAGGGAAATGAATATGTTTTTGGCAAAACGCTATCTGAATTATACACTCACTGCAATTGTTGCTATTGCTCTCAGCTTCTCGGTAATGGCGACGAGCCATGCGGCGTTTGATGAAGGCGACATTGCGGGGATGTGGACCTTTGAAGAAGGTAAAGGTAAAGAGGTAAAAGATCTTTCCGGTAACGACACCCACGGTGAATTTGTCGGCGACCTGAAATGGGCGAAAGGCAAATTTGGGGGCGGGTTAGAATTTAACGGTGCAGACACTTGGGTCAAACTCGGCACGAAAGGTGAAGATAAAACGTTAGGCGCCTTGGATTTCAAGGATTCTAAAGGGTTCTCAATCCATTCTTGGGTCTATGCCGCAGAGGATCCGACCGGGAAATGTGTAATATGGAAAGGGCTTGGATGTTCGACCTGGTCCCAGTACTTACTCGGAACAGGGGCACATGAAAACGGGCAAAATAGCACGCAGGCAGCCTTCCATATTCGTGCCGCCAACGGTGGCGGGAAACTTGAAGTCCTCGGTGACGAACTCTCGTCTAAAGAGTGGATACACCTCGTCGGCACATGGGATGGCTCCCAACTCCACGTCTACGTCAACGGTAAACTCCAGAACTCCGAAGATGCCAAGGGACCCCCGTGGGCATCTCCTGAAGAGGTCTACATCGGAGCCGATCCAGGCTGTGGTAAACGCTGCCAATGGAACGGTATTATTGACGAAGTTGTCATCTTTGACACGGTGCTCTCTGATGACGATGTCGTAAAACTCGGTGAGGGTATTGAAGGCGCGTTAGCCGTTGAAGCTGCTGGGAAAATAGCGACAACTTGGGGGTCCCTCAAATCTTCCCAATAGATACGCATCAAAACGTGCGCTTACAGAATGTGTTGAAAATGAGATGTCCGCCAAAATGAGGTGGGCATCTCCCCGTTAGTTATATCCCGAAGGAGCACCTCAAGATGAGAGTCCAAAAACTGTGTGTTGTTGGTTTTTGGGTCATTCTTCTGCTGCTTAGAAACGCAATGGCAGAAACTCTGTTTTTTGATGATTTTGAGGGAAACGCGGAGATCGAATGGCCCGACGTGCCAGCGATAACAATTGAAAAAGATCCAGGCAATCCAGACAACACCGTCCTCGTTTTTGACACAAGGAACGATCAGACCCATGCCGATGCCCTTTTCCTTGAAGGGTTCGAGGATCTGACCGACTACACACTGCGAGCAAAATTCAACATTGTCGGTGAAACAGCAGAATTTGCAGCATTCGGTCTGATTGTGCGCGCACAGTTGGCAAGCGAATATATGCTCGTCGAAGCGGCAAGAAAACGGTTGTGTTGTGGAGATCCGCGAGAAAACATCCTCAATGTTTTTGAAAGGGGTGGCGGTTGGCCCATCGTCGCCAAAGCTGACATTGATATCGAACTCGAGGAATGGCATGAACTGTCGGTCACTGTGTCGGACAAAAAACTAACAGTCTCACTCGATGGCAAACAGGTTACTGAATACGGTAAGGTGCCTTATCCAAAAGGCGGTTTCGGCATCCGCGAATGGAGATCTGAAACCCTCATCGACGATGTGGAAGTTTTTGATAAAGACGGTTCAAGTCTCGCTGTCGAACCACGCGACAAACTTACCAGCACATGGGGAAGATTGAAAGCATCACAGTAGATTCTCGCAACCCCTTAAGAAACCAGGAACAACGTAAAGGACGCACGATACATGGACTTAGGACTGCGTGGAAAACGCGCAATCGTTACCGGCGGTAGTCGAGGCATCGGTAGGCAGTGCGCGCTTGCACTTGCCCGAGAAGGTGCTCACGTTTGTATTGCTGCCCGAACCCACGACGCACTCAATCAAACGCTCGCGGCACTTAAACAGACTGGATCCGAAGGGCATGCTGTCGCCGGCGATTTAAATATACCCGCGAATTGTGAGAAGGTGGTGCAGGAGACAGTGAATCATTTCGGTGGTGTTGATATCCTCGTCAACAATGTCGGTGCCGCTCGGAATGCCGATATTTTGGGATTGTCACCTCACCTGATTGATGAAGCACTGTCATTGAAAACCTATAGTTACCTTCGAATGTCTCAATTGGTTATCCCCTACATGAAGGAAAATCAGTGGGGACGCATCATTAACATCGCAGGTTCAGCCGGTACAAGTCCAACGCGTGGCAACATACCCACTGGTGCTGCGAACATCACTATTCTTAACATTACGCGTGCGCTCTCAGATGCCGTTGCGGGTGATGGCATTTCGGTAAATACCGTTTGTCCGGGATTGACAAACACCGGTCGAGCACGCACACAGCAGGAGGCAAGAGCCAAGCGTGAGGGACGCGATGTCGAAGTGTTGTTAAAGGAACTCGGAGGAGAACTACCTGCAGGACGAATTGCCGAACCCGAAGAGGTTGCGAATGTTGTAACCTTCTTAGCCTCTGAAGCCTGTTCCTATATGTTTGGAAGCGCGCTTTATATGGATGGCGGCAAACGCAGGTCAACTCCATAAGGATATCAAAATTCGGACAGCGGTGATTGTTTTCCTGACCTCACGTTAAACCAACAAAGAATTACTGTAAAGGAGGATGTTCCGATGCGTATTGCTAAAAGGTTATTAACCCACAAATCTTTCCTCTCCATACTGGCGTGTACTGCTATACTCGCATGGAGTTCAACCAGCTTTGGTGAAGTGTTATACCTTGACGATTTTGAAGATGGAAAAATTGACGGAAAATATGAATTCAAAAACCATGACGGCGATTGGGTAGAAAAGGGTGGCGTTATCAGTCAAACCCATGAAGCCCCTGGCGATCATACCTACCTCGTCTTAGACGGCGGTTTCCCAGAACCACATACAGGTTTAGTGATGATTCGCGTCGATGATTGGGGAGATGGGGACCTTGCTCGGTGTGGACTCGGATTCCGTCTTGATCCAGGAGATGCCTCCGGTTACGCCTTCCTGATTCACCATTTCCTCAATAATATGGAGTTCCTCAACGACCATCTCGCTTGGAAACAGAACGATACCGAACCGCCTTTCGGAGAGGTAGACCTCGGTACATGGTACTGGATGAAAGCCGAAATATCCGACGACGGGTTCACGGGTAAAATCTGGGAAGATGGCAAAGATGAACCCAAAGATTGGCTCCTTGAAAGTAAACTCGATTTTGGAAACGTCAGACCTGAGAGTGGACAAGTTGGCCTCAACGGGGGTTCCAGCAGAGGCGCGCCCGCATTGACCATTGTCTCATTTGACAATTGGGCTATTTGTGAGACGGCTGACGAATGCACACCCGATGAGATACTCGCTGTTCAGGCAACTGGCAAACTTCCAACTGTTTGGGGCGCGCTCAAAGCACGCTATTAATATAGTTATCAGTGGTTACTGGTTGGGTTTTCAGGAGAAGGGCTTGTTAGTTAGATGTGAAAGTTTGCAAGTTGAGAAGTTGTGAAGTTGGTTTCATCGCTTCTGACAACTTCACAACTTTAGCACACTTTACAACTTTTGAAGACTTTCTACTGATGACCATCCATAACCATCTACAACGTGGATTCAGATCCACACACATTTAACGTATGGGAACAATTTTATTTGTCATTTTCGGGATCGTCATTTTCGTTGTATGTATCCTGATTCTTTTCCAAATTTTGCAAGCGATCTTCGCCTTCCTGTTCTCCGTCGCCTTGTTCATCATTGTCGTTGGTGGCGCGTTTCTGATTCTCAGAAAAATTTTCAGAGGATAGAAGCCACTCCCATGTAAGGCTTGTTTGCACGTTTCCCATACACACAAGAATCAAAGGAGATTCAATTATGTTGCAAAAGGCTATTCTTTTCTTACTAATCCTGACTATCAGTTTTATCGGAACCCCCCTGTCCGCCCAAATTGTCGAAGATGGACTGGTGAGTTATTGGAGCTTCGATGCAAACAATATCGACGGAAAGACCGTTAAGGATGGAACCGGCAATTACAACGGCTCTATCAAGGGGAGCCTGAAAAAAGTCGGTGGTAAAATCGGCGACGCACTGGAATTCGACGGAGATGAGGGAAATTTTGTCGAAATTGATAGTCCGGAAGCGTTCGATTTCAACGTCGATTTCACCTGGTCGGCATGGGTAAAAACCGACAATTCCGGTCCCGGCGTAATCTTTGCCAAAACAGGCGGTCCCGGCACTGACGATAAAGGTCCCAAAACCTTATGGCTTCGCAATAGCGTCCTTAACCTCGACACCGGTTGGGTTGGTAACGTCGAAGACTTAGGAAACACTATTGACGATAACAAGTGGCATCACATCGCTGTCGCAGGTACACCAGAGGATAGTAAGATCCAATTCTTCGTTGATGGCGAAGCAACGACCGAGGGTGTGCTGAATCTCGCCCAATTCCCTGAGGATGAATGGGGAAGCATTCACATGTTTATCGGTTTAGATGGGAGAGCCGATGGTGAATTCGGGGTTTTTACCGGTATCATAGACGAATTCAGCGTCTACGATCGAATCCTTGACGAAGCCGAAGTCAATCAGAATTTCAAGTCTGACACGGGACTCGCAGTTGAACCCAGCGATAAACTCGCCGTGACGTGGGGTGCTCTCAAAGCACGCCGATAAACGTTACACCCTCCAGAGGCGCGCTGCAGACGCGCCTCTAAACATACCTGCACAACATCGTAGGTGGTGGATATACGCAAAGGCACGTGAATGCATAAACCTACTTTACCGAACCGCAAGGTAAAATTAAAAAATCGAACCATCTTTGAAGGTGACAATCTGTATGTGCTGCGTGGTTTTGACGCTGATACCATTGACCTGATCTATCTCGACCCACCTTTCAACTCCAATCGAACCTTTGAAGCAGCAACAGAAAGCGAAGCAGCAGGTGCAGCATTCAAAGATTCCTGGACACCAAACGATTTAGATAGCGCGTGGCACGGTGAACTGGCAGAGAAAGCACCCGATCTTTATCACGCCATCAGCACCGCCGAATTCACGCACGGGATATCCATGAAAGCCTATCTGATTATGATGGGTATCAGGATGTTAGAGATGTATCGAATTCTGAAACCGACAGGAACGCTCTATCTTCATTGCGATGACAACGCAAGCCACTACCTGAAAATGATGATGGATGGCATTTTCGGGAAAGACAATTTTAGGAACGAGATCGTTTGGCAAAGAGCCGTAACCAGCAAAGGGAACCTCAAAAAAGGATTGGCACGCGACTCCGATCTCATCCTCCGATACTCAAAAAGCAACGATTTCGTATGGAATCCTGATGCCGTCACGATCCCCTACGATATGCAGGATCTCGACGAAAAAACCAAACGTCAATATTATTATGTTGAACCCGGCACCGGACGACTCGTATCGCATACTTCTATAACTGCTCAGACGCAAAATCCCGATTCTCATCTCACTTATGACGTGATGGGTGTCACCAGAACCTGGCGGTGGTCGGAATCTCGGATGCTAAAGGAAATCGAAGCCGGACGCGTCGTGCAAACACGTCCCGGAAATGTTCCCCGATACAAACGGTATCTTGACGAACAAAAAGGGAAAACACTGAATAACATCTGGGTAGATATTCCAAACTTAACGGCACGCAATAAGGAGCGTATCGGGTACCCCACACAGAAACCGATCGCTTTGTTAGAACGCATTATTGGGGCCAGTAGCAATCCGAACGATATGGTGCTCGATCCTTTCTGCGGGTGTGCTACCACATGTATTGCCGCAGAACGCCTACAACGCCACTGGATCGGCATTGATTTAAGCCCTGAATCTTTCAAATTGGCGAAACTTCGGCTTGAACAGCACGGTATTACCAAGAAGGTTACCCACCGAAAGTTGACATGAAAATGCCGAAATCTAACGCTTCCTTTACATCTGGAATTACGCTCCGCGCGCTTCTGATCGGCACACTCCTCGTTATCGGGAACGCCTACTGGCTCGCCTATGCCGCGGAGATGATCCAACCGCAGTTCCTCCTCAACTTCGTCTCGCTTTTTTTCAACGCACTCTTCACCCTTTTCGCCGTCATCGCTTTCAACCTTGTTTGGAAAAAACTTGCGCCGAAACACGCCTTGACTGCACAGGAACTCCTTGTTATCTATATTATGGTCGTCATGGTATCAACAATCGGGGGCCACTCCATGATGACGTTCCTGATCGGCACACTTGCCCATCCGTTCCGGTTCGCTACCATCGAAAACGAATGGGCATCTCTCTTTTGGCGTTATATCCCGACATGGTTTGTGCCTGAAGACTACGCACTGGATGCCTACTTTAAGGGAGGCTTGAGTTTTTATCTCCCGAAGCATCTACGGGGCTGGATGGTGCCGATCCTCGTCTGGACAGGATTTGTCGCACTCCTCTGGTTCACGCTCATATGTCTCAATAGCATCATCCGCGTTCAGTGGACGGAGCGTGAAAAGTTGGCATACCCAATCATCCAATTACCGCTCCAGATGGCACAGGGGCGGAAAAGTTTTTACAGAAACACCACGATGTGGGTAGGCTTTTCGGTCGCCGCCTTTATTGAACTCCTCGCAGGATTAAGCCATCTCTTTCCCCAAGTCCCCGCTATTCAGCTGAGTTCTATTTCGATTACGCATCTGTTCACGGATAAGCCGTGGAACGCCGTCGGGTGGGTCCCTTTATCTATCTACCCGTTTATTATAGGACTCACATTTTTTGTCCCGTTGGACATCTCGATGTCCGCATGGTTCTTCTACCTGTTCGGCAAAGCGGAACGGGTGGTTCGGACGGGGATGTTAGGTGAAGGTGAACTCTATTTTGCAGAACGAGCGGGTGGCGCATGGCTCGCCGTCGGTATCTTGGCACTCTGGGGAACCCGGAAACATCTCCGCGATGTGATCCTGAATTGCTTGATGACCAAAAAAGCGTATGACGATTCAAACGAGCCGATGCCTTACCGTGTTGCTGTCGCTGGATTAATCCTCGGGAGTATCGGACTCACGCTATTTTCGGTAAAAGCGGGTATGTCCTTGGGCGGTGTCCTCGGCTTTATTGTCATTTTCACCTTAATGGCACTCGGCGTTACACGCGTGCGTGCCGAATTTGGACCCCCCTCCCATGAGATCCTCGCCCTCGATCCAGCACGGTTGATGGTCGTCACCTTCGGCGCGCGATTCGTCGGGACGGGCAATCTCACAATCATATCCTTCTACTACTGGCTCAACCGCCTCAATGTTTCACACCCGATGCCAAACCAATTAGAAGGATTCAAACTCGCAGAACGTGCAGGCATAAACAGTCGAAGATTAGTTTGGGTGATGATGTTCGCGATTGTTATCGGCACCCTCGCCTCGTTTTGGGCGTTTCTCTATCTTCTTTATGAGACCGGGGCATTTGCTGTCCACGGTTACGTCATCGGTATTGGTGAGGAGGTTTTCGGTAGACGTTTAGAACGGTGGCTTAACAATCCTACCGGTCCGAATTGGGATGGCACCCAATCCATGGGGATCGGTGCAGGGATGACATGGATCCTCTATTTCCTGCGGCATAAATTTATCTGGTGGCCCTTCCATCCGATCGGATACGTGATGACAGCCGCAACCTGGGGCGGACTCGCTGATTTCTGGTTCTCCGTGTATATCGGTTGGATGATAAAGGTTATTATTGTTTCAATCTTCGGTCTACGTGCCCATCAACGCGCAATTCCGTTCTTTCTCGGATTGGTCATGGGCGATTATGTATTCGTAGGGGGCTGGGCACTCATCGGGACACTGTTCGATATGCCAACTTATGTCCTCTGGTCGCCTTGAGGCATACGCAGCGCCACATTAAATGACACAGATTAGTTAAAGGAGTTACATCTATAATGTACAACTTAAATGGAAAAACCGCCTTAGTGACGGGGGCAGGGGGCAAATACGGTATTGGACGCGCCATTGCGACCCGCTTGGCGAAAGAAGGTGCCGATGTCGCTGTCAACGACATGACCGAACATCCCTACGCCGCAGATCAACCGGATTGGCAGGGTCTACCCGATGTTGCTCGTGAGATAGAGGGGATGGGACGACGCGCTATCAGCGTCGTTGCGGACGTTACAGACACAGAACAGGTCAAAGGGATGGTGGACCAGACCGTCGCACACTTTGGCAAAATCGACATTCTCGTCAACAATGCCGGGACGATAGCTGGCAAGGATCGTGTGCCTGTCGTAGATCTGGCTGAAGAGGATTGGGACAGAGTCCAGCGTGTCAATGTGAAAGGCGTATTCCTCTGTTCGCAAGCGGTAGCACGTCATCTCATCGCCCAAGGAACGGGCGGCAAAATTATCAATATGTCTTCTGTTACCGGGAAACGGGGATCGGCGCGCTTCGCCGCATACAGTGCCTCGAAATTCGCTGTGATCGGTTTCACACAATCGCTCGCGTCTGAGCTGGCACCCTATCAGGTCAACGTAAACGCGATTTGCCCTGGGCTTGTGGACACAGAGCGATTTGGGCATCTTGCATCTGTGCTAATGCCTCAGAATCTTTCCGCTGATGAACAACTTTCGGAATACACACGCCGCTCTAAGGCAGCTGTCCCCATTGGGCGACTCGCCGAGGGAGCAGATGTCGCCAAAATGGCTGCTTTCCTCGCCTCAGACGAAGCCGCCTACCTATCAGGGGTTTCCATCACCGTCGCAGGCGGGACGGTAATGGACTAAGCATTAACGCAAGATGCGTTGGTCGCTCAGGTCCTTTCCACCAACGCTCTTGACGATAGAGGCACCACGCCACTCCTTGACTTCCAAGTCGTGGAAGGCGTTGACAATGTTGTATTGCGTCGGTAGGTCTTCCCAGCGCGCCTTGTGGAATTCGACGGTTCCCTCGCCGCGCCACTGCTCCTGCACGACCCGGTTCGGTGTATGCGATGGTGTCAGCACGGCATAGGCAATATCCTCGGTGCCCCATACACCCGTTCTCGGCATGTATTTGTAATGTAAGCTACCAGTAAGCGGTTGCTCATCACTCGCTTGCGGCGGCGGGGATGCGGAGGGGATCGGGACCTGTTCCGTCGCCCTCACGCGCATGTCCATGAACTTAAAACCGAGCCAGCTGGCGGTGCAGTGTGTCTCACCGTTAAAGGTTATGGGATCTGGAAGTGCGCAATAGATCTTGGAGAACCCTAATTCCTCACGTCCCGTTAAAATCGGATCCGTCAGATTTTCCCACAGCACTGTCAACAGAGACCCCGTCGCCCTGTCCACTTCACCTTCGTAAACCACTGGGAAACTCACACCGAGTGTATTGTAACCCCGTCCTGCAAGCCATTCAATTTCCTTCATATAGCCCCCAGACACAGACACAACGGGTTCGCCGTTGAGCGAGAAGCCTGGTGGTAGAAAAGCCTCAAGTTGTTCACTGTTTGTCAGGAAACTTACCGAAACTGACGTTGATTTCGGGTTATCTTTACACTCAAATTTTCTACCATCGGGTCCGTATCTCGGTCCCGTCCTCGGTCCAAAATGTGTCGGCATCCGATACATCGCGTTCGGATCTAATTTATAACCCATCTCATTCCTCCATGTTTTGGGTAGTATGCCTTTATTGTATCAATATCGGATGGAATGTCAAGCATAATCTCAGTTGCTGAAACGTCAGGGTCATTTAGTTTTAAGTTTTTTGGATGAGTTACTTTTTTTGTATGCATGTACGACGTGAGTTTTCACGCCATACATGCTATGCTTCACCTTAAACGTTTACCACAACATTGAGGTGAAGATCATGACGAGAAAACCTTCTCACCACTTGCTTGATATGTTAGCAACATTGCCAGACCCACGCAAGGAAAAAGGCAAACGCCACCCGCTGCGGGCGATCCTCGCCCTCTCCATCATTGCGATGATGTCTGGGTATCGCAGTTATGCTGCGATTGCTGAATACGGACGCACCTACAAGCATCTGAGAAAAGCCCTCGGCTTTCGACATAAGAAAACCCCGTGTGCCGCAACACTGTATAATCTTTTTCATCGCTTAGACCTTGATGCCTTAGAATCAATCCTGAGACGCTGGGCAACTGCGGCACTTGAGGACTTCCACTGGAAAGGTCAAAGCTGCTTGACGGCTGTCGCCATAGATGGCAAGACCTTACGAGGCAGTAAAAAACAGGATGCCAAGATAACTCACTTGCTGTCTATCGTCTCTCATGAGCTTGGCATTACTCTGACTCAAAAAGCGATGTCTGCCAAGACTCACGAACTGCCGACCTCGCTGGAGATTCTCAAATCTTTTGATGTTTCTCAGAAAGTCGTGACAGCCGACGCCTTGTTGACCCGCCGAAGTTTTTGTGAGGCGGTTTTAGCGTCGGGAGGCGACTACGTTTTACCCGTCAAGGAGAATCAGAAAGATATGTTTGAGGCGATAAAACGCTTGTTTCAACGTCCTCCCGACGCTAAAACTTTGCGGATTTCGGCATATCAACAACTCCAGGCAGAACATCAACAATGGCAGGAAACGCTTGATACCGTTCAGACCCTTGATAAAGCACATGGACGCCTCGAAATACGCCGATTAACCTGTAGCACCGCCCTCAACGCATATTTGCGCTGGCCCGGCATCTCGCAAGTCTTTGAGTATACCTATCAACGCAAAGACCTACGGACACGGGAAGTCTCACTTCAGACACACTATGGCATCACGAGTCTGAAACCTACAAAAGCTTCGGCGGCGGACTTGCTCACCTTACGCCGTGGACATTGGACGATTGAGAATAAGTCGCATTACGTCCGGGATGTCGTCCTCGGCGAAGACGCATCACAAGTCCGATCCGGTGCGATTCCTGCCGTCATGGCGGCGCTACGAAACACCACAGTCTCTATATTGCGACTCGCCGGACACGAGGCGATCAGCAAAACAATGCGATATTTTGCCGCACATCCTAAGAAAGCACTGAATTTACTGAAAAATAATTTTTAAAACTAAATGACCCTACTGAAA